>NZ_BOPG01000012.1 GCF_016863635.1 Virgisporangium aurantiacum | reverse complement strand
CAAGCATGTGACCGACGAGCCTCAACCGGAACCCGGGCCGACACCGACACCGACACGGCGGCCCGGGTTCTGGCAACGCCGCCGCGACCGGTTCGTCGCCGAGATCGAACGCAACCGCCAGGGCGGCCACAAGATCCCCACGTGGGTCCTGGTCGCCGCCCTGGTGGCGATGCTCGCCGCCTGGGCCGCCGTCATCCTCCTCGCCTAGCGGGCGAGCTACAGGAGCGCTGCGGCGTGGCGGCCGGCGGCGGCGGCGGACAGGAAGTAGGCGTGGTCGGCGTCCAGGGAACGGCCCATCGTCGAGAGTTTGACCGGTAGGGCGCGCAGGGCCTCGTCCAGGCCGTCGACCGGGATCTCCACCACGCGGTGGCGGCCGGTCAGCGGCTTCAGGGACTCCGCCACGCCCAACGACGGGTCCAGGCCGGCCGGGACCACCAGGTCGGCGGGTGCGAGGGCGACCCGGCCGTAGGCGGTCAGGCTGTGGTGGGAGACGCCGCGGTGACGGGGGCGGGCGTCGGCGTCGGAGATGCGGAGCGAGCCGATCGGGTGGCCGCCCAGCACGCCCACGGCGTTCACCGCGGCACCGGCGTCCACTCCGGAGAAGCCCCACGCGGTGCCCGTCCCCAGATTGCCGGGGCCCTGCGCGACCACGGTGACCTCCGCGCCCAGCCCGACCACCGCTGCCAGCAGGCCGGCGTGCAGGTTCGTGGCCTCGAGGTCGCCGCCGAAGGCCTGGCCGGTGGTCACCGTGCCGACCAGCAGCGGGCGCAGCGCCGACAGCGTGCGGGAGAACCAGGCGGGCAGCGCGCCGCCGTCGGTCATGACATAGGCGACGCGGGTGGCGGGGCGGGTGGCGATCACCCCGGCGAGCACGGCCGGTAACGCGGAGTGCAGGTCGGCGATCACCACGGGGGCGCCGCCGAGGTCGTCGGCCGCGGACAGGACGGACCGCAGGGGAGAAGCCTCCTCGTCGGCCGCCAGCACCACGGGCTGTAACGGCGTGTACCGGGCCTTGACCGCGTGGCCGGCGAAGGACGCGTCGGGCGGCAGCCGGTCGGGCAGCGCCACCACCATCGCGTATCCGCCGGTCCCGAGGCCGAGCGACAGCGCGTTCACGTTCAGCAGCACCCGGTCGCCGACGATCGGCGTGCCGACCAGCAACGGGTACGCGAGAGCACGCACGGTATCGGAGTCGACACGTACATCGACCTCGAGGGCGCCGTCCCAGGAGCGCCCGACCGAAAGAACCGTCCCCGACCGCCAATGAATCACGATGGTCACGCTAAGGCACGCGTGGGCGAAGGTATTTGGGCGCCCGCGCTGCTAGCGTCGTGGGGTGTCCCGTGGCCGTACCGAGCGCCTCGTCAACCTGGTGATCTGCCTGTTGTCGACCCGCCGGTTCCTGACCGCCGCGCAAATCGCGGCAACGGTGCCGGGCTACGAGCACGATCCGGACGATCCACGCGAACACGACGCCTTCCAGCGCAAGTTCGAGCGCGACAAGTCCGAACTGCGTGACCTCGGCGTTCCGCTGGAGATCGGCAACGCCAGCGTCTTCGACACCGAACCCGGCTACCGCATCGCGCGTCGCGAGTACGCCCTGCCCGACATCCACCTCGAACCCGAGGAGGCGGCCGCCGTCGGCATCGCGGCCCGGCTGTGGCGGCACGCGGGCCTGGCCGCGGCGGCGAGCTCGGGGCTCACGAAGCTGCGCGCGGCGGGCGTCGACGTCGATCCGACCACCACGCTGGGCGTCGAGCCGGTGGTCAACGTCGACCCCGCGTTCGAGCCGCTCACGGCGGCGGTGCGGGCGCGCCAGCCGGTCACCTTCGACTACCACCCGCCCGAGCACGACACCACCTCGACGCGCCGCCTGCAGCCGTGGGGCGTGGTGTGCTGGCGGGGCAAGTGGTACGTGGTCGGGCACGACCTCGACCGGGCCGCCGCCCGCTGCTTCCGGCTCAGCCGCGTCGTCGGCGGGATCCGTCGGTCGGGCCGGGCCGGCACCTACGAGCCACCCGCCGACCTCGACCTGATCAGCTACGTCGCGCGGTTCTCCGGCCCGGTCGAGCGCACCCACCGGGCCACGCTGCTCGTGCGTCCCGACCGGGCGGCCGGCGTGCGACGGTGGGCCACCGAGATCGTGCCCGGCCCCACCGGCGACCGCGTCACCCTGCCGTTCGCCGACGCCGACGGGTTCGCCGGCTGGCTGGTCGGCTACGGCGCCGACGTGCTCGTCCTCGAACCGCCCGCGCTGCGCGACAGGGTGATCGCCCGGCTGGAGCAGGTGTCCGCCGGGCATCCGGCGATCGCGCCGGCGCAGCGCCGCGTCCCGTCAACGACGGGGGGACGCGCGTGAGCGAGCACTTGTGCGAGCGAACCATCAGCTCAGTGCCCTGCGAACGCATCGCACCGCGAAGCGGGGCGATCGCGTGAGCAGCACCGATCGCGTCGGGCGGCTGCTGAACCTGGTGCCGTACCTGCTGGCCCGGCCCGGCATCCCGGTCGACGAGGCCGCCGACGACCTGGGCGTCAGCGACAAGCAACTGCGCGACGACCTGGAACTGCTGTGGATGTGCGGGCTGCCCGGTTACGGCCCCGGCGACCTGATCGACATGGCCCTCGACGGCGACCGCGTCACGATCACCTACGACGCCGGCATCAACCGGCCGCTGCGGCTCAACCAGGACGAGGCGCTGGCGCTGATCGTGGCGCTGCGGATGCTCACCGAGACGCCGGGCGTCGGCCACCGGGAGGCGATCGAGCGGGCACTGGCCAAGCTGGAGAGCGCGGCGGGGGAGTTCGCCGAGGCGCCGGTGGCGGTGCGGCTGGCCGGCAACGCCGACCGGCTGGAGGAGTTCCGCCGCGTCGTCCAGCGGGGCCGCGCGCTGCGGATCACCTACTACACCGCGACCCGCGACGAGACCACCGAACGGGTCGTCGACCCGATGCGGGTGCTCGTGGTCGGCGGCAAGGCGTACATGGAGGCGTGGTGCCGGCGGGCCGAGGCGGTGCGGATGTTCCGCATCGACCGCATCGACGCCTACACCGAGACCGAGGAGACGTCCGCGCCGCCGCCGCAGGCCGTGCCGCACGACATCCGCGACGGCGTGTTCCAACCGACGCCCGACCTGCCGCTGGTGCAGCTCCGGGTGGGGCGGTCGGCCCGGTGGATCACCGAGTACTACCCGTGCGAGGAGGTCCGCCGCGAGCACGACCACTGGCTGGTGTCGCTGCGGGCGGCCGACCTGGGCTGGGCACGGCGGCTCGTGCTGGGGCTCGGGCCGGAGGTCGCGGTCGTCGCGCCGCCGGAACTGGTCGCGGTGGTCGGTGGCGAGGCCAGGGCGGCACTGGACGCGTACGCCGCGGCCTGGCCGGCGGGCGAAGTGGCCGACGACGCGGCGATTCCGGCAACCGACGCGCTGTCGACATAGAATCGCGTCTGACGCAGCGTCGGCCGCGCTCCGCGCGACCAACGCCGCGGTGCATTAGGGTCTTCTGTCGTGACGTGGTGGATCTCGGGCGCGATTGCGCTGCTGGGCCTGCTGGTGCTGTTCGTGGCCGTGGGCATGCTGCTCGGCCGGCTCAAGCGGCTGCGCCGCGTCCAGCGTTCGCTCATGGTGCGCCTCGATCAGGCCAGGACGCTGGAGGAGCCGGTCCTGGCGTTGCAGAAGCGGGCCGAGGAGATGCAGGAGACGGTTCTGCGCATTCAGGAGCAGGTGGAGGCCCGGGCCGCGCGTAAGGCGGCCGTCGAGGCGAGTTGACCTCGTGTTCGACAACCGCGGTGGTGGCGCAACGCCGCACCGGCCGTAGGATGGTTCGGAAACCTGACCTGCAGTACCCCGACGATGTGAGGTGGGATCCATGGGCGCACTCAAGCCCTGGCACATCATTGTCCTGGTGGTCGTGCTGATCCTCCTCTTCGGAGCGAAGCGGCTGCCCGACGCGGCGCGTGGCCTCGGCCGGTCACTGCGCATCATCAAGGCCGAGACCCGTGGCCTGGCCGACGACGACGTCCAGGCGAAGGCCGATGCTCAGCAGACCAGCCGCGCACCGCTGTCGCCCACCGAGGAGCGTCCCGCTCCGCCGCCGCCGGTGAACGACCCGGTCGAGCGCGCACGCGAGCGGTAGCCGGTGCGCCTGGCGATCTTCGGCCGGCGCGGCAAGAGGCAGTTCGAACGGGCCGCCGACGGCTCCATGACCCTCATGGAGCACCTGTACGAGCTGCGCGACCGGCTGTTCAAGGCGAGTGTGGCCATCGTGCTCGGGATGGTCGTCGGCTGGTTCCTGGCCAAGCCCGTCCTCGAAATCCTGCAGCAGCCCTATTGCGACTTCGACCAGTCCGTGTGGTTGAAGACGCACGACCCCGACACCGAGACCTGGAAGTGCGGGTTCGTCCAGCTCGGCGTCGCCGACCTGCTGCTCCTGCGGCTCAAGGTGGCGATGTGGTGCGGCCTCATCGTGGCCGCGCCGTTCTGGATGTACCAGTTGTGGGCGTTCGTCGCGCCGGGCCTGCACCGGCACGAGCGGCGCTGGACGTACGCGTTCGCCGCCGCCGCCGCGCCGCTGTTCGCGCTCGGTGCGGTGCTGGCCTACTACGTGATCGCGTTCGGCCTGGAGTTCCTGCTCGACTTCGCCAACGAAGACGTCACCACCACGCTGGAGATCACCCGGTACATCTCGTTCGTCACCGGCATGATGTTGATCTTCGGGGTGGCGTTCGAATTCCCGCTGGCGACCCTGCTGCTCAACGTGGCCGGGGTGCTCAGCGCGCGCCGGATGCTCAAGTGGTGGCGCATCGTCGTGTTCGCGTTCTTCCTGTTCGCGGCCGTGGCGACGCCCACCGGCGACCCGTTCGGCATGTCGGCGCTGGCGATCTGCCTGTCGGGGCTGTACTTCGCCGCGGTGGGTCTGGCGTTCCTCAACGACAAGCGGCGCGCCCGTAAGCACCGGGCCGAGTACGGCGACCTCGACGACGACGAGATCTCGCCGCTGGCGTACGACAACACGCCGGTCGACGAGCTCGATCCGGTCGCCGCGTCCGAGCCGATCGCCGCGTCCGGCCCGGTCACCGCATCGGGTGCGGTCGAGGCGCCGGAGCCGGTGACGGCGTCCGGCGCGGTCGGAACGGACACGATCGCCGCACCCCGGCCGATCGACCGCCGCTACGACGACGTGACCTGACATCGTTCGCCGCCGGGTCGGGGGATCATCCCCGCGGCCCGACGGCGCTACGCTGCGGCCGTGACTACTCCCGAAGCGGTGACGCCGCTCGCGGTCACCCTGGAACAGTCGGTCGTGGTGCTGGCGAATCCGTCGGCCGGGCGGGGGCGGCACGCCGGTGCCCTCGCCGAGGTCCTGACGCGCCTTCGCGCGGCGGGCCACGCGGTGCGCGTCCTCGATGCCCCTGATCGTGCCGCGGCCCTGACCGCCGCCCGCGAGGCCGTGCGCGACGGCGTCGCGGCCCTGGTCGCGGTCGGCGGTGACGGCACGATGCACCTGGCCCTGCAAGCGGTCGCCGGCACCGCGACCCCGCTCGGCGTGGTGCCCGCGGGCACCGGCAACGACTTCGCCACCGAGGTGGGCATTCCGGCCGATCCGCTCGCCGCGGCCGCCGCGATCGCCCGCGGCCTCGCCGCCGGCCAGGGCCGGACGTTCGACCTGGCCCGCATGACCGGGCCCGACTCGCCGGACCCGACCTGGTTCGGGGCGGTGCTCGGCGCCGGGTTCGACGCGATCGTCAACGAGCGGGCCAACCGGATGCGGTGGCCGCGCGGCCCGCGCCGCTACGACGTCGCGATCATGGCGGAGCTGGCCCGGCTGCGCGCCCGCACCTACACGCTGACCCTCGACGGCGTCACCAGCGCCGAGCCGGCGGTCATCGTCGCGATCGGCAACACCGGCAGCTACGGCGGTGGCCTGCGGGTCTGCCCGGACGCCGACCCCACCGACGGGCTGCTCGACGTGGTGATCGGCCGGCCGATGTCCCGGTTCACGCTGACCCGGCTCAAGCCGCGCCTCTACTCCGGCACGCACGTCGACCACCCGCTGGTGGTGCAGCACCGGGCGCGCACGGTGGAGCTGGCCGCCGACGGCATCACCACCTACGCCGACGGCGAGCGGGCCCTGCCGTTGCCGGTGACGGTGACGGCGGTGCCGGGTGCGCTGACGCTGGTCGGCTGATCGCGTCAGACCCGGAACGTGCCGACGAGCGTCTGCAGGTCGCTGGCCATGCGCGCCAGGTCGGTGCTGGACCGTTCGGCCTCGCCGACGCTCTCGGTGGTGTGGTGGGCCGCGGTCGCCAGGGCGTCGATGCCGCCGGTGATCTCGCCGACCCCGAGCGCGGCCGCGCTGACGTTCCGGTTCATCTCGTTGGTGGTGGCCGTCTGCTCCTCGACCGCGCTCGCGATGGTCGTCTGGTAGTCGCTGATCTCGTTGATCACGTTGCTGATCTCGCCGATCGCGCCGATCGCGGTCTGGGTGTCGGCCTGGATGGCGTTGACGCGGGTGCTGATGTCCTCGGTGGCCCGCGCCGTCTCCTGTGCCAGTTCCTTGACCTCGCTCGCGACCACGGCGAAGCCCTTGCCGGCGGCACCGGCGCGGGCGGCCTCGATGGTGGCGTTGAGCGCCAGCAGGTTGGTCTGCTCGGCGATCGAGGTGATCAGCTTGATCACGTTGCCGATCTCGGCCGACGAGGTGCCGAGCTCGCTGACGGTCTGGTTGGTGCTCTCGGCCGCGTGCACCGCCTGCGCGGCGACCCGGGCGGCCTGTGCGGCGTTGTTGGAGATCTCCCGGATGGCCGCGCCCATCTCCTCCGACCCGGCCGAGATCACCTGCACGTTGCGGTTGACCTCGTCGGCGGCCGTCGCGACGACGCCGGCCTGCCGGCTCGCGGTGTCGGCGTTGCCGGCGATCTGCGCGCTGGTGGCCGAGAGCTGCTCGGCGGCGGCGGACAGCGACTGTGCCGCGTCGCCGAGGGCGGAGACCGTGGTGCGCATGCTGCCGGAGGCGCGGTTGAGGGCCGCGCCCATGATGCCGACCTCGTCGCGCGAGTGCACCGGGACCGAGCCGCGCAGGTCGCCCTCGGCCATCTTGCCGAGGTTGTCGGCGACCTCCGCCAGCGGCTTGGTGATCTTGCGGATCGTGACGTACCCGAGCAGGCTGGCGGCGATCACCCCGACCAGGAACACGATGATCATGAGGGTGAGGCTGCCCTTGTAGGTCGCGGTGCCCTCGGCGGACGCTTTGGCGGCGCTGGCCGCCTCGAACGCCGCGAGCGCGTCGAAGGCGTTCTTGATCTGTTCGATCAGCGGCGCGGCCTGGGAATCGAAAGCGGACTCGAACGCCACGTCGTTGCTGGCTTCCGCCGCGGGGATCAACAGTTCGGTGCGGACCTTCCGGTACGAGGTGAGCGCGGTGCGCAGGTCGTTCATCAGCTTCTGCTGCTCGGCGGTCAATCCGAGGTCCTGGTACTCCTGCAACAGCGTGTCGACGATGCCGCCGACCTTCGACAGATCCTGTTTGTGCTGCGCGGTCGCCGACGGCGTCGTCGCGATGTTCATCAGCGTCAGAGTGAGGAGTCCGTCCTCGAACGCGTCCTGGGCGTCGGCCAGTTGCTGGATCGGCTTGAGGTTCTCCTCGTAGATCTCGGTGGAGCGGGCGTCGACGTCACGCAGCCCCAGCCCACCGAAGAGCGCCACCGCGCCGCACGCGACCATCGCCACGCCGAGCGCCGTCGCGATCTTGGCGCCGACCTTCAGGTCGGCGAACCATCCGGTCATTCGCCGCGCGGAACCGCCGTTCACCGGTGCGCCGACCATTCCGGCCCCCTCTCAGCACCTCGCGGCCTGGGGGCCGCCTGTCGCCCATTGTGCCCGCATCGCCCGAACTTGAGGCGGTTTCTCACTTTCAGTCCGCCAGTGCGGGGCCGCCCCAACGACGCTGATCTTGCAGTTGTGCTCGCCGAAAAACGGGCGAATTCCGGCGAAAGGGCGAGCACAATTGCAAGATCGACGCCGAGGTGCCCGCGGCCAACGGCGGTTCTAGCTGACGAGCGCGTCGTGCTCCGTCGGTGCCAGCGGACGGACGGTGGTGGCGATCGCCGCCGCGACGCCCAGCAGCACCGCGACGGCGGTCAGCGCGCGCAGCACCGTGATCTCGTGCCCCAGGAAGCCGATGGCGGGCGGGCCGGCCAGGAACGCGCAGTACCCGATCGACGCGATGACGCTCACCCGGCCGGCCGCCCGGCGCGGGTCGTCGCCGCCGGCGCTCATCCCGACCGGGAACCCCAGCGACGAGCCCAGGCCCCAGAGCAGGGTGCCGGCGAACGCGACGATCGGCGACGGCGCGAAGACGAACATCGCCACCCCGACGATGCCGATCGCCGCCAGGGCCCGCACCACCGGCACCCGGCCGTAGCGGTCGAGCAGCCCGGGGCCGAACCAGCGGCCGACGGTCATCGCGGTGAGGAACGCGGCGAACGCCAGCGTGCCGAGCGCGGCGGAGACGCCGTGGCCGTCGATCGCGGCGACGCTGATCCAGTCGTTGCCGACGCCCTCGGCGAACGCGAAAGCCAGCACGAAGACGCCGATCAGCAGCGTGCGGGGCTCGCGCCAGGCGCTCAGGGCGCTGCTCCTCGGCGCGTCCACCGGGGACTCGTCGCCGGGCGCGTCGGTGTCGGCGATGAAGCGGCGGGTGTACCAGACCACCGCGACCACCACGACGACCGCGACGACCACCAGGTGCGCGGCGACCGGGACGTCCAGGGCGATCGCACCCGCGCCGAGCAGCGCGCCGGCCACGGTGCCGAGGCTGAAGCCGGCGTGGAACCGCGACATGATCGACCGCTTGAGGTGCCGCTCCACCACCGTGCCCTGCACGTTCATGGCGACGTCCCACGCGCCGTTGGCGAAGCCGAGCAGGAACAGCCCGATCACCACCGGAACCACGCCGGCCAGCGACCCGAGCGCCGCGGTGGTCAGGCCGACCCCGAGGAGCGCGGCCATCGCCGTCACCGTGCGGGCCGAACCGATCCGGCTGACCACCGGGCCGGACAGCGGGAGCGCGAGCAGCGACCCGGCGGCGATCGCGAGCAGCACCAGCCCCAGCGCGGCCGAGTCGAGGTCGAGGCGGTCGCGGACCTGCGGGATCCGCGACGCCCAACTGGCGAACGCGAAGCCCGAGCCGATGAAGGCCGCGTACGTCGCGGCGGTCGCGGCGCGAACGGCACTCGGGGACGGTGGTGCTGCGGTCATATGTACGACGGTACACATCGTGTGTACACGGGTACATATCGTTCGGTGTAACGCCCCTCACTATGTACGCTCGTACGCATGGGTGCTTCCGCGACGGTCCGGCGACCGCGCCGGCACGACCCCGGCCGGCGCGACCGGCTCATCGACGCCGCGATCGCGGTGATCGCCGAACGCGGCGTCGCCGGCACGACGCACCGCGAGATCGCCCGCGTCGCCGACGTCCCGCTGGGGTCGATGACCTACCACTTCGCATCGCTCGACGAGGTGCTGGCCGAGGCGTTCACCCGGCACGCCGACTCGGTCGCCCGGGTCTTCGACCAGCGGATGGGTGCCGCGCCAGACCGCCGGGCGGCGATCGACGCCGTGGTCACGCTGGTCGCCGAGGACCTGCTCGGCGCGTCCGCCGGCCGCGACCTGGTGCTGAGCGTGGAGCTGTACGTGGCGGCGGCCCGCAACCCGGCGCTGAAGGCGGTGACGCAGGCGTGGATGGCCCGCAGCCGCCGGGCGCTGGAGCAGCACTTCGACCCGACGACGGCCCGCGAACTCGACGCCCTCATCGAGGGGCTGGTGCTGCACAGCGCCCTGTCCACCGACCCGATGACGCCCGACCAGATCCGGCACGCGATCGAGCGCTACCTCCGCTGAGCCTCGACACCGAGCATCGGGAGGACGGCGCGCAGGCCGTGTTCGGCCCCCGGCGGGCTGGCCGGCAGGATCAGGCAGCGGCAGCCGACCGTCACCGCAGCCGCGTCGGCCGGGGTGTCGCCGACCATCACGGCGTCCCGGGGGTCGGCGCCGACCAGCGCGCACGCGGCCCGGAAGATCTCCGGCGCGGGCTTGCAGTGGCCGATCTCGTACGACAGGGCGTACGCGTCGACGAGGGCGTCGATGCCGAGGGCACGGGTCACCGGGCGGACGTCGAAACCGATGTTGCTGACCACCACGATCGGCACGCCGGCCGACCGCAGGGCCGCCAGCACCGGCAGGGTGTCGGCGTAGGCCTGCCAGCCGTCGGCGGTCAGCAGGCGGTCGTACAGGGCGGTCGGCAACCCGTCGATGCCGGACTCGACCCCGGCGGCCAGGCCCGTGTAGGCGGCGCGGTGGTCGGCGGCGGTCAGGTCCCGGCGCTCCCACGCGGTCAGGATCCCCGGTGGTACCCGGGTCGGCAGCGGCCCGCCCGCCAGCCCGGCCTCGACCAGCGCCGACGCGAGCCTCGTCGCCGTGTCGCCGGCGAGGTCGACGCCGCACGCGGCCGCCGCACCGATCACCCGCCGGAGCGGCTCCTCCACCTGGGCGATCGTCCCCTGGAAGTCGACGAGCGCGGCCGTCATGAAACGCGGTTCAGCACGTAGACGCGGGGGTGGTGGCCCTTCTGGAACACGCGGGTCACGGTTGCCACCTGCCACAGGTTCTCGGTGCGGCGCAGGCAGCGCTCCATCCGCTTGATCTCGTGGGTGAGCACCGCCAGCCGGGCCCGGGGTGCGGCCGCCTCGGCGGCGCGCCGCAGCAGGTCGAGGTGCAGGTCCTCGTTGCCGGCATGGTCGCCGACGAGCGTGCCCCACGGGGGATCGGCGAGGAGGACGTCGAACGGGCCGGCGTCCTGCCAGTCGGTGGCGGTGACGTCGGCCTTGACCAGGTCGGCGTGTACGCCGGCGGCGGCGAGGTTCTCCGCGCACGCGGCGAGCATGTCGGGATCGTGGTCGACGCCGACGGCGCGCCGGGCGGGGCCGGCGAGCAGGCGCTCGATCAGCAGCGTCCCGGATCCGCACATCAGGTTGACCACGCGGTCGGCGCGGCGGACGCCGACCTGGCGGGCGACCGCCGCCGCGATCGTGGCGTTCACCGCGCCCGGCACGTTGCGGACCCGCCACGGCCGGTGCGACAGCGGGCGGCCGGTCAGCCGGACGAGCACGTCCCACCCGTCGGGGGAGCGGCGGAACCGGAGGACGGCGTCACCGTCGGCCTGGTCGGCGACGAGGCCGGTGGCGTCGGAGAGGGCGGACGCCAGCCTCGCGAAGACCGCCGAGTCGGAGCCGGCGGCCTCGATGCGGAACGAGCGCGCCCCGTTCACCCGCCGCACGGCGGCCGCGATCAGCGGCAGGTACTCGCCGCTGAGCAGGGACCGGGGCCGGGGGACGGTAAACGCCAGCACCTCGGACACCGCCACCGCCGTGCGCATCGACAGCAGCCGGGCCGCGCTCTCCAGCGTCACCTCGAGGGCGTCGTCGCGGCCCGAAACGGGCCGCGCGGCCGCGTTCTTCGACAGCTCCGCGACCTCGGCCGTGACCTCGGCGCCGAGGCCGGGCAGGAACGTAACCTCGAACCGCCGGCGCACCCCGCGAGGATACCCGCAGGCGTTGCGTCGATCGCTTCCGTAGCCTTGGGGCATGACCACCCCGGCCCAGCGGTATGCCGACGCCCGTGCCAGGGCGGAGCACCCGGCCTACACCGAGTTCACCGCGGGCCTTCCGTTCGAGCCCGATCCCTTCCAGCGCGACGCCTGCCGGGCCCTGGAGAAGGGCTCGGGCGTGCTCGTCTGCGCGCCCACCGGCGCCGGCAAGACCGTCGTCGGCGAGTTCGCGGTGTTCCTGGCCCTGCGGCAGGGGCGGAAGTGCTTCTACACGACGCCGATCAAGGCGCTGTCGAACCAGAAGTACCACGACCTGGTCGAGGTGCACGGCGCGGCCAAGGTCGGCCTGCTCACCGGCGACAACGCGATCAACGGCGACGCGCCCGTGGTGGTGATGACCACCGAGGTGCTGCGCAACATGCTCTACGCGGGATCGACCGCGCTCGACGGGCTGAGCTACGTGGTGATGGACGAGGTCCACTACCTCGCCGACCGGTTCCGCGGCGCGGTGTGGGAAGAGGTGATCATCCACCTGCCGGAGTCGGTCACGCTGGTCTCGCTGTCCGCCACGGTGTCCAACGCCGAGGAGTTCGCCGACTGGCTGGTCACCGTCCGCGGCGAGACCCAGGTGGTGGTCAGCGAGCACCGGCCGGTGCCGCTCTGGCAGCACATGCTCGTCGGCCGGCGGATGTTCGACCTGTTCCACGACCAGGCGGCGGCCGAGCACCACGAGGTCCACCCCGAACTGCTCCGGTACACGCGCGAGCAGCTGCGCCGCCTCGACTGGGTCGACGACCGGCGCGGCTACCGGTCGCGGCGCAAGGCGACCCCGCTGCGGTACGAGATCGTCGAGCGGCTCGACCGGGAGGGCCTGCTGCCGGCGATCCTGTTCATCTTCAGCCGGGCCGGGTGCGCGGCCGCGGTGCAGCAGTGTGTCGCCGCCGGGCTGCGGCTCAACGGTCCCGACGAGAAGGCCGAGATCCGCGCGCTGGTCGAGGACCGCATCCGCGACATCCCGGCCGAGGACCTCAACGTGCTCGGCTACTGGGAATGGCTCGACGGGCTGGAACGCGGTCTCGCCGCCCACCACGCCGGGATGCTGCCGGTGTTCAAGGAGGTCGTCGAGGACCTGTTCGTCCGTGGCCTGGTGAAGGCCGTGTTCGCCACCGAGACGCTGGCGCTCGGCATCAACATGCCGGCCCGGTGCGTGGTGCTGGAACGGCTGGTGAAGTTCAACGGCGAGCAGCACGTCGACCTCACGCCGGGCGAGTACACCCAGCTCACCGGGCGGGCCGGGCGGCGCGGCATCGACATCGAGGGGCACGCCGTCGTGGTGTGGGCGCCCGAGGTCGACCCGCAGCACGTCGCCGGGCTCGCGTCGACGCGCACGTACCCGCTGCGGTCGAGCTTCCGGCCGTCGTACAACATGGCGGTCAACCTGGTCGGCAACGTCGGCGCCGCCCCCGCGCGCGAGCTGCTGGAGAGCTCGTTCGCGCAGTTCCAGGCCGACCGGTCGGTGGTCGGCATCGCCCGCCAGGTGCAGAAGCACACCGAGGCGATGGACCAGTACGCCGCGTCGATGGCCTGCCACCTCGGCGACTTCGACGAGTACTTCAACCTGCGCATCGCGATCGCCGAGCGGGAGCGCACGCTCGCCCGCGAGGGCGCGGCGCAGAAGCGGGCCGCCGCGGTCGAGTCGCTGGAACGGCTGCGGGTCGGCGACGTGATCCGGGTGCCGGCCGGTCGCCGGGCCGGGCTCGTGGTGATCCTCGACCCGGGCACGGGCGGGTTCGGCGAGCCGCGCCCGATGGTGCTCACCGAGGACCGGTGGGCGGGCCGGATCGCCGCCACGGACTTCTCGGCGGCGGTGGAACCGCTGGCGCGGGTGCGCGTCCCGAAGCATTTCAACCCGCGGTCACCGCAGGAGCGCCGCGACCTGGCGGCGTCGCTGCGCAACGCCGCCGGTGCCGCCGGCGCGATCGACCGGCGCGGCTCCGGGCGTGGTTACGACCCGGCCAAGGCGGAACCGGCGAAGGGACGGCGGCGCGAGCGGGGACGGGGTGCGGCGGGACGCGGCGGAGCGGCCGACGACGCGCGGCTGGCCGAGCTGCGCGCCGACCTGCGCGGTCACCCGTGCCACGGCTGCCCCGAGCGCGAGGAGCACGCCCGCTGGGCCGAGCGCCGCTGGCGCCTCCGGCGCGAGACGGAAGGGCTGCGCAACAAGGTGGCCGCCCGCACCGGGTCGCTGGCCCGCACGTTCGACCAGGTCTGCGGACTGCTCGCCGACCGCGGCTACCTGAGCGCCGACGAGGCGGTCACCGACGCCGGCCGGACGCTCTCGCGCATCTGGACGGAGGCCGACCTGCTCGTGGCGGAGTGCCTGCGGTCCGGCGTGTGGACGGGCCTGGGCCCTGCCGAACTGGCGGCGGCCGTGTCGGTCGTCCTGTACGAGTCCCGCCGCGAGACCGACGAGCGTGCCCAGGTCCCGCGCGGCCCGGTGCTCGACGCGATCGACGCGACGCTCTCGATCTGGGCGAAGCTCAGCGCCGACGAGGGCGACCGCGGCCTCGCCCTGACGAAGGAGCCCGACCTCGGCTTCGTCTGGCCGATGTACCGCTGGGCCCGCGGCGAGTCGTTGGCCAAGGTCCTGACCAGCGCCCACGGCCTCGACGGCGACATGCCGGCGGGTGACTTCGTCCGCTGGGCGCGGCAGGTGCTCGACCTGCTCGGTCAACTGTCCGAGGCCGGCGACGCGCAGATGCGCAAGACCGCCCGGTCGGCGATGGGCGAGGTCCGGCGCGGCGTCCTCGCGTACTCCGCGGTGGGGTGAGAACGCGAGGTCCTAATCCCGCCAGACCCCGGGCCCGGTTCGCGCCAGGCTTGTTGGCATGAGTGACGTGTTGTTCCTTCCGATCGACCCCGACCGGCTCGCGGCGATGCGCGCGGCGGGCGAGGACGAGTTCGGCAACCCGTGGACGCCGTTCGCCGCCGAGGGCTGGGAGCCGCTCCGGTGCTGCCTGCGCCCGGCCGACGCCGACGAGCGGATCGCGTTGATCACCTATTCGCCGTGGACGGCGCCGTCGCCGTGGATGGAGGCCGGCCCGGTGTTCGTCCACAGCGAGGCGTGCGCGGGGTACGGGACCACCGGGGTGTACCCGGTGGAGCTGTCCCGCGACCGGCGGATGATCAACCCGTTCACCCACGACGGCGCCCGCGCCTACGACCACATCACGTTCGTGCCGGGTGGTGAGGACCAGGAGGCGGCCGTCCGGGCCGTGCTCGCCCAGCCGTCGGTGGCGTTCGTCCACGTGCGCAGCGCGGCGGCGGGCTGCCTCATGTTCGAGGCGCGACCTGCCGGTTCACCGTAATGTGAGGACATGGCTACGGCACGGGCGATGCGCGCGGCGGCGTCGGCGCTGCTCGCCGGCATTCCGGCGGAGGCGCGCGAGAAGGTCCACCTTTCGTTCGACGACGGTCAGCGGCGGTGGATCGAGTACACGCCGATACCGCGTCCGGGTGCCACGCTCTGCGAACTCGGTTCCGACGGACGCAAGAGCATGCACCGCCTGCTCGCCGCCGCGCTCAGCCCGGCCGCCTACGCCCAGGCGATGGCCGTGATGGCGCTGGAAGAGGTGCTCGACCGGGCCGAGAACTGGCGCAACGGCCGCCGCAGCGACAACTACTCGGTGGTGGTGTTCGGCAGCCCGAGCGAGGGCGACCTGTGGGGCTGGCGGTTCGAGGGTCACCACCTGTCCGTCTCTATGACGCTCGAAGGCAACCGCGTGGCGCCGACGCCGGTGTTCCTCGGCGCGCACCCGGCGCGCATGGGGCACGCGGGCGCGGTGGTGCTGCGTCCGCTCGCTCCGGAAGAGGACGTGGCCCGGGCGCTGCTGGCCGAGATGGGGCCGAAGCAGCGGTCGGCCGCGATCGTGGCCGACGAACCGCCGCTCGACATCCGGAGCGGCTCCCGGGCCGACCTCGACGACGGTCTGGAGCCGGCCGGCGTGGCCGCGCGGGCGCTGAACCCGAAGGCGCGCGAACTGCTGTGGCGCCTGTTGCACGTCTACCTGGGCCGGCTGCCCGCGGACCTGGCCGGCGCCGAGACCGCGCGCATCGACCTGGGCCGGCTCCATTTCGCGTGGGAGGGCTCCACCGACCCGGGCGGCCGCCACTACTACCGCGTGCAGTCCGGTGAGCTGCTGATCGAGTACGACAACCAGGACGACGGCGGGAACCACGCCCACACGGTGCTGCGCCGTCCCGGCTGCGACTTCGGCGACCACATCCTGCGGGAGCACCGCGCCGCCGCGCACTCCTGAGCGGCATTCACCCGCACGGGTGACGGCGTCCGCTTTCCGCCTGGAGTACACCCGGAGCATGGACACCCGGGTGGAGGTCGGGCGGATCGAGGTCGAGTCGCGCGATCTCGGCGAGGTCGAGCACCTGATCAGCAGCCGGTACGTCAGGAACCGTCCGCGCCTGCTCGGCCGGTCCAGCCCGCTCAGGTTCCGGTCACGGGCGGCCTGGGCCGGCGGCGTCACCGTCGACCGCATGATCTACGGGGCGACGGTGGCGGTCAGCACCGAGGCGTTCGAGACGATCGTGGTGGTCGACGTGACCGGCGGCCGCTTCGACCTGACCGCAGGACGCTACGTCGGCCGGGCCGGCGAGGGCGGTGTGCTGCTGTACCCGCCGGGCATCCCGCTCGCGGTGTTGATGGAGCAGGTGACGTGCGACATCGTCCAGATGCCGGCGGCGGCGGTGACCCGGCTCGCCGGCCGGCTCGGCGTCGACTCCGGGGACTTCCGGCTCGCCGGGGTGCAACCGGTGTCGCCGGCCCTGACCCGGCACTGGTTGGCGACCGCGGCCTACCTGTTCGACAGCTTCGCCGGTCCGGACCCGGCGGTGTCCAATCCGCTGATCCTGTCCAGCGTGGTCGAGGCCGCGGCGGCGGCCGTGCTCGCGGCGTTCCCCAACAGCACGATGACCGTCGACTACACGCCAGGGGCGGGCCGGGTTCCTCCGATCGCGGTGCGGCAGGCGGTCGCCTACATCGACGCCCACGCCGACGGGCCGATCACGCTGGAGGACGTCGCGGCGGCCGCGGGAGTGCGGGTCCGGGGGCTGCAGGCGGCGTTCGCCCGGCACGGTGACACGACCCCGATGGGGTACCTGCGCCGGGTCCGGATGGAACGCGCCCACCGCGACCTGCTCGCCGGTGACCGGGCCCGGGGCGACACCGTGGCCGGGATCGCCCGCCGGTGGGGCTTCGCCGCGCCGGGCCGGTTCGCGGTCGAGTACCGCAAGGTCTTCGGACGGTCGCCCGGCGAGACGCTCGGAGCCTGACGACCATGGCGGCGCCCGAACGGCGCATCACGACACGGGAGCTGACCGACGCGGACGCCATCCACGACTACCTGGTGACCATGTACGGCACCGCGATGCGGATGACCTGCACCGACGAGCGGTACCGGTTCCACCACCGGCGCACCGATGCCGGCCCCTTCGCGCTGGAGTCCGTCGAGCAGTTCAACCACCTCGACTTCGCGGTCGATCCGTTGCGCCTGCTCGTGATCGCCCGCGTGTCGACGGCGCGGATGGAGCGGTGCTGCGGCCGGGTCGACGGACGGTACGCCGCCGACGATCTCTTCCTGGTGGCCGATCCCGATCTGCCGTACACCCTGCGGTGGTTGCCCGGCGCCATCACCTGCTGCGTCATGGATCCCGGGCTGCTGGCCCGGGTGGCCTCGCCGGCGCCCGGCCGGCGGCCCGAACCGATCCGGTTCACCGGCCTCGACCCGTGTTCGCCGGCCGCCGCGGCGCACTGGTGGAACACCCGCCGCTACGTCGCCGGCCTGCTCGACGACCGGGAGACCGCCGCCGTCCCGCTGCTCGTCGACAGCGCCGCGCAACTGCTCGCGGCGGCGACGTTGGCCACCTTCCCGAACACGGCGCTCGTCGATCCGACGATCGAGGACCGGCACGACGCGTCCGACACCACGCTGCGGCGCGCCCTCGCGTACATCGACGACCACGCCGCCGAGGACGTCTCGCTGGCCGGAATCGCCGAGGCCGCGCACGTCAGCGTCCGCGCGGTGCAACTGGCGTTCCGCCGGCACCTCGACACGACGCCGATGGCGTACCTGCGCCGGGTCCGGCTCGACCACGCCCACCGCGCCCTGATCGCCGCCGATCCGGAGAAGACGACGGTGGCGGCGGTCGCCGCCCGGTGGGGCTTCGCCAACCACAGCCGGTTCACCGCGATCTACCGCGCCACGTACGGCGTGTTGCCCAGCGCCACGCTGAGGGGTTCGTCCTGAGGACAACCGCGTGCGTTCCGCGCACTAGATTCATCCACCCGTGTCGACCGATGCTGGCGGCATGTCGACCGACCTTGCCCGGTGGGAAGCCGCGGGTGACGGCGTGCTCCGGCTCGTCGTGCGCGGCGACCTGGACCTGTCGGTGCTCGACCGGTTGGCCGAGACGATGTGGACCCGGGCGCCGGGATCGGTGCCGCAGGTGGAGATCGACCTGGGCGGCGTCGGCTACTTCGACACCTCGGTGGCCCGCACGCTGGAGCGTTACCGCGTCGAGGCGTCCGCGCACGACGCCGACGTGCGGGTGGTCGTCGCGAGCCCGGTTCCGTTGCTGGTGCTGCGGCTGGCCGGCCTACGCGAGCTACTCGGCGTGGGCTAGCGCGTCGACGAGCCGCCGCGCCGGGCTGGCCAGGCCCCACTTCTCGGCGAGGGCGAACAACCGCTCCGCGTCGGCGGGGACCCGGGGCATCGTGCAGTCGATCGCCGGCACCGGCGCGTCGACGGCCACCTTGACCACCTTCTGCGCCTTCACCAGGTACTCGCGCCCGGCGACCAGCTTGCCCTTGAGGCCGGGGGCGAACCCGGCGGCCGGGTCGTCGAGCGCGGCGAGCAGGCCGTCGAGGTCGCCGTGCCGGGTGATCAGCCGGGCGGCGGTCTTCTCGCCGACGCCGGCGACGCCGGGCAGGCCGTCGCTCGGGTCGCCGCGCAACGCCGCGAAGTCGGCGTAGCCGCTGGCCGGCACGCCGTACTTGGCCTGCAGTGCGGCGTCGTCCAGCACCTCGAGCTTGGCCACGCCGCGGCCGCAGTAGAGGACCCGCACACCGCGGGCGTCGTCGATGACCTGGAACAGGTCGCGGTCGCCGGTGGCCACCTCGACCGGACCGGGCTCGCGGGCGGCGAGCGCGCCGATCACGTCGTCGGCCTCGTAGTTCTTGACGCCCACCGCGCGGATCCCGACGGCGTCGAGCACCTCCTCGATGATCGGCACCTGCGGCACCAGCCCGTCGGGGACCAGTTCGCCGCCGGCGCCGGTGAGGCGCTGCGCCTTGTACGCGGGCAGCAGTTTGACCCGCCACGCCGGTCGCCAGTCGGCGTCGAGGCAGCACACCAACCGGTCGGGCCGTCTCGTGCGGACCAGCTGGGCGACCATGTCCATGAACCCGCGCACCGCGTTGACCGGCGATCCGTCGGGGGCCAGGGCGGCCTTCTCGGGAATGCCGAAGTAGGCCCGGAAGTAGAGGCTGGCGGCATCGACCAGGAGCAGCGTCACCGGTACAGCGTGCCATGGATTCGATCGTCAACCTCGGGTTGACGATCCGGCACCGTCAACCTAAGGTTGACGACATGACGAACCCGATGCCGATCCCGCCGCCGGTGCGGCTGGACGACGTGATCCTGACCATCAAGCAGGTGCACACCGACGCCCTCGACCAGTTGACCGACGCCGTCCTGGTGGCCGACCACCTCGGCGAACTCGCCGACCACCTCATCGGCCACTTCGTCGACCAGGCCCGCCGCTCCGGCGCGTCCTGGACCGACATCGGCCGCAGCATGGGCGTCTCCAAGCAGGCCGCGCAGAAGCGCTTCGTGCCCAAGTCCGAGGAGGCGGCCACCTCGATGAACTTCGCCCGGTTCACCGACCGGGCCCGCAAGGTGGTCGTCGACTCCCAGCACGAGGCGGGGACGAACGGCAGCCCCACCATCCAGTCCGGCCACCTGATCCTCGGCCTGCTGAACGTCCCGGAAGGGCTTGCCGCGAAGGCGGTCGAGGCGCAGGGCGTCACGCTGGAGGCGGCCCGCGAGGCCGTGGTGGCGACGCTGCCGCCGCCGGGTCCGGCGCGGTCGGGGCACATCCCGTTCGACCCGCCGGCCCGGAAGGCGCTCGAACTGACGTTCCGGGAGGCGCTGCGGCTGGGCCACAACTACATCGGCACCGAGCACATCCTGCTCGCCGTTCTGGAACAGGAGGACGGCGACGGCCCGCTGCACCGGCTCGGAATCGACAAGGCCCGCGCCGAGGAGTTCATCGTCGACGCCCTCACGAAGATCATGGCGGCGGGACAGCGCTGATGCCGCGGGTGCTCCTGATCGCGACCGGCGACGTCATCGCGTACGGCCGATCCGGTCTGCGCTCGGCGGCCGAGCTCCTCGCGGACCTGCCGCCGGGGAAGGGGACCGTGGAGCCGATGGACGTGCTCACCGAGCCGGCCTGGGACATGACGTCGTCGACGATGCTCATGCTGGCCCGGACGGTGCGCACGGCCGTCCTCGACGACGGGTACGACGGCGTCGTGGTGACGCACGGGCTCGACACGATCGAGGAGACCGCGTTCCTCACCGATTTGCTCGTCGGGCCGGCCGCCGCCCGCGCCGGGATCGTGTTCACCGGTGCCGCGCGCCGGCCCGACGAACTCGGCGCCGACGGCCCGCGCAACCTCGCCGCCGCGCTGGTCGCCGCCCGCGATCCGGCGCTACGGCTGGCCGGTGCGGTGGTGTGCGTCGACGACGACCTGCACGCCGCGCGCTGGGTCACGCAGGTCGACGCGACCGCCGTCGCCGGGTTCTCGTCGGCGCCGTACCCGCCGGTGGGCCGCGTCGTCGGCGGCGGGGCCGGTGCCGGTGTGGAACCGCTCGGCGCGCCGCCGCCGCGCCCACCCCGGGCGGCCGGCGAGCCGGCGACCGACGTCGCGCTGATCCGGACCTACCCGGGCATGGAGGCGTCGGTGCTCACGGCCGTGGTCGACGGCGGCGCGGCCGGCGTCGTCATCGAGGGGACGGGCAACGGCAACGTCCCGACGTCGCTGCTCGCCGCGATCAGCGACCTCACCGACTGGGGTATCCCGGTGGTGGTCGCCTCCCGCTGCCGCGCCGGCGTCACCACCGACCCGCCCGAGAGCCACTTCCTGGCGGCCACCGTGGGTGCGATCGGCGCCCGGGGGCTGGCCGCGTCGAAGGCCCGCCTGGCGCTGATGGTGGCGCTCGGATCCGGCAGTCCCGCCGGGGTGCGCCGCTGGTTCGAGGCGCTTTAGGGTTGCTTGATGTACACGATCGACCGGCTCGACGCCGCCCGGGCCGCCACCGCGGCCGCCGGCCTCGACGCGCTGCTGCTCAGCCCCGGCTCCGACCTCCGGTACCTCACCGGGTACGCGGCGAAGCCGACCGAGCGGCTCACCCTGCTGGTGCTGCCCGTCGACGGGCCGGCCACGCTGATCGTCCCGCGTCTCGAACGTCCCGACGCGGAGGCCGCACCGGCGGGCGGCCTCGGCGTGACGATCACCGATCATCTCGACGGCACCGACCCGTATCCGTTGGTGGCGTCCGCGCTTCCCGGTGCGTCCTCGGTGGGCCTGGCGAACCGGATGTGGGCCGAGCAGGTCCTCGCGCTGCGGTCCGCGCTGCCGGGCGTGGCGCAGGCCCTGGC
Organism: Virgisporangium aurantiacum; assembly: GCF_016863635.1. Taxonomy (GTDB): domain Bacteria; phylum Actinomycetota; class Actinomycetes; order Mycobacteriales; family Micromonosporaceae; genus Virgisporangium; species Virgisporangium aurantiacum. Next base: position 779,565 of record NZ_BOPG01000012.1, on the reverse strand, counting down.
CGGTGACGTGCTGCGCGAACTGCGGCTGCGCAAGTCGCCGGAGGAGGTCGAGGCGTTGCGCCGGGCCGGTGCGGCCATCGACTCGGTGCACGCCCGGATGGGGGAGTGGCTGCGGCCCGGGCGCACCGAGGCCGAGGTGGCCGCCGACATCGCGGCCGCGATCCGGGCCGCCGGGCACGAAAAGGTGGACTTCACGATCGTCGCCAGCGGGCCGAACGGTGCCAGCCCGCACCATCACACGTCCGACCGCGTGATCGAGGCGGGCGACCCGGTGGTCGTCGACATCGGCGGCACGATGCCCGACGGCTACTGCTCCGACTGCACCCGCACCTACGTCGCCGGCGGGCGGCCACCGGCCGACTTCGCGGAGTACTACGCCGCCCTGCACGAGGCCCAACTGGCCGGGCTGGTCGCGGTGCGGCCGGGTGTCGCGGCGCAGGACGTCGACGCGGCCTGCCGCGACCTCCTCACGAAGGCCGGCTACGGCCCGGAGTTCCTGCACCGCACCGGCCACGGCATCGGCCTCGACGGCCACGAGGACCCGTACCTCGTGGCCGGCAACGACCGGCCGCTGGAGCCCGGGATGGCATTCTCGATCGAGCCCGGCGTGTACCGGGCGGGCCGGCACGGTGCCCGCATCGAGGACATCGTGGTGTGCACGGAGGACGGCGCCGACCGGATGAACACGCTGCCGACCGAGCTGGTCGTCCTCTGACCCCGGGATCACCAGTCGCCGAGGTGGAACCAGGACCGGGCGGCGCGGGTGTTGAGCAGCCCCGCGCACAGCGCCGGGTAGGCGACGCCGATCGCGGTCCACACGCCCGCCTGGTAGAGGACGATGCAGCCGACGATGCTGATCGCGCTGATGAGGCTCAGCATCAGCACCACGACGCGCGCCCACTGGCGTCCCCGCTGAACCTTGCGGCCGAGCAGGATCGCGACCAGACCCGACAGCGCCAGCACGCCGGCCAGGACACCGAACGCGATCGCGATCGTGGTGGGGTCGAAGAAGTCCTCCTCGGTCTGGACGTCACGGCCCGCGACGACCGCCAGGTACCCGAACAGCGCGCCGGCGGCGAGCGCGGCGACACCGCCCAGGTACTGCAGGACGGCGATCACGTGGACGCTGGGCGGGGCGGTGCGCCGCGGTGCGACCACGAGCATCGGCGGGGCGAGAACAACAGACATGGCCATGATCCTCGCGGCCGGCGCCGCCGCGGAAACCCCCTATTCATGCCAGGGAGCGGAGCGGATATTCGGTTGGCGGCGGGGGTGGGGGAGTCTACGGTGGTGAGCATGTTCGCCTATTCACTTGTCGCACACACCACCACCGGGTGGCACACGTAAGCGCACCGGAACGCGCTCACGCCGCCCACCCGCATCGGGGTTCGGGCGGCGTTTTTGTTGTATTCATGCCGTCGTAGCTCATCTGGGAGAGCGCGGTCCTGGTACGACCGAGGTGGTCAGTTCGAGTCTGACCGATGGCTCTTTTCCGCCCTCGTAGCCCAATTGGGAGAGGCGCCAGCCCGAGATGCTGGTCATGTGCGCGTTCGAGTCGCGCCGAGGGCACGCATGTTTGTCGTCAAGCACGTTGGAGGAGCCGGCCGGCTACGGAGACGCCGTTGGAAGCGGCGTACGGGCAAACGCCCGTCGTGGGTTCGAATCCCACCTCCTCCGCGCACCAGAGAAACAACACCGCCCGCGTAGCTCAGTGGCGAGAGCACCGGTTCGACATACCGAAGGTCCCTGGTTCGAGTCCAGGTGCGGGCACTGTGACCGTAGCTCAACGGTAGAGCGCTGGACTGTGGATCCAGCGGCGGCGGGTTCGACTCCCCCCGGTCACCCTGATGCATCACACGCGGGCGCGTCACCGTTGGAGAGGTGAGGTCGGCTGTAACCCGGCTGCTTCGGCTCAGGGGGTTCGATTCCCTCCGCCCGCACCATCGTGGATCGCTGAGAGGTCGGGAACTATTCCGGGCTGCCGGTCAGGTAGCGCTGGAGCGTCGGGCCGAGCCAGGCGACGACCGTCGCGCGGTCCATGGCGATGACGGGCGGGAACCGGAGCACGTACCGGGTGAGGGCGAACCCGAGCGCCTGCGTCGCGAGCAGGCCGGCCCGCAGCGGGACCTCGGCCGGGTTCGTGGCCAGGGCCGCCACCGCCGGGCCCAGTTGCGCGGTGAACAGTTGCCGCATGCGCTCGGCCGCGGCCGGGTTGGTGACGCCGGCGCGGAGCAGGGCCATGAGCGTCTCGTCGTTCTCCCAGCGGTCGACCAGGTGGCCGGCGAGCCGGGCGCCGACCGTGTCGCGCGGCGCGGCCGCGAGGTCGGGGAGGCGGAGGTCGAACTCGGCCGCGGCGGCGAACAGTTTCTCCTTGTTGCCGTAGTAGCGCATGACCATCGACGGGTCGATGCGCGCGTCGGCGGCGATCGCGCGGATCGTCGCCCGCTCGTACCCGTCGGCCGCGAACCGTTCCCGCGCGGCCGTCAGGATCGCCGCCCGGGTGGCGTCGGACCGGCGCGGCGTTGTCTCCGAAGTCATGCCAACGACTGTAGGCCAACAAGTGTTGACACGCCATGAGGCCCGCTGTACGTTATGCCAACAGACGTTGGCAAACACTTGTTGACCCAGGAGGCCGACATGTCGCACGTGATCGTGGTGGGCGCGGGCCCCACCGGACTGCTCCTCGCCGGCGACCTCGCCGAGGCGGGCGTCGCCGTCACCCTGCTGGAGCGGCGCGACGGACGGGTCTCGAACCTGTCCCGCGCGTTCGCCGTGCACGCCCGCACGCTGGAGGTGCTCGACGCCCGCGGCCTGGTCGAGGAGCTCGACCGGACCGGCGCCGGCCACGTCTCCGACATCCGGCTCTTCGAGCGGGTGCACGTCGACCTCGGTCGCCTGCCCGGCCGGTTCCCGTACATGCTGGTCACCGCGCAGTACAACGTGGAGCGGGTGCTGCTGGCCCGCGCGGTCGCGGCCGGCGTCACGATCGAGTACGGCACGACGGTCGTCGACGTCCACCAGGACGCCACCGGCGTCTCGGTGATCACCGAGGACCGCACGTACCGGGCGGACTACCTGGTCGGCGCCGACGGCTTCCACAGCGCGGTGCGCCGGTCGCTCGGCCAGGCCTTCCCCGGCAGGTCGGTGCTGAAGTCGATCATGTTGGCGGACGTGCGGCTGCGGGAGACCCCGCCGGACACGCTGACGGTCGACGGCAACGGCTCCGAGTTCGTGTTCCTCGCCCCGTTCGGCGACGGCTGGTACCGGATCTTCGCCTGGGACCGCCGCAGCGACGTCTCCGACGACACCCCGCTGGAACTGGACGAGGTCCGGGCCATCACCCGGCGGGCGCTGGGCACCGACTTCGGCATCTCCGAGGCGCGCTGGCTGTCGCGCTTCCACAGCGACGAGCGGCAGGTCGCCGAGTACCGCGTCGGCCGGGTGTTCCTGGCCGGCGACGCCGCGCACGTCCACTCGCCGGCGGGCGGGATGGGCATGAACACCGGCCTCCAGGACGCCGCGAACCTGAGCTGGAAACTGGCCGCCGTGCTCCGGGGTGCCCCGGAGACGCTGCTCGACACGTACCAGGCCGAGCGGCACCCGGTCGGCGCGGAGGTGCTGCGGATCAGCGGCACGATGATCCGGATGGCGATGCTGCGCTCGCGCGTCGGCCGCGCGGTCCGCGGCGTCGTCGGCGGTCTCGCGCTGCGCGTGCCGGCGATCCGGCGCCGGCTCACCGGCCGGATCTCGGCCATCGGGTTCCGGTACGCGGCGCCGCGCGGCGAGGACCCGCGGGTCGGCAGCCGCATGCCGGACCTCGACCTGGCCGACGGCACGCGGCTCTACGAGCACCTGCGGGGCGGCCGGTTCGTGCTCGTCGGTGGCACCGCCCCCGAGGGCTGGGGCGACCGGGTGCGCGCGGTGGCCTCAGCTGGCGAGATCGTCCTGGTCCGGCCCGACGGGTACGTGGCAAAGATTTTCGGACGCACAGCAGAGCCGGCCGAGGTGCGGACCGCGCTCGCCGCACTGGTCGGACAGCCCGCCCGCGCCGGGGTGTAGGGCGGCGTCACCAGGGCATACCTGGATCATGGGGGAGATCGTCGTGCACCGCGGCGTGCTCAGGAACACCACCGTTCACGTCGACGACACCGGCGGCACCGGCCGCCCCGTCGTTCTCATCCACGGCTGGCCGCTCACCGGCCGGTCGTGGATGTACCAGGTGCCGGCACTGCGGAAGGCCGGGTACCGGGCCGTCACCTACGACCGGCGGGGGTTCGGCCGCAGCGACAAGCCCCTGACCGGTTACTCGTACGACACGCTGGCCGAGGACCTGCACGCCATCCTCACCGAGCTGGACCTCCACGACACCACCCTGGTCGGCTTCTCGATGGGCGGCGGCGAGGTCGCCCGCTACCTCGGGGACTACGGCCGGCTGCGGCTGCGCAGCGTGGTGTTCGCGGCATCGGTCACCCCGTACCTGATGCGGACGCCGAACAACCGGGAGGGCCCGATGCGCATGGCGACGGCGGCGAAGATGACCGCGTCGCTGACCGCGAACCGGGAAGCCTTCTACGACCGGTTCGTCACCGACGTCTTCTCGGTGGACGGCCGGCTGAAGGTCACCGACTCGCAGCGCATGGAGGCGCTGGACATGTGCCGCGAGGCGGGCCGGCTCCCCGCCCTGGAGTGCCTGGCCGCGTTCGGCAACACCGACTTCCGCGACGACCTGGTGCGGGCCACCCTGCCGACGCTGGTCCTGCACGGCGACGGCGACAGCACCGTCCCCTTCGACGGCTCCGCGGCACGCACCCACGCCGCGATCCCCGGCAGCCAACTCGTCGCGCTGCGCGGCGCACCGCACGGGTGCAACATCAGCCACTCGGACGAGTTCAACGAGGCGCTCCTGACGTTCCTCCGCGGCTGAGGCCGGCTCCGCGTGCCATAGCATCGGGTCGATGGAGTCCGACGCGATCGCTTCCAGACGACGCCGTGGCCGCGACGGGGTGCGCCGCTTCGGCAGCCCGGTCGGGCTGGCCGGTGTCCTGCTCTGCGTGCTCCTGCCGTTCCTGAGCGCGTCGTGCTCGGGCGACGAGGCCACCGGCGCCGACGCGGCGGAGCTGCGTAAAACGTGGCGGGTCACCTGGACCGGCACCGACATCCTCACCGGCGGCCGGCCGGACGTGGCGTGGGCCGACGACGCGACGAGCCCGCCCCGGCGGCTCAGCGACGCCGAGGTGGTCGACCTGCTCGGCGACCGGCCGTCGCCGCTGCGCCCGCAACCGTTCGGGTGGGCCGCGCTGGTTCTGGTGGTGGCCGCGCTCGCGGTGGCGGCATCCGGGGTGACCCGGCGGCGCGCGGCGATCACCGCCGGGCTGGCGCTGACGGGCGGCCTGGCCCTGCTCGCGGCCACGCTGCTCGCCCGGGAACAGGCCACCGAACTGGTGGCCGAGGTGCTCCGGCGGGGCGTCACCGGCTCCGACCCGTCGGCGGCGGGCGAGCCGATCCGGAGCTGGGAGTACTACCCGGGCGTCCGCGATCTCTTCCGGTTCGGAATCGGGTTCTGGCTGGCGACCGGGGGCCTGGCCCTGGTGGGCATGACCAACGTCGCGCTGGCGGTGCCGGGCCGAAGCCCGGACCCGCCCTGAGGCCGCGCCAGTGCCGGCCTCAGTCGGTGCCGGCCTCAGTCGGTGCCGGCCTCCATCGCGGCCTGGTCGAGCAGGGTGTCGTCCTCGCCGGTGGTGGCGCCGCGCGACGCGATCGCCTCGGCGCCGCCCGCCGACATCGCGCCGATCAGGCCGGTCGACGCGATCTGCGCGGCGCCGATCAGCATCGGGTCGGGGCCGCCCACCATCGCCAGGCCCGCGTACTGCTCCAGCTTGGAGCGCGAGTCGGCGATGTCGAGGTTGCGCATCGTCAGCTGGCCGATCCGGTCGACCGGGCCGAAAGCGGCGTCCTCGGTGCGCTCCATCGACAGCTTGTCGGGGTGGTAGCTCAGCGACGGCCCGGTGGTGTCGAGGATCGAGTAGTCGTCGCCGCGGCGCAGCCGCAGGGCGACCGTTCCGGAGACCGTGGTGCCGACCCAGCGCTGCAACGACTCCCGCACCATCAGGGCCTGCGGGTCGAGCCAGCGGCCCTCGTACAGCAGGCGGCCGAGCCGGCGGCCGTCGCCGTGGTAGTTGGCGACGGTGTCCTCGTTGTGGATCGCGTTGACCAGCCGCTCGTACGTGATGTGCAGCAGCGCCATGCCGGGCGCCTCGTAGACGCCGCGGCTCTTGGCCTCGATGATCCGGTTCTCGATCTGGTCGGACATGCCCAGGCCGTGCCGGCCGCCGATGGCGTTCGCCTCCAGCACCAGGTCGACCGGTGACGCGAACTCCTTGCCGTTGATCGCGACCGGCCGGCCCCGTTCGAACGTGACGGTGACGTCCTCGGTCGGGATCTCCACGGACTGGTCCCAGAACCGCACGCCCATGATCGGGTCGACCAGCTCGATGCCGGCGTCGAGGTGCTCCAGCCGCTTGGCCTCGTGGGTGGCGCCCCAGATGTTGGCGTCGGTGGAGTAGGCCTTCTCGGTGCTGTCGCGGTACGGCAGCCCGTGCGCGAGCAGCCACTCCGACATCTCCTTGCGCCCGCCGAGTTCGGTGACGAAGTCGGCGTCGAGCCACGGCTTGTAGATGCGCAGGGACGGATTGGCGAGCAGGCCGTACCGGTAGAAGCGCTCGATGTCGTTGCCCTTGAAGGTGGACCCGTCGCCCCAGATCTGCACGTCGTCCTCGAGCATTGCCCGGACGAGGAGCGTGCCGGCCACGGCACGCCCGAGCGGCGTGGTGTTGAAGTACGCCTTGCCGCCCGACCGGATGTGGAACGCGCCGCAGGCGAGCGCCGCCAGCCCCTCCTCGACGAGCAGTTCCCGGCAGTCGACCAGCCGGGCGATCTCCGCGCCGTAGGCGGTGGCGCGCTCCGGCACCGAGGCGATGTCGGGCTCGTCGTACTGGCCGATGTCGGCGGTGTAGGTGCAGGGCACCGCGCCCTTCGCGCGCATCCACGCGACCGCTACCGAGGTATCGAGCCCTCCGGAGAAGGCGATACCGACACGCTGGGCGACGGGCAGGGAAGTCAGCACCTTGGACACAGCTGGAACTATATACGACTGAGCGCATAATCATGCAACCCGGCTGTCGTATGTCTCCCGTGCCTTGTCGACGTGCGGCAGGTGCTCGGTGCTCCAGGTCGCCAGGTGGTGGAACAGCGGGCCGAGGCTGCGGCCGAGGTCGCTGATCTCGTACTCGACCCGCGGCGGCATCTCCGCGTGGTAGGTGCGGGTGATCAGGCCGTCGCGCTCCAACTGGCGCAGCCGCTGGGTGAGCACCTTCGGCGTGATCGTGGTGAGCCGCCGCTCCAGTTCGACGAAGCGTTGCCGCCCGAACTCGTGGAGCGCCCACAGGATCGGTGTGGTCCACCGGCTGAACACGATGTCGACCACGGGTGCGATGGGGCAGGCCTGCTCGGGATCCATCCGGATAGCCACTTTCCTCTAGGTACCTAATATACCGAGGATAGTAGCGTCGCCCGGGACGATGGTCATCTAGCCAAGAGGTGGAACATGTTCGTGGTCACGGGAGCGACGGGCAACGTGGGACGGTCGCTCGTGCGGGCGCTGGCTGAGTCCGGCGCGGACGTGCGCGCGGTCTCGCGCAACGCACCGGCGGAAATGCCGGCGGGCGTCACGCACCATCGGGCCGACCTGGCCGACCCGGAGAGCCTGCGCCCGGTGGTGTCCGGTGCCGAGGCGTTCTTCCTGCTGGTCTCCGGCGCCGGGGCGCACCTCGACGGGCCGGCGATCCTCGACGTCGTGAAGGCCGGCGGGGTGCGGCGGGTGGTCCTGCTCTCCTCGCAGGCCGCCGGCACCCGGCCGGACTCGGTGTCGCACGCCCCGCTGCGCGTCCTGGAGGACACCGTGCGCGGTTCGGGTCTGGATTGGGTGCTGCTGCGGCCGGGTGGGTTCGCGTCCAACGCGTTCGCGTGGGCGGAGTCGGTGCGGACGGCGCGCACGGTCGCGGCACCGTTCGGCGACGTGGGCGTCCCCGTGGTCGACCCGGCCGACATCGCCGACGTGGTGGCGGCGGCGATGCGCGACGGCCGGCATGCCGGCCAGGTCTACGAACTCACCGGGCCGGAGGTGAGCACGCCCCGCCAGCGGGCGGCGGCGATCGCGGCGGCGCTGGGGGAGCCGGTGCGGTTCGTGGAGCAGTCGGCGGCGGAGGCCCGCGCCCAGATGGTCACGTTCATGCCGGAGCCCGTCGCCGACGGCACGTTGGCGATCCTCGGCGCGCCGACTCCGCGGGAGCAGCGGATCAGCCCGGACGTCGAGCGCGTCCTCGGCCGACCCGCCCGCACCTTCGCCGACTGGCTGGCCCGCAACGTCGAGGCGTTCCGCGTTTGACAGCACGGCCCACGAGCCGATCCGATGACGTCGTGAAGGCCGTCATCTACACCCGCTACGGAGAGCCCGACGTTCTGCGCCTGGCGGACGTGCCCACCCCGGTCCCGGGCGACCGGGAGGTCCTGATCAGGGTGCGGGCGGCCGAGGCGACCAAGTCCGACTGCGAGTTCAGGAGCTTCCGGTACTCGGTGAAGTGGTTCTGGTTGCCGCTGCGGATCGCGGTCGGGGTCAGCAGGCCGAGACGGCGCATCCTGGGCGGCTACTTCGCGGGTGAGGTGGTGTCGGTGGGCGCGCGGGTCACCCGCTTCGCACCGGGCGACCAGGTCTACGGCTCCGCCGGCCTGCGTCTGGGCGGCTACGGCGAGTACGTCGCCCTTTCCGAGCGCGCCGCCATCGCACCCAAGCCACGGAACATGACGTTCGACGAGGCCGCCGCCGTCCCGCTCGGCGGCCTCAACGCGCTGCACTTCATGCGGCGCGCGGCTATCCGGCCCGGGGAGCAGGTGCTGATCCTCGGGGCCGGTGGCAGCATCGGCGCCCATGCCGTCCAGCTCGCCAACTCGATGGGTGCGCAGGTCACCGCCGTCGACCACGGGATCAAGGAGAGCCTCGTCCGACGCCTCGGAGCCGGCGACTTCATCGACTACACCACCGACGACGTCACGACCGCGGGTCGCAGGTTCGACGTCATCTTCGACATGGTCCCGGCGAGCCCGTACCGCCGTCTCATCGGCATGCTCAACCCGGGCGGGCGCTATCTCAACGGCAATCCCCGCCTGTCGGTGCTCGTCCGCTCGGTGCTGACCACCCGTTTCACCGACAAGACCGTCACCGTGGCCTTCGCCCCCGAAACAACGGAGGCCCTGGCGACTCTCACCGAGCTGATCGAAGCCGACAAGATCCGGTCAATCGTCGACCGGGTCTACCCGATGTCGGAAGCGGCCGACGCCCACCGCCGGGTCGAGACCGAGCAGCGGCTGGGCGCCGTCGTGATCACCATCGGCGAACCCTGAAAATCTCTACGAGATGCAGAGGCAGAACGGGTGGCCGGCCGGGTCGAGGTAGACCCGGAACGTCTCGCCGGGCTGGTGCTCGTGCTTGGTCGCGCCGAGTTCGAGCACCGCTGGCTCGGCCGTCTCGAAGTCTTCGACCATGACGTCGAGGTGCATCTGCTGCGGCACCGACTGGGTCGGCCACACCGGTGGGTTGTAGTTCTCCACCGGCTGGAAGCAGATGCACTGCCCGTCGTCCGACCGGATCTCGCCCCAGTCGTCGGAGATCTTGACGTTCCAGCCCAGCAGCGTGCCGTAGAACGTGGCGAGCCGACCGGGGTCGGCGCAGTCGATGACGAAGCTGGGGAAGCGTGCGATAGCCATGGCGGCACGCTACCGCCGGTTCCGGACGATCGGCGTCCGGAATCCCCGGATCCCGCGGCGAGAGGTTTATCGTCGGACAATGATGGCCGACGATGTCGATCACCCGATCGATCACCCGCTTCCGCCCGGGATCGCGCTGCGGGAGGAATGGGTGATGACCCGCCGCCAGCAGATCACGGTGTTCTGCGCGCTCGTACTCGCGCTGGCGACCGGGGTGGTGGCCGTCGCACTGGGACTCGGATTGGCGGCCTGACCGGACCCGCCCGAGGCACCCCGGACACATGTGGAAGGAAAGCGACAGCGCGCGCCACATACCATCCGCCCGTGGACGACATCGACCGGCTTCGAGCCGACACCAGTCGCGATCCACGTGCGGTCGTCGCGGCGACGACCCGGTTGGCCGCGGGCGAAACGGATCCGGCCCGGCTCAGCCGCGTCCTCTCGATCCGGGGCCGCGCCCGTCGCCATCTCGGCGAGATCGACCTGGCCGAGCACGACCTCACCCGGGCCCTGGCCGGCGCGGGCGGCGACCCGGACCTCGAAGCGGACGCCCGCCTGGGCCTCGCCGTCGTCGTCGCGATCGCCGGCCGGCCGCAGGCGGCGATGGCCCACCTCGACGAGGTCGACCGGACCGGTCCGCCGCGTGCGAAGACCCACGCCGCGCTGCAACGCGCGGTGATCCACCAGTGCACCGGCGACCAGAAGGCCGCGCTCGCCGCGTACGAGTTGGCGCTGCCGGTCCTCGATCAGTGCATGGACGTCGCCAAGGTGCTCGTCAACCGCGGCGTCATCCGGATCCACCTGGGCGACTGCGACGGCGCGGTCGCCGACTACACCGAGGCCGGCGCGATCTTCGAGCGCGAGGGCCACCCGTTCGGCGTCGCCGAGAGTTATCACGGGCTCGGCTGGGCGCACGCCCGCCGCGGCGACCTGCCCCGCGCGCTCACCTACCTCGACCTCGCCGCCGAGCAGTTCGACGCGCTCGGCCACTCCGCGCCGGAGGTCGCGATCGACCGGGTCGAGGTGCTGCTCGCCGCCGGTCTCAACGCCGAGGCGACGGACCTCGCGCTGACCACCGCCGACCGCCTCGCCGCCGCCGGCAACCACATGCAGGCGGCCGAGACGTGGCTGCTGTGCGCCCGCGCCCGGATGCTCGACGGCGACCGCGAGTCGGCGGCCGGACTCGCCGAACGGGCCCGGTCGTTCTTCGCCGCGCAGGGCCTCGCCGGCTGGGAACGCACTGCCCGGCTCGAGGTGTTCCGCTGCCGCGACGGCAACGATCCGGACGAACTGACGACGCTCGCCGCCGAACTCGACGCCGCCGGCAACGCGCGGGGTGCGGCGGCAGCCTTCGCGCTCGCCGCCATCGCCGCCGCCGAGAAGGTGGAGAAGGAGGAAACGGAAACGGCCGCCGGCGACGGCGACCGGGACACGGCCGCCAGGCTCGCGCGGGAGTGCGCCCGCCGGTCCGATCGGCTCGGGATCTTCGAGATCCGCATGCTCGCGACGTACGCCGGCGCCCGGTGCGCTCTCGCCGCCGGCAACCGGTCGGTCGCCACCCGGCGGATCCGTGCCGGGCTCGCCGACCTGCGCCGGCACCGGTCCTCGCTCGCGGCGGCCGACGCCCGGGCCGCGGTCGCCGTGCACGCGGCCGACCTGGCGCGTCTCGGCCTGCGCGCCGCGTTGCGGAACCGGTCGGCGGCCGGCGCGCTCGACTGGATGGAGCGGGTCCGTGCCGGCTCCACGACCTGGCTGCCGGCCCGCCCGCCCGACCGGCCGGATCTCGCCGCCGACCTGGCCGAACTGCGCGAGGTCGGCACGCTGGTGCGCGAGCGCGAGGTCGCCGGCGACGACACGACTGATCTACTGCGTCGACAGCGCGACCTGGAACGCACCGTCCACAGTAGACAGTTGCGGCTCGCGGCGGGCGGCGACGGCGGCTGCCGGATTCCCGACCTGCCCGCGCTGCGCGAGGCGCTCGCCGGGCGCACGCTGGTGGCGCTCGCGGAGGTCGACGGCCACCTCGTCGGCGTGCGGCTCGCCGCCGGCCGGGCCCGGCTCTTCGCGCTCGGGCCGGCCGCCGCGGTGGTCGACGCCGCGGCCACGGCACTGTCCGCGCTGCGGTCGCTGATCACACCGCGGGGCTTCCGCGCCGGTCGCGGCGATCGCGTGGATTTGATGAGACGCGCGCTCGGGCGGCTCGATCACGTCGTCCTGAACCTGTTCCGGGGCGAGGGGCCGGTGGTCCTTGTCGTGCCGGCCGCGCTGCACGCGGTCCCCTGGCATCTGCTGCCGTGCCTGGCCCGCCGTCCGGTCGCGGTCGCACCGTCGGCGACCTGGTGGCACGCGGCCGAGACGACCGCACCGGCAGCGCCGACCGGGTCGCCGGTCCGGCCGCCGGTCGTGGTGTCCGGTCCGCGACTGCTGGAGGCCGCGCCCGAGGCCGTCGCGGTCGCGGCGCACTACCCCGGCGCGTCCCTGCTCACCGGACCGGCGGCGACCGCCGCCGCCGTGACCACCGCGCTCGACGGCGCCCCGGTCGCGCACCTCGCCTGCCACGCCCGCGTGCGGCCCGACAACCCGCTGTGGTCGTCGCTGGAGCTGGCCGACGGTCCGCTGTACGTCTTCGACCTGGAGCGGGTGCCGCGCCTGCCGGCGATCGTCGTGCTCTCCGGCTGCCACACCGGTGTCGGGATCCACGCCGGCGACGGGCTGCTCGGCCTGTCGGCGACGCTGCTCACGCACGGGACCCGCAGCCTGGTCGCCGCCGTCTGCGCGCTGCCCGACACCGCCACGACCCGCGACGTGATGACCGCGCTGCACGCGCGGATCGCGGCCGGGGTGTCACCGGCGGCGGCGCTGGCCGACCTCGCCCCCGACGCGGACGCCCACCTGACAGCGGCGTGTCTCGCCGCGTTCGGTACGACCTGATGTATCCAGCGGGCCGTTGGTGGGTCCTGGCACCGTGACCGAAGGACCGGACGCGCGGCTGCTCGACGAGCTGCGCATGGCCCTCGACGGGTGCGCCGGTCCACCGGCGGGCCGCTTCGAGGGTCTCCTGTCCTTCGCCTCGTTCGCCGGCGCCGGCGCCGTCCGCGCGGAACTGCTCGACCCACCGGTCGCCGAACCGGTCGGCCTGCGCGGACCCGCGCACCCCGGCGGCGTGCTGGTGTTCGAGGTCGGCGACGGGTCGCTCGCCGTCGAGGTGGTCGCCGCCCACGGCCGGCTGGACGGTCAGGTGCTGGTGGGCGGCCCGGTCGAGGTCGTCCTGGAGCGGGTGCGCGGGCCGGCGCGGGCCCGACCGGTCGACGACCTCGGCCGGTTCACGTTCGCCCGGCCGGGCTCCGGCCCCGCCCGGCTCCGCCTCGGACCCGTCACCACCGACTGGTTTCTTCTCCTCTGACGACATGGACGACACCACATGAAGCTTCGAAGAAGACAGACACTCGCCAGTGTCATTGTGCTGACCGCGGGCCTGCTGACCGCAGACCCGCTGACCCCGACGGCCGCGCACGCCGACCCGCCGCCGGTACGCGGAACCGACACCGCGGAGTCGCTGGTCGCGCACTTCGCCGAGGGGCCGGCCTACGTCGACAAGAGCGCGGTGACGGCGTGCGCGGTCACCGATCCCGTCAGCGGGGAGCCGCCGCAGGCGGTCGCGTACCGGCTGGACCGGATCGCGATCCGCACCTGGCTCGACGAACCCGACGTCCGCACCCGGCTGCGGTCGGCGCTCGACGCCAACGGTGGCGCGGGCATCGGCATCGACACGATCGGGAAGGTCGAGTTCCCGGACCTCACCGCGGACCACACGGTGCAGCCGGTCTGGTACGCCGAACTGGAACACGCCGCGCCGGCGGCGCTCATCAGGACCGCGCGCGCCCTGTGGACCCCGCCGCTCATGACGGCCGCGCCCGTCTACCTGATGGCGCCCAACGGCGGCGACACCGACGGCGGCCCGCTGGAAAGCTGGCCGAACGGTCCGCCCGAGCCCACGACCGTGCTGCCGCCGGACCGCGCGGACGCGATCGGCGCGGGGACCACGATCGCCGTCTACGACATGGGCATGCCGGTGCGCGAGCGCGGCAACTGGCCGCCCAACGTCACCCGCCTCGACGGCTCCGACGTGGAGATCGTCGACGCCGAGGCGCCGGCGCTGGTGGCCGACCGGATCTGGAACGGGCACAGCGTGGCGATCGCCGACGTCCTCAACACCGTGGCGCCGGGCGCGTCGGTCGAGGCGGTCCGGATCACCGAGCCCAGCGGCGTGCCGACCGAGGAGTCCGCGACCCGCCGGATGGCGTCGACGCTGAGCCGCGCCCACGACCTCACCCGGTCGCCGGACCTGGCCGTGGCCGCGTTCGGCACCCCGGGCTGCGCCATCGACCCGCTGAACCCGACGCGGGGCGACCTGGTGCCGCTGGGCCTGCAGATGGTCGCCGACGCGGTGGACCACTACCGGGAGACGCTGATCGTGGCGTCGGCCGGCAACCGCAACACGTCCCGCCGCTACTACCCGGCCGCGTTCGGCCACGAGTCGGTGCTGTCGGTCGGCGCGCTCGACACCACCGAGGGGGCCGAGAACGGCGGCTGGACGTCGCGGTCGCGCTCCGGTCGGCGGGCCGACTTCTCGAACTTCGGCACCTGGGTCGAGGCCTGGGCGCCGGGCGTCGACCTGTCGACCCGGCACCTGATCGGCGTCAGTTTCGCGGTGGACACCGATCCCGTGATGGGCCAGGCCCTGGTCGACGGCACGTCGTACGCGGGCCCGTACGTCGCCGCCCTGTTCGCCCAGTACCTGGCGGCGAACCCGGGAACGCCCGCCTACCGGGCCTGGCCCGACATCGCCGCCGCCGGCGCGAAATGCTCGTCGGCGGTCGGCGGGGGTGTGGCGGTCACGCTGACGACCCTCGACGCGAAACCGAACACCCCACCGGATCCCGGGCTGCCGCCGATGTGCTGAGGTCCGGTCTCACTCCACCCGGGTGAAGTCGGCGACCCAGTTGGTCTCCCACGTCGTGCCGCTGTCGGCGGAGAACTCCTGCTCCCAGCGGCACGACGAGTCGGTGATCCCCGACCAGATGTAGTGGACCCGGATCGGCGTGCCCTCGTGGACGTCGTCGCACCCGAAGACGCCGCGGCCGTCGTCGCCGAACCGGCCGACCACCGGCGGCAGCGAGATTCCGGTGCGGCTGTTGACCCAGTACAGCGACCAGGTGTCGCTCGTCGCGTCGTACAGCCGCAGCGTCACGCCGCTGAAGCCCTGTGTCGGAAAGGTGACCTCGTCGATGTTTCCGGCGCGGTCGAGCAGGCTCCAGCACCTCGTGTGGCCGGGGAACTCGTACCACTCGTCCGGGCCGGCGGGGCTGCCGGCGAGGATCTTCCGCCGGCGGCGCTGGGTCGAGGTCCAGGTGCCGACGAAGAAGTCGAAGTTGTTGTTGACCGTGGCGTTCGTGAGCATGGGCCGGACGCTACGGCCGGACCCCTGACAGATCGTGTCAGCGAAATAATTTTGCCTACGCAACGATCCGGCGCTCCCAGCCGACCGAACCTCATACGACTTCGAGGTGAGGAGTGTCTGATGCGCAGATCGCGCGTCGCGTTGTTCTCGGTCGGCCTGCTGGCGGCGGCTGTGGCGGCTGTTCCCGACAGGGCGTCCGCCGAGGATACGGTCGAGGTTCCCGGCCTGCGCGGGGCCGGGTCGATCGTCCGGGACGTCGACGGGGTGCCGCACCTCCGGGCGACCGACCCGTACGACCTGTTCTACCTCCAGGGCTGGGTGCACGCCGACGACCGGCTGTTCCAGATGGACGTGAGTCGCCGCACCGCGTCCGGCACGCTGGCCGAACTGCTCGGCGAGTCGGCCCTGCCCGGTGACGTCCAGATGCGCACGATCGGCCTGCGCCGCGCCGCCGAACGCGGCCTGCCGGCCCAGTCGCCCGAGACGCAGGGCGCGCTGCGGGCGTACGCCGACGGGGTGAACGCGTTCGTCGCCCGGCACGACCTGCCCGGGCAGTACCGGTCGCTGAAACTGTCCACAGTGGACCCGTGGACGCCGGTCGACAGCCTGGCGGTCATCAAGCTGATCGCGTTCGGGCTGTCGTTCGACCTCGACATCGACCGCACGCTCATCGCACAGGCCTACCGGACGGCGGGCGCGAAGGCCGGATTCGACGGCGCGGCAGCGGTGCGCGAGGACCTGTTCCGCGTCGAGCCGTTCACCCCGGCGGCCACCGTTCCCGACGCCATCGGCCGGCACCCCCGGAACGCCACGTCCGCCGGAACCGCCGCCGCTGCCGCTCCCACGGAGATTCCCGCGTCGGCGTTGGCGCTCGCGGCCGACTACCAGCGCCGCGTCGAGCAGGTGCCGGTGATCGCCGACGCGCTCGACCGCGAGGTCCACCACGGTTCGAACTCGTGGGTCGTCGGCGGCCGGCACACGGCGACCGGACGGCCGATCCTGGCCAGCGACCCGCACCTGGCGGCGGAGGCGCCGTCGGTCGCGTACCCGATCGGGTTGCACGGCGCCGGTTTCGAGACCGCGGGCGACGGGTTCCCGGGCAGCCCGTTCGTCGTCCTCGGCCACAACCGCGACGTCGTCTGGGGCGCCACGATGAACCCGATGGACGTCACGGACACGTTCGTCGAGCAGCTCCGCACCGATCCCGCGTCGCCCAGCGGACTGTCCACCGTGTACCAGGGGCGGCTGGAGCACGTGCAGGCGATCGACGAGACGTTCCGCGTCAACACCCGCACCGGCGCGGTCGCCGTCGTTCCGCCGGGCGGCGCGATCCCCGCGCGGACGCTCGTGGTGCCCCGCCGCAACAACGGCCCGCTGCTGACGATGGACCCGGCGGCCGGAACCGCGTTGTCGGTGCAGTACACCGGGTTCTCGGCCACCCGCGAACTGGACGCGTTCCGGCTCATCGACACCGCCCGCGACGTCGACGACTTCCGTAACGCGTTGCGCTTCTTCGACGTCGGCTCGCAGAACTTCACCTACGCCGACGCGCGCGGCCACATCGCCCATTTCACCAGCGGCGAGCAGCCGTTGCGGGAGGACCTGCAGGCCGGCGCCGTGCGCGGAAACCCGCCGTTCCAGCTGCGCGACGGCACCGGCGGCAACGAATGGCTGCCGCTCACCAACCGGCGGCCGGCGGACCAGGCGGTGCCGTTCCAGGTGCTGCCGTTCACCGAGATGCCGCAGGTGGTCGACCCGCCCACCGGCGTCATCGTGACCGCGAACAACGATCCGGCCGGCAACACGCTGGACAACGACCTGCTGAACCAGTTCCGGCCCGGCGGCGGCATCTTCTACCTCGGTGTCGTCTACGACGGCCAGCGGGCCGGCCGGGTCACCGACCTGCTCCGGACGGCCACCGCGCACGGCGCCGGCCGGGTCACCGTCGAGGACGTGAAGAACCAGCAGGCCGACACGACCCTGCTCGACGCGCAGTTCTTCACGCCGTACCTCACCGCGGCCCTCGACGGTGCCCGCGACCCTGCCCGCGCCAGCAGGACGCCGGAACTCGCCGCGCTCGCGGCCGACCGGCGCGTCATCGAGGCGGTCGGCCGGCTGGCCCGGTGGCGGTACACGACGCCGACCGGCATCCCGGAGGGGTACGACGCCGCCGACCGGGACGGCCGGCTCGACCCGCCGACGCGGCAGGAGGTCGACGAGAGCATCGCCGCCACGCTCTACACCCTGTGGCGGGGCCGGACGTTCCGGACCGTCATCGACGCGCCGCTGAACCGGATCTCGCCGGACCTGCCCGTCCCCAACGACCGGGACTCGTTCAAGACCCTGAAGAAGCTCCTGGCCGACTTCGACAAGCGCCAGGGCGTCGGCGCCTCGGGCATCGACTTCTTCGCGCTCCCCGGCGTCGCGGACCCCGCCGACCGCCGCGACGTGCTGCTGCTGCGCGGCATGGCGGAGTCGCTCGACCTGCTCGCCGGAGACCGGTTCGCCACCGCGTTCGGCCGCGCGACCGACCAGGACGCGTACCGGTGGGGCCGGCTGCACCGCGTGACGTTCGCGTCGCCGCTCGGTGCCCCGTACTCGGTGCCCTCGGTCGGCAACCCGGTGCGGTCACCGCTGCCCGGGTTGGCCGGGCTGCCGGTCGACGGCGGCCTGTACACGGTCGACGTCGCGAACTTCAACTCGCGCGCCGACAACGCCGACGGGTTCGTCATGCGGTTCGCACCGGCCCGCCGGTTCGTGGCCCAGCCGGCGGCGGTCGGCATGCGGGCGGAGTCGTCGCTGCCGGGCGGCGTCAGCGAGGAAATCGGTGACCGGTGGTCCGGCAACCTGCTGGGCCGCTACCTGACCAACGACACCTATCCCGTGCGGCTGCCGCCGACGTCAGTTCTCACGTGGGAGCCGGTACACCGAGACGTGCGACGGTGACTCTGCCCCGAACTCGGACCCGGACCAGTCGGCGTGCCGGGTCTCCAGGTCGAACCCGGCCAGTTGGCCCATCAGGTCCAGTTCGGCCGGCCAGACGTAGCGGTGCGGCGAGCGGAACAGTTCGGCAGTCCCCGTGTCGTCGAACCGGAAGTGGTGCGACACGAGGTGCTGGCGCAGCACGTCGTAGGTGTCGAGCCCGATGTAGCCGGGCCGCGACCCGACCACCACGGCGCTCTGCCCGGGCGTGAGCTTCCGGAGTTCCGGCACCTCCAACTCGACGACGAACCTGCCGCCGGGGAGGAGGTGCCGGGCCGCGTTGCGGAAGCACGCGACCTGCTCGCGCTGGGTGAGCAGGTTGGAGATCGTGTTGAAGACGAGGTACACCAGCGTGTACCGCCCGGGTGCGGTGGCGGTGGCCATGTCGCCGGCTACCACCGGGATCGTGCTCTCGTCGGCCTTGGTGCGGAGCTGGGCGAGCATCGCCTCCGACAGCTCGATGCCGGTGACCGGCACGCCCCGCTCGGCGAGCGGAACCGCGACCCGCCCGGTTCCGATCGCGAACTCCAGTGCCCGCCCGCCCTCGGCGAGCGCGGCGAGCCGGTCGACGGCGGGGCCGAGCACCTCCGGCGCGAACATCCCGGTGCCGGGGGTGTCGTACCGCCGCGCCGCGCGCTCGTCCCAGATCTCGTCCTGTCTCATCGGGGCAGCCTTCCCGAGCGGCGGCCGCGCGTCGATCCAATTTATATGTACGCTCGTACGCATGGAGAACGACGGCCGGTGTGGATGGCGTCGCCCATCAGCGTCACCGGCACCGTGTCCCACGGGGGCACCGGTTGCGCGGTGCGCATCGTGGTGGTGTGCACGCTGCCGGGGCCGCCGCGGCAGCACGACGAGCGGAACCGGGTGCTGGCCGAGCTGCTGGGCGCGGGGGCCCGGACACGGTCATCCGCCCGCCGCTGTACGTCGACTACGGCGGCCACCTCCGCGTCGGCGCCCGCACGTTCGCGAACTACGGCCTGGTCGCGCTCGACGTCGCCCCGATCACCATCGGCGACGACGTGCAGATCGGCACGAACGTCCAGCTGCTCACGCCGACCCACCCGGTGGATCCCGAGCTCCGGCGGGCGAAGTGGGAGGCCGCCCGGCCCATCGTCATCGGCGACAACGTGTGGCTGGGCAGCGGCGCGATCGTGCTGGCCGGCGTGACGATCGGCGCGAACACGGTGGTCGGCGCGGGCGCCGTGGTCACCCGGGACCTGCCCGCGAACGTGGTCGCGGTCGGGAACCCGGCCCGCGTCGTGCGCGAGATCCCGGTGCCCGGCTGACGAGCAGTTGCGGGGTCTCCGTCATAGTTGGCCGCCGATGTCGCGGATCCGTCCGTAACCGTCGAGGTTCACCAGCACGGTCGACCCGTCGGGGTGCCGGCCGGTCACGGATCCGGCTGCGGCGTCGACCTGCCATCCCTGCTGCGCGAGAAAGCTCTCGACGACCGTGCGATGGTCGACGTCGTACGCCTGGATGACCTGCCCCAGCACCGACAGCACCCGTTCCGGCCGCGCCGGCGCGAGCACCTGTGCCGGGACGTCCTCGAGCTGGAAGAACAACGCGCCACCGGGATACGGCCCGCGGTAGTAGCAGCGTCCGGTCAGGCCGGAGGCCAGCAGTGAGAGTTGGTGGCCGTCGGCCCGGTCGAGCCGGAACGTCGGCTCCGTCAGCTCCGCCGGACCGGTTTGCCGTCCGTGTTCCCGGAGCCCGTCGGCGGCATGGAGCAGCGCCGGCGGCAGAGCGCTCCCGGTGTTCGCCCAGGCCCACAACCAGGTGCCGTCGTCCTCGCTCTCGGTGCCCAGCAACTGGACCCGGAACCTGAGGTCGGTGCCGAACGTCGCTGTGCCCGTACCGATGTCGAGCGACCAGCCCCGGTCGCCGAGCAGGTCGCCGAGTGCGAGCTGGCGGGCCAACGCGGTGGCGACGTGTCGGGCGAACACATCCTGAAACCCTTGCACGTAAGCACCTTCCACTCGACGACCTCTCGCAGGCTACGCCATCCGCGGAAGCGGTCCCGTTGGCCGGATCCGGCCGTTGGCCGATTCAGGCCGCCCGCGAACCGGCCACGGCGCTCCGGCGGCCCTTAGCGTCGGTCTCCGGTATCGACCGATCGGAGACAAGCAATGCGTGGGCAAACGGTGCACGACGGCGTGCCGGCACCGCAACGACGACATCGGGGACGCTCATCGCGTGCACGTCACCGCGGTCTGATCGTTCTGTTCGCCCTGCTGCTCGTCCTTACCGGCGAGCCGCTCGCCCTGCTGCCGCCGGGGAACCCGCGGAGCCGGCCGGCGGGAGCCGCCGACCAGGCGCCGCGGCAGGCCACCGGTTCGGCGACCGGATCCGGCCACCGTACCGGGGCGGCGGACACCCGGGCACCGGTCGCGGCATCGGCGCGCCGCACCGCGCGGCCCGCGGGCGCCGTCGCCGACGAGGTGGCGGTGCCGGCCCGCGTCGTCGGCGACCCGCAGGCGGCACGGACGGTTCCGACCGCGGTCACGCGCCAGCCCATGCCCGCGAGCTTCGACGAACGGCACAGCCGGGAACTGGCGGATCAACGCGACGCGCGGACCACGGTGTTCGCCAACCCCGACGGCACCCGCACGCTGCGGATGTACACCGACCCCGTCAACGTCGAACTGCCCGACGGCACCTGGCAACCGATCGAGACGCGCCTGGAGCCGGACGGGGACGTGCTGCGACCGGTCCGCGTGCCGTACCGGCTCGCGATCGCCCGCGGGTCGGCGGGTGCCCCGCTGGTCGAGATGGGCACCGGTGCCGACCAGTCCGTCGGCATCGGTGTCGACGGTGGTGCCGCTGTCCGGTCCACTGTGGACGGTGACACGGCGACGTTCGCCGGCATCCGGCCGGGAACCGACCTGCGGGTGACGGCGACCCGGTCCGGTGCCCGGCAGCAGGTACTCCTGCGGTCGGCGTCGGCCGGTGGCGCTCTGGCGCTGCCGCTCTCGTTGCGCGGGGTGGCGGCCGAGGCGACGCCGGACGGCGGCATCAACCTGGTCGGCGCCGACGGCACGGTGCGGATGGTCGTCCCACCACTGTCCATTGTGGACGCCGCCGGCGCCGTCGCACCCGGGGCGGGGCAACGGATCGACGTCGGCCCGACCGGGGCGGTGGTGCTGCGCGTCGTGGCCGACCCGGCGTGGCTCCAGGACCCGGCCCGGGCCTTCCCGGTGGCGGCCGAGATGGTGATCCAGGCCGGCGCCACCACGATCGGCGTCGACAGCGACGACACGTTCGTCATGCCCGGATACGGCGAACAGTCCAGTGCGCTGGACCTGCAGGTCGGGTCGCTCGACGGCAGCGGGGCCGCCGGGCGGGCCTACTTCCACTTCGGACAGTTGGCCACCCGGCTGCAGAACCAGTACGTCAACGGTGCCTCGCTGGTGGTGTTCAACTCGTGGGCGGCGTCGTGCGTGCCGGCGCCCGCAACGCTGTTCGAGGTCGCGGCGCCCTGGGCCGGCAGGTCGATGCTGTGGCCCGGCGCGCCGGTGAACAAGGCGTACGACACCCGGTCCTTCGCGCACCGCGGCAGCGGCGGGTCGTGCCCGGCCGGCTGGGAGCCGTTCAGCGTCAACGCCGACGACGCGACCCGGTGGACGCACGGCGCGCCGTTCCACGGGCTGAGCCTTCGCGCGTCGAACGAGCGGGACGCGGCCGGCTACAAGCGGTTCGCCGCCGCCGGATCGGCCAACCCGCCGCACCTCGACGTGACGTACGCGCCGGAGGGCGCGTCGTACGAGGCCGACGAGTTGCTGCAACCGACGAACAACACACCGGGGCGCGTCCGGGTCCGCACCACCAACCTCGGGTCGTCGCCGTGGCCGGCCGGCGGGGGATACCGGCTCGGCCTCACCGTCAAGCGCGCCGGCCAGGTGGTGGCCACGTCCGCGTGGATCGCCCCGCCGACCGCCATCGCACCGATGGGCACCGGCACCATCGACGTGCCGATCCCGCCGCTGCCGCCCGACGAGTACAGCCTCGAACTGACGATGGTCGACCCGCAGGGCCGCGACTTCAACACCACGTACGGCGTGCCCAAGGGCACCGCGCCCATGAAGGTCACGAACGTCGCACCGGCGGTGAACTACGAGCAGCCCGGCACCGGAGCCGCGGTGGCGTCGATCGCACCGACGCTCTACGCCGAGGGCGTCAACCCCGACAACTGGCCGGCGAACGCCACGCTCAAGTACGACTTCAAGCTCTGTGCGGGCAGCGCCGAGGCGCCGGTCGACTGCCACGAGTCCGGTTGGACCGGGCAGACCTGGACGCCGCCGGCCGGGTCACTGCGCTGGTCGACGACGTACCACTGGTGGGTGCGGGCGCACGACGGCGGCGATCCGGGTCCCTACACAGGGCCGCTGCAGTTGCGCACCCAGGTGCCGCAGCCGGAGATCACCGCCCGCCTGGCCGGCAGCCCCGACTCCGTGCAGGCGCCCGGACTCGACCCGAACATCGGCAACTACTCCACCACGGTGACCGACGCGTCGGTGCCGACGGTGGGCCCGGATCTCACGATCGTGCGTACGTACAACAGCCTCGACCCGCGCCGGGACAGCGCGTTCGGCATCGGCTGGGCGTCGCGGGTGGACACGCGCCTGTCGCGTGACATCGACACGTCCGGCAGCGTCGTGGTGACGCTCGCGACCGGACGGCAGGTGCGCTACGGCCGTAACCCCGACGGCACGTACGCCGCGCCGCCGGGGCAGGCGCTCACGCTCACCTACGACTCGGCGACCGGCCGGTGGACCCAGCGCGACGCCAGCGGCAGTCGCTGGGTCTTCGACGTCCTCGGCCGGCTCGTCACGGTCGTCGATCCGTACGGGCTGACCGAGACGCTGCGCCACGACGCCGACGACCACGTCGTGGAGATCCGCAACGACACCAGCGGTCGCCGGCTCACCCTGACGTGGGACGGCGGACGCGTCGCCACGGTGCAGGCCAACGATGGTCCACTGTGGACGTACGGGTACGAGGGCTCGCGGCTGACCTCCGTCTGCGCCCCCGGCCCCGCTCCCAACTGCACCAGGTACACGTACGGCACCGGGTCGCACTACCGCAGCTCGGTCGTCGACGACGGTCCGCGGGCGTACTGGCGGTTCGGGGAGACGTCCGGCACGACCGCCGCCAGCGTCGTCGCCCGTGCCGCGGGTGCCGACGCCGGACGCTACGACGGCGTCGTGCTCGGCGGCGACGGGGCGATCGCCGGCACCACCGACAGGGCCGCCGTGTTCGACGGCGTGAGCAGCCGGGTCAGCCTGCCCGACAAGCTCACCACACAGTCGATGTCGCTGACGGCCGAGCTGTGGTTCAAGACGACGGGCGCCGGTGTGCTGATCAGCACGCAGAACGGGGGGCCGTTCCCGGCGGCGGCCACGGCGTGGAGCCCCGTGCTCTACGTCGGCACCGACGGCTATCTCTACGGCGGCTTCCCGGTGCCGAACCCGACCGGCCCGCGCCAGGCGGTCAGCAACGGGACGGTCGACGACGGCGCCTGGCACCACGCCGTCCTGTCCGCCGCGGTCGACACGCAGACCCTCTACGTCGACGGCGAGCCGCAGCGGGTGACGGCGTCCGGCCTGATCGACCACCGCGGCCAGCTCCACGTCACCGTCGGCGCCGGACATGCGAAGGACTGGCCGGCCACCGACGGCGACCGGTTCCACTTCGCCGGCAGCATCGACGAGCTGGCGCTGTACGAGCACGGCCTCGGGCCGCTCGCCGTGCGCCAGCACTTCGACGCCGCGCGCTCCATCGACCGCCTCACCGGCATCACGCTTCCCCAGGACGATCGCAGGTACGCCACGCTCACCTACGACGACGGCCTGGACCGCGTCCGTTCCCTGACCGACAACTGGAACCGGACCTGGCGCCTCGACCCGCCGACCCGGGACCAGGCGACCCGGACCGTCGTGATGCACGGCCCGTATCCCGACTGGACGTACACCTTCGACGCCGACCGGGGCGGCCGGATCGTGAGCCAGGCGCACGACGGCGCGGTGCAGCGGTACGGATACAACGCCGCCGGCTACCTGTCGTCCGTCGTGGACGCCAACGGTCGCGAGGCCCGGTTCACCACCGACGAGCGCGGCAATACGCTGTCGACGACGACGTGTCGCACGGCAGGCTCCTGCAACACCGCGTACGCCACCTACTTCCACAACGCGGCGGACCCGCTCGATCCCCGCAACGACAGGGTCACCAGCCGGTCCGACGCCCGCTCCAGCGGACCCGACGACACCCGGTACCGCATCGGCTACGACTACGATCCGGCCGGCCGGCCGGCGCGGACCACGTACCCCGTTCCGGCCGGGGTGGCCGCCCCGCCGACGGAGACGTGGCGGTACGCCACCGGTACGGAGGCGGCCGAGGGCGGCGGCACGGTGCCGGCCGGGCTGCTGCTGACCGCGACCGGCCGGCGCGGCCAGACCACCGAGCACACCTACACGCGCACCGGCGACCTGGCCGGCTCCGTGTCACCGACCGGGCTACGGACCCGCTACGCCTACGACGGGCTCGGCAGGGTCCGCGAGGTCACCACCGCGAACAGCGGCGGAGCGGTGTTCGGCAGCACCGTCACCACCTGGACCGAACGGTCCCAGGTGGACAGTGTGACCGAACCGGCGGTGACCAACCCGGTGACCGGCACGCGTCACCAGCGGGTCACCCGCTACAGCTACGACGGCAACGGCAACAGCACCGGCGTCACGGTCTCCGACACCACGCCGGCGGCCGACGGCGGCGACCCGCCGCGCACCACGACGTTCGGGTACGACGCGCACGACCGGCTCGCCCGTACGACCTATCCGGACGGCCGGAGCGAGACCCGTGCCTACAGCGCCGACGGTCTGCAGGTCGACACCACGGATCCGGCGGGCATCGTCTGGCACGACCGGTACGACGACGGGCGACGGTTGCTGACGCGCACCGTCGAGGGAGCCGGTGTCGATCCGCTGAACCCGGCCGCCACGATCCTGGCGCTGGAGTACCGCAGCTACGACCCGGCCGGGCAGCTCGCCACGGTCACCGACGCCATGGGCCGGCTCACCCGGTACACCTACTACGACGACGGGTTGCCGGCGACCGTCACCCGGGAGAACTACCAGGCACCCGACGGCACGGTGCGCGCCGTGCCGCTGCGCCGGGTCTCGTACGACCCCGCCGGCAACCCCACCGAGGTGGTGGAGGCCGGTGGCCGCACCGCGACCTACACCTACGACCCGGCCGGCCTGCCGCTGACCGAAACGCTCGATCCGAGCGGCGTCAACCGCGTCACCGGGTTCCTGCGCGACGCCGACGGCAACCCGACCCGGATCCGGCGGACCGGTGCGGCGCAACCGGACCGTGAGGAGATCACCTACCTCGGGTACGGCCCGGACGATCAGCGGACCCGCGAGGACGCCGTCCTGGGCGCGGGCGTGCAGGTGTCGACCGTGACGACGTACGACGAACGCGGCCTGCCGGTCGGCGTCCGCGACCGGAGCGGGCAGACGACGACGTTCGCCTACGACCCGACCGGCGCGGTGGTCTCGGCCACCGGGCCCGCCGTCGACGTGTGGCAGGGCGGCGTCCGCACGACCGGTGTGCGGCCCACGGCGGTCACCGGACGCAACACGTTCGGCGAACCGACGCACGAACGGGACCCGAACGGCGGCGTCACCGTCAACGGCTTCGACACCATGGGCCGGCCGGAGACGTTCACCCCGCCCACGTACACCCCGCCGGGCGGCGCGCCGCTGACGGCCACCACCCGGATCGGGTACGACGCGCTCGGCCGGCCCGAACGGGTCACCGACCCGCTGGGCCGGGTCACGACGTCGACCTACGACCCGCACGGCAACCTGCTGACCCGCACGCTGCCGGCCGTCGACGGCGCACCGTCGACGACGCGTTTCACCTGGACGCGCACCGGCGAGCCGCTGTCGACCACCACACCGGGCGGCGCACAGGTCCGATCGACGTACGACCAGTTGGGTCGGGAGGTGACCCGTACGCAGGTCGAGCGGGTGCCCGTGCTCGCCTACTACATCACCCGGATCGAGTACGAGGACGGCGGGCAGCCCGTCCGGGTCATCAGCCCGCTGGGCAACGTCACCGCGTCCACCTACAACGGCCTCGGCGAACAGACCGGCGTCACCGACGCGACCGGCCGGACCGCGACCTTCGGGTACGACATCGCCGGCCGGACGAGATCGATGCGTGACCCCGGCGGCCTGGAGACCGTCATCGCGTACGACCCGCTCGGCCGGCCCGTCGAGATCGCCGACCGCAAGGGCGACACCCTGCTGCGGTCGTCAACCGTCGAGTACGACGCCGGCGGCCGGCCGATCGCGGAGACGAGCCCGCAGGGCCGCCGGACCACCTCCGGTTACGACGCCGCCGGGCGGATGACGAGCCGCACCGCGACCGTCGACGCGTCGCACACGATCACGATCGGGCTCGGCTACGACGCGGCCGGCAACCGGACCCGGTACGTCGACGGCAACGGTCACGCCACCGACTACACGTACACCGCCTGGGGCCTACCGGAGTCCACTGTGGAGCCCGCGACGGCCGCGCATCCGGGGGCCGCCGAGCGGACGTGGACCACCGGCTACGACGCCGCCGGCCAGGCGGTGGAGGAGCTGCTGCCCGGCGGTGTGCGCCGGACCCGTCAGTTCGACGCGCAGGGGCGGCCGACCCTCGAACGTGGCACCGGTGCGGAGGCCGGCACCGCCGACCGCCGGCTCGGCTACGACCCGGACGGGCGGCTCACCACGGTCGGTGGACCCGCCGGCGACACCACCTACCGCTTCGACGACCGGGGCCAGCTCGTCGAGTCGACCGGCGCGGGCGGGGCCGCCACCTACGGGTACACCGGCGAGGGCAACCTGGAGTGGCGCCGCGACGCGGCCGGAACGACCACCTTCACGTACGACCCCGTCGGCCGTCCCGCGTCGATGAGCGACCCGGTGACCGGCCGCACGGTCGACTACGGGTACACGACCGGCGGCCTGCTCGGCACGGTCACCGACCGGTCCTCGACCAGGGTGCGCCGCGTGATCGGGCACGACGATCTCGGCCGGGTCAGCAGCGACACGGTCGAACAGCGCATCGACTCCGGCGTGCCGGCCCGCGTGCTGCACGGCACCACCTACGGCTACGACCTCGACGGTCACGTCACGACCCGTACGCAGACCCAGCAGGGGACGAGCGCGACACAGGCGTACGGCTACGACGGCGCCGGCCGGCTGACCTCGTGGACCGCCCCGGACGCGCGGGTGACGGCGTACGGGTGGGACGACGCCGGCAACCGGACGCGGGCCGGGCCGACGACGTTCACCTACGACGAGCGCGACCGGCTGCTGGGCGACGGCGTCAACCGGTACACCTACTCGGCGCGCGGGACGCTCGGCCGCGTCGGGCCGGCGGGCACGGGTCCGGCCGTGGGTGCCGACAGCCGCGTGACCCGGTTCGACGCGTTCGAGCGGCTCGTGGCCGACGGGCCGACCGAATACACCTATGACGGCCTCGACCGGCAGGCCACCCGCGGCGGCGACGCGTTCCGCTACGACGGCCAGGGCAACAGCGTCGTCAGCGACGGCCGCCGGGTCATCAGCCGTGACGTCGACGGCGCCCCGTTCGCCGACCGCGCCACGGGTGCCGCGAGCGGTCACCTGCTCTACGCCGACGAGCACGGCGACGTCACCGGTCGCTACCTGTCCGCGTCGGTCACCGGCACGCGCACCTTCGACCCGTTCGGCACACCCACCGGCTCGTCGGGGGAGACCAGCTCCCTCGGGTACCAGAGCGGCTGGACCGATCCCGACACCGGCTCGGTCAACATGGCCGCCCGGTGGTACAGCCCGGCCACCGGCGGGTTCCTGAGCCGGGACACGTGGACCCTGGAGCCGGCGCCGACGGGCGACGGCAACCGGTACGCCTACGGTGCCGGCGATCCGGTCGGTGCCACCGATCCCGACGGGCACCGCCCGTGCGGCGTTCGCCGGCCCTGCGTGGTCAAGCCGAAGGGCGGCCCCCGCCAGCCCATGCCGGGCGGCAAGCCTGCCGGTCCGCAAAGCGGCGGCAGTGGATCCAAGCCGGGCACCTCCAACCGCGCCGGCAACGCCGGGAGGGAGGCGAGCAGGTGGGGGTGGTGGCCGTGGATCGGTCCGTCCCGCGACACCGACGTCGACGCGGACAGCGGCTACGCGCGCCGGATCGGGCCGTCCGCGTCCAACAGCTTCTCCGGTGAGGGCGGCGGGAACAGCTTCAGCGGCGTCGGCGGCGGCGACAGCCTGAACCAGGGCGGCGGGGCCGGTTCGCGGAACCGGTTCGAGACGCGTCCGGAAGCCC
The DNA here is from genome assembly GCF_016863635.1 of Virgisporangium aurantiacum. Classification (GTDB taxonomy): domain Bacteria; phylum Actinomycetota; class Actinomycetes; order Mycobacteriales; family Micromonosporaceae; genus Virgisporangium; species Virgisporangium aurantiacum. The sequence goes on along the minus strand of NZ_BOPG01000012.1, from coordinate 750,941 downwards.
GGCCGCTGCCCGGCTGGCTCCCGCCTCTGGTCAAGCCGGTACTCCCGCCGGCGCCGGCCGACACCATCACGCCGCGGGAACCCGCCGTCCGGATCCTGACCGGCTCGACGAACGTGGTCGATCCCGGCCCGCAGCAGACCATCGACGCCCTCAACACCACCGTCGCCCCGGCGGACGACGACGAGGACACGGCCACCACCCCGGTGGGGACGCTGTCGATGCTGGGCGTGCTGTGGATCGTCGAGGCCGGCAAGGCGGGGAGGAACTGGCGGCTGAGCGTCTACGACGGCTCGTCCGACCCGGAACAGAGCGTCTACGCCGGCCGGCGGTCGGGGTGCCTGAACGGCACCTGGTCGGGGGATCCGATCCGCTACATGCCGCTGGAGAGGTCGATCGCCGGTGGACCGGGACGCGCCACCGGTGCCGAGGCCTGCTACCAGGGAGCGATCCCGCCCACCGGGACGAAGGCGGGTTCGTACGACCCGCCCGGCTTCGTCGGCAGTAAAGGCATAGCCCGTGGTCACCTCATCGGCAGGGAACTCGGGGGGAATGGGTCGGATCCGCGGAACCTCGTTCCGCTCTGGCAGAACCAGGTCAACTCCAGCTCGATGTACCACGGTGTGGAGAAGCAGGTCCACGACAAGGTCGTCAGCGGCGAGACGGTCTACTACCGGGTCGAGCCCGTCTACGACGGCCCGAACCCGTTCCCCCGGCTGCTGAAGATCGTCGTCGCCACCAACGAGGGAACGCTCGTCTTCATCATCGAGAACAAGAAATGAGGACCCTGTGAGAATCTCCTGGCGCGCCGTCGTCGCGGCGGTTGCCGCATCCGTCGTCGCCGCGTCGGCCGGCGCGCTGGTCGGCGGCGTACTGCTTCCGTCCGTCGCCGGTGCCGAACCGCGGCCGCAGCCGGACGGTCCGGCCGCCTACGTCGTGCCGGGAGTGCCGCGGGGGCTCGACGCCGGCCTGTTGCCGGTCGCGGGACGCGGCCCGGCGGCGTCCCGTACCGCGCCACCGGCCGCCGACCGGACCGGGCGGATCTGGTCCTATGTGGACGGTCCGGATCCGGCGGCCGTCCGGGCGGCGGTCGTGCGTGCCGGCGGCGCCGTCGCCGCCGTGCGTGGATCGACGGTGCGCGCCGCCGTACCGGCGACCGCGCTGATCGGGCTGGCACGGGACCCGGCGGTCACCGAGGTCCGGCGGCCCGACCGCGCCGTCCCGCTGGCGGTGACGTCGGAGGGTGTCGCCGCCTCCGGCGCGGACAGGTGGATCCGCGACGGAAAGACCGGCGCCGGCGTGAAGGTCGGCATCGTCGACGTCGGGTTCGCCGATCTGGCCGGCGCTCAGGCCGCCGGAGAACTGCCGGCGGGCGCCGCCCTGACCCTCCACGACACCGACTGCCCGGCGGACCAGAGTTCGCACGGAACCGCCGTGGCCGAGACCGTCCACGACGTCGCACCCGGTGCGGTCCTCTACCTGGCCTGCGCGCCGGACTCGATGACGTTCGCCGCCGCGGCGGAGTGGCTGCGGCAGCAGGGCGTGGCGATCATCCTGTCGGCGATCGGCTTCCCGGTGACCGGCCGCGGGGACGGCACCGGCGACGCCGGCACCCCCGCCGACGTCGTGCGGGCCGCCCGGCAGGCCGGCGTGCTGTGGGTGAACGCCGCCGGCAACGCCGCACAGCAGCACTGGACCGGCCCCGCGGTCGACGCGGACACCGACGGATTCATCGAGATGAGCGGAACCGCCGAGTCGAACGGGTTCTCGTTGCCGCCGGGCGGCGTCGCGGAGGTGTCCCTGCGGTGGGACGGCTGGCCCACCACCCGTCAGGACCTCGACCTGATCGTCATGAGCCGGCCGCAGCGGCCCACCGGGCCGGGCGACCCCCTGATCGCCGCGCTGTCCACCCGTGCCCAGGCCGGTAACCCGGCGGGCCTGTCGCCGACCGAGTCGGTGACGGTGGTCAACTCCAGCGGGTCGGTGCAGCAGTTCTGGACGTTCGTACCGGCCCTCGCCTCGTACCCCGGCACCCGGGCCGATCTGTTCGTGCAGGGTGACGCCGACAGCATCCAGTTCCCCGCGCCGGGCGGCAGCGTGCTCGAGCCGGCCACCTCCCCGTACGCGGTCGCCGTCGGTGCCACCGCACCCGGTAGCGGCCGGGTCGCCGCGTACAGCTCGCAGGGTCCGACCGTCGACGGCCGGCGCAAGCCCGACATCACCGGGTTCGACGCGATCAGCACGTCCACCTACGGTCCGGCCCCCGCGGGCGTGGGAACGTCGTTCGCCGCCGCACACGTCGCGGGCGCCGCCGCGCTGTTCAAGGGCGCGAACCCGGCGCTGGACGCCGCGGCCGTACAGACGCTGCTGGAGAGCCGCACCGCACCGTCCACATCGGACAACGTATGGGGGCACGGGACCCTCGCCCTCGGAGCGCCGACCGTACCGCAACCGGAGTCCGGCAGCGGCTACCAGCCGTTCGTGATGCCGAGCCGGCTGCTCGACTCCACCACCGCCGTCGGCGGCCACAACCGGGCGTTCACCGACGGCGAGACGTTCACCCTGCCCGTCGACGGCGTCCGCGGTGACACCACCGCCGTGGTGGTCACGGTGACCGCGTGGTCGGACAGCCGTACGCGCCTCGCGCTCGCCCGTGACTCCGACGGTCTCGCCGGTCTGTCCACTGTGGACCTCATGCCCGGTGAGAAGCGGTCGGTGACGGCCGTGGTGGCCCTCGGCTCCGACCGCGCCGTCCGGTTGCGCAACACCGGCGGCACCGCGAACGCCACCGTGGACCTGCTGGGCCAGTTCAGCCCGGCGGCTGCCGGCCTCTACACGCCGACCGACCAGCCGCGACCGATCATGGACACCCGGTCGGGTCTCGGTGGACGCACCACGGGGCTCGGCGCCGGTGACGTCCACACGCTGCCCGTGCGCGGCGTCGCCGGGATACCGGCGAACGCGACGGCCGTCCAGCTCAACGTCACCACCCGGGACGGCACCGACGCGAGCGGCGTCGCCGTGTACGCACAGGACCGGCCGGTTCCGTACACCACCGTGGAGTCGGCGCCGTACCGGGTCCGCAACAACCTCGTGGTCACGGCGATCGGTGAGGACGGCGCCGTGCGGATCCGCAACGACCGCGGCACCGTGCAGGTCGCGGTGGACCTGGTCGGCTGGTTCGCGCCCGGCAGCGGGGCGAGGTACGTGCCGCTTCCCCGCGCCGTCAAGGTTCTCGACACCGGCACCGGCACGGGCGTGCCGCAGCAGCCGCTCGGATCGGGCGGTGCCGTACGAACCCAGGTGACCGATGTCGCCGGGATTCCGCGCGGCGCCGGCGCCGTCGTCGTCTCGCTCACCGGCACCGGCGACGGCTGGACCTCGCTGTCGGCCGGGCCGGCCGAACTCGGCTGGTCCGGCCTGCCCACCGTCGACGGTCTGCGCAGCGGCGCGACCCAGACCGGCACGGCCGTGGTCCGCCTCGGCCGCACCGGCCAACTGCGCGTCCGCAACGACGCCGGAACCACCCAGGTGGCGGCGACGGTGGCCGGCTACTTCACCGGCGGTCCGGAACTGGCCGACGGCACCGGGTCCTGCGCCGTCGACGCCGAGGCCGGGTTCACCCCGCTCTACGACGGCCGCTCCCGGCAGAGCCGGTCCTGGCAGACCACCGGAACGGCCACAGTGGACGATGCCGGCTGCGAGTTCACCACAACCGGCCAGCCGGCGGTGCGTTGGTACGCGGCCGAACACCTGCCGGCGGACTACACGCTGCGGCTGGACTTCCGGGCCACCGGCCAGTCCGCCGACTCCGGCGTGTTCCTCGGGTTCCCCAACCCCGGCACCGACCCGTCCCGGCCGGGCGTGCGCGGCGTCGAGGTGCAGATCCGGCCGAGCGGTGCCGGCGGCGGCGCGACCGGGTCGCTGATCGAGATCTCCCCGGCCACCGCGTTCGCCGAACGGCCGGTCGGGGAGTGGAACGCCTACGAGATCACCGTCGCCGGCAAGCGGGTCACGGTGCGGCTCAACGGAGTGCTGGTCAACGACAGCGTCGTTCCGGAGGGTCGGCTGGTGGGCCCGGGCCACATCGGCGTGCAGGGCGCTCCGGCGGGCGGCGCCGTGACGTTCCGCAACGTCCGGGTGCGGGTCGACCGTCCCGCGGTGCGCACGGGCCTGCTCACCAACGGCGACAAGCGCTGCCTCGACGTCGAACGGTCCGACACCGCCGACGGCGCCCGGCTCGTGCTGTACGCCTGCCACGGCAACGCCAACCAGACGGTGACGCTGCCGGGCGACGGGACGATCCGCGTCCTGGGCAAGTGCGTCGACGCGCTCGGACCCATCAACAGCTTCGGTGTCCACGACGCGCACCTGTGGACGTGTCACGGTCTGGCCGCCCAGCAGTGGGTCGTCCAGCCCGGCGGGCTGCTGCTCAACCCGGCGACCAAACGCTGCCTCGACGCGCAGACCGACGCTGCGGCGCGGCTGCACGTCTACGACTGCCACGGTGCCGTGAACCAGCAGTGGAGCCTGCCGACGGCGCAGGCCGCCTGGGGCCCGGTCCTCGGCATCAACGCCCGCTGCATCGACCTCGACGGCTACGGGCGGGCGAACGGAACCGCGGTTCAACTGTGGGACTGCCACGACGAGTGGAACCAGGCGCTGACCGTCCCCGGCGACGGCACGCTGCGCGTCGGCGGCAAATGCCTCGACGGTGACGGAGCCGCCGCGGGTGACCCCGGCGACCGTCGGGTGAAGCTGTGGGACTGCAACGGCGAGCCGTTCCAACAGTTCGTCGCGCGTGCCGACGGCACGCTCTACTACCCGCTCACCAACCGGTGCCTGGACGCACCGTCGGGGGATCTCGGCGCGAAGCTGTACCTGCACGCCTGCAACGGTGGGGCGAACCAGCGGTTCAGCCTGCCGTCGATCGCGCCGGACGGCGCACTGCGCGGCAACGCGCCGGCGCGGCAGGTGGCGTGGTTGCCGATGAACGAGACGACGGGAGACACGGCGGTCGACGCCTCGGGAACGGGTCACCCGGCCACGCTGACCGGTGGCGCCACCTGGGGCCCCGGCAGGGTCGGCAATGCGCTGTCGTTGAACGGGACGACCGCGTCCGCCGCCACCGGTTCGCCGGTCGTGCAGACCACCCGGTCGTTCACGGTGTCGGTGTGGGCCCGCCCGTCGCGCACCGACAGCTGGTTCGGCGCGGTCGCGCAGGACGACACCCGGCACAGCGGTTTCGCGCTGGAGACCAGCCCGGGCACCGGTTGCTGGGAGTTCATCGCGTGGCCCGACCGCACCACCGACGCCGCCGTCGTCGCGCAGTCGACGTCGCCGGTGGTCGCCAACCAGTGGGTCCATCTCACCGCGGTGTACGACCAACCGAACGAGCAGATGCGGCTCTACGTCGACGGGCATCTGCAGGCCACGGTGACGGCGCCGCAGTTGCCGCAGGCGACCGGTCCGATGACGGTCGGACGGACGATGTGGGCGAGCAACCCGGCGAACTTCTTCCCCGGCCAGCTCGATGATGTGCGCGCCTTCGAGGGTGTGCTGCCCGACGCCGACATCCTCGCCCTCGCCCGGGCGGCCGGATAGCAGCCAGTTTCCGAGGGGGCGCGGGCGCCGCCGGGGTCGTACCCGGCGGCGCCCGTGTGGCCGGAAGCGGGCAATGGCCGGATCCGGCCATCGGCGTCGTGTTGTCGACGCCGGTGCCGGACGTAGGTTGTAGGCGGTTCTTTCCGGACGTCGACGGGGGTGGATGTATGCGGGGGCGGTTGGTGGTGCGCGGCTGGTTCGTCGCGGTCCTGGTGGGAGTGCTCGCGGCCGTGTTCGGCCCGGTGCCGGTCCGGTCGGCGGTCGCGGCCGAGCCGTCGGACTGCGCGGAGTCGACGCGGGTCTTCGGGGTCCGGCCGGCCGACGGGCACCTGATCGAGCTGGGCGTGTGCCTGAGCGCGCCGGCCTTCACGTCGGGTGTCGAGGTCGACGGGGGCGACTGGCACAGGCTCCGGCCGATGGCGTCCACAGTGGACGGTCAGGCGGCGGTGCTGTACTCGGTCTCGTCCGACGGTCACCTGGAGTGGCGTCGGCAGGAGGCGGCCGGCCAGCCGTTCGGCCCACCGTCGCCGCTGACCCTGCCGGACGTCGATCCGGCCGGAATCGGGTCGCTGGTCGTACCGCAACCGGGTTATCTGCACACGCAGACCGGCGCATCCGTGCGCACCTTCCGGCACACCGACTGGACCACCGGCGGCCCGGATCTGGTCGAGGTACAGCCGCTGCCCGTCGGCTCGACGATGTTGCCGCCGTTGGCGGCCGTGCGCTGGGGCTCGCACGCCGTGGTGAAGGTCGGCCCGGCGCAGGCCCCCACCGTCGTGCGGGTGTTCGCCGGTGCCCGGGGGATCGGCGGCGGGCGGCTGCCGGCCTCGGTACGGTTCATCGCGGGTGCCGACCCGTGGTTGTTCGGCCTCGACGCAGACGGCGCGATCGTGCTGCTGCGGCAGTCGCCCACCGGAGCCGCTGGCGGCTGCGAGAACTGTTACATCACGCCCTGGCAGCTCGCCGCCACGACCGCCGCGTTCGCCGACGGCCCGTTCAGCCGGGTCGTGGTGCCCGTCGACCACACCGGGTCTCCGACACCGACGCTGCGGTCCGCACCGCCGACCAACCTCTGCCACAAGACGGGGGTGTGTCCGTGGGAGTGGCTCTCGTACGACGTCTAGTCGACCCAGCCCTGGCGTACCGCGGCGACCGCGAGCGTCACCCGGTTGTTGACGTTGAGCGCCTCCTGCAACGCGCTGACGTGACGCCGCACCGTGCGTTCGCTGACGCCGAGATGCCGGGCGATCGCCCCGTCGGTCATCCCGGTCATGACGAGCCGCAGCACCTGATCCTGCTCCGGCGGGATCTTCGCGGACTCGTTGTCGACCGGCACGGCGCCGGCCCACAGCAACTCGAAGTACCGGCTGAGCGTGGCGACGATCACCGGTGCCCGGACGAGCAGGGCGCCTTCCATGCCGGTCGGGCCGAGCGGAACCAGCGCGGCCCGCTTGTCGACGAGAACCATCTTCATCGGCAGGTCCGGGTAGACCCGGCAGATCCACCCGGACCTGATCGAGGCCTGGAGCATCTCGCCCGCGCCGTCGAGTTCGAGGGCGGCGCGGCTGTAGATGTTCCGGAACCGCACGCCCCGCTCGACCAGTTCGGCCGGCAGCACCCGTGCGTTCTCGGGCTTCCGCGGCCGGCTCGAATGCTCGGTCTCCAGGCTGGCGACGTCGCTGTGCGCCGACAGGGCCAGCTCCACCGACAGCGCGCTCACCTCGGCGGGCTCGCTGACGATGCGCACCAGTTCGTTGATGTCGGCGGACGGATTCGCCGACGCCTCGTACGTCTGCTGCAGGACCTGCATCTCGTCGCGGAGCCGGAGCAGGTACTGGTACTGGTCCAGGAGTGCCCGCTGGCGCACCAGGATCGCGTTGTCGATCGCGCGGATCGGCTCCACCGGGATCAGTTTCGGCGTGCCGACGTGGCGCTCGCGGGCGAAGCCCTTGTCGATCAGCTCGCGACACTCGGCCGTCGTGCCGAGGTCCGGATGATCCTCGAGTGACAATCCACCGCTGACGATCAACTGCTCGTACAGTCTCGCCGCCGACTCCGATAGCACGCTGGTCAGACCTTTACGCATGTGCCTCCTTCGAACCGGCCATCAGGGTAGCGTTGCGCTGCATGACGGCCACCGCGGATCTCTACGACGAGCACGGCGCGGCGCTGGGGTCGTGCGACACGCAGTTCCGGCAGTACGGCAAGCGGCCGGCCTTTCACGGCCGGCTCGTCACCGTGCGTTGCCACCAGGACAATGCGTTGCTCAAGAGCGTCCTCTCGGAGCCCGGGCAGGGGCGGGTGCTGGTGGTCGACGGCGGTGGCTCGCTGCACACCGCGCTCATGGGCGACGTCATCGCCTCGCTCGCGCACGGCAACGGATGGGCCGGCGTCGTCATCAACGGGGCGGTGCGGGACGTGGCGACGTTGCGCACGATCGACCTCGGCATCAAGGCGCTCGGTTCGAACCCGCGCACCAGCGCCAAGACCGGTGCGGGGGAGCGCGACGTACCCGTGGAGTTCGGCGGCTGCGTGTTCCGGCCCGGCGCCACGGTCTACAGCGACGACGACGGAATCGTGGTCCTGGAGGATAAGGTCGACGGGTGAGTGACCACTTTGATCTGGTCGTGCTCGGCGCCGGTCCGGGCGGGTACGTGGCGGCGATCCGCGGTGCGCAACTGGGCATGAGCGTGGCGGTCGTCGAGGAACGGTACTGGGGCGGCGTCTGCCTGAACGTCGGGTGCATCCCGTCGAAGGCGTTGCTGCGCAACGCGGAGCTGGCCCACATCTTCCACCGCGAGGCGAAGACGTTCGGCATCTCGGGCGACGTCTCGTTCGACTTCGGCGTGGCGCACAAGCGCAGCCGCACGGTGGCCGACGGCCGGGTCAAGGGCGTCCACTACCTGATGAAGAAGAACAAGATCACCGAGATCGACGGCCGGGGGACGTTCACCGACGCCAACACGATCCACGTCGGCGACCGCACGGTGACGTTCGACCACTGCATCATCGCCGCCGGCGCCGCCACGCGGCTGCTGCCCGGCACCACGCTGTCGGAGCGGGTGGTCACGTACGAGGAGCAGATTCTCGACGACACCCTGCCGGAGAGCATCATCATCGTGGGCGCCGGCGCCATCGGGGTCGAGTTCGCCTACGTGCTGCACAACTACGGGGTCAAGGTCACGATCGTCGAGTTCCTCGACCGCATGCTGCCGCTGGAGGACGAGGAGGTCTCCGCCGAGCTGCGCCGGCAGTACCGGCGGCTGGGCGTCGACGTGCTCGTCGGCACGAAGGTCGAAAAGATCGAGGACGCGGGTGAGCAGGTCACCGTCACCGTCTCCAGCGGCGACAAGCGCTCGACGCTCACCGCCGCCAAGGTGCTGCAGGCGATCGGCTTCAAGCCGAACGTCGAGGGCTACGGCCTGGAGTCCACCGGCGTGCAACTCACGAAGGCCGGCGCCATCGACATCGACGACCACTGCCGCACGTCGGTGCCGCACATCTACGCGATCGGCGACGTCACCGCGAAGCTCATGCTGGCCCACGCCGCCGAGGCGATGGGCATCGTGGCCGCCGAGACGATCGCCGGCGCCGAGACGATGCCGCTCGACTACCCGATGATCCCGCGCGCGACCTACTGCCAGCCGCAGGTGGCGAGCTTCGGCTGGACCGAGGCGCAGGCCCGCGACAAGGGCTTCGACGTGAAGGTCGCGAAGTTCCCGTTCACCGCCAACGGCAAGGCCCACGGCCTCGGCGACGCCACCGGCTTCGTAAAGATCATCAGCGACGCGAAGTACGGCGAGCTCCTCGGCGCCCACCTCATCGGCCCCGACGTCACCGAGCTGCTGCCCGAGCTGACCCTCGCCCAGCAGTGGGACCTCACGGTCACCGAGGTCGCCCGCAACGTCCACGCCCACCCGACGCTGGGCGAGGCGGTCAAGGAGGCGATCCACGGCCTCGCCGGTCACATGATCAACTTCTGATCGGATACATCGACCGGGTACGCAGAACTCCGTATGGGCCGGCGCCCGTGCGCCTGCTCTCCTTGCCCGATGAAATCCATCCTTGCGCGGCTTGCCGTGCTCATCGCCGCGCTCGGGGCGTCGGTGGCGGGGGTTGCCGCACCGGCACCCGCGGCGCCCGCGACCCCGACCGCGATCAACTGCTGGAACGAGTTCGAGACCGAAAAGATCGGCCAGACGATCTACGCCAGTGCCATCCGGGACTGCGTGGACCTCGACGTGCCGCAGAACCTGTCGGTGACCCTGCAGATCAACGTCTGCGACGAGTTCGGCGGCGGCTGTTCCTGGGTCACCTGGAAGTCCGGCTACGGCGTGGTCAGCTACACCTGCCCGGGCACGTTCTGGGCGAAGTTCCGCAGCTCGCGGCTGCCCAACAAGATCGTCTACTGCGACTACTACTGAGTTCCGCTACCGCTGGGGTTCCTCGGCCGGCTGGGCGGCGGCGGTGATGACGCCGTCCAGCACGTCGCGGGAGCTGGCCAGCTCGGTCATCATGCGGTCGATGCGGTCGCGTTCCGAGGTCAGGTCGGCCACCAGTTGCGGGGTGGCGATCTCGGACGGGCCGCCGTCGGTGTCGCGCATGCAGGGCAGGATCCGGGCGATCGTGCGGCTGTTGAGGCCGGCGGCGAACAGTTCCTGGATGCGGATGACCCGGTCGACGGCCCGCTCGGGGTAGTCGCGGTGGCCGCCGGCGGTGCGCTCGGACGCGAGCAGGTTCTGCTGCTCGTAGTAGCGCAGCGACCGTTCGCTCACGCCGGTGCGGCGGGCCAGCTCACCGATGCGCATCACACCGTCCCCCAAGCTCTTGAATCTGACACCGATGTTAGCTTTTACGGTTCCCTCATGACGACTCACACCGTGCCCTACACCTACAGCCCCATCGTCGACCGCGCGCCGCTGGCCTGGCCCGGCGGTAAGAAGGTCGCCGTCTACGTGGGCCTGAACATCGAGCACTTCCTCGTCGGGAAGCCGTCGACGAGCATCTGGCCGGGAACCGCCGACCTGCTCCCCGACCCGCTCAACCACGGCTGGCGCGACTACGGCGCCCGCGTCGGCATCTGGCGCACCATCGACATCCTCGACCGGCACGGCGTCCGGGCGAGCGCGCTGGTGAACTCGACGGCCGTCGAGGAGTATCCGCGGATCGTCGAGGCGGGCGTGCGCCGCGACTGGGCGTGGCTCGCCCACGGGCGCACCAACTCCGCCCTCCACGCCGGCTTCGCGAGCAAGGACGAGGAACGCGCGGAGCTCGCGGAGATCGTCGGAACGATAGAAAAGGCGACGGGACGCCGTCCGCGCGGCTGGATGGGCCCCGGTCTCACCGAGACGTTCGCGACCCCGCGCCTGCTCGCCGAACTCGGACTGACCTACGTGCTCGACTGGACGCACGACGACCAGCCTGCGCCGCTGACCGTCCCCGGGGTGATCAGCGTGCCGTACTCGGTGGAGATCAACGACCTGCAGCTGGTCACCGCCGGCCGCAGCGGTCCCGAGTTCGCCCAGATGATCAGGGACGCGTACGACCAGCTACGGGCCGAGGGCGACGGCCGTGTGCTGGCCATCGCCCTCCACCCGTTCGTCATCGGTCAGGCGTTCCGGGCCCGGTACCTCGACGAGGCGCTGGCGTACCTCGCCGCCCAGCCCGACGCGTGGCTGACCACGAGCGACGACATCGCCGCCCACTATCTCGCCGTCGCCTAGAGCACCAGCCTTCCGTCGACGGCGCGCGGCGAGGTCTGGTAGCCGTGCGAGTAGAGGCGCTTGCCGATCCACTCGTCGTCGTTCCGGACGGGGTTCCGCGGCGTGAACGGCACGAAGTTGGCGGCGTCGTCGATGCTGCCGCTGCCGTCGTACCGGGCGACGGCCGGGTACGGGTACACCGGGCGGGAGCGATCGGTCCTGGTGGCAATGATGCGACCCGGTTGGCGTCCGCTCTCGACCCAGGCCATCACCGGCGTGAGGACGTCGAATGTGTTCGGGCCCTCGCCGCCGCCGCAGTGGGCCATGCCGGGGAAGAGGTAGAGGCGGGCGAAGCGGTCGACGGCACCGGCGCCCATCACGCGGCGCATGGCGTCGTAGTACAGCAGCGTCGACTGCGGCGAGATGTGCTGGTCGTTCCAGCCGTGCCAGAGCAGCAGCTTGCCGTTGCTCCGGCGGAACGCGCCGAGATCCGGGTCCATCGCGGCCATATAGGTCGACGACGGCAGCACCGTGCTCCAGAACGACTCGACGGTGAGTCGCAGGTCGGTCAGTTGGTAGGCCGGGTTCGGGTCGTTGGGGTCGGCGAGGTAACGCAGGTAGGACAGGGCGAAGTTCTCACTGCCCACGACCTGACCCTGTGCGGCGGGGACGAACAGCGTCCACTCCAGTTCCGATCCCCACTCGTGCGAGATGAACGGTTCCAGGCGACGGCCCCGCGCGTCGACGGCGCCGTCGTGCAGCTTGCGCACCACCGACGCCTGTGCGGGCGTCAGGCACGTGGCGGTGTCGGCGCACACCAGCGACGCGGGGTCGAACCGGCACAGCCGCGGGTCGTCGATCAGCCCGTCGGTGAGCCCGTCGATGCCGTCGCAGGCGCGCAGGACGGCGGCGTGGACGAGCGGCAGCTTGTCGGCGAGCAGGATGTAGTTGCCGCTCGCATCCTTGTTCGCCAGCACGTTCCAGGCGTGGTGGAACGTGTTCTGCACGGCCATGTTGTTGGCCGGCGCGCCGGCCGCGATGCCGTCGAAGTCGGTCGGGAAGCGTTGCGCCTCCATGAGCGCCTCCCGGCCGCCGTCGGAGCAGCCGGTGAAGTACGAGTACGCCGGCGACCGGCCGTAGAACGCCGTGATGAGCGCCTTGGCGACCTGGGCCGTGACGTGCACGCCGCGGTAGGCGAAGTCGATCTGGGCCTGCGGGTTGCCGGCGGCCCAGGAGCCGTCGTTGCGGCCCTGGTGGCCCATGTCGGTGGTGGCGCTGGCCACGGTGCCGTCGGCGACGACCGGACACGTCGCGGCCTGGCCGTAGTTGATGGTCGCGTTGCCGCACAGGCCGCCGCAGCCGGTCTGCACGTAGCGCTGGGTCCAGCCGTTCACGGGCAGCCGCGCCACGATCGTGTTCGCCGGCGCGATGGTGCCGCGGACCTCGCAGTTGGTACCCACCACCGTCGCGGACGTGATGGTGACGGGTGCGTCGGTGGCGCCGGTGAGGTCGAGACCGGTCACGGCGGCACAGGTCATGACCGGCGTGATCGCGGGCAGGCGGGCGAGGCCGTCAGGTGTGGTCGCGGGCGGCTTGGCGATCGACGTCGTCGGGATCAGCGTGGCCGCGACGGCGGTCGCGGCGATCGCGATGAACCGGGGGAACGGGGGCACGGGGGTTCGCCTCCTCGGGGTCAGGGTTTCAGGCGGGGGTAGACGCGGCGGGCGTTCGTCTCGAAGACCTTCTGCCGGTCGGTCGGGCTCAACTCGAGGGCGTCGACGTACCGGCGGGTGTCGTCGAAGTGGTGACCGGTCCGCGGGTCGATGCCGCGCACGGCACCGACCATCTCGGACCCGAACAGGATGTTGTCGACGTCGACGACGTCGAAGAGCAGGTTGATGCCGGCCTGGTGGTAGACGCACGTGTCGAAGAAGACGTTGCGCATCAACGCCTCCTCGACGGCGGGCCGGTGCAGCATGTCGGCGAGCCCGCGGAACCGGCCCCAGTGGTACGGCACCGCCCCGCCGCCGTGCGGGACGACGAACCGGAGGCCGGGGAACGTGGTGAACAGGTCGGCCTGGAGGAACTGCATGAACGCGGTGGTGTCGGCGTTGAGGTAGTGCGATCCGGTGGCGCGGAAGTTCGGGTTGGTGACGGCCGAGACGTGCACCATCGCCGGCACGTCGAGTTCGACCATCGCCTCGTAGAGCGGGTACCAGGCGGGGTCGGTCAGCGGGGGAGCGGTCCAGTGCCCGCCGCTCGGGTCGGGGTTGAGATTGCAGCCGACGAAGCCCAGTTCCTCGACGCAGCGGCGCAGTTCGGCGACGGCGTTGCCGATCGGGACGCCCGGTGACTGCGGCAGTTGGCAGACGCCGACGAACCGGCCGGGGAACAGGCCGACCACGCGGGCGACGAGGTCGTTGCACGCGGTCGTCCAGGCGGCGCTGACGATCTCGTCGCCGACGTGGTGACCCATCGCCGACGCGCGCGGGGAGAAGATGGTCAGGTCGATGCCGCGCTCGTCCATGAGACGCAGTTGGCTGCCCTCGATCGAGTCGCGGATCTCGTCGTCGGAGATGTGGGGGTACCTCTGCGGGCGCCGTCCGGCCCGGAACGCCTCCTCCTGGGTCTCCCGCCAGGCGGTGTGCGCGGCGGGCGCGGTCGTGTAGTGGCCGTGGCAGTCAATGATCATGGGACGACCGGTGTGCCGTGGGTGTGGAACGACTCGATCGTCTTCAGTCCCCACGCCTGGCCCTTGGCCCGCTCCTCGCGCGTCCAGCTGATCGTCTTCCAGTCCGGGGCGAGGATGAGACGGGCACCGGCGTTGCAGAGTTCGATCCGGTTGCCGCCCGGTTCGTAGACGTAGAGGAAGAACGTCTGCTGGATCGCGTGCTTGTGCGGGCCGGTCTCGATGTGGACGCCGGCGTCGAGGCAGACGTCGGCGGCGCGCAGGATCTCCTCGCGGGTGTCGGTGGCGAACGCGATGTGGTGCAGGCGCCCGTGCGACCCGGTCCAGTCCTCGGTGTACACCAGGTCGTACGTCTTGTTGCCGACGTTGTACCAGATGGCCTGCGGGCTGCCGTCGTCCTTGACGATCTGCTCGGTGCACCGGGCGCCGAGAACGTCGCGCAGGAACGCCGACGTCGCGGGCACGTCGGCGGTGAGGTAGTTGACGTGGTCCAGCCGTCGTACGTTCGCCCCGCGGCCGGGGTACCGGGCCGCCTGGTTCTTCAGCGCCGGCCGGTCGGTGTCGTCCGGCTCGTACCAGTCGACGTCCCAGTAGAGGCCGAACTCGTGACCGTCGGGGTCGGTGAAGAGGAACACCTCGCCCAGACCCGGCACGTCGTCGACCACCCCGTGGCCCAGCCCCTCGGCCTCGACCTCCGCCCGGAGCCGGACGGCGGCCTGCGGGCCGGCGGCGCGCAGGTAGGTCCGCCCGATGCCGGCCGCCGCGCGCTCGACCAGCCGGACCGTCCACGACTGGTAGTCGTCCCAGGTGTGCAGGTAGACCGAGGTGTCGTCGCGGCGTACCTCGCGCAACCCCATCAGGTCGACGAAGAAGTCGCGGGACGCGTCGAGCACGGGGGTGAACAGCTCGATCGGGCCGACGTGGGCGACGTCGCGCCGCCGGTCGGGGTCGTGCAGGGTCATGCCGTCGCTCCGCTGCGCTTCGCGACGCATGACCCAAACACTGAGTTGATGATTCGCTCGCTGCGCTCACTCATGCGGTCTCCTCGCTGCGTGGCCATACGAGGCCGTCGAACAACTTGCGGGCGGTGCGCACGACCCCGCTGCGGCGCAGCCGCGTGGTCGCGCCGTCGAGGTCGAGGTCGACGGTGACCTCGAACGTGCCGGTCGGGTGCTCGACGCGCACGAGCCGGTCGCCCGGTTTTCCGGGATGCGCCACGGTTCCCGGCGTGAGCACGCCGGCGGCGGCGGACACCGCACCGAGGACGCCGATGGCCGCGTGCACCCGGTGCGGGATGAAGGTCCGGGTGGTCACGGTGCCGCCGTGCCGGGGCGCGGAGACGATCGTGATCTTCGGGACCGTGCTGTCCCGTACGTCGCCGAGCCCCATCGCGCGGCCCGCCTCGATCCGGACCGCCTCGACGGCCGACCGCAGGTGGTCGTTGCCCTCCAGGACGTCGGGCGGCTCGGCGCCGTCGAGGCCGAGGTCGGCGGCGCGGACGAGCACCACCGGCATGCCGGCGTCGACGCAGGTGACCTCGGTGCCGGCGAACCGGTCGACCAGCCGGCCGGTGGGGAACACCGGGTCGGCGCGGCCGGGGAACGTGAGGTCGATCGGGGCCGCCGGGAACGGGGTCCCGGCCATCACGGTGTCGCCGTCGTAGCGCACCCGCCCGCCGGACGTGCGGACGCGCGCCTCGACGAGGCTCGGCGCCGGGTTGACGATACGGATGCGTACGGTGCTGGTGTCGCCGGTCACCGGAACCAGACCGCGCTCGATGGCGAACGGCCCGACACCGGCGAGGAGGTTGCCGCACGTCTGCGCGTCGGTGACGATCGCCCGGTCGGGAACGACCTGGAGGAACAGGTAGTCGACGTCGGCGTCGTCCACTGTGGACGGTGAGACGACCGCGACCTTGCTGGTGAGCGGGTGCCCGCCGCCGATCCCGTCGACCTGCCGCTCGTCGGGTGACCCCATGACGCGCAGCAGCAGGTCGTCGCGGTCGACCGGGTCGGCGGGCAGGTCGCCGGCGAGGAAGTAGGCGCCCTTGGAACTGCCGCCGCGCAGTTGCATGCAGCGGATGCCGTCGTCGGTCATGCCGTGCCGTTCCCGGTCGTGCTGCCGTTCTCGGGCAGCCGGTCGACGTACCTGACGCCGAGGTCGGCGAGCAACGGGCGGAGGTTGTACAGGTCCACTCCGAGCGTTCCGCCGGCCAGCTTCGCCCGCTTGGTCGCCTCGGTGGCCAGCCGCTCCGCCGATGCCGCGGCCACCGCCGGACCGCACGCGGCCGGGAGCGCGAGCACGCCGTCGTCGTCGGCGACGACGATGTCGCCCGGCGACACGAGCCGGCCCGCCACGACGACGGGCACGTTCACGGAACCGGGGCTGGCTTTCACGGTCCCCTGTGCGTGTACCGACCGCGACCAGACCGGAAAGCTCAGGTCGCGCAGGTCCGCGATGTCGCGGACCCCGGCGTCGATCACCAGGCCGACGACGCCGCGGGCGATCAGCGACGTGGCCAGCAACTCGCCGAACATGCCGTCGGTCGACGGCGACGTCGTGGTCACCACGAGCACGTCGCCGGGCCGGCAGACCTCGACCGCCGCGTGGATCATCAGGTTGTCGCCGGGGTGGCAGGACACCGTGATCGCGGATCCGCCGATCGCGGTTCCGGTCTGCCGGGGACGGATCTCCGGGCCGAGCAGGCCGACGCGTCCCGCCGCCTCGTGCGCGGTCGCGACGCCGGCCCCGCGCAGGGCGTCGATGGTCTCCTCGGCGGCACGGTCGACGAGCCGCACGACGTAATGCGATGCCCCGCCCGAAGGTGCCCTGCCCAATGAATCCATGCCCAACAGATGTACGCCGTTTCAACTTTGTAAGCAAGATTGTGTTCAAGATTGTTGACAATATTGGTAACGTCCGCGGGGTCGGCCTCCCGAACGCCACGTTCCGACCCCTCATGGAGGACCCATGTCCCGACCGCCCACCCACGGCTCGGCCCGACGTCCCCGCCGCTTCGTACTCGCCCTTGCCGCCGTCACCGCCCTGCTCATCAGTGGCTGCGGCGGCGACGACACCCCTGCCGCTTCCACCGGCACCACCCAGGTCACGGTCGGCGTGATCCCGATCGTCGACGTCGCGCCCATCTACCTCGGCATCAAGCAGGGCTTCTTCTCCGCCGAGCACCTGGAGCTCAAGCTGGAGACGGCACAGGGCGGCGCGGCGATCGTCCCGAGCGTCCTCAGTGGCCAGTACCAGTTCGGCTTCAGCAACACCACCTCGCTGCTGCTGGCCAACTCGCAGGGCGTGCCGCTGCAGGCCGTCGCGGCCGGTGTCGCCTCCACCGGCGCCGACGGCAAGGACTTCGGCGCCGTCATCGTCAAGGGCGACAGCCCGATCAAGTCGGCCAAGGACCTCGCCGGTAAGCGCGTCGCGGTCAACACGCTCAAGAACATCAACACCACGACCGTCAACAACGTCGTCCAGAAGGACGGCGGCGACCCGTCCAGGATCACGTTCGTCGAGCTGCCGTTCCCGGACATCGTGGCGGCCGTGGCCAAGGGCGACGTGGACGCCGGACAGGTCGTCGAGCCGTTCCTGACCATCGGCACCGGTCAGGGCGACCGGCAGGTCGTCTCGAACTATGCCGGCACCGACCCCGATCTCACCGTCGGGATGTACTTCACCACCCAGCAGTACGCCTCCGCCAACGCCACGGTGGTCAAGGGCTTCACGAACGCGATGAAGAAGTCGATGGAGTACGCCGCGGCGCACCCGGACGACGTGCGGGCCATCCTCGGCACGTACACCAAGATCGATCCGGCCGTGATGAAGAACCTGACGCTGCCGAAGTGGCCCACCGCCGTCGACCGCGACTCGGTCCAGTTGCTCGCCGACCTCGCCAAGAAGGACGGGCTGATCACCAAGCCGCTGACCCTCGACAAGCTCCTTCCCTGATGTCGTCTCCCACCGCTCTCGTGGACCGGCCGGACGCCGGCCGGTCCACCCGGAGTCCGCTCGGCGACCGGTGGCGTCAGCCGGCGCTGGGCCTGCTCGGGCTGGTGCTGGTCGTCGCCGTCGTGGAGATCCTTCCGCGGTCCGGGGCGGTCGACCGCCGCTTCCTGCCGCCGTTCAGCACGATGGCCCGGGCCCTGGCGCGGCAACTGACGGTCGCGGACTTCTGGACCGCGCTCGGCCAGACGTTGCGGGGCTGGGCGATCGGCCTGGCGATCGCGATGGTGGCCGGGATCGTCGTCGGTGTGGTGATCGGCAGCGTGCCGCTGCTGCGGGCGGCCACCGCGTCGACCATCGAGTTTCTGCGACCGATCCCGTCGGTCGCGCTGATCCCGCTCGTCGTCCTCATCTACGGCAGCCGGATGGAGTCGGCGCTGATCCTGGTGGTGTACGCGGCGTTCTGGCAGGTGCTCGTCCAGGTCCTGTACGGCGTCGCCGACGTCGACCCGGTCGTGCGGGACACCGCCCGGTCGTACCGGTTCTCCCGCTGGGGCGTCGTGCGGACCGTGGTGTGGCCGACGGCGCTGCCGTACGTCGTCACCGGGTTCCGGCTCGCCGCCGCGGTCGCCCTCATCCTGGAGATCACCGCGGAGCTCATCATCGGCGTGCCCGGCCTCGGCAAGTCCATCGGCGTCGCGCAGAGTTCGGGCGCCGTCGCGGAGACGTACGCGCTGGTGATCGTGGTCGGCATCGTCGGGGTGCTGGTCAATGCGTCCGCCCGCGCCATCGAACGACGGGTCCTGCGCTGGCACACCTCGATCCGGAGGGACCTGTGAAAGACCTGTTGCGCCGGGTGGCGCTCGCGCTCGGGCTGCCGGTCGTCCTCGTCGCGCTGTGGTGGATCGCGTCCGCCGGCAGCACGAGCTTCTTCTGGCCGCCGCTGTCGTCGATCGTGGAAGCGTTCCCGAAGACGTGGACCGCCGACCCGATCCTGCACGACGTCCTGCCCAGCCTCGCGCGTCTCACCATCGGGTACCTCGTCGCGCTGGTCGTCGGCGTGGCACTGGGTACCGCCATCGGATCCTCGCGTCCGCTGCGGAGCCTGTGCGAGCCGACGTTCGAGTTCTTCCGGGCGCTGCCGCCGCCGGTCCTCATCCCGGTGATCGCGCTGTTCACCGGCTACACCGGCTGGACGGCCAAGCTGATCACCATCGCGCTGGGGTGCGTCTGGCCGATCCTGCTCAACACCGTCGAGGGCGTCCGGTCGGTCGACGAGGTGCTGCGCGACACCGCCCGGTCCTACCGGCTCGGCCGCGTCACCACCCTGCGCCACGTGGTGCTGCGCGGCGCCAGCCCGCGCGTCGCCACCGGTGCGCGTCAGGCGCTGTCGATCGGAGTCATCCTCATGGTGATCAGTGAGCTGTTCGGCGCCAACCGGGGGCTGGGCGCGGCGATCGTCCAGTTCCAGCGCGGGTTCGCGATACCGGAGATGTGGACCGGCATCATCCTGCTCGGCGTGATCGGTGTCGTGCTGTCGGCGCTGTTCCGCGTCGTCGAACATCACACCCTGGCGTGGTACCGGGGCCAACTCCAAGCGGAACGGAAGGGGTGACCGCTATGAAGACCTCTGTCGCACTGGACGTCGACGGGCTGGCCAAGACCTACACCGGGCACGGCCGCGTCGTCGAGGCCGTTCGCGACCTCACGTTCCAGGTGGGACGCGGCGAACTGGTCTGCGTCGTCGGGCCGTCCGGCGCCGGCAAGACCACACTGCTGCGCTGCGTCGCCGGTCTGCTCGACATCTCCGGCGGGCGGATCACCCTCGACGGCACACCGGTGACCGGCCCACCGCCGGGAATGGCGGTGGTGTTCCAGGAGTACGGGCGCAGCCTGTTCCCGTGGCTCACCGTGCGTCGCAATGTCGATTTGCCGTTGCGGGAGAAGGGCGTGCCCCGCGCCGAACGCGCCGCGAAGGTCGATGCCGCGCTCGCGGCGGTCGGGCTGACCGACAGCGCCGACGCCCACCCGTGGCAACTGTCCGGCGGCATGCAGCAGCGGGTCGCCATCGCGCGCGCGATCGCCTACGAACCCAGCGTCCTGCTGATGGACGAGCCGTTCGCCGCCGTCGACGCGCAGACCCGCGCCGACCTCGAGGACCTCGTCCGCGACCTGTGGCGCACCCTCGGCATCACCGTGCTGTTCGTCACCCACGACATCGACGAGTCGGTGTACCTCGGCCAGCGCGTCCTCGTCCTCACCAACCGGCCCACCGTCGTCCTGGACGATGTGGCGATCGACCTGCCCGACGACCGCGACCAGCTCAAGACCCGCTCCTCGCCGCAGTTCGTCGATCTGCGTGGCCGGGTCTACGAGCTGGTCCAACTGGCGAAGAAGGGACACCGACCGCCCGAACGATCTTGATTCACGTTAGGGTTCGCGGTGATGAAAGACGTGTTCGACGAGCTCCGGGCGGCAATCCTGCGCGGCGAGTTCGCCCCTTTGCAACGCCTCATCGAGACCGAACTGGCCGAACGGTTCGCCACGAGCCGGTTCGTGCTGCGCAACGCCCTGACCCGGCTGGCCACCGAGGGCCTGGTGGAGCTGCAGCCGAACCGGGGTGCCCGGGTCCGGGCGATCTCGGTCGAGGAGGCGATCGAGATCACCGAGATCCGCCGCGCCGTCGAGGGCCTGGTGGCCGCCCGCGCGGCGGAACGCATCACCGACGACGAGGTCGCCGAACTCTCCGCGCTGGGGGAGGCGATGAACGGCGCCGTCGCCAACGCCGACATGCTGCGCTACTCCGAGCTCAATGCCCGGCTGCACGGCCAGGTCCGCCGCATCGCGAGACACAGCACCGCGACGCGCATCATCGAGCAGCTGCACGGGCAGATGGTCCAGCACCAGTTCCGCTTGGCGCTGCTGCCCGGCCGCCCCTCGGTGTCGCTACCCGAGCACCTGGCCATCATCGAGGCGGTGTGCGCCCGCGACCCCGACCGCGCCGACCGCGCCATGCGCGTCCACCTCGACAGCGTGCTGAAGGTACTGGCGAGCATCGCGGCCGCCCGGCCCTGAGCCTGTCGCTCCACTGTGGACAGTGTTGTTCGATGTATGGAAGACCGGTCAGAGCGAGGCGAGGGCGATGTCGGCCGACTTGCGGCCGATGTCGCGGGCCTTGGTATCCAGGGTGGTCGAGGCCTTGGCGGGCTGCATGGAGACGAAGATCAGCACGTAGCCGGTCGGGCCGCTGAGCGTGGTCTGCACGTCGAACAGCGTGCCGCCGTGGCGCTCCAGGCACTGGACGGCCAGCGTGAGCTGGGCCGGCGGCGACGGCAGCTTCTCGGTGCACTTGGCCTGCTTCTCGGCGTGTTCGCGCACGTCCTCCGGGCCGCGGTCGGACCGGCGGTCGATGCGGTAGAGCGTCAGGCCCATGATCGCGGCAGGCAGCGTAGCGGTGCTGGACATCTCGAAGTGGCACTTGCGGGCGCCGCCCTTGCGCATGGTGTCGGGCGTCGCCTGGCTCTGGCTGTCGTCGAGGCGCCAGGTGACGCCGGTGGCGGTGTTGACCTGGTCGAGGATCTCGGAGCACGCCTTGCCGACCGGGTCGTTCGTCGACGCGCTGGGCGACGGCCGGGTCGTGGCCGGCTTCGTGGTGCTGTCGGCGTCGGAGTCGCTGCGTTTGCGCGACTTGGACGTTGACTTGCCCGCCTTCGACTTGCGTTTGGTGCACCCCGCGACGCCGACCAGCGACACCGCCACCAGCGCGGCGAGCAGCACCGTCGAGAACCGTTTCATCGATAACCCCCGTTCGAAGCGAGCACGGTACCGCACGCCCGCACGTCCCTGTCCGACCCCGGGCATAGGATTCGGCACAGTCGACGTCCACCGGGGGAGGGGTCCATGCCGGTCCGCGATTGGTTCTCCGGCGGCGACCGGCGGCTGCGCAAGGCCGTCGAGACCCTCACCGAAACCTTCCGCGCGGGGCCGCCGACCGGGCCGGCCCTCGACCGTGCCGCCCGCGCCTACCGCGAGGCCGTCGAACTCACGCTTCCGCGTGACCCGCAGCAGGCCGCCACGTTCGTGACGCGGTACGACGCGCACCTGCCCGCCGGCCGCTACCCGTTCGGGCCCGCCGACCACCAATGGCTCGCCGGGTTCGTCGACGGTGCCGACCCGGACGCGCTGACCGTCGTCTTCACGATCGCCTCGCGGGTGCCGTTGCCGGACCTGCAGCGGGCCGCCCGCGACCGGCTGGTGGGCACGGTCGCGCCGGTCGGGCGGGC
This sequence comes from Virgisporangium aurantiacum, assembly GCF_016863635.1. Classification (GTDB taxonomy): domain Bacteria; phylum Actinomycetota; class Actinomycetes; order Mycobacteriales; family Micromonosporaceae; genus Virgisporangium; species Virgisporangium aurantiacum. The sequence continues at coordinate 728,715 of NZ_BOPG01000012.1, read as the reverse complement.
CGACCTGCTGGTGGGCCACCTGCTGCGGATCCGGGCCGCCGGCCTGCTCGACGCCGCCACGCTGGGGACCGCGATGACCGTCCACCTGGAGCGGGCCCGCCTCGACGACGACGAGCCGCTGTGGCGCGGCTTCCTCGCCGACCTGCCCGAGGAGACGCGGCCCGACCTGTTCGAGATGCACCGGTTCCTCGGCAACGGCGCCGACGCCGTACGGCTCGCCACCACCCCGGCCCAGCGGTTGCGGGCCGTGGAGCTCTGTGCCGCGTCCAATAGAAAGCCGGACCATGACGCCGGCCTGCGCCTCGCCAACGACCTGGATCGGCCCGATCTTCTCAGCATCCTGCACGAGAAGGTCGGCAACGTCGCGGACGCGCTGCGGTACTGCCCGGCCGACCGGCCCGACCGGGTGGCGGACCTCGTCGGCCGCCGCCGGCCCGAGGTCGACGCGCTGGTCGGGGCCGGTGATGTGACCGGCGCCGCGCGGCTGGTCAAGGACCTGTTGGGGCACCTCGACACCGCGACGCCGCAGACCGACGCGGTCGCCGCCCGGCGCGAGGACCTCGCCGCCACGCGGGCGGCGGTGCTCGCGGAGGGGCGCCGGTATTTCGGGCGACTGCTGGAGGCCGGCGACGCTGACACCGTCTACCGGCAGTGGAGCGCGTTCGCGGAGGACTGCGGCGACCCGGGCGAGGCGGCGCGATACGCCGAGCTGGCCGGCGACGTCTACCGGGCCCACCAGCTGTTCCGGGCGGCGGGCCGGTTCGGTGACGCCGACCGCGTGCTCCGCGCCGACAGCAGCGACGCGGGCGTGGCGGCCCGGGCCGGCGCGCGGGAGGCCGGTGGCGACCTGGTCGGCGCGGCGCGGCTGCGCGAGCAGGCCGGGCACCCCGGCGCCGCGGCCGACCTGTACGCGCGGGCCGGCGAGTTCGCGGCGGCGGCCCGGTGCCTGGTCGCCGACCGGGGTGACGACGCCGTCGACGATCCGCGCCTGGCCGACTGGCTGCGCCGGGCCGGCGCCCTCGACGAGCTGGCCGAGCGCTGCCTCGCGCGGGCGGCCGGCGGCGTGGAGGCCGGACCCGCCGTCGAGGAACTGCGGCGGCTGCGCGTTGACCAGGGCGTCGCGGCCGAGCTGCGGGCGCGGGTCACGGCGGTGGTCGACCGGATCGACGGGTACCGCCGGTCGGCGTTCGAGAGCCGCGCGCAGGCGTGGGTGTCGCAGGCCCGGATCGAGGTCGACGCCCGGTACGCCGGCATCTGGGCGCTGGACCTCGGCACCACCACCTGCTCGGCGGCCATCTACGACACGAAGACCGGCCGGGCGGTGCTGTGCCCGTGGAAGGGCCGCGACCAGTTCGCCTCGACGGTCAGCTTCGACCGCGAGGGCAACGAGGTGATCGGCCTGGCCGGCGAGGAGCTGCTGGCCTCGTGGGTCGCGGGGCAGATCCGCACGTCGAAGCGCAGCATGGGGTCCGGCCGGCGGTACCGGTTCCGCGACCGCAACTACCGGCCCGAGCAGATCGCGGCGCTGTTCATCGCGCACGGCCGGCGGCTGGTCGAGAACTTCCTCGCCGACCGGGTGCGCGAACGGGTCGGCGAGTTGGCGCGCGCCGAGCTCGGCGAGGTCCGCGACGAGTGGCTCACCGACGCCGAGCGGCACAACGACCTGCGGCTCGACCGGCCGCGGGCGCTGCTCACGATTCCCGCGTACTTCCTGAACAACCAGAAGCACGCCACCCGGGACGCCTGCCGGGTGGCCGGCGTCGACGTCGTCCGGCTGATCCACGAGCCGACCGCCGCGTGCATGTCGGCGGCCCGCGACCGCGACCTCTCCGGCCGGGTCGTCGTGGTCGACCTGGGCGCCGGCACGCTCGACGTCAGCCTGCTCGACGTCTCCGAGGGCGTGTACGAGGTCGAGCAGGTGCTCGGCGACAACCACTACGGCGGGCGCGACTTCGACGACGTCATCTGCGCGGCCCTGCGGGAGCGGCTGCGCCGCGACGGGATCGAGGTGCCCGACACCGGTGGCGTCCGCCGCCGCCTCGACGTGGCCGCCGAGTACCTGAAGATCAGCCTCTCGGCCCAGCAGGAGGCCGAGTACCTGCTGCGCGATCTGGTCGACGGCACCGACGTGACGCTGCGGCTGACCCGGGCCGAGCTCGCCGAGATCCTGACCGAGCCGCTCGACACGCTCCGCCGCACCTGCGCCCGGTTCGCGGAGGATCTGGCGAGCAGGCCGGGTCACCTCGTCCTCGTCGGCGGCCCGATGCTGTCGCCGCTCGTGCAGGACGTGGTGCAGCGGGTCTTCGGCCTGAAGCGCACCGCGCTGCGCGACCCGCGCACGGCGGTGGCCGTCGGCGCCGCCCTGCAGGCGGCGGTGCTCGACGGGAAGCTGCGCGAGGTGCTGCTGCTCGACGTCGTCCCGCTGGCGATGGGCGTGCGGGTGCTCGACGTGGAACGCGAGATCGACGAGTTCGCCGAGCTGATCCCCGCGAACGCGAGCATTCCCACGGAGAAGAAGAAGATCTTCAGCACCACCCAGGACAACCAGACCGCGGTCAGCATCGAGATCTTCAACGGGAGCCTCGACGCGGCGGCCCGCATCGGCCAGTTCCGGCTCGGCGACCTGCCACCGGCGACGGCTGGCGTGCCGCAGATCGAGGTGCGGTTCGCCATCGACGCCAGTTGCGTGCTGGAGGTGACCGCGCAGGACCTCGGCACCGGCAACTCCCGCTCGATCCGCGTCACCGACACGACGCTGCTGTCGCCGGCCGAGATCAGCGACATGGCCGGGCGGCGGGAACGCCAGACCGTCCTGGAGGAGCTGCGCCGGGAGATCGCCGACCGGATCGACGACGACGTACCCACCGGCGCCGAGGCGACCCTGCGGCAGTTCCGCATCCGGCTCGCCGGTCACCGCGCCGCCCCGCCCACCGACCCCGACGCCCGCCGGCAGCTCGCGACGATTGTCGCCGAGGCCGACGACGCCGACCGCGAACTCATGCTCGCGGTGACGCCGCTGCGCGACCTGATGCTCAACGCGCGCGGGTTCCTGCGCCATGACGTCGGCGGCGACACCGAGCAGGCGGTCGCGCAGGGGCGTCACCTGGTGCGGGAACTGCGCGACGGCCTCGACCGGCTGCAGTCGCGGCTGGCCCGGATCGAACGCTGGAACGCGACGCTGACCCAGCTGGCCATGGCCGGGCCCGACCCGCTGAACCGGTTCCGGCAGCAGCACGACACCGGCGAGTACGCGGCCGCGCTGCGGTCGCTCGACGACGTCACCGGGCACCTCACCGACCCGGCGGACCGGCACCGCCGGCTGCGCTGCCTCGCCGAGACCGGCGACACCGACGGCTACCGGCGGGCGCTCGCCGAGACCGGCGCGGTTCCGCCGGCCGACCTGCGCGCCCACGCGTCCGCGATGACGGTGCCGGTGGTGGTCCGCCGGCCGGACGGCACCGAGGTGCGGGGGCTGGGCTTCGTCGTGGGGGACCGGCTCGTGGCCACCAACCGGCACTGGATCGCGGACGGCACCGCGTCTGTCGACGGCACTCCCGTGGCCGGCGTGCACCTGCCGGACAACAAGCGCGTCGACCTCGCCCTGCTGCGCACCGCCGCCCCGATCAACCGCGCGGTGCCGCGCCTCGGGTACGCCCGGCTCGTGCACGTCGGCGACCGCGTCGCCGGCCCCACCGCCGAGGGCCTGGTGGACGGGTTCGAGTCGTTCCCCGACGAGGGGCTGCGGCTGATCCGCACCGGCCTGTCGGTGCCGCCGGAGGGCAGCGGCGGGCCGGTGGTCAACGACCTGGGCGAGGTGATCGGCGTGCTGGCGGTCGGTGACCGCGACACCGGCGGCGCGTTCGCGATCACGGTCGACGCGCTGAGCGAGCTGGTTCAGAGCTCGTCGTAGGGACGCGCCCGATCGGTGCCGCGCAGGTGCGCGAGATCGATCAGGACGCGCTGCCCGGTCCACGCGGCGACCGAGTCGCGGAGGAGGAACCACTGGTCGGTCGTCAGGTGCGCCTGGTCGATCAGTGGTTTGCGCATGGGGTTGGTGCGGATCGACGCGTAGAGCATGCGGGCGGCGTCGTGGGTGCCGGAGTCGAGTTCGAGCGCGCGGGTTCGGGGATTCGGGGCCGCCACACGCGCGTCCACCAGTATTTGAACCGGATCCGCCGTCCCCCCATGACACGGATGGTACGGCGACGCCCGTGAATGCGACCGCGCCCGTCAACCGGGCTGGAGGAGGGTTCGGGCGGCGTGCAGGATCTGTGCCTCGCTCAACAGGACCTGGTCGGCGGCCGGGCCCAGGGGGATGTAGCTGTCCAGGCTGTTCACCCGGGCCAGCGGGCCGGGGAAGTGGGCGTCGGTCAGGGCGGCGACCACCGCGTCGGAGACGCTGCCGCTGGCCCGGGTCTCGTCGACCACCAGGATCCGTTCGGCGTTCCCGAGCGCCGTGCGCAGGCTGTCGACGGGCAGCGGCGCCAGCCACTGGAGGTCCACGACGCCCGCCTGTGCGCCGTCGTGCGCGAGGGCCTCGGCGACGCGCAGGCTCATCGGGACGCCGTTGCCGAAGGTGACGATCGTCAGGTCGGCGCCCTCGCGGACCGTGCGGACCGAACCGAGCGGGGCCTCCGTCCAGTCCGCCGGCTCCGCGTAGCGGGCCAGCCAGCGGCCGTCGCCGTCGGTGTGGAGGTCGCGGGTGTGGTACAGGGCGATGGGTTCCAGGAAGACGCACACCCGGCCCTCCCGCTCGGCCAGCGCGAGGCACTGGCGCAGCAGGGCCGGCGCCGACCCGGGATGCGACGCGACCGCGAGCGCGAGGCCGGGAATGTCACGCAGGACGGCCACCGAGTTGTCGTTGTGGAAGTGCCCGCCGAAGCCCTTCTGGTACGCGAGGCCGGCGATCCGCACGACCATGCCGTTGCGGTACTGCCCGTTGGAGAAGAACCGCAGCGAACCGGCCTCGCCGCGCAGCTGGTCCTCGGCGTTGTGCAGGTACGCCAGGTACTGGATCTCGGGGATCGGCAGGGTGCCGGCGAGGGCACCGCCGAGCGCGAGCCCGAGGATCGACTGCTCGTCGAGGAGCGTGTCGAACACGCGGCTGCCGCCGAACGCCTTGCGCAGCCCCCGGGTGACGCCGTACACGCCGCCCTTGCGGGCCACGTCCTCGCCGAACACCTGGGCGTTCGGCCAGGTGAGGAGCGCGTCGTGCAGCGCGGCGTTGATCGACTGGGCGAGGGTGAGCGGTCCGCGCGTCTCCGGAGGCCGGCCACCGAACGCCGCGGCGCGCCCCGTGGTGGCGGGCGTGGCGGCGGCATCGGGTGGGCCGACCCGCAACGACGCGGCGCGGACGTCGGCCACGTGGCGTTCGGTCAGGGGTGCGGTGACCGCTGGCGGGTCGGACAGGCGCCGGACGGTGCCGATCAGGGACCGGGCCTCGTCCATCACGAGTTTGCGGGTGTTCTCGTAGCGGTCGAGGCTCTCGGCCGGCGTGAGGATGCCGTGCCGGGCGAGGGCCGACGCCGTGGCCAGGATCGGGTCGCGGGCGTAATCGGCGATTATCTCGGAGTGGCTGCGGTAGGCCAGTTCCGCGTCGGAGCCGGCGTGGCCCATGAACCGGACGGTTTCGAGGTGCAGCACCACCGGGCGGCGCCGGGTCCGTACCGCGGCGGCGACCTCCGCGGCCGTGGTGAGCAGGTGCCCGGGGTCGGTGCCGTCGGCGTGTGCGTATTCGAATCCCGGCAACGACGACAGCACCTGACGGACCCAGCCACGCGGGGTGCGCGTGCTGATCCCGATGGCGTTGTCCTCGCAGACGAGCAGCAGGGGCATCGGCAGACCCTGGTGGACGCTGTAGCCGACGGCGTTGAGCGCGCCCGCCGCCGTCGAGTGGTTCAGGGACGCGTCGCCGAAGCTGCACACGACCACCGCGTCGGTGGGGAAGGGGGTGGGTGCGGCGGACCGGCCCAGTGCGAACGCCAGGCCCATCGCGCGCGGCAGGTGGGAGGCGATCGTCGACGTCTGGGGAATGATGGACAGCGCCCGATGGCCGAAGACCTTGTGCCGGCCGCCCGAGATCGGGTCCCGGGTCGACGCGGCGGCCGAGTGCAGCACGTCGGTGATCGGCGTGGAGCCCGGCACCTGCCCGGCCCGCGCCGCGTAGAAGCCACCGGACCGGTAGTGCAGCAGCGCCGGGTCGGTCGGGCGCAGCGCCAGCGCGACCGCCGCGTTGCTCTCGTGGCCGCTGGAGCCGATCGTGTAGAAGCCCTCCCGCTGCGACTGCAGCCACCGCAGGGCGAGGTCGAGGTGCCGGGCCTGGAGTTGCGCGTCGAAGTAGCGGAGCAGCAGGTCGGGTTCCACGTCGACGGCCCCGCCAGGGGACGCGGGCGACAGCGAAGCGAGGCGGCGGACCAGATGCTCGTCGACGGATTCCACGGTCACAGCCTCCTAAGCTAGTCGAGTGCGGGTCGCGGTGATCGGTGGTGGGGTGGTCGGGCTGTCCACGACGCTGGGGCTGGTCGGGCTCGGCGCCGACGTGACGTGCTACGAGCGGGGCGATCCGATGGGCGAGCGGTCGGCGGGCGAGACCCGCATCTTCCGGCTGGCCCACGCCTACCCCGACATGGTCGACCTCGCCGCGCGGGCGCGGCGGGCGTTCACCGGATGGTCGGAGCGGGCCGGGGTGCCGATGATCGAGGACGTCGGCACGGTGGTCAGCGGCGCGGGGACCGACGAGTGGGTGGCCGCCATGGCCGCGGCCGGCGCCGGTCACGAGGTGGTCGAGGCGGGATCGCCGCTGCTGCGGCTGCCCACCGACCGGTTCGCGGGGCCGGCACTCGTCGACCCGGCCGGCGGCGTGATCCGGGTCGACCGGGTGACTGCGTTCCTCACCGCCGCGGTCGGTAACCGGGTGCGGCGGGCGCACGTGTACGGCATCGAGGAGACCGGCGACCGGGTCACGGTGTCGGCCGACGGCGGGCCGGAGCACGTCGACGCGGTGGTGCTCTGCGCCGGTGCCGGCACCTCGCCGCTGGCGGCGACGGCCGGGATCTACACGCCGCCGGCGCTGGAGCACCACGTACGGTTCAGTTTCCCGGTGCGCCCGGGCGCACCCGGTCCGCTGCAGTGCTGGATCACGAAGGACGAGCCGTCGACGTACCAGCACACGTCACAGCACACCCCGCACCCCGGAACGTGGACGGTCGGCGCGCAGGTGGCCGGGCCGGCGGTCGCGTGGGAGGCCGGACCGGAAGCCGCCGAGCGGGCGTCGCGGGAGGTGGTCACCGACTACGTCGCCCGGCACCTGCCCGCGATCGAACCGCGGGTGGTCGGCCGGCTGTACTGCACGCACAACCCCGACCTCGGCGACGGGTTCCGGTTCGTGCGGCGGGGCCGGGTTCTCGCGGTGTACGGCGAGAACCTGTTCAAGTTCGCCCCGCTGCTGGGCACCATGATCGCCCGGGCCGTGGCGGACGGGACCACCCCAACGGAAGCGGGAGACCGATGAACCGCACGCTCGCGCCCGGACAGTGCGCACAGATCTGGTCGGGCGGGCCGGCGACGGACCGCCCCGACCTGGTGTTCGAGACCCGCGACCGGCTCATCGAGGCGCCGAACTGGTCGCTCGACGGGCGCAGCCTGTACGTCAACGGCGACGGACGCCTCTGGCGGCTCGATCTCGACGCGCCCGCCGGCCTCGAGGCGATCGACTTCGACGGGCTGCCCGACATCAACAACGACCACGTGCTCGACCCCGACGGCGACCATATCTTCATGTCGGCGAACGACGGCCATATCTACCGCGGCGCGCTGATCGGCGGGGCCGTGGAGCGGCTGACGCCCGACGACGGTTTCTGGCATTTCCTGCACGGGGTGGCGCCGGACGGGAAACGGCTGGCGTACGTGCAGATCCGGGACTTCACCGAACCGGGACGGTTGGCCGTGCTGGCGCCGCCCGCGCCGCCGGTGGTGGTCGACACCGGGGGCGGACATATCGACGGTCCCGAATGGTCGCCCGACGGCCGGTGGATCTACTTCAACACCGAGGGTTTCACGACGGCGCCCGGGCACGCGCAGCTGGCCCGGATTCCCGATGCGGGGGGACGCGCGGAGCGGCTCGTGTCCAGCCCGACGGTGGACTGGTTCCCGCACCTGTCCCCGGACTCGCGGTATGCGGCGTACGTGGCGTTCCCGGCCGGGACGCTCGGCCACCCCGCCGACCTGGACGTCGAGGTGCGCGTGGTGGCGACGACCGAGTGGGGGACGGTGCTGCGGCGCTACCCGGTGTTCGGGGGACAGGGGACGATCAACGTGAACAGCTGGTCCCCCGACTCGGGGCGGTTCGCGTTCGTCGCGTATCCGGTGGGTTGAACGTCGCAGCGGTTCGGATCATGGCGGCAGGAGATTCAGCAGGCGTCTTCGGCGTTGATGTCGGCGTAGCCGGTGGCGGCGTGCGGGACGTAGCCCGTGCCGCCGTCGTTGTCGATCTTGAACCAGATCTTGGACGCGTAGCCGCCGCTGTCGCGGTAGCTCTCGCCGCCGAAGTCGATGCACAGCACGGCGACGGGCGTGCCGTCGGTGTACCGGCCGGCGCGCTCGGCGACGGCCGCCGTCCGGTAGACGGCGCCGGCGGCCTGCGTGTCGAGGCAGGTGCTGACCAGCTTGATCCGGCCCGTCTCCGGCTCGTACGCCTGCCCGCGGTTCTCGGCCCACGGACAGCCGGCCCCCGAGGAGCCGGACCCCGAGGCGCCGGGAGCGGGAGACGACGGCCCGCCGGAGGCGGACGCGTCCGGCTCGACGCTGACCGTGCAGCCCGCCAGTGCGATGGCCAGGAGAAGGGGAGCCGCCCACCGCGTTACCGACATGTCAGCATTCTCGGTGCACCGTCCATGATCCGCAAAACGGAGCGCTCAAGGCGCGGCGGGCGGACCCGATGGGTACAGGGTGAGGCGTCGTCTGGAGGGGGCGGTGCAGACGGTGCTCGGCGGCCTGCTGACGTGCGGGCTGCTGGTGGCGGCCGCACCGGCCCGGCTCCCGCCGTTCGCGCCGGAGTCGCCGGTCGCGCCGCCCGGTACGCGGGCGGCCTGGGTGTGGACGCGTACCGACGCGGAGCCGATGGTGGCCTGGGCGCGGGTGCACGGCGTCCGCGCGCTGTTCGTCCACGTCGACCGCGACGCCCGGACGAACGGTGACGCGGCCTGGTTCGTCCGCCTGCGCGCGCTGTGCGACGAGGCCGGGATCCGCCTCGACGCGCTCGGCGGCGAACCGGACTGGGCCCTCGACCCCGCCAGGGCGCTCGCCTGGCGGGACACGGTGCTGGCGCTGGGCGTCTTCCGTGGCCTGCACGTGGACGTCGAGCCGTACCTGCTGCCGGACTGGTCGACGCGCCGCGACCGGGCCGTCGCCGGCCTGCTGGGCGTCCTCGACGCGTTGCGTGGGGGAGACCTGCCGCTCGAGGCCGACGTGCCGTTCTGGTACCACACCGTGCCGGTCGGCGCCGCGACGCTGGCCGACGAGGTGATCGCCCGCGTCGACGCGCTCACCGTGATGAGCTACCGGGCCACCGCCACCGGTCCCAATTCGATCATGGACGTGGCCACCGACCTGCTCGACCGGGCCGGCCGCGCCGCGTTGCCGGTGCGGCTCGCGGTGGAGACCCAGCCGGTCGCCGACTGCGCGCACTGCGGTTTCACGCGTCGCGCCGACCTCGACGCGGCCCTCCGGGACGTGGACGCCGCGGCCGCCCGGTTCGGCGCGTTCGAGGGCGTCGCGGTGCACCAGTACGGCACCTGGTCGGCGATGCCGGAGTAACCCCCGGCGCGGATCGTCATCTGTTGTCGAACCCGAACCCGAAGGACCGATCCCATGCGCCTCTCCCGTATCGCCGCCGCGGCGGTCGCCCTCGCCGCCGGCGGCGCCGCCCTGCTGCCCGCCACCGCGGCGAACGCCGACACCCCCGACCTGGGCCTCGTCGTCCCGCTGCTGTCGCCGATGCTGCCCGGGCAGTCGGGCTGGGTCGGCACGATGTGGGCGGCCGCCGACGACATCTGCGGCCTGAAGGTGACCGCGTCGGGCGCCAACGTGACCGTCACCTACCCCGGCAACACCGCCACGTTCGCGTCGCTGTCCAAGGCCGACACGCTCAAGGCCGGCGCGATGGACTACACCGCGTTCAAGCTGTCGGTGCCGACGACCGCGCCGATCGCGCTGATCCCGATGCAGCTCACCGCCACCTACACCGAGGTCGCCGACGGCGCCACCACCTGCGTCGGCACGAAGAAGACGGTCACGGCGAACGCGACGCTCCCGGTGGTCGCGCCGATCGGTGACGCCGTGGTGCAGAAGACCTCGTCGGTGACGCTCACCCGCACCGCGCCGGCCTGGACGCAGATCAGCTACCTGGGACGCAAGAGCGGCGTGACCAACTTCCGGGTGACCGTGACCGCGCCGGCCGGGATGACCGTCGTGTACCCGGCCGACGGCACCTCGTCGGGTCTGAACGGCGGGCCGGTGCTCGGCGTCGGCGTCGAGGACTACGCCGCCGTGCGCCTCGACGCGACCGCGCTCAAGGCCGGCACGTACACCGCGACCGTGAAGGCCACCTGGGACGGCGGTTCGTCCACCGACGACCTCAAGATCGTCGTCGCCTGACCGATGTTCATCGGATGCTGCTGAAAGGGCCTGAGATGCTGCACTTCCGTCGCGCCGTGACCGTCGCGCTCCTCGTCGGCGGTCTCGCCGGTGGTCTCGCCGCGTGCGGCTCCGACGGCGACTCCGGCGGCGGGGTCGCGTCGCCGCCAAAGGCCACCACGGCCGCCGCGCCGGTGTCGGAGGAGGCCCGCCGCGAGGCGATCTACCTGGAGGCGACGGCCGCGCACCTGTGCGCCGTCCAGTCCCGCGTCTACACCGATCCGGCGGAGATGGCCTCGGCGTACGCGAGCAAGCCGCGGTACGCCGAGCTCACCGAGGCGGAGGTGGCCGCGTTCGACGAGCGGGCGAAGACGGACCCGGCGTTCGCGGTCCGCCTGAGCGAGGCCATCACCGCGGCCTGTTCGCCATCGGCCCCGTCGGCGTCGACGGGGTGACCTATTCGGTTGCGGGCGCCGCGCGTCTCCCGCATTCTGCTCCGATGCCCGCCGCCGATCGAACCGCCCGAAACCCCGGCTGGTCCTGGGATCCGTCGCTCTACACCGGCTCCGCGGCCTTCTACGCCACGGGCCGCATGGCGTACCCGCCCGAGCTCGCCGACGCCGTGGTCGCCGAGCTCGGCCTCGACGGCACGGGTGTGCTGGTCGACGTCGGATGCGGACCCGGGTCGCTGACGCTCCTGCTCGCACCGCACGTCGCGCGGGCGATCGGGATCGACGCCGACCCGGACATGGTCGCGGAAGCCGCCAAACGGGCGGCCGCCCAGAGCAACGTCGAGTGGCGGTGCATGCGGGCCGAGGACCTTCCGGCCGACCTCGGGACCGTCGACGTCGTGACGTTCGCGCAGTCGTTCCACTGGATGGACCGGCCACGGGTCGCCGCGCACGCGCGTCGCCTCCTCGGGCGCGGTGGCACGCTGGTGCACGTCTCCGCGATGACCCATCGCGGAGCCGGCACCGACGGCCCGCCCTGGGACGCGATCGACGACCTCGTGGAGCGGTACCTCGGCCCGGTCCGCCGCGCGGGCGCGGGCACCCTGCCCGATGGCACCCCGAACGACGAGAACGTGATCTACCGGGCGGCCGGGTTCGACGGCCCCCACGACGTCGAACTGCCGGGACGCGTGGTGCGCCGGTCGGCCGCCGAGGTCGTCGCGTCGGTGTACTCGCTGTCGAGTTCCGCGCCGCACCTGTTCGGCGACCGGCTACCGGCGTTCGACCGCGACCTCCGCGCGCTCCTCGGCACGGCGGAGTTCATCGAGCGGACGCACCCGATCACCCTGCACTTCTGGCGGTGCGGCCGCGAGGCGCCGGCTGATTGACCGCGGTCGCCGGGAGGCGGAGACTGGTCTCCGTGGTACCACCCGGTACCGGGGCGGAGGAGCCATGCTGATCGGACCCGGCACGACGTTGCGCTGGCTCACCAGGCACGGCCTGATCCGGCTCGGGCTGCGGGCGGCCGTGCGACGCCGTGACCCGCAGGCCCTGTTCCTGCTCGACCCCGCCCGCCGCCACGACCCGTACCCGTACTACGCGTCGATGCGTGCGAAGGGTGGGCTCGTCTCCGGCGCGTTCGCCCTGACCACCGCGCAGCACGATGTCGCCACCGCCGTGCTGCGCAGTGACGCGTTCGGCGTGGGTCTGCAGTCGCGGCCGGTGCCGGCGCCGGTCGCGGTGATGCGCCGGCTCGGCCAGTTCCGCCGGCCGATCGGACCGGTGGACCCGCCGTCGATGCTCGTCGTCGACCCGCCGGAGCACACCCGCTACCGCAAGCTGGTGTCGAAGGTGTTCACCCCGCGCGCGATCGAGGCGCTGCGGCCGCGGATCGTCGAGGTGTGCGACGAGCTCCTCGACCGCATGGCCGCGGACACCGACGTCGACCTCGTCGCCGCCTACGCCGGCCTGGTGCCGGTGACGGTGATCGCCGAGATCCTCGGCGTGCCGGCCGAGATGCGGGAGAAGTTCCTGACCTGGGGCGCCGCCGCCGCGCCCACCCTCGACCTCGGCCTTCCCCTGCGGCGCTACGCCGGCACCGAGGTGGCGATCCGGCGCGGCAACGCGTGGATGCGCGGCCACCTGCGCCGGCTCCGGAACGAGCCGGGGGAGGACCTGCTCAGCCGGCTGGTGCACGTCGGACTCACCGAGGACGAGCTGGTCGCCACCGCCGGGCTGCTGCTCGCGGCCGGGTTCGAGACCACGGTCAATCTCATCGGGACCGGTGCCGCGCTGCTGATGGCCCACCCCGACCAGCGACGGTCGCTCGGCGACGACCCGCAGCGGTGGCAGAACGCGGTCGAGGAGATCCTGCGGTACGACTCGCCGGTGCAGAACACCGGCCGGATCTGCCGCACCGAGACCGAGCTCGCCGGTCGCACGATCCGCCCCGACCAGGTGGTGTCGGTCCTGATCGGCGGCGCGAACCGCGATCCGGCGGTCTTCGACGACCCGGACCGCTTCGACGTCACCCGCGCCAACGCCCGTGAGCACCTCGCGTTCTCCGGCGGCGTCCACTACTGCCTCGGCGCGGCCCTGGCCCGGATGGAGGGCCAGATCGCGTTGCAGGCATTGTTCACCCGCTATCCGGACCTCGCGCCGGCCGGCGAGCCGCACCGCCGGTCCACCCGGATCCTGCGCGGCTACGACCGCCTGCCGGTGCGCCTGACCGCCGCCACCACCGCCGGTCGGTGAGCGGCGACCGGCCCGCCACGATCCGGCCCGCCGCCGCGACGGGATCGCCGTCGGGGAGCACGCGTTGGGCTCCACGATCGCGGCGGGGTCTACGCGTCGCCGATGTTGAAGAACTGGTACAGGGCCGTGCAGACGAACGCGATCAGGCCGGCGGTGCCGAGCAGCCACGGCCACACCCGGACGTACCGCGGCTGCGGTGCCGGATGCGCGGCCACCGGGACCGTTCCGCGCGGCGGCGACGGATGCGCGGGAACGGCGCCAGGCGCGGGTGCGGCGCCAGGTGCGGGGACGCCTTGCGGGGGGACGGCGACGGCGCCTTCGGCGACCGGTAGTTCCGGTTGTTCGAGGACCGTCGGCGCGATTCCGGTGTGCGTGTGCAGGAGGCGGGCGACCAGGGGACCCGGCTGGTGCCGCCGACGAGGAAGATGCCCGCGAGCCGGTCCGGCGTGAGGCGGGCGCGGTGCAGCGCGGCGGTGAGTTCGCCGGTGGCACGGTTCAGCAGCGGCGCGGCCACCTGATCGAGTTCGTCGCGGGTCAGGTGCAGGGACGCGCTCACGCCGGGCACCGGGATCGGGGCGGTGGTGGCGCGGGAGAGCGTCTCCTTGGCGGCGCGGACGTCGTCCCAGAACATCTTGCGATGGCGCCGGGCCAGTTCGTCGGCCGGCCGGATGAGCTGCGTCCACACCTCGGGGTGGCGGGCGGCGAGCAGGTGGCCCAGGTGGGCGACGACGGCGGCGTCGATGTCCAGGCCGCCCAGGTCTTCCGCGCCGCCGGTGCCGACCACCGTGAAGGTGGCGCCGTCGTTGCGGACCAGCGCGACGTCCAGCGTGCCGCCGCCGAAATCGAAGATCGCCAGCGTGCCGCCCGGCGGGATCGGGCGGGACAGCGTGAAGTACCGGGCCGCCGCGATCGGCTCGGGCAGCACGCGCACGGCCGGCCAGCCCGCGGCGGCGGCCGCCCGCTGCAGCCGTTCGCGCCGGATCGGGCCCCACGCCACCGGGCAGGTCAGCACCGCGGGCGGCAGGTGTCCCGCGGTGACGGTGACCGACCGCGCGATCTCGCGTAGCGGGGCCGCCAGCAGGTCGACGATCGGGACGGGCCGGTCGCCGAGGAGCACCGACTCCTCGTCGATGCGGCGTTTCGGATTCGGTTCGAAGCGGGCCGGGTCGAGCGGCGCCATCCGCTGGGCGTCGGTGCCGACCCGCAGGGTGCCGTCGTGGTCGAGGTAGACGGCGCTGGGCAACACCGGTTGCCCGTCGAAGAGGACCGGACGGGTGCGGCCGTCGGGCGACCGGAGGATCGCCACCGTGTTCGACGTGCCCAGGTCTATTCCGACGGCCCACATGTCCACAGATACGGACGTGGCCCCCGGAAAGTCTCCGGGGGCCACGCCGTCAGTGCGGCGGTGTTACTTGGTGAGCGGACCCAGCTTCGGGTCGTCGGCGTAGGCCTGCGCGGCGTTCGCCTTGGTCACGATGATCGGGGCCAGCAGGTACGACGGCACGATCTTGTTGCCGTTGTCGTACGACTTGGTGTCGTTGATCTCCGGCTCCTCGCCGGCCTGCAGCTTCTGGACCATCTTGATCGTCTCGGCCACCAGCTTGCGGGTGTCCTTGTTGATCGTCGAGTACTGCTCACCGGCCATGATCGACTTGACCGACTCGACCTCGGAGTCCTGACCGGTCACGACCGGGATCGGCTTGCCGGCGCCCTTGACCGAGGTGATGATGGCGCGCGCCAGGGTGTCGTTCGGCGACAGCACGCCGTCGAGGGTCTTGCCGCTGCCGTAGGTGGAGGTCAGCAGCGTGTCCATGCGGCTCTGCGCGTTCTCGGCCTTCCAGCCCTGGGTCGCCGTCTGCTCGACCTTGGTCTGGCCGGAACCGACGATCACCTCGCCCTTGTCGATGGCCGGCTTGAGCACGTCCATCGCGCCGTTGAAGAACACACCGGCGTTGTTGTCGTCGGGCGAGCCGGAGAACAGCTCGATCGTGTACGGGCCGGTCGGCTTCTTGGCCTTCATGCCGTCGAGCAGGGCCTGGCCCTGGAGCTGGCCGACCTTGAAGTTGTCGAAGGCGATGTAGTAGTCGAGGTCGGGCGTGTTCTTGATCAGGCGGTCGTAGGCGACGACCTTGATGCCGGCCTGCTTGGCGGCCGCCACCTGGGTCGACAGCTGGGCGGCGTCGGTGGCGCCGATGACGATGACCTTCGCGCCCTTGGTGATCATGGCCGTGATCTGGGCCTGCTGGTCGGCGACCGTGGTGGACGCGCCGGCGTACTGGACGTCGGACTTGAAGCCCGCGTCCTTGAGGCCGTTGGTGAACAGGTCGCCGGCGAGGACCCAGTTCTCCGACGTCTTCGACGGCAGCGCGACGCCGATGAGGCTGTCCTTGGCGAAGCCCTTGTCCGAGCCGGAGCCGGAGTCGCTGCCTTCGCGTTCGTTGTCGCCGCAGGCGCTCAGGGCCAGCAGCAGGGCGGCACTGACCGCCACGGTGCTGGTGAGGAACTTGCGCATGGTGGGTGTGACCTTTCTTCGATGGTGCGTAAATCCGTGGGGAGGAACGGTGCCGGGTCAGCTCGCGGCGGGCGCCTTCACGTCCTCGCGGCTGGCCTCGGCGAGGGCGACCGGATCGGCGACCGGTTCCCGGCGGAACGGACGCATCAACGATCCGATGATCGAGAAGCGCCCCTGGCTCTTGTTGTAGACATCCAGGGCGACGGCGCCGAGCAGGAACAGACCCTTGATGATCTGGACCATGTCGGAACCGGTGCCGATGAGTTGCAGGCCGTTGCTCAGGACGGCCATGACGAGACCGCCGACGATGGACCCGCTGACCGTGCCGAGACCGCCGGACACGGCCGCACCGCCGATGAAGACGGCCGCGATGGCGTCGAGCTCCCAGCTCAGACCGTCTTGCGGACCCGACGCCGCCGACCGCGCCACGAAGATCATGCCGGCGAGCGCGGCCAGGATCGACATGTTCATCATGACGAAGAAGTTGACCCGCCGGAGCTTAACGCCGGACAACTCGGCGGCGCGGGCGTTGCCGCCGACCGCGTAGATGTGCCGGCCACCGGCCGTGTTCCGGGTGTAGAACGAGTACACGACGACAAGGCCGGCCAGGATGATGCCGGAGATCGGGAAGCTGGTGCCGACGCGGCCGCTGGCGAAGCGCAGCGTCACGAAGGCGACCACCGCGAGCATCACGACGAGCCGCAGGATCGAGATCCACAGCGGCGCCGGGTCGGCGCCCTCCATCTGCTGGCGGACCTGCCGGGCCCGGAACTCCCGCCAGACCACCGCGAGACAGGCGAGCAGGCCGAGCAGCAGCGTCGCGTTGTTGTAGCCGGTGTCGGGTCCGAACTCGGGCAGGTAACCGGCGCCGATCTTCCGGAAGCCCTCGGGCACCGGAACCGTGTCGGCGTTTCCGATGTACTGGTTGCCGCCCCGGAAGAGCAGCATGCCGGCCAGCGTCACGATGAACGCCGGCACACCGATGTAGGCGACCCAGAAGCCGTGCCACGCGCCGATGACCGCGCCGACCGCGAGGCCGAGCAGGATGCCGACCGGCCACGGGAGGTCGTGCTCGGTGATGGCCTTGGCCACCACGATGCCGACGAACGCGGCCACCGAGCCCACCGACAGGTCGATGTGACCCGCGACGATGACCATCAGCATGCCGATGGACAGGATCGAGATGTACGCGTACTGCTGCGTCAGCGCGATCAGGTTCCCGGACTGCAGCGTGAGGCCGTCGGTCTTGATCTGGAAGAACAGGACGACCGCCACCAGCGTGAAGATCATCCCGAACTGGCGCGCGTTGGAGGTGGTGCCTCCGAACAGGTTCTTCTGAAGGTCCTTGATTCTGCTCATGCGTTCGCCGTCTTCGTGATGGAGGTCTTCTTGTTGATGGAGGTCATCTGCTTCATCAGCACTTCCGGGTCGGCGTCTTTGCGGGCGATCTCGCCGGTGATGGTGCCTTCGAAAACCGTGTAGATGCGGTCGCACAGACCGATCAGCTCGGGCAGTTCCGACGAGATGACGATGACGCCCTTACCCTCGTCGGCGAGTTGCTGGATGATCCCGTAGATCTCGTACTTGGCGCCGACGTCGATGCCCCGGGTCGGCTCGTCGAGGATGAGCAGGTCGGGGTCGGTGAACATCCACTTCGCCAGCACGACCTTCTGCTGGTTGCCGCCGGACAGCGTGGTGACGCCGTCGTCGACGCTCGGCGACTTGATCCGCAGGCTCTTCCGGTAGCTCTCGGCCTCGTGGTACTCGCGCGCCTCGTCGAGGACGCCGTTGCGGGTGACCTTGGAGAGCTTGGCGGCCACGATCGATGTCTTGATGTCGTCGAGGAGGTTGAGGCCGATCGCCTTTCGGTCCTCGCTGACGTACGCGAGCCCATGGTTGATGGCCTGGGCCACCGACTTCAGCTCGACCGGCTTGCCGTCCTTGAACACCTGGCCACCGAGGTAGACGCCGTACGCGCGGCCGAACAGGCTCATCGCCAGCTCGGTGCGGCCGGCGCCCATGAGGCCGGCGAAGCCGACGATCTCGCCGCGCCGCACGGTGAAGCTGGAGTTCTTGCACACCAGGCGTTCGGCGGAGATCGGGTGGCGCACCGTCCAGTCGCGCACCTCGAAGAAGACGTCGCCGATGTCGGGCGTGTGGTCGGGGAACCGGTTGCTCAGGCTGCGACCCACCATGCCGCGCACGATGCGGTCCTCGTCGACGGCACCGGCGGTGACGTCGAGGGTCTCGATGGTCTTGCCGTCGCGCAGGATCGTGATGGAGTCGGCGATCGCCGCGATCTCGTTGAGCTTGTGCGAGATCATGATCGACGTGACGCCGCGCTCCTTGAACCCGCGGAGCAGGTCGAGCAGGTGCCGGGAATCGGCCTCGTTGAGCGCGGCGGTCGGCTCGTCGAGGATGAGCAGTTTGACGTCCTTCGCGAACGCCTTGGCGATCTCCACCAGCTGCTGCTTGCCGACGCCGATGTCCTTGATGAGCGTGTCGGGGTCCTCCGTGAGTCCGACCATCGCCATCAGCTCGAGCGCCTTGTGGTTGGCGGCCTTCCAGTCGATTCCGCCGAAGCGCCGGGGCTCGTTGCCGAGGATGATGTTCTCGGTGATCGACATGCCCGGCACCAGCGCGAGTTCCTGGTGGATGATCACGATTCCGGCGTGCTCGCTCGCCTTGATGTCGGCGAACCTGGTCTCGTTGCCCTGGTAGAGGATCGATCCGCTGTAGGAGCCGTACGGGTAGACGCCGCTGAGCACTTTCATCAGCGTCGACTTGCCGGCGCCGTTCTCGCCGCAGATGGCGTGGATCTCGCCCCGGCGGACCCTCAGGTTGACGTCGGACAGCGCGAGTACGCCGGGGAACTCCTTGGTGATCGATCGCATCTCCAGGAGCGGGGGAGCGCTCTCCATGGTGCCTCCAAGCGATGCCGACAAGCGGTGGTACAGACCACTGGTGATCCAGTTTGGGCCAGATCGTCCGCCGCCGCACAGCCGACTCGACAACGATCCGGTAGCGATCGCGTCCGGCGCCGGGCATGAACCCTTCGGTTCCGGGCGATCACCGACCCGTTTCCGAACTGTAAATCCAATTGATTTACAAAGCAAATACCGTCCGGCATCATGTCCATAACGGATGTGCGGAGGCGGCGAGAGTGCGGCAGGCAGGGACGAACCTCCCGAAGGTCGGGCAGTACAACAGGGCTGTGGTGCTCGGGCGGATCCAGCTCGCCGACGGCATCAGCCGCGTCGAGATCGCCGAACTCACCGGGCTCACGCCGCAGACCGTTTCGGGCATCGTCCGGCGGCTCATCGACGAGGGGATCGTCCGCGAGGACGGCACCCGGATGTCCACCGGCGGCAAACCGCGCACCGTGCTGCAGATCAACCCCGACGCCGGCCGGGCCGTCGGTGTGCACTTCGACCCCGTGCGCCTCACGTGTGTCGTGGTCGACCTGCTGGGTCGGCCGCTGGTCATGCGTCAGCGACCGACGCCGCCACGGTCCGACCCGGCGGCGATCACCGCCGCCATGACCGAACTCGTCGACGACGTCCTCGCCGCCGCCGGGGTCGGGCGCGACCGGGTGCTGGGCCTGGGGTTGGCCGCGCCCGGACCGATCGACCACGCCACCGGCGAGATCGTCGGCCCGCCGCAGCTCCACAACTGGGCCCGGGTCCCGCTCAAGCGGATGCTCGCCGACGCCACGGGCCTGCCGGTGAGCCTCGACAACGACGCCACCGCCGCGGCCGTCGGTGAACGGTGGGCCGGCGCCGGCCGGGGCGTGGCCAACTTCGCCTACTTCTTCCTGGGGACCGGAGTCGGCGGCGGCCTGATCCTGGGGCACCAGGTGCATCGCGGCGGGTCGATGAACGCGGCCGAATTCGGCCACACCTCGATCCGGCCGGACGGGCCCGGGTGCTACTGCGGCAACCCGGGGTGCCTGGAGAGCCTGATCAGCCCGGTCGCCCTGGGGACCGAGGCCCGGCGTCGCCTCGCCGCGGGGGAGCGGACCCCCGGGTCACCGCTCGACGTCCTGAGCGGCGGCGATCCCGCGGCCGTCGACCACGACATGCTGTGCCGCGCCGCGGCGCAGGGCGACCCGCTGGCCGTCGCCATCATCGACGCGGCGGCCGAGGCGCTGGCGTCGGTGGCGGTCAACGTGGTGAACATCGTCGACGTCGACCTGGTCGTCCTCGGCGGGTACGGCATCCGGCACGTCGAGACGCGGTACCGGCGCGCCGTGGAGCAGGCGCTCGTCACGCGTCCGCTGGCCCGCAACGTGCGGACCGCGAGCGTCGAAATCTCGCCGCTCGGGCCCGACGCCGCGGTCGTGGGCGGTGCGGCGCTCGTCCTCCACGACACGTTCTCGCCACGCGTCTCGGAACTTCTGTCGCTCTGAACCGAACTTTCAATACATCGAACACTATTGACGTCTGCGGCGGACGAAAGGCAGGCTCTACGGAACCTCCCCCGCGCACCACGAACATCGGAGCCGCCCCCGATGATCAGCCGTCGTCTTGCCGTGTTCGTTGCTGCCGCCGTGATCGCGACCGGCCTCACCGCCGCCGCTACGCCGGCTGCCGCCGCCGTCCCCGATTTCTCCACCGCCGAGGCCGGTAACCCGTTCGTCGACGGCTGGTACGCCGACCCCGACGTCGCCGTCTACGACAACACCTACTGGGTCTTCCCGACCACCTCGAAGACCTACGCCGAGCAGACCTACCTCGACGCGTTCTCCTCGACCGACCTCGTCACCTGGACGAAGCACCCGAACGTCCTCACGACGGCGAACGTGTCGTGGGCGACCCGCGCGGTGTGGGCGCCCGCGCCGATCGCGCGCAACGGCCGGTACTACCTGTACTTCGCCGCCAACGACATCCAGAACAACAGCCAGGTCGGCGGCATCGGGGTCGCGGTCGCGGACCAGCCGCAGGGTCCGTACCGGGATGCCATCGGACGCCCGCTCGTGAGCCAGTTCGTCAACGGCGCGCAGCCCATCGACCAGGACGTGTTCGTCGACGACGACGGACAGGCGTACATGTACTACGGCGGCTGGGGACACGCCAACGTGGTGCGGCTGAATGCCGACATGACGAGCCTCGGCCAGTTCCCCGACGGCAGCACGTACAAGGAGATCACGCCGTCGGGCTACGTCGAGGGCGCGCAGATGTTCAAGCGCGGCGGCCGGTACTACCTCATGTGGAGCGAGGGCGGCTGGACCGGGCCGGACTACTCCGTCTCCTACGCGATCGCGAACTCGCCGACCGGCCCGTTCACGAAGCTCGACAAGGTGCTCGCGCAGGATCCCGCCGTGGCCAGGGGATCCGGGCACAACTCCGTGATCAACGTGCCCGGCACCGACATCTGGTACATCGTCTACCATCGCCGCCCGCTCAGCGAGACCGACGGCAACCACCGCCAACTCGCCTACGACCGCATGACGTTCAACCCCGACGGCACGATCCAGCGCGTCACGATGCGGGTCCGCGACAACTTCGGCGACGGCAATGCTTACGGCTGGAAGACGTACGGCGGCGGGTGGGCGTCCACCAATGGGCGGTACACGGTGAACCAGTCGCTCGGAAGCAAGGCCCTGCTGGACACCAACTTCGGCAACCTGACGTACGACGCCGACGTCACCGTGACCGCGGGCGGGGGTGACGCCGGGCTCGTGTTCCGCGCGAGCCAACCGGCCGTCGGGGCCGACAGTTACCACGGGTACTACGCCGGGGTCACCGCGGCCGGCCGGGTGGTGCTCGGCCGGGCCGCGAACTCGTGGACGCTGCTCGGCTCGGCCACGGTGGCCGCGGGCGCGAGCCACCACCTGCGGGTGACCGCGGTCGGCCCGCAGCTCACGGTGTACGTCGACGGTGTGACGAAAATCAGCGTCACCGACGCGACCTACGCCAGCGGCGCCACCGGTGTGCGGGTGTACGACACCGCCGCGGCGTTCGACAACGTCGCCGTCGGCCCGCCGGTCGGCGCCGGCACGAACCTCGCGGTCGGGCGACCGGCCACCGGCAGCCCGCCGTGCGCGTCGTCGGAGGGACCGGAGAAGGCCGTGAACGGCAGCGTCACCGGCGGCAACGCCGACAAGTTCTGCTCGGTCGCGGCGGGCGCGTGGCTGCAGGTCGACCTCGGCGCGAGCCGCGGCATCACCCGGTTCGAGGTGGCGCACGCCGCCGCCGGTGGCGAGTCGGCGTCGTACAACACGCGGGCGTTCACGATCTCGGTGTCGGCTGACGGCACGACGTGGACCCAGGTCGCGGCGGTCACCACCAACACGGCGGCCGAGACGACGCACCCGGTGAACGGCGTGACCGCCCGCTACGTCAGGCTGGCCGTCGGCACACCGACCCAGACCACCGACGGCGCGACCCGCGTCTACGAACTCCGCGCCTTCGGCTGACGTCCCGCGATCGTCGACGCGCGATGGCGTGCAAGCCAGAGCGAGCGCGGGCGCGACAAAGTGCACAAATCACCCAGCGGTGGGTTGCCGGGTCGTCGCCGCGAAGGTGCCTTCCGGATCTTGGACTGCGCGAGGTGCCATAGGCCCGTCGGGAGTCCAAGATCCGCAAACGGGCCTACGCATGTCGTGTGCCCGGGTGTGAGTCGGTGCCGCTGCCGGGGTTTGAGCGGCGTTGCCAGGTACGACGACCAATCGCGTGGGTGCGCGAGCGCCCCACGCGTGTCCTCGACTGACGGGGTTCCCTCCGAACCCCGGCCGCCGAGCGTCTACCCAGGTATGGGGAGACTCGCATCGTGACGCGAGAGCGGGACGAGCGCTCGTTCGACGAGTTCGTGCGCGTCCGGACGGCGGCGCTGGCCCGCGTCGCGTACCTGTTGACCGGCGACCGCCACCACGCCGAGGACCTGGTGCAGACCGCGCTCGCGCGGGCCGCCGTCCGCTGGGCCCGGCTCGACGATCCCGAGGCGTACGTGCGCCGGGTCCTGTACACGCAGGCCGTGTCGTGGTGGCGGGTGCAGCGGCGCCGGCGTCGCGAGGTGCTGGTCGAGTTCCCGCCGGACCGGCCGACCGGCCAGGACGACCCGGACCTGCGCATCCTCCTCGAGAATGCCCTGGCGCGGCTCACCCGCAAGCAGCGCGCGGTGCTGATCCTGCGCTTCTACGAGGATCGCTCCGAGAGCGAGACCGCGCACCTGCTGTCGGTCGGCCTCGGCACGGTCAAGAGCCAGACCCGCCACGCCCTGCGGCGGCTGCGCGAACTCGCGCCGGAGATCGGTGAGCTGCTGGCCGAGGCCGAGGAGGTCGACGCATGACCAGGCTCCACGACGCCCTCGACGACGTCGCCGCCCACGCGCCGGAGGTGCGGATCCCGCCCCGGTTGTACCGCGCGGCCCGGCGCCGGCACCGGCTCGCGGTGGGCGGGGCGGTGCTGTCGGTGGTCGCGGTGGTCGCCGCCGTCGCGCTGGTGGTTCCGTTCGCACGGCATTCGGGACGCACGAGCAGCGTGGCCGGCGGCAACGGGTCGGCCGGGCTGCCGGACCGCATCTCGATGCCGCCGTGGTCGACGTCCGACCGGCCGGCGGGTCCGGCGGCGGTGGCCTTCGACGGGACGGTGCCGCAGGCCGACAACGAGGACTTCGACTGGCCGTGGTGGCGGTCGGGGCACACCGTCAACCCGAGTGTGGTGGTGGGACTGCACACCGACACGTACCGCGTGGTCCGGGGGGCGTACTCGGTCGGCACCGAACTGTCGCCGGACGGACGGTACCTGCTCGTCCCGGACCGGCGGGTGCTCGATCTGACCACCGGCCGGACCCGCCAGGCCCTCCCGCCGAAACCGGGGTGGCCGGTCGGTGGGGCCTGGTCGGCCGACGGTACCCGGATCCTGTATGTCGAGGACCGCGTGACGACGGTCCTGTCGTGGCCGTCTCTGCGGGTGGAGGCCCGGTTCCCGCATCCCGACCAGGTTCCGGTGGACCAGGACGTCGCGCTGTCACCGGACGGCTCGCTGTTGGCGGTGCACAGCAACGAGGTGCTGACCGTCTACCGCGCCGACGGCACGAAAGTGTGGACGAGCCCCGAGGACCTGACGTCGAACATCACGTACTCGGATGTCGGCCGGTTGCGGATCGGTGGCCGGGCGGCGTGGCATCCCGACGGGCGGCTGGTTCTCTTCGGCCGGAACGACCTCACGTGCGACGACTGCGGAGTGCACCCGGGCACCTGGAAGATCGAGATGGTCGACGGCCTGTTCGGCAGCACCCCGGGCCTGGTGGTGGCATCGTCGTACCCCGTCTTCAAGTCGGCCCTCGACGTGCGGATCGTCGCCTGGCGCGGCGAGGACGCGTACGCGGTGGTCACGTGGGCACGCGGTGGCACGGGCGAGGCCGGCCGGGTCGGGCTGGTGCGGATGCGTCCCGGTGAGGGCGCGTTCGAGTGGGTGCTGAAGGCCCCGGACGGCGTGACGTCGATGCAGGTGGCCACGGAGTTCGTCGACGTGCAGCGGCCCACGGGCGATCCGTCGAACGGCTTCAACGTGCGCGAACTGCTCGGCCAGCTCTCGACCGGCGTGCTGTGCCTGGCGCCGTTCGTGCTGGCGGTGGGCTTCGTGATCCGGCTCAGCCGCCGGTCGCGACGGCGCCTCGGGCGATGAACTCAGCGGTCACGCGACCAGCGCCCACCCGCCGCAGGGCTGTTCCGGCCGGGCCAGGCGCGCCCGGTACAGCTGCTCGACCACGTCTCGCGCCCACCGCATGCGGGGCACCGCTAACTCGGGGTGGTCGCCGTACTCGGCCGCGACCTGACCGGCGCAGCCGCGGACGCCGTACGCCCGCACCGCGACCCGGATCGCCGTCTCTACCACGGCCCGCACCGGCCGGCTGCCGGTGGCCAGTTGACTGGCGAACAACGCCTCGGCCCGCGCCGCGCTCAACAGGGTGATTGTGTTGGTGGTCATCGCGATCTCCTCCTTCGCACCGCTCCTGGTTGTAAGACCGGGTGACCCTCGAGGACTCATCGGTAAACTACGCCCGGGGTACGACAATTTCCGGATGTCGCTCAGCCGACCCGGGTGCCCGGTGTGACGAGCGTCGCCGGCACCGCGAACACCGCCAGAAACCACTCCGCGGCGAAGCACGCGACGCCCTCGCCACCGGTCAGCGCGGCGGTGATCCTCCCCGCCTGGATCGCCACGGTGGCGCCGGTGTTGCGGCAGCCGGGCAGGACGAACGCGAAGAGCCGGTTGCCCGGTCCGAGGTTGCGGGCGACCGCGGCCCGGGCCGCCCCGATCACTTCCGGCGGGGCGCCGGTGAGTCGGTCGATCTGGTCGGGGTCCGTCACCTCGGCCGCGCCGCCGGTGCCGGCGGTCGGGACCATGGCGAACGCGATGAGGGTCGGGGCCGGGACCGGAGAGGCGACAGGAGACGCGGCGGGAGCGGAGGACGCGGGGGCGCCGGAGGACGCGGCGGAAGCGACCGAGGGCAGGGGGACCGGGGCACCCGTCGACGGATGGGGCTCCGCCGACGGAGTGCCGCAGGCCGTGAGAAGGGCGCCCAACAGAACGGCGAGCGCTCTGGTGCGCGTCACCGATAAAGCTCTTCCCGGCGGGCGGCCAGGAACTCACGCTCGGCGGCGTTGTCGGCCAGCGCGATCGCGGACTCGTACGCCTGTGCCGCCGCGGCCGGCCGGTCCAATCGGCGGAGGAGGTCGGCGCGGGTCGCGTGCCAGGCGTGATAGGGGACGAGGTCGAGCGTGTCGACCACCGCCAGCCCCGCCGCCGGGCCCTCGACCTCGGCCAGCGCCACGGCGCGGTTGAGCGCCACGACCGGCGACGGCGCCACGACCATCAACTGGTCGTAGAGGGCGAGCACCTGCCGCCAGTCGGTGGCCGGGCCGTCGGTGTGGACGGCGTTGATCGCCGCGAGGATCTGGTAGTAGCCGGGCCGCTGCCGTCGCAGGCACTCGCGGACCAGCTCGTGCCCCTCCGCGATCAGCGGCCGGATCCACCGGCCGCGGTCCTGCTCGGCGAGCGGCACGAGCGTGTCGTCGTCGAACCGGGCCGGGCGGCGGGCGTCGGTGAGCAGCAGGAGCGCGAGCAGGCCGGCGACCTCGGGTTCGTCCGGGAGGAGCTGACGGAGCAGCCGGGCGAGCCGGATCGCCTCGGCGCACAGTTCCTCGCGGATCGGCGCGTCGCCGGTGGTGGCCAGGTAGCCCTGGTTGAAGACCAGGTAGATCACGGCGGCCACCGAGCCGACCCGGAACGGGAGGTCGTGGGCGAACGGCACCCCGAACGGGATGCGGGCGCCCTTGATCTTCCGTTTGGCCCGGGTGAGACGCTGGGCCATCGTCGTCTCCGGCACGACGAACGCCTGCGCGATCTCGTCCATCGACAGCCCGACGACCAGCCGGAGCGTGAGCGCCACCCGGGCCTCGACGGCCAGCGCCGGATGGCAGCACATGAAGATCAGCCGCAGCCGGTCGTCGTCGACGGCGCCGAGCGGGTCGGGCGGCTCCTGTGGGGTGAGCATGAGGGCCTCCTTCTGCCGGGCGTCGCGGACCGATTCCCGACGGATCCGGTCGAGCGCCCGGTTGCCGGCCGTGGTGACGAGCCAGGCGCCGGGATTGCGCGGCAACCCGTCCCGGCGCCAGGTCTGCACCGCGGCGAGGAGGGCCTCGCCGGTCGCCTCCTCGGCCAGGTCGACGTCGCGGAACCGGCGCACGAGCATGGCGACGACGCGGGCGTACTCGTCCCGCACGATCCGGTCGATGTCGGCGTCCGCGACGCCCGGGTGGTCGGTCACCCTTCCGGCTGGAAGGGACGCACCTCGACCGGGTGCGCGCACGCCTTGGACGCCCTGGTCGCCCAGCGCAGCGCCTCGTCGAGGTTGTCGGCCGTGATCACCCAGAAGCCCCCGAGGACCTCCTTCGTCTCAGCGAACGGCCCGTCGACCAGCACGGCCTCCGCGCCCCGCCCGTCGACGACCGTCGCGGTCTCCGCCGGCATCAGGCCGCCGCCGAACACCCAGATGCCGGCCTCGGTGATCTCGCGGTTGAACGCGTCGACGGCCTCGAACTGGGCCTGCATCTCCTCCGGTGACACGGTCGGGTAGCCGTCCCGATGGTGCACCGAGAGCATGTACTGGGTCATGCCGAAACTCCTTCGTTGACGTGGATCTCCACCTGGCTGTCCACGATGCTCACGCCGCCGGCGGTGAACGGTACCGGTTCGAGCACCAGCGAGGTGACTCCCGTGGACAGCGTCTCCGCGCTCACCGTGCGGAAGCCCGTCGCCGGCGCCTGCGGGTCGAAGAGGCGCTTGCCGGCGCCGACGGTGACCGGGAAGACCAGTAGACGGTAGACGTCGACCAGGCCGGCGGCGTGCAGGGTCGCGGCGAGCCGGGCGCTGCCGTGGATCTGGAGTTCGTCCCCGGGCTGCTCCTTGAGATCGCGGACGGCGGACAGCACGTCGCCGCGGACCACGGTGCTGTTCGTCCAGGTCGCGTCCGCGTCGGCGAGCGTGCCCGACACCACGTACTTGGGGCGGGTGTTGAGCGCCGCCGCGGCCGGGTTGGCGGGATCGGTGACGCCCGGCCAGAAGGCCGCCATGACCTGGTAGGTGAAGCGGCCGAAGAGGAGGGCCTCGGTGTGGTCGAACCAGGCGCCGACGACGCGTCCCCAATCGTCGCCGATGTGCGGCATCACCCAGCCGCCGCGGGTGAAGCCGCCGGACGGGTCCTCCTCGGCCCCGCCCGGGCTCTGCACCACGCCGTCGAGGGTCATGAACATGTTGACGCTGAGCTTCATCGCGGTCCTCCGTCGGTCCGGTGGGGCGCTCCTCCGTGAAGCGCCCTCACCGTGACGACGAAGTCCGCGACCGCCCTACGACACCGGCTCCGAACTTTTCTGCCGGAACGTGAGCGCCACGAGGAACGTGAGCGAGGCGATCAGCACCGACACCGTGAACGCCGAGGTCATCCCGTGTACCAGGGCGGCTCCCGCGTCGTGCCCGGTCCGCGCGGCGTCGCGGGTCGCCGCGCCGAACACGGTCACCAGGATCGACAGCCCGAGGGTCGCCCCGGTCTGCTGCATCGTCTGCAGCACGCCGCCGGCCGCACCGGCGTCCTGCGGCGGAACGGTCGCCATGATGACCGGGGTCAGCGGCACGAACCCGAGCCCGCCGCCGACGCCCATCAGCGTCATCGGTCCGAGCAGCGCGGTCACGTAGCTCGCGTCGGGTTCCAGTTGCGTCAGCCAGGCGAGGCCGGCGACCATCACCGCCGCGCCGGTCAGCGCCAGCGGCTTGGGACCGAAGCGGGGCAGCAGCCGGGGCACCAGGCGGGTCATCGCGAACATGCCGGCGGCCATCGGCAGGAACGCGAAGCCGGTCGCCAGCGCGCTGAAGCCGCGGAGATCCTGGAGGAACTGGGTCAGGAAGAAGAACATCGACATCATCGCGGCCGGGCCGAGGAAGAAGTTGGCGAAGCCGGCGGCGCGGTTGCGGTCCGCGAACAGCCGAATGGGCATCAGCGGTTGGGGTGACCGCGTCTCGACGGCCAGGAACGCCGCCAGCAGCACGACGCCGGCGCCCAGGGCGAGCAGCGCCCAGCGGTCCGACCAGCCCTCGCTCGCCGTGCGGATGAACGCGAACACCAGCGCGGCGACGCCGGTGCTGGCGGTGACCGCGCCGGGCAGGTCGAGCCGGGACGGGTGCCGTGCCGGCTCGGCGACGACGCGGGGCGCGATCAGCACGGCGGCGAGCCCGAAGGGCACGTTGATGAACAGCACCCACCGCCACGACGCGACCTCGGTCAGGAGGCCGCCGACGATCAGGCCGATCGCGAACCCGGCGCTGGCGACGCCGGACAGCAGCGTGAGGGCCCGGAGGCGCTCCCGCGCGTCGGTGAACGTCGTGGTGATCAGGGCGATCGTGTTCGGTCCGGCCGCGGCCGCGCCGACGCCCTGCAGGACGCGCGCGACCAGCAGCCATTCGGCCGACGTCGCGAAGCCGCCGGCGAGCGAGGCGACCGTGAACAGCGCGATGCCGCCGACGAACAACCGCCGCCGGCCGAGGATGTCGCCGGCCCGCCCGCCGAGCAGCAGCAGGCCGCCGAAGGCGAGCGTGTAGGAGTTCATCACCCAGGCCAGACCGGTACCGGAGAAGTGCAGGTCGGCGGCGATGCGCGGAAGCGCGACGTTCATGACGGTCGCGTCCAGGATGAGCATGAGCTGGCAGGTCACGATGACGATCAACGCGAACCGGTGCCGGGTGGCGGCCGGCTCGACCGGTGCGCCCGTCGGTGCGCCCGTCGGTGCGCCCGTCGGTGCGGCCGTGGGTCCGGCGGAGAGAGTCTGTTCGGACAAGAGCGTCCCCTGACGATCGGACATAAACGGAGACTGTCTCCGTTTCGACGCCGCTATCATATGGAGACGCTCTCCGGTTCTGCAACGATATTCGGAGACCGTCTCCGTTTCAACGGGAGGAGGGTCACGTGCCACCGATGCGGGCCGACGCGCGCCGCAACTACGAGCGGCTGGTCACCGCCGCCCGACAGGCGTTCACCGAGGACGGCGCCGCGGCCTACCTCGACGACATCGCCCGCCGCGCGAACGTCGGCCCCGGCACGCTGTACCGGCATTTCCCGACCCGCGAGGCGTTGCTGGCCGCGGTGTACCGCGGCGACGTCGACGCGATGGCCGACCGCGCCCGCGACCTGGCCGCCGAGCTTCCGCCCGCCGAGGCGCTGCACGCCTGGCTCCGGCTCCAGCTCGACTACATCAAGGCCAAGAAGGGCCTCGGTTCGGCGGTGAAGGCCATGCTCGCCGACGACTCCGAGACCCTGGCGTGGTGCAAGGACACCATGCGCGGGGCGCTGGGCGGCCTACTGGGCAGCGCCCAGGACGCCGGCCTCGTACGCACCGACGTCGACGCGACCACCGTGCTGCGCCTGGTGCACGGCGTCGGCCTGGCGAGCGAGGCCGCCCCGGAGGACGCCGACCGTCTCCTCTCCATCGTGCTCGACGGCCTCCGCCCACCACCGGCGGCCGGCTGACCCGCGCCGCCGCGCTGCCGGTCGGGGGCGGGGCCGGGTCGGGACCGGGGCGTTACATGGTGCGTAGCGCGTCTGTCGGGGGGACCCGGGCGGCGCGCAGGGCCGGGTAGAGGCCGGCGATCGCGCCCGCGACCAGCGACACCCCGACGCCTCCCCACACCGCCTCCGCCGGCACGAGCACGCCCCAGCCCCGGTCCAGCGCGATGACGCCCGTCACCGCGACGCCGATGGCGACGCCGGCCAGCCCGCCGATCGTCGACAGCACGAGCGACTCGGTGAGGAACTGCGCCGCGACGTGGCCGCGGGCGGCGCCCAGCGCGCGGCGCACCCCGATCTCCGTCCGCCGCTCCAGCACCGAGATCACCATGACGTTGGCGATCCCGATCGCCCCGACGAGCAGCGCGATCGCGCCAAGCCCGAGGAAGAGCGCCGACCCCGCCTCCTTGACGGCGACCTCGGCGGCGAGCGCGTCGGACGGTCGGCTGACCCGCACCCGCGACGGCTGCCCGGGGTTCGCCGCCCGGTGCAGGAGCCCGGCGACGCGGGTCACCCGGTCCGGATCGGCCCGCAGGTAGATGCGGCTCGGAACGCCGTCGTAGCCGAGCAGGTCGGCGGCGGACGCGAACGACACGAGCGCGGCGTGGTCGATCTCCGGTGCGAGCGGGAGCGGGTCGAGGATGCCGACGACGGTGTACCAGTGCCCGCCCAGCCATACCCGGGGGCTGCTGGCCACGTCGTCGACGCCGAGCGCGGTGGCGGCCGCGGCGCCGAGCACGGTGACGGGGTACCGGCCGTCGTCGAGGAAGGTGCCGGTGCGCACCGCGCCGTCGAGCGTGCGGAGCAGGGACGCGTCGCAGGCCCGCACGGACAGGCCACCGGTTCGGCCGGAAGGCATGCGGTCGTTGCGGTAGACGTTGACCGCGCCGAGCCGGGCGGTCGGCGCCACCGACAGCACGTCGGGGACCATGCCGATCATCGGCGCGGCGGTGGCCGGGAGCGGCTGCTCGGTGCCGTCGCGCTCGACGCCGACGACGACGGTCAACAGGTTGGTGCCGAGGCGGTCGAGCTGGGCCAGGACGTGGGACTGGCTCGACCGGGTGACGCCGAGAACGGCGACGATCGACGCGATCCCGATCGCGATGCCCAGCCCGGACAGCAGCGCCCGGACCGTCCGGAATCGCAGGCCCAGCGTTCCCAACGGCAGCAGGTCAGCCGGCCGAAGAACGCTCCGCGGCGCGGTAGGGGGAAGCTCACGACTGGGCACGTGGCACCCGCACCTGCTGGCCCTCGGCCAGGCCCGGCCCGCTGACCTCGACCAGACCGGCCTGCTCGTCGAAGATCCCGACCCGCACCGCGACCCGCCGGGTCGTCGCGCCGTCGACCACGACGACCTCGTACCCGCCGTCGGGCACCGGATTCAGCGCGGTGACGGGCACCGCGAGCACCGTCGACCGCGCGGTGACGGTGACCGCCACCTGCACCTGCGTCTGGTCCATGAACCCGGTGACCGCCGCGCCCTGTAGCCGCACCGTGACCGGCGCCGACGGCTGGCTCGCGCCACCACCCCCGTTCGGCGCCGGCGCCTCGGTCGGTGTGGTGACCGCGCCGATGCTCACGATCGTCCCGTCGTGGGTCTTCCCGTCGGGAAGCGTGACGACCACCGCGTCGCCGACCTTCGCGTTCGGAAGCTGCCGGGGCACGAGCTGGAACGTGACGGCCGGGTCGGCTCCGGTGCCACGCGCGACGACAGCTCCCGGCTCGACCCGCGCGCCCACCGGTAGCTCGGCGGCGGCGACCCGGACCGCGCCCGGCGCGAACACCACGCGGCCGAGCGGCACCGAACCGGTGACCGGCAGCCCGGACCTGCGCTGCCACCGGCGCACGGCGTCGGCGGTGGCGGCGGAGAAGTGCCGGTCGACGGTCACCCCGGCCCCGTGGCCCAGCTGGACCAGGTTGGCCTCCAGCTGTTCGACGTCGGCGCCGTCGGTCATGCCGGGTTCGAACGGCCGCCACGGTGGGCGGCTGCCGTACAGCAGCACCACCGGCAGCCCGTCGACCTCGTAGGCCGCCCCGCCCCGACCGATGATCTCGCCGACCGTCGGCACGCGGGTCAGGACGCCCTCGCCGGGCGCGGCCACGGCGGTCGGTCCGGCGTAGCCGAGGGTTCCGGTGACCCAGCGGCGCTCGGCGAGGTCGCCGCGCCGGACCTCCGCCGTCGACCCGGATGCCGCCGCCCGCGGGCTCGCCGCCGGCCCGCCCTGGCCCGCCACGACGGCGTAACCGGCCGTGCCGGCCACGCCGGCGACCGTCACCGCCGACACGATTGTCATTCGCCTGCGCCTCATCGCCACACGATGGCCGGGCGCACCGGAGCCGGACCGCCCCCAAAGGTCTCCGATTTACGCCCACTTTCGGCGTGCCCGCAGGCGCGGCCGCTGCGTAGCGTGGGGGGCCAAATCTTCCTGTCCGGAGGCGACCATGCTCTCCCGGTTCGGCCTGCGTTCGCGCATGGCGGTGTCGTACGTACTGGTCTCGGCCGCGGCGGTGCTGGTCGTCGAGGCTGTGGCGCTCGCCGCCGTGGCGCCGCGCGTCCTGGCCGCGCGCGAGAGTGTGCAGAGGGCGCGCGAGCGGTTGGTCGAGGCCGAGGCCGACGCGGTGCGGTACAAGGCCGAGCGACTCGTCGTGGAGACCGCCGTAGCGATCCGCGCGGCGGCCGCCCGCACCATCGCCTCGGCGGCGGGCAGATCCGACGCGGAGATGCTCGCGGACGCGTTGAGCGCCGACCGGCTCGACAAGGGCTTCGACCCGGCGCACGACCTCGGGGGCAATCCGGTCTGGCTGCTGGCGGTGACGACTGTCGACGGTCACGTGGTCGGCAGCACCGCCGAGAGCGCCCTCGCGCGCGGTGCCGTCGTCGCCGAGGTGGCGGGCGGCGGGTCGACCCGCAGCGGCCGGACCATCGTGTCCGGACGCGCCGCCGGCTGGGCCGTCACGCCGGTCCGGGTCACCGACGCCGGCGGCGCCGATCGGGTGGCGGGCGCCGTCTACGCGCGGATGCTCGTCGAGACGAACGGTGCCGGCAAGGCCGGCGTCGGGAAGGACGGCGCCGCGAAGAACGGCGCCGCGAAGGACAGGGCATCGGTGGACGCCGGTGACGACGTCGGGTTCGGCGGACTGCTCCTGCCCGGTGGCGTCGTGCTGCTCCTGCTGGTGCCGGTCGGTGTGCTGTTCGGCCTGCTGAGCACGGGCCCCCTGATCCGGCGCATCCGGCGGTTGGCCGCGGGCACGTCGACGATGGCCGACGGCGACCTCGGCACCCGGCTGCCGGTCTCCGGCAACGACGAGGTGGCGATGCTCGAACGGTCCTTCAACGCGATGGCCGAGCGGCTGGAGAAGGCCGTCGCGGCCCAGCGGGCGGTGGCCGGCGCCGACGCCCGGCGGGCGGAGCGGACGCGGATCACCCGGGAGCTGCACGACTCGATCTCCCAGCACCTCTTCTCGGCCAGCATGGTGGCCGGCGGACTCCGCAAGGCGCTGCCGTCCGGGTCGGAACTGCGCCACCAGGCGGAGTCCCTGGAGCGGTCGCTGGAGCACACGAAACGGGAGATGCGGGCCATGCTGCTCGAGCTGCGGCCGGTCGCGCTGGAGGACGCCGGCCTGGCGGCGGCCCTCGACGAGCTGTGCCGGTCCTACCGGATCGGTCTCGGCATCACCGCCACCGCCCGCGTCGACGGCGACGGGCTGGCCGCCGCGGTCGAGCACGCGGTGCTGCGGGTGGTGCAGGAGGCGGTCGGCAACGCGGTGCGCCACGGCCGGCCGACCACCGTCGAGGTCGAGGTGGTCCGGGCCGGCGGCCAGGTCGCGGTGACGGTTCGCGACGACGGGCTGGGCTTCGAGCCGGGCGCCGGTGACCGGCACGGGATGGGACTCGACCTGATGCGCGACCGCGTCGGCGAACTGGCCGGCACCGTCGACGTGGCGAGCGCGCCCGCGCAGGGGACGACGGTGCGGGTCCTCATTCCGGCCGATGCCGCATGATCAGGATCCTCATCGTCGACGACCATGAGGTGGTCCGGCAGGGGCTGCGGTTCGCACTGCGGCAGGAGCCGGACCTCGCCGTGGTCGACGAGTGC
The DNA here is from genome assembly GCF_016863635.1 of Virgisporangium aurantiacum. Classification (GTDB taxonomy): domain Bacteria; phylum Actinomycetota; class Actinomycetes; order Mycobacteriales; family Micromonosporaceae; genus Virgisporangium; species Virgisporangium aurantiacum. The sequence continues at coordinate 694,708 of NZ_BOPG01000012.1, read as the reverse complement.
GGCGACGGCACCACCGCGCTCGACCGGATCGCTCGCCTCCGGCCCGACGTGGTGCTGCTCGACATGGTGATGCCGGGGCTCGACGGGCTGGCCGTCCTGCACGCTCTCCGCGAACGGAACGACCCGGCGGCGGTCGTCGTGCTGACGTCGTACCCGGCCGAGGACCGGGCCATGGACGCCGTACGGGCCGGCGCCGTCTCGTACCTGTCGAAGAGCACGGCCGTCGACCGGGTCGTCGAGGCGGTCCGCGCGGCGGCCGCAGGCGGCAGCGTGCTCGACCCCGACGTGGCAGGGTTGCTGGTCCGCGGCGTGCGCGCGGGCGACCCGGGTCCGCTCGCCCGGCTGTCGGCCCGCGAGCGCGACGTGCTGGCGCTGCTGTCGCGCGGGCGGTCGAACCGGGAGATCGCCCGTGCCCTCAACCTCGGCGAGCAGACGGTGAAGTCGTACGTGTCGAGCGTGCTGACGAAACTCGGTCTCCAGGATCGCACCCAGGCCGCGATCTTCGGCCTGCAGCAGGGGCTGGTCCCGCTGGGCGACGCCCTCCGGGACCCGGACGGCTAGCCGATCCGGCCGTCGGTCATCTCCACCGACGTGTGGCACGCGGCGGCCACCGTCTCCTCGTGCGTGACGATGACGAACGTGACGCCCTCGGCGTTGAGTTCCCGGATCAGCCCGAGAACCTCGGCGCCGGTGGCCGAGTCGAGGTTGCCGGTCGGCTCGTCGGCGAACACGATCGCGGGCCGGCCGACCAGCGCCCGCGCGATGGCGACCCGCTGGCGTTCGCCGCCGGAGAGTTTGGTGACCCGGTGCCGCGTCCGGTGCCCGAGCCCGACCCGGTCGAGTGCGGCGGCGGCCGCGGCCCGGCGGGCGCGGGGCGGCACGCCGCGGTAGATCAGGGCGGTTGCCACGTTGTCCACCGCCGTCAACGACTCCAGCAGGTGGAACTGCTGGAATACGACGCCGACCCGGTGTGCCCGCAGGCCGGTCAGCTCCCGGTCGGTGAGCGTCTCGACGGCGAAGCCGTCCAGGCGGACGGTGCCGCCGGTCGGCCGGTCGAGCGCCGCCATCAGGTTCAGCAGCGTCGACTTGCCCGATCCGGACGGCCCGCGGACGGCGAGCATGGCTCCCGCCGCCACGGCGAGGCTCACCCCGCGAACCGATTCCACCGGCGGGTCACCGGGGTAGACCTTCCGGACGTCGTGCAACTCCAGCACCGTCACCGCGCACCTCCCGCGTCCACTATCGATGCCGCACGCCGACGCACCCACCCCCGACCGTCGGCCCGAACGGCCCTCCTTCGCGGGTACCGGCGACACCGGCGGCTCCGGGAGGGTCACACCATGACGCGACGGATACTCGCGGTCGTCGCCACCGTGGCGATCGCCCTGGCCGGATGCACCGACGGTGGTGGGGGGAACGCGGCCGCCTCGCCCACCGCCAGCTCCAACGAGGCGGCCGCTCTCGAACTGGCGAAGTGCATGCGCGCCAACGGTTTCCCGAACTTCCCGGACCCCGTCAAGGACGACCGGGGCCGCTGGAACTTCCCGCCCGAGGCCGCCGGTGACTGGCAACCGGCCGAGGCGTGCCGGCCGCTGGTCCACGACTGGAAGATCGCCTTCTCCGACGAGAAGGCATTGACCGCCGAGGAGCTGGCGAAGCTGCGCGAGTACGTCACCTGTATGCGTCAGCACGGCATCGAGGACTTCCCGGACCCCGACGCGGACGGCAACCTCGAACTGCCCGACCGGTTGCGGACGCTGGCCGACAACCAGGATCCGACGTTCGCCGCCGCCGCCAAGGCGTGCGAGTCGTTCCTGCCGCCGAAGAGCGCCGGCAAGGGCGGATCATGAGCCGGCCGGTTCCGGCTCGCGGCGGGGCGTCGGCTCCCGGCCGGGTGTCAGGCCAGGACGGCGCCGCCGGCGATGTCGACGATGACGCCGGTGATCCAGCTCGACTCGTCCGACGCCAGGAACAGCGCGGCACGGGCCACGTCCGCCGGGGTGCCCAGCCGGCGCAGCGGGTGCGCCTCGGCCAGCGAGCGCTGGACGTCTTCCGGGATCCATCCCTTGTTCGTGTCGGTGAGGATCGTCTCCGGCGCGAGGCAGTTGGCCCGGATGCCGAACGGGCCGGCCTGCGCCGCCAGGTCCTGGGTGAACAGTTGGACGCCGGCCTTGGCCGCCGCGTAGGCGACGATCGTGCGGTCGCTGGGCTTGCGTCCGGCCGCCGACGACACGGTGATGATGTTTCCGGTGCGGCGCTCCTTCATGTGCGGCAGGAAGCATTTGACCGTCAGGAACGTGCCGGTCAGCGTGCGGTCGACGTCGGCGCGCCAGGACTCCTCGGTGATGTCCTCGATGGGCTGGGGCCGGCTGCTCGTGCTCCCGGCGTTGGCGACCAGCACGTCGACCCGGCCGTAGGCGGCCAGGATCCGCTCGCGCATCCGGTCGAGGTCGGCCGCCACCGTGATGTCACCGGTGACGGCGATGGCCTCGCCGCCGGCGTCGACGATCCCGGCGCGCAGCCGGTCGAGCGCCGCTTCGTCGCGCCCGTGCAGCACCACCCGGGCACCGGCCTGCGCGAAATGGGTCGCGATCGCCGCGCCGATGCCGCGCGAACTGCCGGTCACCAGGGCCACCTTGCCCGTCAGGCTGGTCATCACCGGACACCTCCCGTCGAAACGCTGTCGACGTCGAGCCTGCCCGGCGGCGGTCGACCCCGCGTCGGCCCGGCGACGACACCCGCCCTACGCCCGTCGACGTACCACCGCCGCGGCGGCGAGCAGCGCACCCGCGACGGTGCCGAGGATCCGGGCGGACAGCACCGCCGGCCGCGGCACCGGAGGCAGGAACGGGACGATCCGCTCGCGGGTCGCCGGCACCAGCACCGAGGCCGCCGCGCCCACGGTGCCGACCGCTGCGGCCGTCCCGAAGAAGAGTCGCCGGCGGCGCGCGACCGCCGGCGCCGGGCCGTGCCACGCGACGACGCGCCGGCGGCGGCCGACCTCGGCGGACATCGCCAGCCAGGCGGCCGCGCCCACCGCGCTCGACGCCAGGTGCAGCGGCATCCACGCCGGCACCCCGGGCCGCACCTCGCGCCGCAGCGCCGGGATGCCGACGCGGGTGCCGGGAACGCGGTCGTGGGTGACGTGGTCCCACGCGACGTGGCTGGCGGCTCCGAGCAACGCCGAGGCGGCCGTGACCCACACCGGGTGCCGCACCCTGCCGAGGGCGCCGTAGTCCCGGACCGCGAACGGCCCGAACGTCGGCAGGTGCGCGGCGACCGTCGGCGCCGCCCGACGCACGAGCCGGGCGGCGACGATCGTGGCCGGCACCGAGGCGAGCACGCCCCACCACGTGTGGCCGTAGGTGAACGGCGGCCGGCAGCTGCCCAGCGCGTACGGCAGGTCCGGCGCCGCGGCCCCGATCACCAACGCGACCCCGTCGAACCGGTCCGGTCGCCACAGCTTCAGCGGCAGCACGGCGGCGGCGTGTGAGGGGAACGTGGCCGGCACGGCGTCAGGCGAAGTCGGCGGCGGTCATGCCGGCCGGGTGGCCGGGCGGCCACTGCACGAGCTCGATGCGGTAGCCGTCGGGATCGGTCAGCCACGCCGTCCACATGCCTTCCCCGTGGTCGGTCGGCGGCTCGGCCGGGACACCCTTGGCCGCGAGGTCGGCGACCGCGGCCCGCATGTCGTCCACCTGGATGATCAGGTGGTTGACGGCGCCGGTATCGGTGACCGGCCGGGCGGGATCGTGTACGAGTTCGAGGCTGATGAACGGGTCGCCGGGCAGTTGGAGCATGGTGAGGCTGCCGAACGGCGTCGCCGGAACCCGGCCGCGCTCGGCGTACCCGACGGCGGAGTAGAAGGCGAGCGAGCGGTCCAGGTCGGTGACCCGCAGTCCGAGGTGCAGCATCCGCATCCCGGCACCCTAATGCGCGACTCGACTTTCGGTCGGCGACCCGGGTCCACAGGGAACCCGACGACGCTGATCTTGCAGTTGTGGTGCTCCATGAACGGGACCAAAGCGCGGCAACCTGCTGCGGGTTCTTGCTGGACAGTTGATCATCTCGGCGCGGGGGTTGTGGACAGGAGGAGGGTGGCGGTGGCGGCGAACGCGGCCGCGCCCACGAAGACCAGGCCGGGGGACGCGTGGGCGAGCGTCCAGCCGAAGGCCGCCCCCGCCGTCACCGGTACCAGCGTCTCGGCGATCGCGCCGATGCCGGTCAGCGCGCCCTGCACGGTGCCTTGCTCGTCGGCCCGGGCGCTGCGGGAGATCCACGACTGCGCGGCCGCGCCGCCGACCGAGCCGAGGACGCCGACCGCCAGTAGGGCGTAGAGCATCCACGGCGCGGTCACCAACGCCATGCCCGCCAGGGTCAGGACGCCGAGCAGGCTGCCCGCCACCGCCGCGCGCTTGTCGCCGAGCCGGGCCACGATCGGGCCGGTGGCCCGGGCCTGGAAGGCCGCGCCGGCGAGCGCGCCGGCCGCCATCACGACGCCGACGTGCGCGGTGCTCCACGCGAACCGGTGGGTGAGGAAGAAGGCCCAGGTCGACTGGTGGGTCATGCGGGCGATGTCGGCGTGGAAGCGGGCGTGGGCGAGCCGACCGAGCACCGGCCGGCGCAGCACCGCGACGATGGCGCCGACCGGGTTCGCCATCCGCAGGGTGAGCGGGGTGGTCCGGTCGCCGGGCCGCGACTCGGGCAGGACGAACCAGCCGTAGGCGACGTTGGTGAAGCACAGCATGGCCGCGGCGAGGAACGGCAGGCGTACGTCGACGCCGCCGAGCAGGCCGCCGACGACCGGACCGGCGACGAACCCCAGCCCGAACGCGGAACCGACCAGCCCGTACGCGCGCGCCCGCGCACCGGGTGCGGTGATGTCGGCGATGTACGCGTTGACGACGGTGCCCGTCCCCGCGCTGGCGCCGGCGAGGGCGTGGAACGCCAGCAGCGTCCACGGGTCGGGGGTCATCGCGTGCGCGAGCCAGTCGACGCCGAGGCAGCCCAGCGACACGAGCAGCACCGGCCGCCGGCCGTACCGGTCGGAGAGCCGCCCGAGCAGCGGCGAGGCGACGAACTGCAGCAGGCCGTAGACCGAGCCGAGCGCGCCCGACCAGAACACGGCGCTGACGGCGTCGCCGGTGACGGCCGTCATCAGGGCCGGCACGATCGGCACGATCAGGCCGAGCCCGAGCATGTCGACGAAGACGGTGACGAGGAGGAAGGAGAGGGCGGGTGCCCGGCGCATTTCGGCTCCTGAGACGGGAGGGGGCAGGGCCCCCTCGCGACTCACGGCTCGCCGAAGGTACGGAGGATCAGATTATCGAGGCTGTCAAATTGTTTTTTTGGACGACTCTGTAGGGAGCGGAGACTACGGAGTTCTGCGTATGGATCCGGCTCCGGGCCGGTGGTGGGGTGGTGCCCGCCCGCACCTCGTCCAGATCCGGAGCATGCGCATGTTCGTCGATCCACTCCAGCCCCGGCACCGCGTGATCGCGGCGTTCGCGCTGGCGCTCGTCACCGCGATGATCGTCACCTCGCCACCGACGGCCCGGACCGCCGCGGCGGGGCCGACCACCCGAACAAGCACCACGACCCTCGCCTGGGGTGACTGCGGACCCGGCTTCGCGGTGGGCTTCGACTGCGCCACCGCCCGTGTCCCCCGCGACTACGACCACCCGCGCGGGCCGACGATCGACCTGGCGGTGGTGCGCTGGCGGGCGAAGGACCGGGCCAACCGGATCGGCTCGCTGTTCGTGAACCCGGGTGGGCCGGGCGGCTCGGGCCTGGAGTTCCTGCGCACGGCGCCGCCGGGTGCGCTCGACGCGTTCGGCCGCTTCGACGTGGTGAGCTGGGACCCGCGCGGCGTCGGCGCGAGCCGCCCGGCCGTCGACTGCCTGACCGACGACGAGCAGAACGCCGACCCGGCCGGGGGCAGGTTCGTGCGCCCGGGCGAGGCCGACAAGGCGGCGCTGCTGCGCGAGGCGAAGGAGTACGTCGCCCGGTGCGTGGCCCGCAACGCCGGCATCATGCCGTACCTGAGCACCGCGAACACCGCCCGCGACCTGGACCTGCTGCGGGCCGCGGTCGGCGACCCGAAGCTCAACTACATCGGGTTGTCGTACGGGACCATGATCGGCGCGACGTACGCCAGCCTGTTCCCGGGCCGCACCCGCGCCATGCTGATGGACGCGCCGATCGACCCCGACGTGTGGACGAACCGCCCGTTCGAGGCGACCCGGGAGCAGACCGCCGGTTTCGAGGACTCGCTGCGGCGCTTCCTCACCGGCTGCGGGAGCGCGTGCGGTGCCGACCCGCAGAACGCGTTCGACGACCTGGTGGCGGCGATGAACCGCACCCCGCTGCCGGCGCCGGGAGCGACCCACCACGAGCCGGTGACCGGTGACGAGGTGCTCGTCGTCGCGCTGGAACTCCTGTACGGCAAGCGGAACTGGCCGGTGCTCGCCGCCGCGCTGCGGCAGGCCGCCACCGGCGACGCCAGCCTGTTCCGGGACCTCGCCGACCAGCTCGCCGGCCGGAACGCCGACGGCACGTGGCCGCCCAGCGGCGCGTTCTTCGCGACGACCGCGCAGGACTACCGGATCGACCGCGACACCGACCACTACATGGACGCCGGCCGGCACGGCCACGCGATGTCGCCGCACTTCTGGTGGATCTCGGGCTACTACGACCTCCCGTACGCGGCGTACCCGCTGCCGCAGCGCTCGACGTTCCGCGGCCCGTTCCGGCACGACGCGTCGGCGCCGCCGATGCTCGTCATCGCCGGCACGCACGACCCGGCGACCCCGTACGTGTGGGGCGAGCGGTACGTCGCGCAACTCGGCAACGCCCGGCTGCTGACCTGGCGGAGCGACGGGCACGGCTCGCTGACGTCGTTCGACCCGTGCGTCCTGCAGGCGAGCCTGGCGTACCTGACCGACCTGGTGCTGCCGGCCGCGGGCACCGTGTGCGCGCAGCAGAACGCGGCCGCCGCCCGGGGCACCGCACCGCCGGAGTGGCGCCTGCCGCGCGTCCACTGAAAGATCTTGAAATGGGGTGTCGATTCGCGGCGGCGCCGCTCGTCGGGAGAGTGGACGCACACGGAACCGACCCGAGGAGACCACCATGAGGAAGATCGTCGCCGGCCTGTTCATCTCGCTCGACGGCGTGGTCGAGGCACCCGACCAGTGGCACTTCCCGTACTTCAACGACGAGATGGGCACCGCCGTGGGCGGCATGCTCGGTGACGCCGACACGATGCTGTTCGGCCGCGTCACCTACGACAGCTTCGCCGGGGCGTGGCCGGAGCGGGAGGCGGCCGGTGAGGCGGACGCCGGCTTCGCCAAGCAGCTCGGCGACGCCCGCAAGATCGTGGTGTCCCACCAGCCGCTCGAGTTCACCTGGCGCAACTCCGAGCAGCTCCAGGGCGACTTCGTCGAGGCCGTCACCGCGTTGAAGGAGTCGCCCGGCGGAACGATCGGCATGAGCGGGTCGCCGTCGGTGATCCGCCAGCTGCTGGCGGCGGGGCTGCTGGACGAGCTGCACCTGCTGCTGCACCCGATCGCCGTCCGGCGCGGGGCGAAGCTGTTCGACGAGGGGGAGTCCTCCGTGCCGTTGCGGCTGGTGTCGTCGGAGACGTTCACCACCGGGGTGCTGAACCTGGTCTACGCGCCGGCTCCGGCCGGTGAGGGCAGCTACGAGGAGGCCCGCACCCACCTGTAACGCGCGCCACCCTCGCATGGGACGGCATTGATTAATTCACTCCTACCAGGTAGGAAAAGTAGGTCTTCCCTACCTGGTAGGAGTGCACGTGACCCTGACCTCGGCTCCCGAGGTGGCGGCCGATGTCCGCCCGCCGGCCGGTGACCCCGGCCGGCGGCAGCGTTCCGCCCGCACGCGGCGGGTGGTGCTGCGCGTCGGCGCGCTGCTCGTGCTGCTGGTGCTGTGGCAGCTCACCGCGTCGGTGATGCGCAACCCGGCGTTCATCCCGTCGCCGGGCGCGGTGTGGCAGCGGCTGATCGAGACCTCCACCACCCACGACGGCGCCCGCGGCTACAGCGGCCACTACCTGTACGAACACCTCGGGATCAGCCTGCGCCGGATCCTCGTCGGCTCGCTGATCGGCGTCGCCGCCGGGCTGGTGATCGGTGTGCTCATGGGGACCGTGCCGTGGATCCGGGTGGTCACCGAACCCGTGGTGACGTTCGTCCGCGCGTTGCCGCCGCTGGCGTACTTCAGCCTGTTCATCATCTGGTTCGGCATCGACGAGACGCCCAAGCTGTGGCTGCTGTCGATCGCCGCGCTGCCACCGGTCGCGGTCGCCACCGCGTCGGCGGTCCAGGCCGCACCCACGACGCTGATCGAGGCGACCCGGGCGCTCGGCGCCGGCCGCGTCGAGGTGACCCGTGACGTCGTGCTGCCGCACGCCCTGCCCGAGATCTTCACCGGTATCCGGCTCGCGGTGGGCATCGCCTATTCCTCGGTGGTGGCGGCCGAGACCATCAACGGCGTTCCCGGCATCGGCGGCATGGTCCGCGACGCGCAGCGCTACTCGCAGACCGACGTCGTGGTGCTGGGCCTGTTCGCGATCGGCCTGTCGGGACTGGCGATCGACGCCGCACTCCGGTTCGCCGAGAACCGCCTGATTCCGTGGCGGGGGCGCGGATGACCGTCAGCACAACGAGAAGGGACGTCATGCGCAAACCACTGGCCGTCGTCGCCGCGCTCACGCTCGCCGTCACCGCCCTGAGCGGGTGCGGCGACGGGGCCGCGAGCGGCAACAAGAGCGCCGGCGACAAGACGATCCGCCTCGCGTACCAGGCGTTCCCGAGCGGGGACCTCGTCGTCAAGAACCAGGGCTGGCTGGAGAAGGCGCTGCCCGACTACAAGATCACGTGGACCAAGTTCGACTCCGGCGCCAGCATCAACACCGCGTTCGTCGCGAAGAGCGTCGACATCGCCGCGATCGGGTCGAGCCCGGTGGCGCGCGGGCTGTCGGCCCCGCTGAACATCCCGTACCAGGTCGCGTTCGTGCTCGACGTCGCGGGCGACAACGAGGCGCTCGTGGCGCGCAACGGCAGCAACGTCACCGCGATCGCCGACCTGCGGGGTAGGAAGGTCGCCACCCCGTTCGCGTCGACCGCCCACTACAGCCTCCTCGCCGCGCTCGACCGGGCCGGGGTCAAGGAGTCCGAGGTCACCATCGTCGACCTGGAACCGCAGGACATCCTGGCGGCCTGGACCCGCGGCGACCTCGACGCGGCCTACACGTGGCTGCCGTCGCTCGACGAGCTCAAGAAGACCGGCAAGGTGCTGGTGACCAGCCGCGAACTGGCCACCGCCGGCAAGCCGACCCTCGACCTCGGTGTGGTGTCGACCGCGTTCGCCGAGGCGCACCCCGACGCGGTCGACGCCTGGCGCAAGGTCGAGGCGCGCGCCCTGGAGCTGATCGCGAGCGACCCCGAGGCCGCGGCCACGGCCGTCGGCAAGGAACTCAACATCGGCACCGCCGACGCGAAGCACCAGCTGAGCCAGGGCGTGTTCCTCAAGCCCGCCGACCTGGCGAGCGCGGAATGGCTCGGCACGCCGGGGAAGGTCGGCGGACTGGCGCAGAACCTCCTCGCGGCGGCGCAGTTCCTCAAGGCCCAGAACAAGATCGACGCGGTTCCCGACCGGGCGGCCGTCGAGCGCGCCATCTACACCAAGGGCCTGCCGGATGTCCTCCAGCAGACCTGAGGCCGTCTCCGTCGAGAAGGCGACGGCGGCCGTCGAGGTCCGGGACGTCACCCACCGGTACGGCACCGGCGCGGCGGCGGTCACCGCCCTCGGCCCGGTCTCGCTGTCGGTCGCGGCCGGCGCGTTCCTCGTGCTGGTCGGCGCGTCCGGCTGCGGGAAGACGACGTTGCTGCGGCTGATCGCCGGGTTCGAACGGCCGACGGAGGGCACGGTGCTGGCCGGGGGAGCGGAGCCCGAACCGGGCCGCGGCGCCGGCCTGGTGTTCCAGCAGCCGCGGCTGCTGCCGTGGAAGACCGTCGGCGGCAACGTCGCGCTCGGCCTGCGCTACGCCGGCCTGGGCCGGGAGGAGCAGGCGCGCCGGGTGCCCGAACTGCTCACCCGCGTGGGGCTGTCCGACGTGGCGCACCGGCGCACCTGGCAGATCTCCGGCGGGCAGCAGCAACGGGTCGCGATCGCCCGCGCGCTCGCGGTCGACAACCCGTTGCTGCTCCTCGACGAGCCGTTCGCCGCGCTCGACGCGCTGACCCGCGAACGGCTGCAGGAGGACCTGCGCCGGGTCAGCACCGGGGCCGGGCGGACGTGCGTGTTCGTCACCCACAGCGTCGACGAGGCGGTGTTCCTCGGCAGCCGCGTCGTGGTGCTGACGAGCCGGCCCGGTCGCGTCGCCCTCGATCTGGACATCGACCTGCCGCGCACCGGGATCGAACCGGACGAGCTGCGCGGCTCGCCCGAGTACGCCGCGCTGCGCGCCACCGTCGGCCACGCCGTGCGGGAAGCCGCGTCCACCTGAGGGGGAAATCATGAGCGACACGTTGGTCGATCTACCGCTACGGCCGCTCGGGCCGGGCTTCGCCGCCGAGGTGGTCGGGTTGAACCTCGACCGGGCCTCCGACGCGGAGCTCGCCGAGGTGCGGGCGGCCCTCGTCGACCGGAAGGTGCTGTTCTTCCGCGACCAGACCCTCGACGACGACGGGCAGGTACGGCTCGGCCGCCGGCTCGGCGAGCTGACCGCCTCGCACCCCGTCGTCGGCGGCGTCGACGAGTCGCATCCGGAGGTGTACGCGCTCGACAGTGCCGACAACGGGTTCGCCGACGTGTGGCACACCGACGTGACGTTCATGCCGCGTCCGCCGTTGGGATCGATCCTGCGCGCCGTGGTGCTCCCGCCCGTCGGTGGCGACACGAGCTGGGCCGACAGCCAACTGGCGTACGAGTCGCTGTCGCCGCCGGTGCGGGACCTGGCCGACCGGCTCGTCGCCGTCCACGACGGCAACCGCGAGTTCGGCTACTACCTGGCGCAGCGCCGCGGCGGGCAGGGCAACGTCTGGGACGGCGAGGTGGTGACCCGGCTCGACCCGGTCGAGCACCCGGTGGTGCGGGTGCACCCGGAGACCGGACGCAAGGGCATCTTCGTCAACCCGGGCTTCACGTCGCACATCGTCGGCGTGTCCGACGCGGAGAGCCGGGCCATCCTCGACCTGCTCTACGCGCACCTGACCAAGCCCGAACACGTCGTGCGGCACCGCTGGCAGACCGGCGACGTCGCCATGTGGGACAACCGCAGCACCGCCCACTACGCCAACCGCGACTACGGCACGCAGCGGCGCGTCATGCACCGCATCACGCTCCGCGGCGACCGCCCGGTCGGGCCCGGTTCCGCGCGGTAGAGCGGTAGAAGGGAAAGCATCATGCCCGTGGAGTTTCTCGGCATCGGCGGCACGCAGGACGGGTCGGAGACCAACCCGCGCACCACCGCCGCCTTCGACCGCGACTACACCCTCAAGCTGGCCCGCGCCCACGCCGACAACGGGTGGGACCGGGTGCTCTTCGCCTACGGCGCCGGCGCGCCCGAGCCCGCGCAGGTGGCGGCGTTCGTGGCGAGCAAGGTCCCGGATCTGCAGATCCTGCTCGCGCACCGGCCCAACGTGTCGTACCCGACGTTCGCGGCGAAGACGTTCGCCACCCTCGACCACATCAGCGACGGCCGGCTGACCGTGCACTTCATCACCGGCGGCAACGACCACGAGCAGCAGCGCGAGGGCGACTACCTCACCAAGGACGAACGCTACGACCGCACCCGCGAGTACATCGGGATCGTGAAGAAGGCCTGGACGTCGCGGGAACCGTTCGACCACACCGGAACGCACTACCGGTTCGCCGACTTCGTCTCCGACATCTTCCCGGTGCAGCAGCCCCGGATCGGGGTGTCGTTCGGCGGCTCGTCACCGGCCGCGTACGCCGCCGGCGGCGCCGAGGCGGACATCTACTGCCTGTGGGGCGAGCCGCTGGCCGAGACCGCGGAACAGATCGCCGCCGTGCGGGCGGCGGCCCGCGCGGCGGGGCGCACCGACGTCCCGCGCATCCAGGTGGCGTTCCGGCCGATCATCGCGCCCACCGAGGAACTGGCCTGGGAGAAGGCGCACCGGATCCTCGGGCGGATCGAGGCGCGCAAGGCCGCCGGCCCGCTCAGCCGCCGGCACCCGGCCACCGCACCGGAGAACACCGGGTCGCAGCGGCTGCTGGCGGTCGCCGAGCGCGGCGACCGGTTCGACCGTGCACTGTGGACGGCCACGGCGAAGGCGACCGGCGGTGCGGGCAACTCCAACGCGCTCGTCGGCACGCCGGAGACCGTCGCGCGGGCCCTGCTCGACTACGTCGACCTCGGCGTCGACATCCTGTCGGCCCGCGGCTACGACATCTACGACGACACGGTCGACTTCGGCCGCTACGTCATCCCGCTCGTCCGCGAAGAGGTCGCCAAGCGCGATCGCGCCGCCGCGGCGGCCTAGCCACGGGCGGTTACCCGTCGAGGGTGGACAGGAGGCGGGCGGCGGCGCTGTGCATGTGCCGGTCCATCGCGTCGGCGGCGGCCTTCGGGTCGCGGGCCTCGATGGCGGCCAGGATCGCGCGGTGCTCCGCGATGGTGAGCTTCGCGTGGTCGGCGTCGTCGAGGGCGCGCTCCACCCAGATGCGGATCAGCGACCGGACGTTCTGCAGCAGGTCGCGGAGCAGGACGTTGTTCGCGGCGAGCGCGAGTTCCTGGTGGAACAGCATGTCCGCGGTGACGAAGCGGTCGAAGTCGTCGACGCTGCGCTCCATCGTCGTGGTGTGTTCGGTGAGGCGGGACCGGGCCGCGTCGGACGCGTGCGTCGCCGCCAGCCGGGCGGCCTGGATCTCCAGCCCGTGGCGCACCTCGATCAGCTCGCGGGTCTTGTCGGAGTGCAACAGGATGCCCCACGACAGCGTCTGCGGGAGCAGTTCCGACGTGCCGCCGCTGAGGTAGGTCCCGGAACCCGGGCGCACGGTGACGATCCCGAGGATCTCCAGCGCGGCGAGGGCCTCGCGGACGGCCGAGCGGCCGACGCCCATGAGCGACGAGAGCTGGCGTTCCGGCGGTAACCGGTCGCCCTGCGCGACGGCACCGCTCGCGATGTAGTCCAGCAGGCGGCGGGTGACCTCGGCCATCGCGGTGGAACTCTTGATCGTTCCACCGAGCGCGGCGCTGAGGGTCTGGGTGCCGTCGGTACTCGTCATGTGCCAAATCCTAGCAACCGGTCAACCAAAATTGGTCAACCGGTTGACAGGTCGACCAATCATGGTGACTATTTAGCCACAGCTCGATTGCTGAGAGTTTTCGATGTAGGAGTTCGTATGACCGCCGCCCCCGCCGCGCCGCCCACACAGACCGTCGAGAGATCCGCGATCCGCAAGATCGCCACGCGCCTGGTTCCGTTCGTCGCGTTGATGTTCTTCATCAACTACCTGGACCGCACCGCCATCGGGTTCGCCGGCCCGAACGGCATGAACGACGACCTCGGCCTCACCGCCGCGCAGTACGGCTTCGCGTCCGGTGTCTTCTTCATCGGCTACATCCTGTTGGAGGTGCCAAGCAACCTGGCCCTGCACCGGTTCGGCGCCCGCCGCTGGCTCGCCCGGATCATGGTGACCTGGGGCATCGTCGCGGTGCTGTTCACGTTCGTCGGGTCGTACACGCAGCTGTCGTGGCTGCGCTTCCTGCTCGGCGTCGCGGAGGCGGGGTTCTTCCCCGGCGCGATCCTGTTCCTGAGCCTGTGGGTCCCGGGCCGCTACCGCAGCAAGGTGCTCGGCCTGTTCTACCTGGCCCAGCCGCTCACCACCGTGCTGGGCGCCCCGCTGGCCGGCTGGCTGCTGAGCCACGACGGCGTCTTCTTCGGGCTGGAGGGCTGGCGCTTCATGTTCCTCGGCGTCGGCGCACCCGCGATCGTCGTCGGCGTCATCGCGTGGTTCTACCTGGTCGACTCGCCGGCGAAGGCGAAGTGGCTCACCCCGGCCGAGCGCGACTGGCTCACCGACGAGATCGCCCGCGAGCACGCGGAGAAGCCGGCCGCCGCGCAGGCGCACGGCTTTGGCGCCCTCAAGGCCGCTTTCAGTAGCGGACGCGTGTGGACGCTCAGCCTCATCTACTTCGGCTTCATCTACGGCCTGTACGCGCTGGCCTTCTTCCTGCCGACCGTGATCGCCGGCTTCCAGGACCAGTTCGGCACCACGTTCAACCTGGTGCAGAAGGGCCTGATCACCGCGATCCCGTACCTGCCCGCCGCGGTCGTGCTGTTCCTCGCCACCCGGCACGCCACCAGGCACGGCGTGAAGACCGGTCACATCGCGATCCCGGCGGTGACCGGCGGGATCAGCATCCCGCTCGCGCTGTTCGCGGGGTCGCCGGCGATGACCGTCTTCATCATCACGATCACCGCCTGCTCGATCTTCGCGGCGCTGCCGAACTTCTGGACCGTGCCCACCCAGTTCCTCGCCGGTGCCGCGGCCGCCGCCGGCATCGCGCTGATCAACACGATGGGCAACGTGGCCGGCTTCGCCGCGCCGTACGTCACCGGCTGGCTCGCCGACGCCAACGGCGGCGACTACAAGGTCGCGTTCTTTGCGGTCGGCGCGCTGATGCTGCTGTCCGCCGTCCTGATGGTGGCACTGGGTCGACGCGACCGGGTCGCCGTCGCCGCCCGCATCCCCGCGCCCGTCGCGCACTGAAGGGTTCGACAATGACTCGCCTGTTCAACGACCCGGCGGCCTTCGCCGACGAGATGACCGACGGCTTCGTGGCCGCGCACGCCCACCGCGTGCGTGCGGTGCCCGGTGGGGTGGTGCGCAGTACTGCCACGCCGCCCGGCCGGGTGGCCGTGGTGGTCGGCGGCGGGTCCGGGCACTACCCGGCGTTCGCCGGCCTGGTCGGTCCCGGCCTGGCCGACGGCGCGGTCGTCGGCAACGTCTTCGCCTCGCCGTCGGCGCGCCAGGTGACGACCGTCGCGCGCGCCGTCGACCGTGCCGCCGGTGATGGCGGCGGGATCCTGCTGACGTACGGCAACTACGCCGGTGACTGCCTGAACTTCGACGCCGCGCAGGACGAGTTGCGCGCGGCCGGCCTGGCCGTCGAGACCGTCCGCGTCACCGACGACATCTTCAGCGCCCCGCCGACCGAGCGCGACAAGCGCCGCGGCATCGCCGGCGACCTGGTCGTCTTCAAGATCGCCGGGGCGGCCGCCGCCGAGGGCCGGACGCTCGCCGAGGTGACCGCGCTGGCCCGCCGGGCGAACGACCGCTGTTACACGATGGGCGTCGCGTTCTCCGGCTGCACTCTTCCCGGTGCGTCCACGCCGCTGTTCGACGTGCCGGCCGGCCGGATGGCGATCGGCCTGGGTATCCACGGCGAGCCCGGCTTCGCCGAGGTCGACCTGCCCACCGCCGACGGCCTGGCCGACCTGCTCGTCGACCGCCTGCTCGACGAGCGTCCCGCCGACGCGGGGACCCGGGCGGCGGTGCTGCTGAACGGGCTCGGCTCGGTGAAGAACGAGGAGCTGTTCGTGGTCTACGGGCGGGTGGCCCGCAGGCTGGCCGCGGCCGGCGTCGCCGTCGTGGCGCCGGAGGTCGGCGAGCTGTGCACCAGCTTCGACATGGCCGGCGTCTCGCTCACGCTCGCCTGGCTCGACGACGACCTGGAGCGGCTCTGGCTCGCACCGGCCGACGCGGCCGGCTTCCACCGCGGCACGGTCGCGCTCGGGCCGGTCGAAGCCGGTCCGGTGGCCACCGCCGGGGCCGAGCCCGAGCAGCACGGTCCACAGTGGAGGTTCCTGGCTGTGCAGCCCGCGGAGACGCCCGTTGCGGACGCGGCGTCGCGGCTGGCCGCGGCGACCGCCGTCGAGGTCCTGACCGCGATCGAGGGGACGATCGACGCGCACGCCGACGAGCTCGGCCGGATCGACGCGGTTGCCGGGGACGGGGACCACGGCATCGGCATGCAGCGCGGCGCGACGGCGGCCGCTACCGCCGCGCGGGTGGCGTACGAGCGGGGCGCCGGGGTGGGGTCGCTGCTCACGGCGGCCGCGGAGGCGTGGGCGGGGCGCGCCGGTGGCACGTCCGGAGCGCTGTGGGGCATCGCCCTGCGGCGCATCGGCGAGACGCTCGGCGACGCGGGCGGGCCCACGCCCGTCACGATGGCGCTCGCCCTCCGCGCGGCCCGCGACGGCATCTGCGCCGCGGGCGGTGCCGGGCCCGGCGACAAGACCATGGTGGACGCGTTGATCCCGCTCGACGTCGCCTACGCGGCGGCGGCCGGCGACGGGGCCTCGGCCACCGACGCCTGGGACGCGGCCGCGTCAGCCGCGGAGAAGGCCGCCGACGCCACCCGGAACCTGTTGCCGCGCAAGGGCCGCGCCCGGCCGCACGCGGAGCGCAGCCTCGGGACGCCCGACGCGGGGGCCGTGTCGCTGAGCCTCATCGCCCGGACCGTCCACAGTGTACTGATCGAGAGGAACACCCGATGAGCAAGCCCATCAGCCGGCTCCGTATCGTCGTCGGCGCCGACGACGCCGGCTACGAGTACAAGGAGTCCCTGAAGGCCGACCTGGCGAAGAGCGACCGGGTGGAGTCCGTGGTCGACGTCGCCGACCTCGTCGGTGCTTCGGACCGGCCGTACCCCGATGTGGCGATCGCCGCCGCGGAACTCGTCGCGAGCGGACGGGCCGACCGGGCACTGCTGGTGTGCGGCACCGGTCTCGGCGTGGCCATCGCCGCGAACAAGGTGCCCGGCGTCCGCGCCGTCACCGCACACGACAGCTTCTCGGTGGAGCGGTCGGTGCTGAGCAACAACGCGCAGGTGCTCACGTTCGGCCAGCGGGTCATCGGGCTGGAACTGGCGCGCCGGCTGGCGCAGGAGTGGCTCACCTACGAGTTCGACGACGCGTCGGCGTCCGCCGGCAAGGTCGGGCGGATCACCGCGTACGAGACGCGGAGCGCGGCGTGAGCCCCATGAACGGCCCGGTGATCGGCGTCAGCCTGAAGATGTACTTCGGGTACGGGCAGACGCTGTCGTGGTGCCGGTCCATTGTGGACAGAGTGGGCGACCACCCAGCCCTGCGGACCGTGCGGCTGTTCGTGCTGCCGTCGTTCCCGGCGATCGTCGCGGCGGCGGAGATCTTCGCGGGGACGCCGATCGCGGTCGGCGCGCAGAATCTGTCCACTGCGGACGGTGGGGCGCACACCGGTGAGGTGAGCGGCGCGATGCTCCGCGAGTCCGGCGCCCGGTACGTGGCCGTCGGGCACGCGGAACGGCGCGCGATGTACGGGGAGGACGAGGCGACCGTCGCCGGCAAGACGGCGGCCGCGCTGCGCAACGGTCTCGTGCCCGTGCTCTGCGTCGGCGAACCGCGACCGGCGCCGGCGTTGGACGCCGCGTCGGAGTGCACGCGTCAGCTCGCCTCCGCGCTGCGGACCGCGCCCGACGGGCCGGTCACCGTCGCGTACGAGCCGGTCTGGGCGATCGGCGCGGACAAGCCCGCCGACGTCCCGTACATCGCGGCGGTCTGCGCCGAACTCCGCGACCGCCGCCCCGACCTCTCGGTCATCTACGGCGGCAGCGCCGGGCCGGGACTGCTGACCCGGCTCGGACCGGCGGTCGACGGCCTGTTCCTCGGCCGGTTCGCGCACGACCCGGCGGCACTGGCCGACGTCCTCGACGAGGCCGGCACGATGGGGAGCCCGGCATGACGATCGGCCTGAGCACGTACGCGTTCTTCTGGCAGTGGCACCCGACCAGCCCCGAACCCATCGACCTCGCCGACATGATCGACCGCACCGCCGACCTGGGCGCGACGCTGTTCCAGATCTGCGACTACCCGCTCGTCGAGGAGTACGACGCGGCGGCGCTGCGCGCCCTGCGGACGCGGGCCGAGCGGCGCGACGTCGAACTCGAACTCGGCACCCGCGGCGTGGCACCGGATCACCTGGCCCGGTACCTCGACCTCGCCCGCGCGCTCGACGTCACCCTGGTTCGAAGCATGCTCACGACGGACCGTGACAATGCGGTGAGCGCGCTGCGGCAGGCGCTGCCGGCCTTCGAAAAGGCCGGCGTCACCGTGGCGCTGGAAACCTACGAGAAGGTACCGACGGCCACCCTCGTCGACGTCGTCGTCGCCGTCGACTCGCCCGCGCTGGGCATCTGCCTCGACCCGGCGAACTGCGTCGCCGCGCTGGAACACCCCACCGACACGGTCGAGAAGACCGCGCCGTGGGTCCGCAACATCCACGTCAAGGACTTCGCGTTCACGCGGAAGGACGGCTGGGTGGGCTTCACCCTCGCCGGCTGCCCGCTGGGCGAGGGCCTGCTCGACTACCCCGCGATGGTCGCCGCCGTGCGGCCGGCCGAGCACGGGGTCAACCAGGTCATCGAGCACTGGCTGCCCTGGCAGGGCGACAGCCGCACGACCCGCGACCTGGAGAACCACTGGACCGCAACGAACCTGGACACCCTGAGGAGCTGGAACCAATGACACTGACCATCGCGGTCGTCGGCGCGGGCGGCAAGATGGGCCTGCGCATCTCGAACAACCTGCAGCGCAGCGACCACACCGTCTTCTACTGCGAGAGCGGTTCCGCCGGCATTCAACGCACGGTGGACGCCGGCCGCACCGTCACCGACACCGAGACCGCGGTCGCCACGGCCGACGTCGTCATCCTGTCCGTGCCCGACATCGCGCTCGGGCCGGTGTCGGCCGCGGTGGTGCCGCGGGTGCGTCCCGGCACGATCGTGCTGACGCTCGACCCGGCCGCCGCCTACGCCAACCTGCTCTACCAGCGCGACGACGTCGAGTACGCCGTCGCCCACCCGTGCCACCCGTCGGTGTTCCTGCAACGGAAGACGCAGGCCGAGCTCGACGACACGTTCGGCGGCATCGCCGCGCCGCAGGACGTGGTGGCCGCGCTCGAATCCGGCAACTCCGCGGCGATCGCGACCGCCGAGCAGGTCATCCGGCTCATGTACGCGCCGGTTCTGGACGTGCACTGGGTCACCGTGAAGCAGTTGGCCTACCTGGAGCCGACGCTGGTCGAGGTGGTCGCCTGCATGATCGGCGACCTGCTCAACGACGCCCTGCGCGAGACCGTCGACACGGTCGGCGTGCCGGAGCCGGCGGCCCGCGCCATGCTGATGGGCCACGTGCAGGTCGCCCTGGCCAACGGCCTGCGCGGCGACAACCCGTTCTCCGACGCCTGCCTGATCGCGATGGACTACGGTCGCCGCAAGCTCATCAAGGACGACTGGAAGAGCATTTTCGACGACGCCGAGCTGGACAGCGTCCTCAAGCAGATGCTCCATCTCGACCACATCCACCGCTGAGGTCTCAGATGCGGGTGGCGACGGCGTTCGGGTTGCCGTAGGTCGTGTACGCGAGCCAGCTCGGATCGGCGGTGTCCTCGATCGTCCGGCGGGCCTTCAGGCCGGCGGCGCCGAGGGACTCGCCGGCGAGCAGGGCCGCGTAGAACACCTCCGCGAACGTCGCCGCCTTCGTGGTCTCGACCGGCCACAGCGTCCCGATGAACGCGCCGGCGCCGGCGGACATCAACTGTTCGGCCCAGCCCATCATCCGCGTGTAGTAGGGCGCGATTCCCGCGCTACGGCAGGCGTTGAGGAAGATCAGCAGTTCGCGGTCGCCGAGAAGGATGCCGCCGTCGTCGATCCGGGACTTCGGGTGGGGCTCGAACCGGCGCGGGTCCAGCCGGGACCGACGCCCGGCGTCGCGGCCGACCAGCAGCGTTCCGGCGGTGTCGAGGTAGACCGCCGACGGCAGCAACGGCGAGCCGTCGAAGAGCAGCGGGCGCACCCGCCCGTCGGGAAGCCGCAGCATCCCGACCGTGTTCGACGTGCCGAAGTCGATGCCCAGCAGGTGCATGCGCACCGCCCTCGAATCTCGACGGGGTACCGCAAGAAACCCGACTGTACCGTCAGCCGGAGCACGGTGTGCTTGACCGGCGGCTGTCGACCTTCGGAGGGATCGCGATGCGGCTTGACCGGATTCCCGCGATGTCGTGCGGCGAACTGAACACCCACGTCGCCACCGTCGGCGTGCGCGACGAGGCCGGCAGGAACTATCCGACGTTCTGGGGCGCGACCACGTACAACGTGCTGGTCAACGGCCAGTTCATCGACGAGTTCAGCGCCGAGGGGGTCGACTACGACCTGCGCCCGTTGCCGGGCAGCCGGACCTGCTGGGCCGCGTCCCGGATCGGAATCAAGTTCGACTCCGAGACCGAGATGACGCGGCTGGAATGGCCGCCGACGCTGGGCTGCGAGGAGGTGTGGCGGGAGCGCGTCGAGGTGATCGAGCGCCACGAGCCGAAGCACGTCGCGATCGTCGAGAAGGCGGTCGACGCGGCGAACAGCCGGTGGCGGCGCCGCGTCTTCCAGGCGTGCAGCGGCAGGCCCGCCGAGGTCCAGCGCCTGCTCGGTGTGAAGATCGCCAAGGCCCTGGTGAGCGAGCACGCCCTGGTGGTGAAGGAGATCGAGACGGGCTTCGCGGAACTCGACCGCCGGGAGTGGGTGAAGCCGCTCGACTGTCGCCGGTGCGCGGTGGCGCTGCGGTACGCGGGCCTGTTCCGTAACGACATCGCGGGCTCCGGCGCCAACTTCCCGAAGGGCTGGGCGGACTGGACGAACCACTTCGTGATCCGGTTGACCGGCGAGGTGCCGCTCACGCCGAGCGGGCAGCCCGGCGTGTTCACCGGTGAGGGACCGATCAAGTGGGGTCCCAACAGCGAGATCACCGTGCACGAGACCGGTTGGTTCTACGAGATTCCCACCGACACGCAGTGCGACTACACGCGGGACATCGTGGCGGTCGGCTTCCGCCCGGGCAGCGCGCGGGTCCGGCTGACCGTCGGCCCGCGCGATCCGGCGAACCCGGCCGGCCTGCCGCCGCTGGACCTCGAGTTCACCCTCGACGCCGTGGCCGAGGACCTCGAGGACACCTGGGTCGTCACCGCCGGGCCGTGCCCGAGCACCAGGCAGACGCGGACCGGTCGCAACGCGATCATCGCGTTCCGGGCGGCACACGGTTCACCGGACCCGACCGCCCGGATCGACACGTGGGAACCGGGCGACGGCGACGTCATCGCCAGCCACCAGTTCAACGCCGGAGTCATCGGCCAGGACCTGGGATCGTGCAGCGAACGCTGGGAGATCGTCCACGTGGAGAAGCAGCCCTGACTCTCTAGACCGGCTGGCCGGGGATGGCGGCCAGCAGCTCCCGGGTGTACGGGTGGGCCGGCTCGGTGAAGAGTGTGCCGGTCGGGCCGGTCTCGACGATCCGGCCGTACCGCATGACGGCCACCCGGTGGGCGACCTGGCGCACGACGCCCAGGTCGTGCGAGATGAACAGGTACGCCACGCCGGTGTCGGCCTGCAGGTCGGTGAGGAGTTCGAGCACCTGGGCCTGCACCGAGACGTCCAGCGCCGACACGGGTTCGTCGCAGACGACGAGTTCGGGGGACAGGGCCAGGGCGCGCGCCACGGCGACGCGTTGCCGTTGGCCGCCGGACAGTTCGGCCGGGCGTCTGCCGAGCGTCGACGCGGGGAGGCGGACCCGGTCGAGCAGGTCGCGGGCGCGGGCGAGCCGGGTGGCCCGGTCGCCGACGCCGAAGGCGCGCAACGGTTCGACGATCACCTCGGCGATGGTGAAGCGGGGATCGAGGGACGCGTACGGGTTCTGGTAGATCAGTTGCGCGCGCCGGCGTAGCGCCCGCAGCGCCCGTCCCCGGGCCCGGGTGACGTCGTCGCCGTCGAACGTGATCGTACCGGCGTCGGGATCGAGCTGGCGCAGGACGAGCCGGGCGGTCGTCGTCTTGCCGGAGCCGGACTCACCGACGAGGGCGAGGGTCTCGTGGCGGTTGATGGTGAAGCTGACGTCGTCGACCGCCCGGACGCTCCGGAAGTCCTTGCGCAGCCCGTCGACGACCACCAGGGGATCCGGGCGGACCGTGCGGACCGGCGGCGGCGTGCGGGCGGGCACGCTGTCGAGGAGGTGACGCGTGTAGGCGTGGGCCGGCGCGGCGAGGATCGCCGCCGTCGGGCCGGTCTCGACGATGCGGCCCCGCGACATGACCGCGATGCGCTGGGCGCGGTCGGCGGCGACGCCGAGGTCGTGGGTCACCAGGAGCATCGCCGTGCCGAGGTCCGCGGTGAGCTGCTGGAGGTAGTCCAGGATCAGCCGCTGCACGGTGACGTCGAGGGCGCTGGTGGGTTCGTCGGCGATGACGAGCGCGGGCTTCGCGGCGATCGCCACCGCGATGAGCGCCCGTTGCCGCATGCCGCCCGACAGCTCGTGCGGGTACTGCCGCGCGCGGACGGCCGGGTCGGGCAGGCCGGCGCGGTCGAGCAGTTCGACGGCGTCGATCGCGGCCGAGCGCCGGTCGGCCAGGCCGTGCAGGCGCAACACCTCGGCGACCTGGTCGCCGATGCGCGTCACCGGGTTGAGGGAGACCGTCGGGTCCTGCGGGATGAGGCCGATGCGGGCGCCGCGGACGGCGCGCAGGTCCCGTTCGGAGAGCGTGGCGAGGTCGCGGCCCTCGAACTCCACGCTGCCCCGCTCGATGCGACCGGTGCGGCTCAACAGCCCGATGACGGCGTGCGCCGTCGTGCTCTTGCCCGAGCCCGACTCCCCGACGAGCGCGACGGTCTCGCCCGGTTCGATGCTCAGGTCGACCCCGTCGACGGCGCGCACCGCGCCGGACCGGGTCCGGTACGACACGGCCAATCCCTGAATGTTCAGAAGACTCATCGTTCGTCCAGGGCTCGGGCGATGCGGTTGACGGCGAGCACGGTCGCCGCGACGGTCAGGCCGGGCAGGGTGGTCAGCCACCACGCGTTGGCCATGTAGTTGCGGCCGCTCGCGATGAGCGTCCCCCATTCCGGTGCGGGCGGCGCCGCGCCGTAGCCGAGGAAACTCAGCGACGACACCGCGAGGATCGAGGTCCCGAAGTCGAGCGTGACGAGCACGAGGATCGGCCCGATCGCGTTGGGCAGCACGTGCCGGAACAGGATGGCGTACCAGCGGGTGCCGAGCGAGTGGGCGGCCTCGACGTACGTGGCCTGGCGCACCCGCAGCACCTCCGCGCGCATCACCCGGGCGAAGCTCGCGACGCTGGCCACTCCCACCGCGACCGCCACCTTCACCGTGCCGTACCCGAGCGCGGTCACCAGCGCCAGCGACAGGAACAGCGCGGGAATCGACAACAGGACGTCGACGACGCGCATCAGCACGTCCTCGACCCAGCCACCGACGAACCCGGCGACCAGGCCGACGCCGCCGCCCACGACGAACGCCACCGCGACCGCGATGAGCGTCGCCTTGAGCGACAGCGCCGCGCCGTGGACCACGCGGGTGTAGACGTCGCGCCCGAGCTCGTCGGTGCCGAACCAGTGGGCCGCGCCGGGCGCCTGGAACCGTTCGGACGGCACGCCGGTCAGCGGGTCACGCGAGCTGAACAGCTCCGGCCAGAACGCGGCCAGCACCACGAGGACGACGACCACAATGGACAGTACGAGGCCGGGACGCCTGATGAGCGAGCGGAACCGGCGACGCGGCTCCTGCGGCTCCACTGTGGACGGAGCGACCTTCTCCAGCACCAGGCTCATGTGCGTACCCTGACGATGCGCGGGTCGAGCAGCGGGTAGATCAGGTCGACGGCGAGGTTGACCACCACGAAGACCAGCGCGCCGAACACGACCACCCCCTGCACGACCGGGATGTCCTGCACGGTCACCGCGCTCACCGTCACCCGGCCGAGACCGTTGCGGGCGAACACCGACTCGACGACCACCGACCCGGCCACCAGGTTGCCGACGAGCAGCCCCGCGACGGTCAGTGCCGGCAGCGCGGCGTTGCGCAGCGCGTGCCGGAAGTGGATCCGGGCGGGCCCGGCACCCTTCGCGCGGGCGGTGTCGACGTACGGTTCGTCCAATGTGGACAGCAGGCTCTTCGCCAGCACCTGCGCCAGCAGCGCGCTGGTCGGTATCGCGAGGGTGACCGCCGGCAGCACCAGCCCGGCGACACCGTCGTTGCCGAACGCCGGGAACAGGCGCAGCCGGAACGAGAAGACCTGCACGAGCATCAGCCCGATCCAGAACGTCGGCAGCGACACCCCCAGCGGCGGCAGCGAGAACAGCAGGTGCCGCAGGAACCGTCGACGGGTGTACGTGGCGAGGATCGCGATCCCCGCGCCCAGCGTCACCGCGAGCAGCAACGCCGCCGCGGTGAGGGCGAGCGTCTGCGGCAGGGCGTCGGCGAGCATCGTGGTGACCGGCCGGCCGGTGGCCACGGAGTTGCCGAAGTCACCGGTCGCCGCCCGGCCGAGGTACTCCAGGTACTGCACGAGCACGGGCTGGTCGAACCCGTACTCGTGCCGCATCGCGTCGAGTTGGGCCTGGTCGATCGCGCCCTGGTCGAGCCCGCCGGCGGCCATCGCCGACACCGGGTCGCCGGGCAGGAGGTCGAGCACCAGGAACGACACCGTGTACGTGGCCACCAGGACCGCCGCCGCCTGGCCGAGCCGGCGCAGCACGTAGCGGAGCACGGCCGGCTACTCCTTCCAGGTGTCGTGCAACTGGATCCGGCTCGACGCCTCGAACGCGAGGTCGTGCACCGTCTTCGCGACACCGAGCTCGGTGGTGAGCTCGACCACCGGCACCACCCAGGCGTTGTCGACGATGAGCCGCTGGGCCTGCGCTACGAGCGCCTGCCGCTGGGCGGTGTCGGCCGTCGCGGCCTGGTCGGTGAGCGCGGCGTCGAGCTCGGTCGGCGGGATCCGGTAGTAGTTGGACAGTTTGGTGGAGTAGTTGCTGCGCAGGATGTCCGGGTCGGCGCGGGTGATGTTGCCCCACAGGATGTCGAAGGCACCCGACGTCGTGATCTGCTGCAGTTGCGGGATCTGCAGCTGCTGCAGCTTGATCTCGACGCCGATCGCCTTCAGCTGCTGCTGGATCAGTTCCAGCGTCGGCTGGTTGGTGGCGGCGTTGGCGAACCAGGTGACGGTGAGGCTCAGGCGGGTGCCGTTCTTCGCCCGCACGCCGTCGGCGCCCGGTGCCCAGCCGTCGCCGTCGAGCAACGACTTGGCCCGGCCCGCGTCGAACGCGAGCTTCGCGCCGAGGTTCTCGTAGAACGGGGTCGTGTGCGCGAGGACGCTCGTGGCCGGCTTGGTGCCGGTCGGCCAGATCGTGTCGACGATCTGCTGGCGGTCGATCCCGGCGACGATCGCCTGCCGCACGGCCGCGTTCTGCGCGAACGGGCGGGAGTTGTTGAAGCTCAGGCTGAACACCACACCGGGGTTCGCGCGGGCCTGCAGGGTGACGCCGCCGGCCTTGAGCGCGCTCTCGTCGGCGAGCCCGACGCTGCCGATCGCGTCGACCTGACCCGACTGCAGGCTGCCGGTGCGCACGCCGGCCTCCGGCACCACCTTGAAGACGACCTTGTCGAGGTACGCCTCGCCGGGCTTCTTCCACAGCGACGAGCCCCAGTTGTAGCCCGCGCGCTTCGACAGCGTGATCGACTGGTTCGCCACGTATTTGTCGAGCGCGAACGGGCCGGACCCGACCACGCCCTCGGTGCAGCGCTGGTCGGGCGTCTTCCGTGTACTCGCCGACGACACCAGCCCGAGCGAGAACGTCGACGTCGCCTGCAGGAACTGCGCGTTGGGTTGGGTGAACGCGACCTCGACGGTGTGCTCGTCGACGACCGTGGAGCCGGCGTACCCGCTGAGGTAGCCGATGGCGAGCGTCGCCTTGACGCCCAGCTTCGGCGCGGTGTCGAAGTTGTCCTTGACCGCCTGCGCGTCGACCGGGGTGCCGTCGCTGAACGTCGCGCCGGACCGGAGGTGGAACGTGAACTTCCGCGCGTCCGGGCTGACCTCCCAGCGCTCGGCCAGCCACGGCACGATCTTCCCGGTCGACGGGTCCTGGTCGGTCAGCGAGTCGACGATCTGCCGCAGCGAGTAGATGGTGTCGTTGCTGCCGACCTGTTGCGGGTCGACACAGCCGGCGTCGGAGCCGACGGCGAAGGTGAGCGTGCCGCCCTCCTTCGGCGCGCCGCTTCCGGGCGCGTCGCCGTTCGGTCCGCCGCAGGCGGCGAGCACCAGCGCGGCGGCGGTGACGAGGGAGACGGTTCGGATCACGTGCTTCTCCTGCCGACGGGCGTGCGGGATCGCGGCCAGGGCAACGGGTCAGCGGTGACGCCGGTGCACCGATGCGGTGCACCGGTTCAATTCATAGTAACCAGATCGGGTAAGCAGTCAATGTGACCGGGCCCGCTCTCAATGGGCGTACCCGCGCACGGTCACGGTCGCCGGGTCGAAGTCGGTGGGCAGGTTCGCCAGCACGATCGTGGCCCGGTCGCCGGGTCGCAGGTCGACGTAGTTGTCGCTGTAGCGCACGCCGGGCACGCCGGTGGTGACGCGGGCCTGGTAGGTGAGGGCCGTCGCGCGGATGGTGACCGTCGCGGTGGCGGGGCCGGTGCGCTCGACCGTCCACTGTGGAGCCTCGGCGCCGAGGCTGAGGTCGCGGACCTCGCCGGCGAAGAAGCGGTTGATGGGGAACGCGCCGTCGGCGCTGTGCACCCAGGCCCATTCGCCGGTCCGCGGGCGCTCGGAGCGGGCCCAGACACACCGCGATTCGTCGGCGGCGAGGGACACGGCGACCTCGAACGTCGAACCGGGAACGCCGTGGACGTCGGTGAGCGTCACGGTCGCCGCGGTGGTCACCGGGCGCGGGGTGCTGTTGCTGACCCACAGTTCGAACCCGCCGGCGGTCTCGGCGAACGACGCGAGCACCGGGGCGAACGCCCGCCGCAGCGCGTAGTAGCCGGCCTTCGGCACCGCGTCGTGGTCGACGACCGACCAGCTGAAGCCCGGCCACACGTCGTTGAACTGCCACACGAGCGTGCCGCCGCAGTGCGGCTGCCGCCGCCGGTAGTGCTCGACGCCGAACTTCAGGCCCTCCGCCTGCGCGGCCATCGTGAAGTCGACGTACTGCTCCATCGTCGTGGGCAGGCCGGTGACGATGGCGAGCACCGCGTCGCCCTTGTTCTTCGGGTTGTCCTTGTTGTGCGCGTCGAACGATTCGCTGTGGATCGTCAACGACGACGCCGGGATCCAACGCTCCAGAGTGGACAGTTCGGGCGATGCGTGGATGCCGAACTCGCTGATGAACCGGCCCCGGTCGTTGGCGTAGCGGCGGTGGTGGCGGGCCTGCCCGGGGTCGTCGTACGGGCCGCCGCCGGCGCCGAAGTCGAACCCGTGCCAGACCTCCCAGGCGTGCCGGTCGCCGTCGCGCACGCCGTTGCAGGCCATCCACCCCTCCTCGGGGTCCTCGCCCCACGGGCTGCCGGGCCAGTACGGCACGGACCCGTCGTGGCGGGCGACAGCCGCGGGCAGGATCCGGTGGAAGAAGTCCCAGCCCCAGTCGCCCGGTTCGTAGTTCTGGTAGGCGAAGCCGTGCACCAGCTGCACCTCGTTGTTGCCGCACCACAGCGCCATGCTGGCCCGGTTGCGCAGCCGCCGCACCTGGTACTCCGCCTCGAGCGTCACCTCGCGTTGCAGCACCGGATCCGCACTCGGGTAGTCGATGCACGCGAACATGAAGTCGTGCCACACGAGAATGCCGAGCTCGTCGGTGACGGCGTAGAAGGCGTCGTGCTCGTACACGCCGCCGCCCCAGATCCGCAGCATCGTCATGTCGGCGTCGCGGGCGAGCCCGATCAGGGCGCGGTACCGCGCCTCGTCCACCGACCCGACGAGCATGTCGGCCGGTATCCAGTTGGCGCCGCGCGCGAACAGCGGCACACCGTTGAGCCGGAACCGGAACTGGCGCCCGCCCTCGGGATCCGGCGACCGGTCGAGCTCGATCGTCCGGAGGCCCACCCGGTCGGTGCGGCGGTCGAGCGTGCGGCCGTCGTCGGCGAGAAGCTCGATGTGGACGTCGTACAGCGCCGGCGTACCGAGGTCGTGCGTCCACCACAACTCGGCGTTGTCGATGTGGATCGGCGCGCTGCTCTCCGTCCCCTCGATCTTGAGCGTGACCGAGTGCGCGCCGCCCGCCGGCGCGACGAGGGTGACCCGCGCGGACAGACCCGTTGGATTTCCGGCGAAAGCGTCGACCTCGACGGTCACGGTGAGGTCGGCGGTGGTCGCGGTGATCGCGTCGGTGCGGAGGTGGTGACCGGTGATCGCGGCCTGGTTCCCGCGCACGAGCTCGACCGGGCGCCAGATGCCGATCGACGGGACGCGCGGGCCGAAGTCCCAGCCCCACGAGAACGTGGCCTTGCGGCGGAGCGTGGCGAGGGGGAGCGCCTCGGGGAGGCCGACCTCACTGTCCTCTGTGGACGTACTGAAGGCCGTGGCGATCCGTTCGGCCATCGTGACCGCCGCCGCGGGTGGCGTGAGGCCGGCCAGCGGCGGCCGGAACCGGACGAGGATATCGTTGTGTCCGGTCAGGGCGTGGGTGACGTCGAACTCGGCCGGCCGGAACATGTTCTCGTGGTGGCCGAGGTGCCGGCCGTTGAGCCACACGTCGGCGACGGTGTCGAGGCCGTGGAAGACCAGTCGCGTCCGCTCGTCGCCGGTCCCGCTCTCGAACTGGGCGCGGTACCACCAGTCCCGCTCCTCGATCCAGCGGATCGACTCCTCGTTGCGGTCGTGGTACGGATGTTCGATGCGCCCGGCGGCCAGCAGCGACTCGTGCACGCCCCCGGGCACGACGGCCGGGATCCAGTCGGCGTCGCGGAGATCGGCCGGCCCGCTGCCGGTGGGCGCCTCGGCGAGCGAGAAGGTGTCCAGGTTCATGGGTCCATGATCCGTCACCGTCCGGCGGCGCGAGCAGCGGCGCGGGCGTCGGCGCGGGCGTCGGCGGCGGCCAGGCCGGCGCGCATCGCCGCGCGCTCGGCCTCGTCCCACGGACCGGAGGCGGACAGCGGGATCTCGGTCATGAAGCGGCGTTCCGACGGCGGGATCCGCGCCACGACCAGGTCGGGGTCGGTGGCGGCGGTCCGGTAGAGGTCCGGGCCGTCGGCGTAGAACAGGTCGACGACGACGAGGCGGCCGTCGGCGGCGCGCATGACGTTGGACGGGTTGTCGTCGAGCGGCCCGCACCAGGGCAGTTCCCGCCGGGCCCGCTCGTGGACGCGGCGCACGACGTCGACCAGACCGACGACCTCCGGAGCGCGACCGGCGATCGCCCGGTGGAACGCGGCCGCCTCCGCCGCGGGGACGGGCCGCAGCCATTCCATCACCTGGAGGTCGCCGCCGCCGGCCAGCCGGCGGTGCGCGAACAGCGCCGGCACCTGCCGGGTGTGTGCGGCCTCCCGGTACAGCGCCGCGGTGTAGGGGCCGGTCGGGTCGAACGGGCTGATCCGGGCGGCGGTGGCGCCGTCGGGGGAGCGGAGCGCGATCGCCCAGTCGCCGGCGCCGCACGGCGTCCACCCGGCCGCCCGGAGCGCGCGTTCGGTGTCGCGGTGGTCGGCGTGTTCGGCGAGCGCGTCCACGGTCACGACGTCGAGCGTAGGCCCACCTGCTGACGCGGCTGCGAGGTTCAGACCTTGGTCGGTGGTTCGGCCGGTGGTCGGTCCCTAGCGTTCCGGGGCATGAGAAACAGGATTCTCGCTGTCGCCGCCGCCGTCGGGGCGGCCGTCGTGTTGTGGGTGCTGGCCCGGCTCCTCGACGTCGACCTGGTGGTCGACCAGGGCCGCGGACCGGACCGGATCGGGCTGCCGCTCGCCGCCGGGGTGGCGTTCGCCGTGTCGATGGCCGGGTGGGGTGTTCGCGCCGGGCTCGACCGGGTGGCCCGGCGTTCGGCCGCGATCTGGGCCGGGTCGGCCGGGCTGGTGCTCGTCGTGTCGTTGCTGCCCGTGCTCACCGTCGGGGCGTCGGGTGGGACGCGGGCCGTGCTCGCGGCGATGCACCTGGCCGTCGCCGCGGCGCTCATTCCGGTGTTCGGGCGGTCGGTTAATGGTACGGAGCTACGAAGTACTGTCGTCGGCTAGTTTGTCGATCAGCGTGGCCGCGAGCAGGAGGAGGTCGCGTTCCGTGGGGGTCAGGGTGCGGGACATCGCCGCGGCCAGCCATTCGTCGCGGGCGCGCATGTCCGCCTCCGCGGCCCGGCGGCCGGCACCGGTGAGGCGGAACCGGCGCTGCCGGCGGTCGTCGACGTCCGGCGTCCGGGCGATCAGGCCGGCCTCCTCCAACTCGGCCAGCACGCGGGTGAGCGACTGTGGTTTCAGTCGGTCGGCGGCGGCCAGGGCGCCGGCCGTCAGCGGGCCGCGCCGGGTGAGGTGGCCCAGCACGCTGATCTTCGTGAGGCTCAGGGCGTGCTCGTCGCGCTCGGCGTGCAGGCGGCGGGACAGCCGGAGGGTGGCGCGGCGCACCGCACGGGCGGCCGCGAGTTCGTCGGGTTCGGGCACCTGCAGATTGTGCCTTGCGAACGCCGGATCGGCGGGCAGACACTACGTAGGTGCGAAGTATTTCTTTGGTCGTGGACGCGCTGTTCGTGGTCGCGGTGTTCGTCGGCACGGCCGCGCGCGCCGGTGCGGGTCGGCGGACCGCGTCGACGGCGCGGACGGTGATGTTCGCGTTCCTGGCGCTGGTCGTCGTGCCGGTGCCGGTCGGCCGGCCCGGTGCCGCCGTCGGCTGGGCGGTGGTCGTCGTGGTGGGGGCGTACGGCTTGGCGTCCATGACCGGACGGCGGCGTGAAGTTGATGAAGCGGCGGCGCCGAACACGAGGGTGCACGTCTGGCGGGGGGTTCGGGCGGCGTTGTCGGTGGGGATCGCGCTCGTTCTCGGCCGGGCGCTGTTTCCCGACCACCGGTCCTGGGCGGTCGTCGCGGCGTTCGTCGTCGGCGCCGGCACCGTTTCGCGCGGCGAGGCCGTCTTCCGGGGGGTTCAGCGGACGCTCGGGGGAGTGCTCGGCACGCTCGTCGGCACCCCGTTGGCCGCGGTGGTGGCCGGACGTGGCGCGCCGACGGTGGGGCTGATCCTGGTGCTGCTGGCCGCGGGCCTGTACCTGAGGAAGGCGACGTACACGGGGTGGGCTGTGTGCGTCACCTCGATTCTTGCCCTGCTGTATGGCCTGGACGGACGCGCGGACGCCGCGGTGCTCGGCGGCCGGATTCTGGCCGGGCTGCTCGGTGGCGCCGCCGCGATTCTGCCCGCGGTGTTCCTCGCTCCGATCCGCACCGGGGCGCTCGTGCGCAAGCGCGCCGCGACCGCGCTGCGCAGCATCGGCGCCGCGCTGCGCGAGGAGAGCGGCGATGGGAGCGGCCGGGCGGAGCGTGACATCGTCGCCCTGCGCGAGGCGGCGCGTCCGCTGCTCGCGATCCGGTGGCTGCACCTCCGGCCGGAGGTCGCGTGGGTCGACGGGCTCACCGCGGCGGTGCCGGATCTGCGCGCGCTGCCGGGCCTCGCGGCGCGGCGGCGGCTCGCCCGCACGGTCACGGAGATAGCGGACGCGGTGCGCCGGTGAGATAAACAGCCGACAGCCGCCCTCCGGCGCGGCGGCTAGGGTGGGTGACCGTGATCCGCGCGGGTGATGGCCTGTACGTCGACCTGCTCGGTCCGGTCGGGGTCCGGGCGGGCGACGTGTCGCGGCCGGTGTCGGGGCTGCGCCGCAAGGCGGTGCTGGCCGTGCTGGCGCTGCATCCGGGCGAGGTCGTCAGCACCGACCGGCTCATCGACGTCGTGTGGAACGGTGACCCGCCGGCGAGCGCGGCCAACGCGCTGCAGCACCATGTGTCGTATCTGCGACGCGCGGTCGGGAGCCCCGACGCGATCGCCTCCCGCCCGTCGGGGTACGTGCTCGACCTGCCGGCCGACCGGGTCGACGTCGTGCGGGCCGAGCGGCACGTGCGCACCGCGCGGGCGGCGACGGAACCGGCGGAGGCGGCCCGGCACGCGGCGGCGGCGCTGGACCTGTGGCGCGGCGACCCGCTGCTCGACGTCGCCGCCGACGGGTGGCTGGCGGCGCAGGCCGGCCGGCTGGCGGAGCTGCGGCTCGACGCGAACGAGGCCCTCGCCGAGGCGCGGCTGGCCCTCGGCGAGCCGGCCACGGTCATCGCCGACCTGGAGCGGCTCGCCGCCCGGTACCCGTTGCGGGAGCGGCTGCACGGTCAGCTGATGCTGGCCCTGTACCGGGGCGGGCGGCAGGCCGAGGCGCTGGAGGTGTTCCAGCGGCTGCGCCGGGCGATGGTCGGCGAGCTGGGGCTCGATCCCGGTCCGGAGGTGCGGGACCGCGCGGCGGCGATCCTGCGCCGCGACCCGGCCCTCGACGCGTCGGCGGCGCCGCGGAACGGCGGCGGGCCGTGGATTCCACCCGCCCAGCTGCCGTTCGCCGTCGGGTCGTTCACCGGGCGGGCGGCGGAGCTGGCGCAGCTCGACGGGGTCATGGGTGAGGCGGCCGGGCTCGCCGCCGTCGTCGGTACCGCCGGCGTCGGCAAGACGACGCTCGCCGTGCACTGGGCGCACCGGGTCGCCGGCCGCTTCCCCGACGGTCAGATCTTCGTCGACCTGCGCGGGTTCGACCCGGACGGCCCGGCGCGCGACCCGGCCGAGGTGACCCGGGAACTGCTGGAGACGCTCGGGGTGCCGACCACCCGCATCCCGGCCGGCGCCGCCGCGCAGACCGCCCTGTACCGCAGCCTGCTGGCCGGGCGCCGGGTGCTCGTGGTGCTCGACAACGCCGGCGACTCCGCGCAGGTCCGTCCGCTGCTGCCCGGGTCGCGGTCGGCGTTCGTGCTGGTGACCAGCCGCGTCGAGCTGACCGCGCTGGTGGCCGGCGCCGGCGCGCGTCCGGTCCGCCTCGACGTGCTGAACCGGTCGGACGCCCAGCGGCTGCTCGCCGACCGTCTCGGCGCCGCGCGGCTGGCCGCCGAACCGGACGCCGTCGACGAGATGGTGCGCCGGTGCGCGGGGCTGCCGCTGGCGCTGGTGGTCGCGGCGGCCCGGGCCGCGGTGCGGCCGGGCTTCCCGCTCGCGGCGTTCGCGGCCGAGCTCCGGGAGGAGACCCGGGCACTGGACGCGCTGAGCGGCGGCGACGACGGCACCGACGTCCGCGCGGTCCTGTGCTGGTCGGTCCGCGCCCTCGGCGGGGAGGCCGCGCGGCTGCTGCGGTGGATCGCGCTGCACCCGGAGACGGACTTCGGGGTGACCGTGGCCGCGAGCCTCGCCGGCCGGCCGGTGGACGGGGTCGCCGGGCCGCTCGCGGAGCTGACCGGCGCGAACCTCGTCGACGAGCGGGCCGTGGGCCGGTACAGCGTCCACGCCCTGCTGCGGGCGTACGCGGCCGAGCTGTCGCTGCGCCTCGACCCGGCCGCCGACCGGGCCGCGGCCGAGCGGCGCCTGTTCGACCACTACCTGGCCACCGCGTGCGCGGCCGCGCGGCGGTTGGAGCCGTTCGTGCCGGCGATCGACGTGCCGGTGCCGGCCGACGGCGTCACCGTGTGCCGGTTCGAGACCGCCGAGGCCGCGCTGGCGTGGTTCGCGGCCGAGCGGATCGCCGTGCTCGGCGTGCTGCGCCGGGCCCACGAGCGGGGCTTCGACGGGCACGCGTGGCGACTGGCGCGGGCGGTCAGCGGGTACCTGGTGCGGTCCGGGTACTGGGCCGACCAGGAGTGGA
Organism: Virgisporangium aurantiacum; assembly: GCF_016863635.1. Lineage (GTDB taxonomy): Bacteria > Actinomycetota > Actinomycetes > Mycobacteriales > Micromonosporaceae > Virgisporangium > Virgisporangium aurantiacum. The sequence goes on along the minus strand of NZ_BOPG01000012.1, from coordinate 661,002 downwards.
CGCACGAGACCGCGCTGCGGGCCGCCCGCCGGACCGGTGACCGGGTGGGTGCGGCGCACGCGCACAGCGGGCTCGGGTTCGGGCTCGTGCTGTCCGGCCGGTTCCCCGCCGCCGGGCCGCACCTCGACCGGGCCGCCGCGCTGTTCGAGGAGCTCGGCGACGTCGACAACCTGATCGACGTCCGGGTCCGGCAGACGCTGCTGTACGACCGGCAGGACCGGCTCGACGACGCGTTGCGGGCGGCCGGGTCCGCGTACGACCTGGCCGCATCGGTGTACGACCTCGTGCCGCCGACGGGCCCGGCGGGGTCCGGTTCCGCGGCCGGGGTGCGCTCGCGGCTGCTCAACGTCCTCGGCTGGTGCCACGTGCGGCTGGGCGACCACCGGACCGCGATCCGGTACACCGAGGAGGCGGTCGCCATCGCCGGCGAGGACGCGAACTGGCTCGCCGGCGCGCTCGACACGCTCGGCGCCGCGCACGCCGGCCTGGGGGACTGGACCCCGGCGATCGCGTACTTCGAGCGGGCGATCGCGCTCAACCGGGTGGCCGGTGACCGCACGTGCGAGGCGGAGTCGCTGCTGCGGCTCGGCGACGCGTACTCCGCCACGGGCGGGCACGACGCGGCCGTCGAGGCGTGGCGGGCCGCCGCGTCGCTGTTCGAAACGCTGAAGCACCCGGGCGCCGAGCGGGCCCGCGCCCTGCTCGGTGCCTACTCCGGCCGGTAACTGCAGCGCAGTCCGGTGTGGACGGTGTTGCGCAGGTGCTGCGCGATCGGGTGGTCGACCTCGGCCACGCGGTCGATCGCCCGCCGGATCGCCTTGCCCACGGCGACCCGGGCCCGCTCGGCGTTGTCGGTGAACCGGCGACTGCGCCCGTCGACGCCCAGCGCACCGGTGAGCGCCGTCGCGAGCCGGTCGTGCTCGTCCCGGGCCCGGTCGGCCCGGCGGTGCTCGCCGCGGGCCGTCGACGCGTCGATGTCGGCGCGGAGGTGGGCGATGCGGCGCTGGTACTGCCGCCGGGCCGCGTCGTCGAGCACCGGTTGGTCGGACATGCCCGCACCGGCGGCGGACGCCAGCCCGGAGACGCCGGCGGCCAGGTCGACGGCCGCGACGTCGGTGTTCGGGTTGGCGAGCAGCACCGCCAGGTGGAGCATGCCGACGCGGGCGTCGACGACGACGCTCCGCCGTCCCCAGTCGATCCGCCACCGCTTCTCCTGGCGGCTGAGCCGCAGCGGTTCGACGGCCGCCGTCTCGGCGTCCCCGGTCGTCGGCGCCATGCCGAGCGCGGCGGCCGCGGCGGCCGCCGTCTCCCGTTCCCGCCGGGCGAGGGCGTAGTCGTCCGGGCCGCCGCGCAGGGTGAGCGCCGTGGCGTGGCGCCAGCGGGAGTGGACCGTGGCGGGGCGGTGGCCCAGCGCGCGGTTCGCGGCGACCGCGGCGGCGAAGTGGGTCACCGCGCGGTCGGCGGCACCCGTGGTGAGCCCTGCCGTGGTGAGTGCCGCGGTTCCCAGCGCGTGGTGCACCGATCCGTAGCAGGCGACGCCGAGGCCGGTCACCGCGGGCCGGTCGGCGAACGGCGCCAGCAGGTCGTACACCGTCGCGGCGGTGTCGGCGTCACCGAGCAGGTAGGCGGCCTCCGCCGCGCCGACCATCGTGCCCAGCCAGCTGCTCGACCGCGGCAGGTCGGCCAGGTCGCGGCCGCGGAGGCGGGCCAGCGCGTCGGACCCGGCGGCCGGGTCGCCGGTCAGCGCGGCGGCGACCGCCTGCGCCGCGAAGCAGGCGTTGTCGACCGCGCTCAGCGTCGACGAGTGGACCAGGTCGTCGAGCATCGGCCGCAGGTCACCGAGCCGGCCCTGGTACCACCGGATCGCGACGAGCTGCGCGCCGAACCAGCCGGTCGCGTCGACGTCGCCGGCCTCGTGGCCGCGCCGGGCGCACGCGGTGGCGGCGGCCTCGGCGTCGTCGAACCGGCCGGCGCGGAGCAGCAGCATCACGTCCATCGCCGCGACCACGAACCCGATGGCCAGGTGATCGTCATTGGCCAGCAGCGCGCGGAGTTCGGCCAGCCGCCGCTCGGCGTGCCGGTCGCCGTCGAGGAACCGGTTCACCGTCTGCCAGAGGAGCCCCATCAGGAGGTCGCGGCGGCGGCCGGTCCGGGCGCTCGTGCCGATCAGGTCGACGGCCAGCGCGTGCCGGGCGGCGGCGTGCTCCGGCCCGAGCAGGCAGTGGTGGGCGAGGTTCAGCGCGTCGGCGGTCGCGACCGGGTCGTCGCCGGACCGGGCCGCGGCGAGGGCGGCCAGGATGCCGGCGCTGGTGCCGGCCCGGTAGTCCGCCTCGCCGGCGAGCCGGACGCGGATCCGGCCGGCGAGCGGCGAGTCGAACCCGACCCGGGCGAGCGCCCACCGCAGGCGGCTCTCCACCAGCGCCGACGCCACCCCGGTGCGCTGCTCGTGCACCCACAGGCCGGCGAGGCCGAGCGCCGCCTCCGCCATCGCGTCGGGCCGGTCGTCGCGTTCGGCGGTGGTGTAGGCCGCGTCGAAGAACCGGCGTGCGGCCGTCAGGTCGCCGTCCTCGTCGAGCGCCCGCGCGCCCGCCGCGAGCATCGCGGCCGGGTCGTGGACCGGCACCGCCGTCAGAGCCTGAAGCATCGGTCCTCCGCATCGTCCGTCGACGGCCAGCGTGCCGACGGACACGGAAATCCCGCTGAAACGCCGGTGAACCCGGCGCGGACCGGCGGGTCGGACATCCGTCACCGTCGGGACGGGTCGTGCCGGTCGGATACTCTCGCCGCATAGCCGAAGGTGGATGGGGAGCGTCGGATCATCGGCCGGTACGGATCACGGTCCTCGGCCGTGTTCGGGCTACCGTCGAGGGAACCCCGCTCCCGGTCGGGCCGCGCAAGCAGCGGCTGCTGCTGGCCGTGCTGGTCGGCCGGGGCGGCGAGACGGTGCCGGTCGGCGAGCTCACCGAGGCCCTGTGGGGCGGGTCGCCGCCGCCGTCCGCCGCGGAGAACCTCCGTTCGTACGTGCACGGCCTGCGCCGGGTGCTGGGCAGCGCGCTGCTCGGCGGCAACGGCCGCATCGGGTACCGGCTGACCACCGACGATCTCACCGTCGACGCGACGGAGTTCCTCGCCCTCGCGGCCGAGGGCGAGCGGGCGCTGGCCGCCGGAGATCCGGTGACCGCCGGCAGCCGGCTGCGCGAGGCGCTCGGCCTGTGGCAGGGCCCGCCGTTCGCCGATCTCGGCGACGTACCCGCGCTGGCGTTGGAGGCCGCCCGGCTGGAGGAGAGCCGGGTGCTCGCCGTCGAGCGTCGCATCGAGGCCGACCTGCGCGCCGGCGCCGCCGCCGACCTCGTCGGGGAGCTGACCACGCTGGTCGCGCAGTACCCGTACCGGGAACGGTTCGTCGAACAGCTCATGCTCGCGCTGTACCGGTCCGGCCGGCACGTCGACGCGCTGGACGTGTACCGGCGCACCCGGGCGGCGCTGCGCGGCGACCTCGGCGTCGAACCCGGCTCCGGCCTCGCCGACCTGCAGCAGGCGGTGCTGCGGCGCGACCCCCGGCTCGACCGGCCCGATCCGGTGCCCGCCGGGCTTGCCGGGTCGCTGCCCGCGCGCGTCGGGCCGGCCGCCCTGCCCCGTGACGTACCCGGCTTCGCCGGCCGCACCGCCGAACTGGCCTGGCTGGACGCGACGCTCACGCCCGACGCCGACCCGGAGCCGACCGGGGTCGCGGTCCTGTCCGGCACGGCCGGGGTGGGCAAGACGACGCTCGCCGTGCACTGGGCGCACCGGGTCCGGGAGCGGTTCCCGAGCGGTCAGCTGTACGTGAACCTGCGCGGGTTCGACCCGACCGGGCCGGCCGTGCCACCGGCCGAGGCGGTCCACGTCCTGCTGGAGGCGCTCGACGTGCCACCGGCCGAGGTGCCGCAGGACCTCCAGGCGCGCACCGCGCTGTACCGGACGCTGCTCGCCGACCGGCGGATGCTCATCGTGCTCGACAACGCCGGCAACGCCGAGCAGGTCCGTGCGCTGCTGCCGGGCACGCGGAGCTGCGCGGTGATCGTCACCAGCCGGCACCGGCTCACCGGCCTGGTGGCCATCGACGACGCCCGGCCGCTGGTGCTCGACCTGCTCACCGACGCCGAGGCGATGGACCTGCTGCGGCGCCGGCTGGGCGGCGACCGGGTGGCGCGGGAGCAGGCGGCGCTGCGCGAGCTCGTCACCCGGTGTGCGCGGCTGCCGCTGGCGCTGGTGATCGTCGCCGCCCGGGCCGCCACCGAGCCGGACCGGCCGGTGGCCACCATCCTCGCGACGCTGCGGGTCGGCGGCGACCGGCTCGGCGCGTTCACCGTCGACGACGACGTGCGGTCGGACGTCCGCACCGTCTTCTCCTGGTCGTACCGCACCCTCAGCGACGGGGCCGCCCGCCTGTTCCGCCTGGTGAGCCTCGCGTTCGGGGCGGAGTTCGCCGGGCCGGCGGCGGCCAGCCTCGCCGGGGTCGACGAGGCGGAGACCCGGCTGCTGCTGACCGAGTTGACCCGGGCGCACCTGCTGACGGAGAAGGCCCCCGGCCGGTACACCGTCCACGACCTGCTCCGGGCCTACGCCGCCGAACTGGCCGCCGACGTCGACGCCGCCGCCGACCGCGCCGCGGCCGTGGAGCGCCTGCTCGACCACTACCTGCACACCGCGTTCGCCGCCGCGATGCGGCTCCATCCGAACCGCGACCCGATCCCGCTGGACCCGCCGCGCGCCGGCGTCACCGTCCCACCGGTGCCGACCGCCGAGGACGCCATGGTCTGGTTCGAGGCGGAGTACCGGGTCCTGCTCGCGATCCCGGGCCGGCCCGAGGTGGCGCGCACCGCCGTGTGGCGGCTGGCCTGGACGACGTGGGACTTCTTCAACCGGCGCGGTTACTGGACCGACTGGGCGGCGCTGCAACAGGCCGCCATCGCCGCGGCCGAGGCGACCGGTGACCTCGCGGGCCGGGCGGCGTCGCACCGCGGGCTGGCCCTCGCCTACGGCCCGCTCCGCCGCTACCCCGAGCTGGCGGAGCACCTGGGCCGCTCGCTCGAGCTGTTCCGGGTGCTCGGCGACGAGGTCGGCGAGGCGCACGTCCACTTCACGTACTCGTGGCTGTACGAGCAGCTCGGCGAGGACGAGGACGCCGTCGTCGAGGCCGAGCACGCGCTGCGCCTGTTCGAGTCGGCCGGACACCGGTTCGGGCAGGCGCAGGCGCTCAACGCCGTCGGCTGGCGGTACGCCCAGCTCGGCGCGTACGAGCGGGCGCTGTCGTACTGCGAGCGCGCGCTCGACCTGCTGGAGAAGCTCGGTGACCGGTACGGCCAGGCCGCCACGTCGGACAGCCTCGGCTTCGCCAACCACCGGCTGGGCCGGTACGCCACCGCCATCGCCTGCTACGGGCGGGCCCTGGCGTTGTTCCGCGACATCGACGACCGCCTGAACGAGGCCGAGGCGCTGCGTCACCTCGGCGAGTGCCACCACGCGGCGGGCGACGACGCCGCGGCCGGCGACGCGTGGCGGGCCTCCCTGCGGCTGCTGGAGGAGCTGAAGCACGACGGCGCCGAGGAGGTCCGCCGGCGGATCGCGGCGCTGCCGCCACACTCGTAACGTGACGACTCAGCAGAAGGCGCTCCTGGTGGGCGCGGGTCCGATGGGACGGGAGTGGCTGCGCGCCCTCGCCGAGCGCGACGACGTCGAGGTGGTGGGCCTGGTCGACCTCGACGAGGCGGCGGCCCGCGCCGCGCTCGACGCCCGCGGGCTCACGGCGGCCGCGTCGGGTCCGGCGATCGAGTCCATTGTGGACGGTGCCGGGCCCGACTTCGTCGTCGACGTGACCGCGCCGGCGGCGCACCACCCGGTGACGATGACCGCCCTGCGCCTGGGCCTTCCGGTGCTCGGCGAGAAGCCGCTCGCGGCGACGCTGGCCGAGGCGCTGGAACTGGTCGCGGCGGCGGAGGTGCACGGGCGGCTGTTCATGGTCGGCCAGAGCCGCCGGTACGAGCCGCACGCCGCCCGGTTCCGCGAGCTGGTCGCCGGCGCCGGACCGGTCGGCATCCTCACCGCGGCGATGTACCGCGCGCCCCGCTTCGGCGGCTTCCGTGACGTCATGGACCATCCGCTCCTGCTGGACATGGCGGTGCACGCGTTCGACGCCGCCCGGTGGTTCCTCGACGCCGACCCGGTCGGGGTGTACTGCGAGGAGTTCAACCCGACCTGGAGCTGGTACCGGGGCGCGGCCGCGGCGTCGGCGACGTTCGAGATGACGACCGGCGCGCGCTTCGTCTACACCGGAAGCTGGTGCAGCCCCGGGCACGAGACCTCGTGGAACGGCGAGTGGCGGGCCAGCGGTGCCACCGGTTCCGTGCTGTGGGACGGCGACGGGCCGCCGCTCGGCGTCACCCCGTCCGACGCGGACGGCGGGCCCTACGGCATCCGCGGCGTCCTCGACGAGTTCCTGGCCGCGCTGCGCACCGGGTCGACGCCGACGGGGGAGTGCCACGACAACCTGTCGACGCTGGCGATGGTGCACGCGGCCGTCGGGTCGGCCCGCGAGCGGCGGCACGTGCGGGTGGCCGACGTGCTCGCCGCCGCCCACGAGGAGGCGTGCCGGCGGGCGGTCGGCCCGGTCCGCGACCGGCTGCGGTCCTGGTCGACGCTGCCGCCGACCGCCGCCGGCGCCCGGCAAGTCCACCCGGGGTAACCCCTCAGGCCGTGCGTCGTCCCGCCGATCGGCGTCCGGGACAGACAAACGGAACAGCGGGGGAGCGTGGTGGACGATCGCGGCGGGCGGCCGGCCGAACTGACGGGGCTGCGGCTGGAGGCCGAGCTCGGCCGGGGCGCGGACACCACCGTGTACCGGGCCAGCCGCGGCGGCGAGCGGTACGCGCTCAAGCAGGCCCGCGACGACGCCGGTAACTCCGCGGCCACGGTGACCGCGATGCGCCGCGAGGCCGCCCTGCTGGCGTGCGTCGAGCACCCCGGCGTGCTGCGCACCTACGCCGCGGGCCTCCACGACGGCCGGCCCGCCGTGGTCGTCGAGCTGATCGACGGCGGCTCGGTGGCCGACCGGCTGTTCCGCGGGCCGCTGGACAACCCGTCGGTGATCCGGCTGGCCGGCGAGCTGGCCGACGCCCTGGCGGCCGTGCACCGGGTCGGCCTGGTCCACCGCGACATCAAGCCGCAGAACATCATGCTGCCGCCGGACCGGCCCGCCACACTGATCGACTTCAGCCTCGCCATCGTCGGCCGCGGCCCGGCCGGTGGCGCCCGGCCGCGCCCCGTGCCGGCGGACGGGGACCAGTCGCCCGCCGTCGGGACGTTCGCGTACACGTCCCCGGAGCAGTCCGGGATGCTCCGCCGGCCGGTGGACGGACGATCCGACCTGTACTCGCTGGGCGTCGTGCTGTTCGAGTGCCTCGCCGGGTTCCCGCCGTTCGCCGCCGACGACGTGGGCGAACTGCTCCGCCTGCACACCGTCGCGACGCCGCCCGACCTGCGGGCGCTCCGCCCGGACGCCGACCCGGGCCTGGTGGAGGTCGTGTACCGGCTGCTCGCCAAGGACCCGGACGACCGGTACCCCGGCGCCGCCGAGCTGGGCGCCGACCTCGCCCGCCGCTTCGGCCACCGGCCGCCGGCGGGCCCGGGCGGGTGGCCGCTGTGCGGCCGGGACACCGAGCGGGAGGTGCTGCTCTTCCGCTGGCGCCGCGCCCGTGGCGGCGCGGTTGGCGGTGGCGGCGCGGTTGGCGGTGGCGGCGCGGTTGGCGGTAGTGGCGGCGGGGCTGGTGGTGGCGGCGCGGTTGGCGGTGGCGCGGTTGGTGGCGGCACCGTTGGCGGTGGCGCGGTTGGCGGTGGTGGCGCGGCCATGGTGCGCGGCCCGGCCGGCGGGGGCCGCAGCCGGCTGGCGGCCGAGGTGGCGGCCGCCGCCGCGGCCGACGGGGTACCGGTGCTGCGGGCGCGCGGCGCCCGGGACGAGTCGGTGCCGCTGGCCGCCGTCCGGGCCGCGGTCGAACACCACCTGGACCGGGTCCGGGCGTTGCCGGCCGACGAGCGGGCCGGGGCCGAGGAGCGGCTGCGCGCCGCGGCCGCCGCGGCCGGCGCCGGCGCGCTGCGCAACCTGTCGCCGCGCCTGGCCGAGCTGCTCAGCGGCGTCCCCGGCGTGTCCGGCGAGGGCGGCGGGGACCGGTTCTTCCTCGTCGTCGCCGGCTTCCTGGCCGAACTGGCGCGCCGGCACGGCGGCATGCTGCTGGAGCTCGACGACGCACAGTGGCTGGACGCGGCCACCCGGCGGGTGCTCGCGCTGCTCGCACCGGACCTCCGGGACACACCCCTGCTGATCGTGCTCACCGAGAGTGACGACACCCCGGCGCCGCTGGCCGCCGACCTCGGCCCGGCGCTGGACACCGAGGTGACGGCCGGCCCGCTCGACGGTCCGGCCACGGCCGCCCTGATCGCCTCCCGGCTGCCCGGTGCCGAGGTGCCCGCCGAGCTGGCCGCGCACGTGTACACCCGCAGCGGCGGCCTGCCGCTGGTGGTGGTCGAGTACCTGCGGCAACTCGTCGACGCCGGCCTGCTGGTGCCGCACTGGGGTGCCTGGTCGCTCGACGAGGCCGGCGTGGACGGGCTGAGCTTCGCCGCGGACGCCGAGGAGCTGTTCCTCGTCCGGCTGGGCGAGCTGTCGGCGGAGCACCGGCCCGTCCTGGCGGTGGCCGCCGCCGTGGGTGGCCGGTTCCGGCTGGACCTGGTGATGGCCGCCTGCGACCTGCCGGCCGAGCGGGTCGTGGACGCCGTGGACGCGGCCGTCGCCGCACGCCTCGTGGAGGCGCGGGAGGGCGGCCGGTACGGCTTCGTCCACCCCGGCCTGCGCGACGCGCTGCTGGCCGACGTGCCCGCCGACGCGCTGCGCCGCCTGCACCTGGCGATCGCCGCCGCGCTCGCGGACCTGCCCGACCGGCTCCGCGACTCCGGGCACGTCTACGCCGTCGCCCGGCACGTCGGGCTGGCCGGCCCGGACGCCGACCCGGACGCCCGGTACGCGGCCGCGCTGGCCGCCGGCCGGCAGGCGCTGCGCGACCAGGTGCCGGCGGACGCCGTGACCCACCTCGAACAGGCCCGGGACGCCGTGACCGCGGCGACCACGGACCTGCTGCACCCGCTCGCCGTGGCGTACCTGGGCAGCGGGCGGTTCGGCGACGCGCATCAGACGCTGGACCGGGCCCTGTCCGGTGAGTCCGATCCCCGTCGCCGGGCCGAGCTGCGCACCATCCTGATCGAGCTGCACCACACCCGGTGGGCCGACGGGGCGGCGCTCGCCGAGGCCGGTGCCGCCCTGGCCGAACTGGGCTGCCCGCTGCCCCGCCGCCGGCTCGTGCTGCTGGTGTCCACGCTGGCCGTCGCCGCGCTCGGCGGGCTGGTGGGCCGGCTGGGCGGGCTGCTCCCGCCGCCGCGCAAGCGCCGCCGCGCGTACCTGGCCGCCACGGCCGCCGTCCTGGACGCCGGCGCCTACGCGGCCGCCAACGCCATGCGGGTCCGCGAGGCCGCCGTGTTCGCGTTGCGGGCGCTGTACCCGGTCAACCGGCTCGGCCTGTGCCCGGAGTACGTGCGGGTGCACGCCATGCTCGGCTACGTCGCCGCGATGGTCCGGCTCCGCCGCCGGGCCGAGAAGGCGTTCGCGCGGGCCGGCGCCGCGGCCACCGCGCTCAACGACCCGGCGCTGACCGCGTACGTGGACTGGGTACGTGGCGGCGCGCTGCTGCTCGGCGGCTACGACGACGGCAGCACGTGGGAGCGGGCGGTCACCCGGCACGCCCGCTGGCTCGCGCCCGCCCAGCACATGACCGGGCTGGCCACCACCGGCATCCGCCAGGTGGTGCGCGGCTACACCCGGGAGGCGAAGGCGGTGCTGGAGCGCGGCCTGGCGCTGCTGCCCGATCCGGAGCAGGCGCACGGCACGTCGTTCGCGATGCTGACCGTGATGGTGCCGGCGCAGCTGGGGCGCCCGGGCGACGCCGCGGCCGCGCTGGCGGCGATGCGGGCGTCGTTCCCGCCCGGCACCGGCACATCGACCCAGCGGGCGAACATCGCCACGGCGGCTGCCTGCGCGGTGGTCGAGCAGGGTGACTTCGGGGCGCCGTTCGACGAGGTGGTCGCCGAGTTCGAGGCGCTGGGCCTGCGCCGGTCGGAGCTGATGGCCCAGCACGCCTGGTTCTACGCGTACCGGGCGCACGGACGGATGGCGCAGGTGCGGTTCGCGCCCGACGACGAGCGCCCGGCCCGGCTGGCCGCGGCGGAGGCGGCCGTCCGCGACCTGGGGCGGGTCGTCCGGACCCCGCTGTCGAAGGCCGCGTACCGGCTCGCCCGGGCGGCGCTGCTGCAGCAGACCGGCCGGACGCAGAAGGCGATCAAGCTGGTGGACCGGATCGACCGGGACGCGCGGGTGCTGGACGCCCCGCAGGTGTCGTTCGAGGTGGCCCGCATCCGGGCCCGCGCGATGCGGCAGCTCGGCCTGACCGGCGAGACCGACCGGCAGGCCCGCAACGCGTACCTGCTGGCCACCCGGCACGGCTGGGAGCACCGGCGGCGCCAGGTCCGGGCGGAGTTCGGCGTGGACGACGCCTCCTCGTCCCTGTTCACCCACGCCGCGGACCGCGGCGACAAGACCCGCAGCAACCGGCGGCTGGAGGCGCTGCAGCAGGTCAGTGCCGCCGCCTCGACCGTGCTGGACCCGGAGCGGCTGACCCGGGTCGCCCTCGACGAGACGCTGCGCATCCTCGGGGCCGAGCGGGCGCTGCTGTTCCTGGTCGACGAGCGCGGCGAACTGAGCCCGTTCGTCGGGCGCGACGCCAGCGGCAACGACGTGGCGACCGCCACCGGGTACGGCTCCACGCTGCTGCACCGGGTGGTGGAGTCCGGCCGCGCGCTGGTGGTCACCGGCACCGAGCAGGGCGCGGCGCTGGGCTCGCAGAGCGTCGTGGCGCACGGGCTGCGCAGCATCATGGTCGCGCCGGTCCAGTTCAAGGGCGAGCTGCGCGGGGTGGTCTACCTGGACAGCCGGGTCGCCAAGGGCATCTTCACCGAGGACGACGTCGCGGTGCTCACCGCGGTCACCAGCCACGTGGCGGTGTCGCTGGAGACGGCCCGGGCGGCCCAGCTCGACGTCGCCGTGCGGACGGCGCGGCGGGCACAGGGGCTGGCCGAGAGCCTGCGTGCCAGCCTGGCGGAGCTGAGCCGGGTGCTGGACCCGTCCGAGGTGCTCCACCAGCTGTTCACCACGCTGGACCGGCAGCTCGGGGCGCCCGCCGGCTGGCTGCTGCAGGGCGCCGGGGCCGAGCTGACCGTCGTCGCCACGGCCGGGGAGGCGGACGGTGCGGTCCGGGGCCACCGCATCCCGCTCACCGACGCCGCGCTGGCCGCGCTGTGCGACGCCCCGTCACCGACCGTGCTGACCGTGGCCGACAGCCCCGCCGCGCTGCGCGAGCTGCTCGCCGGGCACGGAGGTACCGCGCTGGCGGTGCCGCTGTCGGCCCGCGACGGACGGGTCGGTCTGGTGGTGCTCGGCGGTACCGCGTTCGACGACGCCGGGCGGGAGATCGCCGCGGCCTTCGCCGGGCAGGGCATGAGCGCGTACGACAACGCGCTGCTGTTCAGCCGGGTGCAGGAGCTGGCGATCACCGACGAGCTGACCGGGCAGCACAACCGGCGGCACTTCTACTCGCTGGCCGGCACGCTGGTCGCCGCCGCCGCGCGCAACGGCCGCGACCTGGTCGCCGCGATGCTCGACATCGACCGGTTCAAGAACATCAACGACACGTACGGGCACGGCGTCGGGGACGACGTGATCCGGGAGGTGGCCGCGCGGCTGCGCGCCTGCCTCCGGCACGACGACGTGCTCGGCCGGTACGGCGGCGAGGAGTTCGCGGTCATCCTGCCCGACTCGGACGGACCCGAGGCCGACCTGGCCCAACGGATGCGGCTGGCCATCGCCGACGAGCCGGTCCCGACCCGCGCCGGTCCGGTGCCGGTGACCATCAGCGTCGGCCTGGCCCGGCTCCTGCCGGCCGGTGACGCCCTCGACCAGCTGCTGGCCCGCGCCGACCACGCGCTCTACCGCGCCAAGGAAGCCGGCCGCGACCGGGTCGAGATCTACTGATTCCTTGGCCCGGTGGCCTACCGTGCCGGGCGTGCGGGGGTATCGACGGTGGGTGTTCGAGGGCGGGTGCGCGCTGGCCGTCGTTCCGTTCGTGGCGTGGGCGGCGTGCCGGATCCTCGGCCTGGAACGCGGCTGGCCGGTGGTGCAACTGATGGCCTGGACGCCGTACGCGGCCGTCGCCGGCGTACTCGTGAGCGGCGCCGTGCTGCTGTGCCGCCGGTGGATCGCGGGCGCGGTCGGTGCGGTCGCGGCGCTCGCGCTGGTCGCGGTCGTCGTGCCGCGCGTGCTTCCGGACGGGGGACCGCTACCGGACGGACCGGCGCTGCGCGTCCTGTCGGCGAACCTGTTCGCCGGCCGGGGTGACGAGGGGGCGGTGCTCGCCCTCGCCCGGCGGCTGCGGGTCGACGTCCTCGCGGTCCAGGAGCTTTCCGAGACGGACGCCGCGGCGCTCGACGCGGCCGGCATCGCCCGCGATCTCCCGCACCGGGCCTGGTATCCGATGGACGGCGCCGGCGGATCCGCCATCTTCAGCCGGTTCCCGCTGCGCGAGGTGTCATTGCGGACCGACGGGTTCCCGCAGGCACACGCGGTCGCGGACGTGCCCGGTGCGCCACCGGTGGAACTGGAGTCGGTGCACCCGAACGCGCCGGTGGAGCGCGGGTCGATGCCGCTGTGGCACCACGACCTGGCGCACCAGCCGAAGGCGACCCCCGCGGGCGTGGTGCGCATCCTCGTCGGCGATTTCAACTCCACGCTGGATCACGTGACGCTGCGCCGGCTGATCGGCACCGGCTACCGCGACGCCGCCGAGGTGGCCGGCACCGGCCTGCGTTCGACCTGGCCCGCCGACGGGCGGCTGATGCCCGGCGTCACCCTCGACCGGGTGCTGGCCGACCGTCGCGTCGGCGTCCGCGCCGCCCGTCCCTACCGGATTCCGGGCACCGACCACCGCGCGTTCTACGCGGACCTGGTCCTGCCGGCGCCGACCTCGGCCGCGATCGCGTCGACGACCTGACGGGCGGCGGCCGACGCGTGATCGCCGTCGCCCGCCTCGACCGCGAGGACCACCAGGCGGCCGCGACCCGGCCGGGCCACGGCGTGCCGGTGCACCTGCCCGGGGCGGGCCGGGTCGGCGCGGATCGGGTCGACGACGATGACCAGGTCGCGGTTGCGCCACGATTCGAGCAGGGCCGAGTCCTCGGCGTCGCACCCGATGAGCGTCAGGTCGACGCCGAGCCCGTCGAGCTGACGCAGCACCGCGGAGCCGACCCCGTGCCGGTGCCGGTGCCCGTCACTGAGCACGGCGACGAGCGGCCTCTTCTCCTGCCTCGGTCGCTCCCGCACGGCGCGACCGCTGCTCATGATGATCGACACGACCCCTCCCGGATCCCCCCACCGCCGGCCGGAAACTGCCGGCGCGTCCACTGGACGCGTGGGTGGGGCCTCCGGTTGCACCTCCGCGCCGGTCAGGGGCGCCAGTCGCGGAATCCGAGTTCCCGGTACAGGGCCAGGGCGGGTCCGTTGTCCGCGGCCACGCGCAGGGCCACCTCCCGCCGATCGGTGACGGCGAGCGCGCCCGTGAGGAGCGCGCGGGCGAGTCCGCGCCGCCGGTGGCCGGGCGCGGTGAACAGTTCGATGACGAACGGGCAGTCCGGGGTGTCCGGCCAGGGCGCCCGCCGCACCACCTGAACGGCCGCCGCGATGCCGCCCTCCCCGGCCTCCCCGGCCTCCCCGGACGTCGCGACCAGCGACGCCGCCGGCCACAGCTCGCCGTACTCCCCGGCGAACGCGGCGCGGATGTCGGCGATCGCCTCGTCGACGGTCGCGCCGGCCACGCCGGGGTCGTAGCTGTCGAAGTACCGGCGGCCGAGCGGCTCGACGTCGTCGGCGGAGCAGGGCCGCAGCCGGTACCCGGCGGGCAGCACCGGTGCCGGCGGCGGCAGGTTCGGGCGGACGAGCGTCAGCACGGGGTCATGGTGCCATGGGTAACGCGGGGACCGGGCGGGTCGCTTCTTCCGACGTGACTCAGTTCTTGAGCGCGGCGAGTGCCTCGTCGACCGATGCGTACAGGCGCAGCACGGTCGAGAAGCGGGTGATCTCGAAGAGGCGCTGCACGGCCGGGCGGGTGCCGGCGACCACGACCCGCTCGCCGAGCCGGCGGTGCACCGACACGAGGACCCCGAGCGCGGTCGAGTCGAGGAACTCCGAGTCGGACAGGTCGATCACCATCGCGTCGGCGCCGTCGTCGATGGCCGCGTGCACGGCCGTCCGGAACTCCGGCGAGGTCACGAGGTCGATGTCGCCATGCGGTGTCACGATCGCGGTCGTCCCCACCCGGTTGGTCGTGATCTCGACGGTCATCGTCACCTATGGTCCTTTCGGGTCGGCTCTTCTCAGGGAAGGGGCGTTGCCGTGCGTCACCGCGTTACACACGGCTAAGGTGTGCGGGCCATGGGGATGGGACTCGGTAACCGTGAGCGATGACGAACTCGACGTCGCGCTACGGTCGGCCGTCAGGGGCGACGAGAGCGGCTTCGCGGTGCTGTGGCGCGCTCTCCAACCGGCGTTGCTGCGCTACCTCCGCGTGGTGTGCGCCGACGCGGCCGAGGACGTCGCCTCCGAGACCTGGCTCCAGGCGGCCCGCGACCTGTCCTCGTTCACCGGTGACGCGACGGCGTTCCGGGTGTGGCTGTTCCGCATCGCCCGGCACCGCGGAATCGACGACCGCCGGCGGGCCTGGCGCCGCCGCGAGGAGGTCAGCGAGGTCGTCGAGCCGGCCGCGGGCGAGGCCGTCGGAGACGTGCTGCACGACGTGGTCGAGCGGTCGGGCACGGCGTGGGCGCTCGACGTCATCTCGTCGTTGCCGGCCGACCAGGCCGAAGCGGTGATGCTGCGGGCGGTGGTCGGCCTCGACGTCGCCGGCACCGCCGCGGTGCTCGGCAAGCGTCCCGGCGCGGTGCGCGTCGCGGCGATGCGCGGTCTGCGCCGGCTCGCCGAGCACCCCCAGGTCCGGCAGCGGCGGCAGCCGGCCGGCGGGCTCTCGGGCACCCGCCTGGAAGGGGCCTGAGGTCGTGGACGTGCTGCGCTGGCTGCGATCGAGCCGGATCTCCCGGCGGGAGGCCGCTCACCTGCTCGACCGGTCGCCGATCGGGGACGAGCACCCGGGCCTCGCCGACCTGCTCGCCGCCGCCACCGCTCCGGCCCGGTCCGACGAGGTGGCGGGGGAGCGGGCCGCCGTGGCCGCGTTCCGCCGGGAGTACCGCCCGGCCGATACGGGCACCGCGCCCGCGCCGGGCACCGTGCCTGCGGCGGGCGTCGCGGCGGGGTCGGCGACCGGGCGGCGGGGATCGACGGCGCGGCGGCCAGCGACACATCGGCCGGGTCCGCGGCGGTTGCCCGGGCGTGGGGTCGTCGTCGCGGCGCTCGCCACGGTGGTGGCGCTCGTCGGGGGGACGGCGTACGCGGCCGGCTCCGGGCGCCTGCCCGACCCGGTCCAGCGTCAGCTCCACGAGGCGCTCGCCGGGGTCGGCGTCCCCCCGCCGGACCCGCGCGACACCCCGACGCGCACCCTGGTGTCGGCGTCGCCCGTGCCGTCGGGCAGTTCGCCCGCCGACGTGCGCCTACTCGGTCTGTGCCGGGCATGGCAGGCCGCCCGGGCCGCCCCCGGCGCGCCGCAACCGCGTCCCGACGACAAGCGCGCCCTGGTCGAGGCCGCCGGTGGCGCCAACCGGATCGAGGCGTTCTGCGCGGCACTGGTCGCCACCGCGCCGGGCGCGACGCCGTCGTCGTCGGCACCGGCGGGGCCCGCACCGGTCACCACGACGCCCGGCCGGCCCGGGAACCAGAACCCCGGCGGCCCGCCCGCGACGCCACCGGGCCAGGAGAAGAAGGACAAGGGCAAGTAACGCGGGAGCGACCCGCTCCGCTCCTTCATCGTGCGTTCCCCGGACGATCGGGCGGTCCGCGAGCCGCCCGACCGTCCCCGGTCCGTTCCCGGAGCGGTCGTTCTCTCCCCCCGTGCCGCTCCGGGAGCGGCTGGGCCGGCCGGCGCGCGTTCAAGATCACCTTTTGCGGAAAGAACCTGAAGCCACACTTCAGTTTTCTTCCTCAAAAGGTGATCTTGTGGGATGTGCGCGGGCACCGACACGGCTTAGCATCGGGGGCGTGGTGCAACGCATCCTCATCGACTGTGATCCGGGTATCGATGATGCGGTGGCGCTGATGGTGGCGGGGGCCACGCCCGCGGTCTCGGTGCAGGCGGTCACCGCGACGTTCGGCAACGTCGGGCTGGACGGGACGTCGCGCAACGCCCTGGCCGTCTGCGAACTGGTCGGGCTCGACGTGCCGGTGTACGCCGGCGCCGACCGTCCCCTGGTACGCGACGTGATCGGCGGCCGGACGTTCCACGGCGACACCGGTCTCGGCGGCGTCGACCTGCCGCCGCCCGCCCGGGCCGTGGCGTCGGGCCACGCGGTCACCGCGATCCGGGCCGTCGTGAACCGGTTCCCGGGTGAGATCACGCTGGTCGTCACCGGTGCGATGACCAACGTCGCGCTCGCCCTGCGGCTCGACCCGGGGATCGCCGCCGGCATCCAGCGGATCGTGTTCATGGGCGGGTCGACCGAGGCGGGCAACGTGACGCCGGCGGCGGAGTTCAACGCGTTCGCCGACCCGCACGCGATGCGCGTGGTGCTGGAGAGCGGCATCCCGTTGACGATGTTCGGCCTCAACGTCACCCACCAGGTCCTCGCGACGCCCGACCGGATCGCTCGGATCCGCGGCCTCGGGAACCCGGTCGCCGACGCGGCGGCCACCATGCTCGGCTTCTACGCGGAGTCCTACCGCGCCACCTACGGCTGGCCCGGTGCCGCGCTGCACGACCCGTGCACGATCGCCCACCTGCTCGATCCGACGCTGTTCACCCTGCGGCCGATGCACGTGAGCGTCGACACCAACGAGGGCCAGAATTTCGGACGCACGACATGCGACGCCCGCCGGCTGACCGGCCGCTCGGCCAACGTCGACGTGGCGGTCACCGCCGACGCCGACCGCTTCTTCGACCTGCTCACCACCGCCCTCGCCCAGTACGACCGGTCACGGCTATGATGTCTATGGACAAGCAGAGACGTGTTCGCGACATCGCGATGAGTTTGGAGTTACCCTGTGGTCATGCCGCCGCCCGATCCGCACATCCACGGTGACACCGTGGCCCAGCTCGCTGCGGTCGGCATCCCTGTCACCGATGAGGGCCTCGAGCGGGCCCGTCGCCGGCTGGCCGAGGCGCGTGAGCGTCGCACGCCGGAACGCCTGATTGCCGTGCGTCGCCAGCTCGGTCTCGACTCCTCGACGGGGACCTGATCATCCCGATCGAGGAGTGACCGCAGCCGGTCAGAGGCGGATCAGGGCCAGGTCCCACTGGCCGTGCTGGTCCTCCCAGACGGTCACGATCTCGCCGATACCGACCGGATTGCTGTCGGGATCCTTGTCGACGTCGATGTCGCCCGCGTCCTCGATCTCCGAGGTGATCCGGAGCGCGTCCTCGCGGGTGCCGTCCGTCGCCATCCGGATCCGCGCCACCCGCCATTCCTGGCCGGTCAGGTCGCGTCCGGCCAGGTCGCGGCCCGCGATCCGCTCGCCGCCGACCTCGAAGAGCGTGCCGGGCCCGTCGATCGGCAGCGGCCCCTCGTCGATGATCGTCAGGTGGTCGTTCAGGACGCTCCGCTCGCCGCGCAGCAGTGCCGGGGCGAGCCAGCCGGCGTCACGGTCGAGCCCGACCTCGTGGATGAAGTTTCCCCACGCGTACAGCGCATACACGACGGTGAGTGTACGGATGGGACGGCTGCGCCCCACCGGGACCCGTGCCTCCGGCCGGGGCACGAGTTGCTGTCCGACTGTGCCTCAGTTCCGGTCGCGTTGCGCCGATAACACCGACGTGGAGGGGTATACGTCCGGCGCCCGCGCGGCGGGTCCGTCGTCCGGGCTGCGCGCGCTCGGCCGTATCGCCGCGGCCATGGACGTCAACGGGAGTGACGACCAGCTGCTGCGCGGCATCGTCGACGAGATCCTGACCGTACTCGGCGACCACACCTCGATCGCCCTCACCGGTGACGGCGAACCCAGGGCCAGCAACCACTCCGACGCGGTGCGGACGGACCTGGAAGCGATCATGGCGGCGTGTGATGCCGAGGAGACCGTCGTGTCGGCCGGTGATCCGGTCGGTGGCTGGCTGACCGGGCACGGGCTGCGCCAGTACGCCACGTTCCCCGTCGTCGGCAACAACCGTCCGGTGGGTGTCCTGGCCGTCACGCGGGCCGCCGACCGGCCGGAGTTCGCCGAGGACGAGCTCGCGTTCGGCGCGGCGGTGGCCGCGCTCCTGGGCGTGGCCGCGGTCGGCCGGCGCATGCTCGCGCACACGACGGCCACCGTGGAGGAGCTCCGGGCGCAGGCCGAGGTGTTCGAGCAGATCTCCGACGCGCTCATCACCTGCGACGAGGAGCACCGGGTGCTGAGCTGGAACGCCGCCGCGGAGAAGGTCTACGGCTACTCGCAGAGCGAGGCGATCGGCTGCGACCTGTTCGCGCTGCTGGCGTCGGAGTGCTTCAGCGCCGACGGCCTGCCGCTGGACGTCGAGGAGGTGCTGACCACCGTCGACAAGAACGGGTTGTGGGACGGCGAGCTGCACGAGCGGCACGCCAGCGGCGCGTCGCTGGTCATCATGGCGTCGATCAGCGCGGCCGGCGAGACGGGCAGCCGGCACAGCGGCCTGGTGCTGGTCAACCGCGACGTCACCATGCAGCGCCGGGAGGAGCACCTGGCGACGCACGACTCGCTCACCGGCCTGCCCAACCGTCGCATGCTCAACGACCGGTTGTACGAGGCGTTCGCCCGCGGCTGCCGCACCGGGTGGACCGTGGCGGTCCTGTTCATCGACCTCGACGGGTTCAAGCCGATCAACGACCGGCACGGGCACGCGACCGGCGACGAGGTCCTGAGCCTCACCGCCCAGCGCCTGGTCAACGCCGTGCGACGCACCGACACCGTCGGCCGGCTCGGCGGCGACGAGTTCCTGGTGATTCTGGAGGACACCGGCACCGACGAGAACATCTCCGCGGTGGCCAACCGGATCGTCCAGTCGGTCAGCGTGCCCATGGTCTTCGGCGACGTCACCGTGACGGTGCGTCCGAGCGTCGGCGTCGCGGCGGTGCACCACCCCGACGGCGAGACGCACCGACCCGACCACCTGCTGGCCGCCGCCGATCAGGCCATGTACATGGCGAAGGCGCTCGGCGGCGACCCGGTCTTCGCGGACATGAACTCGTCGAGCGTCTGAGCGCGGAGCGCGTTCCAGCCGCCCTGGCGGGGGCCGTAGCGATGGGACGGCGAGCAGTTCGAGGTGGGGTCACCACGGCGGTACGCGGTCCGGGCCGCGTTGCTCGGCGACATCAGCGGGCCAGACAGGCGGGCTCGGCGCCGGCCGCGACGGGCCGGGGCCACACGTGGTACAGGTCGGCGCCGCCGGTCGTGCAGGACACCGTCAGGACGCGGTCGGCACGCAGGTGGGCGGACAGCCGCTCGGCGACCTCGCACACCACCGCCGCCGGCGTCACGACGATCGGCAGGCTGCCGATCTCCAGGAACTCCCCGACGAGGGCCGCGCCGCGCCGCAGCGCGTTCTCCTGCGCCGCCGCGACGTGCAGCGAAACGACGTCGTGGCGCGGCAGGCGGTCGCGCAGGCCGGCCGTCACGATCGGGGCGTGCGGACCGGACCGGCGCTCGTTCGACCCGAAGACGACGACCAGCTCGTCGTTGACGGCCAGCTCGGCGAGGCGGGTCACCACCGCCGTCGCGTCCCAGTGGACGTCCCAATGGTCGACGATCACGATCGTCAGCGCCGTCGCGGCGGTCACCGGCAGGTACCGCGAACGCGCCGGCTCGGGCCGGCGCTCGATCGGCCGGGACCGCCGCGTCCGGGTCTGCGCGGCCCGCGGCGCGAATGCCGCGACGAGCCGCCGCACGGCGCGGCGGCCCACCGCCCGGAAGGCGCCCGGGGACCTGGCCGCGGCGACCGGCCACAGGAGTGTGTAGACCAGTGACGACGGGATCAACGCGGCCAGGGACCGGGGGGCCGGGGGGCCGGCGCACACAGGGACCTGTTCAGTCAGAGACGTCATGGGTTTCTGATCCATCCGTGGTCAGGGGTGCTGCGCAAACGCAGCGGGTGTCACGCTTCGCGGTTTCGCGCACCCATCCGGTGACTAAGCCTGCCCCAGAACGCGGACCCTTCACCAGCCCCAGACTTGTCCGGCCAATTCTGGCTCATGACCTGCGGGCCACGCTCACGATCATGATCAACCGAGCCGATCCGGTGCGGGTTCACCAGGGCGACCGGACACTTCTGTCCGGTCGCGAGGGCGGCTCACGGACGGTTCACGGACCGCCGTGGCGCAACGACCGGCTGCGCCGGCGCAGATCGGCGACGAAGCCGGCCAGCGCGCGGTGCACCGCGGGTCCGCCGTCGATCCCGCGCCACCCCGTCCGGACCTCGCCGACCAGCGCGTAGCAGGCGTCGATGGGCACGAGGAACGCCTCCGGGCCGGCGGCGTTCCGGGTGACGTACACCGCCTCGACGTCCGGCGCCGGCGCCGCCAGCAACGGGTGGGTGTGCCGGAGCCGGTCCCAGGAGTCCAGGTCGAGCAGGCACTCGGTGGCTCCGGCCGGGCTCGGGTAGCAGGCGATCGTCCGGCCGAGGTCGCTGTTGTCGAAGAAGAACACCGTCGAGACCGGGATTCCCAGCTCGTCCCAGTCGGCGTCGGTGAGTGGGCGGTCCGGGTCGTGGAGATAGCGCTCCGGTATCGCGCGGAACCGTCCGCCGCCCGCGCCGCTCGGGGCGAACAGCAGGTAGCAGGGGCGGCAGGCGCACCGCAGGGAGCGCTGGTCCAGGGCGACGACGTGTCCGTGCCGGGGGTCGAGCGGCGTGGCGCAGAGGTCGCAACGCTCGGCCGGCGCGGCAACCGCACCGGCAACAGAACCGGGCGCCGCTCGGGCGAACCGCCGCAAACCGTCCAGGCTCATGGTCCGGCGTCGACCAGGCCGGCCGGGCGCCGCGAGATCTGCAGCAGCACGGGCGGCGCGGCGGCGACGTCGAACTCGACGCCGGTGGTCTCCGGTGCCGCGTCCCGGACCGCCGTCGTGATCGCCTGGCGCAGCGACCGGTCGGCGCAGCCCCGGCCGCCGGTCATGCGCACCCGGACGACGCCGTCGCCGTCGATGCCGAGGTATTCCGCGGTTCCGGAAGCTGAGCCGGCCGGAATCCGGTCGAGGGCCCGCCGGATCCGGGCGTCGACGTCGAGCGGGTGCAGGTCGTGGACCAGCAGCAGGCTCTCCACCAGCGGGTCGGCCGCGAGGTCACGGCCGTGGTCCGCGCCGACGGTCGCCATGATGCGCTCCAGCCCGGCGCCGTAGAGCCGCACCAGGCACCGGACCAGCTCCTCGGCGACCAGGGCCGCACGCGGGTCGGGCCCGGACCGCAACTGGTCCAGCAGCCGGTTGACCTGTCCGGCCGCCGCGTGCGCGTCCGGCTCGTCGCTCATGCCCACCTCCCGGGTCACTGCGTCGGTACCGGCGCCCGGTGCTTGCGCACCGTGAACCCGCGCAGCGTGCGGACCATGCTGTTCACGGAGTCGCCGGGTCCGGCGTCCGCCGTCACCGGGGTCGCCTGTTCCATGAACGGCATGAACTTGTCCGGGAAGCCGGGCATCGTGCAGGCGATGCAGATCCCGCCGACGTTCGGGCAGCCGCCGACGCCGTTGATCCAGCCCCGCTTGGCGACGTTGCACCGCACCACCTGCCCCCAGCAGCCCACCTTGACCAGGCACGTCGGCGCGTCGTAGGCGGACGCGAACTCGCTCTGGTCGTAGTAGGCGGCCCGGTCGCAGCCGTTGTGGACGGTCACCTCGAACAGCCAGCGCGGTCGCAGCGCCTCGTCGAGCGGGATCGGCGGTGCCTGGCCGGCCATCTGGTAGAGCAGGTAGAGGATGGTCTCGGAGAGGTTGTCCGGGTGGGTCGGGCAGCCGGGGACGCACACGATCGGCAGGTCGGCCTTTGACCGCCAGTCCCAGCCCAGGTAGTCGGGTACGCCCATCGCGCCGGTCGGGTTGCCGGCCATCGCGTGGATGCCGCCGTACGTGGCGCAGGTGCCGACGGCGAGGATCGCGGTGGCCCGGGGTGCCAGCCGGTCCAGCCACTCGGTGGTGGTGATCGGCTGGCCGGTCCGCGGGTCGTTGCCGAACCCGGACCAGTACCCCTCCGGCTTGTTCGCCTCGTTCGGCACGGAGCCCTCGACGACCAGGATGAACGGGTCCAGCTCGCCCCGGTCGGCCCGGTGGAACCACTCGATGAAGCTGTCCGGGCCACCGTCGGGTCCGGACGCGGCGTCGAAGAAGGGCCAGTGCAGGGCGACCGTCGGCAGGCCCGGCAGCGAGCCGAGGACGATGTCCTCGATGCTCGGTTGGGCGGCCGCGGTCAGCGCGACGGACTCGCCGTCGCAGCTGAGCCCGCCGTTCATCCAGAGGATGTGCAGAACCTCGCCGCTCAGTGACACCGAACCGCCCATCGCCCGCCCGACCCCCGATCGGACCCCAACGTAGGTGGATGCGATGGCGCGAGTCGCACATGGTGTGCGCCGCCGGGCCGCCCGGCGGACGTTAGGCACTTAGGCTCAGTGAAGGTGGTCTCTGACCGCCGGTCGAAGGGAGCGCGATGCCAGCGTTGCGCGCCGTCGACGGCGGGACGATCGAGGTCCTCCCGCTGGTCGTCGTCGTCCGGGAGTTTCCGGCCCGGCCGTCGTCGATGCCGGACATCCGCGACTTCGTGCGCCGGCGGCTGAGCCAGACCCCGTTCTCCGAAGACGACCTGCGCACCCTCGGCGAGGAGGTGCTGAAACTGCTGCTGGAGGTCGCCGGCCCGACCGGGGCGATCCAGGTGTCCCTGCGGATCTTCCCCGACTACGCGGAGATCGACGTGGTACCGGCGATCCGCGTCGATCCGCCCGGCGGCGGGGGCGCCGTCGGTGCGCCGGCGCCGGTCAACGGCAACGGTGGTCCCGGACCGAACGGACGCGCCGGGCCATCGGTGACGCCCGCAGCGGACCGGTCCGACGCGGCCTCCTTCGCCGACTGGTTCGCCGGTGCGCTGCGGCGGGAGGGCATGACCATGGAGGCGGCGGCCCGCCACCTGCAGGTGTCGGTGAAGACGGTCAGCCGGTGGGTCGGCGGGACGACCGAGCCGCGGCTGCGCGACCTGTCCCGCATCCGCGAGATCCTCGGCGACCTGCCGTTCCCGTAGCTCAGCCGGCGGCGCGCAGCTGATGTTCGGTGCGGGCGTCGAGCTGTGCCACCTGGGCCGGCGTCAGCCGGTCGCAGACCCAGTCCCAGTGGCAGGCGACGAGATCGCCGGTCGCGGGCGGAGGCCGGGAAATGCCGGCGGTCGACCAGCGGACGGACTCGATCCGGTCGGCGCCCAGCCCGAGCCGGCGACCGTCCCAGGTCAGTGGCCGCGACCGGACCCGCACCCGGGCGCCGTCTTCGCCGGTTACTGGGCCGGTCACTGGGCCGGTCCCCGGGCCGGTCTCCGGGCCGGTCACCGTGCCCCAGCGGATCCGGCAGTTGTCCAGGACGGACAGGGCGGTGCCGGCGCGGCCTCCGCTTGCGGCCGTGAGCAGGCCGGTCCACGGATACACGGCGAACACGTGGAAGCTGTGGTGGGCCAGGGCGTGCGCGGGCGGCATCGAGCGCCAGCGGCGGGCGATCGGCCCACCGAGCTGCCCGGCGAATCGCTGTCGCAGCGTCGCCAGGAACACGTCCGGGTCGACGGCGTCGAGCAGGTCGTTGCCGATCCAGTACGCCTCGACCACCCGGGCGTCCATCGGGTCCGGGATCCCGGCGGCCGCGGCGATCAGCTCCAGGTAGACCCAGGCCCCGTCGAACAGCCGGGCCCGCCGGGCGATCTCGTCCGCCGGTTCACCCGCGGACGTCGCGTGCCGCAGCAGCACGTCAGGATCGTCCGGACCGCAGTAGCCCAGCGCGTTGGGCGGGAAGGCGTAGCGGGCGAACAGTACGTCGCCACGGGTGTCCACCGGCATCAGCAGATCCGTGGCAGCTGCTCGCCGAGCGGCATGTCGATCACCCGGGTGCCACCCAGTCCTGTCCGGGCGACCACCATTCCCGGATGCTCCGGCACGCACTGGCCGATGACGGCGGCGTCGCGGCCGTACTCGTGCGCCCGCATCGCGGCCAGCACCCGGTCGGCGTGCCCGGGCGGGACGAACGCCACCAGCTTGCCCTCGTTGGCGACGTACAGCGGGTCCAGGCCGAGCAGGCCGCAGGCGTCGCGGACCGCCGCCGGGATCGGCAGCGCCCGTTCGGTCACCTCGATTCCCACCCCGGCGGCGCGGGCGATCTCGTTGAGCGTGGCCGCGACCCCGCCC
This sequence comes from Virgisporangium aurantiacum, assembly GCF_016863635.1. Classification (GTDB taxonomy): domain Bacteria; phylum Actinomycetota; class Actinomycetes; order Mycobacteriales; family Micromonosporaceae; genus Virgisporangium; species Virgisporangium aurantiacum. Next base: position 636,349 of record NZ_BOPG01000012.1, on the reverse strand, counting down.
CGGGTCGGGTCCCGCAGCGTGTGGACGTCGGCGCCGGTGGCCAGCAGGTCCGCGACCAGCCCGTGCAGCGGCGCGGTGTCGCTGCGGACCGCGGTGCCGAACTCCAGCCCCTCCCGGCAACTGAGGACCGCCACGCCGTGCACCCCGATGTCGCCGCTGACGATCACGACGTCGTCGGGACGGGCGCGCTCGGGCCGGATGTCGACGCCGTCGGCGACGAGCCCGAGCCCGGTGGTGTTGACGAACACGCCGTCGCCGGAGCCCGCGTCCACGACCTTCGTGTCGCCGGTGACGAGCCGGACGCCGGCGGCGAGCGCAGCGCGTCCCATGTCTCCGGCCACCCGGGCGAGGTCGGTGAGGCGGGTCCCCTCCGCCAGGATGAACGCGGTCGACAGCACCAGCGGCCGCGCCCCGGACATCGACAGGTCGTTGACGGTGCCGTTCACGGCCAGGTCACCGATCGAGCCGCCGGGGAAGAACAGCGGCTTGACGACGTACGAGTCGGTGGACATCGCCAGCCGGACGCCGCCGACCGGCACCACCGCCGCGTCGCCGAGCCCGGCGCCCCGGGCGGCCGGCCCGAAGGCGGGCAGGAACAGGTGCTCGACCAGTTCGGCCGACAGCGCCCCGCCACCGCCGTGACCCATCACGATCGTGGGGGAGTCGCGCAGCGGCGCCGGGCACACCCAGCCCTCCGCCTCGATCGGGCCCGGCAGCAGGTTAACCACGAGGTGCCTCCACGAGCTCCAGCCGCCGGTACAGGTAGTAGGCGGCGCAGGCGCCCTCGGAGGAGACCATGGTGGCGCCCAACGGGTTGCGGGGCGTGCACTCGCGGCCGAACGCCGCGCACTCGTGCGGTTTGAGATGGCCCTGCAGCACCTCGCCGGACCGGCAGACCGACGACTCGGCCGTCCGCATCGACGCGACGTCGAAGCGGGTCTCGGCGTCGTAGTCGCGGAAGGCGTCGGACAGCCGCCACCCGCTGGCGGGGATCATGCCGATGCCGCGCCAGGTCCGGTCGGTCACCTCGAAGACGCTGCGCAGCATCGCCGTCGCCGCGGTGTTGCCGCCGGCGGTGACCGCCCGCGGGTACGCGTTCTCCAGTTCGTGCCGGCCGCTCTCCAGTTGCAGCACCGTGCGCCGGATGCCCTCCAGGATGTCGAGCGGCTCGAACCCGGTGACCACGATCGGGACGGCGTACCGCTCGGCCAGCGGCGGATACTCGGCCGTGCCCATCACGCTGCAGACGTGGCCCGCGGCCAGGAACGCCTGCACCCGGCAGGCCGGCGCCTCCATGATGGCCGCGATCGCGGGCGGCACCAGTACGTGCGAGACCAGCAGCGAGAAGTTCCCGATGCCCAGCCGCCGGGCCTGGTAGACGGTCATCGCGTTAGCGGGTGCGGTGGTCTCGAAGCCGATGCCGAAGAAGACCACCTCGCGGTCGGGGTTCTCCCGGGCCAGTTTCAGGGCGTCCAGCGGCGAGTAGACCACGCGGACGTCGCCGCCCGCGCTCTTGACCCGGAACAGGTCGCTGCTGCTGCCCGGTACCCGGAGCATGTCACCGAACGAGCAGAAGATGACGTCCGGGCGGGCCGCGATCGCCAGCGCCTTGTCGATGATCTCCAGCGGGGTGACGCAGACCGGGCAGCCGGGGCCGTGGATCATCTCGATGCCGTCGGGCAGCAACTGGTCGATCCCGTGCCGGATGATCGAGTGTGTCTGGCCGCCGCAGACCTCCATGATCGCCCACGGTCTCGTGGTGACGGCGTGGATCTGGTCGAGCAGGTGCCGGGCCAGGTCGGGATCGCTGAACTCGTCGAGATACTTCACGGACCCAACTCCTCTTCGAGGATCCCCATGCGTTCGAAATTCTCCAGCGTCCGCTTCGCCGACTCCTCGTCGAGCCGCTGGATCGCGAAGCCGACGTGGACGATGACGTACTCCCCGATCGTGGCGTCGGGGATGTACTCCAGGCAGACGTCCTTGCGGACGCCGCCGAAGTCCACCTCCGCCATGAGGGTGTCGTCGCGGGTGTCCAGCCGGATGATCCGGCCGGGTACGGCGAGGCACATGTCGGCGTCCCCCTTCCTATGTCGGGCCGCTGGCGGTTGTCGCGTCGCCGGCGGCTGTCGGGCCGCCGGCGGCGACGAGCACCTGGCCGAGGGCGAGCCCGCCGTCGTTCGGTGGCACCTGCCGGTGGCAGAGCACCGTGAAACCGTTGCTCGTCAAGGCGTCGCGCGCGCCGGAGAGCAGCAGGGCGTTCTGGAACACCCCGCCGGTGAGCGCCACGGTCGTTCCGGCACCGTGGTCGCGCGCCCGCACCGCCAGGGCGACGACGAGCGCGATCACCGCCCGGTGGAAGCGCGCGCCGATCACCGCGGCCGGCACCCCCGCGGCGACGTCGGCAGCGGCGGCGCGGATCACCGGGCCGGCGTCGGCCACGACCGCGTCGGCGCCCTCGGAGGTGACGGCGAACGCGTAGCCGTCCGACGGCACCACCGCACGGGACAGGCCTTCCAACTCGATCGCCGCCTGGGCCTCGTAGTCGACCACGTGCCGGACGCCGGCCAGCGAGGCGACCGCGTCGAACAGCCGGCCCATGCTCGACGTCGGTACGCAGTTCAGGCCCGTGTCCACCTGGTGGCGCAGCACGGTCAGCTCGGCGGGCGGGCAGGCCACGACCGGCGGCAGCGCGGGATCCCAGGCGACCCCGGCGGCGGCCAGGTGGGCAAGTGCCATCCGGTACGGCCGCTCGACCGCGGCGTCGCCGCCGGGCAACGGGACGTAGCGCAGCCGCGCGAACCGGTGGAAACCCTTGTAGTCGGCCAGCAGCACCTCGCCGCCCCAGATCGCGCCGTCGGTGCCGTAGCCGGTGCCGTCGAACGCGACGCCGATCACCGGTGACCCGCCGGAAAGGCCGTGCTCGGCCATGACCGCCGCCACGTGCGCGTGGTGGTGCTGCACCGCGTGCACCGGCCGCCCGCCGGCGTGCCGCCGGGCCCAGCCGACGGACCGGTACGCGGGGTGCGCGTCGGCGGCGAACTGCGTCGGGTCGACCCCGGTGAGGATCTCGAGGTGCCGCTCGGCACCGGTGAACGCGTCGAGGGTGGCCAGGTCGTCCATCTCGCCGATGTGCTGGCTGAGCCAGGCGTACCGGCCCCGGGCCAGCGCGAACGTGTTCTTCAGGTCGGCGCCGACGGCCAGCGTCGCCGGCACGTCCACCGGAAGCGCCACCGGTAGCGGCGCGTACCCGCGGGACCGCCGGACCGGCAGCTCGTCGCCGTCCACCACCCGCACGACCGAGTCGTCGCACGGCACCTGGATCGGACGGTCGTGCGTCAGCCAGCCGTCCACCAGCGGCGCCAGCCTTGTCCGGGCGTCGGCGTCATCGGTGACGATCGGTTCGCCGCCGAGGTTTCCCGACGTCATGACCAGGACGGGCGGGCCGTCCGGGTCGCCCGGCAGGCCGAACAGCAGGACGTGCAGCGGCGTGTACGGCAGCAGCACGCCGAGGTCCGGGTTGCCGGGGGCGATCCCGCCGGCGAGAACGCCGCCGGCGCGGGGGAGCAGCACGATCGGCCGGCGTGGCCCGGACAGCAGCGCGGCGGCGGCCGGTCCGATCGCGGCCAGCGTCCGGGCCGTGTCCAGGTCGCGCGCCATCACGGCGAACGGCTTGGCGACCCGGCGCTTGCGCCGGCGCAGCCGGGCCACCGCCCGTTCGTCGGCGGCGTCGCAGGCCAGGTGGTAGCCGCCGAGCCCCTTCACGGCCAGGATCGCGCCGGACGCGAGCAGGGCGCGGGCGCCGGCGAGCGCGGCCGCACGGGTCCGGGTCGGCGCGCCCGGCCGCACGAGGGACAGGGTCGGACCGCAGTCGTGGCAGGCGATCGGCTGGGCGTGGAACCGGCGGTCGGACGGATCCGCGTACTCGCGGGCGCACGCGGGGCACATCGGGAAGCCGGCCATGGTGGTGGCGGGCCGGTCGTACGGCAGGCCGGTCATGATCGTGAACCGTGGACCGCAGTTGGTGCAGGTGATGAACGGATGCCGGTGGCGGCGGTCGGCCGGATCGGTCAGCTCGCCCAGGCAGGCGGCGCAGGTCGCCACGTCGGGCGCGGCGAGGGTGCGGGTGCCACCGGGTTCACGGCCGTGCCGGGACGCCGCGATCGTGAAGCCGGTGCCGCCGCGCACGGGCAACGGGCGGGACCGGACCGACTCGATCGCGGCGAGCGGTGGGGCCTCCGTACGCAACCGCACGGCGAACTCGGCGACCGCGCCGGCCTCGCCCTCGACCTCGACGACCACGCCGCCGGAGTCGTTGGAGACGCACCCGGTCAGCGACAGCGTCGACGCCGTGACGTAGACGAACGGCCGGAACCCGACGCCCTGCACCACGCCGTGGACGTCGAACCGCCGCCGCTCGCGGTCACCCGTCACGGCGGCCCCAAATCGGCGTCCCGCGGGCGTCCCATCAGCTCCAGGCCGCGCATGGCCTCCTCGGCGGCCTCGGCGGTCACCAGCTCGACGGCGAAGCCCATGTGGATCAGCACCCACTGTCCCGGCGCCGGCGGGTCGCCGTCGAGCATGCCGATGTTGATCCTGCTGGGCGCGCCGTGGACGTCGACGAGCGCGAGCTGGCCGCCGTAGCCGTCGATCATCTCGATGACCTGTCCGGGAATGCCGAGACACATGTCGGTTCACCCCGTTCCGGCGTCGACGCTCAGGGCGTCCAGAAGATCGCGGACGGTGGTGACCGCGCGGTCGACGGCGCCCGCCACCGGTGCCGAGAGCCCGATCCCCTCGCTGACGTCGGCCACCTGGCAGCCGACCACCACGGTGCGGGGGAGCCGGCCACCGAGCGAACCGAGGCCGGCCAGGACGGAACCGGGATCCATGCCGTGCGCGTCCGGGAGGACGTTGTTCGGTTCCGGGTGGACCTCGAGCGTCCGCAGGGCGCCGGGCTCGCCGCGGTCCGGCAGCGCGTCGACGAGCACCAGCACGTCCCACCCGTCGAGCAGGTCGTAGGCGAGGTGCGTGCTCCGGATGCCGTAGTCGACCGCGCGCACGTGCGGCGGCAGGTCGCCCGCGGCCAGCCGCCGCACGACCTCGGTGCCGAACGCGTCGTCGCGCAGGAACAGGTTGCCGACGCCGGCGATCAGGACTCTCACATCCGGCTGATGCGGAGGTACCGCTGGATGTCGGGGATCGACTTGAGACCCAGCACGATGGCGCCGAGAAGCACCAGCCCGCCCAGGATCGTCGTCAGGACTCCGATGGTTCGCACGATCGACCTTCCTTCCCGATGGGTTCCACCTCGTCCGGAGCGAAGTACAGGTACCGGCCGTACCAGTCGTGCAGGTCCGCGGCGGGGTCGTCGACGATCACCACGGCGACGTGCCGGCCGCCGTCGACGTCGCCGAGCACCGCCGTCACCCGGGCCACCCGCCCGGCGTAGAACAGGTCCTGCGCGTCGGCCCGCCGGCTCGGCCGCAGCCGGACCAGGCTGTCGCGCCGGATCTCGACACCGTTCACGAGGACGTGGTCGGTGTCCGGGCTGACCGACGAGTCCTCCGCCGGGTCCCACCACGGCAGGCCACCGCCGAAATCGCCGGCGTCGGCTTCCGGCGGGGCCGCCGGGAGGCCGCTGTCGGCGTGAACGCTGTCGCCGCCGAGGCCGCCGCCGGCGCGATTGCTGTCGCCGCGGAGGCCGCTGTCGGCGTGAATGCTGTCGCCGCGGAGGCCGCCGCCGGCGCGATTGCTGTCGCCGCGGAGGCCGCCGCCGGCGCGTGGGTCGCGGAGGGCGCCGTGCAGGCGTTGCAGGTCGGCCGGGGTGAGCCGGTCGCAGCGGTCGATGATCGCCGCGGCGTGCGGGTCGGTGGCGCGGGCGGCGGCCTTCTCGTCGTCGGTGAGCGTCATGACCCGCAGGGTCAGGATCTCGTCGATCTCGGTCGAGTCGAACAGTCCGCCGGCGCTCTCCGGCGCCACCTCGGGGTGGTCGTAAAGAATGATCGGTGACGCGAGAACAGCGCCCTCGCCCGCCAGCACCGGCCAGCAGCGGTGCTGTACGCAGGCCTCGGCGGCCTCCCGTGCCCGGTCCGGCGGGTCGGTCAGCGACAGGAACGTCGCGCCGTCGGCCACCAGGATGAGGTGCGCGCCGAGGAAGGATCCCGCGGTGGCGGCGGCACGGTCGTCGAGCGGCGACGGCGTCACGTTGCGGACGTCGACGCCCAGGCGCAGCAGGCCGCCGCCGGCCGGCCGCGCGGAGACGGTCACCGACGCGGTGAGTGGCCGCCGCCGCCGGACCAACCGGCCGACGGGACGCCCGTCGGGGTCCCGCAGGATCTCGACGTCGTCGCCGCCGGCCACCTCGACCCGGTGCTCCCGGTCCGCCGCCGGCACGTCCGGGCCCAGCACCACCTCCCGTTCGGCCGCCTCGTCCCAGGCCAGCCAGGTGCGCCCGGCCACGGTGAGGTCCGGAACGGGGGTGAATCCGCCGGCCGGACCGGCCCGCTCGACGCTCCGCCGCTGCAACTGCAGGAACCGCAGGTGAACGGTGACCTCCGGAGTCGCGTCACCGGCCGGGTCGAGCAGGCACCGCACGGACAGGTCGGGCTCCTCGCCGACCCCCGCCGCCGCGGCACCCGGTGGGCCCAGCACCCCGAACTGCCAGCGGACCTGGTTCTTGGCCGAGGTGGAGCGGTACGGGTACAGCAGGTACCCCTCGTACAGCACGGCATCGGCCACCGCACGGACCGCGTCCATCCCGATCATGCCGGTTCCATCCCCGTCGCGGTTCGCGGATCTTGGACTCCTGTAGGGGTTATGGCACCTCGTGCAGTCCAAGATCGCGGAGATCGCGCACCCGAGCGGCTGTTGATCTCCTGACCGGGCACTGAGGCACCGTTTTCGCGGGGTGCGAGGTGCCTGAGTGCCCGGTCAGGAGATCGCCGGGCGAACAGCGGCGAGCGGGTCATTCGGCCACCGCCTCGGTGGCGGCGAGCAGGGCGGTCACCGTCTCCTCCCAGCTGGTGTGCATGTGCGCCGAGCGGTACCGGGCCAGGGCGGCCAGCGTGTCCCGGTCGAGGCGGAGCCAGCCCTGGCCGGGGAAGTGCGTGTCCATCAGGCCGCGCCACACGTCGACGGGCAGCCGGTAGCCCGCCTCGTGCTGCCAGGGGACCTGTTCGACGCCGAACCCGCTGTCGCCCCGGGTGAAGACGGTGCCGCTGAACAGGAACGTCAACGGCACGTGGCCGCCGTCGAGGGCCTGCAGGTACTTCGCCCCGGCGACCTCGACGTCGTAGGTGCAGGGCAGCACGAGATCCACGTCGGCGGCGTCGGTGAAGCCGGGCACCATCGCGTTGGTGTGCAGCCAGGAGAACGACTTCTGCGTCTGGGCCCAGCGCTCCCGGGGCCCGAACAGGTCGAGCAGCCCCTGCTCCTCCGCGTCGTCGTACGGGCGCCGGTGCGGTTCGATCCGTACCTGGCAGCGCAGGGCGAGCGCGTGCACGGTGGCGCCGGTGGTCTCGGAGATCCGCAGCCGGGCCAACAGATTCGGGGTGACGGCATAGGGCTCCGCGACGATCTCGCGCACCACGAACCGCAACTCGGTCATGACGCGGGCCGGCTGCGGGCGGCGACCATCGCGAAGAACTCCGTCAGGCGGGCGCGCGCCTCCTGACCGCCGTCGAACCCGCGCCAGGTGCGGCGCAGCAGGCCGACGAGCTCGTAGCAGACGTCCACCGGCACGAGATGGCACGCGAAGCCGTCCCCGACGCGGGCGCCGGGCGCACGGATGAGCAACGCCTCCACGTCGGGGGCGAGCACGCGCAACGCCGGGTTCGTCGCGGTGACGGCTTCCCACGCGTCCACCGGAAGTTCGGACTCCGTGGCGCCCGCCGGCCCGGGATAGAACACCACCGTGCGGTCCGCCGCGGAGTTGGTGAACAGGAACGCCAGACCCACGGGGATCTGCCATTCGTCCCACCGCGCGGGGTCGAGCCGGAAGTCCGGGAAGGACAGGTACCGGTCGGGCACCGCCCGGTAGCGCAGCTCCGCGGCCGGGTCGGTGAACAACAGGTAGCAGGCGCGGCAGGTGCACATCAGCGCCCGGCTGCGCAGGTTCACGACGTGCTGGTGCCGCTCGGCGACGGTCTCGGCGCACATCTCGCACCGTTCGGCCGTCACCGGGGCCGGGCGGGAGTTGGCGATGCGCCGCAGGGTCGCGAGGGGCGCTTGCCGGGAGGCGGTCATTGCGCGGCCCGGGTGAGCCGGCTCCGCAGCGCCGAGGCCGGGATGATCGCCGGACCGGCCGGGGCGACCTCGACCCGCACCGCCGCCGCGTCCGGCGCGACGGCGTCGACGGCTTCCTCGACGGCCCGGCGCAGCGCGGCGACGGAGCATCCGCCGACGGACCCGACGAGCCGCAACCGCACGGCGTCGTCGTCGACCGCCACCAACTCGACGTCGACGCCCTGCGCCCGCAACTCCGGCCGCACGGCCGCCAGCCCGCGCTCCACCCGGGTCGGCAGGTCGTACGGATGCAGCCCGTGCACCAGCAGCAGGCTCGCGACCACGTCGTCGTCGGCGATCTGGGCCAGCACGCCCGCGTCGAGCCGGCCGGCGTCGTGCAGGATCTCCAGGAGCCGCTCCAGGCCCGCGCCGTACAGGTCGGTCACCAGGCGCACCAGTTCCTCGGCGCGTTCGCGGGCCACCGCGCCGTGCGCCGCGCTGGCGACGAGCAACGCGTCGATCCGTTCACCGACCGCCCGCAGATCGACGCGGTCATCCATCGCCGGTGACCGACTGGGTGGGGGAGTGCGTCGTCTGCAGGGTCTTACCGTCGCCGAGATACATGTGGACGCCGCACGGCAGGCACGGGTCGAAGCTGCGGACGGTCCGCATAATGTCGATGCCCTTGAACGAGTCGCGGTCGTTCTCCTCGAAGATCGGCTGGCCCTGCACGGCGTCCTCGTACGGGCCGGGGGTGCCGAAGCTGTCGCGGGGGCTCGCGTTCCACGGGGTCGGCGGGTAGGGGTGGTAGTTGGCGATCTTCCCGTCCCGGATGACCATGTGGTGCGACAGGACCCCGCGCACGGCTTCGGTGAACCCGCAGCCGATGCCCTCCTCGGGAACCTCGAACGGCTCCCACGTCTTCGTGTGCCCGGCCCGGATCTCCGCCAGCGCCTTCTCCGCGAAGTGCAGCGCGCACGCGGCCGCGTACGCCTGGAAGTAGGTGCGGGCCCGGTTGCGTTCGATCGTGTTGCTCCACTGTGGAATCTTCCACTCGAGCGTCACCGGGCCCTTCAACGCCGTCTTCGGCAGGTTGATCTGCACGCCGGTGCCGGTCGCCTTGACGTATCCGATGTCGACCATCCGGGCGAGCGCGGTCGTCCAGAGCCGGGCCAGCGGACCGCCGCCGGTGTCGAGGGCCAGGTGATCGGTGCCGTCGAACCAGCGCGGCGACATCACCCAGCTGTACTTGGCGTCGAGGTCGCGCTTCTGCGGGCGCGGGTTGGTGTGCTGGTTCCACGGGTGCCGGCGGTCGACCGGGTTGCCCAGCGGGTCGCGCCGCACGAACATCTCCTGCCCTTCCCAGTCCTCGTAGTACGAGGAGCCGAGCAGGATCCGGATGCCGAGGTTGATGTCCACGAGGTTGGTGGTGACCAGCCGGCCGTCGACGACGACGCCCGGTGTCACGAACATCTTGCGACCCCAGTCGGTCATGTCCTTGTACTCGAAGTTGCAGAACTCCGGGTCCTGGAAGGATCCCCAGCAGCCGAGCAGCGTGCGGCGCAGGCCCACCTGTTCGTAGCCGGGCAGCGCCGCGTAGAAGAAGTCGAAGAGGTCGTCGTGCATCGGGACGACCTTCTTCATGAACTCGACGTAGCGCATCAGGCGGGTCAGGTAGTCGGTCATGAGCTGGATGGTGGCGACCGTTCCGACGCCGCCGGGATACAGCGTCGACGGGTGGACGTGGCGCCCCTCCATCAGGCAGAACATCTCCCGGGTGTACCGGCTGACGTGCAGCGCCTCGCGGTAGAACTCACCGGTGAACGGGTTGAGGGCCCGCATGATGTCGCCGATGGTGCGGTACCCGTGCTCGCCGGCGTGCGGCGACTCGGTGGTGTTGGCCCGCTCCAGCACACCGGGGTTGGTCTCGGCGACCATCTTCTCGCAGTAGTCGACCCCGACCAGGTTCTCCTGGAAGATGTTGTGGTCGAACATGTACTCGGCGGCCTCGCCGAGGTTCACGATCCACTCGGCCAGGTGCGGCGGCTTGACCCCGTACGCCATGTTCTGGGCGTAGCACGAGCAGGTCGCGTGGTTGTCGCCGCAGATCCCGCAGATCCGGCTGGTGATGAAGTGGGCGTCGCGCGGATCCTTGCCCTTCATGAAGATCGAGTAGCCGCGGAAGATCGACGACGTGCTGCGGCACTCGACCACCTCGCGCTGCTTGAAGTCGATCTTCGTGTAGATCCCGAGACTGCCGACGATGCGGGTGATGGGGTCCCAGGCCATCTCGACCAGGCCGTCGTTGCCGGCGGCACGGTGAGTGGGGCCGGGTCGTGTCGACGTCATGACGACCTCTCCGAGCGTTTGGTGTTTTCACCAGGTGCGGGTGGCTCCGGTAGTGAGTTCCTTACCGGGCTGGCGCCACTTCGGTTCCTTGTCGACGGTCCGGCCGGTGATCCGCCGGAGGTTGCGGATCGCCGTTCCGTACAGGCCGATCACTCCGGTGGAGAAGTGCCCGCCGGGCGGCTCGTCCATGAACGGCATGAACTTGTCGGGAAAGCCGGGCATGGTGCAGCCGATGCAGATTCCGCCGACGTTCGGGCAGCCGCCGACGCCGTTGATCCAGCCCCGCTTGGGCACGTTGCACTTGACGACCGGTCCCCAGCAGCCGAGCTTGACGATGCACTTCGGGGAGCCGTACTCGGTGGCGAAGTCCGCCTGCTCGTAGTAGCCGGCCCGGTCGCAGCCCTCGTGGACGGTGGCGCCGAACAGCCACGTCGGCCGCAGCGCCTCGTCGAGCGGGATCATCGGCGCCTGTCCCGTGGCCATGTACAGCAGGTAGGTCAACGTCTCGGAGAGGTTGTCGGGGTGGATCGGGCAACCGGGCACGCAGACGATCGGCACGTCGGCCTTGGACCGCCACTCCCACCCGAGGTAGTCCGGCACCCCCATGGCACCGGTCGGGTTGCCGGCCATGGCGTGGATGCCGCCGTACGTGGCGCAGGTTCCCACCGCGACGACCGCGGTCGCCTTGGGCGCGAGCCGGTCGAGCCACTCGCTCGTCGTCATCGGCTGGCCGGTGTCGGGGTTGTTGCCGAACCCGCACCAGTAGCCCTCGTCCTTGAGACTCTCGTTCGGGATGGAGCCCTCGACGACGAGGACGAACGGTTCGAGTTCGCCCCGGTCGGCCTTGAAGAACCACTCGAGGAAGTCGTCGGCCCCACCGCGGGGGCCGCACTCGAAGTCGATCAGCGGCCAGTGCACGGCGACCTTCGGCAGGCCCGGTAGCGCGCCGAGCGCGATCTCCTCGATGCTCGGCTGGGTCGACGCGGTGAGCGCGACGGAGTCACCGTCGCAGCTGAGACCCGCGTTCATCCACAGGACATGGATGAGTGTCTCTTCCGCTTTCAGTGTTTCGGCAGTAGGCACCGTCTCCACCTCCCGGGTGTGACGTACATCTCGGTATACGCTTCCGGCGCGAACACTGTCAACGAAGCCACCGGAACCACGCGTCGATTCCCGCGCCGGTCGTGGCGGAAACCAACATCACCTCGACGCCGGGCCGGACGCTCCGGGCCCGCTCAGCGCATTGATCAGGATCGAATGTGACGTACGGCAGCAGGTCGATCTTGTTTATCAGCACGACATCCGCCACGGCGAACATGTGCGGATATTTCAGCGGCTTGTCGTCGCCTTCGGTGACCGAAACGATCACCGCCCTGCTCGTTTCGCCGAGATCGAAAAGCGCCGGGCACACCAGGTTGCCGACGTTCTCGACGAAAAGCAACGACCCGTTCGGTGGATCGAGTGCGCTCAGGCCACCGGCGACCATTCCGGCGTCCAGGTGGCAGCCGCCGCCGGTGTTGATCTGTACGACCGGGCATCCCGCGGCGCGGATCCGTTCGGCGTCGAGCGCCGTCTCCTGATCCCCCTCGATCACCGACACGTCGCGGCCGCCGCGCAGGTCGTGGATGGTCCGTTCCAGCAACGTGGTCTTGCCGGAGCCGGGCGAACTCATGAGGTTCACGGCGGTGATGCCGCGGGCGCCGAGCCACTCGCGGTTCCGGGCGGCCAGGGCGTCGTTGCCGGCCAGGACGGCCTGCTCGACGGTGATCGTCCGGGTGCTGCCGTGCGGGTGATCGTGTCCGGTGTCGTGTCCGGTGCCCCCGCAGCCGCATTCGGCGCACATGCTCAGGCCACCTCCAGCGACGTGATCGTCAGTTCCCGGCCGGCGAGGAGTCTCACGTCGGCGCTCCCGCACGGACACAACAGGATGAAGTCGGGCACGGTGAAGTCGTCGCCGCACGAGGCGCAGTGCGCACGCCCGTCCGGTTCGTCGATGTCCAACCGGGCACCCTGCAACGGCGTCCCCTCGGTGATCAGTTCGAAGCAGAACCGCATCGCGTCGGGCACGACACCCGACAGGCGGCCCACCGTCAGGCGGATGCCGATCACCCGGGCGCCGTCGGCATGATCGGTGACGGCATCGACGATGCTCTGGGTGATCGACAACTCGTGCACCGGCGGCCTCGGCTCGACGCACCCGGAGGTACCGGGCGTCCACTCACGCTAGAGGCCGGCCGCACCGGAGGCAACGATGTGAAACCCCGGACCTCGTCCGGTCCCCCGGGAGGGTGATCGGGTTGCACAGATCTGAGCAGCAGCAGGCGGTCGCGGCGGCATACCTTCCGTAGCACTGTGGGAGGTGACGCGCGGATGGCCGTCGGTATCGAGAGCATCAACGCGTACGTGGGCCGGGCGAGCCTCGGGGTGCGCGACCTGTTCGCCGCCCGCGGGCTGGACCCGGCCCGCATGGGCAACCTCATGATGGAACGCAAGTCGGTCAACCTGCCGAACGAGGATCCGGTCACCAACGGCGTCAACGCGGCCCGGCCGCTCGTCGAGGCGCTGACGCCGGCCGAGCGCGACGCGATCGAACTCGTCGTGGTGGGTACCGAGTCGGGGCTCGACTTCGGCAAGCCGATCAGCACCTACATCCACGAGCATCTGGGACTGTCGCGGCGGTGCCGGTCGTTCGAGGTGAAGCACGCGTGCTACGGCGGCACGGCGGCGCTGCAGACGGCCGCCGCGATCGTCGCGGGTCGCCCGGGTGCCAGGGCGCTCGTGATCGCCACCGACGCGGCGAGCGTCGCCGCGCGCGACACGTACTGGGAACCGTCGCAGGGCGCGGGCGCGGTCGCGATGATCGTCGGTGACCGTCCCGACGTTCTCGATCTCGACCCGGGCGCGAACGGCTTCCACAGCCACGAGGTGATGGACACGTTGCGGCCCCGGCCCGACCTGGAGGCGGGCAGTTCCGACCTGTCCGTGCTGTCGTACATGAACTGCCTCGAGGAGACGTGGCGGGACTACTCCGCCCGCGTCGGTGGCGCGGACATCGTCGACTCGTTCGGCCATCTCGTGCTGCACACCCCGTTCGCCGGGATGGTGCGCGGCGCGCACCGCACGCTGCTGCGCCGGCACAAGCGGGCCGCGCCGGCCGACATCGACCGAGACTTCGACGCCCGCGTCGCGGTGAGTCTCCGCTTCTGCCAGCAGGTCGGCAACGTGTACTCGGCGGCGCTGTACCTCGCGCTGTGCTCGCTGCTGTCCCACGCGGACCTGCGGCGCCCGGAGCGGATCGGCCTGTTCTCCTACGGGTCGGGCTGCGCGTCGGAGTTCTACAGCGGTGTGGTGACGCCGGCGTCGTCGGCCGCCGTCGCCGCGCGCGGGATCGGTGCCGCGATCGACGACCGGTACGCGCTGGCGATGGACGAGTACGAACTCGTCAGCGACCTGAGCCTGCACCGCATGTGCGGCGTGCGCGACCACGAGTACGACGTGACGCCCTACGAGGCGGTGTACCGCAAGCAGTTCGAGGGCCGCTCGCTGCTCGTGCTCGACCGCGTCGAGAACTTCCACCGCCGTTACCGCTGGAGCTGACCGATGGAGACACTCAGGGTCCGGGACGACGGCGACGTGCTGCGTGTGGTGTTCGACCGCCCGCACCGGCAGAACGCCATCAACGACGTGCTGCTGGCCGAGCTGCACGCGGTGCTCGACCGCGCCGAGCGGTCACCGGACTGCCGGATCGTGACGCTCTCCGGCGACGGGGGCGTGTTCTGTACGGGCATGGACTTCGCCGACGCGACGAGCACCGGCGCCGCCACCGACGATCTCGCCGAGCGCGGCGGGCGGCAGTTCCTCGGTCTCCTGAAACGGCTCACGACCGTTCCCCGCGTGGTGGTGTCCATCGTGGACGGACGCGTCGCCGGCGGCGGGGTGGGGGTCGCGGCCGCGAGCGACTTCGTGTACGCGAGCGGGCGCAGCACATTCGGTCTCCCGGAGGCGCTGTGGGGCCTGCTGCCGTGCTGCGTCCTGCCGTTCCTCGTGCGGCGGGTCGGTTTCCAGCCGGCGAGCGCGATGACGATGTCGACGCTGCCGGTGCCGGCCGAGCGGGCGCACCAGCTCCATCTCGTCGACGAGCTGGCCGACGACGCCGAGCCGGCCCTGCGCCGGTTGCGGATGCGGCTGCGGCGCATCGACCCGGACACCATCGCCGACATGAAGGCGTACCTGCGCGGCATGTGGGCGCTGTCCGACGACATGGAACGGGCCGCGGTGACGGAGTTCTCCCGGCTGATGTCCACCGGGCTGGTGCGCGACCGGATCGCCGGCTTCGCCAGCAACCAGGTGCTGCCGTGGGAGAGCCGGTCATGACGGTCGCGTGGGTGTTCCCGGGACAGGGCGCCCAGCACGTCGGAATGGGCGCCGACCTGTTCGACCGGTTCCCGGCCGAGTGCGCCGAGGCGTCCGCGATCCTCGGCTACGACATCCGCGAGGTGTGCCTGACCGACTCTCCACCGGGGCTGCGTGACACGTCGGTGGTGCAACCGGCGCTGTTCGTCGTGAGCGCGTTGTCGATGCTGGCTCGCCGGGCCGCCGGCCCCGGACCCGATGTCGTCGCGGGGCACAGTCTCGGCGAGTACGTCGCGCTGTTCGCCGCCGGGTGCTTCGACTTCGGTACGGGCGTGCGCCTGGTCCAGCGGCGCGGTGAGCTGATGGGTGCGGCGAGCGGTGGCGGGATGCTCGCCGTCGTCGGCGCCGACGTCGACCGGATCGCCGACCTGCTCGCCGCCGACGGCCTGACCGGCATCGACGTGGCCAACCGGAACTCGGCCGACCAGGTGGTGCTGTCCGGTCCGGAGGCGTCGCTCGCCGCGGCGGGTAAGGCGATCCGGGCTGCGAAGGCGGGCCGGTGCGTGCCGTTGCGCGTCAGCGCCGCGTTCCACTCCCGCTACATGTCCGACGCGGCCGACCGGTTCGCCGCGTTCCTCGACACGGTGCGGTTCGAGCCGCCGCGGATCCCGGTCATCGCGAACGTCACCGCCGCGCCGTATCCGGCCGACGGGATCCGCGAGCTGCTCGTGCGCCAGATCCGGTGTCCGGTGCGGTGGTGGGAGTCGATGAGCCGGCTCGTCCACAGTGGAGTGTCGGAGGTCGTGGAGGTGGGGCCGGGAAAGGTCCTCACCGGACTGTGGGAGGCGATCCGGACGGCACCCGCGCCGGCGCCGGTCGCGGCTCCTCCGCGCTCCGTCTCCCCTGAGGTTCTGGGGTCGGCGGAGTTCCGTCGCGACTACGGCGTGCGGTACGCGTATGTGGCCGGCTCGATGTACAAGGGGATCGCCTCGGTCGATCTGGTCGCCCGGATGGGCCGGGCCGGCCTGCTGGGCTTCTTCGGCGCCGGCGGGCTCAGCCTCGACGAGGTGACGGCCGCGCTCGTGCGGCTGCGGGCCGAGCCCGGGCTCGCCGGCCGGTTCGGCATGAACCTGATCGCCACCGCCGACGACCCGGCGGCCGAACGGGAGACCGTCGCCCGCTACCTCGACCACGACGTGCGCTACGTCGAGGCGGCGGCGTACACGTCCGTGACGCCCGGCGTCGTGCGGTTCCGGTTCAGCGGCGCCGGGCACGACCGGGCCGGTACACCGCGGGCGGTGCGGCACGTGCTCGCCAAGGTGTCCCGCCCGGAGGTGGCGGCCGCGTTCATGGATCCGCCGCCGGCGGCTGTCCTGGACCGCCTCGTCGCCGAGGGGTCGCTCACGCCCGACGAGGCCCGCGCCGCGTCGCGGCTGCCGGTCGCCGGCGATGTGTGCGTGGAGGCGGACTCCGGCGGGCACACCGACGCCGGCAACCCGTACACGCTGATGCCGGCGATCACCCGGCTGCGCGACGAGCGGATGGCCACGCACCGGTACCCGACGCGGATCCGGGTCGGTGCCGCCGGCGGGCTCGGCTCGCCCGAGTCGGTGGCGGCGGCGTTCGTGCTCGGTGCCGACTTCGTGGTCACCGGATCGGTGAACCAGTGCACGGTGGAGGCCGGCACGTCGGACGCGGTCAAGGACCTGCTCGCCGGCATCGACGTGCAGGACACCGCCTACGCGCCGGCCGGCGACATGTTCGAGCTCGGCGCCCGCGTGCAGGTGGTGCGCAAGGGGACCCTGTTCGCGGCCCGCGCCAACAAGCTGTACCAGCTCTACCGGCAGCTCGACGGGCTCGACGACATCGACGCCGCCACCCGGCGCACCATCGAGGAACGGTACTTCCGCCGCTCGTTCGACGAGGTGTGGACCGAGACGGAACGGTATCTGCGCAAGCACCGTCCACATGAGATGGACCTCGTCGCCCGCAGCCCCAAGGCGAAGATGGCCCGCGTCTTCCGCTGGTACTTCACGCACTCCAACCGGGTCGCGCTGGCGGGCACGCCGGACGCGGCCGTCAACTACCAGGTCCACTGTGGACCGGCGCTCGGCGCGTTCAACCGGGTGGTGGCGGGCACGGCGCTGGCGGACTGGCGATCCCGCCACCCGGACGACATCGCCGAGCTGCTGATGACCGGCGCCGCCGCCTATCTCGACGGGGTGGCCCGCCAGCTCTCCACGGTCGGCCGAACGGAAGGGTGACAGCGATGTCCGGACTCAGCGGACCGGTCCTGCGGATCCTGGCCGGCGTCCTGCCGGACGCGGAGCTGGGCACCGAGAGCCCGTTGCGCGACGGCGGGCTCGGCTCGCTCGCGGCGACGCGGCTGTGGTTCGAGCTCCGGTCGGAGTTCGGCGTCGACATTCCGGTGCAGTGGCTGGGCGGCGGCGCGACCGTCGCGGACCTGATCGCCCGGGTGACGGCGGAGGCCGACGGGGCGGCTCTGACGCCGGTGCCGGTGCCGGTGTCCACAGTGGACCTCGGGCCGCTGACCGACCTCCAGCAGGCGTACCTGGTCGCGAAGCAGGGCGGCGACGACCCGGTCGGCTGCCACGTGTACCGCGAGTTCGAGGTCGACGACCTGGACGTGGACCGGCTGGACGCCGCGTGGCGCAGCGTCGTGCGGCGGCACCCGATGCTGCGCGCGGTGGTGTCTCCTGACGGACAGCGGGTCGCCGACGACGGGGAACCGGCACCGATCGCGGTCGGCCACGACCCGGCCGAGGTGCGGGAACGGTTGTCGCACCGGCGGTACGAGCCGGGGACGGAACCGATGTACACCGTCGAGGTGTCGCTCCGGCCGGGCCGGCCGGCGGTCGTCCACCTGAGCATCGACGTGCTGATCGTCGACGGGCACGGGCTCGCGCTGCTGCTCCGGGACTGGTGGCTGTTCTACACCGACCCGGCGTACGACCCGCCGGCGCCCGTGACGGAGCCCGGCGCGTGCCTGGCCGCGATCGCGGCCGAACGGAACGGTCCGACCTACCGGACGCACCTGGAGCATTGGGCGGAGCGGTTGGCGGAGCTCCCCGACGGCCCTTCGCCGGCGCTGGCGGTTACCCCTGCGGCGTCGGAGCATGTCCGCCGGCGCAGCGCGCTGACCGCGACCGTGAGCGCGCCGCAGTGGCAACGGATCGAGCGGTTCGCCGCCGCCTGCGACGCCTCACCCACGGCGGTCGTGCTGACGCTGTTCGCCGAGGCGTTCGCGTGGCAGCGCGACCCGCGCCCGGCGTCGATCGTGCTGACCACCAGCCACCGCGGCCGGCTGCCGCGCGCTGCCGACGAGGTGGTCGGGCCGTTCACGTCGAGCGTCGTGCTGCCGCTGGACGACACGCTCGACCGGCCGCTCGCCGAGGCGGTCACCCACAACCACGGTCTCCTGTGGAGCGCGCTCGACCACGCGGTGGTGTCGGGCGTGACGGCGTTGCGCCGCCGCCGGGGCCGCCCGGCCCGGCTGCCGGTCGTGTTCACCAGCCTGCTCGGCACCGGACCGTCCTCCGGTTCCGGGTTCGCGTCACAGGTGACCTACGCGGTGAGCCAGACGACCGGCGTGTCGCTCGACCACCAGATGTGGGAGCGCGACGGCGAACTGCACGTCCGCTGGGACGTGGTCGACGACGCGTTCGAGCCCGGCGTCGTGCGGGAGTTGTTCGCGGTGTTCGTCAACGCCCTCAACGAGGTGACGACCGACGAGCCGGCGTACCGCGCGATGAACGAGTTGCAGCAGGCGTACCACGTTCCGCGGGCGGTGAACGGTCCGGCGCCGTGGGACGGGTGCCAGGTGTACCACGCGTTCGACGTCACCGGTCTCGACCGGGACCGGTTGGAGTCGGCGTGGTTGCGGCTCGTCGCCGCGTACGACGTGCTGCGCACGGTGGTGACGCACGACGGCCGGCTGCTGGTGAGCCCGCACGTGCCCGACCGGCGCGAGATCCCGGTGACCGACGCCCTTCCGGCCGGCGCCCGTGAGCGCCTCGTGAGCCGGGCGTTCCCGCTCGGCCGGGGGCCGCAGAACGACCTGCGGGTGACCGGCGAAACGGTGCACGTCACCCTCGACCTGAACATCATCGACGGGCGCAGCATCCACTTCCTGTACCGGGAGCTGTTCCGGGTGTACGCGGACCCGTCGGCCACGCCCACGCCGTCCACGTCGGACAGTGAGCATCGGGCGGCCCGCGCGCGGGGCGACGCCACCGCGACGGCGCACTGGCGCGAGCGGATCGCCGCGCTGCCGTCCGGCCCGCGTCTCGCGCAATCGACCGACCGCGCCCGCACCCGCCGGGAGGGCCGGGTGACGGACTGGGCCGCCGTCCGGGCGGCTGCCGAGCGGTTCGGCGTCCGCACCGACGACCTGCTCGCCGCCGCGCTCACGGAGGTGCTCGCGCGCGAGGTGCCGACGCCGTTCGCGGTGCCGGTGGTGCGGTGGACCGACGCCACGGCGGCGCTGCGGCCCGGCGAGTACACGGCGCTGAGCTGGATCGTCCGCGAGGACGCGGGCCTGCCGCTGTGGGCGCAGGCGGCGGCGTTCCGCGCCGTGCTCGACGCCGACGTCCCGGCCGACGCGGTGAGCGGGCTCACCGAGCTGCGCAAGCGCGTCGCCCGCGAGCGCCGCGGCGGCCAGTTCGACCTGCCGGTCGTCTACACCGGCGTGCTCGACCTGCACGCGCAACCGTTGCCGGCCGGCGTGCGGATCGGCCCGTGGCGCACCTGCACCCCCGACGTGTCGCTGGACTGCGTCGCCATCGAGGAGGGCGACGAACTGCGCTACTCCTGGGACACCGTCGACACGCACTTCGCCGACGGCGTGCTGGAGCGGGCGTTCGCCGGCTACGCCGAGATCCTGGCCGGACTGCCGGCAGACGCCCGCCGCCGGGTGCGCATTGTCGACGAATGGAACGACACCGCACGCGCGTTCGACGGGTCCGCGCCGGTGCACGTCGACTTCGAGGCGCAGGCCCGGATCCGGCCCGACGCCGTGGCGCTGCGCTGGACCCGTGCGGTGGCGCCGGACGGCTCCCGCGAGGTTGCCACGATGACGTACGCGGCGCTGAACCGGTGGGCCAACCGGATCGCCCGGGACCTGACCACCCGGGGCGTCGGGCCGGAGGTCGGTGTCGGCGTCTCGGTGCCGCGCGGACCGGCGATGGTGGCCGCGGTGTTCGGCATCCTCAAGGCCGGCGGCTTCTACGTTCCGCTCGAACCGGGGCTGCCCGGCGAGCGCGCCGCGACGATCCTGGCCGACTCCGGCGTCGCGCTCGTGCTCACCACCGCCGACCGGGTCGGCTGGACCCCCGCCGTGTCCACAATGGACCTCGACCCGGCCGACGCGGACCGGCCGGACATCGGCGATCCGGCGCCGCGGACCACCGGCGACAGCACGGCATACGTCATCTTCACGTCCGGCAGCACCGGGAAGCCGAAGGGCGTCGCGGTGGCGCACCGGCCGCTGCGCAACCTGTTCGCGTGGTGCGCGCGGACGCACGGGTTCGGCCCGCACGACGTCGGGCTGTGCGTCACCTCGCTCGGTTTCGACCTGTCGGTGTTCGACATCCTCGGCCTGCTCGGCCTCGGCGCCTCGCTGTACGTCGCCGACGCCGCCGAGCAGCGCGACCCCGAGCGCCTGCTGGACCTCCTGGTGCACGAGCCGGTGACGTTCTGGAACTCCGCACCGACGACGCTCAACCAGCTCGCCCCGCTGCTGCCGGCCGTCACCGGCCCGGGAGCGCTGCGGCTCGTCTACCTCAGCGGTGACTACACGCCGCTGCCGCTGCCCGACGAGGTGCGCGCGGTGTTCACCGGCGCCCGGATCGTCAGCCTCGGCGGCGCCACCGAGGCGACCGTCTGGTCGAACTGGTTCGACGTCGACGTCGTCGACCCGGCGTGGCGGAGCATTCCGTACGGCCGCCCGATCGACAACGCGCGGTACCACGTCCTCGACGAGCACCTGCAGCCGTGCCCGCCCGGTGTCGAGGGTGACCTGTACATCGGCGGCGACTGCCTGGCGATCGGCTACCACCGCCAGCCGGAGTTGACGGCGCAGCGGTTCATTGCGGACCCGTTCGACCGGCGCCCGGGCGCGCGGCTCTACCGCACCGGTGACCGGGCGCTGTACTTCGACGACGGCGTGCTGTCGTTCCAGGGCCGCGCCGACGGGCAGGTGAAGATCCGCGGGTTCCGGGTGGAGCTCGGCGAGATCGAGCACCGGCTCCGCGCGCATCCCGCCGTGCGTGACGTCGTGGCGCTGGCCCGCCCCGACCACTCCGGCGACCGGAAGCTCGTCGCATACGTCGTTCCCGACGGTGCGCCGCCACCGGTCGGAGAGCTGCGCCGGCACGCGGCGGCGGCGCTGCCGGACTACATGGTGCCCAACGTCGTCGCGTTCGTGGACACGTTCCCGGCGACCGCGAACGGCAAGCTCGACCGCGACGCGCTGCCGTGGCCGGTCGAGCCGGGGAGCAGCCACACGCTCGGGTCGGTGTCGGCTCCGTCCACACCGGACGGTGTCGACCTGACGGCCGAGATCGCGGTCATCTTCGCCGAGCTGCTCGGAGTGTCCACCGTGGACGTCCACGACGACGTATGGGACCTCGGCGCGACCTCGTTCACGATGGTCCAGGTGTCGGCCGCACTGCAGAAGCGGCACGGGCAGCGGGTGCCGGTCTCGGTACTGCTGGCCGACCCGACGGTCGCCGGGATCGCGGCCGCGATCGGCGGCGGGGAACCCGTCGTCGACGAGGCGGCGACGCCGGAACCGGTCCCGGACGTCCCACCGTCCGATGTGGACTTCTTCGATCCGGGCAGCCGGGAAGCGTTCAAGAGCGCCCGTCCCGACCTGCGGATCGCGGCCCCCGGCACGCCCGTCCTCCCGCTGGACGGGTCCGACGTGCCCGCCGTGTACCGGGACTGGCGCGCCAGCCGGCGCCGGTTCGGCGACCGTCCGCTGACGTACGCCGAGCTGTCGGCGCTGCTCGGCCTGCTCCACGAGACGCCGGACCGGCGGCGGCTCTATCCCTCCGCCGGCGACACCTACGCCGTGCGGGTGTACCTGCACGTCAAGCCGGGCGCCGTCGAGGGCCTGCCGGCGGGCCTGTACTACCACCATCCGGTCGACCACTGCCTGCACCTCGTCGACGCGACGGCCGCCGTCGACCGCACCGTCCACTTCGTCTACAACCGGCCGGTGTTCGACGCGGCCGGCGTCGGCATCTTCCTGTTCGGCTGCCTCGACGCGATCGAGCCGCTGTACGGCGCCGACAGCGAACGGTTCATGCTGCTGGAGGCCGGCTACCTCGGGCAGGTCCTGATGCTCGGTCAGGCGGCCACCGGCGTCGCGCTCTGTCCTATCGGGACGGTCGCGCTCGACCCGGTGCGGGCCGCGTTCGGCCTCGACGACCGGCACCGGTACCTGCACGCCTTCCTCGCCGGCCCGCTCGTTCCGGACGACACGCCGGCCCCGATCGACGCGGTGCCGCCGTTCGCGCGTCCCGCCGTCACCGAGCGTGTGATCCCGAGCGGTGAGGTCGCTGTCGTCGGTGCCGCCGGCCGTTTTCCGGACGCGCCCGACCTGGACGCGTTCTGGCACAACCTCAGCCGGGGCGCCAGCGCGCTGCGCCCGGTGCCGGCCGACCGGACCGGCTGGCCGTCCGGCGCGCCGCGTCCCGTCGGCGGCTACCTCGACGCGATCGACGCGTTCGACCCGTTGCTGTTCCGTATCGCGCCCGTCGACGCCGCCGACCTCGACCCGCAACTGCGGCTGTTGCTGCACACCGTCTGGGAATGCCTGGAGAACGCGGGCCACAGCCCGTCGTCGGTGAACGCGGCCGGCCGGGTCGGCGTGTTCCTCGCCGCGATGTGGAACGACCACCAGCACACCGGCACCGACGGATGGCGCGCCGGCGCACCGGCGACCGTGTCGGCCACCGCCTCCGACGCGGCGAACCGGATCTCGCACGCGTTCGACTTCCGCGGTCCGAGCGTGGCGGTCGACACGTCGTGCTCGTCGTCGCTCACCGCGCTGCACCTGGCGGTGGAGAGCCTGCGCCGGGGCGAGTGCGACGCCGCGGTGGTGGCGGCGGCGAACCTGGTGAGCCACCCGTACCACGTCGCCCTCCTCGACGACCTCGGGCTGCTGGCCCGCGAGCGTCCGGACGGCGCGTTCGACGCGACCGCGGTGGGTTGGTCGCCCGGCGAGGGGATCGTCGCGCTGCTGCTGCGTCCGCGGGCCGCGGCGGACCGGTCGGGTGAGACCGTCCATGCCCTCGTCGAGGCGAGCCGGATCGGTCACGTCGGCGGTTCCGGCCGGTTCGGGACGCCGGACGCGGCGGCGCTGACCGCGTCGATGACGGCGTTGCTCGCCGGTGCCGGCCTGACCGCCGACGGGATCGGGTACGTCGAGTGCGCCGCCGCCGGCGCGGTGCTCGCCGACGCGGCCGAGGTCGAGGCGCTCACGGGCGTCTTCGCCGGACGCGCGGCGCCGGTGCCGCTCGGCACGGTCAAGCCGAACATCGGTCACCTCGAGGCGGCTTCCGGGCTGTCGCAGGTGGCGAAGGTGCTGCTGCAGTTCCGGCACCGCCAGCTGGCGCCCACGATCGTGTCGGCCCAGCCGAGCCCGGTGACCGACGCGCGCGGCACCGCGGTCGCGGTGGCCGACACGCTCACGCACTGGACGCCGCCGGCCGGAGAGCCGTTGCGGGCACTGGTGAACGCGGTCGGCGCGACCGGATCGTACGGCCACGTCGTGCTCCGGTCGCCGGAACCGGTGCCGGCGGACGACCGCCCCGCCGGTCCACAGGTCGTCCCGCTCCCGGCGGCGGGCCAGGCTCAGGTCGTTCCGCTCTCGGCCGCGAGCCCGGCGCAGCTCGCGGAGCTCGCCGGACGCCTGCGGCGGCACCTCGCCGAGCGGCGTCGCCACCGCCGGCTGCCGGCCCTCGTCGACGTGGCGCACACGTTGCGGACGGGCCGGGTCGCGCTCGCCCACCGGGCCGTCATGGTCTGCACCGGGTTCGACGACCTGGACGCCGCGCTCGACGGGGTGGCGTCGGGCCGCCCGCATCCGTCCACTGTGGAGGGTGACGCGGCGCGCTGGCTCGCCGGTGAGACCGTCGACTGGAGCGCACACCCGACCGGCCGCCGCATTCCCCTGCCGACGTACCCGTTCGACACCGGCACGTACGGCCCGCCGCCCGCGCCCGTTGTCGATACGGGTGACCGGGTGGACTATTTGCGCGGCGTCTACGCGGAACTGTCGGGCATCCCGGTCGAGCGGCTCGACCCGACGGTGCCGCTGGACGCGTACGGGCTCACGTCGCTGCTCATCACCCGGCTCAACGAGCGGTTGATCCGCGACCTCGGACCGGTCCCGCAGACGTTGTTCTTCGAACACCGCGACCTGGCGGGTGTCGCCTCGGCGCTGCCGTCGTCCCGACCGGAGCCGGCTCGCGTCGCGGTCGTCGAGCCCGAGCCCGAACCCGTGATGGATGGAGACGCGATCGCCGTCATCGGGATCGCCGGCCGGTACCCGCAGGCGCCCGATCTCGACACGTTCTGGCGCAACCTGGTGGCCGGCCGCGACGTGATCGGGCCGCTGCCCGAGGACCGGCACCGCCCGGAGTGGGCCGGCGAGGGAATGATCGGCGGGTTCCTCGACGGCGTCTACGACTTCGATCCGTTGTTCTTCGGCATCACCCCGCGCGACGCCGCGCTGATGGACCCGCAGGAGCGGCTGTTCCTGCAGACCGCGTGGCACGCGCTGGAGGACGCCGCGCACACCCGGCGGCGGCTGCGCGACGACTACGCCGGCCGGGTGGGCGTGTTCGTCGGCTCGATGTACAACGAGTACCCGTTCTTCGGGCTGGACGGCGGCCCCACCACGGGCTCGGCGGTGGCCGGCATCGCCAACCGGGTGTCGTACCTCCTCGACGTCAACGGGCCGAGCCTCACGGTCGACACGATGTGCTCGTCGTCGATCACCGCGATCCATCTCGCCGTGGCGAGCCTGCGGCGCGGGGAGTGCGCGGCGGCGATCGCCGGCGGCGTCAACCTGTCGTTGCACCCCAACAAGTTCCGGCAACTGCGGCAGCTGCGCATGGCGTCCACTGACCACCGGTGCCGCAGCTTCGGCGCCGGCGGTGACGGGTTCGTGCCGGGGGAGGGCGTCGGTGCGGTCGTCCTCAAGCCGCTCGCCGCCGCGATCGCCGCCGGCGACCGGATCCAGGCCGTCATCCGCGGGACGGCGGTCAACCACGACGGCCGCACGAACGGCTACACGGTGCCGAACCCGGTGGCGCAGGGCGACCTCGTCGCCGCGGCGCTGCGCGACGCCGGCCTGCCCGCCGCCACGATCGGATACCTGGAGGCGCACGGAACCGGCACCGCCCTCGGCGATCCCGTCGAGATCAACGGGTTGGCGCGGGCGTTCGAGTCGGCTGGCGGCGCGCCGGCGCGTTGCGCCATCGGCTCGGTGAAGTCGTCGATCGGTCACCTGGAGGCGGCCGCCGGGATCGCCGGGCTCACCAAGGTGGTGCTGCAGTTCCGGCACCGGATGCTCGCGCCGTCGATCCACGCCGACGACCTGAACCCGGCGATTGACTGGGACGCCGTGCCGTTCCGGGTGCAGCGCACCGCCGCACCGTGGCGAGGCGTGCCGCGCCGGGCCGGCATCAGCGCCTTCGGCGCCGGCGGTGCCAACGGCCACATCGTCGTCGAGTCGCATGTGGACGATCCCGCCCCCGGGTCCGACGGTGGCCCCGTCCTCCTCGTGCTGTCCGCCCGCACCCCCGCCCAGTTGCGGGAACTGGGCGGCAGCGTCGCCGACGCCCTGGA
Source organism: Virgisporangium aurantiacum (assembly GCF_016863635.1). GTDB lineage: Bacteria > Actinomycetota > Actinomycetes > Mycobacteriales > Micromonosporaceae > Virgisporangium > Virgisporangium aurantiacum. The sequence goes on along the minus strand of NZ_BOPG01000012.1, from coordinate 610,540 downwards.
CACCGCCACCGCGCCGGCGGCGGACATCGCCTACACACTCCAGGTCGGTCGCGAGGCGATGCGGGAACGGCTGGCCGTGGTCGGTGACGCGGACACGGTGCGCGCCGCGCTCCGCCGGGCGGCCGACGGCGACGAGTCCGCCGTCCTGCGCGGCGACGGCACGGGCGCCGCACCGGCACCGGCCGGAGCTGGGCTCGACGACCTCGCGCTGCACTGGGTCCGCGGCGGCACGGTCGACTGGGACGCGCTGTACCCGGTCCGGCCGCGGTTCGTGGCGCTGCCCGGCTACCCGTTCGCCCGCACACGATGCGTGCCACCCACGTCATCCCCCCGAACCCCGGCCGCGCCATTGTCCACAGTGGAGGTCCCGCTCTTCACCTCCGTGTGGGAGCCGGTCACCGACGCGGCCGCCGCGCCGACCGCTGGCGGCACGGTCGTCTGCCTGCACCCGCCGGCGCTGGCCGGCCTGGCCCGGGCCGTCGCCGCCGCGTTGCGACCGGCGACGGTGGTCACCCTCGACACCGGCGATCCGGTCGCCGCGCTGCCCGCCGGCCCGGTGAGCGGATGGCTGAACCTCCACGCCCTGGCCGACGGGCCGGCCGAGCACGACGCCGGACCGTGGACCGCGCACCTGGCCGCGCTGCAGGACCTGCTCCGGCGCCGCCCGTCGGTGCTGCGGGTGCTGCACGTGACCAGCGGCCTGCTCGACCTCCCCGGCACGCTTTCCGGCACGATGGCACCGACGACGCGCGGCGCCCGCCTGGCCGGGTTCGTGCGGTCGCTGGGTGCCGAGCACCCGCGCGTGTGCGCCACCGTGGTCGACGTCGAGCCGGGACCCGATCTCGCCGACCGCATCGCGACCGAGTGGCGCACCGCCGATCCGCAGGGCGAGATCTGCGTGCGGGCCGGTGTCCGGTACCGGCGCCGCCTCGTGCCCGTGCCGGCGTCGGACAACGTCGACTTCCGGCCCGATCCGGACCGGGTCTACGTGGTGACCGGTGGCACGCGCGGGATCGGCGCGCTCGTCGCGCGTCACCTCGTCGACCGTGGCGCGCGCCGGATCGCGGTGCTCGGCCGGCAGACGACGGCCCGCGTCGACGACCTTGCCGCGCTCGGCGCCCGGGTGATGGTCCACAATGGACCGCTCACCGACCGCGCCGCCGTCGGCGGATTCCTGGCCGACGTCCGGAGCCGTCTCGGCGCCCTCGCCGCGGTGGTGCACTGCGCCGGGCGCGGGAGCCTCGGCCCGGCGCCGCTGGCGCACAAGAGCCTCGCCGACGTCGCGACCGTGTTCGAGCCCAAGGGCGACGGCCTCGACGTCCTGCTCGACCTCTCCGCGACCGACGACCTCGACGCCGTCGTCCTGTTCTCGTCGGTGTCGGCGGCCGTGCCGGCGCTCGCGGCCGGGGTCGCCGACTACGCCGCGGCCAACGCCTACCTCGACTACGCCGCCGCCCACCACACCGCGGCCGGCCGCCCGGTGCGCGCCGTCGACTGGCCGGTGTGGCGGGACACCGGTGGCGGCACGGCCCGGCCGGACGCCGCGGCGCCGGCCGGCCTGGACCCGATCGGTGACCGGGAGGGTCTGGCCGTGCTCGACCGGGTGCTCGCCGGCGTCGGGTCGGCGACGGTGCTTCCCGCTCCCGGCCGGCTCGACCCGGTGACGGCCCTCACCGTGAACCGACCGTCCACCGTGGACGGACCGGTCGCCCCGTGGCTGCTGGACCTGTTCTCGGACCTGCTCGGCATCCCCGTTCCGGACCTGGACGTCGACGCCACGTTCGGCGATCTGGGCGTGGAATCGGTGCTGCTGGCCGAGTTGGTGTCGCGGATCGAGCGGCGCATCGCGCGTCCCCTCGAACCGGCGACGGTGCTGGAGCACCCGACACTGCGTCGGCTGAACGCTTTTCTGGGAGACACGGGCCTGGAGATCCGCGCGGAACCCGCGCGGACGACCGTGGTGGAACCCGATCGCGACGACCGGCGGATCGCCGTGATCGGTGTGGCCGCGCGGATGCCGGGCGCGCCGGACGTGGACGCGTTCTGGCGACTGCTGCGCGAGGGCCGCTCCGGGATCGGCGAGGTACCGGCCGGTCGCTGGGACGTCGACGCGGTATACAGCCCGGAACCCGCGCCGGACCGGTCGATCAGCCGGTGGGGCGGGTTCGTCGACGGCGTCGAGGACTTCGATCCCGACTGGTTCGGGATGACCGACGGGCAGGCGCGCGACCTCGATCCCGCCATCCGTCTCGTGCTGGAGGGCGCGGCGACCTGCCTGGCGGACTCCGGATACGACGACATCGACGTGCGCGGGCGCGACGTCGGCGTGTTCGTCGGTGCCCGGATGTCGGGCTACCGCCGGCGGATCGGCGCGGCGGGCGGCCTCGGCCTGGGCGGCGACCAGAACTTCATCGCCGCGATGCTCGCGCACCACTTCGACCTGCGCGGGCCGAATCTCGTGGTGGACAGCGCCTGCTCGTCGGCGCTCGTCGCGGTGCGGCTCGCCTGTGCGAGCCTGCTGTCCGGCGAGTCGGAGTTCGCGTTCGCCGGTGGTGTCGAGGTTCTGCTCGACGCCGAGCCGTACCTGGAGTTCAGCGCCGCCCGGGCGCTGTCGCCGCGCGGCCGGTGCGCGACGTTCGCCCGCGACGCCGACGGCTTCGTTCCCGGCGAGGGATGCGGCGTGCTGCTGCTCAAGCGACTCGACGCCGCCCGGCGCGACGGCGACCGGATCCGCGCCGTCATCGAGGCGGTCGCCGTCGGCAACGACGGCGCCACGATGGGCCTCACGACACCGAACCCGCGTGCGCAGGCGAAGGTCGTCCGGGACGCGCTGCGGCTCGCTGGCCGCGCCGCCACCGACGTCGGAATGCTGGAGGCGCACGGCACCGCGACGATGATCGGTGACCCGATCGAGCTGCGCGCGCTGACCGACGCCTTCCGCGAACAGACCGACCGCACCGGCTTCTGCGCGATCGGCAGCGTGAAGTCCAACGTCGGTCACCTGTTGAGCGCCGCCGGAATCGCCGGTCTGGTGAAGGCGTTGCTGGCGCTGGAGCACGGCGAGATCCCGCCGACGCTGCACTGCGCCGAACCGAACCCGCGGTTCGACTTCGCGGCGTCGCCGTTCGTGCCGAACACCGCGTTGCGGCCGTGGACCGGCCCGCGCGTGGCCGGGGTGAGCGCGTTCGGCCTCGGCGGCACGAACGCCCACCTGATCGCGAGCGCCTACGACGGCGGGCATCCGGTGACGCGGGAACCACGCCCACGTCCCCGCTTCGAGCGCCGCCGCTTGTGGCACGAGGCAGCGGTCCCGGCGGAGCCGGCGCCCGAACCGCTCGTGGCATCCCTGCTGGAGCTGAGATTCGAGGGTGTGAGATGACCGCTGTGATCACCGTTCCCGACGGCGCCGGTCCGGACTGGCTGCGCGCCCACCGCGAGGCGGTCCGGTCGGTGGTGACGCGCACCGGCGCGGTCGTCGTCCGCGGCCTGCCGATCGTCGACGACGGGTCGTTCGCGGCCGCCTGCCACGCCGTCACCGATACGACCGTGCGGGAGCGCGAGCCGTTCGCGCCGCGCGAACCGCGGCCCGGTGCCGGGATCGCGCACTCGTCGGCCGCGTGGCCGCCGGACCAACCGATGTGCATGCACCACGAGGGCTCGTACGGCCGTGAGGTGCCCGGCCTGATGCTGTTCGGCTGCCTCGTCGCGCCGGCGAGCGGTGGCGCGATCGCGCTCGCCGACGGCGCCGCCGTGCTGCGCGACCTGCCGCCCACCCTGGTCGACCGGTTCGCCCGCGAGGGCTGGCGGCTGATCCGCAACCACAACGGTTTCATCGGCGTCGGGTGGCAGGACGCCTACGGCGTCACGGAGCTGGACGCTCTGGCCGACCACTGCCGGGCCGAGGACATCGAGCTGACCCTGACCCCCGACGGAACCGTGCGGACGAGCCGCCGCCGCCCGGCCGTGGTGGCGCACCCGGAGACCGGGGAACCGGTCTGGTTCAACCAGATCGCGTTCCTCAACGAGTGGACGATGGAGCCGGCGGTGCGCGAGTACCTCGTCGCCGAGTTCGGCCCGGAGGGCCTCCCGTACACGACCACGTACGGCAATGGCGACCCGCTCGACGAGGCGACGGTGGCGTTGATCAACGACGTCTACGCGGCGCACACCGTGCGGGAGCCACTGCGGGCGGGCGACCTGTCCATCGTGGACAACCTCCGCACTGCCCACAGCCGCGACCCCTACACGGGCGACCGCGAGGTCGTGGTGGCGTTCGCCGAGCCGCTGGTCCCGGTCCCCGCCGTCCCCACCGCCGCCTGAGAACGCAGGCTCAGTCGAAGCTCAACGTGCGGTGCAGCGACACCTCGGCGCGCAGCGCGGAGCAGCGGTGGACGGTCTCGGCGACCTGTTCGACGTAACGCCGGTGACGGGTGTCCAGCAGCACACCGAGCATCGTGCCGCTGTGTGCCGCGGCCACGCCCAGCCCGCCGACCGCACCGCAGATCCCGGTGACGGCCGCCAGGAGGCGTTTCGGGCGCAGGATCTGGTTCATCTCCGCACTGCGGGTGGCCACCGCGCCGACGGTCGCCACGTCGCGGGCGGCGACGGCGGCCGTGAGCCGGTCGAGCAGGCGCGCGTACTCGCGGCGGTCGGCGGCCGAGAACGGCTTCTCGATCCGGTTGAACTCGACGGTGTCGATCGTGCCGCCCTCGTCGACGCCGACGATCGTCAGCGTGGGCAGCGATCCCAGCCACGACCGGAGCCGCACCGCGCGGTGGTCGAACGCGACGATCGCCGGGTACAGCACGCCGTCCGTCGGCTCGATCTCGCGGAGGAAGCCCTCGATGACGTCCGGGGCCAGGTCCAGCCGCAGCGCGTTGCCGACGGCGCGGGCCGTCGCCACCAGGTCGGCCGACGAGCTGGCCATGCCCTTCCCCTCGGGCAGGCTGGAGTCGATGGTGACCACGCCGCCGCCCGGCGCGCCGGCCGCCGTCAGCAGCATCCGCGCGAGGCGGCGGGCCTTGTGCTTGTGTGCCGGGCGCACGTCGACGTCGGTCGCCCACGGGTCGGCGCGGAACTGCGCCGTCGTCCAGCGGGCGACCGGAAGCGTCACGAGGAAGTCCGCGTCGGGTTCCGGCAGCACGCCCTGCAGCAGCTCGCCGAACGTGCCGAACGCGGTGCTGACGCCGGCCGCACCGTGGTAGCGCGGCGCGGCGAGCAGCACGTCGGAACCGCCACGGATGAGCATCAGCGGACGGCCGCGGTGACGGTTTCGAGGACGGCGACGGCGACAGCGGCGGCCTCCGCGGCCCGCGTCCGGACGAAGTAGTGGCCGCCCTCCGCCACCTCGTGCAGCCGCACCGTGTCGGCCAGCAGCCGCCACCGCCCGTACCGCTCGGCGTACCCCGACGTCGACGGATCGTCGGCGGCGACCACCACGTCGACCGGCGTCGCCAGGCGTGCCGGGACGGCGTTCCGCAGATAGGCGTTCGTGGTGCACACGTCGTGGCGGTACGCCGCGCCCACGACGTCGGCGCGTTCCGACCGCAGCAGGTCCAGCTCGATGTAGGCGCTGTCGCGGTGCAACTGCGCGGTGATCTCGGCGTTGCTCATCGCCGACACGGCGGCGTTCTCGGCGTCCAGCACCGCGGGCTCGTCGAGCAGCATCGCGCCGAGCACCAGCCCGGCCGGCGCGGCGCCGCGGTCCTCCATCCGGCGCGCGACCGCCAGCGCGAAAGCGGCGCCGGCGCAGTGACCCCACAGCAGCACGGGCCCGGACACGCCGGCCAGTTCGCGGTCGACGCGCTCGGCGATCGCGGCGACGTCGGCGAGGTCGCCGTCGGTGCCGGCGATGTCGTGGCCCGGAAGCTCCACGCCGGAAACGGCGATGCGGGACGGCTCCAGCGCCCGCGCCAGTTGCTGGAAGTTCACCGCGTTCCCGCCCGCGTACGGGAAGCAGACGAGGGTCGCCACCGGGTCGAGGTCCGGTGTGGACAGTGGCTGCAGCAGGGACGACGCCGACCCGTCCGGTGCGTCCGCCGACTCCACCAGCCCGGCGAGATCGCGCAGCACCGGTGTGCTGACCAGCTGCCGCAGCGACACCCGCCGGTCCAGCTTGACCACCAGGCGCACGGCGGCGAGCGACGTGCCGCCCAGCCGGAAGAAGCTGTCGTCGCGCCCGATCCGGCCGACCGGCACGTTGAGCACCTCGGCCCACGCGGTCGCGAGGCGTCGTTCGGCACCGGTGGCCGGTGGCACGAACGCCGCCGCGCCCTGTCCGAGCGTCTCCGCGAGCGCCATCAGGCGTCGCTTGTCGACCTTGCCGTTCTCGGTGAGCGGAAGCTCGTCGAGGCGGTGGAAGTACGACGGGACCATGTACTCGGGCACCGCGGCGGCCACGAAGTCACGCATGTCGGCCGGCTGCGGCGTGTCCGGTCCGGTGCAGAACGCCACGAGGTTGCGGCTCTGCTCGTCGGATCCCGTGATGACCACGGCGACCTGCCCGACCCCCGGCATCCGCAGCAACCGGCTCTCGATCTCGCCGAGCTCGATGCGGTACCCGCGCACCTTCACCTGTTCGTCGCGGCGGCCGAGGAACTCGATGGTGCCCTCGGGCAGCCACCGGCCGAAGTCGCCGGTGCGGTAGAGCCGGGTGCCGGGCCGGAACGGGTCCTCGACGAACGCGGCGGCGGTGCGCTCCGGGTCGTTGATGTAGCCGCGCCCCACGCACACGCCGGAGAACACGATCTCGCCGGGCGCGCCGGTCGGCACGAGGCGCAGGTGCTCGTCGAGGATGTAGGTGTCGACGTTGCGCAAGGTGCGTCCGACCGAGACGAAACCGCGCTCCGGCGCGCGGTCGAGAATGGCGTGCATGGTGTCGTCGCTGACCTCGGTGGCGCCGTAGGCGTTGACGAGCGGGATGTCCGGGTAGGTAGCGAACCAGCGCCGCACCAGCTCGAACCGCAACGCCTCGCCGGTCACCGAGACGCTGCGCAGGTCGCCGAGCGCGCGCGGGTCACGCTCCACTGTGGACAGCAGGACGTCGAGGTAGGCGGGCACGATCTGGATCACCTGGACGCCGCCGGCGGCCAGCAGGTCGAGGAACTTCCCGACGTCGAGCTGCGTGTCGGTGTCGACGATCCGGGTGGCGCCGCCGACGAGCAGCGGCGCCAGCAACTGCCACAGCGAGATGTCGAAGCACTGCGAGGCGGTCTGCGTCACGACGTCGCCCGGGCCGAGCCGCATGTCCTCCACCTTCATGTAGAGGTGGTTGAGCATGCCGGCGTGCTCGCACATCGCGCCCTTCGGCGCGCCGGTCGAGCCCGAGGTGAAGTAGATGTACGCGAGCTGGTCCGGCCCCACCGGCACCGCCGGATCGCCGACGGAATCCGACGCGTAGGCCTCGGCGACCGTGACGGTCGCGCAGGCGCGCTCCACGGTGGCCCGCAGCGTCGGCGCGCTCCGCGGTTCGGTGACGGCGAAGCGGCACCCGCTCCTCGTCAGCTGCGTGGCGACGCGGTCCGGCGGGAAGTCGGGTCGCACCGGCAGGTACACGCCACCGGCCTTGAGGACGCCGATCGTGGCGGCGAGCCAGTCGAGCGTGCGGTCCATCACGACGGCGACCGGGTCCTCGGCCCGGATTCCGCGGCGCAGCAACGCGTGCGCGATCTGGTTGGCGCGGGCGTTCAGCGTCCGGTAGGTCCACCGCTGTCCATTGTGGATGGCGGCGACCGCGTCGGGATGCTCGACGGTCAGCTCCTCGAAGATCTCGGTGAACCGCCGGTCCGGCAGGTCGCGGACGGGTCCGCCCATGTGCAGCAACGCGTGCCGCTCGTCCGCGCCGATGAGGGACCCGGCGTCGCGGGGCGAGCCGGTGCCGGTCAGCGCGTCGAGGGCGGCGTGGAGGTAGCCCGCGACCCGGGCCGCCCAGGAGTCGTCGACGGCGTCCCGCCGGTAGCGCAGGCACAACGCGAGACCGTCGCCGGCCGGTGTGAGAGAGACGTGCAGCACGGTGGCCGGATCCGGTTCGGCGCACGGCGATCCGAGGTCCAGCACGGTCTCCGGCGGGGGACCGCCGGCGGTCGCGGTCGGCCGCGAGGCCGCGACGACGAGCGTCGGCCAGCCGCCGGCGTTCACGGTGAGCGCGCGCGTCCGGACCGTGCCGTCGAGGTCGCGGACCCCGGTGACGACGCGCGGTGTCGACGCGAGCGCGGCCACCACCGCGGCGTGGGCGGCGAGCAACGGGCCGCGGAGGTCCGGCCCGTACACGTCGACGATGCGGTCGACGACCGGTGCGGCGACAGTGCTGTCGAGGCGTGCGAAGCCGGTGCCGCCCGCGCCGTGCGCGGTCCACCGGGGAACCGGCGTGGCGGAATCTGTCATGGCTCACTCCCAAGCGGAATCGGTCGGATGTCGATGTGCAGCGCCGCCGCGGCGGCGGTCGCCCGCTGTGCCGAGGTCGCCGGGTCGGGTCCGGACGCGATGGCGTACCCGATCCGGTCGGTGAAGGACTGGCTGAGCGTCACCGTGTCGGCCGGTCGCACCGTCACGACGGCGGCCGCGACGCCGGGCATGGCGCGGGCGGCAGCGGTGCCGTGCGTCGCGATCACCGTCCCCGACCGGCCGGCGCGGACGAAGCGGATCGACGCGGCACCACGGGCGCGCGGCACCGTCGTCGTCACGTGACCCGTCGCCCGCGCGACGACGGCGTCGACGAGGTCGACGCCCGTCGCCAGCCGCACCAACGCGGGGATCATCCCGCCGGCGAGTCGCGGGTTGACTTCCATGAGGACGGGACCGCGCGCGGTCCACCTCAGTTCGGTATGCGCGGCGCCCCACCCGACGCCGAGCGTGGCCACCGCGCGCATCGCAACCGTTGCCAGTTCGGCCGACCGGTGCCGCTCGACCGGTGCGGGAACGTCGTGCCCCGTCTCCACGAAATACGGCTCCGGCCCGAGTCGCTTACCCACCACGGCGATCGGGGTGGCGCCGAGCGTCTCCACCGAGAATTCCCGCCCGGTCACGTACTCCTCGACCAGCACCAGTCGCGGCCCGGCGATGCCGCGTTCGTTGGAGGTGCGGCCCAGCAACGCTTCCGCGTGCGAGGAGACCTCCGCGGCCGTGCGGCACAGCCGCACCCCCACCGATCCGGAACCGGTCGTGGGCTTGACGACCACCGGATACCCGAGGTCGGTGGCGACGGCGACGGCCTCGTCGACCTCCGTCGCGGCGCGGAACGCCGGCACCGGCAGGCCGGCCGCCGCGAGCGTGCGTCGTTGCCGGTCCTTGTGACGACACCGCAGCAACGCGGCCGGATCGGCGCCGCCGAGGCCGAGCGTCGCGGCCGCGGTTGCGGCCGCGACCAGAAAATACTCAGAGCTTGAGATGACGCCCACCAGGGCGGCGCCCATACCACGGCACGCGGTCAACACGGCGGTGTCATCGGACGTGTCGACGTCGAGAACGTCCACGTGGTCCTCGGCGACGTACGGGTAACGGCCGGGATCGCGGGTCAGCAGCAGCGGGCGGATGCCCCGGGCCCGTGCCGCGGCACAGAACTCGCGGCCGGATCCGGTGGTGTTGCTCTCCACGAGAGCCAGCACGGGTGCGGTCACCGGGAACCGTCCTGTGTGGAGGGTCCGGTCGCGGCGCGGACCTCGGCGGCGAGCTCGGCGTCGGCCCGCCGCAGCCGGTCCCGGGTCGCGCGGCACCACGCGTCGTGACGCCCGTACTCGGCGCGCGCCTCGCGGAACGCGTCACCGAACGCGCCCGGCCCGCCGCCGGCGCGCTGGGCGGCGACGAGGTCGGCGAGCGGCGGGTCCGGACGCGGCGGGCCGCCGTCCGGTTCCGGACCGGTCAGCCGGGTCCGGCCGACCGCCACGGCCCGGCGCACGGCCGCGCCGACGAGGCTGTGCGCCGTACGGAACGGAACACCGGCGAGCACGAGGCGGTTGGCGCGCGCGGTGGCGGTCACGAATCCTTCCTGCGCGCCGCGCAGCATCCGGTCGGGGACCGGCCGGGCGCCGCTGACGAGGCTCTGCGCCAGTTGCACGGCGTCGAGGACGGCCCGCAGGCCGGGCCACACCGAACCCACCGCCTCCGTGCCGACCTCGATCGCGTTGCTGAACGGCGTCGACCGGGTGGCGCTCGCCGCCGCGGTCCAGGCGCCGGTGGCGACGGCTGCCCGGCCCTTGACGTGTTCGAGCAGGAACGCGTTGCGCTTCTGCGGCATCGCCGAACTGCCGCTGACGAGCCGGTCCGGGAACGTCACGTAGCCGAACTCGACGGTGCTCCACAGCTGCAGGTCGGTCGCGAGGCGGCTGAGCGTCAGCCCGGCGACGACGGAGGCCGCGAGGGCGCGCAACGGCGTGTCCCGGCTGGCGATCGCGTCGAGCGCGTGCGCGGGCGGCGCGGCGAACCCGAGCAACGCGGCGGTGCGGGCGGGATCGATCGGCAGGTCGGTGCCGGCCACCGCGCCCGCGCCGAGCGGGCAGCGCCGCAGTTCGTCGGCCGCCACCGTGACCGCCGTGAGGTCGCGCCCGACGGCGAGCGCGACACCCGTCAGGTAGTAGCCGTAGGTCATCGGCAGCGCCGCCTGGAAGTGGGTGTGCACCGGCATCACCACGTCGCGGTGCGCGCGGGCGCGCGACAGCAGCACGGCCATCAGCCGCACCAGTTCGCCGGCGAGCCCGACGAGTTCGGCCCGCAATCGCAGCGCGGTCGTGGTCGCCTTCAGGTCGTTGCGCGAGCGTCCGGTGTGCAGCCGGCCGCCGACGTCGGCGCCGAGCGTCTCGATGAGGTACTGCTCGTAGGCCAGGTACAGCCCGCGCGGCGCGGGGCGTCCGGTCACCGGCCGGAAGTCGGCGGCGCGCAGCCGCGTGATCCCGTCGAGGAGCAGGGTCGCCTCGGCCGGCTCGACGAGCTTGCGGTCCAGGAGCATTAGGACGTGCGCGAGGTCCACTGTGGACGTCCAGCGCAGCTCGTCGGCGATCTCGGCCGGTGCCGGCTCGCCGTAGACGATCCGCTGCGTCCGGCGGCTGACGGTCGCGACGAGCCGGCCGGTATCCGGTGCGGTGCCCGGAGCGCTCATCGGGCCGGTTCCAGTTCCGGACCGCGGGTCGGTGGCGCCGAACCGACCACCTCGGCGTAGGTGCGGCGGTTCCAGTCCAGCCGGGTCCACCGGTCGCCGTCCGCCGGTGGTGCGGCCACGACCGCCGGCCCGTCCGCCGACACCGTCCCGGTGTGTCCATTGTGGACGAGCCAGTCGTCGTCGTACACCGTCGCCTGGTAGCGGTACCCCTCGTCGGGGAGCAGCACGACGCACCGCGCCTGCGGGTTGCGGTCGGCCCACCACCGCGCCGCGAGGTAGGCCGCGCCGCTCGTCGGTCCCTGGAAGAGGGCGTGGGAGCGGTGCAGCCGGCGGGTCGCCGCGTACGCCTCGGCGGCGGTGCACCAGTGCACCTCGTCGAACACGGTGTGGTCCAGGTTCGCCGGCATCAGGCTGTTGCCGAGGCCGCGCAGTTCCCGGTGCCCGTCCGGCGGTCCGAAGAGGACACTGCGGTGCGCGTCGACGCCGATCGCCCGCACCGACGGGTCGTGCGAGCGCAGTGCCCGCACGGTGCCGCACATCGAGCCGCCCGAGCCGACCGGGCCGACCACGCAGTCGACCGCGCCGACGGTCGCCCGCAGGTGCTCGGCGACGACCGCGTACGCGGCCGGGTTGTCGGGGTTGGCGTACTGCTCCGGACAGAACGTGTCCGGGTCGGCGGCCCGGATCGCGGCGAGGCGGCGCAGCCGTGCCTCCTGGTAGCCGCCGGTCTCCGCCGGCCGCTCGCACACCACCACGCGGGCACCGAGGTCGGTGAGCCGCCGCCGCAGGTTCGCGTCGATCACCGGATCGGTGACGAGCGTGAACCGCCGGCGCAGCAACGCCGCCTGCATCGCGAGCGCGAGCCCGAACGTGCCCGACGTCGTCTCCACGATCGTGGTGGCCGGACCGAGTTCGCCGGACGCCATCGCCCGCCGCAGGATGTACCGCGCCGGAACCAGCTTCATCAACGTGAACGCGGCGCCGTACAGGTTCGGTGTCAGCCGGACGACCCGCGGCAGCAGTTGCGCCTCGGTGATCTCGTCGAACGCGCCTACGGACATGCCGGGTCCCCATTCGCCGTCGTGTGACGACCCACAGTGCGCGGCCGGGAACCCCTGTGTCTGCTCAGTTCTGGGCAACGACCCGTTGCTCAACACTGCACAGACGCAGGTCGTGGCCGTGCCTAACGTCCACCCCGACAGTCAGTTCCGGTGTACGGGAGTTGGGTGATGGACAGAGAATCCGAGACGACCGCCGCGATCCTGGGCCTTGTGCGCGAGGTGCTGAACAAGCCCACGCTCGGTGCTGACCAGGACGTCTTCGACCACGGTGCCACGTCGCTGGCGTTCGTGCGCATCCTCGCGCTAGTCAACGAACGGTACGGCGTGATGGTGCCGGTCGCCGAACTGGCCGGTTCCGCGACCGCGCGGGCGCTGGCCGCGCACGTCGTGACCGTCCCGACCAACATTGGAGCCTGAACCATGTCACAGACCGTTCACCGCCCGGCGGAGAGCCCGACGCGGCGCGAGTTCGCCCTGACGCCCGAGGAGCTGGCCCGGTTCCACGAACGCGGCTTCCACGGCCCGTTCAAGGTCTACGAGGTCGAGGAGATGAAGGCGCGCTGGCGCGTCGAGCGGCTGCGGCTGCTCGACCGTAGCAACGCCATCTACACCGAGGACTTCGCCGCGTCCGGCAACACCAACATCTCCAACTACGACCGGCACATGGACATCGACTTCCTCGCCGACCACGTGTCGCACCCGGCGATCGTCGACAAGACCACCAGCATCCTCGGCCCGAACGTGCTGTGCTGGCGCACCGAGTTCTTCCCGAAGTACCCGGGCGACGAGGGCACCGACTGGCACCAGGCCGACACGTTCGCCAACGCGTCCGGCAAGCCGCAGATCCTGTGGCCGGGCGACGCGGCCGACTTCGGTGGCACGCTCACGTGTTGGACCGCGTTCACCGAGGCGAACCTCGACACCGGCTGCCTGCAGTTCATGCCCGGCACCCACCGCACCATGAACTACGACGAGACCAAGAAGATGCACTACGACCCGGACCGCATCAACAACGCGGACAAGAAGGGCGTCCGGCGCGGCTTCTTCGGTTACGACTACCGGGAACTGCAGATCGACGAGGACTGGGAGCCCGACGAGTCGCTGGCCGTCCCGATGGTGATGCGTCCCGGCGAGGCGATCCTGTTCTGGTCGACGCTGATGCACGCGTCGTTGCCGCACGACGGCAGGACCGACGAGATGCGGCTCGGCTTCGCCAACCGCTACGTCCCCACGTGCGTGAACGTGTACCCGGACACCGACGTGGTCGAGGAGTACGGCGGCCGGGTCAGCCTGGACCGCTTCGGTTCCGTGGTCGTCGCGGGTCGCAACGACAACGACCACAACGTGATCGCGACCCACACCACCACCGGCTACCCGTTCTCGACCCGGTGACGGGGGAACGTCGATGTTGACCGGGGAGGCCCGCGCGGCCATCAGCGACCTCGTCCACGCCGCCGTGTCGTTGCGGCCGCTCGCCGAGGCGGGCGAACCGGTACGCGCGCCGATCGAGGCGGCCGCCCCCGCCGCGGCCGGATGCGTGAGCCCGGCGGAGATCGTGGCGACCGTCGCCGATGTCACCGGCGTGAGCCTCCTCGGCCCCGGCGGCGGCCCGTTCGACGGCGTGGTCACCGGCCGGCTGCGGGACGCCGTCTCCCGCCCCGCGCTCGCGTCGGTGCCCGCCGTCGACCGGGCCGCCGTCGAGGCGACGGCCCGCGCGGCCGGCACCGGAACGGTGGACGTGTGGCGCGCGCCCGTCGACGTCGTCACGTCCGACGGCGCGCGGCTGCGCACCTACGCCGCCGGGCGGCCGGGTGCGCCGGCCGTCGTCCTCGCCTCCGCGTGCGGCATGCCGGCACAGCTGTGCGAGCACTGGATGCGCTTCCTGGGCCGCGACCACCACGTGCTGACGTGGGAGACCCGCGGCCTGTTCGGCGACCTCGGCACGCCCGCGGACTTCGACGCGCTCGGTCACGGCGTCGACGCGCAGGCGCGCGACCTGCTCGCCGTCCTCGACCACCACGGCGTGCCCACCGCGCACGTGATGGGGCTCTGCGGCGGCGCCGTCGTCGCGCTGCGTGCCGCGGGCCTTGCCCCGCACCGGATCTCGGCGCTGAGCCTGTGGCACGGCGACTACGAGCTCGGCCCGGCGGTGCCCAAGACGTCACATCAGCAGAACCTCAAGGCGCTCATGGCGATGGCCGCACGCGGGCGTACCGACGCCGCCGCCATCACCACCGCGCTCGCCGGATCCGCGATGTCGACCGTCCCGGCCGACGTCGCGCACCTCGTCGTGTACCCGTACGTGACGGCGGAACTGTTCTACCGCTACTGCGTGCTCACCGGCGCCATCATGGCGCACGACGTGGCCGCGCTGCTCGACGCGGTGCGGCAGCCGGCGTTCGTGGTGACGAGCGGGGACGACACGACCGCGCACCCGGCCGGATCGCACCACGTCGCCGGCGCGCTCGTCGCGGGTCACCTCACCGTGGAGCCGCACGGCGACCACATCTCCGTGTTCGGCGCGAACGAACGGCTGACCCGGCTGATGACCGACCTCCTCACCCGCCCGGTTCCGGCCCCGCTGACCGCCTGACGTGCGAAGGGATCCGCACCCATGTCCGACTCCGAGATCGAGTGTCGGGTCAGGTTGACCCACGCCGACTTCGTCATGGCCAACCACCGGGTGCACGGCGTCAGCGTGCTTCCCGGCGTCACGTTCCTCGACGTGGTCTACCGGATCCTGCTGGCCCGGGGGATCGACGTGCGGCGGATCGAACTGCGCAACGTCCTGTTCGCCGAGGCCGTCGTCACGCGGCCCGGCGGCGATCGCGAACTGCGGGTGACGATCGGCACGGCGTCCGGCGGAGTCCGGCCGGTGCGGATCGACAGCCGCTGGGACGCCGAGGGATCGCCGTGGCGCGAGAACGTCCGCGCCGAGCTGGTGGAGGTCGACGCCGTCGCCCCGGCGCCCGTGGACGTCGCGGCGTTGAAGGCCGCGGCCGTGCGCACCGAGGACATGGACGCCATCTACGCCCGCACGCGGCGCGAGGACATCGTGCACGGCACCGCGATGCGCTGCTTCGGCACGCTCTTCCACGGCGACGAGTCGCTGCTGGCCGAGCTGCGCCTGCACCCGTCGACGCGCGGGCACGAGGCGGAATTCCATCTGCACCCGGCGAAGCTCGACGCGTCGACGCTGGTCGCGTTCGGTCGGGCCGACTACGCCGACGACCGCGGCTTCATCCCGTTCTTCGTCGAGCGGTTCCGCGCCCCGCGCCCGCTCCGCGACGCGTTCCACACGTACGTGCCGCGTCCGGAGACCGCGTCGGAGTCGGGCGAGCTCCTGCGCAACAGCTACCTCCTGCTCGACGCCGACGGCGGCGTGGTCGCGGAGTTCGAGGGCCTGTCGTGCAAGCGGATCCGGCATCCCGAGCTGATCACCGGGCTGCTGTCCGATGTGGACGCCGCCGCCGCCGACCCGGCGCCGGGCGTCGATGCCGATGCCGGCGTCGATGCCGGTGCCGACGACCTCGTCGCGCACCTGCGCGGCATGATCGCCGGCATCCTCGGCCGCGACGCCGCGGACATCCCCGTCGACACCGGCTTCTACGACCTCGGGCTCGACTCCGTGAGCCTGCTGCGGATCGGCGGCGACCTGGAGGCGGTCGTCGGTGCCACGCTGTACCCGACGCTGCTGTTCGAGTTCGGCGACATCGCGAGCCTCGCCCGGCACCTGGCGGCCACGTACCCGGTGACGCTGTCGACCGCCGTCGCCGGGCCGTCCGCGCCGCCGTCCACAGTGGAGCCCACTCCGGAACACACCGTGGAACACACGGTGGAACACACGGTGGGCACGTTCCGGGACGTGTGGGTGCCGATCGACCCGGCGTCGCCGGCGCCGGCCGACGACGTCCTCCTCATCGGTGGCCCGACGCCGACCGTCCCCGTCACCGCTGACCTCGCCGCCGCCCTCGACCGCCGGTTCGCGTCGGACGGGCTGCCGTCGCGCGTGGTCGTCGACGCCGACGACCCCGCGTGGACACTGTGGACGGTGGCCACCGCGCTCGTGCGGCGGCGCCCCGACCGGTCCGTGACCGTGGTCGTCGCCGCGCCGGCGGACCCGGCCCGCGCCGCCGCCGTCGCCGCGCTCGCCGCGACGATCGGGGCCGAGGTGCCCGCGCTGCGCTGCCGGGTCGTGGAGGCGGGTGAGGCGCCGGACCGCGCCGACCGGCTGCTCGCGGAGTCGGGCGACCGCGAGGCGGGACCGTGGGTGCGGTACCGCGCGGGCACCCGCCAGGTGCGGCGCTGGACGCCGGTCGACCTGCCGGCACCGGCGGCCCCGCCGTTCCGGGCCGGCGCCGGTTACCTCGTCACGGGCGGCACCGGCGGCCTCGCCCGGCTGCTCGCCGAGCACCTGACCGTGACCCGCCGGGCCCGCGTCGTTCTCGCCGGACGCGGCGACTGCCCGCCCGAGCTGGCGGAGCGGATCGGCCGCTGGCGCGCCGACGGCGCCGAGGTGCACTACGTGCGCGGCGACGTGTCCCGGGTGGACGGTGCGCGGTCGGTGGCGGCCGCGGCGCGCACGGTGCTCGGTCGCATCGACGGGGTGCTGCACTGCGCCGGCAGCGTCCACGATGGACTGTTCTTCCACCGCGACCCGGCCGACCTCGCCGTCACCGGTGCCGCCAAGGTCGACGGAACCGCGCACCTGGACGCGGCGACCCGCGACGACGACCTCGACATGTTCGTGCTGTTCTCCTCGCTCGCCGGCGTCGTGCCGAACCCGGGCCAGGCCGACTACGCCCACGCCAACGCGTACCAGTACGCGTACGCCGAGCAGCGGCGCGGACCGGGTCGGACGCTCGCGGTCGCCTGGCCGCTGTGGGCCGACGGCGGGATGCGCCCCGGCGCCGACGCGCTCGCCCGCTCGACCGCCTCCACCGGCATGGCGCCGTTGCCCACCGGCGTCGGGATCGACGTGCTGGAGCGGGCGCTGGCCGCCGCGCACTCCGGGGTCGCCGTCGTCTACGGCGATCCGGCCCGCACCGTCGACGTCCTCCCGGCGGTTCCCGCCACGGTCCCGTCGGCCGTGACCGCGCCGCGCGCTCCGGCCGGGGACATGGCCGTCGCGGTGATCGGGATGGCCGGCCGCTATCCCGGTGCGGACGACCTGGACGCGTTCTGGCACAACCTCTCCACCGGTCGCGACTGCGTCACCGAGGTACCCGCCGACCGGTGGGACCACGCCCGCTACTTCGACACCGATCCCGCCGCACCCGGTCGCACCTACAGCCGGTGGGGCGGCTTCCTCGACGGCGTCGACCTGTTCGACCCGACGTTCTTCGGCATCTCGCGCCGCGACGCCGAACGGATGGACCCGCAGGAACGGCTTTTCCTCACCGCCGCGTGGCGTGCCTTCGAGGACGCCGGCCGCCCGCCGAAGTCCCTCGGCGCCGAGACGGTCGGCGTGTTCGTCGGCGTCATGTGGAACCACTACCAGTTGGTGACCGACGGGTCCGACGGCGTCGCGCCGACCGCGATGCACGCGTCGGTGGCGAACCGCGTGTCGTACTGCCTGAACCTGCACGGGCCGAGCATGGCCGTCGACACCGCGTGCTCGTCGTCGCTGACGGCCGTGCATCTCGCGGTGGAGAGCCTGCGGCGGGGCGAGGCGACGATGGCGCTCGCCGGTGGCGTGAACGTCACGATCCACCCGCAGAAGTACCTTCAGCTCGCGCAGGGACAGTTCCTGTCGGCCGACGGCCGATGTCGCAGCTTCGGCGCCGACGGCACCGGATACGTGCCGGGTGAGGGCGTCGGCGCCCTGCTCCTCAAGCCGCTGGACCGCGCGGTGGCCGACGGCGACCACGTGTACGGCGTCATCGCCGCGACCGTGCTGAACCACACCGGCCGCACGAGCGGGTTCACCGTACCGAGCCCGGTGGCACAGGGCGACCTGGTGCGCGCCGCGCTCGACCGGGCCGGCTGGGACCCGTCGAGCGTCGGCTACCTCGAGGCGCACGGCACGGGCACCTCGCTCGGCGACCCGATCGAGATCGACGGGCTGCGACGGGCGTTCGCGTCCAGTTCGGCTCCTGCTGACTGCGCCATCGGATCCGTGAAGTCGAACATCGGGCACCTGGAGAGCGCGGCCGGCGTGGCCGGACTGACCAAGGTGCTGCTCCAGTTGCGGCACGGAGAACTGGTGCCTTCGCTGCACTCCGAGCGGATCAACCCGCAGATCTCCGTGCAGGACACGCCGTTCCGGGTGCAGCAGGTGCGCCAACCGTGGCCGGCGCCGGCCGGCGGTCGCCGTCGCGCCGGGGTGAGCGCCTTCGGCGCGGGCGGTGCCAACGCGCACGTACTCGTCGAGGAGGCCCCCCGGGTCGTCACCTCCTCCACTGTGGACGGTCCGCACCTGTTCGTCCTCTCGGCCCGCACCGCCCCGGTGCTGCGGGCGTACGCGCGGCGGTTCGTCGACCTGATCGACAGCCGTCCGCGGTCGGCCGATCCCGACCACCTGACCGACCTCGCCGCCGGCCTCCTCGGCGTGCCCGCCGACGCCCTCGACCCGAACGAGTCGCTGTTCGACCTCGGCTTCTCGGCGCACATGGCCCGCGAGCTGGCCGACCGGCTCGGGGAGAGTTCCGGGCGCCGGCCGGCGATCGGTCCCGACACGACGCTGGCCGCGCTGGCGCGGGACGCCGGCCCGGTGGACGACCGGTTCCTCGCGGACCTCACCTACACGCTGCGGGTCGGCCGGACGGCGATGGCCACTCGGTTCGCCGCGGTCGTCTCCGACGTGGCGGAGCTGCGGCGTGCGTTGACCCGCTTCCTCGACGGCACGCCGGATCCGGACCCTGCGGTCGACGGCGTTGACCTCGCGGCCGCCTACCGCGCCGGTCGGTTGTCGGAAGCCGGCGCCGCCTGGGCCGCCGGTTCGGACGTCGACTGGACCGCCGTGTGCGCGGGCGAGCCCGGACGGCGGATCCCGTTGCCGGCGTACCCGTTCGCGGAGGAACGCTGCTGGATCGGTCACTGGAAGTCGTCGTCCGCGTCCCCGCCTCCGGCTGCGGCGTCCGAAGTGGACGGTCCGCCGGTGCGGACGCGCGTCCTCGACGGCGGGATCGCACTCGTCACCATGAGCGCGACCATGTTCACGCCCGAGCTCATGGACGGACTCCGCGGAGCGTTCGACGACCTCGACGGCCGCGACGACGTCCGGGTCGTCGTGCTGACCGGTACCGGCACCACGTTCAGCATGGGCGCCACCCCCGACGGGCTGGAGACCCTGGCGGGCGGCGGCAGCCGGTTCACCGACGTCCCGTTCGTGTACGAGGGGCTGTTGCGGTGCGGCAAGCCCGTGGTGGCCGCGATCCAGGGTCACGCGTCGGGCGGCGGGCTGGCGTTCGGCCTCTACGCCGACATCGTCGTGCTCGACCGGGAGAGCAGCTACAGCGCGAACTTCACCCGGTACGGCATCACGCCCGGCATGGGCGCGACGTACATCGTGGGGCAGCGGTTGGGCCGGTCGCTGGCGGCCGAGATGTTCCTGACCGGCCGCGCGTACCTGGGCTCGGAACTGGAACGCCGTGGCGCCGACGTCGCCTTCGCCGGCCACGCCGACGTGCTGGCGACCGCACTGGGCCTGGCCCGCTCGGTGGCCGACAAGCGCGCCGACGTCGTCGCGGTGCTGAAGCGCGACCTCGCCGACCGCACCCTGGAACGGCTCGCGCCGGTGATCGCCCGCGAGTCGGCGATGCACGACACCGTCCTCGGCCCGGCCGCGGTCGCGTCGATCGCCCGCCAGTTCACCCGCGCGGTCACCGAACCCGCACCGGATCCGGCATCGCCCGAGCCGGTGGTCGCGCCGGCCGCGCCCGTGATGCCGGATGCAGCGGTCGTGACGGGGTCTCGGGCGGAGGACGTGGCGGCCGTGACGGCTGCGGTGGAGCGGGTGCTCTGCTCGACGCTGTACATCGAGCGGTCCGAGATCGACGTCGCGGCCAGCTTCAGCGAGATGGGCCTGGACTCGATCGGCGCGGTCGAGCTGACCCGCGTCCTGAACCGGGAGTTCGACCTCGACATCGACTCGGTCGCCGTCTACGACCACCCGACCGTGCCGCGCCTCGCGGACCACGTCGCCACCCTCGTCGCCGGCGCCCGCGCCCTGCTCGAAGCGGCGGTCGCCCCCGCCGAACCGCATCCGGCTCCCGCCGCCGGACCAGAGCCGGCTCCCGCCGCCGGACCAGAGCCGGCTCCCGAGCCGGTGCCCGCGGCGGACGCCGGTCCCACCACGATGGTGGACGACGCCCGGCCGGTGACGCTGCGGCCGCTGGACGACCGTCCACAATCGACGGTCGCCGCGCCGGCCGCGGTCACCCTGCGTTCGATCGAGCCGGGACCGGCCGCGGACGCCGCCTCTACGGACACCGTCGAGCCGATCGCGGTCATCGGGATGGCCGGCAGCTTCCCGGACGCCCCCGACCTCGCCGCGTTCTGGGCCAACCTGGTGGCCAGGCGCGACAGCGTCCGCGAAGTGCCGGCCGACAGATGGGACCCGGCCGTCCACTACGATCCGGACCGGCGGGCTCCGGGCCGGACGTACAGCAAGTGGGCCGCCCTGCTGTCCGATGTGGACGCGTTCGACGCCCGGTTCTTCCGCATGTCGCCGCTGGAGGCGTCGGCGACGGACCCGCAGCAGCGGCTGTTCCTGCAGACCGCCTGGACCGCCATCGAGGATGCCGGCTACGCCGGAGCCGACGGCGCGCGCCGCTGGGGTGTCTTCGTCGGCTGCGCGACCGGCGACTACCTCGACCTGCTCCGCGCGACCGACGACAGCGAGTCGGCACACGCGTTCCTCGGCAACTCCGGTTCGGTGCTCGCCGCCCGGATCGCCTACGCCCTCGACCTTACCGGGCCGACCGTCGCCCTCGACACCGCCTGCTCGTCGTCGCTCGTCGCCGTGCACCTGGCGTGCGAGAGCCTGCGGGCCGGCGAGTGCGACGCCGCCGTGGCGGGTGGGGTCGCACTCATGCTGACCCCGCGCATGCACGTGCTCACGAGCAAGACCGGGATGCTCTCGCCGACCGGACGGTCCGCGCCGTTCGACGCGTCGGCCGACGGGATCGTGCTCGGTGAGGGCGTCGGCGCGGTGCTCCTCAAGCGGCTCGACCGTGCGCTGGCGGACGGTGACCACGTGTACGGCGTCATCGCGTCGAGCGGGATCAACGGCGACGGCCGCACCAACGGCATCACCGCGCCCAGCGCCGCGTCGCAGGCCGACCTCATCACGCGCGTGCACCGCCGCGCCGGTCTCCACCCCGACGACGTGACCTACGTGGAGACGCACGGCACGGGCACCCCGCTCGGCGACCCGATCGAGGTGCGGGCGCTGGAACGTGCCCTCGGCTCGGGCACCGTCCCCTGTGGACTCGGTTCGGTCAAGAGCAACATCGGCCACACCACGATGGCGGCCGGCATCGCCGGTCTGCTGAAGGTTCTGCTGAGCCTGCGGCACCGGACGCTCGCGCCGACGGTCAACTACACGACCGCCAACCCGGAGATCGACTTCACCACGGGCCGGCTGCGCCCGGTGACCGCACCGCAGCCGTGGCGGCCGGGCCGCTCCGGCCGGCTCGCGGCGGCCGTGAGCAGCTTCGGCTTCAGCGGGACCAACGCGCACCTCACGGTCGTCGAACCGCCGCCGGCGCGGGTCCGCGCGGAGCCCGAAGCCGGAATCCGGTACCCCGTGGTGCTGTCGGCGGCGAGCCCGGAGGCGTTGGCGCGCCTGGCGGAGAGGCTCGCCGACCACCTGGCCGCGGAACGTCCGGCCCTGGCCGACGTGGCCTTCACGCTCGCCGTCGGGCGCAGCCACCTCGCGGTGCGCGCGGCGACGGTGGCCACCCACATCGCCGGCCTGGTGGAGTGGCTGCGCGCCCCCACCGGGAAACCCATCGGTGACGACGCGGCCGCGGTCGCCGCGCGTGCATACCTGGCCGGGGAACGGCTCGACCGGCCCGGGTGGTCCGGGCGACGGATCAGCCTGCCCACGTACCCGTTCGAGCCGGACCGCCACTGGACAACCGCGCATGCCGTGCCGACCGCGCCGGCTGAGCCGGACCATGCGGGCTGGCTGCTCGCCGAGCACCGGGTGGCCGGGACTCCCGTGCTGCCGGGCGTTGCCGCACTCCTGCTCGCGATCGACGCCGCCGGCGCGCCGGCCGGGCCGGTGAGCGTGAGCGGCGTGCAGTGGCTGCGGCCGGTCACCGAGGCGCGGCCGCCGGTCCGGCTCGATGTGCGGCCGGACGGCTCGACCCGCTTCGAGATCGGCGCCGCCGGTGCGCCGGCCGTGCGCGGCCGGGTGCGGCCACTGTCCACCGTGGAGGGGACGGTCGACCTCGCGACGATCCTCGCCCGGTGCACCGAACTCCGGGACGGCGTCAGCATCTACCGGGCGTTCGCCGATGCCGGCATCGGGTACGGGCCGTCGTTCCGGGCGCTGTCGTCGGTGCGGCATAGCGGCGACGAGGCGATCGCCCGGCTCGTGCTGCCCGCGTCGCGACGGGACGATCCGGTGCGGTGGGCGCATCCGGTGATGCTGGACGCCGCGCTGCAGACCGTCGCCGTGCTCGCCGGCGGGTCCGGCGACGGGACGCTGGTGCCGTTCGCGCTCGCGTCGTGCGACGTGTTCGACACCGTTCCGGCGACCGGTCACGCGATCGTCACCCGCACGGACGGGACCTACTCCGTGCTCCTGACCGACGACGCCGGCCGGGTGTGCGTCCGCTTCACCGGGCTGGCGCTGCGCGCCGTCCGCGAGCCCGCCGGGCTGCTGTACCGTCCGGTGTGGACACCCGCGCCGCCGGCCGCGGCACCGGCCGGTACGGATGTTCTGATCGTCCATGATGGACAGTCGACCGAGCTGGCCGCGGCACTCGTCGCCACCCACCTGACCGCCGGCGACCGGGTCGCCACCGCGCGGCCGCCCGCCGCCGGGGAGTCGTTCACGGGTGACCCGGACACCGTCTACGTTCTCACCAGGGCGACCGGCACGCCGTCGAACCTGGCCGCCGACGCCGCCGACGCGGTCGGCGAACTGCACCGCACGGTGCGTGCCCTCGGTGCCCGGCGCCCGCTGACCCTGACCGTGGTGACCACGGGAGCCGTCGCGGTCGACGGCGAGCCGGCCCTCCGTCCGGCTGCCGCCGGTGTGCACGGGTTCGCCCGGTCCGTCGCCGCAGAGCATCCACAGTGGACGGTCCGGTGCGTGGACCTCGATCCGGCAAGGCCGTTGGAGCTCGCCGGCCTGCGGGCGGCGCCGGCCGGAACGGTCGCCCTGCGCGACGGCCGGGCGCTGGTCCGGACGGTCGAGCCGCTGAGCTTCGCCGACGGGCCGACGCCGTTCCGAGCCGGCGGTGTGTACGTCGTCGTCGGTGGAACCGGTGGCATCGGCGCGGAACTGTGCCGTCACCTCGCCCGCACGGTCGGCGCGCGGCTGGCCCTCGTGGGGCGCCGACCGTACGACGACGCGATCGCCGCCCAGCTCGCCGAGATCGGTCGCCTCGGTGGCACGGCGATCTACTGCCGCGCCGACGTCAGCGACCCCGACGCGGTCGCGGCGGCACTCGCCCGTACCCGCGCCGAACTCGGCCCGCCGAACGGTGCCTTCCACGCCGCGCTCGTGCTCCGCGACCGCACGGTCGTCCGGATGAGCGACGAGGACCTCGCGGATGTTCTGGCGCCGAAGGTGGCCGGGGCCGTCGCGTTCGGCGAGGCGCTGCGCGCCGAACCGCTCGACTTCCTCGTCTACTTCTCGTCGGCGGTCGCGTTCACCGACGCGCCGGGGCAGGCGAACTACGCCGCGGCGAGCACGTTCGAGGACGCCTACGCGGCCGGACTCCGCCCGCGGTGTGCGTTCCCGGTGCACGTCGTCAACTGGGGCTACTGGGGCAGCGTGGGCGCCGTCGCGGGTGGGGAGTACGCGGCGCGGATGGCCGGCATCGGCGTCGGCTCGATCGAACCGGCCGAGGGACTCGCCGCGCTCGCCGCCGTGGTGCGCGCGGGTGTGCCGCAGGCGTTGGTGGTCAAGGCCGACCGGGCCGCCATGGCCCGCCTCGGCGCGGCAATTCCCATTGAAGAGACGGAAGATCCGGTCGCGGCCGCCCGTGCGTCGTTCGTCGACCTGGAGCGGCTCGCGGCCGTGATGCTCCACCGCGAACTGGACCGTCTCGGCGCCGTCCCTGGCCCGGGCGAACGCATCACGGTCGCGGACGTGCGGGACCGGCTGGCGACCGTGCCCGCGTCGCACCCGCTCGTCGACGCGCTGATCGACGTCCTCGTCCGCTCCGGCGCCGTCCACCGCGAGGGCGAATGGGTGACGGGCACCGGCCGCCCCGCCGACGCGGTGGAACCGGCCGACGTGACCGGATCCCTGGCCCCGCACGTCGAACTGCTCGACCGGTGTGTGACGGCGCTGGCCGGCGTGCTCTCCGGGTCGACCCGCGCGACGGAGGTCCTGTTCCCCGGCGGGAGCGCGGAGCTCGTGGAGCGGGTGTACCACGGCGACGCGTCCGCCGACTTCTACCACCGACTCCTGGCCGACGAGGTGACCGCGGTCGTGACGGCCGCCGGTGGCCGACCGGTGCGGGTGCTGGAGATCGGCGCCGGAACCGGCAGCGGCAGCGGGTTCGCGCTCGCCGCATGCGCCGCCGGGACCGACGTCGAGTACCGCTACACCGACGTGTCGACGGCGTTCCTCCGCCGGGGGAGCGACCGGTTCGCCGGCCGGTACCCGTTCGCACGGTTCGAGCGGCTCGACATCGAACGCGACCCGGTGGCGCAGGGCTTCCCCGCGCGGGGATTCGACATCGTGCTCGCGACCAACGTGCTGCACGCGACCGCCGACATCGGCGCGACGCTCACCCACGTGCGGACCCTGCTCGCACCCGGCGGGGTGGTGCTGCTCAACGAGGTCACCCGCGCCTCGGACTTCCTGACGCTCACGTTCGGGCTGACCCCCGGCTGGTGGCGCTTCACCGATGCCGGCGCGCGCCTGCCGCACGCGCCGTTGCTCGGACCGGTGCAGTGGCGCGACGCGTTGGCGGCGGCCGGGCTCGGCCCGGTGGAGGTGCGCGGGTTCCCCGGCACCGCTCCCGAGGACCTCGAACAGTGCCTCCTCGTGGCCCGACCGTCCACCGTGGACAGCAGCGTGGACAGCAGCGTGGACAGCAGCGCGGACAGCAGCACGGACACCGCCCGCGACTACGTGCGGGGCGTCTTCGCCGAGGTGCTCCGGTTCCGGCCCGACGACCTCGGGGACCGGGTGACGTTCGAGAACTTCGGCGTCGACTCGCTCGTCAGCCTCGACATCGTGACGCGCTTCGAACGCGACCTCGGCCCGCTGCCCGCGACCCTGCTGTTCGAGCACATCACCATCGAGCAACTGGCCGACCACCTGCGAACGACCCACACCCTGCCGGGCGCAGCCGAGCCGGCTCCGGCCGCACCGCCGGAGACGCCGCCGGTCGAACGGCGCACCGACGACATCGCGGTGATCGCGGTCGCCGGCCGCTACCCGGGAGCGTCCGATGTGGACGCGTTCTGGCGGCTGCTCGCCGAGGGCCGGAGCGCGATCACCGAGGTCCCCGCCGACCGGTGGGACTGGCGCGAGCACTTCGACCCGGACCCCGCCGCGCCGCAGCGCACCTACGGCCGCTGGGGCGGGTTCCTCGACGGTGTCGACCGGTTCGACGCCGGGTTCTTCGGCATCCTGCCGCGCGACGCGGAGAACATCGACCCGCAGGAGCGGCTGTTCCTGGAGACCGCGTGGGAGCTGCTCGAAACGGCCGGCTACCTCGGCGAGCACACGCGCGTCGCGGAGACCGGCGTGTTCGTCGGGACGATGTACGGCTCCTACGGCCAACTCGGCGCGACCCGCTGGGCCGAGGGCACCCTCGCCGGGGCGACGTCGGCGTACTGGTCGATCGCGAACCGCGTCTCGTATCTGCTCGACCTCAGCGGGCCGAGCTTCGCCGTCGACTCCGCCTGCTCCTCGTCGCTGCTCGCCGTGCACCTGGCCGCGGAGAGCATCCGGCGCGGCGAGTGCCGCATGGCGGTCGCGGGCGGCGTCAACGTGATCCTGCACCCGGCGCACCTGGTCTCGCTGAGCGCGTTCAACATGCTCGCCGCCGACGGGCGCTGCAAGGTCTTCGACGAGCGCGCCGACGGCTTCGTCCCCGGCGAGGGCGTGGGCGCCGTGCTCCTCAAGTCGCTCGCCGACGCGGAGGCCGACGGCGACGACATCTGGGGCGTCATCCGCGGCAGCGCCGTCAACACCGGCGGGAAGACCGGCGGCTACACGGTTCCCAACCCGACCGCGCAGGCGGCCGTCGTCGGCGCGGCGTTGCGCCGGGCCGGCGTCGACCCGGCGACCGTCGGCTACGTCGAGGCGCACGGGACAGGCACCAGCCTCGGTGACCCGATCGAGCTCGCCGGCCTGCGGAAGGCGATGACGGCTGAGGGCGGCCGGTGCGCGATCGGATCCGTGAAGGCGAACGTCGGCCACCTCGAGGGTGCGGCCGGGATCGCCGGGCTCACCCGGGCGCTGCTGCAACTGCGGCACCGCCGGATCGCGCCGTGCGTCAACCTCGACCGGCTGAACCCGAAGATCGACCTGGACGCGGACCGGTTCGACCTGCCGACCGCGCTGACGGACTGGCCGGAGTCCACCGTGGACGGTGTGCCGGTGCCCCGGCGGGCGGGCGTCAGCTCGTTCGGTGCCGGTGGCGCCAACGTCCACGTGGTGCTGGAGGAGTACGTGCACGCGCCGGTGCCGCCGGCCGCCGGCGAGCACGTCTTCGTTCTGTCCGCCCGCACCCGCGACGAGCTGCTGGCCCACGCCGCCCGCGTCGCCGGGTTCGTGGCCGGCCCGGTCGCCCCCGATCTCGCCGGGCTCTGCCACACCAGCCGCGTCGGCCGGCGCGGGTTCCGGGAGCGGCTGGCCGTGCTGGCCGCCGACCACGGCCAGCTCGCCCGCCGGTTGCGGTCCATCGTGGACGGTCACCCGGCGGACGGGACGTGGACCGGTACCGCCAGCTCCGGCTCGGCCCCCGGCACCGGCACGACGCCCGCGGACCTCGCTGCCGCCTGGGTGACCGGCGCGCCGGTCGACTGGCCCGGCCCGGTGCCGGCGCCCCGGCGGGTGGCGTTCCCGACGTACCCGTTCACCCGCAGGCGCTACTGGATCGGGGCGCCCGAGGCGGCCCCGGCCCAGCCGCTGACCTTCCACCGTCCCGTGTGGACGGAGTCGGTGGCGCCGCCGCGCGGAGCTGGGGACGGCCCGCACGTCGTCGTCGATCTCGCCGGGGACCTGGCGACGGACCTGGAACGGCTTCTCGACGCGGTACGGGACGGGCTGGCGGCCCACCCGGACGCCGGGCTGCGCGTGCTCGCCACGCACACCGTCGACCGTCCCGCGCACTCGGCGGTCGCCGCCGCGCTCCGGACGCTGGCGATGGAGCACGGCCGGATCACCGCGACGCTGGTCGGTACCGGAGAGGCGTCGCCCGCCGTGCGCGCGGAACGCATCAACGCCGAACTCGCCGCGACGGACGCGGTGGTGCGCTACCGGGACGGCGTCCGGGAGGTCCGCGCCCTCGCCGGGTTCGAACCGCCGCGCGTGGCGACCGACCCGGCCGCGCTGGTGCGCCCCGGCGGCACGTACGTGATCACCGGCGGTGCGGGTGCGCTCGGCCGGCATGTCGCGCGGTTCCTGTCCACGGTGGACGGTGTCACGCTGATCCTCGCCGGACGGTCGGCGCCGGCACCGGAACTCGACGCCGAACTCGCCGACCTCTCCCGGGCCGGCACCCGGGTCCTGTACCACCGGTGCGACGTGTCCACCGTGGACGGTGTCCGCGGGCTCGTCGACGCGGCACGAGCCCACGGTCCGCTGCGCGGTGTCGTGCACGCCGCGGGTGTCACCCGGGACGGGCTCGCGGCGCGCAAGGGACGCGCGGACCTCGACGCCGTGCTGGCCCCGAAGGTGACGGGCACCGACCTGCTCGACGCCGCCACGCGCGAGGATCCGCTGGACTTCTTCGTGCTGTTCTCGTCGGTCGTCGCCGAGACCGGCAACCCGGGCCAGGTCGACTACGCGGCCGCCAACGCCTACCTGCACGCGTTCGCCGGGCACCGCGCCGCCCTGGTGGGCCGCGGCGAGCGGCGCGGGCGCACGGTCGCGGTCGGCTGGCCACTGTGGACGGACGGCGGGATGACCGTCGACGACGCGACCCGCCGGCTCTTCGCACGGAACTGGGGGATGGTACCGATGGACACCACGGCCGGCCTGTCCGCGCTCGTGCGCGGGTACGCGGCGGGGGAGCCGGCGTTCTGCGTCGTGGCCACCACGGAAGCCGGCACGGAGACCGCAGCGGTGCAACCGCTGGAGCAACCGGTGGAGCTTCCGGAGGGTGAAGTGCGGGCAGCGGTGGAGGACCAATTGCGGCAGTTGGCGTCGTCGTTCCTGCTGGTGCCGGCCGACGAGGTGACGCTCGACGACGACCTCATCGAGGTCGGCTTCGACTCCGTCTCGCTGACCGAGCTGATCAACCGGGTCAACGAGCGGTACGACCTCGACCTGCTCCCGACCGTGCTGTTCGAGTGCGCCACCCTCGGCGCGTTCGCCGCCCATCTGGTGCGGCACCACGCCGCCGCGCTGGGCGCCACGGAAACGCCGGCAGCGCGGTCCACTGTGGACGAACGGTCGGCGGCGACCGACGACCTGCCGGACCACGCCGTCGCCATCGTCGGGATCGCCGGCGTGCTGCCCGGATCCCCGGACCTCGCGACGTTCTGGGACAATCTCGTTTCCGGCGCCGACCTCGTCGGCCCGGTGCCGGCCGACCGGCTCGAACTGCTGGGCGACCCGGAGACCGCCGGCGTGCGGGCGGGCTTCCTCGCCGACGTGGCCGGGTTCGACGCCACCCGGTTCCGGATCTCCCGCACCGAGGCCGCCCTGATGGACCCGCAGCAGCGGCTGTTCCTGCACGCCGCCTGGCGCGCGATCGAGGACGCCGGCTACCGTCCGGACGACCTCGCCGGCACCGCCACCGGGCTGTTCGTCGGAGTGTCCACAACGGACTACGCCGACCTGCTGCGCACGGCCGGCGTGCCGGTGGAGGCGCACACCGCGAGCGGAATCGCCCACTCGATCCTCGCCAACCGGGTCTCGCACCTGCTCGACCTGACCGGCCCGAGCGAGTCCGTCGACACCGCCTGCTCCAGTTCGCTCGTCGCGCTGCACCGCGCGGTGCGGGCCATCGCGGCGGGTGACTGCGACGCGGCGATCGTCGGCGGCGTCAACGTCCTGCTGAGCCCCGGGCTGTTCACGGCTTTCACCCGCTCCGGCATGCTGAGCGCCGGCGGCGCCTGCCGCACGTTCGACGCGAACGCCGACGGGTACGTGCGCGGCGAGGGCGTCGGCGCGCTGGTCGTCAAGCCGCTCGCGGCGGCCCGGGCGGCCGGCGACCACATCTACGCCGTGGTGCGCGGAACTGCCGTCAACCACACCGGCCGCACGCCGTCGCTCACCGCGCCGAACCCGGAGGCCCAGGCCCGGGTCATCGTCGACGCCCACCGCGCCGCCGGCGTCGATCCGCGCACGGTCACGGCGGTGGAGACGCACGGGACGGGCACGCGGCTCGGCGATCCGGTGGAGGTCGAAGGGCTCAAGAAGGCGTTCGAGCGGCTGCACGGCGACGAACCGGTGGTACCCGGCCGCACCGTGCTCGGCTCGGTGAAGACGAACATCGGCCACCTGGAGGCGGCGGCCGGCATCGCGGGCGTGCTCAAGATGGTGCTGGCGATGCGGCACGGCGTGCTGCCGCCGACCGTCCACTTCGGAGAGTTGAACCCGTACGTCCGGCTGGACGGCACGCCGTTCGTGGTCGGGGACCGGGCGGTGCCGTGGGACGGCGTACCCGGAGCCGACGGGCGACCGGTGCGGCGGGCGGGCGTCAGCTCGTTCGGGTTCGGCGGCAGCAACGCGCACGTGGTGCTGGAGTCGTACCCGGAGCCGGCGGCGGTGCCGTCCGGGCCGCAGCTCCTCGTGCTCTCGGCCGCCGACCCGGACACGGTGCGCCGCTACGCCACCGCGCTCGCCGATCACCTCGTGCGCGAGCCCGAGGTCGACCTCGTCCGGGTGGCGTACACCCTGCAGGTCGGACGCGTCGCGCTGGCGCACCGGATGGCGGTCGTCGTCGCCGATCCCGCCGAGGCGGCCGAACGGCTCCGCGCCGGCGGACCGTCCACACCGGACGGTGCCGACCCGGCGTTGGCCGCGCTCGCGGCGGACTGGCTGGCCGGCGGCACCGTCGACTGGACGGTCCTGTGGGCCGGCGGCTCCCCGCGCCGCACCCCGGTGCCCGGCGTTCCGCTGTCGCCGGAGCCGCACTGGTTCGACACCCGCCACACCGCGCCCGCACCGATCGCGGACAGCGATGCCGGTCGACAGAAGCGGGCGAAGGTGACGCTCGCCGCGGTGGGCAGGCGGGCGCCGCTGGTGGTCGAGGAACCGAGGCAGACGGAGCCGGTGAAGACAGCAGAGCCGGTGAAGGCAGCAGAGCCGGTGAAGGCAGCAGAGCCGGCGACGACGGTGGACGCAGTGACGGTGGTGCGGGAGGCGGTCGCGGACATCGTCGGGATGCGGGCGGAGGACGTGGACATCGATGCGCCGTTCGCGGATCTCGGGCTGGACTCCATCTTCCGGATGGACCTGGCGCGCCGGATCGCGGGTCATTTCCCGGTGGCGTTGCAGGCGGCCGAGCTCTACGAGCACGACACCGTCGCCCGGCTGGCGGCCTTCCTCGGGAACGCGACGGAACCGGAGCCGGCCACGGAACCGGAACCGGAGCCGGCCGGGGACCTGGCCGGCCTGCTCGGCGAGTTCCTGCGCGGTGTGCTCGACCGCGGGCTCGACCCCGCGCTCTCCTTCGCGGACAACGGGTTCACCTCGTTCGACATGCTGCGCTCGGTCAGCGCGTTGGAGCGCCGCCTCGGAGCCCTGCGCAAGACGCTCCTGTTCGACCACCCCACGCTCGGCGACCTGGGCGACCACCTCGCCGCCGAGTACGGCGAAGCCACCGTCGTGGAACGGTTGGCGGCCGCGCCGGTCCGGGCGGACGGCCCGGTGGTCGTCGCGACGACGGACGCCGGGGACGGGCCGACCATCGCGCGGAAGCGGGAACTGCCCGCGGAACTCGCCGACCTGATGGCCACGATCGACGCGGCCCACGCCAAGGAGGGCGGGCTCGCCGGGCGGGACATCGCGCCGCTCGTGTTCGTCGGCAGCCGGCGCACGGCGTACCTCAACTTCTCCCGCCGCGACGACAACGTGTTCGCCTGGAGCTACTCCGGGTCGGAGGAGGACTTCGCCGAGGTGGCCGGCGAGTACCTCGCCTACGCGCGGCGGCACGGCCTGCGGGCCAGCTTCCTTTCGCTGCTGCCGCTGCCGGACGCGGCCGGGATCCCTTTGCTGGCAACGCCGTTCGGCGCCGTGCAGCGGCTGACCGACCTCGCCGACTTCACGCTCGCCGGTGGGAAGATGATCCGGCTGCGCCAGATGGTCCACAAGTTCGGGAAGGCCGGCCGGTGCGCGACCACCGAGTACGCCGTCGGCTCCGACCCCGCGACCGACCGTGAGATCTCCGACATGATCGGACGCTGGGGCGACGGCAAGCAGATGGTCAACCCGTACGTCGGCGTCGTGCGGGCGGAGCTGGAACGCGGAGTGCTCGCCGAGCGGCACCGGATGTTCCTCACGCGGGTCGACGGCGAACTGGTGAACGTCGTCATCGTCACGAAGATCCCGTCGGAACCGGGCTGGCTGCTCGATCTGGAGTTCTACCCGCGCAAGGCGCCGCGCGGCGGGCTGGAGTACGCGATCTGCGAGATCCTCGCCCGGCTGCGCGACGAGGGCGCCACGGTCTTCAGCTTCGGCGCCAGCTTCGGTGTGACGATCTGCGAGTCGCCCACCGCCGACCCGGTCGTGCTCGCCGCGTTGGAGGAGCTGCATTCCGGCGGCATCTTCGGCGCGGGCAACTTCCAGTTCAAGAACAAGTTCCGGCCGACGAACGTGCCGATCTACCTGTGCCAGCCGGCGGAGGGGGAGCGCACGGCCGTCCCCGACGTCATCCTGATGATCGCGAACCCGGACATCGGCGCCGACGTCCCCGGAGTGAAAGCCACAACAGAAAAGCCGATACAAGGGGACCGCGTGAGCGCGCTCGCCGCCGCCGGCTACAACCCGTTGGCCGTGCCGACACAAGCGATCGGGCACGACCTGTTCACCGACTCGTGGGCCGAGTGGGATCACCCGGTGGTCGCGACAAGGGAGAGCGAGCTCACCGGAACGCAGACCGAGATCAGAGCGGACTGGCTGCCGTTCGACCTGGTCGTGCCGACCGGCTCCGGCCGGGCCGCCGAGGCGCTGCTGTGCCGGTCCTGGCCAGCACCGTCCACAGTGGTCATCCACAATGGACTGTTCTCCTCCTGGCTGGTGAACCTCGCCGACGCCACCTTCGACGTCAAGGCCGTACCGACCGCCGGCCGCGGCAGGTTCGGCGGGGACCTCGACCTCCCGGCGCTGCGCGAGCGGCTGGCGATCGAGAACGGCGCCGTGGCGTTCGTCTGCGTCGAGCTGAGCGGCAACGCCGGCGGTGGTCATCCCGTCTCGCTGGCGAACCTGCGCGCCGTGCGCGACGCGGCCGCGGTGCGCCGGGTGCCGCTGGTGCTCGACGCCACCCGCGTGGTCGAGAACGCCGTCTTCATCGCGACCCACGAGGAGGGCCACCGCGGCGCCGACGTGTGGGACGTCGTCCGCGACCTGCTCGACGTCGCCGACGTGGTGACGATGAGCCTGTCCAAGGACTTCGGCGTCGCCGCGGGCGGCCTGCTCGCCACCCGGCACCCCGCGCTCGCCGCCCGGTTGCGTGAACACCTCGCGCTGCGCGGTGCGCAGGTCGGCCTGCGGGAGCGGCGCCGGATGGCCGCCGCGCTCGCCGACCGGGAGTGGGTCGAACGCGCCGTCCGGGACCGCATGGCCGCCGTGGCGGCCGTGCACACCGCCCTCGCCGACGCCGGCGCGCCGGTCGGGACCGTCCCGGGTGGACACTGCGTGGTGCTCGACGTCGACGCGGTGCCGGCGTTCGTCGCGCTCGAGCATCCGGTCGAGTCCTGCCTCGCCTGGATCTACGCGGGCACCGGCGTGCGCGCCGCGCCGCACCTCGGCCCGGGCCGCCGGATCCGGCTGGCCGTGCCGGTCGGCCTGGGCGTCGACGCGGCGGGCGGGATCGGTGCGGCGCTCGCCGACCTGTGGCACCGGCCGGGCCACATTCCGGACCTGATCCCGGTGCCGGGCACAGCGGGAGCGCCCGGCCGCTTCCACCCGGCCGAGGCGCTTCCCGACGACGTGGAGCAGGCGATGCGCGAGGGTCACCGGCCCACCGACGACAACGCGGCCGTGCTGCGGGGAATCGCCACCCGCACGGTGCTGACCGTCGACGGCGGCGACGTCGAGGTGTTCAGCGCCGGCGACGGACCCGTGGTGCTGCTGATGCACCCGTTCAACATCGGCGCCGGCGTGTTCGCCCACCAGTTCGCCGCGCTGGCCCGGCGGTACCGCGTGGTCACCGTGCACCACCCCGGTGTCGGCGCCACCACGGCCGCGACGGACCTGACGCTCGACGGCCTCGCCGGCCTCTACCGCGAGGTGCTCGACCGCGAGGGCCGGCACGGACCGGTGGCCGTCGTCGGCGCGTCGTTCGGCGGCCTGGTGGCGCAGTCCTACGCGCTGCGCTACCCCGAGGGGACGGCGGCGCTCGCGCTGATCGGCAGCTCGTACAAGGTGGGCAACCGCAACGGTGAGGTGAACCGCCTGTCGGTGGTGGCGCGGGAGGACTTCGACCGCGTCGTCGCGGGCGGCGGGCACCTGAGCGGCGACCGCGCGGAGCTGGAGCGGACGCTGCTGCGCTGCGAGAGCATGGACCCGCAACTCGGGCTGCGCTACCTCGACGTGTTCGCCGCCGAGCCCACGCTGCTCGCGCGGCTGCCCGAGATCGCCGTGCCGACGCTGATCGTGCAGGGCCGCCACGACACCGTCATCCCCGGCAAGACCGCGCACCTGCTGCACGGCGCGATCCCGGACGCGTCCTATGTGGAGCTTCCCGGCGCCGGGCACTTCCCGACGCTGTCGCACCCCGACGACGTGCACGACGCGCTGTTGCCGTTCCTGGCCCGGCACCTGCCGGCCGTGACCCCCACCAACCGGTGACGGAGGACCGATGCGAATCCTCGAACGCCCCGCCCCGACGGTGCTCGATCCGTCGTCGGTGACCCGGACCGAGGTGGTGCGCCCGGCGATGTGCGGCCACAACTCGTTGTTCGCCGGCCAGATCGGCGACTGGACCTGGGACGCGGTGAGCGAACTCTGCGGCGTCGACGTGCTCCGCGCCCGCACCGCGGCCGGCGACCCCACATACCTGTCGTTCTACTACTACCGCATCCGCGGCGGGCGGGCGTTCCACCTCCGCACGCCGAGCTTCGGCGACACGCTGCGGATCACCACCCGGCTCTACGACTTCGGCTCCGAGTCGGTCCTCGCGCTGCACCGCATCGACCGCGGCGACGACAGCCTGCGGGTCGAGAACCTCAACCGGTGGATCTCGCGCGGCGGCGGAACGTCGAACGAGACGCTCGTGCGCGCGTCGCCGGTCGGGTTCACGCACCGGCACCTGCCGACGCTGCCCGCCGACCGCTCGCCCCGGGTCGCCTGCGGCACCGCCCGCACGGCCCTCACGTTCCTCCCGGACACCCGCTACGTCGACGCCTCGCCGCCGCGGCGGCTGCGCTACCCGGTCGACCCGAGCCGCGACCTCAACGGCGTCGGGCTGCTGTACTTCGCGTCGTACTTCTCGATCGTCGACCGCGCGCTGCTGGACCTCTATCGCGGGCTCGGCCGGGGCGACACCGCGTTCCTCGACCGCGTCGTGGTCGACCAGCAGTTGTGCTACCTCGGCAACGCCGACGCCGACTGCGTGATCGCCATCGACGTGCGGCACCGGACCGACCGGGCCGATCCCGGTCGGGAGGTGGTCGACGTGGTCCTGCGCGACAGCCGGACCGACCGGCTCCTCGCGGTCTGCACGCTGCACCTGCTGACGACCCCATCCGACGGGAGACACCCATGATGCCCGCGCTGACAACCGAGGTCTGGACGGCCGTCCACGACGTCCTCGCAACGATCCTGCCCACGGTCCGGCGGACCGAGGTCACCGGTGACAAGCACCTGCGCGACCTCGGCGCCGACTCGGTCGACCGGGTCGAGATCATCGTGTCGCTGACCGAGCGGCTCGGCGTCGACGAGCCGTTGTCGACGTTCAGCTCGGTGCGCGACCTCGACGAACTGGTCGCGCTGCTCGCCGACCGGCGGCCCTGATGGGGTACGGCATCGAGGCGCTGAACGTCTACGCGGGGATCGCGCGGATCGCGGTGCCGGAGCTGTTCGCCGGGCGCGGCCTCGACCCGGACCGGCTGGCGAACCTCGCGATGGCCGAGCGCTCCGTGGGCCTGCCGTTCGAGGACCCGGTGACCAACGCGGTCAACGCGGCCCGGCCGCTGCTCGACGCACTGTCCACAGCGGACCGCGACAGCGTCGAACTGCTCGTGACGTCGACCGAGTCGGGGGTGGACCTCAGCAAGTCGGTCGCCTCGTACGTGCACGAGTACCTCGGCCTGTCCCGCACGTGCCGCCTGCTGGAGGTCAAGCAGGCCTGCTACGCGGCGACCGCCGCCGTCCAGCTCGCCACCGGCTACCTCGCGTCCGGTGCGGCGCCCGGCGCGAGGGCGCTCGTGATCGCCACGGACGTGGCGCTGGTGGACGCCCGCGCCGGCTACGCCGAACCGGCCACCGGCCACGGCGCCGCCGCGGTGCTCGTGGGGGCGGACCCCCGGGTGCTGACCATCGATCCGGGCGCGTTCGGGCTGTACTGCTACGAGACGCTCGACTCGGCCCGCCCGACGCCGACGTTCGACGTCGCCGACGTCGACCGCTCGCTGTTCGCGTACCTCGACTGCCTCGCGAACGCATTCGACGACTACGCCGGCCGGGTCGCCGACGCCGACTTCGCCACGACGTTCGACCGGCTCGCGTTCCACACCCCGTTCGCCGGGCTGGTGCGCGCCGCCCACCGCAGGATGATGCGGGCGGCGGGCGTGTCCGCCGCGGCGGTCGACGCCGACTTCGAGCGCCGCGTCCAGCCGTCTCTGCATTACCCGTCAAGGGTCGGCAACCTGTGCTCCGGCTCGGTGTACCTGGCGCTGGCGTCATTGCTGGACCACGATTCGGTCGACGACGGCGCGCGGGTCGGCCTGTACTCGTACGGCTCGGGCTGCTCGGCGGAGCTGTTCAGCGGCGTCGTCGACGCCGGTTCCCGGGCGGCGGTGCGGGCGATGGGCATCGGCGCGCACCTCGACGCCCGCCGGGAACTCACCTTCGGCGAGTACGAGGACCTGCTCGGTGAGGCGCTGGCGGTGCTGGTCCCGGAGCGCGACCGCACGGTGGACCTCGACCGCTGGGCGGGCTACCTGGACGGCGCCCGGAACCGGCTCGTGCACACCGGCATCAAGGAGTACCACCGCCGCTACGAGTGGCTGTGAGATCCAACCGCAAGAGAGGAAGAGCCATGGACCCCGTCCTGGAAACCATCCGGCGCAACGTCTGCGTGGTCCTGCCGGACCTCGACCCCACGCTCGTCGCGCCCGACCGGTCGCTGACCGAGCTCGGCTGCAACAGCATCGACCGGGCCGAGGTCGTCACGCTGACGATGGAGGCGCTGGAGATCAGCGTCCCGGTGGCGGAGTTCGGCCCGGTGCGCGACATCGGCACCCTCGCGGAACTGTTCCGTCGGCACGTCCGGTGAACAAGGACCGACCGGCCGACCGGGTCGCCGTCACCGGAACGGGCGTGCTGTGCGCGACGGCCGGCGACACGGACGGGTTCCGGCGGGCGCTGCGCGCCGGCACGGTCGGCATCGGGCTGCGGCCGGAAACCGAGGACGGGCTCAGCCCCCGGGTCAGCGCCGATCTCGCCGGGTTCGACGTCGTCGCCGCCGTGGCCGCCCGCACCGACCTGCCGGAGCCGTTGCGCCGCACCGCGATCCGGGTGGCCGCCCGGGCCCCGCTGGCGGTGCGGGCGGCCGTCGTCGTGGCGCTGGAGGGCTGGGACCGCGCGGCCCTGCACCGCAAGGCGGTGCCGAGCGACCGGGTCGGCATCGTGGTGGCCGGGCACAACCTCGGCGGCCGGTACGCCGACGACGTCCAGCCCCGCTACGAGACCAGCCCGGTGCACCTGCCGGCCCGCTACGCCCTGCACTTCCTCGACACCGACCACGTCGGCACGGTGAGCGAGGTGCTCGGCGTCACCGGCGAGGGCTACACCGTCGGCGGCGCCTCGGCGAGCGGCAACGTGGCCATCATCAACGGCATGCGCCTGGTGACGTCCGGCGCCGTCGACGTGTGCCTCGTGCTCGGCGCGCTCACCGACCTGTCGGGCATGGAGCGGCAGAGCTTCTACAACCTCGGCGCGATGGCGACCACGACGTGCCGGCCGTTCGACGTCGACCGGGAGGGGTTCGTGCCCGGTCAGGCCGCCGCCTGTCTCGTCCTGGAGAGCCCGGAGTCGGCCGCCGAGCGCGGCGTGCCGGCGCTGGGCCACATCGCCGGCTACGCCCAACGGCTCGACGCCACCCGGCTCGCCGAGCCGAGCGTCGCGGCCGAGGCGACCGTGATGGCCGCGGCGCTGCGCCACGCCCGGCTCGCCCCGGACCGCGTCGGCTACGTCAACACCCACGGGACCGGCTCGCGGATCGGCGACGAGACCGAGGCGCGCGCGATCCGCGAGGTGTTCGGCGCGGCGACGCCGTGGCTGAACTCCACCAAGGGACTCGTCGGGCACTGCCTGTGCGCGGCCGGCGTCGTGGAGGCGGTGGCGACGCTCGTCCAGCTGCGGCACGGCTTCCTGCATCCCAACGCCGGCCTGACCCGCCCGCTCGACGACACCAGCCGGTTCGTCGGCCCGGTGGCGCGGGACACCGACGTGGACTTCGCGCTGTCGAACGCGTTCGGCTTCGGCGGCTTCAACACGAGCGTCGTGGTGGCGAGAAACGGAGCACCGTCATGACCGGGGAACGGTGGATCGTCGAGCCGGTGCCGGCCCTTGCCGATCCGGCCGTGCGGCTGTTCTGCTTCGCGCACGCCGGCGGCGGGCCGGCGTTCTTCCGGCGCTGGCGGGCCGCTCTCGCGCCGGAGATCGACGTGCGACCGGTGCTGCTGCCGGGTCGCGAGTCGCGCATCCGGGAAGCGCCGGCGCGGCGGATCGAGCAGGTGCTGGACCCCCTGTGCGCGGCCCTGCTGCCCCACCTCGACCGGCCCTACGTCCTCTTCGGGCACAGCATGGGAGCGGTGCTCGCGTACGAGGTGGGCCGGCGGCTCGCGCGCTCACGTGCGTCCCATATGGGTTTTGCCGAAGGCCCGGCGGCGGTTCTCGTGTCGGGACGCCGCGCGCCCCGCCTGCCGACCAACCGGCGTCTCTTCTCGACGCTGCCCGACGCCGAGTTCCTCCGCGAGATCGGCGGGCTCGGCGGGACGCCGCCGGAGGTGTTGCAGGAGTCGGCGTTGCTGCGCGCGCTGCTGCCGCCGTTGCGGGCCGACTTCGAGCTGAACGAGTGGTACCAACCGCTTCCGGGGCCGCGGTTGCACTGCCCGGTGGCGGCCTACATGGGCGCCGCCGACCCGGAGGTGAACCACCGCGAACTGCTCGGCTGGCACGAGGAGACCGGCGGCGAGTTCACGATGCGGGTCTTCGACGGCGACCACTTCTATCTCAAGGACGGGCGCGCCGACGTGCTCGCCGCGGTGCGACAGGACGTGCAGCGCGCCGCGGGTCAGATCCAGTTGTGCGCCGTGGCGTAGGCACCGAGCGCGAACCGGGAATCGACCTCCGCCCGGACCATGATGTCGGCGACGATGCGCCGCACGGTGCGCACCGACATGCCGAGCTGGCGGGCGATCGCCTCGTCCTTGGCGCCGGTGGCGAGCAGGCGCAGGACCGCCCGGTCGGCGGTGCGGGCGCCCGCGTCGGAGTCGCCGTCGGCCGTCAGCGGACGGCCCTGCTTCCAGTACGACATGAACAACGCGTGCAGCGCCGTGACGAGCCCGGAATGCGGGACGATGAGCGCGCCGGCCGTGTCGTCGTCGGGATCGCGGGGCACGATGGCCGTCTCCCCGTCGACGAGGATGAGCCGCATCGGCAGCGCTGGCACCAGCCGGACGTCGGCGCCGGCGTTCACGAGCGTCAGCGCGTACTCCAGCCCGGCCGGCTCGAACGCGAGCGTGTCGAGGTAGAGGGTCTGCATCCGGACGCCGCGGTCGAGCATCGCCATGTCGAGCGGGCGGCTGGCGTCGCGGGTCGCGGTGGGGTTGTAGGCCGACGGGCTGAACGACAGCACCTCGGTGCGGGCCGACATGGCCAGCTCCTCGAGCCGCCGGCGGACCGCTCGCAAATCGGTCAATTGCTCTATGTCGGGTTCGGGACTTTCGAACTCAGTTGTTGTGGAATAGCTCCGCAAAATAGACGTAAACGTGTCGTGGCTGCGTTGCAGGAAATCGTGTCGTTCGTGCAGCAGCAGCTGTTCGCGTGCGATCAGGTGCTGCATCGCGACTATCGGGCTGACCGCGACCAGCATGCCGACCTCGTCGGACCGGCGATGCAGGAGGGCGAGGTCGACCAACCGGTCGAGAATGGCGGTGGCGAACTCGGCGTCGCACCCGAGTTCCTCGGCGAACTGGGCGAGGTCGAGCCCCGGTCTCTGCAGCAGAAGATTGTAGGCCGTGGTCACCAGGCCATCGTCGGGACGAGGGCGGTCCTCCTCATCCCCCGATGAATTCGCATTCGTTGGGAACAAGGACCGACCCACCCTGGCATCCTCCCGTCTCAGACCCCAAGTATGCGCCCGGCATTGACTTCTCACAATCGGGGGTCCATTTGCTTCGACCTACCTGCCCGATCGGGAATGCCGCGCCGATCCGGCCGCCTTCGCTGTGCGAACAACGACTTCGGCGCCCGCGGACCGCCCGGGGAGCGGGGATGCGAGGTTTGGCACCAAGGTGCCATGACATCCTCTGCGCCGCGGAAAATGCAGACACGGGGCCTTGACGACGGCAGGCTGTGCATAGCGAAGCGAACCAGGGGCCGGCCCAGCGGAATCGCCGCTTTCAATAATTCTCCACGCTTAATTCAAGGGGTCGACCATGTCTGTTCGACGGGTAGTTGCTGCGCTTTTCGCGATGTCGGTGCTCACTGTCGTCATTCCCGAGCCACCGCCCGGTCCTCCGCCCGTACCCGAAGGTTGGGAATGGGGAATGTCGGCCCCGCATAAGACGCCTGTCAATAGCGACAGGAAATAGCACCGCATGTACGCGGTCGAGCTCCGCTTCATTCCGACCGAAACGGGAATATTGCCGTCGGTCGAGGTCATGGAAGCGAGTGTTCGGCTCAACGGGACCCGGGCGGGACGGCAGATCGAACACGTCGTCGTCCGAACGATTTCCATCGACATCTACTTCGTGATTTTCGCATTGGCGCACGACGTCGACGATGCCCGACGTCTGGCCCGGTCCATCGGCGCGGCGGTCGCCGTCGAGTTCGCCCAGGTCCGGTTCGACGGCTTCCGGGTGTGGCGACGCGAGCGCGCCTGACCGACCGGGTCGGCCGGGCACGCCGCGGGTGGGCGGCGCGCTGGGAGGAGAGAACATGGCAGTCGCCACACAGGCTTCGGCGCCGGCGCCCCTCGGGGTGGGCGCGGACCTCCGTCGCCTCATCGCGGCCGGGACGCTGGGGGCGTCCACATTGAAGGTGTCCCGCCGGGACGTCGTGTACAGCTGTCTCGACGGCGACCGCAGCATCTATCTGATCGAACAGGGTCAGTTGAAAGCCGTGGCACCATCCGCGGACGGCAAGGAATGCCTGCTCAACATATTTACAACTGACGATGTGTTCGGAGAGCTGTGCCTCCTCGGTACGGAGCGCCGGGACACCGTCACGGCGATGACCCCGGCCGTGCTGCGCCGGGTTTCCGCGGCCAAGGTCCTGGCCGCCATGGCGGACACGTCTTTCCGACACGAGTTCGTGAAGTACATGGCCCGTCGAATGTACGAACAACAACAGATGATCGCCTATCTGGTAACCGTCGACAGCGAGCACCGGCTGGCCGCGATCCTGCTGCACCTCGGTCGCAAGCTCGGCCGGCGCGACGGCCACATTCTGCGGATCGAGGAGCGCATCACGCAGGACGAGCTCGCCGGCATGGTGGGCACGACGCGCTCCCGGGTCGGCTACTTCCTGAAGAACTTCCGGCAGGCGGGACTGGTGGCCCGGCGGCGGGACTGCTTCCTCGCCCTGCACGAGCAACGGCTCGACGCGTTCATCGTCGGTGATCACCCGGCCGTCAGCGTGCCCCGCCCGTCGGTGGGACCGGCGCCGTCGGGTCCGGCCGCCGGCCCCGCCGGTGCCGGCCCGCGCCGGGTGAACCCGATGGCCGTCGTGACGCGGTTCCGTCCCGCGGCGTTCTGAACGGGACACGACGATGACCGAAAACCTTGTGGAACAAGCGGTTCCGGTCGGGTGGACCGCGCTGTCCCAGCCTGGCGAGCTCGTCGTGGCGTGCGACTTCGCGTCCGCTGGGCGTCCGATCGCGACGTTCACCGACCTTGTCTCTTTGCTGCCACCGGGTTTCAGTGTCTGGGAGAGCGCTCCACCGGCGTTCGGCGCGGAGTCCGGAATG
The DNA here is from genome assembly GCF_016863635.1 of Virgisporangium aurantiacum. Taxonomy (GTDB): domain Bacteria; phylum Actinomycetota; class Actinomycetes; order Mycobacteriales; family Micromonosporaceae; genus Virgisporangium; species Virgisporangium aurantiacum. The sequence continues at coordinate 568,493 of NZ_BOPG01000012.1, read as the reverse complement.
GACGGTGCCGCGCACGTCGAGCGGTGGGCCGGTGCCCTGGCCACTCTTCCGGTGCGGGCCGTCCTCGGGTTCTGCTCCGGCAGCGTCTACGCCGGGATGATCGCCGACCGGATCGCGGCCCGGCAGCCGCGGCCCCGGCTCGTGCTGCTCGACCCGGAGCCGGCCACGCCCGCGATGATGCTCGACTTCTACCGCGAGCGGGTGAACCGCTTCGCGTCCGTCCTCGCGCCGGACGAGGTGGCGGCGGCCCTGCGGGCGGGGGAGGACAGCGTCGCCGCGTCATCGCCGCCGCTCGCGCTGGCCGCGCGGTTGCGGGACCTGTGCCACGACGTCGTCGCACCCGCGTGCGAACGGGTCGGGCTGCCCGGGTCGCGCGTGACGGAGTTCGTCGGCCTGGCCGGTTCGTACCTGCACTGGCTCGCGGCGGCGATCGACCTGCCCGCGCGGTGGCCGACCGCGCACGCCGTCAACTGCGCCACTCCCGGGATCGGGCTGCGCTCGGTGCCTCCCGCGGACCGCGCCGGCCTCGTCGCCTCCGCGCGCTACCTCGACGTCTCGCACACCGACCTGATGCGCAGCCCGCTCACCGCGCGGGCCGTCGCCGATCTCTTGACCGAGTAAGGAGAACCCGATGGACAACCTCGTGGACGACCTCGTGGCCCTGTGGCGCGAACTGCTCGACGACGGCCTGCGCGGCCCCGACGCGTTCACCCCCGACTCGAACTTCTTCGTCGAGGGCGGCCACTCGCTGCTCGGCATGGTGCTGCTGGACCGGTTGGAGCAGCGGACCGGGATCTCGCTGCGGCTGGCCGACCTGTTCAAGGATCCGACCCCGGCCCGGCTGGCCGCACGGGTCCACGCTCTGGCCGCCGAGGGGGTGGCGGGATGACCACGGACGTCGGCGCCGCGCCGCGGCTGGCGCACCTGCAGAGCAGCGTGCCGTTGGACCGCGTGCTGCACACCGGGAACGCGGGCTTCATCGTGCACCGCAGCGGCCTGATCAAGTACGAGTTCCGGGCCGAGGGGCTGCAGTTCGGCCGGCAACTGGTGGAGCTGATCAACGCCGGCGACGTCGGGTACGTCTCGGTGTTCCTCTACGAAGAGGTGATCGGCGTCCACAACCGGCTGCACTGGATCCTGCACCTGAAGCAGCCCAACGACTACGGCCGGCTGCTCGACAAGGTCGACCACGACGCCAAGTGGCGCGAGATCACCGACCTGGACCGGTTGCCCACCAAGGGCGGCGGCGGCTGGGAACGCATCTTCGTCGAGGGCAGCATCAGCGAGACGGTGATGTGCCCGCAGCACGGCGTCGGCCACGCTGATGATGACGACCACGGTGACACCTTTCAACCCGCGGCCCGGTTCCAGACCACCGTGCCCGCCGACCGGCTGCTGCACTCGGCGAACTCGGCCCTGACGCTGCACCGCGTCGGACAGGCCCGGTACGCCGTCCGGGACGAGGCGCGGGTGTTCCTCTACGAGTGGGCCGGCGCCGTCAACGAGGCGTTCGTCGGGCGGGCCACCGCGTTCCTCTTCGAGGAGATGTGGGGCCGCCAGGACCGCCTGCACCTGCTCATCCACCTGTCCTCGTTGGACGCCTACGAGGAGCTCATGGAGTTCACCGAGTCGGCCCCCGGGATGCGCGCCCTGCTGGCCCGGCAGTGGATACCGACCTTCAAGGGCGGCGGCACCTGGGAGCACCTGTTCGTCGACGGCAGCATCACCGACTCGCTGCTGGCACCGGCCCGTGTCTGAGGCCGGCGCAGATTTGCGCAGACGCGCCTACACATTTCCGTTCGAATGACCGGTGCCCGCACCGGGGAAGCAAAGGAGACGACCATCATGACCGAGGTCTCCGGCACGAACCGCCGTCAGATTCTCCGACTCGGGCTGCTGGCCGCCGGTGGAGCCGGCCTCGCCGGCAGCGGCCTGGCCGGGTGCGGACCCGCGGACAAGCCGGCCCAGGCGGCCGCGCCCACCCTGCTCCGGGTCGCCGCGGCCGACGCCACCAACACGACCGGGCTCGACCCGCGCTCGGTGAGCGCCGGCGCCAGCGTCATCGTCGTGCAGCACGTGTACGACTCGCTGATGGCGCTGGAGGACAGCACCTTCAAGCTCAAGCTCGCCGAGTCCGTCGAGCCCAACGCCGACGCCACCCGCTGGACGATCCGGCTGCGGTCCGGCGTCACGTTCCACGACGGCCGACCGGTGCGCGCGGCCGACGTCGCCTACAGCATCCGCACGCTGGCGACCCCGCCCAGCAACCGGGCCTCGGTGTACGGCGAGGTCGACGTCGCCAACCTCAAGGTGGTCGACGAGCGCACCGTCGAGGTGCCGCTCAAGCGCGCCCGCGCCGACTTCCGCGAGGCCGTGCTCGTGGTCTTCTCGACCGTCTTCCCGGAGGGCACCACCGACTTCTCGAAGGCGATCGGTTCCGGGCCGTACAGGCTCGACGCGAGCGACGAGCGGATCGTGCGCCTGGTCGCCAACGAGGATCACTGGGGCGGTACGCCCGCCCTGCGTGAACTGGAGATCACGCGGATCGCCGATGCCTCCGCCCGGCTCGCCGCCGTGAAGGACGGCCAGGTCGACTACGCGGTCGGCATCAGCGCCGCCGGTGCGCAGACCGAGCGGGCCAACCCGCAGGTGCGCATCCACCGCGGCGGCGTCGCGAACTCCAACGCGCTGTCGTTCGCCATGAACCAGCGGCTGGCACCGTTCAACGACCCGCGGGTGCGGCGCGCCGTGCGGCTGGCCGCCGACCGTAAGGCCCTCGTGGAGAACGCGCTGATCGGCCTCGGCACGCCGGGCGACGACGTCGTCGGCAAGGGCCTGCCCGGGTACGCGAAGGGGCTGGCCGAGCGCTCGCGTGACGTCGACACCGCGCGGCAGCTGTTCCGCGACGCCGGCGTCTCCGAGCTGACGCTGCGCGCGTCGGACCTGGTGCCCGGGTTCATGACGGCCGCCAAGCTGCTGAGCCAGCAGTTGCAGGAGGCCGGCGTGAAGCTGACCGTGCAGACGGTGCCGGCCGACAGCTTCTACGCCGACCTCAAGGCGCTGTCGACGGTGCCGTTCCAGACGTTCTACTACAGCAACCGGCCGGCGCAGGTGCACCTGTCGGCGGTCACCAACGAACGGGCCGTCTTCAACGTGACGGGCGCCGGCCCGGACCACTGGAAGCGCCTCGCCGCCGCACAGGTGACGGTCGACAACGACAAGCGGGCGGCGGCGTTCGCGGAACTGCAGCGCGACTTCTACGACAACGGCGGCGACCTGTTGTGGGGCTTCCAGGAGTCGATCGACGTCTCCAACGCGAGCGTCAAGGCGGTGCCGGTCAACCAGACGGTGCAGGCCTTCGGCCGCGCCACGTTCGGCTGAGGCGGAAACCGTGAAGCGGCCGGTCCTCGCTGTCGGCAAGCGGCTCGCCGCGGCGGCGCTCACGCTCGTCGCCGTGTCGATGGTGCTGTTCGCCGGTGCGTCGATGGTGCCCGGCGACGCGGCCAGCGCGTCGCTCGGCATCAGCACGACGCCCGAGCAGATCGACGCGCTGCGCGCGGAGTGGGGCCTGGACCGGCCGCTGCCGGTGCGGTACGCGGAGTGGATGGGCGCGGTGCTGCGGGGAGACCTCGGCACCAGCCTCATCTCGCACCGCCCGGTGATCGACGTCATCGCGGAACCGTTGTGGTCGACCACGGTGCTGGTGCTGATCGCCAGCGCGGTCACCGTGCCGCTGGCGGTCCTCCTCGGCGTCCTCACCGGGCTGCGTCCCGGCGGCCGGCTGGACCGGTTCGTCTCCGGTGTCTCGCTGACCGTCGTGGCGATCCCGAGCTTCGTCGTGGCCGGCCTGCTGGTGATGGTGTTCTCGGTGACGCTCGGGCTGCTGCCCGCGGTCTCCCTGCCACCGCTGGGTGGAACGCCGTTGGACCGCCCGGAGATCCTGGTGCTGCCGGCCGGTTCGCTGGTGCTGTTCGCCACCGCGTGGGCCAGCCGGCTCGTGCGCGCCACGGTCGTCGACGCCAACCTGGCGCCCAACGCCGAGGCGGCCCGGTTGGCCGGCGTGCCGGAGCGGACGGTGGTGTGGCGGCACGTGCTGCCGACGACGGTGCCGGCGCTCGCGCCGGTGTTCGCGTGGCTCGTCAGCGCGCTGTTCGGCGGCACCACCGTGGTCGAGGTCGTCTTCAACTACCCCGGACTGTCCACCGTTCTCCTGACGGCCGTCCGCAACCACGACGCCGCGGTGCTCGAAGGCGTCGGCCTGCTGCTGGCCGTGGTCATCGTCGGTTCGCTGATCGTCGCGGACCTCCTCGGGTTCCTCGCGAACCCCAAGCTGCGGACGGGGACGCCGTGAAGCTGCGCACTCTCGTGGCCCTTCCGGGGGCGGCCGTGGTGGCGCTCGCCGTCGCCGGGCACTGGATCGCCGCGGGCCTGGGCGATCCCGGCCGGATCGTCGGCCGCCCGTACACCGGCCCGGGCGCCGGGCTGCCGCTGGGAACCGACGGCGCCGGGCGCGACGTGTGGCTGCGGCTGCTCGCCGGTGGGCGTCCGCTCGTTCTGGTGCCGGTGCTCGCCGTCGCGCTGACGGCGGTGATCGGGACGGCCACCGGGATGCTCGCCGGCTACCGCGGCGGGATCGTCGACGCGCTGGTGTCCAGAGTGGACGGTCTGCTGCTCGCCGTGCCGCCGGTGCTGGTGCTGCTCGTGATCCTGCACGGCTGGGGCTACAACCCGGTGACACTCGTCGCGGTGGTGGTCGTCACCGGCGCCCCGTTCGTGTCGCGGGTCGCGCGCGCGGCCACCCTGCAGGCGATGCGGCAGGGCTACGTGGAGCAGGCGGTCGGGCTCGGCGAGGGCACGGTGTCGGTGCTGCTGCGCGAGATCCTGCCCAACATCGTCCGTCCGATCCTGGCCGACGCCGGCACCCGGCTCGCGATCGCCGTCTCCCTGACGGCCGCGGCCGGCTTCCTCGGTTTCGGCCCCGACGAACCGAACTGGGGCGCCATGATCAGCCAGAACGTCGAGGGCGTCGGCCTGACGCCGTGGGCCGTCCTCGCGCCCGCCGTGTGCCTCGCGGTCCTCGCGGTGACCGCGAACCTCGGCCTGGACCGTCTCGCGGCAAGGCTGGACCGGTGAGCGTCCTGCGGGTCGAGAACCTGACCGTTGTCGCCGCCGACGGGCGCCCGGTGCTCGACCGGGTCTCGCTCGACGTGCGGCCGGGCGAACGCGTCGGCGTCGTCGGCGAGTCGGGCTCCGGGAAGACGACGCTGGCGCTCGCGATGCTCGGCGCCGTCCGACGTGGACTGTCCGTCGTGGACGGTGGGGTGTTCGTCGGGGACGAGAACCTGTTGCGGCTCACCGACTCCGCGCTGCGTTCGGTGCGCCGGCGCGTCCTCGCCTACCTGCCGCAGGACCCGGCCTCCGCGCTCACGCCGACGTTGCGCGTGCGCGGGCAGCTGGCCGAACTCGCGACCGACCGCGCCGACGCGTCGTTGCTGCGCCGGCTCGCCGAGGTCGGCCTGCCGGCCGAACCCGCGCTGCTGCGCCGCTACCCGCACCAGCTCTCCGGCGGCCAGCAGCAACGGCTGGCCCTGGCCCGGATGACCGCCGGCGATCCGCGCCTGCTGGTCCTCGACGAGCCGACCACCGGCCTCGACGCGCTCGTGCAGAAGCTCGTGCTCGACCAGGTCGACGCGCTCGTGCGGCGGCACCGCATGGCGCTGGTGTTCATCACGCACGACCACGCGGCCGTCGAGCGGATGACCGACCGGCTCGTCGTGGTCGAGGCCGGTCGCGTCGTGGCCGACGGCCCGGTCGTCCCGTCCACCCGCCGCCCAATCGCGGCCCTTCGCCGGACGATCCCGGCCGCGTCCGGTGGCGTGCCCGTCCTCCGGGTCGACGGCGTGAGCGCCGGCCATCCGACCCGGGGCGGGCGCACGACCGTGGTGCGCGACGTCTCCTTCGACGTGGCGGCGGGGGAGTGCGTGGCGCTGTTCGGGGTGTCCGGCAGCGGCAAGACCACGCTCGCCCGGTGCCTGAGCGGAACCCACGTGCGTGACGCCGGATCGGTGTCCCTGCACGGCGAGCCGCTCGCGGCCCGCGTCACCGACCGCACCGTGCCGCAACGCCGCCGGATCCAACTGGTCCCGCAGCATTCGGCCGGCTCGCTGAACCCGCGCCGCACCGTGGGCGCCGCGATCCGCCGGCCGCTGCGCCGCCTGCACGGCCTCGACCGCGCCGCCGCCCGGGAGGAGACGGCCCGCCTGCTCGACCTGGTCGGCCTGCCGGCCACGTTCGCCGGCCGGTTCCCGGCCCAGCTGTCCGGCGGCCAACGGCAACGGGTGACGATCGCGCGGGCGCTGGCCGCCCGGCCCGACCTGCTGGTGTGCGACGAGATGACGTCGAGCCTCGACGCCGGCGTGCAGGAGAAGGTGCTTGACCTGGTGTCGGACCTGCGCGAGCGGCTGGGGCTGGCCCTGGTCGTCATCACCCACGACCGGGCGGTGCTGGCCCGCCTGGCGGACCGCGTCCTGGTGCTGCACGAGGGCGTCGTGTGCGAGGAGGGCCCGGTGGAGCGGATCCTGGACGCCCCGTCCCACCCCTGGACCCGGGCTCTCGTGGCCGCTTAAGGCCTTAAGTCCAGTCGGGGCGCAGCGGGTAGGACGACACGCCGCGTGCGGTCGTCCGGGTGGCGAGAATCTGGTGCAGTTGCAGTTCGTTGCGCTCGAACGACAGGCGGGCGCCGGCCATGTAGAGGCCCCACACGCGGGCGGCGCCGGGGCCGACGTCGTCGACGCAGTCCGTCCAGTGCTCGACCAGGTTGCGGCTCCAGGCGGCCAGCGTCAGCGCGTAGTGGGCGCGCAGGTTCTCCTCGTGCTGGACCTCCAGCCCGGCGTCGTGCACCGCGCCGAGCACGCGACCGGGGCCGGCGAGCTCGGCGTCCGGGAAGACGTACCGCTCGATGAACCGGCCGAACCTGGTCGGCATCGTGTTGTCCGCCCGGGTGATGCAGTGGTTGAGCAGCCGGCCGCCGGGGCGCAGCCGGTCGCGCAGCGCGGCGAAGTACCGCGGATAGTTCCGGACGCCGATGTGTTCGGTCAGGCCGATCGAGCTGACCGCGTCGAAGTGCTCGGCGGGCGCGTCGCGGTAGTCCATGCACCGCACCTCGGCGAGGTCACCCAGGCCCTCCCGGTCGATGGCGGCGTTCGCCCACTCGGCCTGTGCGGGTGACAGCGTGACGCCGAGCGCGCGGACACCGTGCTCGCGCGCGGCATGGCGCACCATGCCACCCCAGCCGCAGCCGACGTCCAGCAGCCGCATGCCGGGCTCGACCGCGAGCTTTCCGGCGACCAGCTCGTACTTGGCCGCCTGCGCCCGTTCCAGCGGGTCGTCGGGGTCGTGGTAGACCGCGCAGGTGTACGTCATGGACGGGCCGAGCACCCACTCGTAGAACGCGTTGGACACGTCGTAGTGGTGATGGATCGCCTCCCGGTCCCGGGTCCGCGAATGGCGCAGTCCCCGGATCGCGCGCCGCCACGGCGCGGGCGCCTCCTCCGGCGGCGGGGGCGGTGGCCGCAGCCGGTGCCAGCCGAGCCCGCGCACGAGCGCGAGGCCGTCGCGCGGCGAGGGCAGGCGCAGCCGCAGGCCGTCGCGGAACAGGCGGAGCGCCTCGTACGGGTCGCCCGGGTGGACCCCGCTCACGACGAGGTCCCCCGCGACGTACGCCCGCGCCATGCCCAGTTCACCCGGCGCGGTCAGGATGTATGACAGGCCGCGCTCCGACGCGAGGTGCGCGGTGACCTCCGCGCCTTCCGGGCCGATCGCGCTGCCGTCGTACGCGGTGACGCGGACCGCCGGCTCACCGTCGGTCACGGCGCGGACCACATCCGCCACGGTCATCGTCGCTCCACCGCCTTCTCGTAGAGACCGGTGAGCCGGTGGTCCGGGTCGTACCGCGCCTTCGCCGCGCGGTACGCCTCGCCGCCGAAGTACCGGTCGAACGTCTCCCGGTCGTAGAACGCCTCGGAGTACAGCGTCTTCAGGCCGCCCAGTTCGGCCACCGTCGACTCCACGGCCCGGTTGGTCCCGCGGCCGGCCGGCACGGTGCCCCAGAAGCCGACGTTCACGTACGTGCGGCCGGAGGCGAGCGGGAACAACGGCGCACACCGGCGGGGAGTCACCGGGCACAGCCACACCGGCGTGATCGGTACGTGGTCGACGAGCCAGCGCAGGAACTCGGCGGTACGCCCGATCGGGATCTCGACGTCCTGCACCACGCGCTCCCGCGGGGTGCGATCGAACCGGGCGGTGATCCGGTACCGGTCGTCGATCCGCATGAGCCGGTGGTAGACGTCGCTGCGGCGGTATCGGGCCGGCCACAGGCGTCGCACCAGCGGTCGCTGGACGCCGAGCGCCCGCGAGACCCAGAACCAGTCGGTGTCCCAGCGCCACAGGTAGTCGTGCGCGGTGAGCAGGTCGGTCGTGCGTTCCCGCAGGGACCGGTAGTAGATCGCCCGACCGGTGTAGTCGCTGGTGGTGCCGACGTCGTCGGTGAAGGTGCCCAGGACCAGGTACGCCTCGTCCGGCGCGAACAGCACGCCGTCCATCGCGTCGACCGCCCGGCCGGCCCAGGCGCCGATCGCCGTCACCTCCTCCACCGCGGCGACGAGCGCGTCGAGGTCGGTGAAGCGGACGTTGCGCAGGGCCACCCGGGCGGCGATCGGCTGCAACGCGATGCGCAGCCGCGTCGCGTAGCCGAGGCTGCCCAGCGAGTTGGGGAGCGCCGCGAACAGGTCGGCGTGCGCACCGTCGGGCCGGGCGGTGACGAGGTCGCCGGAGCCGGTGAGCACGTCCGCCTCGAGCACCGAGTCGTGCGGCATCCCGTGCCGGAACGACGTCGACTCGACGCCCAGCCCGGTGACCGCGCCGCCCAGCGTGATCGACTTCAGCTGCGGCACCACCAGGGGCATGAGCCCGTGCGGCAGTGTCGCGTCGACGAGCCGCTCGTAGGTGCACATGCCCTGCACGTCGGCGGTGCGGCCGGCGGCGTCGACCTCGATGACCCCGGACAGGCCGCCGACGTCGAGGCCGCGTCCGCCGGCCGCCCGGGACCGGAAGAGATTGGTCGTCCGCTTGGCGAGGCGCACGGGCCGACCGGCCGGCGCCGCGGCATACGACGCCCGCAGCGCGGCGACCGCACGCTCGTGCCGGGACGCCATGCCCATCCCTGGACGCTACCTCAGTGTCGCGGCACGGGTCCGGCCGTAGGCGTGCCGGGTCGCGACCTCGATCCGGGTGCCGCCGGCGACCCGGCGCACCTGGACGCCGTCGTCCGCCGACAGTGCCCTCATCGCGGGTCCCGCGATGGTCACGGAGACCGCGTCCCGGTTCATGGTCGGATCGGAGACGCCGATCGAGCACGTGCCGGCGTCGCCGTTGCGCAGGATCACCGACGCCGGCCCGTCGATCACGAGTCGCCCGGCGCGGTGCCGGCCGGCGGTGAACGTGTTGGCGGCGACCAGGTCCAGCCGGGCGTGCCTGATCGCCTGGATCCCGGTGGTGTTGGCGAGAACGGAGATCGGCCCGCGGGCATATCCGTCGAGCTGTCGCCGGGTGGCGTTCGGTACGAGGGCGTACGCCATCGGGGCATGGGCCGCACCGGCCGCCTGCTCGACGACGGCGGCGAAGACCCGCTTGCTCACCACGGTGTCCGGGTTGGCGGTGCGCACGACGCGCCGGCTGCGGGAGACGGTGTCCAGCGCCACGGTCACCGGCTGCCGGTCGAGGAAGACGTAGCCGACGGCGGTTCCCCGGCTGTCGTTGGCGTAGCGCAGCCAGGCCAGCTCGGCCGTACCGACGCCGGACCAGGCGGTGCCGCGCAATGACCGGCCGGTCAGGCTGATCGCGTCCGCGACGTCGGCGATCCGGGTGTCGATCGTCGTGGTGACGGCACGTCCGGCGGAGTCACCGACACCGGCGGCGAGGACGACGATCTCGTCGTCGAGCATGAACCACGACTTCGTGGCATCGGCGTTCCGGTACACCACGAAGTCGTCGGGGAGGAGACCGGCCCGCTTCGCGGCGTACGCGGCATCGTCGGACTGGACGAGTCCGACCGCGCCGTACCCGCCGAGGGTGGCGCCGCCGGAGTATCCGTCGGTGCCGCGCGGGAAGTAGACGTACGTGTTCTGTTTCTCGGACGACGAGGTGAACCCGAGCGCCGGGTTGTCGTACCAGGCGGTGCCGTAGAGCTCCGGAACCGACCGGCGGGTCTCCACCGGGGCGGTCACGCCGGCGAGCCGGTACGGAGAGACGGCCGTGTAGTAGTCGACGCCGAACGACCCGGTCTGGTCCTGCCCGGAGAGGTACAGGTAGTGGGCGCCGTCGCCCTGGAACCACGGTTGGAGGTTCTCCCCGCTCATGTACTCGTATTTGCTGATCCGGCCGGAGCTGCGGGCGAGGGCGAACGCGTAGCCGGTGCGCCGGTGCACGGTCCTGTCCATGGCGTTGAAGGCGACGGTGGTCGCCGCGGGGTTGAGGTCGGCCGCCGGGATCGACGGGTCGGCCAGGATGTCGGCGTACCGGACGATGCTGACCGGCGAGACGAAGCTCGTCGGGTCGAGCGCCGCCCGGGAGGTCTGCCGCACGAACTTGACGAAGCTCTTGAGCGCCGTGGCGTCGGTTCCGGTGCGGTACGTCGAGAGGTCCACGACGGCTTCGACGACGATCGCGACGTCGGCGTACCCGGTGGTGGTCCGCGCCACCGCGCGTCCCTTGACGATCTCCATCATCCAGCCCTCGAAGATGAGCGGAGCGAAGCCGTTGGCCACCCAGCCGTGGACGACACCGGCCAGGTCGGTCCGGGCTCCGCCGGTGGAATAGCCCGTCCCGTCGAGGATCTTCAGGGTCTGGACGACGCGGGTCAGCAGACCCTTTCCGTAGGAGCCCGTGTACGCGACCGAGGCGTGCTGGATGAAGGAGCCGTCGGCGTAGTGGCCGTCGGTCACACCGTGCTGCAGGCGGTACGGGTCCACGGTCGCGAAGACGGTCAACTGGTCGGAGATCGCCTTGGCCACCCGGGAGCCGTCGTCGAGGACGGCGCCCTGGAGGATCCGGTTCGTGGTGATGTCGGCGAGGTTGGCCCCGGTGTGGAAACGCGAGTCGAGGTTGACGTCACCGTTGGTGCCGTTGCGCAGGTATCCGTCCATCGCCGCGACGCACGACCCCACGAGGTCGGGCCGGTGGGCGGCGAACCGGTCCTTGAGCAGCACCAGGATCATGCTCAGGGACGAGGAGATGCCGATCTCCCAGTTGAACCAGTTGCCGTAGTAGCCGGCCGCCTGGTCACCGTAGTAGCGGTCGTGGAGCCAACCGATCGCGTCGATCACCCGGTGCTGGACGGCGGTGGCGCCGGACAGATCCGGCGCTCCGCCCGGAACCCGGGTCGCCAGGGCGATCTCGTACAGGTACCGGAACGAGGTCGCGAGGTTGGCGTCGTTGGCGCCGAGCGCGATGCCCGCGAACAGCTCGCCCGGCCCGGCGTTGTCCATCGCGGCGAGCCGCGCGCGGGCGGTCGTCTCCATCGACGCCAGTTTGGCGGCGACCTCGGTGCGGGCGTTCGACCCGTCGGTGCCGGCGAACACGGCGACGGCGTTGTCGATGACGGCGGCGTGGTCGTCGGCCGCGGTGTCGGTGGGTGCGGTGTGGGTGGGTGCGGTGTCGGTGGGTGCGGTGTCGGTGGGTGCGGTGTCGGTGGGTGGGGTGGCCGCTCGCGCCCGGGCCGGTGCCATTGCCAGCAGGGCCGCCGCGGGAGGTACCGACAGCAGGGCGCGACGCGAGATCGACATGCGGCACTCTCCAAGATCGTTGGGCGCTCGACGCATTCAAGCATGTAGATGTCCGCGCAACAAGCTAAGAGCGCTCCGCTGCCGGCCGATGAGTGCCTAGGAGAGGCGACCGGCGGGGAAGGACACGACAATGGCCAGTGGCGCCGCTGCGCGCCGGCTGGCCGGTTTGTTCCGGCCGGCGGCGGTCCTGCTCGGCCGGTTGCGGTACATACGCAAGTTCGTCCTGGTGGGCCTGGTGCTGTTGGTGCCGTTGGGATTCGTCGCCGGCGCCTACGTCGATCTGCAGCGTGACCAGATCGACTTCAGCGCGGAGGAGCGCCACGGAGTCGTGCTGATGGCGCCCCTCGTCGACCTGACGGGCGTCATGGTGGCCGCCCGCGCGGAGCCCGCCGCCGACACACCCTGCACGGGACCGATCGACGGCCTCCTGAACCACATCGACGCGCTGGACCGCCGGCTCGGGACACGGATGCGGACGAGCCGCTCATGGGGGGATGCCAGGCACCTGGTGGTCGCCGCCTGCCGGACCGATTCGCTGCCCGTGCGACGGGCGGCCTTCGACATGGCGATGGAAGCCCTTCTGAAGTTGATCGTCCGCGTCGGTGACGAGTCGAACCTGACCCTCGACCCGGACATCGACACCTACTACCTGATGGACACCCTGCAGTTCCGGTTGCCGAAGCTGCTGGACGTCGCCGGCCGCGCCGCCGAGCGGGCCGACCGGGTCGTCCGGACCGGCTCGACCGTCGACTACGCGGGCGGGGTCGACGCCGTCGTGGACCTGGGCCGGAACCTCGGCGTGATCACCGACATCAACTCCGCGTTGACCCGGGCCGCGACGGCCGTCGTCGACTCGACCGGATCGGCGTCCGTGCGGCTCGGTGCGCGGGACGGCTACGAACGGCTCGCCGAGGTCGTCGACGCGTTCAGCCGGTCACTGCAGCGCGCCACCGCGGCCGATCGGTTCGAAGAGGTCGCGGAGCCGGCGGCCGCCGTTCGGCAGGAGGCGTCCCGGCTCGCCGGGTGGGTGGCCACCACGCTGGACGAACGGCTGCGCGCCCGCATCTCCGGATTCACGACGCGGGCGCTGCGCGTGAGCATCGGCAGCGGCGCCGCCGGCCTGCTCGCCGGGTACCTGTTCGTCGGCTTCTACCTGTCGGTCGCGCGGCCGATCCGTCGTATCGTCGACACGCTCGACGCCGTCGCACACGGCGACCTGACCCGGCGGGCATCGGTCGACACCCACGACGAACTCGCCTTCGTCGCGCACGCGTTGAACGACACCATCGCCCGGACCGAGGCCGCCACCAACCGCCTGTCGATCCGGGCGACCCACGACGCGCTGACCGGCCTGCCCAACCGGTCACACATGCTGACCCGGCTCGGGGAGATCCTGGACAGGTCGGCCAGCACGGGTGAGCTGGTGTGCGTCATCTTCGTCGACCTGGACCGCTTCAAGATCGTCAACGACTCGCTCGGCCACGAGGCCGGCGACCAGGTACTCCGCGCCGTCACCGCCCGGATCACCGCGTTCAAGCGGACCGGCGACACGGTAGCCCGCCTCGCCGGCGACGAGTTCGTCGTCATCTGCGAGGGCCTGACCTCGGTCGACGGAGCCGTCGGCATCGCGGAGCGGATCGTCGACCGCGTGTGCCAGCCGATCTCCGTCCAGGTCGGTACGACCGTGCGCGAGGTCAGCGTCGGAGCCAGCGTCGGCATCGCCCTGAACGAGGGCATCACCGACGCGGAACCGGACGACCTCATCCGCGCCGCCGACATGGCGATGTACCAGGCCAAGCAGCGCGGACGCGGACGGGTGGAGGTCTTCGACGACCGGCTCCGGGCGGCCATGCAGGAACGGGCGGACGCGCACCACGACCTGCGCCGGGCCATCGACGCGGGCGAGCTCCACGCCCACTATCAGCCGTTCATGTCGGTCGCGACGGGCCGGGTCGTCGGCGTCGAGGCGTCGGCGCGGTGGCATCACCCCCGCCGCGGCGTGCTCGACACCGCCGAGTTCAGCACCATCGCGGAGGAGGACGGACTGGTGGGACCGATCGGGGCCGTGATCCTGCGGCAGGCCTGCCGGCAGGCCGCCGAATGGCGGGCGATCCACACCGACCTGCACGTCGCCGTCAAGGTCTCCGGCACGCAACTGGCCGACCCCACCTTCGTCGCGACGCTCTCGGACACCCTGGACGAGACCGGCCTCGACGCGGCGGCGCTGTGGCTCGCGGTCACCGAAACCAGCCTCGGCGCCGGCGCCGACGCGACCGGACAGACCCTCGACGACCTGCGCGACCTCGGTGTGCGCATCGTGATCGACAACTTCGGCACCGGTCACTCGTCGCTCGTGCAGTTACCGCGGTTGCCCGTCGACGCCGTCAAGGTCGACCGGACGTTCGTGACCGGTATCGGACGACCCGACGACGAAATCGTCATCGCCATGATCGTGGCGCTCTGCCGGACGCTCGGCCTCTTCGTGGTCGCGGACGGCGTGGAGACGGACGACCAGCTGCGGCGTCTGCGTGAACTCGGATGCGACGCGATACAGGGCCCGTGGTACGGCCGTCCGACACCCGCCGACCAGGTCCGGTTCGGCGAACCCGTCGCGACGCACTGATCGTGGACGGCTACCGCGTGGCCACGGGGTGGCGATGCTCCACTATGGACACCACCTCGAACCCGGCCGACGGCGTGGGGCCCGCGCGCAGGAGCAACTCGTAGTCGCCCCAGGCGGACGTGAACCTCAGGTCGTGGACGTCGGTGGCCGTGCCGGAGCCGAACCCGGTGAAGCGGATGTCGGCGAGGCGTTCCAGGCCCGTCAGCGATCGGAGGAACCGCTCGCCCACCTGGGCCGGGGCCGGTAGGTCGGCCCGGCCGCGGTACCACGGGAGCGCGATCGCACCGGAGTCGGTGGCCGCGACCACGCCGGCGACCTCGGCCGCCGTCATCCGTCCATAGTAGACACCCGACGGCAGGCAGACGACGTTCGCGGCGAAGCGGCAGCCGCCGACGTGGGTGCTCTCCCACGCCCGTCCGGGGGCGGCGGTGGCCAGCGCCCGGGCGACGGGGCGGCCGCGGATCGCGCACCACGCGTCGACGCGGCCGTGGGTGCAGGTCAGGTACAGCGGGTCGGTGAGGACGGGGCCGCGACCGGTGGGGCGGCCGGCGACGATCAGGTCCAGCGCGTCCGCGTCCAGGTCGTCGGCGTCGCGGAGCCGCTCGACGAACTGGATCGGCCCGGTGGTGCGGGCCAGGAACACCGCGCCCGGCGCGGATCCGCGGGACCGGCGGCCGTGCGGGCGGACCAGGTGGACGCGCAGGTTCCGGTCGCGGGCCGCGGCCCGTAGCCGCTCCGGAACCAGCGCGCTTTCGTGCGCGGCCGAGCCGCCCCACGGGCCCGGGTGTTCGAGCAGCACCCAGCCGGTGACGTTCGGAGCGTTCACGTCCTCGATCGTCCGTCGTGGCGGCGCCGGCCGCTGCTCCCCTTTGTGCACACCGGTGCCTGCGCAGTTTTGGCCAGCCTCCCCGGCGCCGGGCACCGCATGCTCGTCACCGTACCTGTTGAACCGGAGGTGACCATGACGCTCGCCCCGCCACTCGGTGCCGATCCGCTGCTGCACCTGCTGCTGCAACTCGGCGTCCTGCTCGCGGTGGCCCTGTGCCTCGGCCGGTTGGCCCGTCGCGTCGGCCTGCCGGCCATCGTCGGTGAACTGCTCACCGGCGTGCTGCTCGGACCGTCGCTGCTCGGCTGGGCCGCGCCCGGCTTCGCCGCCTGGTTCCTGCCGCCGCGCGCGGAGCAGGCGCACCTGCTCGACGCCGTCGGGCAACTCGGTGTGCTGCTGCTGGTCGGCCTGACCGGCGCGCACCTGGACAGCAGGCTGCTGCGCCGCCGCAGCACCACCGTCGTACGGGTCAGCCTCGGCGGCCTCATGTTGCCCTTCGGGCTCGGCCTCGCGGCCGGATTCCTCGTGCCGGCGGCGCTGGTCAGCGGGACCGGCGACCGGCACACGTTCGCCGTGTTCATCGGCGTGGCGATGTGCGTCAGCGCGATCCCGGTCATCGCCAAGACGCTCAACGACATGAACCTCATGCACCGCGACATCGGCCAGTTGACGCTCGCGTCGGCCACCATCGACGACGCCGTCGGCTGGTTCCTGCTGTCGCTCGTGTCGGCGATGGCCGTCGGTGGACCGTTGTCCGGCGACCTCACCGTGTCGGCGCTGTGCCTGCTCGGTTTCGTGCTCGTCGCGGCGACCGTCGGCCGTCCCGCCGTCCGCTCGGTCCTGCGCCTCGCCGGCCGCGCGCCCGACTCCGGCCCCACCGCCGCGACGGCCGCCGTCGTGATCCTCCTCAGCGCCGCGGCGAGCCACTCCCTCGGCCTGGAACCGGTGTTCGGCGCGTTCGTCGCCGGCATGCTGATCGGCGCGCCCCGCGCGGTCGACCCGACGCGCCTGGCGCCGCTGCACACCGTCGTCATGTCGGTGCTCGCACCGATCTTCCTGGCCTGCGCGGGCCTGCGGGTCGACCTGACCGCGCTCGCCGACCCGCCCGTGCTCCTCGCCGGCTGCTGCCTGCTCGCGATCGCCGTGTTCGGCAAGTTCGCCGGCGCCTACACCGGTGCGCGGTTGAGCCGGCTGACCCACTGGGAGGGCATCGCCCTCGGTGCCGGGCTCAACGCCCGCGGCGTCGTCGAGATCGTGGTGGCCAGCGTCGGCCTGCGGCTCGGTGTGCTCACCACCGCCACCTACACGATCGTCGTGCTCATCGCGGTGTTCACGTCCGTCATGGCCCCGCCGATGCTGCGGTGGTCGATGCGACGGGTCGAGACCACCGCCGCGGAACACCTGCGCGAGGCCGAGCTCGCGGCGTGGACCGAGCCGGTTTCCGTCACCAGCCAACCAGATCGGGGTCCCCGATGACCAAGCGTCCGTACCTACCGGAGATCACCACCGCGTTCACCGCGCACGACCTGCTGCGCCGGCGGGCGGAGCTGCAACCCGACCGGGTGGCCCTGAACGTGAACGGCGCGGCGACGATGACGTACGGCGAGTGGGACCACCGGTCCAACGCGCTCGCCCGGGGGCTCCTCGAGGTCGGCGTCGGCCGCGGGGAGGTCGTCGGGCTGGTCTTCGACGGGCTCGACTGGCTCGACTACGCGGTCGCCTATCTCGGCGTCCTCAAGGCCGGCGCCACCGCCACCCACCTGAACAGCAACGTCGGCGCGGACGAGATCGTGGCGCGGATGACGCGGGTGCGCGCGGTGGCCATCGTGCACGGCGCGACGGTCACCCCGCCGGCCGGCTTCGACGGCTGGACGGCCACCGTCGCGGCACTGTCCACATCGGACACCAGCGACCCGGGGGTGCCGGTCGCCGTCACCGACATCGCCGACGTGCTGTTCACCTCCGGCACGACCGGCCCGGCGAAGGCGTCGACGTCGCCGCACGGAAACCTCACCCACGGTCGCGGACCCGAGGGCTTCTACCTGTTCGGCGACCCCGAGCCGCTGCTGACGCCGATGCCGCTGGGCACGACGGCGAGCGCCACGACGCTGAACTTCTCCATCCACACCCCGTCGACGCTCGTGATCTGCCCGATCGACGACCCGGAGCGGATGGGTCAGCTCATCGAGAAGTTCCGGATCGGCTCCATCATGATCACGCCGTGGCTGGCGCTGCAGTTGCTGCGCGCCCGGGTCTGGGAGCGGTACGACCTCGGCTGCGTCGAGACGATCGCGAACGCGTCGACCGCGTTGCCGCCGGCGGTCGCCCGGCGGTTGCTGGAGGTCATGCCGAACGCCGTGCTCAACATGTCCTACGCCGCGTCCGAGGCCGTGCCCGCGTCGATCGGGCACCGGTTCGACCCGGCGACGCCGATGGCGACCGGGCGCCCGGTGCGCAAGACGGAACTGCGGATCGCCGGACCCGACGGCGGCGAGGTGCCGGTCGGCGAGCTCGGCGAGATCTGGTTGCGCAGCCCCGCGCCGAAGCGCTACTACCTCGACGACCCGGAGCTGAACGAGCGGGTGCACGCCGACCGGTGGACGCGCACCGGCGATCTGGGCCGGGTCACCGCCGACGGTCTCCTGTACTTCTTCGACCGCCGCAACACCGCCGTCGAGGTCGACGGCGAACTGGTCTCCACCATCGAGGTCGAGGCGGCCCTGTACGAGCATCCGGCCGTCGAGGAGGCCGCGGTGTTCGGTGCCGAGGAGGCCGACGGGTCCCGCTCGATCGCCGCCGCGGTGGTGCTCGCCGACCCCGCCGCCGTCGACGAACTACCGGACCTGCTCGCCGGCACGCTCACGCCGCGCCAGCGGCCGACCCGGGTGTACACAGTGGACTCCATGCCCCGCAGCGCGAACGGCAAGGTGCTCAAGCACATCCTCCGCGAACAACTTCGCGTGGGGCGACCGTCATGACGACCGTGGCGGAACCTCTCGCGGTGCCGACGACCCGGCCGCACGTCGCCCTTCTGGCGGCCGCCGGGCAGGCGCTGGCGCAGGCCGATCCGGTGCTCGCCGACCTCCTCGACGGGGAACTGGAACAGCAGTGCTCGACGCTGGCGATGGTCGCGTCGTCGAGTGTCGCCGACCCGACGGTGCTCGCCGCCGGCGCGGCGGTGCTGTCGAACGTGACGGTCGAGGGCTATCCGGGCGCCCGGTTCCATTCCGGCACCACCTATGTGGACCGCGTGGAGCTGCTCGCCGAGGAGCGCGCTCGGCTGGCGTTCGGTGCCCGCTGGGCCAACGTCCAGCCGCACTCGTGCACGAGCGCGAACCTGAGTGTCCTCAGTGGACTGTTGCCACCGGGCGGCGTGCTGCTCGGACTGGGCCTCGACGAGGGCGGCCACCTGACCCACGGCTCGTCGGCGTCGATCACCGGGCGGCACTTCCGCGCCGTCGCCTACGGTCTGGACCCGACCGGTCGCATCGACCACGACGAGGTGGCGCGGCTCGCCCGCGAGCACCGGCCCGGTGTGATCGTGGCCGGCGCGAGCGCCTACCCGCGCGTCATCGACTTCGAGCGGTTCCGCGCGATCGCCGACGAGGTCGGCGCCTACCTGCTCGCCGACATCTCGCACATCGCCGGCCTGGTGATCGCCGGCGCGCACCCGAGCCCGATCGACGTCGCGCACGTCACGACCACCAGCACCTACAAGCAGTTGGGCGGGCCGCGCGGCGGGCTCATCCTGCTCGGCCGCGACCACGACACCCCCGGCCCGGACGGCCGGACGCCGCTGTCGGATCTGTTGCGGCGGGCCGTGTTCCCGCGTACACAGGGCACGCCGAGCACGGCGGCGATCGCGGCCAAGGCCCGCGCGTTGACGCTCGCGCGCGGCGCCGCGTTCCGGCGCACCGCGCGGCTGATCGTCCGGGACGCGCGGTCGCTTGCCGCCGCGCTGACCGGCCGTGGCTACGTGGTGCTCACCGGCGGCACCGACAACCACATGGTGACCGTCGACCTGCGCCCGACCGGGCTGCCCGGTGTCACGGCGGAAAAGGCGTTGGAGGACTGCGGAATCCTCACCAACCGCAACCGCATCCCGGGCGACACGCGCCCACCACTGGTCGCCAGCGGGCTGCGGCTCGGCACGAACATCCTGGCACAGCGCGGCATGCGCCCGGCCGACATGGTCCACTGCGCCGAGCTGATCGACCACGTGCTGCGCAACGTCGTCCCGGTCGGTGACACCGGGTACCGGCTAGAGGCCCACGTCCGGCAGGCGGTGCGGGCGGCGGTGAGCGAACTGTGCGCCCGGTTCCCGCTGCCCGGTTACGGCGTGCCGTGCCGGCCGGGGCCGCGGATGCGCGCGGCGGCGCTGCGGGCCGCGCTGGCGACCGGGGACGTTCGATGAGCGCGCCGGCGGTCAGCCCGCCGACCGTGCGGCTGCCGGCCGACGGGCGCCGGGTGCCCGGCCGCGCACCGGTTCCGGCCACGGTCCGCGCCGACCTCGGCCCGGCCGTTCCCGACCCGGACGTCGTGCTGCTGGCCGGGTTCGTGGCGCTGCTCGCCCGCTACACCGGCCAGACCGTGGTGACCGTGGAGGCGGACGACCGCACGGTCGAGATCCCGGCCGACGGGACGTTCCGGGACCTGCTGGAGACGGTGCCGACCGCGGCGGGCTGGGGCTCGGCGGAACTGCGGGTGCGGTCGGCCGTCCACACTGGACGGCTGACCGTCGATGTCGACTACGACACCGGACTGTTCCGGGCCGACACGGTCCGACGGCTGATGCGCCACTACGCCACGCTGCTCGCCGGCGGCCTGGCCGCGCCGCACCTGCCGGTGTCCCGCCTGCCGCTGATGTCCGGCGACGAGCTGACGACCGTACTGGTCGACTGGAACAACACCCGTACCGTGCTGCCGTTGGGCGACGGCACCGTCCACGGCGCGTTCTCGCGGCAGGCGTTGTCGCGGCCCGACGCGGTCGCCGTCGTCGACGCGGGTGTGCCGATGACGTTCGCGGCCGTCGAGGCGGCGGCGAACCGGCTCGCCCGGCGACTGCGGGCCGGCGGCGTGACCCGCGGCACGCGCGTCGGCACGTGCCTGCACCGGTCGGCGGACTTCCTCGTGGCGGTGCTCGCGGTCATGAAGGCCGGCGGCGCGTACGTCCCGCTGGACCCGGCGTACCCGCCGGCGCGGCTGCGGACGATGGTGGTCGACGCCGGCTGCGCCACCGTCCTCACGAGCGCCGACCTGGCGCCGGTGCTGGCGGAGCTGCCGGTCACCGCGACCGTCATCGACGGAACTCCTTACGACATAACGGATCCCGGCCCGCCGGACGGTGCCGTCGGACCCGACGACCTGTGCTACGTCATCTACACGTCCGGGTCCACGGGGCGGCCCAAGGGGATCGCGCTGCGCCACGGCGGCGTCCTCAACAACCTGCTCGACCTCGACACCCGCTACGCGGTCGGACCCGGCGACGCCGTGCTCGCCCTGTCGTCGCTCAGCTTCGACATGTCGGTGTACGAGTTCCTCGGCGTCACCGTGGCCGGCGGAACCGTGATCGTGCCGCGCCCCGACCGGGCCCGCAACCCGTCGCACTGGGTGGAACTGGTCGCTGCGCACCGCGTCACCGTATGGAATTCCGCACCGGCGTTGCTGGAGCTGCTCGTGAGCCAGGCCGAGCGGGCCGGTGCCGAGCTGACGTCGCTGCGGCTGGCCCTGCTCGGCGGCGACTGGATCCCGGTGACGCTGCCCGACCGGCTGCGCGCGTACGCGCCCGCGCTGCGGTTCGTCGCCCTCGGCGGCGCGACCGAGGCGTCGATCCACTCGACCCTCTACGAGGTCGGGCACCCGGATCCGGACTGGGTCAGCATCCCCTACGGCCGCCCGATGGCGAACCAGCGCGTCTACGTCCTGGACGCGGCGCGGCAACCGGTGCCGCCCGGCGTCGCCGGTGAGCTGTACCTGGCCGGGGACGGACTCGCGCGGGGTTATGTCGGCGATCCGGCGCTGACGGCGTCGCGGTTCGTCCCGTCGTGGACGTTCGGACCGGTCACGGGGGAGCGGCTGTACCGCACCGGCGACCTCGCCCGCTTCGACGCCGACGGGCTGCTGGAACTGTTGGGGCGCATAGACTTTCAGGTCAAGGTGCGCGGGGTGCGGATCGAGACCGGCGAGGTCGAGGCCGCGGTGCGGCGTCATCCGGCGGTGCGCGCCTGCGCGGTGACGGCCACCGGCTCGACCGACGCCACCCGCCGGCTCGTCGCGTACGTGGTGTTCCGCCCGGGCACCGCCGCGACGTGCGCCGACCTGCGCGACACCGCCGCCACCCTGCTGCCCGCCGGGCTGGTACCGGCCAGGTTCGTGGTCCTCGACGCGCTCCCGTTGAGCCCCAACGGAAAGGTCGACCGCCGCGCCCTACCCGCCGCGCCACCGGCCGTCGTTGCCGGCGGACGCCCGCGCGACGAGTGGGAGCAGCGCGTGGTCGACGCCTGGCAGGAGATCCTCGGTGCGGCCGGCATCGACCGCGACAGCGACTTCTTCGCCCTCGGCGGTGACTCGTTCGCCGCGATGCGCATCGTGCAGTGCATCGACCCGTATCTACCCGTGACCGACCTGTTCGCGAACCCCACCGTGAAACGCCTGGCGGCAAGGTTGCGCGAACGGGCGACGGCCGCCTGATCAGGTCGCGCGACCTGATCAGGTCGCGCGGCCGTACAGGCGGGCGATGTCGGGCGAGTCGAGCCAGGGGCTGTAGGTCGGCGCCTGGGGCCAACCCTCGGGGGAGTCCTGCCACTCCTCCTGCCGCCCGTACGGCAGCACGTCGGCGAGGGCGAACGTGAACGTGAGTTGTTCGACGCCGCGGCCGGTCGTGTGCCAGGTGCGGTAGACGGTCTCACCGTCGCGCAGGAAGACGTTCATCGCGAACCCGCCGCCGGGTGGTGCGTCGACGTCGGCCCCGAACGGGCTGTCGGCGGTGGAGTACCACGTCATCGTGTTGCCGACGCGTTCGGCGTAGGCGAGGGCCGCCTCGATCGGACCCTGGGTGACGATCACGAACCGCGCGTCGTAGTTGTCGAGGAAGTCCAGCCGGGTGTACGACGAGGTGAGGCTGGTGCACCCGCCGCACTGCCACTCGGCGTCCGGATCCCACATGTGGTTGTAGACGATCAGCTGCGACCGGTTGCCGAAGATGTCGACGAGCCGCACCGGTCCCTCGGCCCCGACCAGGGTGTACTCCGGCATCCGCACCATGGGAAGCCGTCGTCGCTGCGCGGCGATCGCGTCGAGCTCCTTGGTGGCCGCCTTCTCCCGGACGCGCAACTCCTCCAGTTCCTTGCGCCAGGTCCCATGATCGACTACAGGTGGCAGACTCATGGTCAACCTCTCTCTTCGCTCGTCCCTGACCATGGCCCAATATCCCCCTCGGGAACCAAAGAAACCTCCGGGATCTTGGACTCCGCGACACGCCATGGCGAGTACTCGACTATCGCGCCTTCGGCCGCCGATCCGATGACCGGGTGATTTGCACGCTTTGTCCAGCCGGAACGAGCCCGGTTTGCAGATCTTGGACTCCTGGAGGGGTTATGGCACCTCGCGCAGTCCAAGATCCGGAAGTCGTGCGAACAAAGATCCGCAAGGCGGGCATGCGCAGGCGCGACGACGCGCGCCAGTCATCCGGCGGTCGGTCGCGCCGGCGGCCATTGGCGATATCAGCCTAGCCTCCTAGGATGCTCAGGCGGGGTGAACTCGGGCACGGGCGGACGAGCCGGCGGGACGGGCATGGGTGCGGCGGACACCGGCGGGACGGGCATGGGTGCGGCGGACACCGGCAGCGGCGAGCCTGGGCACGGCGAGCATGGGCGCGGCGGGCACGGGTGCGGCGGGCACGGGTGCGGCCGGCCTCGGACAGCTGCCGGACGTCGGCGGGGGTGATGCCGGAGCGTGGACGCCAATAGATGGTGCTCGATCCGGTGTGGGTTTCGTCCCGCGAACCACACTGGATCGAGCGTCGTAAATCGCGTGAAAGCGCGGGCCGTCAGCGGGTGATGAGTTCCAGCGCGATCGCCGGGCCGCCGCGGAAATTCTGGCCCATGGCGTTCGTGATCGCGGTGAACGGGCCGCGCACGTCCGTGATGCCGATCGCCTCGAGGTAGGACCCGTGCGCCTCGATCGACGATACCGCCAGGTCGAACGTCTCGGTGATGTCGACGGCGTGCGTGGGCACCGGTGACTGGGCGAACGCCACGTACCTCACGCCGTTCCACGGTTCGGGGCCGACGTCCGGGAAGATCCAGCGGTTGCCGGCGTCGCCGACGGCGTCGAGGAGTGCCTGGCCGACGTGGCGGTGGTCGGGGGAGTTGCGCTTCCCGCCCGGGAACGTGTCGTGGTGGTTGAAACCGATGACCAGCTCCGGCCGGTGCCGGCGGATTGCGGCGGTGATGTCGCGGCGCAGCGGCACACCGTACTCGATGATGCCGTCGGCATGGTCGCCGAACTCGACGTCGTCGACGCCGACGATTTTCGCGCTCGTGCGCTGTTCGGCCTCGCGCACCTCGGCGCACCGCGCGGGTTCCAGATCGTCGATGCCGGCCTCGCCCCGGGTCAGCAGCAGGTACGCCACGCTCTTTCCGGCCGCGGTCCATGCTGCCACGGCACCCGCGGCACCGAACTCGACGTCGTCCGGGTGTGCCACGACGGCGAGCGCCCGGCTCCAGTCTTCCACCATCGGCTGCAGCAACTCTGTCATGCTCGTATGCTCCCGGGCCGGACGCCCGGCGGACGCTCAGTTCTGAGCGGGAAGCGGCCGGGAAGCGGCCTACGGTCCCACCATGGCAACGCTTCCGGTGGCACCCGACCTGCTCCGCGCGCGGGCCGACGCCCACCCCGACCGGCTGGCGATCAGCCTCGCCGACGGCAGCGGCCTGACGTTCGGCGAGTGGAACCGGCGCTCCGACACGGCCGCACACCGGTTGCGGGGGCTCGGCGTGCGGCGCGGCTGCCGGGTCGCGCTCATTTTCGGTGACGACGAATGGGTCCCCTACGCGGTCGCGTACCTCGGTGTGCTCAAGGCCGGCGGCACCGCCGTGCACCTCGGTACCGCCCTGGCGCCGGCCGAACTGCGTCGCCGCCTCGCGCAGACCGCACCGGACGGCCTGGTCCGCACGAGGCCGGGCCGCCGACCGACCGGCTTCACCGGCTGGACGCGTGCCGCCGCGACGTTGGAGACCGGGCCCGGAGGGCCGATCGAGCATGACATCCAGCCCGACGACATCGCCGACGTCCTCTACACCTCCGGTACCACGGGACCGGCGAAGGCGTTCACCAACCCGCACGGCACCCTCACGTTCCGGCGCGGGCCGGCCGGCCTCGCCCGCCTCGACGGGTCGGCGCCGATGCTCGCGCCGATGCCGATGGGTACCGCGTCGAGCGCGATGTGCGTCGGCATGATGCCGCTGAACGCACCGTCCACGGTGGTCCTGTGCCGGCCCGACGACGTCGGGACGATCGGCTCGCTCGTCGAGAAACACGGCGTGGCAACGGTTCTCGTCACGCCGTGGATCGCGTTGCGCATGGCGAACGCACGGTTGCACGAGCGGCACGACCTGTCGTCCGTCACCACGCTCGCGGTGGCCTCGGCGCAACTGCCCGGCGCCGTCGCGCGTGCGCTCGAAGCGATGATCCCGGGCGTCACCATCACCAGCGCCTACGCGCAGGGGGAGGCGGTGCCGGCGGTCGTGCTCGCCACGTACGACCCGGCCCGGCCGGCGGCGCTCGGCCGTCCCGCGCCCGGAACCGACCTGCGCGTGGCCGATCCGGACGGGAATCCCGTTCCCGCCGGCGATCTCGGCGAGATCTGGTTGCGGTCGGCCGCGCCGAAGCGGCTCTACCTCGACCCGGCCGCCAACCGGGAGACGCACACCGACGGCTGGACCCGCACCCGCGACCTCGGCTACATCGGTGCCGACGGCGACCTGTACCTGTTCGACCGCGCCGTCGACGCGATCCCCACCGCCGCCGGGCTGCTGTCGTCGCTGGAACTCGAAGACGCGGTGTACGGCGTGGAAGGCGTGCGGGAAGCGGCGGTGGTCGGATTTCCGTCGGGGGTGCGCGCGTTCATCGTCACAGAAAAACGCGGCGCGGCGCGTGAGGTCCGCGCGGCGTTGGCCGCATTCGGGGTGACGCCCACCGTGCGCGCGGTCGCCGCTCTACCCCGTGGCGTCACCGGCAAGGTCCTCAAACACAAGCTGAAGGAGTCCCGATGACCACAACCCGATCCGCGATCGCGGTGGCGCAGCAGCAGACCTCGCTGGCGCCGAGCGAGATCCTGCACTCCGGCAACGCCGGCGTGATCGTCGAACGCGTCGGCCAGCTCCGGTCGGAGTTCCGGTCCGAGGGTCGCCAGTTCGCCCGCGATCTCGCCGAGTACATCAACACGAAGTATGTCGGCGTCGCCACCGTGTTCATCTACGAGGAGAGCTTCGGCACCGAGGACCGGCTGCACTGGCTGATCCACCTGGAGTCGTTCTACGCGTACGAGAAACTGATCGCGATGGGCAGCACCGACCTCGGTTGGCGCGACGTCATCATGCGCAACCGCATCCCCGCCGAGCGCGGCGGCGGTTCGTGGGAGCGCATGTTCGTCGACGGCAGCCTTCAGGAGACCGTCCTCATTCCGCAGAGCTTCGGCATGTACGGCACCGCCGACAGCAAGCCCGACACCGTCGTGAAGCTCGACGGCGACGCCGTGGAGCGGTTCGTGGTGCCGACGGCGCTGGGCCAGACGACGCAGGGCGAGAACGAGCTGCTGCACTCCGGCAACTGCGGGATTCTCATGCACCGCACCGGTGAACTCCACTACGACCACCGCGCAGAAGGCCGGCAGTTCGCCCGCGCGCTCGCCGAGAACTGGAACACCAGCCTCGCCGGCGAGGCGACCATCTTCCTCTACGAGGAGGTGTTCGGCCTGTCCGACCGCATCCACTGGTTCATCCACCTGCGCTCGCTCGTCGGCTATTACCACCTGATGGGGCTGCGGGCGCGGGTCGACCCGGCGGCGCGGGAACTGTTCACCAAGCAGTGGGTGCCGGCCGAGAAGGGCGGCGGCGGTTGGGAGAAGCTGTTCGTGCAGAGTACCCTGCGTGACATGGCGCTCACCCCGCAGCACCCCGGCATGTATGCCACGAAGGCCAACCGGGACTGAGCATTCCGGTTCCGACGCCCGGGCCGGCGCGGCCCGGGCGTCTGCGCATTCCTGATGCGCACTGTTGAGCAGCGCCGCCCGCCGGCACCGCACCACGCTGGGTCCGTACCGATTTCAGACGAGGAGACGACCATGAGCCTGCGCGCCACCGGAACGTTCGAGCTGGAGTGGGACGAGCAGCCGCCGTACGACGACGCCGAGGGTGCCACGCTGGCGACCGTGACGATCACCAAGACGTGGACCGGCGACATCGAGGCGACCAGCGTCACCAAGTTGATCAAAGCGATGACCGCCGAGCCGACGTCGGCCGGGCTCGTCGCGGTCGAGCGGGTCACCGGCAAGGTCAACGGCCGCGTCGGATCGTTCGTGCTCCTGCACAACGCCATCTCCGACCGCGGCGACAGGTTCCTGAACGTGGTCGTGCTGCCCGACTCGGGCACCGGCGAGCTGGCCGGCATCAAGGGCACCCTGAACGTCGACGTCGTCGACGGCGCGCACAACGTGACGCTCGACTACACGCTGCCCGCGGAGTAGACAATTGTGAGCGGCCGGATCCCGGTGCCGCGCATAGCGTTCGCCGTATGGCTATCGCGACGCGCACCGGGTCCGGCCTTCTTTTCGCTCCGGACCTGCTCCGGCGCAGGGCAGAGGATCAACCCGACCGCCGACCGTTCACAGTGGACGGTGGCCCGTCCGTCACCTACGCCGACTGGGAGCGCCGCTCGAACGCCGTGGCGCACGGGCTCCTCGGCCGGGGGCTGCGCGTCGGCGACCGGGTGGCCCTGTACTTCGGCGGCGTCGACTGGGTCGACTACGCGGTCGCCTATCTCGGCGTCCTGAAGGCCGGTGGCACCGCGACCCACCTCAACGACGAGCTCGACAAGGGCGAACTCGCCCGCCGGCTGGCGCACGCCGAGCCGGTCGGCCTGATCCACGGCGGGAACCTGAAACCGCCGGACGTGCCGGGCGCCTGGCGGCTCCCGGTCGCCGCCGTCGAGACCGGTGACCACACCCCGGTCGACGTCCACCTCGGACCGGACGACATCGCCGACATCCTCTACACGTCGGGCACCACCGGCCCGCCCAAGCCGGTGCTGAACCCGCACGGCAACCTGAGCTTCAACCAGGGACCGGGATCGGTGTCGGAGGAGGTGTTCGACTCCGCCGCGCCGG
The DNA here is from genome assembly GCF_016863635.1 of Virgisporangium aurantiacum. Taxonomy (GTDB): domain Bacteria; phylum Actinomycetota; class Actinomycetes; order Mycobacteriales; family Micromonosporaceae; genus Virgisporangium; species Virgisporangium aurantiacum. Next base: position 540,816 of record NZ_BOPG01000012.1, on the reverse strand, counting down.
TGCTCAGCCCGACGCAACTCGGCACCGTCTACAGCGCTGGCGCCGTCGGGATCTTCGCGCTCACCACGAGCGCGCCGATCGTGTTGTGCGGCACCGGTGACGTCGAGCGGATGGCGTACCTCATCGCCAAGCACCGGGCCGGTTCGGCGATGCTGACGCCGTGGGCGGCGATGCGGATGGTGCTCACCCGCGTCGGCGACCGGCACGACCTCGGCAGCGTCACCACCGTCGGCGTCGCCTCGGCGAACCTGCCGGCCCGGTACGCGCGGGCGCTGCTCGCGGCGATGCCCAACGCGAAGCTGATGACGGCCTACGGCGGCGGCTCGGAGGCGGTGCCGGCGAGCATCCGCACGTTCTACGACCCGGCGAAGCCGACGTGCGTCGGGCGTCCCGGCCCGGGAACGGAACTGCGCCTGGTGGACGCCGACGGCCGCGAGGTGGCTGTCGGCGAGGTCGGCGAGGTCGTGTTGCGGCACGGCGCGCCGCGTCGCCGGTACCTGACCGGGGACGACGCGGAGACCGACGGCTGGATCCGCACCGGTGACCTCGCGCGCGTGAGCCCGGACGGCGAGGTGTTCTTCTTCGACCGCGGCGTCGACGCGATCCGCACCGGCGACCGGCTGGTGTCCTCGCTGGAGGTGGAGAGCGCCATCTACGACCACCCGGGCGTCGAGCAGGTGGCCGTCATCGGTGTGGCCGGCGAGATCGTGGCCGTCGTCGTCGGCGACGCGCCGGACCTGAACACCTTCCTCGCCGACCGGCACCGTCCACATCGGACCCACGTCGTCGCCGACCTGCCCCGCGGGCCCGGCGGCAAGGTGCTCAAGAACGTGCTTCGCAACCAATTCAGCTGAAGGAGCAACAGAATGCCCGCGACCATCCGGCTGTACGCCGTGACCGTCGACTGCCCGGACCCGGCCGCCCTGGCCGAGTTCTACAGCCAGCTGCTGAGCCTGAAGATCTCCTACAGCACCGACGACTTCGCCGGCCTCGACACCGAGGGCGGGCCGGCGATCGGGTTCCAGCGCGTCGCCGGCTTCAACCGTCCACAGTGGCCGGACCAATCCGTCCCGCAGCAGTTCCACCTGGACCTGTCGGTCGACGACCTCGCCGAGGCCGAGGCGGAGGCCCTGCGGCTCGGCGCGACCGTGGCCGGCCACCAGCCCAACCCGGACAGCGCCCGCGTGCTGCTCGACCCGGCCGGGCACCCCTTCTGCCTCGGCGCGATGGGCTGACCATGACCGTCGACGTCGAGACGCGGATCGTGTCCCAGTGGGCGACGATCTACGACGCCGTCTACACCACCGACGGCAGCAGCGACGAGCCCGACTTCGCCGGCTGGCGGAGCAGCATCACCGGCGAGAACTACACCGAGGCCGAGACCGCCGAATGGCTCGACGGCACCGTCGCCGAAATCCGTGCGCTGCGTCCGCGTCGGGTCCTCGACGTCGGTGCCGGCTCCGGTCTCGTGGTCCGCGAGCTGCTGTCCACAGTGGACGAGTACGTCGCCGTCGACATCTCGGCGACCGCCGTCGAGCGGATGTCGCGCACGTACGGCTCGCGCCCCGGCACCCGGTTCCTCGTGCGGGCGGCGGACGAGATCGCCGACCTCGGACCCGCCGATGTTGTCGTGTTCAACTCGGTGATCCATCACTTCCCGGGCGTGGAGTATCTGCGCCGGGTCATCGATCGCGCGACCTCCGTCGGACGTACGGTCTTTCTCGGTGACGTGCACAGCCTGCCCCTGCGCGACGCGCTGCGGCTGTGCGCACTGGCGGTACGCGCACCCGGTCCGCTCACGGCCGGCCAGGTCCGCGGCTGGCTCGACAACCAGAACGCGCGCGAGCGCGAGCTGATCCTCGACCCTGGCTTCTTCGTCGACGTGGCCGCCGAACACGGGCTGGTCGCCGACGTGCGGCTCAAGCCCGGCCGGCACGGCACCGAGATGAACCTGTTCCGCTACGACGTCCGGCTGCGCCCGCCGACCGACCGGCTCCTCGATCCGGCGTCGCTGCGGCGGACTCCGTGGCGCGGCGCCGTCGAGTTCGTCCCGCAGGTGCTGACCGGCATCCCGCATCCCGGCCTCCTGCCGTCGGTGCGGGCGCTGGAAACCGTGCGGACACTCGACCCGTCCGCGCCTGTCGATGTGGCGGGCCTCCTCACGGAGCCGGCCGAGGGCATCGCGCCCGCCGACCTGCGCGCCGACGTCGAGCGGCACGGCCTCACCTGCTACTGCGTCCCGTCGACGGAGCCGGGCCGCTACGACGCCGTCATCGCGGAAGGCCGCTGGGACGGCGTCACCCGAACTTCCGACCCGGCCGGCGACCGCCCGGCGGCGAACCGACCCGCTCTCCAGCACTGACCTGCGAAAGGAACGTCGCGATGCACATTCCCGAGGCGCATTCCGTGCTGCGCAAGAGCGACACCGGCGACCTCGTCGTCGCGGCCGACTTCGGCAGCGCCGGCCGGCCGTCGGCCACGTTCACCGAACTCGTCGCCGGGCTGCGCGCCGAACACACGGTCTGGGAGACGATGCCGCCGCCGCACGGGACCGAGGTCGGCCGCGACGGCAAATGGCACGTCGACCGGTGGGTGCGCGACATCCGCGCGGCGGAGCTGCCGGTGCGGGCCGTCATCGGGTTCTGCAGCGGCAGCGTCTACGCCGGCGCGCTCGTCCGCGAGATCTCGGCCTGGCAGCGGCGACCGCGCCTCATCCTCATCGACCCCGACCGGGCCGAGCGGTTCATGGTGACCAACCACTACGAGCAGTTCGTCCGCGCGCGGCTCGGCGTGGTCATGCCGGCCGAAGAGGTCGACGACGCGGTGCGCGCCGGCCGGGCGGCCGACGAGACGTGCGCCGACCCGCTCGACCTGGCCGCCGAACTCGGCGTCCTGTGCCGCCGGTATCTGCCACCGGCGGCGCGCCAGGCCGGTATGAGCGGGCCGCGCAGCGTCGAGCTGGCCGAGATCTTCTCCAGCTACCTGTACTGGCTCGCCGCCGGGTCCACTGTGGACGGTCGGCGCGAATGGGCGACGGCCACCGCCCTGAACTCGAACACCGACGGCTTCGGCCTGGACGCGTTCCCGGAGGCGGAACGGGCCGACCTCGTCGCCGAGGTCGTGCAGTTCGACGTGTCGCACCGCGAACTGATGCGCGACCCCGACGTGCACCGCACCGTCGACGGACTTCTCCAGGAAGGCGACTGACATGTACGACGTGATCGTGGTGGGCGCCCGGTGCGCCGGCGCACCGGCGGCGATGCTGTTCGCCCGCGCCGGCCACCGGGTGCTCCTGGTCGACCGGGCGGCGTTCCCGTCCGACAAGCTCTCGACGCTCTACATCCAGCAGCCGGGCGTGAAACTGCTGCGCGACTGGGGACTGCTCGACGCCGTGACGGCGACCGGCTGCCCGCCGCTCGACCACGTCGTCTACCGCCTCGGTGACGTCGAGGTCGCCGGCTGCGCCGATCCGTACGACGGGATCACCGCCGCCTACGCGCCGCGGCGGCACCTGCTCGACCCGATCCTCGTCGACGCCGCCGTCGCCGCCGGTGTGGAGTTCCGGGCCAGGGCCGCCGTCGAGGGTGTGGTGGTCGAGGACGGCCGGGTCGTCGGCGTCACGATCGACGGGACCGAGGAACGCGCCCGCCTCGTCGTCGGCGCCGACGGCATGCGGTCCACCGTGGCCGGACTCGTCGGCGCGCGCACCGTCACCGAGCACCCGCCGCTGACGTGCGCCTTCTACACGTTCTGGCGCGGGCCGCGCACCCACTTCGAGCTGTACGAGGGCCCGACCGGCTGGGTCTCGGCCGTCCCCACCAATGACGTCGTGTTGATCTCCGCCTACTACCCGCAGGAGCGCTTCGACGAGGTCCGCAAGCGGGCCCGCGAGGCGTACCTGGAGAACGTGCGCGACAACGCGCCGCAGCTGTACGCGAAGCTCGACGGCGCCGAGCAGACCGAACGCCTCTACGCCACCGGCGACCAGCGCAACTTCTTCCGCGAGGCGTCCGGGCCCGGCTGGGCGCTGATCGGCGACGCCGGCCACCACAAGGACTCGCTCACCGCGCGCGGCATCGGCGACGCGTTCCTGCAGGCCGCCCTGCTCACCGGGCACACTGCGGGGACGCTCGACGACCCGGCCGCGCTCGACGTCTCGTTGAAGCGTTTCGCGGAGGAGCGGGACCAGGCGTTGATGGAGAGCTACCAGGCGACGCTGCTCGTGGCCCAGGCCACCGCCCGCGACCGGCGCCGCGCGCTGCTGCGCGCCGTCGGCAGCAGCCCGGAGCTGACCCGCCGGTACTTCAACACCGTCGCCGGCATCCGTCCGGTATCCGAGCTGTATACACCGGAGCTGCTGGCGATGCTCGCCGCCTGAAGCCCGCGGGCCGGCAGACCTTCCGGCCGGCTCGGTAGGGTGTCCGGGTGGACGCGGACCGTAGCAAGGTCATGGCCTACCGGATACTCGCCCAGCAACTGCACCGGGTCGACCTGCCGCCGGCGGAGCTGGCCGTGCTCGACCTCGGCGTGCAGGACACGCCGTACGGGGCGGCGCGCCAGGCGCTCGCCGCCCGCACCTCGAAACCGGTCGACGACGCGGCGCTGCGGCTGGTCTGGTCGCACCGCGGCGCCCCGCACCTGCAGCGCACCACCGACCTGCCGGCGCTGGCCGCCGCGCTGTGGCCGGTCAGCGACGCCGACGCGGCGGCCCGCTTCGTCACCACGCCGGTGAAGGCGGCGGCCCCGCTCGGCGTCGACGCCTACCGGCAGACGGCCGAGGCGTTCCGCGCCGTCGTCGGCGCGCCGATGCTCAAGGGGGAGGTGAGCACGGCCGTCAGCGCCCGGATCGATCCGACGCTGACGCTCGACTGCCGGCCCTGCGGCGCGCGGCACATCTCCGGCGCGCTGTTCCAGCTCGCCGGGCTCGCCGGCGGCGTCGGCCTCCGCGTCGACGGCTCGGCGACCGTCATCGAACCGCTGGCCGACCGCGGCACCACCCCGAAGAAAATGGCCGGGCTCGACGCGGTGATCCGCGCCTACCTGCGGCTGCTCGGACCGGCGACGGCCGCCGAGGTGGCCAAGTTCGTCGGCACCACGCAGGCCCACCTGAAGCCGTACTGGCCCGACGATCTCACCGAGATCCGCGTCGACGGGCGAAAGGCGTTCCTGCCCGCCGACGCCGTCGACGCGTTCGCCGCCGCCGAGCGGCCCGACGCCGTGCGGCTGCTGCCGCCGAGCGACCCGTTCCTGCAGGCGCGCGACCGTGCGCTGATCGTCCCCGACAAGGCCCGCCAGGGCGAGGTGTGGCGCATCCTCGGCAACCCGGGCGCCGTCCTCGCCGGTGGCGAGATCGCCGGCACCTGGCGCGCCAAGTCCTCGGGCCGGAAGCTGCTGACCGTGACCGTCACCGCGTTCGGAAAGCTCCCGAAGAACGCCCGCGATGCGATCGAGGCCGAGGCCGAGGTGCTGGCCGGCGTCCGCGGCGTCGCCGGCGCCGCGGTCACCGTCGAGTAGCCGCTGCCGGCCGCGTGGCCGCGGGACCGATCGCGCGTGGCCCGGCGACGGCACCGGCCGTGGCACCGGCCGTGGCACCGGCCGTGGCACCGGCCGTGGCACCGGCCGTGGCACCGGCCGGGACGCGCCGATCGAGATCGGTCGGGCGGAACTGGCCGAAGTGGACGTCGGTCCGGTTGTTCGGTTGATGGGCGTTGGTGGTGACGAACAGGGCCCGGAACCGGTCGCCGAAGGTCGCCAGGCCCTGGTAGTCGCCGAGGAACAGGCCGCCGGCGTCGGGGGCGACGTTGTGGTCGAACACGGGCGCGATCTGCCGTTCGGCGTCGAAATGCCGGCCGCCGCGCGGGGAGACGGTCAGCCAGGTACTCGTGGGCAGGGTGGTGGTGTTGCCGGGGCGCAGGGTGCGCAGGTCGTAGTAGGTGACGCCGACATCGCCGTCGGTGGTGACGGCGATCGACGGGGTGAACGCCGGGACGGACGGGTCCGCGTTCACCCGTACCGGTGCGCTCCAGGTGCGGCCGCGGTCGGTGCTGTGCACGAGCTGGATCTGGTTGTACCGGCCGCCGGTGAAGTCGGATCCCTCGTAGGCGAGGTACAGCTCGCCGGTGCGCGGGTCGACGGCCGGGAACGGCAGGCCGAACCCGGTGCGCAGGGGTTGGCCGGTGTTCGGGTTCACGGGTTGCACGCTGGAGTCGGTGGCCACCACCGACGGCGCGCTCCAGGTGGTTCCGCCGTCGGTGGACCGGACGACCTCGAACCTGGCGAACACGATCCCGCTGCCGGCCGCGTCGGTGTACTGGATCGACGTGTAGAAGTTGTACAGCGCGCCGGTGCGCGGGTCGCCGACGATGACGTTGCCGATCGTCTGCTGGAACGGTGCCATGGGTACGATCACGCGCGGCGTGCTCCACGTGCGGCCGAAGTCGCGGGTGACCGACAGGTACGTGGGACCGCCGACGAACTCCGTCAGGTCCGGGCTGAACTCCAACCGGTCCCACACCTGGTACGCCGAGCCGGGCCGGACCGGGTCGGCGGTGACGCTGTTCTTGTCGTTGGCGAACTGCGGCTGCGTGTCGTCGAGCAGCACCGTGACGTTGCGCCAGGTACGGCCGCCGTCGTACGACGTGAGCGCGGCAACGGTGTTGCGCGGCGTGTTGACGTCGAACGGCAGCGCGCTGCCGTACACGGTGCCCTCCGGTCCGATGCTCACCCACGGGTCGGAGGCCCGTTCGTAGTTCAGCCCACCGCGCGCGCACCGCGACACCGGCCACACCGACCGGCGGAACGTGCGGCCACCGTCCCGGGAGAAGGCCGAGACCAGACCGCGCGCCCCGCCGTCGTTCCAGCGGTCCTGCTGCCACGCACCGACGACCTCGAACGGCAGGAACCGGTTGGTGGCGACCGACGGTTCGACCTCCGCGTTCGGGTACACCACCGAGTCGGGCGTCGCGCCGACGGCGCAGCCCGCGAACGGTGAACCGCCGGAGACGCGCACCAGGCCGTCGACGGACGCGGCGCCGGCCGGTCCGGGCGTGGCGAGGACGAGCAGGGCCGCCGCGCCGATCGCGAGGGCTCGTCGGACAGTTCGCATCGGTACTCCTCCGATCGGTGCGGTGGCCCCGGGACGTGGGTCGTGACCGGGTCAGTTCGCGGTGGCCGGCGCGACGGCGGTGGCGCCGGCGTCGGTGGCGGAGTCGGTGGCGGGCTCGCCGGTGGCCCGCAGGGCGCCGCCGGTGACGGCCATGCCGCCGGTGGGGACGACCATCGGCACGTGGAACGTGGATCCGGTCGGCACGGTGGCGACCGGGATCACCGTCCACGCGTTGCCGCCGTTGAGCACGGACGTCGAGATGTAGTCGCCGAACATGCGTCCCTGCGTGGTGTTCGGGAGCCAGGACAGGGTCATCGGCCCGGCGATCTGGGTCGGTGCGCTCCAGCTGGTACCGCCGTTGGTCGACGAGATGAACGCGACGTTGAGCTGGCAGGTCGCGGCCGTACAGGCCGAGTTCGGGTAGGAGTAGTACGTCAGGCCGATCCGGGCGGACCCGCCGGCCGTTGATCTGTCGACGCCGATGCCGGGCGCGAAGTGTTCGACGGTGCTCGCCGTGGGATCGATCGGTACCCGGTACGGCGCCGCCCAGGTGGTCTCGCTGGTCGACTCGCTCACGATGATGTCGTTGCGGGTGCAGCCGCCGCGGAACCGGCAGTCCGCCCAGGCCACGTACACCGTCCCGGCCGAGTCGATCTCGGCGGACGGCAGCGGCGACTCGCGCAGACCGCCGGCCACGGTGTGGTGGCTGATCGAGGAGACCAGCACCGTCGCCCGCCAACTGGCCCCGCCGTCGATCGACCGGAACGACCGGATCTGGGCCGCGTTCGTGGCCCGGTACGGCACGATCACGGTCCCGTTCGGGCGCACCACCGGCTGGCCGCCCAGACCGGTCGCCCCGCCGCCGGACGCCAGCGCCGCGCCCCAGGTGAGACCGCCGTTGGTGGACGTGCGCATCCGGATCTGGTTGCCGCTGACGATGTCGTACTGCGTGTAGCAGTTGCCGAAGAACGGGCTGCTCGCGGTGTTGTCGCAGACGATCCAGTTCTTGTCCAGGTCACCCGTGGCCGTCACGACCGGGTTGCCCCAGGTGAGTCCGCCGTTGGTGGAGCGGCTGGTCAGCACGTCGGCGCCACCGGAGCGGATGCCGAGGCTGGAGATCATCCACACGTTGTCCTGTGCGTCGAAGGCGACCACCGGGTCGCTGGCCGCGGTGTAGGTGCCGCCGCCGACGGTGGTGATCCCGGGCAGGAAGCCGTTGGTCCAGGTCGCGCCGCCGTTGGTGGAGGTGGCCCAGCCGATGTTCGAACTGCCGCCGCCGGCGACCCGGCCGACCTGGAACGCCGAGACGATCGTGGCGCCGAACGCGAACGTGTCGGGCTCCACCTCGGTCTGGTGCTGGGCCTGCGCGTCGGTGAACGGATCGTTGCTGACCTGGGTCACCGGCACGTTCGCCGCCGCCGGTCCGCCGGTGAGCAGGAGCACGGCCACAACGGGTGCGGCGATCAGCGCCGTCCGGAGTGATCGCCGGTGCGGGGAGCTCGTGAGTGGATGCATCGTCGCATCACCTTCTCCGGTCTCGCCCCCGTGAGGACATCGATAGCTTTCTACACCTTGATCACCTTCCGTTCATCCACCGATACGGTCGGACAGCATGCCGGCACGGCCGACCCGGCGTCGTGGGACGATGGGGGTACGTTGCGCACGAAACGGCCGGCCGCGGTGTGCGGCCGGCCGTCGTGAGCGTGCGGGTCAGAGGTCGTAGTCCAGACCGACGGTGATCGTCGGGAAGTCGCCGGGGCCGGCCGTGTAGCCGCCCGTGCCGGTGATGCCCGCAAGCTCGCCGGTGCCGGAGCCCGGGACGACCGTCCACGCGACGGTGGCGGTGCCGGCCTCGAACGTGCCCGACAGCTCGATGACGAACCGGCCGCTGCGCCCGCCCACCGAGCCGTCGACCAGCTGCAGGCCGGTGAACGACGCGCTGCTCGCGCTGCGGTACGCCATGAGCATCTCCGATGATCCGTCGCCCTCGATGTCGCCGGCGAACGTGCCGGTGACGGACGCCTTCACGAGCTTCGCACCGGAGTCCCACTCCTGGTACGGGCCCTCGTTCCAGCTGCCGATGGTGAGTGTGGCCTTCGCCTGCTCCGCCATGGTCGGTTCCCTTCTCGCGCGTCTCGTGGTTGCCGGCAAGTGCACCCGACGGCGTCGCCGACGGTCCGCTCAAAGTTGTGCGTGACCGGTTTTCCGTTGCCCCGTACCGGTTTTATCCGCGCGGTCTACCGGAAAAGGCGCGATCCGCGCGCGCACAAGTGAGCAGAGAACACCCCGACCGGCTCGGCACTATGTGTTCACACCGAGCGAGGGGAGGAGGTGACCACAGTGAAGAAGCTCTCCGTTCGCAAGATCGAGGACATCAAGACCAGCGCCAACGCCGCGACCGCGTGCGCCGTTCAGGTCTGATCGCTCCGATGAGGCACGGCAGGAGCCGGGCGTCGGCATCGGACCCACGATCCGGCTCCTGCCGAACCAGCGCAGACCCACCAGCAACCTCCGGAAGGACAGGCCGATGGCCGGCTACCCACCCGATGCCCTGGTCGTGGTGCCGCCGTTCGCGCACAGGCGCGAGGGCGACGAAGTCACCATCGGCCACGTCGATCGCAACGTCTATCTTTCGATCCCGGCCGAAGGGCTGGACATTCTCAACGCCCTTGCCGACGGTAGGACGGTCGGTGAGGCCGCCACGCTGTACCGGGAGAAGTACGACGAGACCCCGGATCTCGACGACTTCCTGGCCGCGCTGGCCAGCGAGGGCTTCGTGTCACTGTCCACTATGGATTCGGACACTGTGGATTCGGACACTGTGGAGCCGACAGCGGTGGCGCCCGCGCTGCCCGGTACGGCCGAGGAACCCAAGCCGGCCCCCCGCCGCCAGTGGAGCTTCGACTGGATCCCGCCGCACGTGGCGCGGCGCTTCTGCGGGCCCGTGGTGCTGACGGTCGCCGCGCTGCTCACCGCCGGCGGCGTGACGCTGCTGACGCGCGACCCCGGCCTCACACCGGGTCCGGAGGTGTTCCTGTTCGAGGGCGGCCACTTCGCGCTGCTCACCTGGCTCACCATCATCTGCACGATCGTCGCGACCGCCGTGCACGAACTGGCCCATGCGATCGCCGCCCGCGCCGCGGGTGTGAGCGCGAGCCTCGGCATGGGCAACCTGCTCTACACGATGGTCGCGCAGACCGACATCAGCGGCATCATGATGGCGCCGAAGCGACGGCGGTACCTGGCCTACCTGTTCGGGTCCATTGTGGACGCCGCGTCGGCGTCGATCCTCGTCGGCGTGCTGTACGCCGGCCGGCACGGCATCATCGACGTGCACCCGATCCTCGCCGCGCTGCTGCACGCCGTCTTCTACACCTACGTCCTGCGGATCACGTTCCAGCTGTTCTTCTACCTGCGCACCGACCTGTACTACGTGATCGCCAACATGCTCAACACGAAGAACCTGATGGCCGACACGGAAGCGTTCCTGCGCAACGTCGTGGCCCGCGTGTTCCGGCAGCGGCACCGCCTGGTCGACCAGTCGGGCATCCCGCGCCGGGAGCGGCGCGCCGTCCGCGGGTACGCGGTGGTCTACTGCCTCGGCCGGTTCTTCTCGCTGTCGGTGCTGGTGTTCTTCTACATCCCGATCCTGTGGGGCTACCTGGAGCAGGTGGTGCTGCTCGTCACCGGCCAGGACTCGCGGTTCACGTCGCTCGACTTCTTCACGATCGGCGTGATCGTGCTGGCGATCGACGGCGGCGGCATCTTCCTCTGGATCCGGGGACTGTACCGGGCCCGCAAGCGCCGCCGGAGCGGACACGCGTGGAGCGGCAGCATCGTCGTCCCGCCGACCGAGCCCGCGACCACCGCGCAGCGCGTGGCGGCCTGACATGACCCGCACCGACCCGACCACTGCCGGGACCGCCGCCGTAACCGCGGCGGCCCGGCAGGGCGCGTTGACCCACCGGCAGATCCTCACGATCCTCGCCGGTCTGCAGATCGGCATGTTCCTCGCGGCGCTCGACCAGATGATCCTCGCCACCGCGATCCGGACCATCGCCGACGACCTGAGCGGCCTGCGCCAGGAGGGGTGGACGCTCACCACGTACCTCGTCGCGATGGCGGCCACGACACCGTTGTACGGCAAGCTCTCCGACATCCACGGCCGCAAGCCGATGTTCCTCATCGCCATCTCGGTCTTCATGGTCGGCTCGGTCGCGTGCACGTTCGCGATGTCGATGGACCAGCTGGCGCTCGCCCGCGGGTTGCAGGGTCTCGGCGCCGGCGGCCTGATCTCGTTGGGGCTGGCCATCATCGCCGACATCGTGCCCGCGCGCGAACGCGGCCGGTACCAGGGTTACCTCCTGGCGATCTTCGTGACGTCGAGCGTCCTCGGCCCGGTGATCGGCGGCGTGCTCGCCGGCCAGCCGACCATCCTCGGCATCACCGGCTGGCGCTGGGTGTTCCTGGTGAACGTCCCGGTCGGGCTGGTGGCGCTCGTCGTGGTCGCCAAGGTGCTCAACGTGCAGACGGCGCGCCGGTCGAGCCGGGTCGACTGGCTCGGTTCGGTGACGCTCGTGGCGACGCTGGTGCCGCTGCTGCTCGTCGTCGAACGCGGACGCCTCTGGGGCTGGGGGTCGCTGGAGTCGTTGGCGTGCCTGGCGGTCGTCCCGTTGGGGTTCGCCGCGTGGCTCGCGGCCTCGCGCCGGGCCGGCGACGACGCGCTCATTCCCCTGCGGTTGTTCCGCAGCGGCGAGTTCAGCCGGTTCTGCGGCCTCGGCCTCATCTACGGCATCAGCCTGTTCACCGGGTCGGTCATCATTCCGCAGTACCTGCAGATCGTGCGCAACGCCAGCCCGATGGCGGCCGGCCTCATGGTGCTGCCGTTGGTCGTGGCCATGGTGCTGGCGTCGCTGCTCGTCGGCCGGCTGATGTCGCGCAGCGGCCGGTACAAGCGGTACCCGATCGTGGGGATGGCGCTGGTGACGGCGTCGCTGGTGCTGTTCGCGTTCGGCCTCGACGCGTCCACGCCGCTGGTCGGCGTGATGCTCCTGATGTGCGTGTACGGCGTCGGGCTGGGCTGCTGCATCCAGACGCTCACCGTCGCCACCCAGAACGCCGTGCCGATGGAGGACATCGGCGTCGCGACCGGTGCCGCGTCGTTCGTCCGCCAGTTCGGTCTCATGTCCGGCACGGCCGTGCTGTTCTCGATCCTGTTCCACTACGCGGGGACGGGCATCGCCGGCACGATCACCGCCGCCCTCGGCACCGACCGGTTCCGGGCCGCCCTCGCCGATCCGGCCGTCACCGGCGACCCGGCGAACGCGCCGATCCTCGACGCGGTCGGCGATCCCGCGAACGCCGTCGACCGCAGCGGCGTCCTGAACGACTCGTCGTTCCTGCACGACATCGACCCGCGCCTGGCGCAACCGTTCCAGGAGGGCTTCGCGAACTCGATGGAGGTCGTGTTCGCGATCGCCGCGTGCGTCGCGGCCGTCGGGTTCGTGCTGTCGTTGCTGATGAAGGAGCTTCCGCTGCGGAAGGTCTCCGCGCACCAGGCCCGGGCGTCCGCAGCCGCGGAGGAGGTCTCGGAGGAGCCCGAACCCGCCGCCGTCCGGTAGCGGCGTCGAAGCGAGCGGCCCTCGCCGGTGGCACGATCCCGGCGGGGGCTGCCATTACGCTGTCCGCCATGCCCAGGCTCCGGTTCCCGGACCCGCCGCTGGCGGGCGACGTCGTGCGGCTGCGCCCGTGGGGGAGGGCCGACGTGCCGGCCATCGTACGGGCGTTCGACGACCCGGCGATGATGCGGTTCTCCTGGCGCACCGCCCCGTACACCGAGACCGACGCGCGCGCCAACCTCGTCGAGCAGGAGGCGGCCCGGGTGCGGGGCGAGGCGCTCGACCTCGCGATCGTCGGCCCGGGCGACCCCGACGCGGTGCTCGGCAGCGTCTCGCTGCACGAGGTCCGCCCCGGTCAGGGCTGCGCGGCGGTCGGCTACTGGCTGGCCCCGGAGGCCCGGGGCCGGGGCGCGGCGACCGAGGCGGTCCGCCTGCTCGCCCGGTGGGCGTTCGCCGACCTCGGGATCGCGCGGCTGGAACTGACGTGCGGCCCCGACAACGAGGCGTCGCGGCACCTCGCCGAGCGGTGCGGGTTCACCCGCGAGGGCCTCCTCCGGTCCCATGTGCCCTTCAAGGGCGGCCGCCGCGACAGCGTCATCTACAGCCTGCTCCCCGGCGAACTGCGCTAGCCGCGTCGTGGAAGAGGAGTGGATCGCCGACGTCCCCGCGTCGTATCCGGTGCGGGGCGGAAACCTGGTCCGTGCCTGGGTCGACGGCCTGCCCGCGTTCACGCGGATCTGCGAGGTCATCGAGTCCGCGCGGTCGAGCGTGTGGATCACGGTGACGATTCTCCGCGACGGGTTCGCGCTGCCCGGTGGCCGCGGCGGGCTGTTCGACGTGCTCGACGCGGCGGTGGCGCGCGGCCTCGACGTCCGGGTGCTGTTCTGGCGGCACGGCCCCGAGACGGAGCAGTTCGGCCCGATCGTCTTCTCGGGGTCGGTCGAACAGCGGCGGTTCCTGGCCGCGCGTGGCTCGGCCGTGAAGATCCGGTGGGACCGTGCCGGGCACGGCTTCGCCCAGCATCAGAAGAGCTGGATCGTGGACGCCGGCCAGCCGACCGAGGTCGCCTTCGTCGGCGGCATCAACTGCAACCCGCAGGCGGTCGTCCACAAAGGACACCCGGAACCGCGGAGCACACATGACGCGTACCTGGAGCTGGCCGGGCCGTCGGCGACCGACGTGCGGCACAACTTCGTCCAACGCTGGAACGCCGCGACCGAACGCCACCGCGACGACGGCCGGTGGCCCGTCGACGGCGCCGACGACCTCGCGTTCCCCGACGCCGTCGGCCCGCACCGGGGCGACAGCGTCGTCCAGATCCAGCGCACCATCCACCCCGGCACGATCGAAGACGCCCACCCCGCTCCGGGCGCGGACGCGTTCCCGATCGCGGCCGGCGAGCGCTCGATCCTCCACCAGTACCTCGCCGCCATCACCGGCGCACGCCGGACGATCTACCTCGAGAACCAGTACTTCGGCGAGGAGAGCGTGATCGGCGCGCTCACCGACGCGTGCGACCGGGGCGTCACGGTGATCGCGGTCGTCCCGACGGAGCCCGACGGCGGCACGATCGCGACCCTGCGGTCGATGAGATCCGCGCTGGCGTCGCGACCGACCTTCCTGCTCGCCGGGCTCGTCGCGGGTGGCGGCGACCCACGGCCGGTGTACGTCCACGACAAGCTGATGATCGTCGACGACGCGTGGGTCACGATCGGGTCGGCCAACATCCATCGGGCGTCGCTGCACGGCAACGCGGAGATCAACGCCAGCGTCTGGGACCCGGACTTCGCCCGCGCCCTGAGAACCGAACTCTTCGCCGAACATCTCGACGAGGACACCGGCGCCCTGTCAGGCCCGGACGCGATGCACCGGTTCACCGAGATCGCGACCGCCAACACCGTCGGCCCCGCCGCCGCCCGGCGCGGTCTCGCGGTCGTGCTCGACCCGCGGACCTATTGACGGCAGGCGGTCCGGATCGGTGGGACGCTCGCGGTGGTCGTGCCGGAGCCGTGCCGGTCGATGGTGGACAGGATGGCGACGGCGCGCCGCGCCACGATCTGGACGCCGGCGCGCCGGGCGGTCTCCAGCGCCTGACGGGCGGTCGACCGGGCACCCTCGGTCTCGCCCAGGCGCTGCAGCGCACCGGCGTGATCGGTGAGGACGGACGCGGTGAGGCGGTCCTCGTCCAGTTCCCGTGCCAGCGACTCGGCCCGGATGGCGAGTTCCAGCGCCGCGCGGTCGCCGAGGTGTGCGCGGACCAGTCCGAGCGCGCTGACGCTCAGCGCCTCGAACCGGCGGTCGCCGATCTCCCGGGCGAGCGCGACCGCGTGCTCGGCGAGCGGCAGGGCCGCACCCGGCTGCCCGGCGGCCAGTTCGACGAGCGCGAGCACCCGCACGGTGTCGCTCTCGTTGCGTCGGTCGCCGATGTCCTGGTGCATGGCCCGCGCCCGCCGCAGGTGCGCACGCGCCAGGGCGGCGGGTTGCGGCCCGCCCGCCGGGTCACGCGCCAGTTCCAGCTGTGCCACCGCCAGGTTGGCGAGGGTGACGGCGATGCCGGCGCGGCGGCCGGCCCGCTCGTGCAGGACCAGTGCCCGGTTCAGCTGCTCGACGGTGCCGGGTACGTCCCCGCGCGCCCAGTGGACGCTGCCGAGGTTGTTCAGGGCGACGCCCTGGCAGTCCGGCCAACCGGCCGCGCCCGCCAGATCGTGCGCGTCCCGGTAGTGCCGGGCGGCGGCGTCGTACCTGCCGAGGGCCTCCGACACGCACCCGAGGTTCAGTTCGGCCTGTGCCTGTGCGTGTGTGTTCCCGCCGACGCGCGCGGCGCGAAGGGCAACCTCCGCGACGGCCTGCCAGTCGAGGTGGCGGGCCCGGACCCGGAAGTAGCCGAACACCGGGTCGGCGAGCAGCCAGGCGTCGGGTGAGCCCGACGCGGCCCGGTGGCGGATCATCTCGACGACATTGGCGCGCTCGGCGTCGAGCCAGTCGAGTGCCCGCTCGGGCGTCTCGAAGTCGGTCGGTGCGCCGGGGGCGGCGGGTGACCGGTCGTCGGCACCGGCGGGCAGATGCAGCAGGTTGCGGTACACCAGGTGGCACACGCTCCGGGCGCCGGTGAGGTAGTGGGCGACGAGCCCGGCCAGTGCGCGGGTGCGGGTCTCCGGATCGTCGGTGGTGTGCGCGAGTTCGGTGGCGTAGAGGCGGAGCAGGTCGTGCAGGGAGTATCGGCCCGGCGTCAGCTCCTGGAGCAGGTGCCGGGCGGACAGCCGATCGAGCACCGCCCGGGCCCGCGCGGGGCTCTGTCCGGTCAGATCGGCGGCGGCCGCCGCCGTGATGTCCGGGCCGGGCACCAGCCCGAGCCGGCGGAACATGACGCGTTCGGCCGGATCGGCGCCTTGGTAGGACATCGCGAAGGTGGCCCGCACGGCGGTGTCCGGGTCACCGGCGACGGCCAGGGCGGTCAGCCGGTCACCGGCGTCGAGCCGGTCGACGTGGTCGGCGATCGCCGTACCGGACCGTCCGGCGAGGTTCGCGGCCGCGATGCGCAGCGCCAGCGGCAGGTAGCCGCACGCCGCCGCCAACCTCACCGCGGCGTCGGCCTCCGCGGCCACCCGCTCGGCACCGAGCATGGTGGCCAGCAACGCGTACGTCTCGGCCGGGGTCAGCCCGTCGACCGGCAGCGCGTCCGCACCCTCGCGCGCGACCAGGCCGGTCAGCCGCTCCCGGCTGGTGACCAGCACCCGCACCCGCGGGTCACCGGGCAGCAGCGGGCGGACCTGGTCGGCACATGCCGCGTTGTCGAGGAGGATCAGCACGCGCCGGCCCGCGAGCAGGCTGCGGTACAGCGCGGCGGCGGGTGCCGGCTCCGCGGGCACCTGGTCGGCCTGCACCCCGAGGGCCTGCAGGAAGCCGGCGAGGGCGGTCAGGACCGGCATCGGCTCGCCGCCCGAATGGCCACCCAGGTTCACGTAGAGCTGACCGTCGGGGTACCGGTCCCGGGCCTGGTGTGCCCAGTGCACGGCGAGGGCGGTCTTCCCGACGCCGCCCATGCCGGTGATGACCGTGACACCGGCGTGGTGGTCGCGGTCGAGATGGCGCAGATGGGAGTCCCGGCCGGTGAAACCGGGCACGTCGGCGGGCAACTGGGCGGGTGACACCGTGCCCCGCGGTGCCGGTGCGGGCCTGGGCGACGCCGGCGACGCGTCGGACGACCGGGGCCGCACCGTCCGGGACGTTCCCGGCGGGCCGGGTACCCGCTGGACGCACTCGCCGCGCAGCAGGCGGAGGTGCGCCTCGCGCAGTTCCTCCCCGGGGCGCACCCCCAGTTCGTCATCCAACCGGGTGCGGACGGACTCGAACAGTTCGAGGGCGGCCGCCTGCTGGCCGCAGCCGGCGTAGGCCAGCATCAGCCTGGCGGCCAGCCCCTCGTGCAGCGGATCGGCGGAGGAGAGAACCCGCAGCGGTTCGATCACCTCGTCACCGTGCCCGGCCGCCAGCGAGAGATCGGCGTGCTCCAGGACAGCGCTGAGCCGCCGGACGCCCAGACCCACCGCTGCCGGGTGCTGGCGGAGCCGGTCGGTGGCGTCGGCCAGCACGGGGCCTCGCCACAGCGCCTCCGCCTGCCGGTACAGGTCCCGGGCCGGCTCCGGGCCACCGGCGGTCCGCGTCCGCGCGAGGAGATCGTCGAAGACGTCGGTGTCGATGCCGCCGGGCGGCACCTGCAGCCGGTATCCGACGCGCGTGCGCTGAAGCAGCTCGGCCGGTGCGCGGGGCGACCGGGCCGGTTCGAGGAGTTGACGCAGTTGCCGGACGTAGGTGTGCACGAGTTCCCGACAGGTGCGGGGCGGTTCGTCCCACAGCACGTCGATCAGGTCGCCCGCGCTGACCGGCACCCGGGGCTGCAGCGCCAGCAGGCCGAGGAGGGTCCGCAACCGGGTCGACCCGATGTCGACGACCGCGGTGCCACGGTGCACGACCAGTGGCCCGAGAACGCCCATCCGGAGCTGATCGGTGGCCGGCACGGGTTCCCGCCGCGCCGGGATTCCGGCGACCGGTTCCGCCGCGCACACCAGGGCGCCCCGGTCGGCGTCGGCAAGGTCGAGCGCCCGCGCGAGCCGGTCGACCGACACCGCCTGCGGACGGCTCACCTGGCCCTGCTCGAGGTAGCGCAGTGACCTCTCGCTGACGCCGGCCCGGCGGGCCAGCTCGCTCTGGGTCAGGCCGGCCCGGAACCGGTACCGCCGAACCATCGCGCCAAACCCCGTGGTGTCTGATCCCTGCCTCATCGACCGTCCGGTTCGAGTCGTCGCCCCCGCGGTGACGGGAGGCCGGTCCCGGGGGACATTGCCGGTTCTTGCCGGTCGACCGCTACTATCTGCCGCCATTGCGACACGGTCCGGCTACAGCCGGACGCCACGACGGTCTCCATACCGTTCGATCCGACCGGCGGCCCGCAACGGGCGGGCCGCCATCCACGAATGGGGACCACACCATGACGCCACTGTTGCAGGCCGGCCGCAGCCGGCTGGCCCGCGCCACCCGCCTCGCCCTCCTCGGCGCGCTTGCCGCCGTTGCGATGCTCGGCATGAGCGGGACCGCGGCCCACGCCACAACCATCGGGACGGCCGTGAAGATCGCCCCGAGTTCGAACCCGTTCCTGACGGTGGAGGTGCGGGGAGCCTCGACCGCCGCCGGTGCCGAGATCGACCAGTACCTGCTCAACGCCGGCAACCACCAGGAGTGGAAGCTGGAGGCGAAGGGGAACTACGTCTGGATCAAGAACGTCAACAGCGGCCTGTGCCTGGCCTCGGACGGCGTCGCCGGACACACCGCGTTCCAGTGGTACTGCAACGACACCGACTACCACCTCCAGTGGGCCACCGGTCTCGTCGCCGGCAACGGCGTGGCCTACACCATCCAGAACCGCGCCTCCGGCCTGTACCTCGACGTGCGCGGCGCGAGCGGCGCATCCGGCGCCGACATCATCACCTGGTACGGCAACGGCGCCAGGAACCAGCTGTTCTACGCGACCGGCGCGTAGCCCCAGCACGTCTCGAAGCGCCCGTCGGCCACCTGCCGGCGGGCGCTCCGTCCGCTGCACCCGTTCTCAGCCGTCCGCCGCGGTCGGTTCCATGGCATAGCCCGTCACCAGTTCCACGGGGATGCGGATGAAACTGTCGCGCGGCCCGTCCACCCACGGCCGCAGGAGGCTCTCGTAACGGGCGATCTCGTCCCGTTCGGTGACGACGCGGGCGACGCCGGTGACCACGACGCTCCAACCGCTGCGGGCGTCGGGGTCGATCGCGTCGGCTTCGTAGGCGACGACGGTGCCGGCACCGGCCACCGCGCCGAGCCCGGAACCGAGGCTCGTCCGGATGACCACGTGTCCCTGGTCGACGATGTGGTTCACCGGCCTGATCGCCGGCAGCGCTCGCTGCGTGAACACCACCCGCCCGAACGGGACCGACGCGAGCAGCGACAGGCATTTCTCCGGACCGAGGGGTGACAACCGCGCCATCCGGCCAATCTGACCGGGGAGACCGCCGTTCGGAAGGGCCGAACGGCACGTTCGCGGGTTACACAGGTCCCGTCGACCGTCAGATGCGCCGACTCCATCGCCTCCAGCCCGGGCGCCGGAACCGCCTTGACCGCCCTGCCGCCCGCCACGGACCAGCAACCCACGACCGTGGAATCGGCCGCCACCACCGGTACGTCGGGTCCGGCGAAGGGTCGGTCAGGCAGCGCTTCGCCGGCCGGTAGCCGGTGCCCGCTGTCGTGGCGCGGAGCGAGGCGACGCCACGAGCGCGACAAGCCCGGCGATCTGCTCGGCGGCGTGAACGGACGTGTGGTTTCCGCCGGCCGGCGTCGGTCCGGCGAGGGTCCGCTCGACCGCGGCGGCGAGCGCGTCGGGGTTCCCGGGCGGCACGACCGCTCCGGGGCGGTCGCCCATGGTCTCGATCGCATAGGGCGTCCGCGTGGCGACCACCCGTAGGCCGAGGGTGACGGCGTCGGCGAGCGGCCGGTCGTCGGTGCGGCCGATGTCGAGGTCGGGGGCGACGTAGACATCGGTGGCGTGCAACAGTGCGGCGGTGTCGGTGATCGACAGGTCGGTGTCGAGCAGGATGAGCCGGTGGGCGACCCTCAGCGCGGTCGCTGCCCGGAGGACGGCCCGTCGGTAGGGGTCGTCGCCCGGCCCGGCCTGGAACGCGAGCGTCCGGCCCGCGACCACGTAACGGACGTCAGGGTGGACGGCGGCGAGGGCGGGCAGCGCGGCGACGGCGACCTCGATGCCCCGCGCGGGTGACAGGTGTCCCAGCGTGGTGAGCACCGGTCCGGCACCGCACCGGGCCAGAACGGCGGGTCGGGGGCGCGGCACGCGGAGGTCGGGCGCCGGCCCCGGCGGGACCACCGCCACCCGTCGGGGCGGCACGATGCCACTGGCCGCGAGTGCCTGCCGGGCGCAGTTCGACGAGACCACGACACCAGCCGCGTCCCGGCACAGCGCCGACAACACGTTCGCCTCGTCCGGTCGCGGGAACGGGCGCACCTGGTGCGGCGCGACCAGGTACGGCACGCCCAACCGGGTCAGCTCGTCGGTCAGCCCCAGCAGGTACCGCCCGCGCGGGCCGCCGGCGCTTCCCGGGCCGACCTCCAGCAGCGCGACGTCGACGCCGAGGCGCCGCAGGCGCTGACCGGCCCGGCGGTAGGCACTGGGGTCGTCGGCGGCGATGCTGCCCGCCGCCGCCCGGCCCGCCGCGTGCGGCGGGCCGTCACCGTGGTCGATGGCGAATACGGTCAGGCCGATGCGGGGTGCGACGACCGGCAGCATCCGGCACAGTTCATCGGTGTGGGCGGCGACGGGGCAGGGCCGCGGCGGGGTCGGTGAGACGATCGCCAACCTGATCCGGCGCCGGTTGTCGGTGGTGAACATGTCGACTCCTCACCGGCTGTCCGAGCCTTCGCCCGTCACTGCCGCCCGCCCGGCCTCCAATCGGGCCACCGGAACCCGGTAGGGGGAGCAGGAGACGTAGTCCAGCCCGACCTCGTCGAAGAAGTGCACCGAGTCCGGGTCCCCGCCGTGCTCGCCGCACACCCCGATGGTCAGGCCGGGGTTGGCGGCGCGGCCCTCGTCGACCGCGATGCGGATCAGCCGGCCGATGCCGGTGGCGTCGATCGACTCGAACGGGGAAACGCCGAAGATGCCGAGTTCGAGGTAGCGGGAGAAGAACGCGCTCTCGACGTCGTCGCGGGAGAAGCCCCAGCCCATCTGGGTGAGGTCGTTGGTGCCGAACGAGAAGAACTCGGCGACCGGTGCGATCTCGCCGGCGGTCAACGCCGCGCGCGGCACCTCGATCATGGTACCGATACGCGCCGACCGGCCGCCGTCCACAGTGGACAGAACCTGTTCGATCTCGGCCCGGACCACCTCGAGTTCCTGTACGGAACCGATCAGCGGAACCATGATCTCCGGCCGTGGGTCGCCACCGTCGGCGCGGACCTGCGCCGCGGCCTCGGCGATCGCCCGTACCTGCATCGCGAACAGCCCGGGGACGACCAGGCCGAGCCGGACACCGCGCAACCCGAGCATCGGGTTCTCCTCGTGCATCCGCTGCACCGCCGCCAGCATGGTGGCGTCGGCGCCCGGATCCTCGCCCCGCTCCTCGGCCCGCGCGACCCGCACCGCGAGTTCGGTGAGCGGGGGCAGGAACTCGTGCAGCGGCGGGTCGAGCAGCCGGATCGTGACCGGCAGCCCGTCCATCGCACTGAGAATCTCGATGAAGTCCTTTCGCTGCAACAGGAGCAGGGCGTCGAGGGCGGCCTGCCGCTCCTCGTCGGAGGTGGCGAGGATCAGGCGTTCCACCAGCGGACGCCGTTCACCGAGGAACATGTGTTCGGTGCGGCACAGCCCGACGCCGGTCGCGCCGAGGCGGCGGGCGCGGGCGGCGTCGTCGCCGGTGTCGGCGTTGGCGTGCACACCCAACCGGCGCCGTGCGTCGGCGTGCGCCAGCAGCCGGCCGACCGCGCGCAGCAACGGATCCTCACCCGCCTTGATGGTGCCGTCGAGGTAGCGGGCCACCCGCGACGGGCGCACCGGGACGGAACCGACGTAGACGTCGCCGGTGGCGCCGTCGATGGAGATGACGTCGCCCTCTCGCACGACCGTGTCGCCGACCCGGAAGCTGTCGCCGTCGATGTCGATGGCGTCGGCGCCGCACACGCAGGTGCGTCCCATGCCGCGGGCGACGACGGCGGCGTGCGAGGTCTTGCCGCCGCGGCTGGTGAGGATGCCCTGCGCGGTGATCATGCCGGGCAGGTCGTCGGGGTTGGTCTCGCGCCGGACGAGGATGACCGGTCCGGTGGCCGCCGCCGCGCGGGCGGAGTCGAACACGGCGCGTCCGACGGCGGCGCCGGGGGAGGCGGGCACGCCGCGGGCGAGCGCCTTCGGGGTGGCGGCCGGGTCGAACGTGGGGAACATGAGGGTGGTCAGCTGGCGGCCGGTGACGCGGCGCAGCGCCTCGTCGAGGTCGATGAGCCCCTCGTCGACGAGCTGGTTGGCGATGACGAACGCGGCTGCCGGGGTGCGCTTGCCGACACGGGTCTGCAGCATCCACAGGGTTCCGCGTTCGATGGTGAACTCGATGTCGCACAGGTCGCGGTAGTGCTTTTCGAGGCGCGCCATCAGCTCCAGCAGCCGGTCGTACGATCGTCTGTCCACTGTGGCCAGTTGCGACAGCGGCATCGTGTTGCGGATGCCCGCGACGACGTCCTCGCCCTGCGCGTTCTCCAGGTAGTCGCCGTAGACGCCGCGGGCGCCGGTCGCCGGGTCGCGGGTGAACGCCACTCCGGTCCCGGAGTCTTCACCCAGGTTGCCGAAGACCATCGCCATCACGTTGACGGCGGTGCCGAGGTCGGCCGGGATGCGTTCCTGGCGCCGGTACACCACCGCGCGCTCGGCGTTCCACGACCGGAACACGGCCTGCACCGCCAGCCGCAACTGCTCGTGCGGCGACTGCGGGAACTCGCGGCCGGTGTGGGTCTGGAAGACCTTCTTGTAGACGTCGACCAGGTGCCGCAGGGCGGCGTCGTCGAGATCGGTGTCGGCGGTGGCGTCCCGTAGCGCCTTCTCCGCCGTGAGCGCCGCTTCGAACTCCTCACCGGGAACGTCGAAGACGGTGCGGCCGAACATCTGGATGAGCCGGCGGTAGGAGTCCCAGGCGAACCGGACGTCGCCGGCGTGCGCGGCGAGACCGTGGACGCTGGTGTCGTTGAGTCCGATGTCGAGGACGGTCTCCATCATGCCGGGCATCGAGAACTTCGCGCCCGAGCGCACCGACAGCAGCAGCGGATCGTCGGGGTCGCCGAGGGTGCGGCCCATCTGCGTTTCGAGCCGGTGCAGGTGATCGGCCACCTCGGCGAACAGGCCCGCGGGGACGTCACCGGTGGACAGGTAGGCGCGGCACGCGTCGGTGGAGATGGTGAACCCGGGCGGCACGGGCAGGCCGAGCCGGGTCATCTCGGCGAGGTTCGCGCCCTTGCCGCCGAGCAGGTCCTTCAGGTCCTTGTTTCCTTCAACGAAGTCGTAGACGTACTTGGCAGCCATTGCCGAACTCCTTCCAGATCGGAATCGACGCGGACGTTGGTCGCCATCCCGTCGACATCGAGGACGAACCAGGGCCGCGGCTGATCCGCCCAACGGACGCTGATCCGCGCCGGGCACCATCCGCCCGGCCCGTGCGTCCACCGCTCGAACCACACGTACCAACCGACCTTCGGTCCGCCGGGGGTCCGGTACCGCAGGGCGCGGCACTCGGTGATCAGGCCGGTGTCCGGGTCGAACCGGACCATCAGCCGATCGGTGCCACCGCCGAACGGCACCCGCAGCAGCGCCGAGTCCGCGTCGACGGACTGCCACCGGACGCCCGGGCGGACGGCCAGCACCGCCGGCACCAGGAGCAGTTCCGCCCACAGGAACAGGTTCTCGCCCTGGTCGATCTCCGGTCCGGTGACCGTCCGGCGGCCGATGCGCGTGCGTCCGTGCCCGTCGACGTAGTCGTCGACCGCGCGCAGCACCGGCAACCCGTACCAGGTGACGGCGAGCCGTTGCCGGGCGTTCCAGCCGACCCGGTGGGCCGACCAGAACCGGACGGGCAACCGGAGCATCCGCGCCGGGCGCATCCAGGCGCGGCCCCACAGAACGAAGGTGTCCACGGCGGGGACGTGCCACCCGTCGAACCCGAGCGCCCGGTGATACCGGACGACGGGCTCGGGCAGGTCCCGCGTCACCTCGACGGTGCCGCGCGGCGGACCGGCCGGCACGCGGCGCGCCCGGGGTGGCCGCACCCGGAATCCGAGCACGGCCACGACGACGAGGCCGACCGCCGTCACCACAATCCATTGAACATTCATGGCGTCCTCACTCGACGACAAGACGACGGGCCCGCAGCAGGCGCGCCCACCACGGGCGGCGGCCGGCCGGTCGCAGGGGCGGCAGGGGAGCGCCCTTGAGGCTCACCCAGCCGCCGGGTCCCATCGACACCGAACCGATCGCCGGCCGGCGCCGCGCGGCCCCCCGGGCTGCCATGGCGGCCGCGGCGAGCGCGGTCGCCGTGACCGCGCACCACGCCAGGCGTTCGACGTCGACCACCGGCCGGAGCCGCGCGCCGTTCCGGTCGGCGATCACGACGGCCACCGGCCGTCCACAGCCGTCGGCCCGGCCCACCGGGACCACCACGGTTTCACCCGCGGTGGTCACCGGACGCAGGCTCACGGTGCGCATGTCGCTCACCGACCTGCCATGAGCGTCGTCAGGTCGACCAGCCGCTGGGTGTAGCCCCATTCGTTGTCGTACCAGCCGAACACCTTCACCAGGTTCCCGTCGGCCTGCGTGAGGGCGGCGTCGAAGATGCACGAGTGCGGGTCGCCGACGATGTCGCGCGACACCAGCGGTTGCTCGGTGTAGCGCAGGATCCCGGCGAGCGGGCTCTCGGCGCCGGCGGCGGCGAAGGCACTGTTCACCTCGGCGGCCGTCACCGGGCGGCTGAGCCTGGCGGTGAGGTCGGTCAGCGACCCGTTCTCGACCGGAACCCGCAGGGCCACACCGTTCAACCTGCCCTGCAACTCGGGCAGGACCAGCCCGATCGCCTTCGCGGCGCCGGTGCTCGTCGGGATGATGTTGACGGCGGCCGCGCGGGCGCGCCGCAGGTCCTTGTGCGGGGTGTCCAGAATGACCTGGTCGTTGGTGTACGCGTGCACGGTCGTGAGGTAGCCCTGTTCGAGCCCGAACGCCTCGTGCAGCACGTGCACCATCGGTGCGGCGCAGTTGGTGGTGCACGACGCGGCCGACACGATCTCGTGGGCGGGGCCGAGGTCTGCGGTGTTGACGCCGAGGACGACCGTCGCGTCCGCGCCGTTTCCAGGGCCCTTGCCCGGCGCGGAGATCAGGACCCTTTTCGCGCCCGCCTTCAGGTGCAGGGCGGCGTCGTCGCGGGTGCGGAACCGGCCCGTGGACTCGATCACGAGGTCGACGCCGAGTTCCGACCACGGCAGGGCGGCGGGGTCGCGTTCGCTCAGCAGCGCGATCCGCTGACCACCGACCTGCAGCGTCGAGTCGTCGGCCTCGACCGGCCAGCGCAGCGGCCCGAACGTCGAGTCGTGCGCGAGCAGGTGCGCGAGCGTCGCGGGCGGCCACAGGTCGTTGACGGCGACGATGTCGACGTTGCCGTCGCCGAGAATGCCGCGTTCGAGCGTGGCGCGGAGGTAGTTGCGGCCGATTCGGCCGAAGCCGTTGATGGCCACCCGGTACACCATGACGTCCTCCCTGAGCGTTGTCGTCAGGGCGAGCGTCCCGCCGCGTGGCGCACACCGTCAGGGCCGAACGGCACCCGGAGCGCGACCAAAGGACCCGTCGGCTCCGTCGGACCCGCGCGGTGGGGACCTTCGGCCCTGACGACCCGTCCGGCCCGGCTGCCAGGCTGAATCGACGGAGCTGGCCGAAGGACCGAGCTGGCTGAAGGGAGTTGGTCATGATGCAGGCCTACGTGGTTGCCGGGATCGACGGGTCGCCGTCGAGCGTCGCCGCGGCGCAGTACGCCGCCGAGTGGGCGGAGCGGTCCGGCCGGGACCTGCACCTGGTGCACGGGTCGCGGCACGGAGAGCCCGGTGACGACGTCCTGCGCCGGGTCGCCGACTGCCTGACCGCGCAGCATCCCGGCCTGTCGATCGTCTGCCGGGCGGTGCCCGGTGCGGGGTCGGCCGTGCTGGTGGAGGAGTCGGGCGCGGCGGAGCTGACCGTCGTCGGCAGCCGCGGCGGCGGCTCGATCCCGACCGCCGCACTCGGCGCGACAGCGACGATCGTGGCCACCCACGCCAGGGGTCCGGTCGTGATCGCCCGGCCGCCGGCGGCCATGCCGGGACCCGATCTGCCGGTACTGGTCGGCGTCGACGGCTCCGACCACAGCGTCGCGGCACTGGATTTCGCGTTCGACATCGCGCGCCGCACAGGCGCGTCGGTGGTGGCGGCGCACGTCTGGTGGACCGGCCGGATGGCGTCGGACGCCGACGCGCAGCACCGGGCGGAGACGGCCGGTGCGGTGCTCGACGACGCCCTCGAACCCTGGCGCGCCAAGTTCCCGGACGTGCGGCTGGAGGAGAAGCTGGTGTCCGGCGCCAACGTCGCGGAGGACCTCGTCGCCGAGTCCGCCCACGCCGGCCTTGCCGTCGTCGGCACCCGCGGCCACGGTGGCTTCGCCGGCCTGCTGCTGGGTTCGGTCAGCCTGTCCGTGGCGCAGCACGCCCACTGCCCGGTGGCGATCGTCCGCTGATTCCGGGTCTGTGGAGACGACGCGGGATTCCGCCTCTAAGGTGGGTCGATGGCATCGGTCAAGCAGGTCCAGATCACGTTCGACTGCGCGGATCCCGGGCGCGTCGCCGGTTTCTGGCGTGAGGTACTGGGGTACGTCCACCCCGGCCCGCCCGGAGTCGACCTGGCCGAGGGCGCCGATCCGCTGGCGGCATGGGCCGAGTTCCTCGACCGCCTCGGCGTTCCCGAGGATCAGCGCAACACCAGATCGGCGATCGAGGATCCGGAAGGGCACGGCCCACGGATCTTTTTCCAACGCGTTCCGGAAGACAAGCTCGCCAAGAACCGGGTCCATCTCGACGTCCGCGCGGCCCCGGGCCTTCAGGGCGAACAGCGCATGGCGGCGCTGGAGGCCGAGTGTGACCGGCTCGTGGCGCTGGGAGCGGCGCGGATCCGCCGATACGAGCCGGAACCGCCCATGAGCGCCGGCTTCATCGTGATGGCCGACCCCGAAGGCAACGAATTCTGCCTCGACTGAACACCCGCCCGAGCCGGCCTCTATTGTGGGCCGATGGCGTCGGTCAGGCAGTTCCAGGTCACTTTCGACTGCGCGGAACCGGAGCGCGTCGCGCGTTTCTGGTGCGAGGTGTTGGGGTACGTCGTTCCGCCGCCGCCGGAGGGGTTCGCCACGTGGGACGATTTCGATCGCTCGTTGCCGCCCGAGCATCAGGGCTCGGCGTTCGCGTGCGTTGATCCCTCAGGTGTGGGGCCGCGACTGTTCTTCCAGCGCGTTCCCGAGGGCAAGGTCGTCAAGAACCGGGTGCACCTCGACGTGCGGGTCGGCACCGGGCTCGTGGGCGACGAGCGCCTGGCGGCCCTTGAGGCCGAATGCGTCCGGCTGGTCGCGCTCGGTGCGGTACGCGGGCAATTGCTGGTTGCCGACGGCGTCAACGAGTCGTGCCAGGTGATGCAGGACGTGGAGGGTAACGAGTTCTGCCTCGACTGAGCGCCGGCTGTATCGTGGCGGCGTGGACCGCACAACGGCCGTCGACGGATTCCGCCTCGCGTACGAACGGACCGGCTCCGGTCCCGCCGTGGTGCTGTTGCACGGGTGGCCCGGCGACCGCACCGAATACCGTGCGGTCGCGGCGCTGCTGCCGACGGCCGACGTCGTGGTGCCCGACCTGCGCGGCTTCGGCGCGTCCGACAAGCACCCGGTCGACCCGACGGAGCACTACAGCGCCGACGCGCAGGCGCACGGCGTCATCCGGCTCATCGACGAACTCCGGCTGGACCGTCCCGTCCTCGCCGGGTACGACATCGGCAGCCGGATCGCCCAGGCCCTCGCCCGACAGCGCCCCGACCTGATCCGGGCGCTGGTGCTCGCCCCGCCGCTGCCCGGCATCGGCGACCGCATCCTGACCCCGGCCGCCCAGCGGGAGTTCTGGTACCTGCATTTCCACCGGTTCCCGATCGCCG
This sequence comes from Virgisporangium aurantiacum, assembly GCF_016863635.1. Lineage (GTDB taxonomy): Bacteria > Actinomycetota > Actinomycetes > Mycobacteriales > Micromonosporaceae > Virgisporangium > Virgisporangium aurantiacum. The sequence goes on along the minus strand of NZ_BOPG01000012.1, from coordinate 512,822 downwards.
ACGAACTCGTCGACGGGCGGCCCGAGGCCGTGCGCCACTACCTGCGTCACTTCCTGACCCACTGGTCGAAGCCAGGGTTCACCGTCGGCGACGAGCACCTCGACCACCTCGTCTCGGTGTACTCCGCCCCGGGTGCGTTCACGGCCTCGATCGCCTGGTACCGCGTCGGCTCGGGCCGGCTCGATGGCGTGGTGGGCGAGCACGCGCCCCACCCGGCGCAGCGGATCGCCGTGCCGACCACGGTGCTGTGGCCCGACCACGACCCGCTGTTCCCGCTCGACTGGTCCGACCGGCTCGGCGACTTCTTCGCCGACGTCGACCTGCGACGCGTCGACGGCGGGCACTTCCTGCCGCTGGAGTGTCCACGGGAGTTCGCCGCCGCCGTGGCCGCCGCGGAGGGCATCCGGCCCGCGTGATTCAGGTATTCGGGGTCCGGCGGAGCCGTGCTTCCAGGGTGGCCCGGCAGCCCGGCCATTCCGCGTCGATGATGGAGTACATGGCGGAGTCCCGCAGGAGTCCGGCCTCGCCCGGTGCCCACGAGCGCGACCACCGTCGCAGGACGCCTTCGAAGCGGGCTCCGGTGCGTTCGATCGCGGTGCGGGACAGGGTGTTGCGGGCGTCGGTCTTGAGGTCGACGCGAGCCACGTTCCAGTTGTCGAAGGCGTTGGCGAAGAGCAACAGCTTCGCCTCCGTGTTGATGCCGGTGCCCTGGGCCGAGGCGGCCAGCCAGGTGAAGCCCACCTCCACCGCGTAGAGCGCGTCGCGGTCGGGCCACAGCCGGGGATCCCAGTAGGCGGTGGCGCCGATCGCCCGTCCGCTTGTCTTCTCCACCTGCGCGTACGGCATCAGCGTCCCGGCCGCGGCCCGGGCCAGTTGGGTGTCGACGTAGTCGCCGACGTCGGCCGCCGTGGGCACCCACGTGAACCGGTACGAGGTCCGATCCTCGTCGGCCGCCGCCGCCAGGTGGGCGGCGTGCCGGTGATCGAGCGGCTCCAGCCGGACGAGGGCACCGTCCAGGATCGGAGGCGTCGGCGTGGACGGGAATGGCATGCGCTCTCCGTTCGCGGCTTGCCGGGCGCACGACCGTAGCAAGGGGTTGCCGTCGGGTGGAGCGGATTACTAGTGTGGATGGAGCGTGCGAGGACGCTGCCGGTCCGCGGGCAGGGATTTTCCCACCTCGAGCACCACACGTGAACGCATTGGGCAGGACCAACCTCTTTCCGGCCGGGCAAGCGGACCTCGGCGACGAAGGAGGTTGTGGTGTCCGATCGTCATTTCGAGTTGCCGGCCAGTCCGAACCTGGAGTACTACCGCAAGCAGGCCAAGCACCTGCACCGCGCGTACGCCACGGCCGACGCCGAAGCCGAGGCCCGGGTCGCCGACGTGTTGGGCGGTCGGGCCGCCGAGCGGTTCCAGCTCACCGACGCCCAGTTCGTGCTCGCCCAGGAACACGGATTCCCGAACTGGGCCGAGTTCCGCGCCCACGTCGAGAACCGGAACACCACCGGCGACCGGCCGGTCTCCCGCCTCGTGGGGATCGGGCCGGGTGCCTACGCCTCGATGGCCGACGCCCTCCTGGTCGAGTTGCGCCGCGACGACCCGGGTGCGCTGCGACGGTTGCGGGCCGGCGTGCCCCGGTACGCCACCGCGACGTCCGCCGCGACCGCGGGGCTCCGGGACGCACGGCTGGTGATCGCGCGCGAGCTCGGTTTCCCGACGTGGCGGGAGCTCATGTCGTTCACGGAGAAGTCCCGGCGCGATCTCGACGAGCGGCGGGAGAGGTGGCGGAGCCTGCACGGCGACGCCGAGGCCCTGCTGGCCGGCGACACCGATCGGTTGGCCGGCCTGACCGCCGGGCAGGCAGACACGTTGCTGCACATGGTCGCGATGCCGGAGGCGATCCCCGGTGTCCGGCTCGACGAGGCGCTCGGTGTGCCGCGCGCCGCGCTGGAGGTGGTGCTCGGCAAGGCCACCGACCTGAACCTCCCGCTGGTCTGGGCGGCCCGCTCCAACCGGGTCGAGTACGTGCGCCTGCTGCTCGCCGCCGGCGCCGACCCGGGCGACCGGAGTCGGGGCGCCACCGCGTTGGAGAACGCCATCCACCACGGCCACACGGGAGTCGTCGACGTGCTCGCCGGGTACGGGATCGTCCCGCCGGCGCTGTGGACGTACGCCGCCTGCGGCCGGCTCGACCTGGTGCGGGACCGGTACGAGGCGGCGGGCGCGGAACGGGCCCGCCCCGAGCCCGCGGACGCCGGCGTCGGCCTTCCGCCCCGGTTACCGGCGACCGATGACCCGGCGGAGATCGTGGGGGAGGCGTTCGTCCACGCCTGCCAGCACGGCCGGGTCGACGTCGTGCGCTGGTTCCTCGACCGCGGCGTCCACCCCGACGTCGCGCCCTACTTCGGGCGGACCGGCCTGCACTGGGCGATCCAGCCCGGTCATCTCGAGGTGGTCCGCCTGCTCCTGGAGCGCGGTGCCGATCCGTCCATCCGCGACGAGATCTTCCACGCCGACGCCGACGGCTGGCTGCACATCTTCTTCGCCGCCCGCCCGCACGATCCCCTGACCCGGGAGCTCCACGAGAGCGTCAACGGACCGGGATCCACTCGGTGCCCGTGGTGACGTCGGCAAGGGCCGCGTCGTCGACGTCGACGCCGATTCCGGGACCGGTGGGCACGGTGATGTGCCCGTCGCGGAGCACGAACGGCGCGGTGATGTCGCGGGCGTAGTAGCGGTCCGACGCGGAGATGTCGCCCGGGAGCGTGCAACCCGGAAGTGCCGCCAGCGCGGCGTTCGCGGCTCGACCGACACCGGTCTCCAGCATGCCGCCGACCCAGGCGGGGACGCCGTGCGCCGCGCACACGTCGTGGATGCGGCGCGCTTCGAGGTAGCCGCCCACGCGTCCCGGCTTGATGTTCACCGCCGAGCACGCGCCGGCGCCGATCGCCTGCGCCGCGACCCGGGCCGACGTGATCGACTCGTCGAGGCAGATCGGTGTGCGCACCGACGCCGCCAGCCGCGCGTGCCCGGCGAGGTCCTCCTCGGGGAACGGCTGCTCGATCAGCAGCAGGCCGAAATCGTCCAATGTGGACAGTCGGGCGGAATCCGTTGCGGTGTAGGCACAATTGGCGTCGACCTGGAGGAGGATCTCGGCGCCGAACCGGTCGCGTACCGCGGCCACCGGTGCCACGTCCCATCCGGGCTCGATCTTCAGCTTGATCCGGACGTAGCCGGCGTCCAGGTAACCGGCGACCGCGTCGAGCAGTTCGCCCACGTCGTCCATGATTCCGACCGACACGCCCGCCGGAACCGTCGGGCGGACCGCGCCCAGGAACTCGCCCAGCGACATGCCGGCGGCCCGCAGCCGGGCGTCGAGCAGCGCGGTGTGCACCGCGGTCCTGGCCATCGGATGACCGCGGACGGCCGCGAACCTTTGCTCCACAAGGTGAAAGTCGTCGGAGCTACCCGCGGCGGGGATCAGGAAACGCCGGATGACGTCGGCCGCGCCGTCGACGTACTCGTGCGAGTAGTGCGGGTCGGACATCGCCACACACTCGCCCCAGCCCTCCGCGTCACCGACGACGGCACGCACGAGGAGGACGTCGCGGCCGTGCTCCACGCCCATCGAGGTGCGGAACGGGCTCACCAACGGCAGCGTGATCCGGCGCAGCTCGAACCCGTTCACCGAGCTTGTCATCGGGCCTCCAGGATGTAGAAGCCGTCGCGCCGGAACCCGGTGACGCGGTAGCCGTCGGCCAGCAGGGTGGTCAGGGCGGCGCGGACCGCGAGCCGCCAGGCGCGCGCGGCGTCCGGGTCCCGGCCGCGCAACGCCTCGATGTCGGTCGGGGTGGCCACGAGCGCGGGCGAGCCGCCGGGTGGCGGCACTGTCGACAGTGGACGGTCGTCAGCGGACCGGCCGAGCACCGGCACCGCCGCGGCGGGCTCCGCTTCCGCTGCTCTCCGGGACGCCGTGAGGTCCCACCGCACGTACAGGCGGTCGGTCTCGTCGCCGGCGTTGACGCCGTCGGTCAACGGGCCGTAGAAGTCGGTTAGGTACGCGGTCGGCTCGGCGCCCAGCTTCGTGATGTTGAAGTAGGCGTTGCGCCCGACGAGCGGGTCGAACGTCCAGCGGACGTCGGTGATCCCGCGCGCCAGCGCCCACTCGCGCTGGTGCAGCTTGAGCGCGTGGCCGACGCCGCGCCCGTGGGTGCCGGGATCGACCGCCGTCACGTGCGAGTGCAGGTGCCCCGTCCCCAGAAATGCCACCGTGCCGCCGACGAGCCGTTCGCCGCGCCACGCGCCCGCCACGTAGTTGCCGGCGTGCGCGAGCGCCCGCACCACGTCGACGGCGAGCACCTGGTCGGCCGCGCCGGCGCGGAACGTACGGTCCAGCAACGCGACCAGCGCGCGCTGCCCGGCGAGTTCCGGCAGGTTCGCGACCCGTAGGTCGTCGACGGCCACATCGTCCCCTATCATGCCCACAAACCTCGACCGCATGGCACTCTATCGACAACACGGGGGTTTCGAATGAGTCCGGTCCACCGCAGCCGACGGCTGCTCGCTGTCTGCACGATCCTGGCATCGACGATCGCGCTGGCGCCGGTGACGCCGAGCGCCGCGCACGGCTCCGGCGTGGAGTACCTGTACTCGCCGTCGGATCCGTATCTCGACCGACGGGTCCAGGAGGTCACCGACACCTCCGACGTGCTGCTGGCGGTGCAGTGGCGGCCGACCGTCGGTGGCACGGTCACCGGCATCCGCATCTGCCTGGACCTCACCCCGCAGCAGGTGAACTCCCGCCTGCCGCTGACGGGCAGCCTGTGGACCGCCGGCGGCGAGAAACTGGTCACGGGCGCCGCGTCCGAGGGCATCCAGTACGCCGCGCCGTGCTTCTACAAGGTGAGCACGAGCCCCACCCATGTGGACGCCGGTCAGACCTACGTGGTCGGCTTCTGGCTGCGCGGCGGGCAGTACTCGTACGTGCCGAACGGCTTCGACGAGGAGCGCTCCACCACCGGTCACCTGGTCGCGCCGTCGAATGCCGACTCGACGGTCGGCGCCGGCAACGGGCTGTACGTCTACAACTCCGACTTCGGCGGCGGCGCGGCGTTCCCCACCGAGAGCTGGCAGAACTCCGACTACCTGGTGAGCCCGGCGTTCACGCCCGACCCGCACTGACGCCGTAGCTGCCCGCCGCGCTGGTGTCGCCCTGCGATGATCCGGGCATGTCGATCCTCGCGCTGACGGCTGTGGTGACGGCGGGTGTGGTGGCGCTGCAGGTGGTGCTCCTCGTGCTGTGGCGGTGGCGTGGCATCCGGGACCGTAGGGTCGCCGCGCTGCTGCCGACGCTGACGGTCGACCCGTACCACGTACTGCTCGTCAGATTCCGTTCGGACCGGCCGTTGTGGCGCGAGGCGGCGGCCAGGCTCCTGCTCGACGGGCTGATCACGGTCGACCACGACGGCGCCCTGACCCTCCCGGCACCCGCCGACGACACGGCACCGACCCATCCCCTCACCGCCGCCCTGCTCGACCACGTCCGCCACGCCGAGGGGCCGGTCGTCGCGGACGACCTGGGCGGGAACGACGACCTGCGGCGGCACCGCGAGACGTTCGAACGGGACCAGGACGCCCGGCTGGTCCACTCGTCCCGCTTCCGCGACGACGGCATCGGCGGGGTCGCCGGGCTGGCGACGGTGCTGCTCGGCTGCTTCTACACCGTCATGGTGGTGATCGCCGTCCCGGGTGGGCCGCTGGAAGGCCTGTGCGCCGCGCTCATTCTCGGTCCCATGATCATCGGTTCGCTCGGCTGGCTCCACCACCGCTGCTGGCCACGCCGCCGGGACCTGTTCGCGGAGCACTGCGCCACGCTGCCGCTGCCCGGGGCGATCAAGGCGCTCGACCCGGACCGGCTGTACATGCTGGATGCCGGCATGCGCGCGAGAACGGCCCGGTACGAGGAGGAGCAACGCCGCCGCGACGCGTTCGACAGCGACAGCGGCGGCTTCTGACCCGGCGTTCAGAGGGCGTCGACGAAACGCAGGCCGCGCTGCCACGCCAGCTCCGCCGCCGCCGGATCGAACTCGGACACGCCGGAATCGGTGAAGAAGTGTCCGACGGCCGGATACGTGAAGAGGTCGACGGCCGCACCGGCGGCGGTCATGGCGTCCCGCCAGGCGGCGACGTCCGCGGGGGGAAACATCGCGTCCGCCTCCCCGACATGCACGTGGACCGGCAGGCCCGCGGGCACCGTGCGGGGGTCGCCGCCGGTGCCGTGCAGCAGGAGAAGTCCGGCGGCTTCCGGACGCTCGGCGAGCACGGCGCCCGCCACTCCCGCGCCCATCGACAGGCCGGCGAGGACGGTGTCGGCGGGGAGGCCGTCGAGCGCCTCGTGTGCCCGCCGCAGGATCGTCGTCCAGCCGACGCGGCCGCTGATCGCGAACCCCTCCTCGATCGATTGCGCGACCCGCCCCGCGTAGAGATCCGGCGCGGTGACGTGGTGGCCCGCCGCACGGAAGAGGTCGGCCGCGGCGCTCACGGCCGGACGCAGGCCGTACACGGAGTGGAAGAGCGCGACATGTCTCACCGTCCCATCCTGCCCGACGCCCGGCCACGCGTTTTCGCGGTCACGCAGGGCGGCGCAGGGCGCGCAGCTGCCGGACGCGGATCGGCAGCTGCCGCAGGCACACCGCCCACAGCACGCCGAACCAGCCCTCGACCGCGGTGTCCAGAAGCGTTTCCCCGTCGACGATGTGCACGTAGACGATCGGCCTTCGGCCGCGGATGCGGCCCACGGACCCGGCGAGCCGCTCGCTGAGGCGCTCGATGTCGTCGGCGAGCGCGGATCGCCCGGCCGCCGCGTAGCGGTCAAGGACGGCCGGGTCGAACGTCTCGCTGTTGTCGTAACAGATGTAGGGCTCGACCCGGTCGCCGCTCGCGGATCGGCGGCGGCGGCCGGTGGACCACGCCCGGGCCATCCGTCGGTCGAAGTCCGGGTCGGTCGCGGCGATCGCGTCGGTGACGGCGAGCAGCAGCTCGGTGTTCCGCTTGACGTGGGCGGCGATCCGCTCCGCGGTCCAGCCGTCATCGGACGTCGTCGTCGGGACGCGAAGCTCCGCGACCAGGTCCCGGTACCGCTGCCGCAGGCGGTCCGGGTCGACGATGGCACTGCCACCCATCGCCCAGCGCCATCCCGGGTGATCCCAGGCGATGCCGTCGTCGTCGATCCAGATCCGGAAACCGTGTACCGGCTCGTCGGAGCGGAAGGCGGCGGCGACCTCGTCGAGCATCGCGGCGACACCCCTCCATCGGGGCGCACTGAACTCCCAGGCGTCGGAGTAGAACTCGCCCACGCAGCCGCGGGCCGGTCCGGGACGCAGGTCGACGAACAGTTCGGTGCCACCATGGTCGGAGGCGATCGGCAGCCACTGTGGCAGCCACACCCCGTACACGGGCGAACCGGCCTGCCCGCCCGCACAGGTGTCGCCGTGTTCCGAGACATCGAGCCACGTTCGGCGACTGCTCAGCGCCGACTCGACGGACATCGGGGTCTGCAGTTGCGGGATGAGCCGGTGGTGCCCGTCCATGCCGTCGGCGAGCCGCCACCACCGGGCCAGGTCGGCCGGCAACGGGCCGCCGACCGCCGTCTCCGCGCGTCGCAGCGATTCGGAGGACGCGGGCGCGCGTACCTGGCGGGCGACCGCGGGGCAGCGGCGCTCCAGGTGGCCGGTGATCTCGGACCACGAATCGTCGACCCGCATCGTCACCGCCGAATCCTAGACCGCACCACCGGCGAGCACGATGAGGACGCCGGCCACGGCGGCGGCGAGCAGGGTGAGCACCGGGCCGCGGCGCAACCCCAGCAACAGCACGGCGGCGCCGGCCAGGACCGCGTACTGCCACGGCTGGCTCAGCGCGAGGGCGAGCGGGACGGCGGAGCCGAGAATTGCGCCGACCGCGGCGGGTCCGGCGCCGTCGAGGAACGCCCGGACGGTGCGGTTGCCGCGGATCCGGTCGAAGCGGTGCGCGCCCAGGAGGATGAACGCGAACGACGGTGCGAACGCCACCGCCGACGCGAGGAGGCCGCCGCCGATGCCGGCCGCGGCGTAGCCGACCACGGCGATGGTGTGCACCACCGGTCCCGGCGTGATCTGGCCCAGCGCGACCGCGTTGAGGAACTGCGCGTCGGTCATCCAGTGATGCTGGTCGACCGCGTCGGCGTGCATCAGCGGGATGATGACGAACCCGCCGCCGTAGGACAGCGCTCCGACCTTCAGGGCAAGCAGGGTGACCGGGAGCAGCACTCCGCCGACGGATCCCGTCGCCGCAAGGGCGGGGAGGAAAGGCACCGGAATGCGCTGGGCCGCCGTCTCCGCGAGGCCGCAGGCGATGAGGAGGACGACGAGCCAGGGGCCGATCGTGGCGGCGGCGACCGCCCCGACGGCCAGGTACACCGTCCAGCGGACGCGACTGCTGTGCTCCGGTGCGCGTCCCCAACCCGGCGGAACCAGCGCGGCGCCCGCGTGGACCGCGACAGCGGCCACCGCGGCGCCCGCGCCCGCACCCGCGGCGCGGACCGCCGTCGGCGGATCACCGCGTAGGAACAGCGCGGCCAGGAACAGGATGAGGATCAGACCGGGGACGATGAACGCGGCCCCGCCGACGAGAGCGCCGGCCCGCCCGCGCACCCGCCAGGCACAGAAGATCGCGAGTTGGGTGGACGCCGGCCCCGGCAACAGGTTGCACGCCGCGATCGCGTCCTCGAACTCCCGCGCGTCGAGCCACTTGCGGTCCTCGACGCAGAGCGTGCGGAACAGCGCGATGTGCGCCGGTGGCCCGCCGAAGCCGACGCAGCCGATCCGGCCCCACTCCCGGAGAACGGTGCCGAGACCGGGGCGGTCCACTCAGGCGCCGGCCGGCTGGAACAGTTCGACCGGGTTGCCGGCCGGATCGTCCAGGACGATCTGCCGCCCGCCGGGGCCGGTGACCACGTCGCTGCGGAACACGACGCCCTTGTCGCGCAGGCGGGTGACCTCGGCGTCGATGTCGTCGACGAGGAGGTGGATGCGGTTCCAGCCGCCGGGGTGCGGCGCGCGGCCGTCCGGCATCGGCCGGCCCGCCGAACTCGTCGGCCCGGACAGCAGCAGCCGCAGGTTGCCCCGCAGGACGTCGGCGAACGCGGGCGGGAACGCGGTGTTCGTGGTGAAGCCCAGGTGCGTGGTGTAGAAGTCGATCGCGGCCTGGACGTCGTCGACCAGGTATCGCACGTGGACGGTGTTGTCGGTCATGTCGTCGTCCTTTCATCGTCGTCGAGGACGTGGAGCAGGAACCCGATCCGCTCGGCGAGTTCGGCGGCGACGCGGTCGAACGCCGGGGGGCCGGCGGGGTCGGCGGCCGGGTCGGGAATGCTCCAGTGCGCGGTCGCCGGATGGTCGGGAAACTCCGGGCAGATCTCGCGGACCCGGTCGCACAAGGTGATCACGTGGTCGAAGCGGTGTCCGGCGAACTCGTCGAGGTGCTTCGGCCGGGCGGTGCCGAGGTCGATGCCGTACCCGGCCATCGCCGCCACCGCGTCCGGATGGATCGGTTTCGGCCGGCTGCCGGCGCTGACGACGTCGACCGCGCCGCCGGACCGCTGCCGCAGCAACGCCTCGGCCATCTGCGACCGGGAACTGTTGCCGGTGCAGAGGAACAGCACGCGGGACCGCGGCGGCACGGCCGGCGGCGCCGGTGCCAGCCGCAGCCCGGGATGCAGCGCGCCGCCCGCCCCCGACAGCAGATCGGCGCACCGGGCCAGGTCGAGGCGGTAGTAGACGTCGCGGCCGTCGGCGGTGCTGCGCCGGGTGCGGACGAGGTCGGCCTTGCGCAGCAGGCCCAGGTGATAGGAGACGAGGCTCTGCTGTTGGCCCACCAGCGCGGTCAGCTCGTGCACCTGCCGGTCGCCGCGGGCCAGCTCACCCAGCAGTCGCCAGCGCAGCGGGTGGCCGGCGGCCCGCACGAACGGCGGCGGCGCATCGTCCATGACCTCGACAATACATCAAATCGGTTTGATGGAAAATCGCAACCGTTGGGGTAGCCCGTCGCGCGCGCCTACATCCGGGGTTGTGGCCGTGTCGGCCGTAGTGGCAACTCCGGCATGACGATCCACCACCGGTCCGTCCCTACGCTTCGGCCTATGAATCTGTTTGCTGCCAACGACGTTCCCACCTTCACCGGCGACCGGGTCGTCGCCACGATCGCCGCCGTGCTGGCGCTGGTCGGCGTCGTGCTCGGTGTGATGGCGGCGGTGCGCGCCGCCCGTGGGGTCGGAAACCGCGGCCGCAACGGCGCGGTCGTCGCGCTGGCCCTCGCGGCGATCGGCGGGATCGTCGGTGCGGTGGTGGTGGCCACCGCCGACGGCGGGCTCGGCACCGGCAACGGCCTGGCCGGCGGTGTGGTCGCCATCGTGCTCGGCGTTGTCGGCGCGGTGACCGGTGGGCTGGTGCTGGCCCGCTCCCGCCGCGCCACCTGAGCGATCCGTCCGGGTCAGCGAGTTCAAGGCGGCGGCGCGTCAGGCGATCACGTCGGCGACCGGGCGGCGGGCGCTGTGGTGGCCCGCGACGCCGTAGCCGAAGCGCAGCACCGCGAACGGCGGGAACGGCCGGTGGCACACGTCGCGCAGCCGCCCGCGGCTCGCGGCGTGGTCGATCGGCTGGGTGAAGATCGACGCGGCGAGGCCCAGGTCGGTGGCGGTCAGCAGGACGCGTTGCAGCGCCATCCCGGCCACGACCTGGTCCGCCGCCAGGTCGCCGGCGGCGCCCAGGACGCCGATCAGCGGCTCGCGCTCGAACGGGCGCGTGCCGGGCGGGCCGGCGAAGTCGCGGCGGGCGAGCAGTTCGTGCTGGCCGGGTTCCGGCCCACCGGCGCCGACCGGGACGCCTTCCGGTCCGGTCCAGGTGGCCAGTTCGGCCGCGTACGCGGTGTCGGAGCGCAGGAGCCGGTCGGCTTCGCGGATCACGTCCGCGGTCGCCTCGGCGTCGGCCGGTGACTCGGCGAGGTGCAGCCACGCCTGCTCGTCGTGGGCGGCGCGGACGAGAGCGGTGCGGGCCTCGGGTGGTACCGGGATGTCCACGAACGGGTGCCGGTTGCTGTGCCGGCGGGGGATCGCGGCGTGCAACCGTCGCTCGGCGGGCGTCGCCGGGTGCGGGTCGGCCGGCGTCAGGCGGGCGACGACGTCGGGTCCGGGCACCAGCCGCACCTCGGCGCGGTGACCGTCGACGGCGAGCGCCAGTCGCAGGTTGAACAGCGCGGAACCGCAGGCGACCCGGGCCGCCCGGCCGGCCGGATCGGCGACGGGCAGCAGCCGCTCCCGGTCGAGCAGGACGTCGATGGCGTCGCCGGACAACCGGAACCGCCACGGTTGGGTGTTGTGCATCGACGGCGCGCGGACGGCGTCGGCCACGAGAGCGGCGAACCGTTCCGGGGTGAGATTCCAGACCATGGCGGACCTCCTGCTGTTCATGATCGGACAATCAGCACCGTGGCTGCGCGATCCGACGACGACGTCGGCGGGGCGGCTGCCGGGTCGCATGCCCCCACGATCGACCCCGGAGCCACCGAGGGTCAGTGCCGGACGCACCCGGTGTGCAGGGCCGAAGGTCCCGTCCGGGTACTGCGGTCACCGGTCCATCCTCGATCCGGATTCGGGACCTTGGCCCCTGGAGCCGCTGGTGCCGGGAGGCGCACGCTGAGGACATGACAAGCGCTGCCACACCGACCGTCCCGGCCCACAACCGGTGGGTGCTGCAGGCCCTGTCGACCGTCACGGGCCGGCGGATCCTGCCGAACCTGTGCGGGCTGCGGTTCGCCGGCCGGCGCACCGGCCGGACCGTCGTCCTGCCGGTCGCGCACGCGGCCTGCGGCACCGACGTCATGGTGCTGGTCGGGCACGCGACCGACAAGCGCTGGTGGCGCAACTTCCACGATGGTCACCCGGCCGAACTGCTCCTCGACGGACGCTGGCGTACAGCCCGGGGCGAGGTCGTCGGGCCGGACCGGATCGAGTATCCGCGCCTGCTGGCCGGATACCGGGCCGCGCACCCGCACACGTCCGCGCGGACCACCGATCCGATCGTCCACTTCGTCGTGACCGACCGGCCCTGAAAGGACCACATAGATGAACGACGTGACGCAGGCGCTGGCCCGCGCGGCTGACACCGCGCGCCGGGCACCGTCGATCCACAACACGCAGCCGTGGCGACTGGTGGTCGCCGGTCCCGAACTGGAGGTCCGGGCCGAACCGTCGCGGCAGTTGATCGAGCTCGACCCGGACGGTCACATGATGCTGGTCAGCTGCGGAGCCGCGCTGCACCACGCCGGGACCGCCCTGGCGGCCGAGGGCTGGAGCGTCGAGATCGACCGGATCGCCGGCACCGCCGGACCGGTGGCGCGGATCCGCGTGACCGGACGCGGAGAGCCCGATCCGGCCGCCGTGCGGCGGCTGGCCGCGATTCCCCGCCGGCACACCGATCGGCGCCCGGTGCCGCCCGAACCGGTTCCGGCCGACGCGCTCGCCGCGGTCACCCGCGCCGTGACCGGCACCGGCCTGCGCATCCACGTGCTGCGGCGGGACCAGGTCATCGACCTCGCCGTGGCCGTCGACCACGCGATCCGGGCCGAGGGCACCGACGACCGGCAGCGGGCCGAACTCGCCGGCTGGGTCGGCGGCGACCGGGCGGCCGGCACCGGCGTCCCCGACACGTCGATTCCCGGCGAGGCGCCGCAGACGACCGTGCCCGGCCGCGACTTCGGCGTCACCGGGACGCTGCCGCCGGGCGCCGGCCACGACGAGTCGGCCGTGTACGCGGTCGTGTTCGGTGCCGGCGACACCCCGATCGACTGGCTGCGCGCCGGCGAGGCGCTGTCCGCCGCGTGGCTCGACGCCGTCCACAGTGGACTGACCCTGCTGCCGTTCAGCGCTCCGGCCGAGATCGCGAGCACGCGCCTGCTGATCCAGCGGCTCGTGTCGCACGTCGGCTACCCGTACCTGGTGGTCCGGCTCGGGGTGGCACCCGCCGACACCGTCCCGGACACCCCCCGGCTGCCCGCCGGGGAGACTCTGGAGGTCAAACCATGACAACCACGGTCGTCGAATTGTCCACAGTGGACGCATGGCGCGGCTTCACCGGCAGCGGCTGGCGCGACCGCGTCGACGTCGCCGGCTTCATCCGCGCGAACGTGCGTCCCTACACCGGTGACGGCACGTTCCTGGCGGGACCGACCGACCGCACCACGGCGTTGTGGAACCGGCTGACGGCCATGTTCGTCGAGGAACGCGAGCGCGGAATCTACGACGCCGACCCGGCCACGCCGAGCACGATCACCTCGCACGCGCCCGGCTACATCGACCGGGACAGCGAACTCATCGTCGGCCTGCAGACCGACGCGCCGTTGCGGCGGGCGATCCTGCCGAACGGCGGCTACCGGATGGTGGAGGGTGGCCTCAAGGCGTACGGGTACACGCCGGACCCGAAGGTCACGGAGATCTTCACCACCTACCGGAAGACCCACAACGACGGCGTCTTCGACGCATACACCCCGCAGATCCTGGCCGCCCGCAAGGCCGGCATCATCACCGGACTGCCGGACGCCTACGGCCGCGGCCGCATCATCGGCGACTACCGCCGCGTGGCGCTGTACGGCGTCGACCGCCTCGTCGAGGCCAAGCGCGGCGAGCGCGCGGCGTTGAACGGTTCCCGGGCCACGGAGAACATCATCCGGGACCGGGAGGAGCTGGCCGAGCAGGTCCGCGCGCTCGGCGAACTCAAGCGGATGGCGGCGTCCTACGGCTACGACATCTCGAAGCCGGCGACCACGGCACGCGAAGCGATCCAGTGGCTGTACTTCGCGTACCTCGCCGCCGCGAAGGAGCAGAACGGCGCGGCGATGTCGCTCGGTCGCACGTCCACCTTCCTCGACGTCTTCGTCGAACGCGACCTCGACGAGGGGCGGCTCACCGAGACGCAGGCGCAGGAACTCGTCGACGACTTCGTCATCAAGCTGCGCATCATCCGGTTCCTGCGCACACCCGAGTACGACCAGTTGTTCTCCGGCGACCCGACCTGGGTCACCGAATGCCTGGGCGGCATGTCGGCCGACGGCCGCACCCTGGTGACCCGCACCTCGTTCCGGTACCTGCAGACGCTCTACAACCTCGGCCCCGCACCGGAACCGAACCTCACCGTGCTGTGGTCGCCCCGGTTGCCCGCGGGGTTCAAGCGGTTCTGCGCGACGGTGTCGCTGGACACCGGCGCCGTCCAGTACGAGAACGACGACCTGTTGCGACCGTACCTGGACGACGACGCGGCGATCGCCTGCTGCGTGTCGGGCATGCGCGTCGGAAAGGACATGCAGTTCTTCGGCGCCCGCGCCAACCTCGCGAAGGCGTTGCTGTACGCCATCAACGGCGGCCGCGACGAGGTGAGCGGCGTGCAGGTGACCCCGCCGCTGCCGCCACTCACCGACGACGTGCTCGACTACGACACCGTCCGGGCGGCGTTCGACCGCGTGCTGGACTGGCTCGCTTCCACATACGTCGACGCGCTCAACACCATCCACTACATGCACGACAAGTACGCCTACGAGCGCATCGAGATGGCGTTGCACGACCACCCCGTGCGGCGGTTCCTGGCGACCGGGATCGCGGGCCTGTCGGTTGCCGCCGACAGCCTCTCCGCGATCCGTTACGCCACCGTCGAACCGGTGCGCGACGGGACCGGCCTGGTCGTGGACTTCGTGACCGCCGGCGACTTCCCGACGTACGGCAACAACGACGACCGGGCCGACGCGATCGCCGTCGAACTGGTCGAGTCGTTCATGGCGAAGGTGCGCCGCCAGCCGACCTACCGCGACGCGATACCGACCCTGTCCGTGCTGACCATCACGTCGAACGTGGTGTACGGCAAGCACACCGGCCACACGCCCGACGGCCGGCGGGCCGGTGAACCGTTCGCGCCGGGCGCGAACCCGATGAACGGACGGGACAGGCACGGCATCGTCGCCTCGGCGCTGTCGGTGGCGAAGCTGCCGTTCGAGCACGCCCGGGACGGCATCTCGTTGACCACGACCGTCACGCCGGCCGGTCTCGGCCGCACGGTCGAGGAGCGCGTCACCAACCTGGTCGGGATCCTCGACGGCTACACCGACGCGGGCGGCTACCACATGAACGTCAACGTGCTCACCCGCGAGACGCTGGAGGACGCGATGGCGCACCCGGAGAAGTACCCGCAGCTGACCATCCGGGTGTCGGGATACGCCGTCAACTTCGTCCGCCTCACGCCCGAACAGCAGCGCGACGTCCTCTCGCGCACGTTCCACGAATCGGCATGAACGTTCCCGGCCGGCTGCACTCCTGGGACCTGTCGACGGGCGTCGACGGTCCCGGGACGCGGTTCGTCGCCTTCACCGCCGGGTGTCCGCTGCGGTGCCTGTACTGCGCCAACCCGGACACCTGGCGGATGCGGTCGGGCACCGCGACGACCTCCGACGGCGTGCTGGCCGACGTCGAGCGGCACCGCCGGTTCATCATCGCCGCCGGCGGTGGCTTCACCGTCAGCGGCGGCGAACCGTTGCTGCAACCGGCGTTCACCGGCGCGCTGCTGGCCGGCGCGCGCGATCTCGGCCTGCACACGGCGCTCGACACGTCCGGGTTCCTGGGTGCCAGGGCCACCGACGACCTCCTCGACGCGTGCGGCCTGGTCCTGCTGGACATCAAGAGCTGGGACCGCACGCTCTACCACCGGCTGACCGGCCGCGACCTGCACCCGACGCTCACGTTCGCGCGACGGCTGGCCGACCGCGGCACGCCGGTGTGGGTGCGGTTCGTCCTCGTACCCGGCCTGACCGACGACCCCGACAACGTCGGGGGAGTGGCCCGCTTCGCGGCGGGCCTCGGCAACGTGGAACGCGTCGACGTCCTGCCGTTCCACCGCCTCGGCGCCCACAAGTACCGCGACCTCGGCCTGCGGTTCCCACTGGCCGACGTCGAACCACCCGACGACGCGACGGTCGCCCGTGCCCTCGGGCAGTTCCGCGAGACGGGCCTGCTCGCGGTCTGACCTCGATGACCGACGGCCCGGTCATCGAGGTCCGCCGTGTCCGCCGTTGCCGACACCCCTGTGCCGGCGCGGCCCACGACGACGACGTGCGGGCCGGCGTGTTCCGCCGGCGGCGGATCACCGGATGCGCGGGCCGGCGGCCGGCACCCCGATCCGGACGGTGGCAACCGCTCCGCCCGGGCCGGGGCCCAGCTCGGTGGCCAGCCCTTCCACGTTGGCGGCGAGCAGGATCGCCGACGTCGCCTCGCCGGCCCCCAGCAGGAGCTCCGGGCGGTCATCCGTGGGGTGGACACTGAGGCGGGCGTCCCGCGTCCGCACGGTGACGCCGGGCCGTCGCGCCGCAGCCAGCACCCGGTCCAGTACCGCCTCGGGAACCGGAGCGGCGGAGATCGGCCGGGTGTCGCTGTGGCGGGCCGCGATCGCCCGGTACAGCCGCACCTCGGCGGTACCGGGGCGGGCCGGACCGGTGTGGCCGATCGTGGCGAGCAGGTCGGAACGGGCCGGGTCGGGCAGGTACCGGACGTCGGCGGCGACACCGTCGGCGGCGAGCGCGATGCGTGCGTGATGCAGCACGATCCCGCAGCTCACGGTCACCGCCCCGAGGGTGTCCTCGGCGAACAACGACAGCAGGGGACCGTCGATGCGCCAGCGCCACGGGCGTCCGTCGACGGTGGCCGGCGCCGACATCGCGGCGGACGCCGCCCGCGCGAGAGCGAGACTCTCGACGCTCCGGCGGTCGGTGAACTGGATGGCGGCCATGGCATCAACTGTCGCCATCGACGACGTGGTTGTTCAGGGTCGAACGACCTGTATGGGACGGGCCGGAGGAACGGTGGGTATCCGGCGCCGTATCCGGTAGAAATGAGGATGTGATCAGGGTCTACCTGCTTGACGACCACGAGGTGGTCCGCCGCGGCCTGCGCGACCTGCTGGAGCAGGAGGACGACATCGAGGTGGTCGGCGAGTCCGGCTCGGCCGTCGACGCGACGCACCGCATCCCCGCCCTCAGGCCCGACGTCGCCGTGCTCGACGGGCGGCTGCCCGACGGCAGCGGCATCGACGTGTGCCGCGACATCCGGTCGGTCGACCCGTCCATCAAGGCGCTGATCCTCACCTCGTACGAGGACGACGAGGCGCTGTTCGCCGCGATCATGGCCGGTGCGGCCGGCTACGTCCTCAAGCAGGTCCGCGGCACCGACCTGGTCGACGGGATCCGCCGGGTCGCCGCCGGCCAGTCGCTGCTCGACCCGGCGGTCACCGCCCGGGTGCTGGAGCGCATCCGCAAGGGCCCCGAGCAGCCCGACGAGCTGCGCGACCTGACCGATCAGGAGCGGCGGATCCTGCTCCTCGTCGCCGAGGGTCTCACCAACCGCGAGATCGCCAACCGGATGTTTCTGGCCGAGAAGACGGTCAAGAACTACGTGTCCAGCCTGCTGGCGAAGCTCGGCCTGGAACGGCGCACCCAGGCCGCGGTGCTGGCGGCGAAGCTGTTCGGCACCGACCGGCTCTAGGATCCCGGCATGACCGAGCCGCACGAGGAGACCGTGGGGTCCGCACTCGGGTTGCCGCCGGTGGATCTCGACGATCTGCTGCACGAGGTGCTCGGCCGGGTCGGTGAGGTCGTGGCCAGCCGGGAGCGGCTGCGGGCCCTGCTCGACGCCGTGGTGGCGATCGGCGCCGACCTCGACCTGCGCTCCACGCTGCAGCGCATCGTGGAGGCGGCGTGCCGGCTGGCGGGCGCCCGGTACGGCGCGCTCGGCGTGATCGGTGACGACCGGATGCTGGTCGAGTTCATCACCCACGGCGTCGACGCGGAGACCCACCGCGCGATCGGTGACCTGCCGCGCGGCCACGGCGTGCTCGGCCTGCTCATCGACGAGCCGCGCCCGATCCGCCTCGACGACATCACCCGGCACCCGCGCGCCTACGGGTTCCCGCCGAACCACCCGCCGATGCACAGCTTCCTCGGCGTGCCGGTGCGCATCCGTGACCAGGTCTTCGGCAACCTGTACCTGGCCGAGAAGGAGGGCGGCGGGCAGTTCGGCCAGGACGACGAGGAGATGGTCGTCGCGCTCGCGGTGGCCGCCGGTGCCGCGATCGACAACGCGCGATTGTTCGCGCAGTCCCGCCGCCGGCAGCGCTGGCTGGAGGCGGCGGCGGAGATCACCGGCGTCCTGCTCGGTGACGTGCGGCGCACCGAGGCCCTGAACCTGGTCGCGACGCGGGCCCGCGAGGTCGCCGAGGCCGATCTCGCGATGGTCCTGCTCCGCGAGGACGACGACCTGGTGGTCGAGGTCGCCAGCGGCTGCGACGAGCGCCTCCTTGGTGCGCGGGTGACCGTCCCGGGCAGTGAGTTCGCGGCGGTGCTCGACGAGCGTCACCTGACCGTCCTCGAAGACCTGGGCCGCGCCGCCGACTGGCCGGTCCCGCTGAGCACCGCGACGGCGCTGCTGGTGCCGCTCGCCGCCGGCGAGATCTCGTACGGCGCGCTCGTCGTCGCCTACATCTCCGGCAGCGGCACCGTGCTGGCCGACCTCGACGTCACCGTGGTCGAGTCGTTCGCGGGCCAGGCCGCACTGGCGCTGGAACGGGCCCGGGCGCTGGACGAGCGGGAGTTGCTGGCCGTCCTCGGCGACCGCGAACGGATCGCCCGCGACCTGCACGACGTCGTCATCCAGCGCCTGTTCGCGGCCGGAATGTACCTGCAGACGACGGCGCAACTGGCCACCAACCCGAAGATCAGTAGCCGCCTCGACACGGTCGTCGACGACCTCGACACCACGATCCGCGACATCCGCGGCGCGATCTTCGAGTTGCGCGGGCCGGCTCCGGGTGGCGTTCAATCGGAGCTGCGCCGCATCGTCCACGAGGCGCGGGCCGGCCTGGGATTCCGGCCGGAGCTGCGCCTGGACGGTCCGGTCGACACCGCGATCCCGGAGGACGTGGGTGTGGCGCTGCTCGCCGTGGTCCGCGAGGCGTTGTCGAACGTGGCCAAACACGCGCAGGCCTCCTCCGCACGGGTCCATCTCGCGATCGGCGGGGGAGAGGTCCGGCTGACCGTCACCGACGACGGCGTCGGCCCCGGACCGGGCACCTCCACCGGGCACGGCCGCCGCAACATCGCCGCGCGCGCGACCGACCTCGGCGGCACGGCCGAGATCGTCGCGGGCGCGTCGGGCGGAACCGTGGTGACGTGGCGGGTCCCCCTCTGATCACGCGGCACCGTGTCGGCCAGATCACCCCGGGCCGGACAGGCTCAGTTCCGCCGGTCCGCTGACGATCTGCCCGGCGTGAGATCGCGGATGTTCGTCGGGTACGTCGTCGTGATGGCCGGAATGATCGGGTTCTACCCGGTTGTCGCGGACCATCCGTGGCTCGGTACCGCCTGGCAGGTCGCCATCGGGTGGAGCGCCGCCGCCGTGACGGTCCTCGGCGTCCTCCGGTACCGCCCGCCCGGCCGCGCGGCCTGGCTGTTCTTCGCCGCCGGCGTGTTCCTCAACACCACCGGCATCCCGGTCGCCACGCTGATCGAACAGCTCCAGGGGCCGACGTACCCGAGCATCGCCGACGCGCTGTGGCTGGCGCTGTACCCGTGCCTGGTGGCCGGCATGCTGGTGGTCCAGCGCCGGCACCGGATCGGCGGCAACTGGACCGCGACGCTCGACAGCGCCACCATCACCGCCGGCCTCGCCCTGCTCTCCTGGGTGTACGTGATCCGGCCGAGCGTGCACGACGCGTCGCTGACGCTGGTGGGGCACGTGGTGGTGGCGAGCTACCCGATCGGTGACGTGGTCGTGCTGGCGATGACGACGCGGCTGCTGATCCGCGGCGGCTGGCGGCTGCCCGCCCTGCGCGCGATCGTCGGCGCGATGGGGCTGCTGCTCGTCGGCGACATCCTCTGGGTGATCTGGTCGCAGGCCGGCTTCGAGGTGACCGGCCTCGCGGAGAGCGGCATGAGCATGATCTTCCTGACGGTGTTCGCGACGATCGGCTCGGCCGCGCTGCACCCGAGCATGCGTCAGCTCGGCGAGCCCCTCGACACCGGATCCGGCATGCAGGTGCGGCCGACACTGCTGGTGGCGCTCACCGTCGCCGCGCTGGTCGGTCCGGTGGTGCTGACCACCCAGGCGCTGAGCGGCAAGGTCACCGACGCGTTCGCGATCGCCGCCAGCTCGACGGTGCTGTTCCTGCTGGTCGTCACCCGCCTGGCCGGCCTCGTCCGGCACATCGAGGCGCAGTCGCGCCAGCTCCGCGAGCTGGCCCGCACCGACGCCCTGACCGGCCTGTCGAACCGCCGCGACTGGACCACCCACCTGCCGCACGCCACCGAGCTGGCGCGGCGCAGCGGCGAGCCGATGACCGTCGTCATGATCGACCTGGACCACTTCAAGCGGTTCAACGACGAGTTCGGCCACCCGGCCGGCGACCGGCTGCTCAAGAGCGCGGCCGCCGCCTGGCAGGAGCAGATCCGCGCGGTCGACAAGCTGGCCCGCTACGGCGGCGAGGAGTTCATCCTGCTGCTGCCCGGCGCGCCGCTGGGCGAGGCGGTGGAGACGGTGGAGCGGCTCCGCGCGGTCACCCCGCTCGGCCAGACGTTCTCGGCGGGCGCCGCCGAGTGGACCGGCGAGGAGACGTCGGACGAGCTGGTCGCCCGCGCGGACCGCGCGCTGTACGCGGCCAAGCACGGCGGCCGCAACCGCACCGAAGTCGCCGAGTCCGAGGTCGCCGGATCCGCGGTCACCGCACGATCATGACCGGGCAGTGCGCCCGGTGCATGAGCCTCGCCGGGACCGACCCGAGGGACTCGGACGCGTCGTGGCCCTGCGCACCGACGACGAGCAGCTGCGCGTGACTGGACAGCCCGGTGAGGACCGGTAGCGGCTGCTCGGCCGTGGTCATCGTCTCGACGCTGACCCAGGGGAACTTGTCCTGCCACGGCGTCACCGCCGTCTCGACCGCGGCATAGGCGGAGCAGTGCACGGACCCGCCACCGAGAGGACGGCCGAGCCACGGATGCCCGGCGCTGCCGTAGGCGAAGGCGGCGATCACCGTGGACCCGCGCAGCCGCGCCTCGCCCAGCCCGACGGCGAGGGCGGCCTCGGCGCCGGCCGACCCGTCGACGCCGATCACGATCGGGCTCTCCTCGCTGCCGAGCCGGCCGCGGACCACCACCACCGGAACGGTCGCGTGGGCGGCGATCTCCGCACTGAACCCGCCCGCGCCACCCACCACGAGCATGCGGCACCGGAGGGCGGCGACGCCCCCGCCACGGATCAGGTGCCCGGTGATCCGCACGGACGGCTCCAGCCGCCGCGCGTCGGCGACCATCCGCGCCAGCCGGTCGTCGGTCGACCTCGTGTCGACGGTCACCACGTGCAGGTCGGCCCGCCACCGGTAGGCCTCGTGGACGGCCCAGTACAGCGCGTCCCAACTCGCCGGGGAACCGTCGACGCCGACGACGATGTCGGTCTTCCTCATGGTCGTCACCCCTCACTACCGGGCGAGCAGCACCGGGCAGCCGGCGTGATGCACCAGGTGCAGCCCGACCGATCCCAGCAGCAGGCCGGCGAAGCCGCCGTGCCCGCGGGAACCCACCACCACGAGCTGCGCGTCGCGGGAGGCCTCGACGAGCAGCTGGGCCGGGTTGCCGCCGGCGACCTGCACCTCGACCCGCACGTCCGGGTACTTCTCGGCCAGCGGCATGACGATCGCCTGCAGGTCGTCGCGGAGCGCGGCCTGTGCGGTGGTGGCGTTGAGAACGTCCGGCGGCGGGGCGTCGGCCGGCCAGGCCGGCGTCGAGGGCCGGAACGCGCGGAGGACCGTCAGCGGGCACCGCAGCGAGTCGGCCATCTCGAAGGCGACCGCGAGGACGTCGTCCGACGAGCCGTCGAACCCGGCGACAACCCCTTGGCCGGGGCGACCGCGCACGACGACCACGGACGTGGGGGCGTGCATGGCCACCTGCTGGCAGGTCGAGCCGGCCAGCAGGGCAGTGAACTCGGAGTGGCCGCGGCTGCCGACGACCACCAGGTCACCGGGCTGTGCGGCGGCGATCAGCACCGCGGCGCCGCCGCCGGCCTCGGTCTGCGCGTCGACCTCGACGCCCGGCGCCCACTCCCGGACGTCGGCCCGGGCCGCGTCGACGATCTTCGGGGCCTGGTGCCGGGCGGCGAGGTGGGCGTGCTGCGGGCTGAGCGCCGAGTCCGGCCAGTGGGAGCGGACCCCGTGGACGATCTGCAGCCGGCACCCGCGCCGCTGCGCCTCCGCGGCGGCCCAGCACAGGGCGAGCCTGCTTTCCGATGAGGCGTCGATTCCGACGATGACTTCCGCGGCTCTCATGGCTCCTCCTCGATGGGTAGCCCGGGCCTGTAGCTCAGTATCGCCATCAAGGAGGAGTACCGGGAGAGGCGTTGCGCCCCCTGCCAAAGGGACTTCAGCCCTGTTCGGCCCAGTCGCCGAGGGACCAGTCGCGGACCTCGGGCATGTCCTCGAGGTGTTCCACGACGTACGCGGCGTGCTTGTCGAGTTGCCGCTCGCACCACGCCTTCAGGTCGCTGGCGCCGCGTGGGAGCCGCTTGGCGTTGTTGATCGCGTCCATGACGAGGTGGTAGCGCGAGGCGCGGTTCCGCACGGTCATGTCGAACGGCGTCGTGGTGGTGCCCTCCTCGACGAAGCCGCGCACCCGGAACCGGTCGGCGTCGGGCCGCCCGTGCACCAGTTGGTGGATCGCGCCGGGGTAGCCGTGAAACGCGAAGACGACGTCGACAGAATCCGTGAACAACTCGGTGAACCAGGTGGAAGACATGCCGTGCGGGTGATCCTTGGGCCGGGTCAGGGACATGAGGTCGACGACGTTGACCACGCGCACCCGGAACCCGGGCAGCTTCTCCTTGAGGATCTGCGCCGCCGCGACCGTCTCCATGGTGACCACGTCACCGGCGCAGGCAAGCACGATGTCGGGGTCGGACGAGGCGTCGTCGGTGCCGGCCCAGTCCCAGATGCCGGCGCCGCGGGCGCAGTGCTCGATCGCCTGGTCCATGGTCAGCCACTGCAGTTGCGGCTGCTTGTCGATGACGATCAGGTTGACGTAGGACCGCGACCGGAAGCAGTGGTTGGCCACCGACAGCAGGCAGTTGGCGTCGGGCGGCAGGTAGATCCGGGAGACGTCGCCGCGCTGGTTGAGCACCACCTGGATCAGGCCGGGTCCCTGGTGCGAGAAGCCGTTGTGGTCGTTGCGCCAGGCGGTGGAGGTGAGCAGCACGTTGAGGCTGGGCACCTTGGCCCGCCACGGCAGGTGTGCCGCCTCCTGCAGCCACTTGCCGTGCTGCACCGTCTGCGAGGCCGACACCATCGCGAACGCCTCGTAGGTGGCGAACATGCCGTGCCGGCCGGTGAGCGTGTAACCCTCGAGCCAGCCGTGGCAGTTGTGCTCCGACAGCACCTCCATCACCCGGCCGTCGCGGCTGATCGACACGTCGTCGTCGGTCACCGCTTCCATGAAGCCGCGGTCGGAGACCTCGAAGACCGCGCCGAGCCGGTTGCTGTTGGTCTCGTCGGGGCAGAACAGCCGGAACCGGTCGGGGTTGCGGGTGTAGATGTCGCGCATCAGCTCACCCAGCTTGCGGGTGGACTCGGCCCGCTGCTCGGCCGGCCGGTTCACGTCGATCGCGTAGTCGCGGTAGTCGGGCAGGTCGAGGTCCCTGGTGATCCGGCCGCCGTTCGCGTGCGGGCTGGCGCTCATCCGCAGGTCGCCGTCGGGGGCAAGATCTTTGATGGACGCGACGGGAGCACCCGAATCGTCGAACAGTTCCTCGGGTTTGTACGACCGCAGCCACGTCTCCAGGATCGCGAGGTGCTCGGCGTTGTCGCGCACGCCCGACAGCGGAACCTGGTGCGAGCGCCAGGTTCCGGTGACGCGGATGCCGTCCACTTCCTCGGGTCCGGTCCAGCCCTTGGGTGTCCGCATAATGATCATCGGCCACCGCGGCCGCGAGCCGTCCCAGTCACCGTTCCTGGCGGCGGCCTGGATCTTCCGGATGCGGCCGTAGGCGTCGGCGAGCGTCGCCGCGAACCGGTGGTGCATGCCGGGCAGGTCGTCGCCGCCGACCTCGAGCACGTCGTAGCCGTGGCCCTCGAACAGCGAGCGCACCTCGGCCGGGTCCTTGCGGGCGAGCACCGTCGGCCCGGCGATCTTCGCGCCGTTGAGGTGCAGGATCGGGAGGACCGCGCCGTCGTGCGCCGGGTTGAGGAACGAGACGCCCTTCCAGGACCCTTCCAGCGGACCGGTTTCCGCCTCGCCGTCACCGACGACGGCCACAGCCAGCAGGTCGGGGTTGTCCATCACCGAACCGAACGCGTGCACGAGCACGTAGCCGAGTTCGCCGCCCTCGTGGATGGAGCCGGGCGTGGTCACCGAGACGTGGCTCGGAATGCCGCCGGGGCTGGAGAACTGGCGGAACAGCCGGAGCACGCCGGCCTCGTCGAGCGACACGTCCGGGTAGATCTCGCTGTAGGTGCCCTCCAGGTAGCCGGCGGCCACCAGCGCGGGGCCACCGTGGCCCGGCCCGGCCAGGTAGATCGCCTGCTGCCCGGTACGGGAGATCAGCCGTGACACGTGCGCGTAGATCAGCGACAGGCCGGGGCTGGTGCCCCAGTGTCCGAGGAGGCGGGGCTTGATGTGCTCGGGCGCCAGCGGCTCGCGCAACAGTGGGTTGCCCTGCAGGTAGATCTGCCCGACCGTCAGGTAGTTGTTGGCCCGCCACCAGGTGTCGAGCCGTTCCACCTCGCCGTCGTCCGGGTTCGCGAGCGCTGCCAGTAGTTCGTCGGCGATCACTGCCGTTTCCTCCCCGGGGAGTTTGTCCTTCGCGAAATCCTATGCACATCCTGCGGTGGAGGCGCGCGCAACGGCCAGGTCCAAGGTCACTGAGATCATGACCGTAGGTCCCTGTCGGTCCGGCCCGGCGGCTGTGAACCTGGACCCATGTCCACAGTGGACGTACTGACGGCGCGTGGCGCCGTCGTCCGGATCCGGCCGGTCACCGCGGCAGACACCGATCAGCTGCTCGCGCTGCACGAACGCGTCAGCGAACGCAGCCGCTACCTGCGCTTCTTCAGCGGCGCGCCGTCGCTGTCGGGTGAGGTCGAGCGGCTGGTCCGCACCGACGACAGCACGCATCTCGCCCTTCTCGCCGACGACAGCGGCCGCGCCATCGGGGTCGCGTCGTACGAGGTGACCGACGCCGACCACGCCGAGTTCGCGGTGCTCGTCGACGACGTACGCCAGGGCGAGGGGGTCGGGACGTTGCTGCTGGAGCAACTGGCGGCCGAGGCGCGCCGGCACGGCATCGCCGAACTCGTCGGCGAGGTGCTCCCGAACAACGCGATGATGCTGCGGGTGAGCCGGGACCTGGCACCCGGGGTCGACCGGGCGATGGACTACGAGCTCGGCGTGACCCGGGTCCGGGTGCCGACGACCCCGGACGCCGCCGCGCTGGCCGCGGTGTGCGCCCGTGACCGCACCGCGGCCCACCACTCGCTCCGGCCGCTGCTGGCGCCCCGGTCGGTCGCGGTGATCGGCGCCGGCCGCCACCCCGGCGGCATCGGGCACGAGGTGTTGCGGGCGTTGCTGGCGGACCGGTTCACCGGCCCGGTGTACCCGGTCAACCCGCACGCGGAGAAGATCGCCGGCCTGGTGGCGTACCCGTCCGTCACGGCCGTTCCGGGTCCGGTCGACCTCGCGGTCGTCGCCGTGCCCGCCGACCGGGCCAGGGACGTCGTCGCGGAATGCGCCACCGCCGGTGTCGGCGCCGCCGTCATCCTCACCTCGGGTCTCGCGGAGACCGGCGAGGCCGGTGCGGCGGCGCAGGCCGAGATGGTCCGGTTGGCCCGGGCACACGGCCTGCGGCTCGTCGGGCCCAAGTGCCTCGGCGTGGTCAACACCGACCCGGCCGTGCGGCTGAGCGCCACGTTCGCGCCGTCGCTCCCGCCGGCCGGCGGGCTCGCCATCGCGTCGCAGTCCGGCGCGGTCGGCGTGGCGATCCTGGAGTCGGCCGCACGCACCGGAGCAGGCGTGTCGAGCTTCGTCTCGTTGGGCAACAAGGCCGACGTCAGCGGCAACGACCTGCTGGCCTACTGGTACGACGACCCGGCGACGAAGGCGGTCGCGCTGTACCTGGAGTCGTTCGGCAACCCGCGCCGGTTCGCCTGGACGGCCCGCGCGCTGGCCCGCCGCAAGCCTGTCCTGGCGGTCAAGAGCGGCCGGTCCAGCGGCGGCCGGCGCGCGGGTGCGTCCCACACGGCGGCGGCGGCCGCGCCGGACGTCGCGGTGGAGACGCTGTTCGCGCAGGCGGGCGTGATCCGTACCGACACCCTCGGCGAACTGCTCGACGCCGCCCGCATGCTCACCGACCAGCCGCTGCCGGCCGGAAACCGGCTCGCCGTCATCGGCAACGCGGGCGGACTCAACATCCTGGCCGCCGACGCGGCCGACGCCGCCGGTCTGGCGGTGCCGGAGCTGTCGGCCGGGGTGCGGGACCGGATCCGCGCCGCCGCACCGTCGGCGGCCGGCGTGGCCAACCCGGTCGACCTCGGTGCCGAGGCGACCCCGGCGGCTCTCGCCACGTCGATCGCGGCGCTCGCGGCCAGCGGCGAGGTGGACGCCGTGGTGGCCTCGTTCGTCGCCACCCGCAGCAACGACATCGCGGGTGCGCTGGCGGCGCTCGCCGCCGCGATCGACGATGCCCCCGAGCTTCCCGTCGCGGTGGCCGTGGTGGGCGCGGCCCAGCCCCCGACGACGCTCGGCTCCCGCCGCGCGCCGGTGTTCCCGCTGCCGGAGGACGCCGTCCGGGCGCTCGGCCGGGCGGCCCGGTACGCGGCCTGGCGCCGCGAGCCGCTCGGTCGCCAGCCGGAACTGTCCCAGGTGGACGCTCATCGGGCCCGGTCGATCGTCGCCACGGCGCTCGCCGCCGGCGGTGGCTGGCAGGGCGCCGAAACCGCCCGCGACCTGCTGGCCTGCTACGGCATTCCGGTGGTGCGGACGGCCGTGGCACGGGGCGCGGACGCCGCCGTCGCGGTCGCCGACGAGACCGGCTATCCGGTCGTGGTCAAGGCGGCCGATCCCGACGTCGTCCACAAGAGCGACGTCGGCGCGGTCTGGCTCAACTTGGCCGACGCCGCCGCCGTCCGCGCCGCGTACACCGCGATCGGCCTGGCCCTGCGACAGGAGCAACCGACTGTGGTGGTCCAGGCGATGGCCGAGGCCGGCGCCGAACTCGTCGCCGGTGTCGTGCACGACCGGCTCTTCGGGTCGCTCGTGATGGTCGGCCTCGGCGGGGTGCACACCGATCTGCTGGGCGACCGCGCGTTCCGGCTGCTCCCGGTCACCGACGCCGACGCCGCGGCGATGTGGCGGTCACTGCGCGGCGCCCCGCTGCTCACCGGCTACCGGGGCGTGCCGCCGGCCGACACCGGGGCGCTGGAGGATCTGCTGTCGCGCGTGGGGCGGCTCGCCGAGGACCTGCCCGAGGTCGCCGAGCTCGACCTCAACCCCGTGCTCGCCAGTGCCCGCGGGGTGCTGGCGGTCGACGTCAAGTTGCGGCTCGCCCCGGCCCTCGACGAACCGGACACGTACGTGCGGGCCCTGTCGCCGGCACTGTCCCGGGGACCATCGCCCGATGTCGACGGGTGAACGGCCTCTTGCCGGCGGTCGGGGTCCGGGCGGAGGCTGGCGATGTTCGGCGGACGGAGGTGACGGGTGCAGCAGATCGCCGACTTTCTCGCCGGCCAGCCGCCGTTCGACGCCCTGCCGGAGGCGGACCTCGACCGGCTGGTGGGGCGGGTGGAGGTGGAGTACTTCGCGGCCGGCGCGGTGGTCGTCGCCGAGGACGTCGAGCGGGTGGAGCATCTCTGGGTGGTGCGCACCGGCGCGCTGGAGGTGCTCGACCGGGGGCGGATCGTCGACCTGCTCGGGCCGGGTGACATGTTCGGTCACCTGTGGCTGCTGGCCGGGCTGCCGCCGCGCCTGCTGGTGCGCGTCCACGAGGAGAGCCTGCTGCTGCGGATCCCCGATCCCCGCACCTATCTCGACCGGCCCGACCTGCTGCGGTTCGCGGCCGTCCACGCGAAGCCCGGACGGTCCCGGCTCACCGGCGCCGACGCGGTCGTCACCGACCGGCGGTTGGAACAGGTGATGCGTCCGATCGTCTGGGCCACGGCGGCGGATCCGGTCCGGACCGTGGCGGAGCGGATCGGCACCGCCGGACATTCGTGCGCGTTGGTGCGCACCGCGCGGGGGCTCGGGATCGTCACCGACTACGACTTCCGCCGTCAGGTGGCCACGGGCCGGATCGGTTCCGACGCACCGATCGGCGAGCTCGCGACCGTCCCCGCGCTCACCGTCGAGGTGGCCGCGTCGCGGGCGGCGGCCCTGGTGCGCATGGTCGAGCACGGGGTGCACCACCTCGTGGTCACCGATGCCGGCGCGCCCGTCGGTATCGTGCGGGTGGTCGACCTGGCCGGTGCGGAGCTCCGCGACCCGATCCTGGTCCGCGCGGCGGTCGAGAACGCCACGACGATCGACGAGCTCGCCGACGCCGCCCGCCTGCTGCCGGCGACGATCGTCGACCTGTGCGACGACGGGGTCCCGGCGGTCCGCATCGGCGCGGTGCACGCCGCGGTGGTCGACGCGATCGTGCGTCGCGTGCTGGAGCTGCACCGTGATCCCGTCCTCGACGGGATGCGCATGTCGTGGGTGGTGCTCGGGTCGCTGGCACGTCGCGAACCGCTGCCACTGTCCGATGTGGACACCGCGCTCGTCTGGGCGGACCCGGCGGCGGACCCGGCGGCGATCCGGCCCGCGGCGCGCGAGGTACTCCGCGACATCCAACGCTGCGGGCTCACCCTGTGCGTCAACGGCGCCAACGCCCACAACCCGCTGTTCAGCCGGTCGCGGTCGGGCTGGATCGAGGCGGCCCGGCACTGGCAGCACGACCCGACCACTGACAACGCGTTACTGCTCTCGGCCATGGTCGCCGACAGCCGGCCGCTGACCGAGCCGTCGCTGGGCCGGGCGCTGACGGACCGGATCCGCTCGCACACCCGCACCACCCAGTTCCTCCGCGCGCTGCTCGACGAGGCACTGGCGTGGCGGCCACCGACCGGATTCGTCCGCGACTTCGTCGTCCACCACACCGGTGAGCACCGCGGCCAGCTCGATCTCAAGGCCGGTGGCCTGATGCCGGTCGTCGGGCTGGCCCGGTGGATCGCGGTCGTCAGCGGCGACGCCAGCGGCACGACACCCGACCGGCTGCGCCGCGGTGCCGAGACCGGCCTGCTCAGCGCCGACGAGGCGGACACGTTGGCGGGCGGCTTCGGCGACGCCTACTCGGTGCTGCTGAACCATGAGGTTGCCGCGATGCGAACGGGAGGCACGGTGTCGACGTACATCGACCCGCGTGATCTCGACCTGCTCACCCGACGGCACCTGCGGGAGTCGTTCCGCGCCGTCGCCCTGATCCAGAACCGGATCGACCGGGACTGGATCGCGCGGGCCGAGCCGATCGTCTCCGCATGATGAGAAGACGTTCGATGAGACGGCGTCGGCGGCTGCCCGGACCGGATCCGCGCATGCCCTGGCGGGAAGCCGAGTTCTGTGTTCTCGACGTGGAGACGACCGGGCTCGACCTGAGCCGTGACGACATCGTCTCCTTCGGCGTCGCGCTCGTGGTCGGCGGACGGATCCCGTGCGGGCGGTCGGTCTACCGCGAGGTGCGTCCGAGCCGTCCGGTGTCGGTGGCGGCGTTGACCGTCCACGGCCTGCGCGCCGCCGACCTCACCGGCGCGCCGGTCCTCGACGAGGTGATCGACGAGGTGATCGACCTGTTGTCCGGCCGGGTCCCGGTCGCGCACGCGGCCTGGGTGGAGCGGGCGTTCCTCGACCGGGCGCTGCGCCCGCGCGGCCGCCGGCTCGGTCGCGCCGTCGTCGACACGGCGGCGCTGCTGCGGGCGTGCCGCCTCGCCGGGTCCGACAGCGGGACGGAGCCGAACCTGGAGACGGCCGCCCGCGGGATCGGCCTGCCGGTGTACACCCCGCACCACGCGCTGGGCGACGCGTTCACCACCGCCCAACTGTTCCTCGCGCTGGCGACCCGGCTCGAACGCGGACGGACACTGACCGTCCGTGACCTGTGCCGCGTCTCCGCCCACCACGCGGCGTGAAAGAAGGGCCAGCCACGCCCGCTGACCGGCACACGGTTGGGGCACACGAACGTGTGGTCTGACCACTTGACCACTTGACCGGACCGGTGGCACATTGAGTGCTGTGGATCTGCGGGCGGTGGCGAAGAAGTCGGCGTGCGACGAGGTGTTCGACCAGCTGACGGCGAACATCGTCGGTGGTGGGCTGGCAGCGGGTGAAGCTCTGCTCAGCGAACGTCGCCTGGCCGAGGTGCTGGGCGTGTCGCGGCCCATCGTGCGCGAGGCGCTGCAACGGCTGGCGAGCGCCGGCCTGGTGGAAGTGCGCCAGGGCGGCTCGACGACGGTGCGCGACTTCAAGCGGCACGGCGGGCTCAACCTGCTCGCGCAACTGCTGTCCGCCGGTGGCCGGGTGGACCTGTCCGTGGCCCGGTCCATTGCGGACGCTCGACAGCGGATCGGACCCGAGATCGCCGCACTCGCCGCCGAGCGGTCGGGTCCGACGCTCGGGCCAGCGCTGGATGACCTCGTCGCTGCGCTCGACGACATCGCCGACCCGGTGGACCGGCAGCGCAGAGCACTGGCGTTCTGGGACGTGCTCGTGGACGGGACCGGTTCGATCGTGTTCAGGCTGATGTTCAACAGCCTGCGGGTCGCGTACGAACCCGTGCTCGACGCGTTGGCCACCGTGCTGACCGAGGATCCCGGGCGGCACCGCGCGCTCGCCCGGGCGGTCATTTCCGGTGATCCTGGCCGGGCCCGCCGCCGCGCAGCCGAGCTCCTCACGCCGTCCACCGCCGCTCTGCTGGACGCCATCGACCAATTGGAGGCTCACCGATGACACCGGAGTTGAGAGTCCAGGCCGACGAGGCGATCCTCGCGGGCCGGCGCCGCCGGGGGTTCACGCTCACGCGGGCCGCCGTCGACTTCGTCGGGCACCCCTCGCCGTGGCTCATCGGCGCCGTGTTCGTCGCGGCCACGACCGCTCGCGTCGTCGCCGGTGACTGGCAGCTCAGCGACGCCTGGCTACCGCTGCTGATGGTGGCCGCGTTCCCGTTCTCCGAGTGGACGGTGCACACCGCGATTCTGCACTGGCGCCCCAAACGGTGGGGTCGCTTCACCATCGACCCGCTGTTGGCGCGCAAGCACCGCGAGCACCACGCCGATCCACGCGACGTGCCGCTGGTGTTCATCCCGTGGCAGGCGCTGCTGTGGGTGCTCGCGGCGTTCACCGCCGTCGGCCTGTTGGCCTTCCCGCGCCTCGCGCTCGGCCTGACCTTCCTCGTCGTGCTCGGCGCGCTGGGCCTGTGCTACGAGTGGACGCACTACCTCATCCACAGCGACTACCGCCCACGTACCCGGCTCTACCGCGCGGTCTGGCGAAACCACCGCCTGCACCACTACCGCAACGAGCACTACTGGTTCACCGTCACCACCGCCGGCACCGCCGACCGGATCCTGGGCACCTATGCCGACCCGCAGACCGTGCCACCCTCGCCGACGGCCAAGGCGCTCCATTCACCATGACGGACCACGGGTCGGGAGGGTCACCGTCACCGTGGTTCCGGTCGTCAGGGCGGCGTCGAGAACGACGTCGCCGCCGAGCACGTCGATCAAGGGCGAGCCGGTACGCACCACCGGCGAGGCTGATAATGGCCGACGTGCGGATCATCAGCGACAGCAGCGAAGACGAAATGGTCGCCTGCTTCCTGCTCGGCGAGCTGACAAGTCCAAGGTTCGGTGCGGGGATCCGACGGGCACTGGCGGCCGCCGGTGAGTCCGAGCACCTGCTGACGGAGGCAGACCCGGCCGACCCCGATGCGAACCGGGCACGACGGGGCCTGCTGGCGGCCACCCGCGGCTACGGCGAGAACCGTGATCTGTTCAAGGACTTTCCCGCTCGCGTTCGCTGGGTCCGGGCGGTGTTGACACCGGACGAGCTGGCGCGAGTGCGCTACATCGACTACCCGTACTGGAATGAGTTGTCGGGCGGCAGCCGACTGCCTCGCGATGCCGCCGACCGCATCCAGGCAGGGATGCGCGCATTCGACGTGTCGAACCACAGATTTGTCGCGGCCGCTCGTGCCGTCCGGCGAGGGGATCGTTTCGCGCCGCTCATCCTGACCGGGCCGCGACGGAACACCCTGGTATGCCTGGAGGGTCACCTGCGGTTGACCGGACACGCGCTGGCGGGGTTTCCGGTCGAGGTGCAGTGCCTGGTCGGCACCGCCCGGGCGATCGGCCGCTGGGCGCGTTAATGCTCTCGCGGCAGACTCGCCGGTCGCCGAGATCTGAGCGGTGGTGAGCATGCGGTGCTCATTGAGAAGATCGGCCGGCACGTAGTCGCGCGGCTGCAGCCGGCAGGACATCGCACGCAGCGAATCCGGGGTGCCGGCCGGTGCCTGACGACAGTGAAAGCGGTGATGGCCGGATCGGATGTGTGCCGGTAGGTACCTCCCCCTTACGGCCTCGGCCGGTGCTCGGTGGAGGCCTTCCGGGTTTCGGCCCGGCCTTTGCCGCGTCCGTCGCCGTCCGTGTCTGCGCGGCAGTCACGCTTCGCCGACGATCAGAAGCGCATGCCAGGTGCACATGGTGAATGCGGTGGTCTGCCGGGCGGACACGACGAGGCGCACGGCGGGGTGTAGGCGTCCGAGGTGGGCGAGGTCGTGGCTGTCGAGTTCGGGTTGGGTGTGGCTAGTTGGGTTGCGTCCTCGGGGGAGCAGGCAAAGTAGATCTTGTTCGGGGGCGTAGCCGCGGGCTTCGGCGAGCATGTCGGTGACGGAGCCGGCGAGGGTGAGGACGTTGTGGGCTTCGTCGATTGGGCTTCGTCGGTGTAGCAGATGGCGTCGCGGCGTTCGGGTTGGGGCGGTGGGCGCGGGCGGTGGCGGCCTGCCAGGCGCAGGCGAATACGGACGATCGCCGGCTTCAGCGCGCCTTTGGCGCGTTCGACCTCGGACGGATCGTCGTCGGCCATCAGGTGCCGGGCGCCGCCGATGATCAAGAACAGGGTGGTGACCGCGGCGTCATGTTTCCGATCACCGTGGGCAGGTCATTGACCGCATGCGGCGGGCTTGCGGCCACAGCGGCGGATGCCGACGCCGTGACCGTCTCGCCGGCGATGCCGGCGACGGTCGGCAGACGGATTGCGGTTCGGTGTTCACACTTCGTCCACCAAGGGCTCCGGTTGGGCACCCAACTCAGCGGCCCGCACCCAACCGGGGTCCAACTGGACCCAACTGGGCCTAACTGGGCCCAACTGGCGCCGCGGGTTAGGTGCCCGGAGCGGCGGCGTATCGGTCAACGACCAACGGTCACCCAACTGGTCAGTTGAGTGGCGGCTGGTTGCGAGCCCGGCTTGTGGTAATCCTCGATGTGACCGCATGAGGATGCCTGGCGTCAGCACCGGGCCGTGGTGGCGCTGGCGGATGGGGGTCTGCCGGTGCGGGTGCCGGGGTCGCGGTCGGCGACACGGTCGCGATCATCGACGGCGCCGCCTGCGTCGTGCTGCCGTGGGTCGTTCGACCGGTTCGCCGAGGCGGAACCGCACCGGCGACGCCAGCTGCTGGACCGGGCAGCCGTGCTGCGGCCGGCCGAGGGCGTCGCGGTGCGGCCGTGCGGGTGGACGCACGGGGAGTCCCAGCACCTGAATCTGCTCTGGCGGTCGGGCCGGGTGCACGCCGATTCCTGCGACCACTACCTCTACCCGGCGTGGACCGACTACCGGGACGACGTCGTCGCCGCCTTCACCGCCGGTCCGACGCCGGTACCGGTGCGGCAATGACCGGGCAGGAGCCGGTCCGGCCGAACCGCGGTCCGGTACCGGTTCCCACCCGGACCGTCGCTTGGCGGTACCGCGGCAGGACCGCCACGGGACCGCCGCGATACCGCCCAGGCCGCCGCCGGTACCGCCGGGACCGGTCACGGAACCGGTCCGGTGACCGGCGCGCCCGCCGACCGCGGTACCGGTCACGCGGGTCGACCGGCCGGGACCGCACCGGTCACCTACCGGTGCTGGCGCCCGACCAGGTGACCGCCGGCCGGTTCATGGCTCAACCGGTCTGTGACCGGGGGGTCGGGCCTGCCCGTTGAGCACCCAACTACCCAACTGACCCAACTGGATCCGCGACCGGTTGGGTCAGTTGGGGTCAGTTGGGTACCCGCCCACCGGCAGTTGGGTGCCGGTTGGGCCATCGGTTGGCGTGAACCCCTTCGACCCCAGCGGGCGAGCCGCCCACGCCGGTGTCGGTGGCGGCGTCGACGGTCCACGCGACGTGAGTCGCCGTCAGCGGCGCAGGGAAAGCCGGAAGACGCACCCGTCGCCGGCCGGGCCTGGCGAGCGGAGCGTCAGTTCGCCACCGTGCGCCAGCGCCACCTGGTTGGCGATGGGCAGGCCGAGGCCGGTGCCCCGGGTGTCGGCGCGCCCGCGCCAGAACCGTTGGAACACCCGGTCCTGCTGGTCGGGTGGGATGCCGGGGCCGTGGTCGGTGACCACGACAGCCACCTCGTCGTCGGTCGTCTCGATGGCCACGTCGACGGCCGAGCCCGCCGGGGCGTAACGGACGGCGTTGTCGACGAGGTTCGCGATCGCCCGCCGCACCGTCGGCTCGTCGACCGGGCAGACCGCCGGGGACGGGTCGGCCGGTGCGGTCAGCCGGATACCGTTCGCCTCGGCGAGCCCGGCCGCGTCGGCCACGACGTCGTGGACCAGTGCCGCGACGTCGGCGGGCGCCCGCGTCATCCGCCGGGCGCGGCCGCGCGCGTCCACCAGCAGTTCCTCGATCGTGGTCTGGAGCCGTACGGCGGCGGTGCGGGTGCGCTCCAGCCCGGCCCGGTACACCTCCAGGGTCGGCCGGGGGTGCGCGAGCAGCACCTCGGCGTTGCTCATCAGCACGGCCAGCGGCACCCGCAGCTCGTGGCTGGCCTCCTCGATCAGCCGCCGCTGCGTCTCGGCGGCGTCGTCGAGCCGGGCCAGCATCGCGTCGAAGCTGGCGGCGAGCGCGACCAGTTCGGTCGGTCCCCGGTCGAGGCCGATGCGCCGGCTCAGGTCGGTGGCCTCGATGTCCTCGGCGACCTTCCGGACCCGGTCGATCGGGCGCACCGCGCGGCCGGCCCACCACCAGGCGAGGCCTGCGGCGACCGGGCCGAGCGCGAGGACGGTCCACGTGAACGGGCCCTGCGACGCGTGGTCGATCGTGGGCATCCCGCCCGCGCCCACGTCGGTGTCGACGTCGGTGGCGACGTCGACGCCGAACACCAGCAGCACCGGCGCGTAGATCGCGACGAAACCCAGCAGGGTCAAGCGGACGCGTAGCGACGCCCTCACGGCGTCACCTCCAACTGGTAACCGACACCGGTGACCGTCACGATCAGCGGCGGGTCGCCGAGCTTGCGCCGCAACCGGCTCAGGATCACCCGGACCGACGCGGTGAACGGGTTGGCGTTGGCGTCCCAGACGTGTTCGAGCAGATCCTCGGCCGACAGCACCTGCCCGGGGTGGTGCATGAAGTACCGCAGGAGCGAGAACTCCCGCGCCGTCAGGGTCAACGGCCTTTCGGACCGCCAGGCGCGGTGACCGGTGAGGTCGAGCGTCAGCTCACCGGCCCGCAGCGTCGTGCCGTGCTCGCCGTCGCGCCGCCCCAACGCCCGCAGCCGGGCCAGCAGTTCGGCGAAGTGGAACGGCTTCACGAGGTAGTCGTCGGCGCCCGCGTCGAGCCCGCCGACCCGGTCGGCCACCGCGTCGCGGGCGGTCAGCACGAGGCACCGCCGGGGCCGGCGCAGGTGACCGTCGCGGCCGGCCCGCCGGACGAGGTCGAGCCCGTCCCCGTCCGGCAGGCCCAGGTCGACGCACGCCACGTCGTAGCTCGTGGTCGCGAGCAGTTCCTCGGCGGTGGCGTACGTGCCGGCGACGTCGACCGCGTACGACTCGTTGCGCAGGCCGAGCGCGACGATCTCGGCCAGGTCGTGGTCGTCCTCGACGAGCAGGATGCGCACGGTGGGCTCCTCAGCCGGTTCGCCGGGCGATCAGGTTTCCGGCCGGTGTGGTGACGGTCAGGTGGTCGGTGCCGAACCCGATCGTCACGTCGGGACCTGTGCCGGTCGGGTCGTCCGGACGGTACCGGTCGGCGCCGACCGGGACGAGGACCAACGCCGGTGGCGGCGTCGGCAGTTCCACCCCCTGGATGCCGCCGTGGTCGTCCAGCGCGTACCAGCCCAGCACGGTTTTCGTTTTGAAGGTCACGGTGACGTAGGTGCGCATCTCCCCGTCGGCCACGATCGTCCCGGCGACGGTGACGCCCGAGATCTTCCCGTGCTCGTCCTCGAGCGCCTCGCGTTCCTCCCGGCCCTCCCTGGTCTGCCCGGCCAGCAGCGCCCGCACCCGGTCCTCGTGCGCGCGGAACCCCTCGACGGAGAAGCGCCCGCGGGGCGGGAACAGCGCCGCGACCGCGTCGGCGCCGTCCGCGGTGATCGTCGGGCGGTTGTCCGGTGTGCTCACCCGCAGCGTGCCGCCGGAGTCGAGCCGGTACGTGCCGACCGCTTTCGCGAGATCGGCGGTGCCCGCCGGTGCCGACGGGGTCGGCAGCGCCGCACCGGTCACCAGTGCCGCGATCGTCGCGGACAACAGCTTCTCCGCCGTCAGCACCGGCCGGTTCGAGGCGACCGCGACCACCCGGTCCTGCTCGGGGATCCACACCGCGACGACGTTGTGGCCGACGTCGCCGCCACCGCCGGCCATTCCCACGAACGGCTTCCCGTAGACAGCGGCGTCGAACACGACCATCCCGCCCAGCGTGTGCGCCCGCCCGTCCCCGACGTCGAACGCGGGCGCGGCGACGCTCTTCGTGGACTCCGGCGACAGCAGCGCGCCGGTGAACAGCGCTCGGGTCCAGGTCGCCAGTTCGCGGGTGGTCATGGCGAGGGCGCCGTTGCCGTCGGTCGCCCAGTACGGTCCCGCGAAGTCGCCGGCCGGGCCCGGCTCGCCGCCGTCGAGGTACCCGAGTGCGCGGGGACCGGGTGCGGCCGGCTGGCCGTCCCAGAATCCACCCAGCGTTTTTCCGGCCAGACCCAGCGTCGTCGACGCCGTGTAGTCCCGGTAGCTCTTTCCGGACACGGCCTCGACGACGATCGCGAGCAGCGTGTAGCCGGCGTTGCTGTACGCGTCGTCGGTGCCCGGCGGGAACGCGAGTTCGAGCCGGTTGATCGCGGCGATCGCCTCGTCGCGGCTCAACGGCTGGCGGTCGGCGCCGATCGAGCCGCGGATGCCGCTGGTGTGCAGGAGCACCTGCCGCACCGTCGCTTGTGAGACCGGACCGGTGACCGCCGGGACGAGCGTGCCGATCCGGTCGTCGAGGGAGAGCTTGCGCTCGTCGGCGAGCTTCAGGACGCTCGCCGCCGTGAACGCCTTGGTGACCGAGCCGATGGCGTAGACCGTGTCGGCCGTGTTCCGCGCGCCGGTGGCGTCGTTCGCCGACCCGTAGCCGGCGAGACAGTCGAACCGGCCGGCCGTCGAGACGGCGACGGTGCCGCTGAACCCGGCCCGGCCCCACGCGTCGAACGCCGCGCCCAGCGCGCCGGGACAGCTGCTCGCGCTGGTCGCCGGGGGATCGTCGTCGGTGGTGCACGCGGTCACGCCGGCGGCAATGACCAGAACGGCGATGCCGTACAGCAGTCTCATTCGGCCGAACGTAGGGGCGCCGCTGCGAACCTGGTGTAAACGACGATCGCCAGTCCCGGCACCGCGGCCGCCACGGCGCATAGCGCGACGTCGGTCAGCGACAGGGTGGCCGTGCCGAGGAGGCTCCGCAACGGTTCCAGCCACACGCCGCCGAGTTGCAGGATCAGCGACGACGCGACGGCGAGGTCGAGGCTGTGGTTGCGCCGCCCTTGCCTGCGGATGGCGAGCGCCACCCCGAGTTGGGCGAGCCCGAGGACGGTGAACAGCACCGACTGCCACGGCCGTCCGTTCGCCTGTGCGACGGTGGCGGCGGTGAGGGCGACGGCTGTGATCATGCTGCCGGTGACGAGCACCCGGCCGGCCAGGCCGTCGCCGAGGATCGCCTCGTCGGGTGTCCGTGGTGGACGGTCCATCGCGGCCCGTTCGGCGGGTTCGGCCCCCAGCGCCACGCCGGGCAGCCCGTGCGTGAGCATGTTGATCCAGAGGATCTGGGCGGGAAGCAGCGGAACGGCGAGGCCCAGGAACGGTCCGATCAGCATCACCGCGACCTCGGCGAGTCCGCCGGACAGCGCGTAGGTGAGGAACCGGCGGATGTTGGTGTAGATGCGCCGCCCTTCCTCGACGGCGGCGGCGACGGTGGCGATGTTGTCGTCGGCGAGCACCAGGTCGCCGGCCTGCCGGGCGGCCTCGGTGCCGCCACGGCCCATCGCGACGCCGATGTCCGCGGCCCGCAGCGCCGGCGCGTCGTTGACGCCGTCACCGGTCATCGCCACCACCTCACCGGCCTGCTGCAGGGCGCGCACGATGCTGAGCTTCTGCTCGGGCCTGATGCGGGCGAACACCTGCGCGGCCGGAAGCGGGCCCTCGGGGAGCCTGTCTCCGGTGATGACCCGTTGGGCGGGCAGGCCGACCCGGCCGGCGATCGTGGCGGCGGTGGCCGGGTGGTCGCCGGTGACGAGCATCAGCCTGATGCCGGCGCGCCCGATCTCCGCCACCGCCGGGCCGGCCTCGGCCCGGACCGGGTCGATGAGCGCCACCAGACCCAACAGGTCGAGATCCCGCTCGGGATCGTGCGGGATCCCGTCGGTGCGGCGGGTGGCGACGGCCAGTACCCGGTATCCGTCGGCGCCCAGCTCGTGAGCCGTGGCGCGCATCCGGTTCCGCACCTCCGGGGAGATCCGGAGCGGGCCGTCGGCGGCGAGCATCCGCTCCGGCGCGCCCTTGGAGGCCACCAGGAAGCCGCCGTCCGGGCGGGCATGCACGGTCGTCATGCGCAGCCGGGTGTCGTCGAACGGGATCTCCGCGACGCGTGGATACGCGTTGCGGGTCTCCGGCGGCACCGCGCACCGGGCGGCCGCGGTGATCAGGGCGGCCTCCATCAGGTCGCCGACCGCACTCCACCGCCCGTCGTCGCCGTGCGGTGCGGCCAGGTCGGCGTCGTTGCACAGCAGCATCGCCAGACCCACTCCGGAAAGCGACGGGCGATCCACGACGGGCACCGGCTCGTATCCGGTTCCGGTGAGCGTCTCCGTCGTCCCGTCGGGCAGCACCACCCGCTCGACGGACATCGCGCCCTCGGTGAGGGTGCCGGTCTTGTCGGCCGCGATGACCGTCACCGATCCGAGGGTCTCCACGGCCGGCAGGCGGCGAA
Organism: Virgisporangium aurantiacum; assembly: GCF_016863635.1. Taxonomy (GTDB): domain Bacteria; phylum Actinomycetota; class Actinomycetes; order Mycobacteriales; family Micromonosporaceae; genus Virgisporangium; species Virgisporangium aurantiacum. Next base: position 473,212 of record NZ_BOPG01000012.1, on the reverse strand, counting down.
CGATCGCGTGGCGGCGGGCCATGCGACGCGCGCCGAGCGCCAGGGCGACCGTGACGACCGCGGGAAGGGACTCCGGTACCGCCGCCACCGTCAGACTCACCGCGGCGAGCACCATGTCGGCCAGCGGCAACCCGCGGAGAAGTCCGCTGACGAGCACGACGAGGGACAGCACCACGGTCGCCACGGCGAGGGTCCGGCCGAGGCCGGCCAGCCGCCGTTGCAGCGGGGTGCTGCGGTGCGGGGTCGCGGCGACCAGTGCCGCGATCCGGCCGAGCGCACTGTCCGGGCCGGTGCGGACGACCACTGCGGCGCCGCGCCCGGTCGCCACCACGGTTCCGGCCGCCAGCTCGTCCACAGTGGACGGTTCGGCGTTCTTGCGGACGGGCACCGATTCGCCGGTCAGCGCCGACTCGTCCACGGTCAGCCGGACCGCCTCGGTGAGCGTCGCGTCGGCCGGCACGACGTCGCCGGCCTGCACCTGGATGAGGTCGCCGGGAACGAGCTCGGCGGCCGGAAGGACCACCGGCGAGCCGTCCCGGACGACCCGGGCCGTCGGTGCGGCGAGCCGCCGCAGCGCCGCGACGGCACGGTCCGCACGGACCTCCTGCACGACACCGACGGTCGTGTTGAGAACGATGACCAGACCGATCACGACGAGGTCGGCCACGTCACGCAGGGCGGCCGTCACCGCCATCGCGGCCAGCAGCACCAGGATCAGCGGATCCCGCACCTGGCGGCCGACCCGCGCGGCCAGGCGCGGCGGTGCCGGCTCGGGCAGGACGTTCGGACCGGTCTCCACCCGACGAGCGGCCGCCTCGGCGGTGGACAGCCCGTTCCGGGTGGCCGGGGACGTGGTGGCCATCGGCTCAGGGGTCGCCCGGCAGCCCGACCACGTCGGTGCCGGCGCGGCGGGTGCTCGGAGGCGGTGGTGTCGGATCACCGGGCCGGCCGATCCGGAACGCGATCGCCGGGTGCCCGGTCCAGCCGAGCAACCGGCGGAGCGCGGCGGCGGCCTGCGGCACCTCGACCACCTCGCTGATCGGGGAGGCGGCGAGGCCGCGTGCGGTCAGGGTCAGCCAGACGTCGGACATCGCCTCGCCGGCGGCCAGCCAGTCGGCGCGGTCCTCGCCACGGGTGACGAGCACCGCGTAGACGGTGCCCCGGTCGGTTCCGCCGCCGGGATCCAACCCCGGCCGGCGGTCGAGCGCGAAGTCGCGCGGCGGCACCCGGTACGGGCCGGACGCGGACACGTCGGCGAGCGACACCCCGTCCCCGCTGGTCCGTGCGCGATCGCTCCACTCGGCGACGTCGCGCGTGTACGCCGGTACCTCGCGTTCCGCGGCGCCGGCCAGGGCCACGATGTCCGCGAACGCGTCCACCTGGTCGGCACGCAGGATCTGCAGGGCGACACCGTGTCGATGGGCCGCGGCACGGAGGGCACTCAGGTCGCGGTCGCTCGGCGGGACGTCGGCGAACGGCCGGCGGTCGGTTCGGCGGCGGTTGATGGCCGCGGACGCGGAGCGGTCGGGCGGGACCGCGGGGCCGAGCCGCACGCGGGCGACCACGTCCGGTCGGGCGCCGGCGGGCAGGCGGTCGACGTCACCGGCGTACCCGGCACCGGCCAGGGCGGCCAGCGCGTGGTGCAGGGCGGCGCCGCAGCTCATCATCATCAGCCGACCGGCCGGGTCGACCCCGGGCAGGCGGCGGTCCGGGTCGAGCTGCAGCTCCACGTCCGGGCCGCGGGTGCGCCACCGCCACGGCTGGGAGTTGAGGATCGACGGCGCCCGCAGCGCGGCGAGCGAGGCCTCCATCAGCTGGTCGATCTCGGCGCGGGTGTGCTGTGTCATGGTCCACCGTCCATGGGGTCAGACGAGCAGGTCGGGTAGGGGACGGCGCGGCGTCGGCAGCGCCGGTGACAGCGGATAGCCGATCCGCATGACCATCTGGGCCACGTACCGGGTCCCCGAGTCCGACAGGAGGTCGCGCAGGGCGGCGATCTCGGTCAGTTGGCTCATCGGGGTCAGGGCCAGGCGGCGGACGGTGGCGGTCAGCCAGATCCGTTGCAGGGCCTTACCCGCCCGGACCCAGTCGCCGCGTGTGTCGTCCGGCGTGTACAGCAGCACCAGCGTCGGGTCGGGTTCGAACTCGACCTGAGCCGTCGGTAGACCGAGGCCGATTCCCAGGTCGCGCAACGGCAGCGACGCGTCCTTGTCGCGCGGGCCGAGGACGTGTTGGGGCAGCCCGTCGGCCCGTCCGACGCTGGACGGGTTGGTCCACGCTGCCAGTTCGCGCAGGTAGGCGGGGTCCGACCGCATCCGCTTCTCGGCGGTACGGGTGAGGCTGAGTACGGCGCCACGCAGGTCCGGCCCGACGTCGAGCAGGCTGGCCCGCTCCGCGGTGGCGGCGCCGCGCAACTCCTCCATCGTCCCGAACGGGATCCGCCGGTCGGCGAACGGCCGCCGGTTCGTGTGGCGGCGGGCGATCGCCGCGTGCAGGGACAGCGCGGCCCCGGACGGCGCCTCGGCGTCGCCCACGGTGATCCGGGCGGCGATGTCCAGGTCGTTCTCCGGCGTCCGGTACACGGCCGTTTCGAAGCCGGCGGCGGCGAGCGCGACGCGCAGGTTGAACACGGCCGCACCGACGCTCACGAACATTTCCCGGCCGTCCGGGTCGAGAACCTCCAGCCGCCTGCTCCGGTCGACGCGGACCTCGATCACCGCGCCGGAAACCTGACGGCCGTGGACGCGGAACAACCACGGCTGGGTGTTGTGTATGGACGGTGCGGCGGCGGCCGCGCGTAGGCAGGCGGACAGGACATCGCCGGAGCGGTTGTTGGTCGTCAACTCCTCGGCTTTCCTCATGCGTCGAGCATGTCGGGCCGGAACCGGTGCCGGAAAAGGCGAACGTCCGGTCGGTTCGGGACCTTGTGCCCGGGTGCCTGGCGCCCGCCGGAACGAGACTGGTGCGGACGTGTCCGATGCGTTCATGACGCCAGGAAGGTGCGACAGGTGGGAACTCGATCCCGGACCAGGTCCCGCGAGCGCCGTCTCGCGCTGGCCGCCGCCGAGCGGCGCCGGCGGGTCCGTCGGCGCCTGCTCGCCGTCGGTGGCGTGGTGATCCTCGGTCTGGTCGTCGCGATCGTGGTGAGTGTGGTCAAGGCGGCCGACGACGCCGGTGACGACCCCGGCGCCACGACGACGTCCGCCGGCCCGGTCGTCGTTCCGTCCTCCGGTACCGCCGCCGGAGCGATCGTCACCGGGCAGGCGAACGCACCCGTGACCGTCGCGGTCTATCTCGACTATCTCTGCCCGTACTGTGGCAGGTTCGAGAAGGCCAACGCCGCCGAACTGGATCGGCTGATCGCGGCCGGCACCGTACGGCTCGAACTGCACCCGCTGTCGTTCCTGGACCGCCTGTCGGCCGGAACCCGCTACTCGACGCGTTCGGCCAACGCGGTCGCGACGGTCGCCGACGCGGCGCCGGACCGGGTGCTGGCCGTCAACCGCGCGCTGTACGACCGGCAGCCGGCCGAGGGCGGCCCGGGCCTGACCGACGACGAGATCGCGGCGGTGGCCGCGGGCGTCGGCGTACCGTCACCGGTCACCGACCGCTTCCGGCTCCGGACGTTCGAGCCGTGGGTCGTGGCCGCGACGTCGGCCGCGGTCGACGACGGCGTGTCGGGGACGCCCACCGTGCGCATCAACGGCAAGGCCTTCACCGGTGACCTGTACACGGCCGGCGCGCTGACGCGGGCCGTCGAGGCCGCGGCGGGCCGGCCGTGACGGACGTGCTGACCAGGCTGCGGACGATACGTCACCGCAACGGTTGGATCTTCGGGACGATGCTCGTGTCGTCGGTGCTGAGCCTGCTCGCCTCGTTCGTCCTCGCGGTCGAGGCCGTGAACCTCGCCGCCGACCCCGACGCCACCCTCTCGTGCAACATCAACGCGGTCATCAGCTGCGGTACCGTCGCCGGTTCCTGGCAGGCACACCTGTTCGGGTTCCCCAACGCGTTCCTGGGCATCGCGGCCGAGCCGGTCGTCATCACCATCGCGGTCGCGAGCCTGGGCGGCGTCCGGTTCCCGCGGTGGTTCATGCTCGCGGCACAGGTGATTTACACGCTCGGGCTGCTCTTCGCCTACTGGCTGTTCTACGAGTCCATGTTCGACATCGGCGCGCTGTGCCCGTGGTGCCTGCTCGTCACCGTGTCGACGACGTTCGTGTTCATGAGCCTCACCCACGTCAACATCCGCGACGGCAACCTCTACCTGCCCGCGCGGGCGCAGCGCGCGCTGATGGCCGCCATCGACGTCGATCTCGACCTGATCGCCGTCACCATCTGGCTGCTCGTGCTCGCGTTGGCGGTTGTGCTCAAGTACGGGTCGGCACTGTTCGGCTGACGGAGACAGGTCCCGCGACGACCGTCGCGGGACCCGTGTCCGTCAGTGGTTCAGACGGTGGCCGGCTCGTCGGTGAGTGTGGTGAGGTGTTCGCCCCACCGGGTGGCCCGGTCCAGTTCGCCGTCGGCGAGCGGGCCGGCCGTCCCGAGGACGACGAAGTTCTCCGCCGGCGCGACCGGGCGACATCCCAGGCGGCGCAACCGTTTGTGCGCGGACCGCGCCGCGGAGCCGGGCAGGTACGCCTTCTCGATCTTGGTGTCGAACGTGGCGACGGCGCGCCCGCGCAACGTCGGGCCGGCGGCGTCGAGCCAGTCCCGCAGTCCGCGTCCGGCCGACACCAGCGGTTCGTCGGCCTGGTCGGCCGCCGACTTGCGGGTGTTGGGGCGGCTCATGCTGAACGCGTGGGTCGGTCCGCCGGCCACGACGAGGTCGACGCCGTCGTCGACCCGGTCGGGCGCGGCGCCCACCTCGAACACGTCGACGGCCATGCGGGTCGCCAGGCCACGGGCGATGGCGGTCGCCACCGCCCGCGTGTTGCCGAACATCGATTCGTAGACCACCAGGGCTCGCATGCGGGTCACCCCTCCGGGGCCGGGGTGTCGGTCGGGTGGACGATCATGACCGGGCAGTCGGCGTGGTGCAGCACCTGGAGGCCGACCGAGCCGAGCAGGGTTCCGGCGACCCCGCCGTGGCCGCGCGAGCCCACGACGACCAGACCCGCGTTGCTGGAGACGTCGACCAGCACGCGGGCAGCCGTGCCCCGGGCCACCAGCGCCTCGACCGGCACGCCGGGGAACTTCTCCCGCCACGGCTCCAACGCCGTCTCCAACGCGGCGACCTCGGCGTCACGCAGGTCTTCGGGCTTGTAGGGCAGGACGCTCATGGCCATCACGCCGTAGGCGGCCGGGAACTCGTAGGCGTGGATCGCGATGACGGAGGATCCGCGGCGGACCGCTTCCTCGAACGCGGCGCCGATCGTGTGCTCGCTGTGGTCGGTGTGGTCGACGCCGACGATGACCGGTCCGGTCGCGGTGTCGACGGTGCCGCGCACGACGACCACGGGGTGCCGGGCGTGCGTGGCGACCTTCTGGCTGACCGATCCGAGCAGCAGGCTGCCGAAGCCGCCGCGGCCACGGTTGCCGACCACGGTCAGGACCGCGGCCTTCCCGGCGTTGAGCAGCACGGGGGCGGGTTCGCCGAGCACGGCCGAGCCGGCGACGGTGACGTCGGCCGCGACCGGGCGGACCTCCTCGATGGCCTCGGCCAGGGCCTTCTCGTGCCGCGCGCGGACGGCCTGTTCCTGCTCCTCGGATCCGCCGAACCGACCGGACCCCCAGTTGTAGTCGAACGCGGTGACGACGCGCACCGTGGCCCGCATCCGCCGCGCCTGCGCGACGGCGAACCGCAACGCGGCCCGGCTCTGCGCGGACCCGTCTAAGCCGACGACGATCTCGTTGCTGTGCATGGTTCCTCCTTCTGACGGGCCGGCACGGTGGCGTACGGCCGGTCAGGTCGAGCGTCGCGCCGTGCGGTGCCGCGGAGGAGTGCCGCAGGTCATCGACCCATGGGTCGAAAGTCACTGGGCGGATGCGGTGCCCTCGGATGTCCTGAAGTCATGAGCGAGCTGGATTCTGTGATCCTCGCGTCCGGACTGGTGAAGACGTTCGGCGCGACGCGGGCCCTGGACGGGCTCGACCTGACCGTCTCCGCCGGGGAGGTGCACGGGTTCCTGGGCCCCAACGGGGCGGGGAAGACGACGACGATCCGGGTGCTGCTGGGCCTGCTGCGACGCAACGGCGGTCAGGTCAGTGTGCTGGGCGAGGACCCGTGGCGGGACGCGGTGCGGCTGCACCGCCGGCTGGCGTACGTACCGGGAGAAGTGAACCTGTGGCCGAATCTCACCGGCGGTGAGGTGATCGACCTGCTCGGTTCGCTGCGTGGCGGGCTGAACCCGGTACGCCGGGTCGAGCTGCTCGAACGCTTCCAACTCGACCCGACCAAGCGGTGCCGGGCCTATTCGAAGGGGAACCGGCAGAAGGTGGCGCTGGTGGCGGCGTTCGCCTCCGACGCGGACCTGTACCTGCTCGACGAGCCGACCTCCGGGCTGGATCCGTTGATGGAGGCGCAATTCCAGCAGGTGGTGCGGGACCTGCGCGGAGCCGGGCGGACGGTGCTGCTGTCGAGCCACATCCTGTCCGAGGTCGAGGCCCTGTGCGACCGCGTCACGATCGTGCGGGCCGGTCGGGCCGCGGAGACGGGAAACTTCGAGCAGTTGCGGCACCTGACCCGCGTGACGGTGGCCGTCGAGACCGCCCGGCCGTTCGACGGGATCTCCCAGCTGCCCGGCGTGCACGACGCGCGTGTGGAGGGTCGACTGGCCCGGTTCAGTGTCGACCAGGGCGAACTCGACGTGGTGCTGCAGCGGCTGGTCACTCTGGGCGTCCAATCGCTCGTCACCTCGCCACCGACCCTCGAGGAGCTGTTCCTGCGCCACTACGACAGCGCGTCGACCGACACGGACCTGGCGGGCGTGCGATGACCGCGACGACCGGCCTCGGCCAGCTCAGCCGGCTCGCCGTTCGTCGCGACCGGCTGGTCCTTCCACTGTGGATGATCGGTTTGGCCGCCTTCACCGCCGCGACGACGGCCCTGTGGGCCAACGACTTCAGCGACACCGCGGACCTGGTGCGGGAGACCCGGGCCGCGGCGGGAAGCCCCGGAATCCGGCTGCTCGGTCTGGCGTCGGGTCCCAGCCTCGGCGCATACGCGATGGTGCGGAACTTCGTCCTCCTGGCTGTTCTGGCCGCGCTGATGAGCATCTTCGCGGTCGTGCGGCACACGCGGCAGGGCGAGGAGACGGGCCGGGCGGAGCTGATCGGCGCCGGCCCGGTCGGCCGACACGCGGCACTGGCGGCGGCTCTGGCGGTCACCACGGCCGCCAACGGAGTCCTGGCCGTGCTGATCGCGGTGGCGTTGATGGTCGCCGGGCAGCCGGCCGGGGGCTCGATCACCGCCGGTGCCGCGGTCGCCGGCGTGGGTCTCGTGTTCGCCGGGGTCGCGGCGGTCACCGTGCAGTTGGCGACCAGCACGCGGGCCGCCAGCGGGTTGGCCGCCGCCGTTCTCGGCGTGGCGTTCCTGACCAGCGGGGTCGGCAACATGACCGGCCGGGTCGACGCGGCCGGTCTGCGGGTGGCGAGCACGTGGCCGGCCTGGATCTCCCCGATCGGCTGGGGGCAGCAGATGCGGCCGTTCGGCGGGAACGACTGGTGGCCGCTCGCCCTGTCGGTGGCGGTGTTCGTCACGGCCTCGGCGGCCGGTGCCGTCCTGGCGACGCGCCGCGACTTCGCGCTCGGCATGCTGCCGCAGCGACCGGGCCGGGCGCACGCCGGCCGGGCCCTGCGCGGACCGGTCGGGCTGGCCTGGCGCCTTCAGCGGGGGCCCGCGATCGGCTGGGCCGTGGGCATGCTCGGGTTCGGCGTGGTCATGGGCGGTCTCGTCGAGCAGGTCCGGGACGCGACCGGAAGCGCCCGCGACTGGTACGTGCGGATGGGCGGCAGCGACCAGATCGTTGACGCCTACCGGTCGTCGATCATGCAGATGGCCGGCGTCGCCGCCGCCATCTACGCGGTGCAGGTCCTGCTCCGCATGCGGTCGGAGGAGGCGGACGGGCCGCTGGAGCCGGTTCTCGCGACCGCGGTCGGCCGGGTCCGGTGGGCGGCCGCCCATGTGGGCGTCACGCTGCTCGGGGCGACGGCGCTCGTGCTGGTGTTCGCGGGCGGCGCCGGGCTCGCCGCGGCCGGGGCGTTGGGCGACCCCGTGGGTCAGATCGCGCCGTTGGTGCGCGCCGGGCTGGTCCAGCTCCCGGCGATCGGTGTGCTCGCCGCCGCGGTGCTGGTGGCGGTCGCGTTCGCGCACCGGGCGGCGGTCGTGGTGGCGTGGTCGCTGTTGCTGGCGTCGATCGTGCTCGGCCCGCTGTTCGGCGCCACGCTGGGTGTGCCGGCCTGGGGGCGGGACCTGTCGCCGTTCACGCACGTGCCGAAGGTGCCGGCCGTGCCGGTCGACGTGGGCCCGATCGCGGGGCTGACGGTGGTTCTGCTCATGTTCGCGTCAGCGGGTTTCGTCCGGTTGCGGCACCGTGACCTGCAGCTGCCCGCGTGACCGTCCGTCAGCTCCGATCGTTCCCGCGGAGGAGTGACCGCCGGGTGGCGATGTCCGGTCCCGGCGACTGCGCCGACCCGATCTCGGCGGCGATCGCGTCGGCGACCCGTCGGGCGGCGGCCGCGACCGCCGGCGAGAGCCCGGCGCCGTCGGCGACGTCGCCCGTCTCCACCGCGAAGACGATCAGGCTGCCGGCGCCGTCGGGCCGGGACATGACGAGCCGGTGGACCCGTCCGGGATGGCACGGCTCGGCGCGGATCGGATCGACCACGATGACCGGGTCGGTGCCCCGCGACACCTCGACCTGGGCCGGATCGCCGGCGTCGCTGTCGACGAAGGTCACGTTGAGGCCGCGCCCGCGCAGGTGCCGCAGCACGGTGGGGCCGACTCCGAGGTCGTGCCGGTTGTCGTCGCCGAGGGCAGCGACGATCGGCCGCCCGGCGTGGTCGGGGCCGGACGGATCGCGGGTTGCCGCGTCGGTGATGGTCGACATCACGCCTCCAGGTGTTCGCTGGCCCGATCCTCGGTCCTGGGCCCGTGCCGGACGCAGAGGCGAAGGTCCCGGATGCGCGGGACAGGCGGCCGCCGTCGATGCGTGCCGCCGTCCGTCACGGGCGGGCGATGAGCACCGGGCAGCCGGAGTGGCGCAGCAGCTGGAGGCCGACCGAGTCACGTTGGCCGCCGACGACCCCGCCGGCACCGGGCGCCCCGATCACGACGAGCCGCGCCTCGCGCGACGCCGCCACCAGAGCCCCGGCCGGGTCGTCGCCGGTGATCAGGATGTCGACCGCGACGTCGGGATACTTGTCCGCCAGCGGCGCGACGGCCCGCCGGGCGTCGGCGGCGAGGGCGCCCCGCACGGTCACCGCGGTGAGGACCTTCGCGGAGTGCGGGCCGTCCGCCGGTCCGGGCGGCGGGAACCGGGACGCGCGGATCACCGTCAGCGCGCAGCGCCGTGCGGCAGCCGACTCGAACGCCGAAACCAGCACCGACTCGGCCGCCGGGGAACCGTCGTAACCGACGGCGACCGGACCGGTCTCCGGTCCAGCCCGGCCACGGACGACGGCGACCGACGAGCGTGCGCGTAGTGCCACCTGTCGGCACGTCGATCCGCGGACGGCGGTGGCCGGCCCGGTACGTTCCCGGTCGCCCACGACCAGCAGGTCGTGCCGCCCGGCCGCCGCGACCAGGGTCGCGGCCGGGCACCCGAGGACGGGTTCGGGGATGACGCGGACACCGGGCGCCGACCGCCGGGCCTCCTCGACGGCGGCGGTGACCACTCTCACCGCGTGATCGAGCGCCAGCACCTCCGGGTGCTCCGCACTGTGGCACGCGTCCGGACGGGCCGCGTGGACGATCCGCAGGGCTTGGCCGCGGCGGGCGGCCTCCGTCACGGCCCACCGGAGGGTGGGGCCGCTACCGGGTGCGTCTCCGATCCCGACAATGACCTGTGGGGCTTTCATGGCTCCTCCGTCGCCGCTCGCCGATCCGGCCGTCAGGCCGCGTGGACAACCGCGACCGGGCCCACCGCGTGGTGCAGGACCTGGTGGCTGACCGAACCGAGCAGCAGCCCGGTGAAGCCGCCGCGCCCCCGCGATCCGACCACGGTCAGCGAGGCTCCGGCCGATGCCTCGATGAGGGCCGGTGAGGCCCGGCCGGCGACCAGGCGCGGTTCCACCGGGACCGGCGGATCCGGCGGCAACGCGGCGATGGCGGCCCCGAGGACCCGTTCCTCCGCCGAGCGGAGCAGGTCCCGGTCGTACACCAGCGGTACCGGCTCACCGGGCCCGGCCGGGACCGGCCATCGCCACGCGTGCAACGCGACCAGGACCCGGTTGTGTGCCGCCGCGTAGTCGTGGGCGAACGCCAGCGCGCGTTGCGACGCCGGCGAACCGTCCACGCCGACGACCACCGGGCCGTCGGCGACCGGCACCGGCCGGACGACGACCACGGGGCACCGGCCATGCGCGGTGACCTGGGAGGCCACGGAGCCGAGCAGCAGCCCGGCGAAGCTGCCCGTTCCCTGGGCGCCCACCACGACGAGGCCGGCCGTGCGGGATGCGGTGAGCAGGGCCCGCCCGGGAACGTCGGTGGAGATCTCGGTCGTGACGGGCACGTTGATGTCGACGCGCCCGACGGCTTCGGCGAGGAGCTTCTCCGCGACGAGGTAGGCACCCTCCGGCGTCCGGACCTCCACCGAAAGGTGGAGGCCGTCCCCGCGAAGGGGCAGTCCGACGAACGACCAACCGCAGGCGTGCAGCAGGTGCAGCCGGCGCGGGCGGACGCGCAGATCGGCGACCGCCCAGTCGATCGCGGTCAGGCTTTCCTTCGAGCCGTCGATGCCGACGACGACGCGACCGTCCATGGCCTTCTCCTCACTCGTTCCGGCTCAGTCCGACGTGCGGATGACGACCGACGCCGGGCTCTTCCACGGGTTCGACTCGCTCAGCACCGTGCCGGCGGCGTTGACTCCGCGCACATCCAGGCCGAAGTCACCACCTGTCGACGTCGCCGGCCGGCGGAACGCGAAGGTGTACGTGGTGTCGGCGCCGGTGGCCGGGGTGGGCACGTCGACGATGATCGGCCACACCTGGTCACTGCGCACCGGTGGCCACGCGGATCCGTCCGGCTCCATCCCGGGCGGAAGGTTCATGTAGAGCGCCAGGTGGGCCGGGCGGACACCCCGCACGTACCGGACGGTCACGGTCAGGGTGCCGTGGCGCACACCGTTGACGGCGGGCCCGAGGACGAGCTCACCGGGGGTGTACGAGGTCTCGGTCACCGAGGGGTTGATCGGGAAGGAGACCGGTCCCGTGGTCTGCCGGAACCGGCTGCCGTTCCACGCGTAGCCACGCTTCTGCCAGAGCTGCGGTGTCTCGTCACCACAGCACCGCTGGTAGTCGCCGACGCGGGCCTCGACGACGCCGTCACCGGTCACACGGGTGGCGGCGGCATCGATGCCCCGCACCTCGCCGGTGGTGGCGACGACGGTTCCCATCGTGACGATGGTGCCCCTGCGGTCCCGGTCGAGAGCGACGATCTGGATGCTGCCGCCCTGCACGAAGGCGCTGATCTGGACGACGGTCTCGGTGGCGCCGTCACGGTCGACGTCGCCGTAGGTGACGTTCCCGATGAGCATGTGCCGCTCGAACGGGAACGTGCTGTCGGCCGGGACGAGGACCTCGCCGTTGTGGAACGTCACCCGGCCCGAGATGCCGGTCAGGTTGTCGGTCGGCCACGGTGGGACGTCGATCGTCGCGTTGCGCAGCACCTCGGGCGAGATCCGTCCGTCCGGTGCGGTCACGCCGGAGGTCGCCGACGGCGCCCCGCTCGGGGCGGTGCTGACGGTCGGCTCCGCCGTCGGCACCCCACCACCACCGCCGACCCCACCGGTACCGGGGGAGTCGTCGTGCAAGATGAGGTACAACGTCACCGGTGTGGCCACCAGGAGGACCGCCAGCACGGCGATCAGGGCGATCCGGAGCCACCGCCGGCGTGGACCCGGGCCCGGAGGTTCTGCCTCGGGCGGCAATTCGGCGGGCGGCTCCTCACCCGGCGGAAGCGGCGGGAGCTGCACGGTTGACAAGTCGGACATCACGCACCTCCTTGCGAAGGTGGCCGGCGCCGCCGAGCCGACGATGACGCCCGGCGATGCGGCGTCGGCCATCGTCCGATTCCATTGTTCCGGCGACCCGCCGGCGGGCCGGGGCCGAAAGTCCCGTGGCACGGGTCGAACTGCCCGTCACCACCGGACGGGTCCACAATGGACATTCAGCGTGTGGTTGGCGGGACCTACCCGCCGTCGGCCGGCTGGATGCGGGCGTCGGGGCCGGGGGAGACATAGCTCTCGTGACCGTCGGACCACCGCACCCGGAAGGGCGGGCTTCCGTCGGCATGACCGACCTCGACGATGGTCCCGATGCGCTGCGCGTCACCGACATGCTGGCCCTCGCACACGAGCCGGTCGCCGATCCTGGCCTTCATCAATACCTCCAGCGGGTGACCTGACCGGATGTGCGACCGAGGTTCGCACGGCGGGCGGTGGCGGCACAGGGCCGGAAGTCCCGGTTGTCGGAGCGCACGACCGGCCGGGACTTTGGTCCCTGTCCGTCGGGGCACGGCGCACCGACACTCGGATCGGCGGGCGTGGTGGAACACGCCGACGCCGATGGAACCGGGTCCGTGAACGACGACCCGGAGAGTAGGGGTCCGTCATGTCCAGGACCGTCTTCGAAGCCGTCCCCGTCACCACGGAGATGGAACTGCGCATTCGTCGCGTCGAGGAGCGGATCGCCCGGCTCGAAGCGGCGCTGTACGGTGTCGCCCGGCCACCCGCTCACGCACCCGGCTCCCATCGGCGCTGGGCGGAGCTGGCGGATCGGCTGGACGCGCTGGCGCTGAAATTGAAGCTCCACTACGAGCAGGCCGGCGGTGAGGGGGTGCCGCGGGCACTCGACGAACTGCGCGACAGCGTCCGGGAGGCCTTCGCGGCCGCCGGGAACGCCATCCAGGACGACGCCGTCCGCGCCGACGTCCGTGACGTCGGTGTCATGGTCGCCGAAGCGGTGGCCGACGGCCTGTCCACGGTCGGCTCCGACCTCCGGGACGCGCTGCACCGACCGGACGAGCGGAAAGGACGAACGCCATGACCGTCAAGACCGATCCGACCGACTGGGACCTCCGCCGCCAGGCGATCGACCGGTTGCGCAAGAAGCGGGGACTGCAGGCCCACCTGATCGCCTACGTGACCGTCAACCTCCTGCTCGGCGCGGTCTGGCTGGCGACCACCCCGGACGTGTTCTACTGGCCGCTCATTCCGTTGCTCGGGTGGGGCATCGGGGTGGCCTTCAACGTCTGGGACGTGTACGCGCCGCAACCCGATGAGAAGCACATCGAGCGGGAGATGCGTCGGTTGTCCGGATAGCCCGGTCCGAGCGTGTGGAAGGAGAGATCGGGCCGCGCCGGCCCGAGCGGAGGCCTGACCGCGGTCGCGAGCGCTTCGCCGCGTAGGCACGACGGTGGTGTCCTGCGCCAGGGTCGAAGGTCCCGACCACGTCGATGCCACTCGGCGAGGAACGACGGCACATCCGCCCTTCCACGACCGTCGTCGATGCCCGAGGCTGGGTGATGCCGGCAGGCGTGCCGGCGGGCCGGAGGAGGCGATGGCGGTGGCGGTGATGATGGTGACGGTGGTCGTGATTCTGGTCGCGGCCGCTCTGGCGGCGGGACATTTCCTGACGGACCGGATCGACGGGCTGGGCAGGGCCGACCGCAACCGGTGGAAGCCCGTCACGCGGGGCCGGGTCGCCGCCCGTGGCCGCCGGCGCGAGGCGGCCCTGGTCGCCGGACTCAACCGTCGATCGATGAGCCGGGCCGACTACCATGATGCGATGTCGCAGCTGGCGGCGGCGGACGAGGTGCGGTGTCCCGTCCACGTCCCCCGGTCGGAAAAGCGCTGACGTCGGATCGCCCGTTCTAACCCGCGTCGGCGAGGTGACGTGGAGCACTTTTCCGCAGCCGGCGGCTGATGGGTCGATGACCACGGTATGGCAGCACCTGCGCCCGCCGGACCGGGCACCCGACGCGTGCACGTCGGTCGGCAACCGATCTACAACCGGAGCGGCAACGTCGTCGCGTACGAACTGCTGTTCCGCGGGCAGGAGCAGGCGGTCGACGCCCAGCGGCAGGACACGTTCGCGACCGGTGAGGTGATCGTCAACGCCTTCACCGAGTTCGGCATCGGCGCGGTCGCCGGTGAGCTGCCCTGCTTCATCAACCTCACCCGGGAGTTCTGCGTCGGCGAGCTCGCGTTGCCGTTCGGTCCCGACCGCGCCGTCCTGGAGATTCTGGAGACCGTGGAGGTGGACGACGAGGTCGTCGCCGGCGTCACCCGGCTCGCCCAGGCCGGGTTCCGCATCGCGCTGGACGACTTCACCTGGGGCCTCGGCCACGAGCGGCTGCTCGACGTGGCATCCTTCGTGAAAATCGACTTCATTGAATGCGGCCCCGCGGAGATCGAAGGCATCATCGACGCGTGCCGACGGCGTCGCGATCGGGTCAGGTTCGTCGCGGAGAAGCTGGAGACCGACGCCGACCTGGAGCTCGCGGACCGCTACGACTGCGAGCTGCGGCAGGGCTACCGGTTGAGCCGGCCCCAGGTGCTGACCGCGGCGACGCTCAACCCGTCGCGGGTGCGCCGGCTGGAACTGATCGCGGAACTGAACTCGGCCGAGGCCGACGTCGAGAAGGTGCTGGGGATCATCGCGAACGACCCGGCGCTGTCGATGCGGATCCTGCGCGGCTGCAACTCGGCCGCGGCCGGCGTCCTCACGTCGGTGTCGTCGGTGCGGCAGGCCGTCGTGCTGCTCGGCCTCGCCCAGATCCGACAGTGGGCCATGCTGATGATCCTCGACGACGTCACCGGCGCCACCGACGAACAGCTGACGATGACCGTCGCGCACGCCCGGCTCTGCCAGTACTTCGCCGCCGCGTTCGGCGTCTCCGACGACGCGGCGTTCATCGCCGGCCTGATCGGTGGCGTGGCCGACCTGCTCGACCAGCGGGTGGCCACCGTCGCGGCGCAGCTACCGCTGTCCGGCGACATCGCGACCGCCCTGACCGACGGCGGCGGTCGGCTGGGTTCGTTGCTCGGCGTCGTGCACGCCTACGAACGCGGCGAACCGACCGACGACCGGATCACCGACCCCGTCCGCGCGTACTTCGAGGCGCTGCAGTGGTCGACGCGCATGGTGCGGTCCACCCGGGCCTGACGGGCCGGTGCCGGCACCGGCCCGTCCCCGGTGATCAGCGACTGATCGCGACCTTCAGGGCGCCGGTCTCGCCGGCGCGGCCGAAGACGTCGTAGGCGTCGAGGATGTGGTCCAGGTCGAAGCGGTGGGTCACGAAGCGACCCGAGTCGAGCTGGCGCGCGGCGATCAGGCGCAGCAACGTCGGCGTCGAGTAGGTGTCGACGAGTCCCGTCGTGATGGTGACGTTCCTTATCCAGAGGTCCTCGAGGTGCAGGGTGGCCGGCCGGCCGTGGACGCCGACGTTCGCGACGTGCCCGCCCGGGCGGACCAGCCGGGTGCACAGCTCGAACGTTTCGGGCACACCGACGGCCTCGATCGCGACGTCGGCGCCGAGACCACCGGTCAGATCCATGATCCGGGCGACGGGGTCGTCGTCGCGGTTGTTCACCGTGACGTCGGCACCGAACTGCTTGGCGAGCTCGAGCCGTCCACCCGCGACGTCGATGGCCACGACGTGGCTGGGGGAGTGCAACCGCGCACCGACGGCGGCGGCGAGCCCGATCGGTCCGGCACCGACGATCGCCACCGTGTCGCCCGGCCGGACCGCGCCGTTGAGCACGCCGACCTCGTAGCCGGTCGGCAGGATGTCGGCCAGCATCAGCACCTCCTCGTCGGTGACGCCGGCCGGCACCAGGTAGGTGGAGTTGTCGGCGAACGGGACCCGGACGTACTCGGCCTGGGTGCCGTCGATGCGGTGGCCGAGGATCCACCCGCCGCCCCCGATGCACTGGCCGTAGCTGCCCTCCCGGCAGTACCGGCACCGGCCGCAGGCCGTGATGCAGGAGACCAGCACGCGGTCACCGGGCCGGACCGTGGTGACGGCCGCTCCGACGGCCGTCACCGTGCCGACCGCTTCGTGGCCGAGAATCCGGCCGTCGGTGACCGCGGGGACGTCCCCCTTGAGGATGTGCAGGTCCGTACCGCAGATCGTCACGGTGTCGACGCGGACCACCGCGTCGGTGTCGGCATCGACGATCGGATCGGGAACCTCTTCCCAGTTCTTGCTGCCCGGACCGTGATAGACGAGTGCACGCATCGCCGGCTCCTTCCGTCGAGATGGCCGGAATCCCACCGTCGCTCCGTCCCGGCCGGCCGGGCAGGGCCGAAAGTCCCTGTCGGGAACCGCATTTCTCCTCTGCCCGGCGCATTGCCGAACCCCGATCCTTTTGGTGACACCGAAACGAAAGGGATCACACCATGAAGCGCAGGACGATTGACATCATGTTCAGCCTCGGCGCGGTCGTCCTCGCCGGACTACTGTTGGTCGCCGGGCTCGTGCTGACCAGCAACGCGAACTTCGCCAACGACTACGTCCAGGACCAGCTCGCCCAGCAGAACATCACCTTCAAGACCGCCGACACCCTCACCGAAGAGGAACGCAGGTCGGACTGCCTGGTGAAGTACGCCGGCCAGAAGCTGACCACCGGCAAGCAGGCGGAGTGCTACGCCAACGAGTTCATCGGCCTGCACCTGAAGTCGACCGCCGGTGGCAGGACCTACGCCGAACTCGGCGCCGTGCAGACGGACCTGCGCGCGAAGATCGCCACCGCCCAGCAGACCAACGACCCGGCGCTGGCCGACCTGCAGAAGCAGCTGACCGAGGTGAACGCGCAACGGGAGACGGTCTTCAAGGGTGAGACCCTGCGCGGGCTGCTGCTGACCTCGTACGGCTTCAGCGAGTTCGGTGCCAAGGCCGGTCAGGCAGCGACGGTCGCCTACCTCGCCGCCGCACTGCTGGCGCTGCTCGGGATCGCCGGCTTCGCCCACGCCTTCGTCACCCCGAAGAGCAAGGGCTTCGCGGTTCCGGAACCGGCCGCCGAGAAGGAAGCCGTTACCACCTGACACAGACACACCCACCACCCACGGACCGGGGTCCTCAGGACCCCGGTCCGTCCGTGCGTGAGGTGTCTCCTCGTGCTCAGGAGTGCCGTGCGGCCACCTCAACAGCCTTGCCGGGGTGGCGCATCCGCACTGCGAACACCGTGCTGTCACCGGGACATCGGGTAGGGACGGCCTCGTCGCGTTCGGACAGGGAGAGTGCGAACCGCGCGGGCACGTCCCCACCCAGGTCCACCACGAGCCACGCGTCATCGAGGCCGGCCGCGAGTTCCGCCACCGATCCGTCGGCGGAGGCCCGGGCGGCTGCCGACGTCAGCACCCTGGCCGGCACGGTGTCGACGTTGCGGAAGTCGACGATCGCATCGAGCGCGACCGACATGAACTCCTTGTCCGTCCAGGGATCCGTGCCCTCGGGCAGTTCCAGGCCGAGGCCGTCCAGTTCCTCCTGGACGTTCACCGACCGGGCCGCCGCGCCCCACTGGTCGAGGTATGCGCCCAGCGACGGTGCCTGAACCGCGTAGGAGGTCAGGTTGCTGGAGTGGAACACCGGACCCCATGCTCCGCTGCCCGGGTGGATCGACACGAGGAAGGCACCGCGCCCACCGTCGGACGAGAGTACCCAGGGATGGGCCGGCCACCCCACGACGGTCCGGTGGTAGGCCGACCGGTCGTCCGGGTCGTCGAACCGCTCGACGTAGACGTCGTCGGGTCCCACCGCGATCCCTCGGGTGACGGCCAGCAGCTCGCGAACGTCGTCGGGCAGCGGCAGCCCGATCCTGCCGGCCAGCGCGTCGACCTCCGCCACGGAGAGCCCCGGCAACAAGCGGAACAGCGCCGGGAACTCGTCGACCAGCTCCCGGACCCGCGTCACCAACATGAATTTCCATCCCTTCGGAGTGCGCGCTGACGGGCGGCGGAAGTCCGCCGCCCGTGGGCACTCACACGCTTGCCGTCACGTGAGCCAGGTGCGCTTTCCGACGACCTTCGACCACCAGCCGCCGAACCCGAGGGTAGCGCCGGCGCCGGTGAGGGCGATCACGGCCAGGATCGCGGCGTAGATGAGGTGGTCGTCCATGAAGACGTTGTTCTCGGGGGGCAGGACCGCGGTCCACATGAGCACGAGCAGCAGCCCGCCGGTGACCGCGGCGATGCGCACGCCGATGCCGAGGATCAGCGCGAGGCCGATGCCGAGCAGGCCCAGCATGAACATCCAGTCGGCCCAGGTCTGGCCGGCGATGTCGTTGTAGATGCCCTTGAAGGGGCCGGCGGCGGCGAACTTCAGGAAGCCCTCGGTGGGGTGTCCGCCGTTGATCCAGGCGGCCTTCTCGGCGGTCTCGTGCCCGAGGCCGAACGTCTTGTCGAGGAAGGCCCAGAGGAAGGTCCAACCCAGCGCCAGCCGGATGCCGGCCAGGATGTACCGGGCGGCCTTCGCCGAGGCGGTCTCCGTGGTGGCGACGACTTCGCCGCCGGTACGGGTGGCGGCCGTGGGGCGGCCGTGGGCGATGCTCGCCATCTCACTCACTTGTCCTTTCGGTCGATGTCCGCTGTGGACACTCACACTCTGTGCCGGCGAACCGGAAACGGTCAGTGCCGGACGCACCGCATCTGCCGGGACCAAAGTCCCACCGGATCACGTCGGCCACCGGACCGTCGGGCCGACCTGCGCGTCGAACACGTAGTGCCGCCTCAGTTCGGCGCTGTCGTCGTACTTCCAGTCGAGCAGGTTCACCACGTCGACCACGCCCGACACCGCCCGGGCGAGCCGGCCGGCGATGTCGGCGGTCGAGCGCCGGCCGACCGTGCCGGTCAGCGTCACGATGCCCTCGTCGACGACGATCCCGACGGCGTCCGGGTCGGACAGGAGCGCGTCGGCACGGACCTCGGCGCGGATGTCGTCGTCCGCCCGGAGATAGGTCGACAGCAGGTCCCGCCGCGACACGATCCCGACGAGGCGACCGCCGTCGACGACCGGAAGCCGTTTGACACCGTGCTTTTCCAACAGGCGCGAGGCAGAGCCGACCGTCGCGTCCGACCCGATGGTGACGACCGGCCGTGTCATCAGGCCGGCCGCGATGTCGCCCAGCGGCCCGGCCGGCGCGGGCCGGCGTCGGTGCAGGAGCCGGCCGTGCGGGCTGTCGGGCGGTAGATCGAGCCGGTGCAGCAGGTCGCCTTCCGACACGATGCCGACGACGAGGCCCTCGTCGTCGACCACGGGCAGCGCGCTGACGCGTTCGTCGGCCAGCGTCGTCACCAGGTCCTTGAAGCTGGTGTCCGGACGCGCCGTCACCACGTTCCGGGTCATCACCGAGCCCACTGTTCGAGTGTTCATGGCTCCTCCCAAGGGTTACGACGCGATTGTCGGCCGGTACGCCGCGTCGACGCAGGGGCGAGGGTCCCGTCGGACGGGTCCATCGGCCCTGTGCCGCCGGACGCGACGGACGTACGGTCGAACCGGATGGAGAAAGGAATCGACATGAACGGCATGACGGTCGCGGACGTGATGACCTACGGCGCGGTGTCGGCGACCGCCGACGCACCGTACCGGGACCTGGTGGATCTGATCGAGACCCGGTCGGTCAACGCCGTTCCGGTGATCGACCGGTTCTCCCTGGTGCTCGGCGTGGTGTCGGCGTCCGACCTGCTGCACAAGATCGAGTTCGCCGGTGGCCACGACCGGCCCCGGATCTTCGAAAGCCGGAAGCACCGGCAGAACCGTCGCCGGGCGGCCGGGATGGTGGCCCACGAGCTCATGACCGCTCCGGCGGTGACGGTGTTCAAGGGGACGCCGGTCGCGGAGGCGGCCCGTCTGATGGAGACGGCCGGACTGCGGCGGTTGCCGGTGGTCGACGACCTCGGGCGGCTCGTCGGCATGGTGACCAACCGGGACCTGCTGAAGGTGTTCCTGCGCCCCGACGCGGCGATCAGGGATCAGGTGACCGAGGTTCTGTCCACTGTGGACGGTGAGGTTACCGCCGAGGTCGACCACGGCGCCGTCCGGGTGCGGGGAACGGTCTACGGCCGGTCGACGGCCGAAAGCGTCACCGCGCGGGTCGAGGCCGTCGACGGCGTCGTTTCCGTCGAGAACCGCGTCGAGTGGACGCTCGACGACACCGTCAACGCGATGCCCGTGTAAGGAGGCTCGCCATGCGCGTCCGGGACATCATGACCCGACCTGTGTTCACTGTCCGGCCCACCGATCCGGTCGAGGGGGCCGCCGCGTTGCTCGCCGACCGGGGGATCACCGCCGCCCCAGTGATCGACGAGCGGAACCGGCTCGTCGGCATGGTCAGCGAGGGTGATCTGCTGCGCAACCGCGTGCCGGAGGACCCGACCGCCCACCTGCGCGCCACGCCGGAATTCTCCACGCGCCGCCCGCACATCGTCGCGGAGGTCATGACGCGCGACGTCGTCACCGCCTGGCCGACCGAGGACATCGCCGACGTGGCACGGACCATGCTCAGCCGCGACGTGCGCAGCGTGCCCGTGCTCGACGACGGGCACGTGATCGGCATCATCAGCCGGCGCGACCTCCTGCGGTCGGTGCTGCGCACCGACGACGTGCTGGCCCACGAGGTCCAGGAGCGACTGGACGCCTACGCGGACCAGCCGGGTCGCTGGACGGCCACGGTCACCGACGGCGTCGTGCGGATCAACGGCTACGTCGACGACGACGAGGAGCGCCGGGTGGTGGAGATCCTCGCGCGTACCGTGCCGGGGGTGGCGGCGGTCACCGTGAAGAGCACCGTCAGGTGACCGTCACCCCGATGGCGTGACCGACGCCGAACGTGACCGCGGCGGCCAGGCCACCGACGACAAGCTGCCGGGCGGCCGACCGCAGCGGTGACCGGCCGTTGAGCGCACCGATGCCCGCGCCGACCCCGATCAGGGCGGCAGCGAACAGGGCGATCGCGGTGACCAGCGCGGCCGTCCCGGCGGCGAACAGGTAGGGCACCACCACGACCAACGCACCGGCCGCGAACGCGAACAGGCTCGACGCGGCCGCCGACCACGGCGAGCCGAGCGCGTCGGGATCGAGCCCCAGTTCCTCCCGGGCAAGGGTGTCCAGCGCGACCTGCCGGTCGGCCATGAGCCGGTCGGCGAGCTGCTGCGCCTGGACCCGGTCGAGTCCCTTGGCGCGGTAGAGCAGCACCAGTTCCTCGCGTTCCTCGTCGGGGTTCTCGTCGAGTTCCTGCGCCTCGATCGCCAGCTCCCGCTCGTACATCTCGCGCTGGCTCGACATGGACACGTACTCGCCGGCGGCCATCGAGAACGCACCGGCCAGCAGGCCGGCGACACCGGCGAGCAGGATCACCGAGCGGTCCGAGCCGGAACCGGCGAAACCCAGCACCAGCGCGGCATTGGACACCAGACCGTCGCTGACGCCGAACACCGCCGCGCGCAGCGCACCCGAGCGGTCACCGCGATGCCAGTGCTCCCGGCGGGCGATGCGTCCCCGCGGATCCGTGCCGGGTCCGTGGATGAGCGCGGCGATGGTCCGGGCATGGCCGCGTTCCTCGGCCGCCATCGCCGCGGCGGCGTCGGGCTCGTTGTCGTACCGTCCGGCGTCCACCCGCTCCGCCCGCTCGACGAGCGGCAGCACCGCCCGCACCGACCACCACCGGGCGACCCGGCCCAGCAGGCGGGTGCGGACCGAGACCGGCGAGCGGGCCGGCACGGACGCACCGGCCTCCCGCAACTTGCCCGCCCAGTGCTCGGCATGGCGCCGCTCGACCGCGGCCAGCCGGGTGAGCACCGCCCGGCGTTCACCGGTCTCCGCGGCGGCCAGCCGCTCGTACAGCGCGGCGGCGTCCCGCTCCGCGGTAAGCATGTCCCGCCAGCGCCGGATCTGATCCACGGCGACCACCCCCGTTCCATCGTCCACCCCGAGCGGATCACGGAATCGGGGCCGATCATGCCGGTTTTCGCGGCACCCGCCCCATCAGGTAGAACTCGTCGTTGGGCATCGTCGCGGTCAGGTGCACGAGGCGGTTCGACATCGCGAAGAAGCCCGCGATCGCGCCGACGTCCCAGACGTCGTCGTCGGTCAGGCCGTGCGTGCGCAGCGCGCCGAGGTGCTCGCCGGTCACCGTCCACGGCTCGACCGCGAACCGCACCGCGACCTCGAGGATCGTTCGCTGCCGGTCGTCGAGCTCGGCCTTGCGCCAGTCGGTCGCGACCTGGTCGGCGATGCGCGGGTTGCGGGCCCGGATCCGGGCGATCGCACCGTGCGCGACCACGCAGTACAGGCAGTGGTTCTCCGCGCTCGTCGCCACGACGACGAGTTCCCGGTCGCCCTTCGTCAGCGCCGGGGTCTCCTTGTCCATGAGCGCGTCGTGGTAGGCGAAGAACGCCCGCCACTCGTCCGGTCGACGCGCGAGCGTCAGGAAGATGTTCGGTACGAAGCCCGACTTCTCCTCGATCTCGTCGATGCGCGCCCGGAGATCGGCCGGCAGGTCTGCGCGATCAGGGACGGCGAACCGGCTCAGCTCGGACATGCGCCGAGCCTACGGCAGTGCCACGAGGAGCGGCGATCAAGACCCTGGCCGGGCACGCACCGGGCCGTTGAGCACACGCTCCCGGGTTGGTGCGGTTCATCTGCTCGCGGGGCCCGCTTGGTGCGGTTGTGTGCGCAGCGGGAGGCCGGCCCGCGTGTAGATGTCGTCGATCAGTGTCATGGTGGCCACCGAGTCCTGTGGCGGGGTCAGGTTGGTGGATTCGCCGCGGACCGCGGCGGCGAAGGCGCGCAGTTGGTGCGTGTATGTCGATTCGCTGCTGAACCTTTCGCGGCGGCGTTCGTCGTCGACGGTGACGGTGAAACGCGACGGCATGTGTGGCGCCGCGTAGTTGTCGACCGTCATTGTTCCGCGTTCGCCGACAACGCGGGCCCGGATACTGAGCAGGGTCCGTGACCACATCGAGGTACGGATCTGGCCGGTGGCGCCGCCGGCAAGGGTGAACTGTGCGGTCATCGCCCGATCGATGCGCGCGTCCCGGCGCAGCGTCAGCGCAGTGGCCGAGGTGACTGTCGGCTCGCCGCCGGACAGCAGCCGCAGGCAGTGCACGGCGTAGCAGCCGGCGTCCATCAACGCGCCGCCGGCGAGCCCGAAGTTGTACCGGATGTCGGAGAACTTCGGCAGCGGAAAGCACATCGACGTCTCCACCCGCTGGACGGTGCCCAGTTCTCCACTGTGGACGATGTCCAGCATGCGGTGCGCGACCGGGTGGTACCGGTAGTGGAAGGCCTCCATCACCACCAGACCGGTGCCCGCGGCGGCCGCCGCGACCTCGCGTGCCTCGGCCGCATTCGCGGTGAACGGCTTCTCGCACAGCACGTGCTTGCCGGCGTTGAGCGCGGCCAGTGTCCATCGGCCGTGCAGCCCGTTGGGCAGCGGAATGTACACCGCGTCCAGCGTGGGGTCTGCCATCAGGCCGGTGTACGAGT
The DNA here is from genome assembly GCF_016863635.1 of Virgisporangium aurantiacum. Taxonomy (GTDB): domain Bacteria; phylum Actinomycetota; class Actinomycetes; order Mycobacteriales; family Micromonosporaceae; genus Virgisporangium; species Virgisporangium aurantiacum. Next base: position 449,565 of record NZ_BOPG01000012.1, on the reverse strand, counting down.
CGTGGACCGCCGGTACGCCGTGCTTGGCGGCGAACACCTCGGCTCGCCGGCGGTCGCGGGCCGCGACAGCGGCGACTTCGACGTCGTCGACGATCAGGGCGGGTTTCATCATCGCGGCCGGCGCGATCCGCGCGGCACCGAGCACACCTATGCGCACTGGCGGAGACCTCCTGGAACAGAGAGTGTCAGGGCGGCCCGGTCGCCGATGTACGCGCCGGCCTCGACCGCCACGGTCCACCGTCCATTGTGAGCCCGCCACGTAGCGCCCGGATGATCTGGTCGGTGTCCTCGACCCGGGGACTGCGGGCCGGTCCGCAACTGGCGGTCCGACGTCCGTGCGGCCGGGCCCTGCGGTTCCACCCCGAGCCGGGACACCCGTTGCACCGCCATCGTCCTCGCGGCGGAGCCGGCCGCTACGACGTCTCGGAAAAGTACTCGGCGATCAGGCGGGCGCGGGTGGTCTGCAGCCGGTCCACGACCACGGCCATGAACCGCCTCGTCAACTCGTACCCGATCTGGGGGTCACCCTCGCACAGGCGCAGCAGCTCCGGCGCCTTGAACTCGATGGTCAACACCGGTTCGGTCGCGACCGCGCCGAAGTGCCACGTCTGCGGCGGGAACAGCCACGACCAGCCCAGCACCGCGCCGGGGCCGGGGCCGAGCTTCTCGATCGTGACGGTGCCGTGTCCGGGAACGGTCGTATCGAGTTCGACCTCGCCGTCGCGGATGATCCAGCACCTGGTGGCGTGCCCGCCCTCGTGGAAGATCCGGGCGCCGGCCCGGAAGACGCTCCGGTGGGCGTAGACCGACACCCGTTCCAGGTGTGCCGGCCGCATGCCGGCCAGGAACGGCTGTTGCGCGAGCAGTTCGGCCATGGTCTGCATCGCAGGATCCTTCCGCGCGTCCCCGTATTTGCCGGATGCGGACGATCCGACACCCGGGCGGCACCTTGCCGCCAGGGCCGGAAGACCCGGACGAAAGGGGCCGGGTTGCCCGGGTGTGTGAAGCCCGGCGGCGGAGGACTTCGGCCCTGGCGGGTCGGTGCGGGCCGGACGAGGATCGGGGTCGACGGAGGATCGGGCCGCGGGAGGCATGTCATGACGCGCACATCGGTGGTCACCGGATCGGCGTCCGGGATCGGCAAGGCGACGAGGGAACTCCTGGAGGGCCGCGGTGAACGGGTCGTCGGCGTGGACCTGCACGACGCGGACCTGACGCTCGACCTCGCGACCGCCGAGGGCCGGGCGGCGATGGTCGAGGGCGTGCGCCGGCTCACCGGTGGCACCGTCGACGCCGTGTTCGCGGTCGCCGGGATCAGCCTGCCGGCGCCGGCCACGGTCGCGGTGAACTACTTCGGCGCGGTCGCCACGCTGGAGGGGCTGCGGCCGTACCTGTTGCGGTCGGCGGCGCCCCGGGCCGTCGTGGTCTCGTCGATGGCCGCGCTCCACCCGGTCGACGACGACCTGGTCGCGGCGATCGAGAGGGGCGACGAGGCGGCGGCCCTGAACCGGGCCGAGCTCCTGGCGGGAGAGCCCGCGGGCCAGTTGATCTACGGCTCCAGCAAGAAGGCGATCTCCCGGTGGGTGCGCCGGCAGGCGCCCGGCGCGGCGTGGGCCGGCGCCGGCATCCCGCTCAACGCGATCGGGCCGGGCGTGATCGCGACCCCGATGACGGCCGAGATGATCTCGACCGAGGAGAAGCGGGCGGCGCTGCTGGAGGTGGTGCCGATGCCGCTCAACGGCGTCGCGGCGGCGGACACCGTGGCCCGCCTGCTGGCCTGGCTCGGCGGGGCGGAGAACACGCACCTGTGCGGCCAGGTGATCTACGTCGACGGCGGCAGCGACGCCGTCCTCCGCGGTGACTCCGTCTGGTGAGTCGGTTACTGTCCGTGGTCAATATGCGGGGGGACGCCGTGGCCGCGGTCAGATAATCCGTGCATGCGAGAATTCGCGGCACGTTCGGGTTCCCCGAAGGAGTGATCGACAGATACGGTGGGCAACTACCACATCCCCGGCACGGTGAGGAGGATCTGGTGACGGGCCAGGCCGACGCGAAGCGCGCAGTGATCGACACGTCAGCGGCGCAGCCCGCCCGCCGGTACAACTACTGGCTGGGTGGCAAGGACCACTTCGCCGCCGACCGGAAGTCCGGCGACGAGCTGGCCGCGGCGTACCCCGCGGTCCGGGTCACCGCGATCGAGAACCGCCGCTTCCTGAAGCGGGCCACCCAGTTCCTCACCGCCGAGTGCGGCATCCGCCAGTTCCTCGACATCGGTACCGGCCTGCCGACCGCCGACAACACGCACGAGGTCGCCCAGCGGATCGCCCCCGAGTCGCGGGTCGTGTACGTCGACAACGACCCGATGGTGATGGTCCACGCGCGGGCGCTGCTGACGAGCACCCCCGAGGGCCGCACCGCGTACCTCGAAGACGACCTGCGCTACCCCGAGTCGATCCTGGCCAGCGCCGACCTCCACGAGACGCTCGACCTGAACAAGCCCGTCGGCCTGATGCTGGTGGCGGTGCTCCACTTCGTCCACGGCGAAGGCGCCGCCCAGCGCGTCGTCGACAAGCTGCTCGACGCCCTGCCCTCGGGCAGCTACATCGTGGCGAGCCACTCGACGTACGACCTCGCGCCGGCCGAGATGGTCGAGGCCTGGGAGAAGCTCGTCGCCGCCGGCAAGGTCGACATCTGGACGCGCCAGCGCGCCGAGTTCACCGCCCTGTTCGACGGGCTGGAGCTGGTCGAGCCGGGCGTGGTGCCGGTCAGCCAGTGGCGCGACGAGGACGAGCCCCAGCCGAGGCCCGCCCTGGCCGACGTCGCGATGTGGTCCGCCGTGGCCCGGAAGCCTTAGGAGTCCGAGGAGCGCGCCCAGAGGTTGATGTCGGCCTCCGTGGCGTAGCCGTCGATCTCGGCCAGTTCCTCGTCGGTGAACGTCAGGTTGTCCAGCGACGCCACGTTGTTCTCCAACTGGGCCACGCTCGACGCGCCGATCAGCGTCGACGTCATGCGGTGGTCACGCAGCGACCAGGCCAGCGCCAGCTGGGCCAGGGACTGACCGCGCCGGCCGGCGATGTCGTTCAGCGCCCGCACCTTGCCCAGCGTCTGGTCGGTGAGCTGGTCGGGGCTGAGCGAACTGTCGCGCGAGGCCCGCGACCCCGCCGGAACACCGTCGAGGTACCGGTCGGTGAGCACGCCCTGCGCCAGCGGGGAGAACCCGATGCAGCCGACGCCCTCGGCCTCCAGCGTGTCGAGCAGCTCCGGCTCGATCCAGCGGTTGAGCATCGAGTAGGACGGCTGGTGGATCAGCAGCGGCGTGCCCATCGCCCGCAGGATCGACGCCGCCTCCCGCGTGCGTTCGGGCGAGTACGACGAGATGCCGACGTACAGCGCCTTCCCCTGCCGCACGGCGCTGTCGAGCGCGCCCATCGTCTCCTCGAGCGGCGTGTCGGGGTCGAACCGGTGCGAGTAGAAGATGTCGACGTAGTCGAGCCCGAGCCGGGACAGGCTCTGGTCGAGGCTGGCGAGCAGGTACTTGCGGGAGCCCCACTGGCCGTACGGGCCGGGCCACATGTCGTAGCCGGCCTTGGTCGAGATCACCAGCTCGTCGCGGTACGGGCGGAAGTCCCGGGCGAGGATGCGGCCGGCGTTCTCCTCGGCCGAGCCGTACGGCGGGCCGTAGTTGTTCGCCAGGTCGAAGTGGGTGATGCCGAGGTCGAACGCCCGGCGCAGGATCGCGGCCTGGGTGTCGAGCGGCCGGTCGTGCCCGAAGTTGTGCCACAGGCCGAGCGACACCGCCGGCAGGAGCAGGCCGCTGCGCCCGCTGCGCCGGTACTGCATCGAGTCGTAACGGGCCGGGTCAGGTGTGTACGCCATGCCCCCGATCATGCCTGGCGGAAGGCGGGGAGGAGGGGTGGGCCGGTCACCCCCATCACCAGCGAGTACAGCGTGGTGTCGGCGGCGATGAACAACCGGTTGCGCTTCGCGCCGCCCCACCGGATGTTGGCCACCACCTCGGGGACGAGCAGCCGGCCGAGCAGCGTGCCGTCGGGGTCGTAGCAGTGCACGCCGCCGTCCATGGCCGCGGCCCAGAGGCGTCCGCCGTCGTCGAACCGGATGTTGTCGAACGTGCCGGCCGAGCACGTCACGAAGACCTCGCCGTCGTCGAGGGTGCCGTCGTCCCGGACCGTGAAGACGCGGATGTGGTTGGCGCGGGTGTCCGAGACGTACAGCCGCTGCTCGTCGAGGGAGAACACCAGCCCGTTGGGGCCGAGGAACCCGTCGGCGACCAGGCGGACCTCGCCGTCGCGCGGGTCGACGCGGTACACGTTGCAGGCGCCGATCTCGCTCTCGGCGCGGTGCCCCTCGTAGTCGCTGGTGATCCCGAAGTCGGGGTCGGAGAACCAGATCGAGCCGTCCGACCGCACCGCGGCGTCGTTCGGGCTGTTGAACCGCCGGCCGTCGTATCGGTCGGCGATGACGGTGATCGACCCGTCGTGCTCGGTGCGGGTCACCCGGCGGTTGCCCTGTTCGCAGGTGACCAGGCGGCCCTCGGCGTCGAGCGTGTTGCCGTTGGGGTGGCCGGCGGGGGACCGGAACACGCCCACTTTGCCGGTCGTCTCGTCCCACCGGAGCATGCGGTCGTTGGGGATGTCGCTCCACACCAGGTACCGCCCGGCGGGGACGTACAGCGGCCCCTCCGCCCACCGGCAGCCCTCGAACAGCGTCTCCAGCTTGGAGTCGCCCGCGGCGCACCGACCGGTGCGGAACCGATCGTCCAGAACCTCGTATAGCATGCAGCCAACTATTCATGACACCATTCGGTAGTTCAAGACAGATGCCGAAGGAGATTCATTGGACGACATCGACCGGCGGCTGCTGGCGCTGCTGCAGGAGGACGCCGCCCGCCCGTACGCCGCGTTGGGTCAGGCGGTCGGCCTGTCGGCGGGCGCCGCCCACGAACGGGTCCGCAAGCTGCGCGAACGCGGCGTCATCCGGGGGACCGTCGTCGACGTCGACCCCGTCAAGATCGGCCGCGGCGTGCTCGCGTTCATCCTGGTCGACTCGAACGCGTGGATGGGCGAGTCCGCCGACGCGTTCGCCGCCGTCACCGAGATCCAGGAGGCGCACATCGTCGCGGGCAGCGCGTCGGTGCTGGTCAAGGTGCGTACCGCCACCACCGAACAACTCCAGGACGTGCTGCGCCGCCTCTACACGATCGACGGCGTGAGCGGCACCCAGGCGATCGTCGCCCTCGACACGTTCTTCGAACGCCCGGTCAGCCCATAAACGATCACGGCAGCACGCGGGTGCCGAGATCGGTGAGGTCGAGGACGTACCGCGCGATCGACCCGGCCGGTGCGTGCAGCTCGACCGGGCAGTCCTCGGTGAGCTGGTACAGGAACTGCACGCCGGCGCTGGCCAGCAGCGTCACCGGGGTCAGGTCGATCACCAGGGGACGGGCCTCGTAGCGCTGGATCGCCGCGCGCAGCAACGGGGTCGTCGTCGCGTCGACCGGTCCGTGCACCGCGACCCGGGGCCGGGCGCCGGCCTCGTCGGTCACCGTCGTGCGGAATTCGGCGCGGGCTGCGGGTACCGGGGACTGGTCCTCGTCGCGACCGACCACCGTGGCGTGACACGGTCGGAGCGTCAGCGTCACCGTGGTGCCGTGCCCGCCGCTGTCGATGACGACCTCCTCGCACACCGCGCGCATCAGGCTGATGCCGCGGCCGCCGGGGCCGCCGCCCGGCGCGCGCCAGACGCCGTCGTCGTCGACGGTGATGCGCACCGATCCGCTGCCGTCGAGGTCCGCGACCAGCCCGACGCGGCCCGGCATCCGGTCGACGTAGGCGTGTTCGACCACGTTCGTCGCCGCCTCGCAGGCGGCGAGCGTGATGCTCAGCGCGTCGGTGGCCCGCACGCCGAGCGGCTCCAGCCAGTCGGCGATCGCCTCGCGCAGGCGGGCCAGTTCGGCCGCGTCGGCCCGCGCGTCGACCACCAGCGGCGCCACCGGTTCGCGCAGCAGGTGCGCGGCCAGCACGGTGACGTCGTCGTGGATGCCCCACCGGGTGATGCGCTCGACCGCCAGGGTCGTCAGCCGGTCGGCGACCGTGCGCGGTGTCGTCCGGCCCCCGCCGGTCACGGCGGCGGCGGCCACGCGCGCGAGCCGGTCCAGGCCGTCGCGGGCGGTCTCGCCGGGACGCTCGATCAGGCCGTCGGTGTAGAGGAGGACGGCGTCGCCGGGTTCGAGCTTGCGGATGACGGGGGACGGCGCGGTCCCGCGCACGCCGAGCGGGCCGCCGTGGGTGTTCGGCAGGTACTCGGTGCGCCCGTCCGGATGGCAGACCAGCGGCGGGGGATGGGCCCGGCAGAGGTACTCCAGCGTCTGCGCCGTCGGGTCGAGGACGGCGATGCACACGGTGGCCGCGCGGGTCGCCGGCGTGCGGGCCGCCGACGCGTCGAGCCGGTGCACGGCCTCGGCGATGTCGACGTCCGGTTGCTGTAACGCCTCGTGGAGCACGGTCTGCAGCCGGGCCATCGCCGCGGCCGCCTCCGCGCCGTGCCCGACGACGTCGCCGACCACCAGCGCGATGCGGCCCGCGCCGAGCGGCACCGCGTCGAACCAGTCGCCGCCGGCCTGGAGCTCGGTCTCGGCGACGAGGTAGCGGGCGGCCATCCGCACCTGCGGCAGCACCGGTACCGCGTCGGGCAGCAGGTGCTGCTGCAACGTGAACAGGATGTGCTGGGTGGCCTCGAGGCGCTGCTCCGCGCCGGCGATGCGCTCCTGGGCGTCGCGGCGCTCGTGCACCTCCGCCGTCACGTCGACCGCGTGCGCGACCACCCCCCGCGCGGTCCCGTCCGGGTTGCGCACCGGGATCAGCGAGAACGTCAGGACGACCTCGGAGTCGCGGTCGTGGGGGTCGAACATCATGCGCCACTCGACGGCGGTGAACGGCCGCTGTTCGGCGAGCACCTGGTCGAGCAGCTCGTAGAGCTCCTGACCGACCAGGGCGGGCGCCGCCTCGCGGAGCGGCAGCCCGATCACGTCGTCGCGCTGGTACAGCGCCCGGCAGGCGGCGTTCGCGGCCCGGAGGACGTGTTGCGGTCCCTCGAAGTAGGCGATCATCGCCGGCACGCGCTCGAACGCCTCGACGATCGCGGCCGGGTCACCCGCGCGGCTCAGCCGCTCGGCTAAAAGGGGGTCACCCCCGGGATCGGATCCGGTGGGGCCTGTCGTGGTCATCGTTGACCTCCAATCCCCGGCTTCCGTCTTACCGCTCTGACGCTAGCGGATTGACGGGAATCCGACCGGACGACCCGGATCGGGTGACCGATGTTCCGGACAATTCACCGTTCGCCTCGACAGTGTTCCGGGTGCGGGGGACACTCGGCGTCATGACTGGTGCAGCAGACGGCCGGTTACGGGGCCGGTCCGTCGAGCGACCGTTGAACGGCTCTGACCGGTCCGTTCTCTCGAGCCTCGCGGATCTCGGGGTTGCCGCCTCCGGCGACGGCCGTCCGGTGGCGCTGCTCGTCGCCGGCGACATCGACCCCGGGCAGGTGAGCAAGCGCCTCGACGCGCATTTCCGCATGATCGTCACCACGAACCTGCCCGCCGCGGTGAGCGTGCTCGCCGAGGTCCGGCTCGACTTCGTGCTCATCGACGCCGCCCTGACCGATCCGGCGATGATGGAGCTGATCACCCAGGTGCGGGTCCGCCAGTGGCTGCGCGACCTGCCGATCATCTGCTACGGCTCGGCGGCGCCGGGCAGCGCGGTGTCCCGGCTCGCCGGGCTCGCGGCCCACGACGTGATCGTCGAGCCGGTCAGCACCGACGAACTGGTCTCGCGCATCTCGGCCGCCCTGTCCGTGGGGCGCTGATTCCGCTCCGGCGCTCGTCGCGGGTGAGCGTTCTCGACGGCACGACGTTCGTCGTCAGCGACGGTCGGGGCGACGTCACCCCCGACCGGGAGGACCCCACCGGCCTGTTCCACCGGGACACCCGGCACCTGTCGCGGTGGGAGGTGCGGCTCGACGGTCATCCCCTCGACGCCCTCCACGGCGCCGCCACCACCGTCGACGAGGCCGTGTTCACGCTGGTCGAGCCGACCGGAACGATCTACCGCGACCCGACGCTCGCGCTGACGCGGCGCCGGACGGTCGGTGCCGGCATGCGGGAGGAGCTACGGCTCGCCAACCACGGCGACGCGGCCCGGACCATCGAGCTGTCGGTGCTGTTCGAGGCCGACTTCGCCGACCTGTTCGAGGTCAAGGATCGCCTGAACAAGGCCGGTGAAGCGTGGTCTGAGGTCGCCCGCGACGCCGTGAAACTGGGTTACCGGCGCGCGGACTTCCGGCGGGAGACCGTGATCCGCGCGCCGGGCGCGGTTCTCACCGCCGGATCGCTGGTGTTCCGGGTGCGGCTGGAGCCGGCGGCCGAGTGGTCGGTGGAGATCCGGGTCGAGGTGGGTCCGCCGGTCCGGGCCGCGGCACCGATCATGGGGACGGAGGAATGGCTGGCCGCGCTGCCGCGTCTCGAAACCGGCTGGGACGACCTGGACCGCGTGTACCGGACCAGCCTGGCCGACCTGGCGGCGCTGCGCTTCGTCCCCGATCTTCCGCCCGATCTCGAAGGCGCGGTACCGGCCGCCGGCCTGCCGTGGTTCATGGCCCTCTTCGGCCGGGACAGCCTGATCACCAGCTACCAGGCGCTGCCGTTCGCGCCCGACCTGTGCCGGGCCACGCTGCGCGCGCTCGCGGCGCTGCAGGCCGACGCGGTCGACGACTTCCGGGACGCGGAGCCGGGCAAGATCCCGCACGAACTGCGCCACGGCGAACTGGTGCACGTCGGCGAGCGGCCGCACGCGCCCTACTACGGCTCGGCCGACGCCACCCCGCTGTTCCTCATCGTGCTCGACGAGTACGAACGCTGGACCGGCGACGCGTCCACCGTGCGCGACCTGGAGGGCGCCGCCCGCGCCGCGCTCGCCTGGCTGGACACCGGGTTCATCACGTACGAGACCCGGAATCCGGTGTCCGGCCTGCCGGTGCAGTGCTGGAAGGACTCGGCCGACGCGATCGTGCACCCCGACGGCCGGCTCGCACCGCTGCCGCACGCCACCTGCGAGCTCCAGGGCTACGCCTACGACGCGCTGGTGCGCTCGGCGCGGCTCTTCCGGTGCGTGTGGGGCGATCCCGGGTTCGCGCTCGGGCTGGAGAACCGCGCCCGGGCCCTGCGGGACCGCTTCGAGGCCGCCTTCTGGCTCCCCGACCTCGGCTTCTACGCGCTGGCGGTGGACGGCGACGGGGTGCCCGTCCGCACGCTGACGTCGAACATCGGGCACCTGCTGTGGAGCGGGATCGTGCCCGACGACCACGTCGACCGGATCGTCGACCACCTGCTCGGGCCCGCGCTGTTCTCCGGCTGGGGCGTCCGCACGCTCGCCGCCGGGCAGCGGCCGTACAACCCGATGGGCTACCACCGTGGGACGGTGTGGCCGCACGACACCGCGCTCGCCGTCGCCGGACTCACCCGCTACGGCCGCCGCGCCGAGGCGGCGACGCTGTCCGTCGCCCTCCTGGAGGCGGCTGCCCACAGCGGTTTCCGGTTGCCGGAGGTGTACGTCGGCACGTCGCGGTCTTTGAACGCGACGCCGGTCGTCTACCCCACCGCGTGCTCCCCGCAGGCGTGGGCGGCGGGAACGCCGTTGCTGCTGCTGCGCTGCCTGCTGGGGTTGCGGGCCTCGGACGGGCGGCTGGTCGTCGACCCGCACGTGCCGGACCGGTTCGGCGGGCTCGCCCTGCGCGGGATCCCGGGGAGGTGGGGCCGGGCGGATGCCGTGGAGATCCGGTGAAGTCCCGCGTCGGCCTTTCATCGGCCACCTACGATGGCCCGCGTGTCTCTCTCGTTGATGGGTCGACTGTCCCTGGCCGTGCTGCACGAGCGGCGCGGCCGCCGGCGAGCCGGCTACGCGCTGGCGGCGGTGCTGGTGATCGGCTGGACCGCGGTGCAGGCGATGTGGGTGAACCCGTTCCGCCTGCTCGTGCTGGAACCGGTGTCGGACGAGACCGTGGTGTTCGTCATCTACGGCGTCGCGGCGGGCCTGGCGGTGGCGACGATGCTGGTCGGCCTGCGGCGCCGGCTGGGCATCGCGCTGGCCGCGGTGACCGTCGCGCTGTCGATGCTGGTCGCCGGCGTGGTGGTGCTGAACCGCCACCTGTACGCCGACGACGAACCGGGTTTCCGGCAGGTGTCGGAGGAGGTCGTGGGCCGCTCACCGGACGGGCGGTTCGAGGTGGTCACCACGTCACAGCGGGGCGACGAGGACGCCGACTTCTGGTTCGAGGAGTACCACGTCGAGTCCCGCGCGGGCCTGTGGAGCCGCCGCAGCGACTTCATCGCCGTCCTCGACCATCCCCTCGACAACCCGGGCCTGCGCGTCGACGAGGTCCGCTTCACGGGCGACCGCGCGATCCAGCTGCGAACCAGCGACGGTCGACAGTGGACGGTCGCCTTCGACCCCGATTCGCTCCGGGTCTCCCACTGGCTCCGCTCCTGCGACGAGCCCGGCGGCCTGTGCTGGCTGCCGCTCACCTGACCCACCGGTGCGCTAAAAGCGTGCTAAATCCGGGGTGACGGCGTCGCGACGAGGTGGGTGGGGCGGGCATCCTGGGTGCGCGGAGGTGATGAGGATGCCGGAACCCACGCCGATCTCCACCGGCCCCAAGCGCTTTGCCCTCGGGGCCGACCCGGGTGTCCTGGAAGAGGTGGCCGGGCAGTGGCGGGCGCGGGCGTTGCTGGCGGCGTCGGCGCAGTTGACCGTCGACCAGGCGGCCGCAACGGTCGCGTTCACCGGGTCGTGGGTGGGCGCGAGCGCCGACAGCTACCAGAGCCACCGGGCCGACCTCACCGGCGGGCTGGGAACGCTGGCGGTGCTGCTGACCGGTGGCGCCGACCGGATCGACGCCGTGGCGGCGATCCTGCGGTGGGGTCAGGTGGAACTCGACGCGCAGCGGGCCGCGCTCGACGCGGTGCCGCACGAGGCGACGTCGAGCGGCGGCGTGGAGTTCCACCCGGCCGACGAGGCACAGGCCGACCTGGTCCGGGCGGTCATCGCCAACACCGGCGAGATCCGGTCGACCGTCGACGCCGACCTGGTCGCCGCGGAGTCGGCGCTGCGCGACGCCCGCGACGGATTGGCCACGGTGCTGGAGCGCTGGGAACCGAACACGCTCACGTTGCTGAACCTCAACGTGGGGCAGGGCAAGGGAAACGTCTGGCAGGGCGCGCACCTTCTCGGCATGGACCACGCCGACGAGGGCACCGAGACCGCGGAGATGGACGAGATCGCCGACATCGTCCACGGGAACGGCGCCGACGTGGTCACCGTCCAGGAGGTCTTCCGGAACGACCTGGGCGAGCTGGAGCACCACCTGGAAAGCGACGGCTCCCAATGGGAGGTGCGCTACCAGGAGGCCGACCAGAAGCAGCATTTCGGCGACGGCTTCCTCGACTTCGGCGACCCCGACGACTGGAGGTACGAGTCCTTCGGCAACGCCGTCCTCGTGCGCGACGGTGACCTGACGGGCACCGTCGCCGGCGACCGCGACGAGTCGGGCTTCGTGCTCGACGAGAACGGTCGCGAGGCCCAGGTCGCCCGCGACGCGGCCGCGGCGGGGCACCCGTACCCGAGCGCGCTGCCCGACACGTCGACCGTCGACGAGGGCCGCGCCGTCGCCGTGGCCGAGGTGGACCTCACCACTCCGCGACGGTGACGTCGACGGTCTGGCCCTGGTGGTCGGAGGGGCCGCCGTCGACCACGCGGGCGTTGGTGCCGGCCAGGCCGCTGGCCCGGATGTGGTCGATCTGCTGGCCCTCGCCGTCGTTCGAGGTGGCGCCGGTCGGGGCCAGATCGGTGTAGCCGATCTCGCCGAAGCCGGTGAGCGCGCGGGCCGAGTAGTTGTCGTCGTCGGTGGCGCCGGCGGGCAGGCCGGTGCGCGTGTCCTCGCGGAGGCTGCCGAAGTTGGCGCCGGTGTTCTCGTTGCCGTCGAAGCCGAGCAGCGCCGGGCCGGTGACGGTGGAGGCGTGCCCCGCCATGGTGCGCAGCTGCTCGCCGCGGAGGTAGTCGTCGGCCAGCTTGTTGCCGCTGTGTACGTGGCCGCTCATCACGGTGAGGGACTGCGGCCCGGCCGCGACCATGCTGTCGGCGGTGGCCTCGTCGGTCTGCTGGAACAGCGTGATGACCTGATCGAGGCGGGCCGTGTCGGCGGCGAGTGCCGAGACGAGGTTGTCGTAGGCGGTCTTCGCCGTCTCCTTCGCGTCGCAGAACGCGCTGTAGCAGGCGATCGCGCCCGGCGTGTTGCCGAACGTGGCGCCCTCGACGGGATCGACGCTTCCGGCGGTGGTCTGGCCACCGGCCATCGTGTCGCCCGCCGCGGCGACCTCCGCCGACAGCCGGCCCAGCTCGTCGAGGTTCGCGTGCACATCGTCAGCCATGCCTCGACCGTAGGCGCCACCGCGCACCTCGAACCTCAAGTCATTCCTAAATGGACGGTCACCGGGCCATCGCGAACCCGGTGGTCCACGCCTCGTACTCCACCGTGCCCGCGACGCCCGCGGCGTCGAGTTCGATGCGCAGCCGGGTGACGACGGTCTTCGCGGCCGACTCCTCGCAGTGGAGCAGGAGGCCGAAGCGGTCGTCGTCGACGCGGGCGAGGACGTCGCCGTCGCGCAGGGCCCGGCGGGCGGCGCCGGCGGCGGCCAGGCGGTAGGCGTCCGCGGCGCTCGGGCCGGTCGCGCGGGGTCGCGCTCCCGGCGGCACGTCCATTGTGGACGGTGGGAGCACGTCGAGCCACACGACGACCGTCGGGTCGGCGAGTCGTTCGTAGGCGGCCCGCGCCTCCGCGAGGATGCGCTCCCACCCCCGCGCGTTGGGCAGGCCGGTGAGCCGGTCGGTCTCGGCCGCGGCCACCCGCTCCATCAGTAACGCGTGGCTGGCCCGGCCGTACGCGCGGTCGGCGGCCAGCACGGCGGTCAGCAACTGCCCGAGCAGGGCCAGTTGCGGCCGGGCGTCGGCCAGGCGACGGTCGTTCGTGCGGGCCTCCGGGTCGAGCCCGCAGATCGCCCCGAACACCGAGCCGTCGCTCTCGCTGATCACCGCACCGGCGTACGTGCCGATCCGCACCAGGTCGTTGACGCCCGCCCGCGCGTACTCGGGAACCGACTGCGCGTCGGGCGCCACCGTCGGCGCGCGGCCGGCGGCCATGTGGATGCAGAAGCTGTCCTCCCACGGGTGGCTGCCGCCCTGCCGCAGCCCGTACCCGTTGTCGGCGTCGAGGTACAGGTACGTCTGCCGGCCGTTCTCCACCCGGGTGACGGCCCAGAACGCCAGCGGGAACTGCTCGTGCAGGTACTCCAGCACGAGGTTGGCCGCCCGGTCGAACCGTTCCGCCGGCGCGGTCGCGGTCTCGGCCGGCGAAGGCGCGGGCGGCGAGGGCGACACCGGTCCGGGAGCGGGTGGGGCAGGAGTCGCCACCGGTGGCGGGGCCTCGGCCGGAGCGGGCGGCACCGGCTCGTGGTCCACCGGGATCGTCCCGCCCTCCGCCGGCAGCGTGAACGTGAACCGCGACCCGCGACCCGCCGGATTGTCGGTCGCCACGATGGTGCCGCCGTGCCGTTCGACGATCCGCTTGCAGATCCCCAGCCCCAGCCCGGTCCCGGCGTACCCGGCCGACCGGTGCGCGCGGTGGAAGTTGTCGAAGATGGTCTCGTGCTGCCCGGCCGGGATGCCGATGCCGTTGTCGGAGATGTGCACGGCCACCCGGCCGTCCGGCCGCTCCTCGGTGACGACGTCGACCCGGGCCACCACCCCGGGCTCGGTGTACTTGATGGAGTTGCTGATGAGGTTGTCGAGCAGCTGCCGCAGCAGCACCGGGTCGGCGTGCACCACGGACGGATCCGGCCGGGAGAAGACCGGCACCGGCTTCCCGCTGCTCTGCGCCTGGTCGATGCGCGCGGTCGCGATGTCCTCGACCACCTCGTCGAGCCGCACCGACACCGGTGCCACGGTGGCGTCGCGGGCGGTGGTGTAGGCGAGGAGGTCGTTGATGAGGTTGCGCATGCGGCGGGCGGCGCGCCGGATGCGCGTCACCCCGCCGGCCGCCTCGGCCGCGACCGGTGTGTCGCCGGCGTCCTGCAACAGTTCGTCGAGCGCCTCCGCCCACCCTTCCACGGTGGTCAGCGGGTTGAGGAGGTCGTGCGCGACCACGCCGGCGAACGACGCCAGTTCGTCGCGGTGCCGGCGTTCGGCGGTGACGTCGTGGAAGACGGTGACCGCGTACCGGTGCCCGTCGCGGGTGCCGGGCAGCGCGGTCGAGCTCACCCGGAGGATGCGTCCGTCGGGCACGCCGGCGTTGCGCACGAGCACGTCCTGGTCGTGGACGTCCTCGCCGGCGATGGCCCGCCGGTGCGGCATCTCCGACCCGTCGATCGGCGTGCCGTCGAGGTGGAACAGCCCGTAGAAGCCGGGCTGGGCCAGCTGCCCGGTGCCGGTGACGAAGCCGCCCATGAGGTCGCGGACGGCGGGGTTGCGCAGCAGCATCCGGCCCTGCTCGTCGACCACGGTGAGGCCCTCGCTCATCGAGTCGACGATGGTGCTCAGCAGCCGCGCCTGGCCGGTGGCCGCCTCCTGGGCGCTGCGCTGCACCTCGATGAGCTCCTCGCGCTCGTCGCGGCCGAGGGCCAGCGCGAGACCGACGACGGCCACCATGCCGACGAACAGCTGGGCGACCAGCGCCCGCGCGGCGTGGCCCGGTATCGCCGCGAACGGCCCGGTGCCGTGCAGGGTGAACAGGACGGCCACCGTGCCGAACGTCAGGTCGTGCAGGATCACGAACCCGGTGCGCAGCCGCACCCCGGCCCACACCGTCATCACCAGCAACGTGAACGCCAGCGGCAGGTCGTGGTGGACGCCGAACACCAGCACGTAGCTCACCGCCGACAGCACCACCACCACGATGTACTCGGCGCTGACGGCCGCTCTCAGCCGCGTCCACACCTGACCAGGACACGGGCCGTGCAGGAACTGACCCAGCCTGATCCCGGCGGCGCCGATCAGCAGGATGCTGGCGGTGTTGCGGGTCATCCAGACGGCCGTGGCCGACCACGAGTACGCGCCCTGCGCGATCCACACGCCGGTGGGGCCGATCAACGCGCCGCACGTGGTGCCCAGCAGCGCGGCGGCGACGAGTCGCCACAGCTCGGAAAGCCGCGCCAACGGCCGGGTCCCGCCGCCGCCCCACAGGTGCGGCAGCCACCGGTGGAACAGGTACGCGAACAGCTCCGCCTGGGCCACGTTGGCCACCACGAAGAACAGCGCCAACCACGGCGCCACCCCGGTGGCCACGTTCACCACGACGGTCACGGCGGCGAGCGCCAGCACGTCGAGCGCCCGCCACCGCGAGCGGTGCTGGACGAGGAACCAGATCGCCGACACGCCCGCCGCCGGCCACACCAGGCTGAGGTTGGTCTTGTCGAGGACGGTCATCCGGCCGGCGATCGTGGCCACCAGGTACAGCCCGGTGAACCCCAGCGTGCGCGGCAGCGACGTGGACAGACCCACCGACACCTATCGGCACGCCGCGACGGCTCATGAGGCGAGCGCGGTCACCGTCCGGGACGGGCTCGGCCGGCCCAGCTCGCCGGCCATCCAGACGCTCGTCGCGACCAGCGCGCCGAGGTCGACGCCGGTCTCGATGCCCAGCCCGTGCAGCTGCCAGACCAGGTCCTCGGTGGCCAGGTTGCCGGTCGCCGACTTCGCGTACGGGCAGCCGCCCAGCCCGCCCGCCGACGCGTCCACCGTCGTGACCTCGTGCTGGAGCGCCACCAGCGTGTTGGCCAGCGCCTGGCCGTAGGTGTCGTGGAAGTGCACCGCGAGCCGGGAGACCGGCAGCCCGCGCGCGTCCAGCGCGGCCAGCAACCGAGCCACCTGCCCGGGCGTGGCGACCCCGATGGTGTCGCCGAGGGAGATCTCGGCGCAGCCCATCCCGGCCAGCGCCAGGGCCACGCCGACCACCTGGTCGACCGGCACCGCGCCCTCCCACGGGTCGCCGAAGCACATCGAGACGTAGCCCCGCACGTTCCGGCCCGCCGCCAGCGAGGCCTCGACCACCGGCCGGAACATGTCCAGCGACTCGGCGACCGTCCGGTTGAGGTTGCGGCGGGCGAACGTCTCGGTGGCGCTCGCGAACACGGCGATCTCGGTGGCGCCGGCCGCGAGCGCGCGGTCCAGGCCGCGCGCGTTCGGCACGAGGACGGGGTACCGCCGGCCCGGCGCGAGGTCGGCGGCGAGCAGGTCCATGAGTTCGGCCGCGTCGGCGAGCTGGGGGATCCACGACGGCGGCACGAAGCTCGTCAGCTCGACCGCCGGCAGCCCGGCCGCGACCAGCCGCCGGACGAACTCCGCCTTGACCGCGACCGGGACCACCGCGGACTCGTTCTGCAGCCCGTCGCGGGGCCCCACCTCGTACACGGTGACCCGGCCGGGCAGCCCGGGCATGGCAATGACGCTGGCCGGCTCCACCCGGCGAGCCTACGTCAGGACCACCTCCAGCCCGCCGATCACCTCGGGGTCGGCCACGGCCTCCATCCCGATGATCGTGTCGTCGACGACGATGAACATGATCACGACGCGCGGCCGGCCGCCGGCCAGCACCACCGCGGCGGGGGCACCGTCGACGAACGCGGGCCGTGCGGCCCGGGCCCGTCCGTTGAAGAACCGCGCCACGGCGTCCCGGCCGTGCATGTCGGCGGGCGCGCCCAGCCGCCGGGCGGGCTGGTCGATGCGCAGCACCACGTCGGGGTCGAGCAGCGTGAGCAGCGTCTCGAAGTCGCCGCCGCGCGACGCGGCCAGGAACGCCTCGACCACCCGCCGCTGCCGCACGGCCCCCGGCGCGGCCGGTAGCTCCGCGGGCTCGGACTGGACCCGACGACGCGCGCGGCTGGCCAGTTGACGCGCCGCCGTCGGGGTGCGGCCCACGATCGGGGCGATCTCCTCGAAGGGGACGGCGAACAGGTCGTGCAGCACGAACGCGAGCCGCTCGGTCGGGGTGAGCGTCTCCAGCACCACGAGCAGCGCCACGCCCACCGAGTCGGCGAGTTCGGCGGTCTGCGCGGGGTCGGGGATTCCGGCACCTGCGGTGGGCGCAGCCTCCGGCGGTGCCCCGTCGAGCGGGTCCTCCCGCCGGACCGCGCGGGAGCGCAGCATGTCCAGGCACACCCGCCCCACCACCGTGGTGAGCCAGCCGCTGAGGTTGTCGACGGTGTCCGCGTCCACCCGCCGCAGGCGCAGCCACGCCTCCTGCACGGCGTCGTCGGCCTCGGCGGCCGAGCCGAGCATCCGGTGTGCCACCGAGCGCAGCCGGGGCCGGTCGGCCTCGAACCGCCGGGCCAACACGTCCTGATCGGTCACCGTTCATCCCCTTTGTGATGGAGACCACATGTGTCACAACCACCCGCCGGGCGGGAGTCGTAAGGGTGACGTGCACCGAGGCACGGATGTGACAGAGGAGTGAATCATGGAGCCGCGCATCACCAACCCCGCCGCCCTGCTGCCCGACGCGGTCCAGGCGGTCAACATCCTCTACAAGACGGCGCACTCGGCCGGTGTGCCGAACGCGACGCTGGAGCTGGTGCACCTGCGCGCCAGCCAGATCAACGGCTGCGCGCCGTGCGTCGACTCGGGTGCCCGCGCGATGCGCAAGGGCGGCGAGAGCGACGACCGGCTGTTCGCCGTCGCGGTGTGGCGGGAGACGCCGTACTTCACCGAGCCCGAGCGGGCCGCGCTCGCCCTGGCCGAAGCGGCCACCCGGCTGGCCGACACCCCGGACGCCGTGCCGGACGCCGTGTGGGACGCCGCCGCGGAGCACTTCACCGAGCAGCAACTCGCGGCGATCGTGCTGTGGATCGCGACGACGAACTTCTTCAACCGGATCAACGTCACGACCCGGCAGTCGGCTCCCCAGCACTGGGGCTAGTGCCGACCAGCCGGTACAGGACCGCGGCCGCGTAGGCGTCGGGCGGGCTCGCGGCCAGCACGTCCGGCTGGCCGTCGACGACCACGCGGTACCCGTCGCCGTCGTGTTCCAGGCGCTGGAACGCGTCACCGAGCATGTCGCGGAGCTGGTCCTCGCGGGGCAGCCAGATCGCCTCGTCGCGCTCGATGTCGTCGAGGGCCCACTCGGTGGTGCCGTTGAACCCGATCACGGTGCCCCGCGGCAGCTCGTGGATTCCGACGATCATGTCGCTGAGGACGAACGTCTCGTCGTCGAGGTCACGGTCGGGGATCGCGAAGTGGTCGCCGGTGGCGGGCTGCCACGTCACACCGGCGTCGCGGAGCCGGATGGCCAGGTCGAGGCGGATCACCGTTCCATGGTGGCACCGTCCCGCGGGTACGCCATCGGCATCCTACGATGGCGCGCATGTCACGGGGGAGAAGTCTGGTCGGCGCCCTGCTGGTGGTGCCTGCGCTGGCCATGCTGGTCGGTTCGGTGGTGCTGCCGGCGTTCGACACGGTGGTCACGAGCTTCGACGAGAACAGCCGGTGGATCGGCGACCCGGAGCCCGTCTACGGCTTCGGCAACTACGGGGACATCTTCCGGCTGGGCTTCGGCGGCAGCCTCCTGAACGGGCTGCGGCTGGCGGCGGTTCCCCTGCTGCTGGTGGTGGTCGTCGCGCCGGTGCTGGCGGTCGCCGCGCAGGCCGGCGGCACCGTCGTGCGCCGGCTGGTGCGGGTCGCGCTCGTGCTGCCGCTGGCCGCCTACGCGCCGGTCGCCGTCGCGATCGCGGGGCAGTGGGACGCCGGGCGGCCGGCCGACGCGCGGGGCGAGCTGGCGCTGTACTGGTGGTCGACGCTGGGGCTGTTCACGGCGCTGGCCGTGCTCGGGTACCTCGCGGTGCTGCGCCGGCGCGACCCCACCCGGTCCCCGGTTCCCGCCCTCCTCCTGGTGGCCGGTGTCGGCGCGGCGGCCGTGCTCGCGGTGGCGTTCCAGGAGTTCACCTACACGTACGTGGGCGCGCCGGGGCCGGGCGGCCCGCGCAAGGCCTACCCGATGCAGGTGATCTACCGGTTCGCGTTCCTGTACGCCCGGCCCGGGGTGTCGGCGGCCGGCTCGACGGTGCTGCTCGTGCTCTTCGTCCTGCTCGGCCTGCTGGTCACGGTCGCCCTCGTGGTGAGCCGGGCGCGGCTGGCGGTGCCGCCGTCCGGCCCGGTCGGGCCGACGCCGAAGGCCCTGCGGATCGGCGGCGCGGTGGTGGCGGGCGTCGTCGGGGTGACGGTGCTGGTGTTGACGGTGGTGGGCCTGTGGCCGTGGCTCGCCGACCTGTTCGGCCCGCGGTCCGACGCGTACGGCCAGGTCCCGTCCGGCGTCGGCGTGTCGACCTGGGTCCCGTCGCTGATCTCCACGCTCGTCGCGATGGCGGTGACCGTGCTCGCCGCGTACGGGATCGGCTGGCTGCGCCCGCTCGGCCGGCACAGCGAGTGGCTGCTGCTGCCGTTCGGGCTCTTCCTGTTCGTGGGGCTGGGTCCGGTGTCGGTCAGCCACTTCGAGCGGGCCCGGAGGTGGGAGGTGCTCGACTCGTTCCTCGGTCTCGTGCCGCCGACGTTCGTGGTGGTGCCGGTGCTGTTCCTGCTCACGCTGCTGTTCGCGGGTCAGGCGGCGCGCGGCGAGGCGGTGCTGGGGCGGGGGCGGCCGGTGCGCAGCGCGACGCTGCTGCTGCCGGTGCTGCCGATGGTGGGCGTCGCGTTCCTCGCCACCTGGCTCTTCCGGGCCCAGGACCTGCTCTGGCCGATGCTCGCCGGGCCGGATCCGCAGCACCGGACCGGTCCGCTCTACCTGGTGGAACTCACCGCCCGGGCGGTCTACGCCCGCCGGATCGACGACGGGTTCCCGGTCGGGCTCGCGCTACCCGCAGTCGTGTTCGTGGCGCTGCTCCTGATCGTGGCTACTGTTCAGATGCTGTACCTGGATCGGGTCGCGCTGCGCACCGGTCCGGATACGGACTGACGCCACGGTCGGTCGCGGGGTCAGATTAAGCCGTTCACCCGATGGTCATCGTCCGGTCACAGTGGTGAGAGTCTCCGTGCTGGCGATGGGGAGGTGGCCGTGGAGGTCCTGCTGCGGGACGTATCCAAGGTCTTCCCGGGGGGAACGGTAGCGGTCGACACCGTGAGCCTGGACGTGCGTCCGGGCGAACTCGTCGTGCTGCTCGGTCCCTCCGGGTGCGGTAAAACCACGCTCCTGCGCATGGTCGCCGGCCTCGAACTGCCCACGTCGGGCCAGGTGATGCTCGACGGCCGTCCCGCACGCAGCGTGGCGTTCGCCGGACGCGACGTGGCGATGGTGTTCCAGGAACTGGCGCTCTACCGGCACATGAACGTGGCCGAGAACATCGGTTTCCCGCTGCGGTGGGCCGGCTTCGACGACGTGGCGCGGCACGAGAAGGTGCTCGCGGTGGCGTCGGCGCTGGGCATCGGCGGGCTGCTCGAACGGCGGCCGAGCCAGTTGTCCGGCGGCCAGCGGCAGCGCGTCGCGATGGGCCGGGCCCTGGTGCGCAACCCCCGCCTGTTCCTGATGGACGAGCCGCTGTCGGATCTCGACGCCCAGCTCCGCAGCGAGCTGCGCGCCGAGATCGTCGAGGTGGTCAAGGATCTCGGCTCGACGTGCATCTACGTGACGCACGACCAGACCGAGGCGCTGACGATGGCCGACCGGGTGGCGATCCTCAAGCGCGGGGTGCTGCAGGACCTCGGCCCGCCGACTCAGGTGTACACGCGCCCGGCGACGCTGTACGTGGCGGCGTTCCTCGGCAACCCGAGGATGAACCTGATGGAGGCGAGCGTCGGCGTCGTGCTCGACGAGTACGTCGGCATCCGGTTCGGCGGGCAGGGCGTGGGCGAGCAGGAACTGCGCCTGCCGTGGCTGCACATGCAGGCCCGGATGCTGGCCCGCTACCACGGGGAGCGGATCGCGGTCGGTTTCCGCGCCGAGGCGCTCACCCCGGTCGGCGCCGGCGAGACCGACAACGTGCTGCACGGCCGGGTCCGGTACCTGGAGCACCACGGACACGAGTCGCTGGCCTACCTCGACATCGGCTCCACGGCCGTGCAGGTCGACGAGACCGGGCACGACCGCACCACCCGTCCGGCCCGGCGCGGCGTCCGCGGGATCCTGGCCCGGCTGAACAGCCGGCCGGTGCGGGAGCCGGTGGAGGAGCGGATCAGCGGCCGGCACCAGCGCCAGCCCGGTGAGCTCACGGTGCGGCTGGCGCCCTACCCCGGCATCGCGACCGGCCACCCGGTGACGGTGGCGGTCGACGTGACCCGGCTGCACTTCTTCGACCAGGCCGGCGACCGGATCGACATGCCGCGCCGCTGAACCGGGCCTGGATCAGGGCGCCCGGTCGGCGAGCCAGCGGACCAGCCGTGCCTCCCGTATCAGGGCGCCCGGTCGGCGAGCCAGCGGACCAGCCGTGCCTCCCACCCGGGCCGGTCGGCGAGGAACGCGGCGAACCACTCGCGGCGGCGCTCGGTGTTGCGTTGTGCCCACCGGCGTCCCGGAAAGACCGGTTCCGGAAGCAGGTCGTCGAGGTCGAGCGTGGTGCGGGTGAACCACGGGGTGGCCCGGCCGCCCGGCCGCTCCCGGGTGATCCCGGTGAGGGCCTCGTCGGTGCGGGGGCCCTGGGTCTCCGGACGGTACGGCCCGGCGGAGAACGTGTCGACCATGTCGAGGAACCGCTCGACCAGCCGGTCGGTGACGTGGTCGGCCAGGGTCGGCGGGCTGCCGCGGTAGTGGTCCCGCTCGCGCCGGGTGGTGCCGATCCGCGCCTCGACGTCGTCGGCGTTGCGGTCGTCGGAGAGCGTCTCCGCCTGGGCCAGCGCGACCGACTCCGCGCGCCGGTAGCGGCGGTGCGCCGCCGTCTTGATGCGGTGCCGCTGCTTGCGCAACCCGTGGCGCGCGGCGCTGACCGACTGCCGCTCGTAGTCGCGCGTCTTGTCTTCCCGGGGTGACCGGTCCATGCCTCGAGTGCAGCAGACCCCCATGCCGCCGAACAACCGGATAACGGCGTCCGGAAGGATCGGATGGGAGACCGAGGAGGAACCGATGCCGCAGTATGCAGTCCTGATCTTCTCGCCCGCTCCGGCCGACCCGATGTCGATCACGCCGGACTACCTGGAGCTGCTCGATCGCTACCCCGCGCAGGTGGCGGAGCTGGGCGGGCGGATCGTCACCGGGTTCGCCCTGCAGCCGAGCACCACGGCCACCGCGATCCGCGGCGACGTGGTCACCGACGGCCCGTTCATCGAGGCCAAGGAGGTGGCGGCGGGCTTCTACGTCCTGGAGGCGCCCGACGACGCCACGGCGGTCGCGATCGCCAAGCTGAACCCGGCCACGATCGACGGCGGCGTCGAGGTCCGCCCGCTGTTCCTCCCACCTACCGGGTGAGTCGGGAACAGGCGGAACGCGCGATCGCCGACGCGCACCGTCGGGAGTGGGCGTTCGTGCTCGCCGCGACGGCGCGCGTCACCGGCGATCTCGACGTGGCCGAGGAGTGCGTCCAGGACGCCTACGTCGCCGCGCTCGACGCCTGGACGCGCGACGGCGTCCCCCACAAGCCGGGCGCCTGGCTGACCACCACCGCCCGGCGCAAGGCGCTCGACGTGCTGCGCCGCGACACGGTGTTCCGCGCCAAGATGCCGATGCTCGTCGAGGACGAGGCGGCGGCACCGGAGGAGCCCGACGAGGAGGCCGTCGCCGACGACCGGCTCCGGCTGATCTTCACCTGCTGCCACCCGGCGCTCGCCCGCGAGGCGCAGGTCGCGCTCACGCTGCGGCTGGTGTGCGGGGTGGCCACCGGCGACGTCGCGCACGCGTTCCTCGTGCCGGAGACCACGATGGCCGCCCGGCTCACCCGGGCGAAGAAGAAGATCACCGCGGCGCGGATCCCGTACCGGGTGCCCGGCGCGGCGGAGCTCCCCGAGCGGCTCGACGCCGTGCTGAGCGTCGTCCACCTGCTCTACACCACCGGGCACACCGCGCCGACGGGCGCCGACCTGGTGCGCGCCGACCTCGTCGACCGCGCGCTGCACCTGGCCCGGACGCTGCACGCGCTGATGCCCGACGAACCCGAGGTGCGCGGCCTGCTCGGGCTGCTGCTGCTCACCGACGCCCGCCGGGCCACCCGCACCGACGCCGACGGCCGCCTCGTGACCCTGGAGGAGCAGGACCGCTCGCGCTGGGACCGGGCGATGATCGACGAGGGCCGCCGGGTCGTCCTCGACGCGTTCCGCACGGGACGGGTCGGCCGCTACGCGCTGCAGGCCGCGATCGCGTCGCTGCACGCGATCGCGCCGACCTACGCCGACACCGACTGGCGGCAGCTCGTCGGCCTCTACGACGAACTGCTGAAGGCCTGGCCGTCGCCGGTGGTCGCGCTGAACCGGACGGTCGCGCTCGCGATGGTGGACGGCCCGGCGGCGGCCCTCGCGGAGATCGCCGCCCTGGAACGGGACGGCCGGCTCGACGGCTACCACTACCTGCCCGCCGTCAAGGCCGACATCCTCCGCCGCGACGGCCGCACCGCCGAGGCCGCCGCGGCCTACCGCGCGGCGCTGGACCTCGTCGACAACGACGCCGAACGCGAGTATCTGAACCGGCGCCTCATTGGGACAGGGCCGCCTGCACCGCCGTGATCGCGACCGTGTTCACGATGTCCTTCACGGTGGCGCCCCGGGACAGGTCGTTGACGGGACGCCGCAGGCCCTGCAGCACCGGGCCGACGGCGACCGCGCCGGCCGACCGCTGCACCGCCTTGTAGGTGTTGTTGCCGGTGTTGAGGTCGGGGAACACGAACACGGTGGCCCGACCGGCCACCGTGCTGTCGGGCATTTTCGTGGACGCCACCGCGGGGTCGATCGCCGCGTCGTACTGGATCGGGCCGTCCACCGGCAGGTCGGGTCGGAGTTTGCGCACCCGCTCGGTCGCCTCGGCCACCTTCGTGACGTCGGCACCGGCGCCGGACGCGCCGGTGGAGTAGGAGAGCATGGCGACCCTCGGCTCGATGCCGAACGCCGCCGCGGTCTCCGCCGACGACAGCGCGATGTCGGCCAGTTGGGTCGCGTCAGGGTCGGGGTTGACGGCGCAGTCGCCGTAGACGAGCACCCGGTCGGGCAGCAGCATGAGGAACACGCTCGACGCGACCGAGACGCCCGGACGCGTCTTCACGATCTCGAACGCCGGCCGGATCGTGGCCGCCGTGGTGTGCACCGAGCCCGACACCATCCCGTCGGCGTGTCCATTGTGGACCATCATGGTGCCGAAGTAGTTCACGTCGCGCATGACGTCGTGCGCGAGGTCCGACGTCATTCCCTTGTGGCGGCGCAGTTCCACGTACTGCTCGGCGAACCCGTCGCGCAGGTCGCTGGTGACCGGGTCGACGACGTCGGCGGCCTCGAGGTCCAGGCCGAGGTCGCGGGCCTTGCGCCGGACCGTGTCCGGGTCGCCGAGCAGCGTCAGGTCGGCGGCACCCCGCCGCAGCAGCGTGTCGGCCGCGCGCAGGATGCGCTCCTCGGTGCCCTCGGGCAGCACGACCCGCCGCCGGTCGGCCCGCGCCCGGTCGAGCAGTTCGTACTCGAACATCATCGGCGTCACGCGCGTGGACCGGCTCACGTCGAGGACGCGGGAGAGCTCACCACCGTCCACATAGGACTCGAACACGCCGAGCGCCGCCTCCACCTTGCGCGGGTACGCGGCCGACAACCGGTGCTCGATGCGCGTCGACGCGGCGATCGTCCCGAAGCTGCCGGTCTCGACCCGCAGCACCGCGAGCCCCGAGCCGAGCCCCTCGAACACCTTCAGCGCCACCGGGTCGGGCTCGATCCCGAGCGTGAGCACGATGCCGGCGGCCGACGTGACGCCGGCGACCTGTGCCGCCGCGGTCGCCACCAGCAGGTCGTTGCGGTCGCCCGGCGTGATGATCAGCGCGCCCGGCGTCAGGTGGGCCAGCACCTGCGGCACCTGCGCGGCACCCACCACGTACCCGAGCACGTCGCGGCCGAGGGCCGCGCTGTCGCCCGTCACCACCTCGGCGCCCAACGCCGCCGCGACCTCCGCGACGGTCGGCGCGCCGAGCGTCGCGACCGCCGGGATGACGAACGACGGCACCGGCAGGTCGGGCGGCCGCAACGCTGACAACAGCTGGTTTGTCGCCGAGGGAGGCGACGGCGGCGCCCGGTTGATGACGACGGCCGCGACCGTCGCGTCGAGGTCGGTGAGGCTGTGGTACGCCGACCGGGCCTGGTCCGGTAACGCCGCCGCCTCCGACGCCGCGCCGTTCACCACGGCCACCACGACGCTGCCGAACTCCGTCGCCAGCCGGGCGTTGAACGCGAGCTCGCGGCTGAGGCCGCCGGCCGCCTTGTGGTGACCGTCGTCGAAGTCGCTGCCGACCACCACGACCGCGCCGCAGCGCCGATCGACGGCCCGGTACCGGTCGACGATGTGGGCCAGCAGGTCCTCCCGGCGGCCGTCGGCGACCATCGCCGCCGCCTCGGCGTACGTGACGCCGTACAGCTCCGCGCGCGGGATGTCGACGCCGTACCGGGCGCGGATCAGGTCGATCGTGTCGTCGCGGTCGGCGTCGACGACGAGCGGCCGGAATACGCCGAGCTCCGGTACCCGGCGGGACAGGAGCTCGGCGATACCGAGTGCCACCGCCGACTTTCCCGCCCCGGCGCCGTTCTCGGCGATGTAGATGCTGCGTGCCACCCTGCCAACCTAGACGCTGGGCAGCGGGCTCGTCGGATCCGCCATCAACTGGTCGATGTGCACCGCCGAGGCCGGCCGGGCGAACAGGTAGCCCTGGCCGTAGTCGTAGCCCAGGTCGCGCATCGTCGACCACTGGGTGTCGGTCTCGATGCCCTCGGCCACCGTCTGCAGCTGCAGCGCGCGGCCGAGGCCGAGCACGGCGTCGGCCAGCGTCGTGTCGTCGGCGTTGTGGCCGCCGACGAACGAGCGGTCGACCTTGAGGATGTCGACGGGGAAGCGCTTGAGGTAGCTCAGCGACGAGTACCCCGTCCCGAAGTCGTCGACGGCGACGCGCACGCCGAGGTCACGCAGCTCCTGGAGCATGAGGGCGGTGGCGTCCACGTCCTGCATCAGCATCGACTCGGTGATCTCCAGCACGATCGCGTTCGGGTCGACGCCGGTCTCCGCGAGGACGGCTGTGACCTCCTCGACCAGGCCGGACCCCTGGAACTGGCGGCCGGACACGTTGATGCTCATGCGCAGGTGGGTGGTGGCCGGGTTGTCGCGGTGCCACTGCGCGAGCTGCCGCACCGCCTGCCGGATGATCCATTGGCCGAGCGGGACGATCAGCCCGGTGGCCTCCGCGATCGGGATGAACGTGTCCGGGCCGACGAGCCCGTCGACCGGGTGGTGCCAGCGCACCAGTGCCTCCACACCGACGAGGCGGCGGGTGGTGAGGTCGACGATCGGCTGGAAGTAGAGCACGAACTGGTCCTCGTCGAGGGCGCGCTCCAGGTCGGCGCGCTGCTGGGTCTCGCGGGTGATGTCGGTGTACATGACCGGGTCGAAGACCGCGAACCGGTCGCGGCCGTCCCGCTTCGCGGCGTACATCGCGAGGTCGGCGTTGCGCAGCAGTTCCTCGGTGTCGCAGTCGTCGCCGGCCTTGGCCACCGCGACGCCGACGCTCATCGTGCAGACGACGTCGCGGGCGTCGAGGCGGATCGGCTCCCGGGTGACGGCGAGCACGCGCTCGGCCAGTTGCGCGGCGCCGAACTCGTCGAGGTTCTCGACGATCAGCGCGAACTCGTCGCCGCCGAGCCGGGCCAGGGTGTCGCCCGGACGCACCTGCGCCCGCAGCCGGTCGGCGATGATCGTGAGCAGCCGGTCGCCGGCGCTGTGGCCGAGGCTGTCGTTGACGAGCTTGAAGTCGTCGAGGTCCACCAGGATCACGGCGACCTGGGCGCCGTCCCGGCCGAGCCGGGCGATGGTGTTGGCCAGCCGGTCGTGGAACAGCGCCCGGTTGGCCAGGCCGGTCAGCGAGTCGCCGAACGCCTGCCTGGTCAGCTGCACCTCGAGGGCACGGCGCGAGCTGATGTCGCGGAGCCCGAGCACGCACGCCGACAGGTCGGGGTCGTCGGTGCGGTTGCGGCCCAGCACGTCCACGTAGATCACCGAGCCGTCGGCGCGGTGGGCGCGGACCTCGACGCGGTCGGTGTCGCCGGCCCGGCCGCTCGCGAGGGCGGCGATCCAGTCGGTGAAGCGCAACGCGTCGTCGGTGTGCACGAGGTCGCCGAACCGGGTCCCACGCAGCGCGTCGGACGCGTGCCCGAGCACGGTGCGCACGGCAGGGCTGGCGTAGCTGACCGTGCCGTCCGGGTCGACGGCGACCACGACGTCGGACGCGCTCTCCAGCAGCAGTTCGGTGCGGCGCTCGGTCGACCGGCGGTGGTCGTCCTGCCGGTACCGGTTGTTGGCGGTGACCGCGGCCACCGTGGAGACCGTGGCGAGGGCCGCGCCCAGCACCACCACGCTGCCCGTGTTGCCGGTCGGCCGGTCGAGGATCAGCACGGCGAGCCCGATCATCGACAGCATGCCCAGACCGATCACCTCGCGGGGTGGGTACAGGGCCGCCGCGAGCATGATCACCAACGTGACGGCGGCGACGTAGACGGCGATGGCGAGCCGGTCGTTGGACGCGTACAGGTAGATCAGCGGCAGCTCGGACACCCACCAGCTGAAGAGGAACTCGCGGGCATGCGGCCGCCGCACGATGCGGGCCCACGGCAACGGGAACGCGGACGCCTGCGCCAGCACCGCCAGCCCGAGCGGGATGAGCCACCACCGCAACTCGGTGTCCCAGTCCAGCGCGACCCGGAGCATCGCGAGCGACGTGACGATGACCGCGATACCGGTGCCGAAGTAGATCTGGCGAACCCAGTACTCGGCCTCGTGGTCGTCTTCGATCGGAGTCAGCCGCACGTGGGGAGTTCGGTCGCGCGGTCACCGACCTGACGAGAACCTGTTGCGTTCGGGTGGCTCGTCGGGTGCGGAACGGTTGCTTACGTGGCTTCCGGCGCCTGGGAGCCGATCGCGATGCCGGCCACCCGCCGGGGGCGGTCGCCCGCGTACGTGACCACCCGGCCCGACGCGTGCACCCATCGGGGCGCGCAGCCGTCCCGGGGGACGCGGTAGTCGGCGGCGTACTGCTCGCCGCTGTCGAGCGCGTCCTTCATCGCGTCCTCGATCACGGGACGGTCGTCGGCGTGCACCGCGGCCAGCACGCGCTCGGCGGTGAACGGCGTGTCGGCCGGCAGCCCGAACAGCTCGTGGAACGCCGCCGAGCCGCTGACCGTGTCGGACGCGAGGTCCCACCGCCAGGTGGCCACCACCTCCCGGTGCGGCTCCGGCGGGCGCCGGTCGCTGATGTCCATGCCCACCAGGTACAGCAACTGCTCGTCGGCGACCGCGACGCCGTCCCACCGGGTCCACCGGTAACTGCCGTCACGGCACAGCAACCGGACCTCGTAGCCGTCCATCGTGCCGTCGTCGAGCAGGCACCGGCGGGCCAGGTCGGCGTCGAGCCGGTCCTTCGGGTGCACGAGCTCCCAGTACGGCACCGACCTGAGCTCGTCGGGGCACCAGCCGAGGAGCCGGCCGAAGGCCGGGTTGGTGACGAGCAGGTAGCCCTCGAAGCTGCCGGCACCCATCATCGACGGGGCGGACTGCCAGAGTCGCTGCAGAAGGGCGGCTTCCGGGATGGCCGTGCGCATTGTTCCGATATACCTTGCCGATCGGCCCACCGCTACCCGGAGGGTGACAATGTCGTCACCGTATTTCTCCTGACGGTGCCGTCAACGTGACACCGAGCCGCACCGGCGTGCCGAAGTTCGGCGTGCCGTCGGCGTTCCAGGTGAACTTCTGCGCCCGGGTCGACCGGTTCATGTCGCAGCCGCCGCCCGCCGAGTCGTTGGCGTGGTAGACGATCCAGTCCTCGGTGCCGTCCGGCGACGTGAAGAACCCGTTGTGACCCGGTGCGAAGACGCCGTTCGCGTCGCTGCGCTGGAACACCGGGTTGGGCGATTTGGTCCAGTGTGCGGGGGTCATCGGGTCGGTGCCGGTGAGCGTGAGCAGGCCGAGCTTGTAGTCGGGTCCCCAGCAGGCGGAGGCGGAGTAGACGACCATCACCCGCCCGTTGTGGTACAGCGCCTCGGGTCCCTCGTTGACCGGCGCGGTCTGCCGTTCCCAGCTCAGCGTCGGCGAGCTGAGCCGCACCCGCGACCCGCTGAGCGTCCACGGGTTCGACAGGCGTTGGATGAAGTTGCTCTGCCCGGCGCCGTCACCCCCGTAGGTGCCCATCAGGTAGAGGTTGCCGCCGACCCGGAGGATGCTGGCGTCGAGCTGCCAGTCGGAGCCGAGGTCGGCCTTGAACGCGTACGGCCCCATCGGATCGGTGCCGGCGCTCTCCAGGACGTGCAACCGCTGCGTCGGGTTGTAGTCGGAGACGTTCTGGCCGGCGACGTAGTACAGGTACCACCGGTTGTTGATCAGATGGAACTCCGGCGCCCACATGTTGCAGCAACCGTTCGCGCGCCCGGCGAGGTTGAACACCACCGTGTCCGCCGCGGTCGCGAGCCCGGCGAGCGTGGCGGAGCGGCGCATCGTGATCGTCGAGTTCCACGTGGTGGTGGCGAGGTAGTAGTTGCCGTTGTGGTACTGCAGCCACGGGTCGGGGCCGTTGCGCTTGATGGGGTTGGTGAAGGTCCCGGCCGCTATCTTGACGAGCTGCCACTGCTGGTTGGCGCCGTCGAGGTCCTGGTACTGCGACACCCGGGCACCGTCGGCGGTCGACCACTCCCAGACGTCCAGTGCCTTGCCGCTGTTGCGGTTGATCAGACGCACGTAGCCGCCGGCCGAATCGGCGAGCCGGAACTGCTGGCGGGCGTCGTTGCGGTCGGCATACTGCACGAGCTGGATGCCGTCGGCGGTGGTCGGCAGGTCGAGCACCTTGCCGCTGTGGCGGCTCCGCAGCCGGTACCACCCGCCGCCGGAGTCGACGAACTGCCACTGCTGCCATGCCCCGTCGTTGCGGGTGTACTGGTTGATGGCGGCGCCGTCGGTGGTGGCAAGGTTGTAGACGTCCAACGCCTTGCCACTGTTGCGGTTCACCACCACGTACGACGCGGCGGTGTCCACCGTGGCGGCCGACGCACCCGACGGCAGCGCGGCGACGCCCCCCAACGCGGCGACGACGATCGTGACGGTGACGGCGGCGATCCGCTTCCACCATGCCCGGTGTTCCATCAGGCCTCCGCCCGCCCCGCACGCTTCTAATAGACGACGCTCGATGGATACTGTGAACGATAACATTCCGTCCCGTCAACCCGCCGGTGCGCGCCCGCTTCGCGGATCTTGGACTCCTGACGGGGTTCTGGGCCCGCGGCGAGTCCAAGATCCACAAACGCGCGCCATCAACTGGTCGGGGTGGGCGTGACCACCACCGGGCGGCGCTCTGTGATCGTCCTCTATTGATCTTTATTCCTACCGGATCAGTGGGATAACCTGGGGGAATGCGAACCCTTCGTCTCGCGACCGCCGCTCTGGTGGTGGCCGGGCTGGCCGCGTGCGCGCCGGCCGACGAGTCCGACGACTCCGGCACCGCGGCATCCACCGGCGCCGCGTGCGCGCCCGCCGACCTGAAGACGCTCACCGCGGGCAAGCTGACGTTCGGCACCGACGACCCGGTGTACCCGCCGTGGTTCGACGACAACAAGCCCGACAACGGCAAGGGCTTCGAGGGCGCCGTCGCCAAGGCGCTGGCGAAGAAGCTCGGCTATGCCGACGACGCGGTCGTCTGGGTGCGGGTCCCCTTCAACAACGCGATCGCGCCCGGGCCGAAGACCTACGACGTCGACATCAATGAATTTTCCATCACCGACGAGCGCAAGCAGGCGGTGGACTTCTCGGCGCCCTACTACGACGTGACGCAGGCGGTGATCGCCCTGAAGAGCAACAAGCTTTCGGGGACGAAGGCACTGGCCGACCTGCGTGGCGCCAAACTCGGCGCGCAGGTGGGCACCACCAGCCTTCGCGCGATCACCGAGTCGGTGAAGCCGACCGCGCAGCCGCAGGTCTACAACAACAACGACGACGCCAAGAAGGCGCTGCAGAACGGCCAGATCGACGGCCTCGTGGTCGACCTGCCGACGGCGTTCTACATCACGTCGGCGGAGATCGACGACGCGACGATCGTCGGGCAGTTGCCGCAGCCGTCGGGTACGCCGGAGCAGTTCGGGCTGGTGCTCGACAAGGGATCGTCGTTGACGGCGTGCGTCTCGCAGGCGGTCACCGCGCTCAAGTCCGACGGCACGTTGGCGAACCTGGAGAAGGAGTGGCTCGCCGGTGTGAGTGGCGCACCGGTTCTTTCGTGAGCTACACGCCGAGCCGGGTTCAGCTCGACCGGATCGCCTACCGGCGGCGGCAGACCGTGCGGTCGGTCGTCGTCGCGGCGGTGTCGACGCTCGTGCTGGGCGTGGTGCTGGTGGTCGCCGTCACCGGCTCGCCCGGGTGGGACCGCGTCAAGGAGAGCTTCCTCGACCCGGAGGCCGCCCGCGCGGCGCTGCCCGACATCCTGCGCGGGCTGTGGCTGAACATCCGGCTGCTGGTGTTCTGCGCGATCGGCGCGCTGCTGCTCGGGCTGGGCATGGCGTTGCTGCGAACCCTGCGTCCCGCCGTGTTCTTTCCGTTGCGGGCACTGGCCACCTCGTACACGTACGTGTTCCGGGGCGCGCCGCTGATCATCGTGCTGTACCTGTTCACGTTCGGGATTCCCGGGCTGCGGCTGAGCGGCACGCCGTCGGTGCTCGTGCTGGGCGGGGCGGCGCTGGTGATCGTCTACGGGGCGTACCTGGCCGAGGTGTTCCGGGCCGGCATCGAGTCGGTGCACCCGTCGCAGTGGGCGGCGGCGCGGTCGCTGGGGCTGAGCTACGGGCGGACGCTGCGGCACGTCGTGCTGCCGCAGGCGGTGCGCCGGGTCACCCCGCCGATGCTCAACGACCTCGTGGCGATGCAGAAGGACGTCGGGCTGATCTCGCTCGCCGGCCCGGTCGACGCGATCCGGGCCGCGCAGATCCAGACCGCGGAGACGTACAACTTCACGCCGTACGTGGTTGCCGGGGCGCTGTTCGTGCTGCTGGCGATCCCGCTGATCGCGGTCACCGACTGGATCACGCTTCGGGCGGCGCGGAGGCAGGGTTCATGACGGGTCCCGTTCTGTCGATGACCGGCGTCCGCAAGGTGTTCGGCACCACGGTGGTGCTCGACGACCTGTCGCTGTCCGTTTCCGAGCACGAGGTGGTCGTGCTGATCGGGGCGTCGGGGTCGGGGAAGTCAACGCTGCTGCGCTGCGTCAACCTGCTGGAGACCGTCGACGACGGCGTCATCCGGTTGGACGGTGAGGACATCACCGACCCCCGCGTGAACGTCGACCGGGTGCGTCGGCGCATCGGCATCGTGTTCCAGTCGTTCAACCTGTTCCCGCACCTGAGCGTCCTCGACAACGTGACGCTCGCGCCGCGCCTCGTGCACAGCCGGGCGCGCGCGTCCGCGGAGGAGCACGCCCGGGCGATGCTCGACCGGGTCGGCCTTGCCGACAAGGCGTCGTCGTACCCCGACCGGCTGTCCGGCGGGCAGCAGCAGCGGGTGGCGATCGTGCGGGCCCTGATGAACGAGCCGCGCCTGCTGCTGCTCGACGAGATCACGTCGGCGCTCGACCCGGAGCTGGTGGGGGAGGTGCTCGCCCTGGTCGGCGAACTGCGCGGCCAGGGCGTCACGATGGTCATCGCGACCCACGAGATGAGCTTCGCCCGACAGGTCGCCGACCGCGTCTGCTTCCTCGACGGCGGCCGCATCCTCGAGTCCGGCCCGCCCGCCGAGCTGCTCGACGCGCCGCGCGACCCGCGCACCCGGCAGTTTCTGCGCCGCATCGCCGGGGCATACTCGTCTGAATGAGTGACGATCTTGCCGACGAGGTCCAGCGCGTGGCCGCCGGCATCGCCGCGACCCGGCCCGACCGGCTCGACTACTCGGAGGGCAGCCTCGCGGTGATCGAGGAGATGCTGGCGGAGGCGGCGGAGTACGTCGACGGGATGACCGAGGACCTGGCCACCGACATCGCCGAGCAGACCGGCTGCTACATCCTCGAGGTCGGTCGCCGCAACCACGGCGGTCGCTACGTGTGGTACGAGGCGCGCAACGCGCCGGTACTGCTGGTCGGCGAGCCCGAGTTCCGCGTGGCGATGCTGACGTGGGACAAGACCCGCGGCCGCCTGTCCGGCGACGAGGCCGACAACATCCCGTTCTTCTACGACGGCTTCGCCGCCTGCGTCCGCTCCGCCTCCCCCGGCGACGACGCCCTGTACGTCTAAACCAGCCTCCGAACCGCACCGACGACGACGCCGCCCGCGCAGAGCACGGCGTCGTTGTGATCCGCCCCGTCGACCACGATCGTGTCGACGAGCCCAGCCGCCGCGTCGGCTACTTTTCGACTCTGCTCCGCCGGAACCACGCTGTCCCGCGTCCCGTAGACGACGATCGTCGGCGCGTGGATCCGCGGCACGAGGTCCGCGACCGGAAAGCGGTCCCGCAGCAACGCCCCGACCGGCAGGAACGGGTAGTGCGCCCGCCCGACCTCCACGAGCGACGCGAACGGCGACCGGAGCACGACGCCGTGCGGGGCGACGTCGGTCGCGAGCCGGGCGACCACCGCGGCCCCGAGGCTCTCCCCGAACAGGATGACCCGATCGAACCTCCCGGCGAGATGATCCCAGGCGGCGCGGACATCGCTTCTGAGCCCCGCTTCCGACGGGGTGCCGGGGTTGCCGCCGTAGCCCCGGTAGTCGAGCAGGAGCACGGTGAGCCCTTCGGCCGCCAACTGTCGCGCGAAAGGAAGGCGACCGGCCCGGTTGCCGCCGTTCCCGGGTGCCACGAGCACCGCGGCACCGTCCCCTGTGGACGGTTCGACCTGCCAGGCGGTGAGCCGCAACCCGTCGGAGGTGCTGAGGGTGACGTCCCGAACGTCGTCGGGCACCGTCGGCGTGGTGCGGTCGGGGAAGTAGGTGAGACGCCGCTGCAACGCGTGGAGCACGGGCGTCAGTCCCGTCGAGGACGCGCGAGGTCGTAGTACATGTCGATGTACTTGTCGAGGATCGGGTTGATGTCCGTCGTCGCGCTCTTCTCGATGATCTCAAACAACCGGCGGTACAACGCGACGTCCAGGCCGCCGGATAGTACGAAGTTCGGAAGATCGACGAGGATGTGCGAGTCATCGTAGACCATGAAGTTGGGGCTGCTGAATGGCCAGGGTACAGCGAGCGGAACAAGTGCGATCGTGACGTTGGCGTGGCGGGCGGATACTTCCCCGATTCGTTGCAACTGCGCGAGCATCTGTGCGGGGGGACAGATTCGGTTGCTCAGCACCGCTTCAGCCATGATGAAGTGGAATCTCTTGCCGTCATCGGCCAGAATGCGCTGGCGCGCCATGCGGGTCGCGACCAGTTGAAGGACCGTTTCGTCTTCCGGGTCGGCATTCTCGTGCAGCAGTGCCCGCACACTCGCCACGACGGCTCGCGCATATTCACTGGTCTGTAGCAGCCCAACGACGAAATTCGGCGAGAACTCGCGCATCGCCGTCATCGAAGACTCGATCTGCGCGATGCGGTCCTGTTGCGATACCAGGCCCGGGGCGGGGTCCTGGTGTGAATTCCGGTCCCGGTCCGTCGGCTCGTCGAGAACCCGGCGGAGCTCGCTTTCTGGGATGCCGAGCGCGCTGGCCAATTTGCCGATTTCCCTCGGAGTGACGTTCGCGCGCCCGCTCTCCAGACGCGAGATTTTCGACTGACTCATCCCGACAGCGGCGCCGAGTTCGTGACCGGTGAGCCCCGCCTGTCGGCGGTGCTTGGCGACCGTCCTGCCGAGGAGTATCCGAACCCGCGGTTCGAGTGGGCCGCGATCCGACCTGTCGGCCATGGCCCACTCCCTTCCGTTGGTTTGCTGGTGCGTAGCGACGGAGGCGCTACCCGAGGTCCCGCGCCGCTGCCAACAGCAGATCAGCCGGGATCTCGATGAGATGCTCACCCTCGGGCAGATCGACACCCACCTCGTGGGCCTTTACGGTGTAGCCCTGAATCACCAGGGTGTTCCGATCGGTTGTGAAGACGGTCGGGCAGGTGCCGGCGGAGCACGAACTCGTGAGAAGGGTGATCTTCGGAGCGCCTGTGCGGCCCTCGGACAAGTTATTCGGCATATCGGAATCACTATTCACTGCGGCAGGCTAACGGCTTGAACCCACAATGCCAAATCGCGACGCGCCACCTCGCTGTCTGCACTCAATCAGACGGCGTGTGCTGCTGAAACGCAAGTGGTTGGAGTAAATTCGCTCCTGGTGAACCGCGCATAGCCATTCACGCACTTCGGGTTCACACTTGAGGCTCGTCCAGCGGCGCCCCCCGCCACCCGTGGATCAGAACCTCGGGAGAGACCATGGACATTGATCAAATTCGGACCCAGTTGGAGCTATTCACTGTATGCAGCGTCGAGTCGCGGCCCGGTGTAGCCGCGCTCACCCTGCTTGTGGCGGTGGCGGCAACCGCGTGGACGACAACAGTGATGGTGCGGCGGATGATCGCGTCCGCCCTCGCTTTGGCGCAGGCTATGGTCGCCGCAGTCGCCAACCTGTCGATCGTGCTGGCCGCGTGCCTCGTGCTCGCCGTCCTTGCGCTCACGGGGTAACGCGATGAGTCCCGAGATCATGGTCCTCGTCGTGGCGGTGGTGGTGATCGTGGTCGTCGCTCTGGAGATGTTGACCGCCGTCCTGCCCCTGATAATCGTCATTGCGTTCGTGCCGCCGGGGGAGCGGGCGGACCTCGCCGAACTGCTCGCCGCGGCGGACAGTTCGCCCAAGCTGCGGCTCTGGCCGGCGTTGAACGCCGCCGTCGTCGCCCGGCGGCGCCGGCGTAAGGCGATGGCGAGAGAGCGGCCCGCGACGATGTGACCCACGCCGCCGCAAAACACGATGAACCCACCCGTACCCCGCCGGTAGGGTCGACGGATGGCCCTCCGACTCCCGCACCTCGATCCGGGAGTCCCGCCCACCACCGGGCCGCTGCGCTACATGTGGTGGCTCGTGCGGTCGCAACGGTGGCGGATTCTGCGGGCCAGCCTTGTCGGCACCGCCTGGATGGTGGGCCTCGCCGTGCGGCCGTACCTCGTGTCGCGGGCGATCGACGACGGTCTCCGCGCCGACGATACCGCCGCGCTCCTGCGGTGGGCCGCCGCGATCGTGGTGGCCGGCCTGATTCTGGCGTACCTCGGCATCATCCGGCACCGCACCATGACGTTCGTCCGGGAGGACGCGACCGGGCGGTCCGCCGGTGTCCTGCTGCGGCACCTGGCCCGGCTCGGTGCGGCGCTGCCGCGCCGGATGGCGGTCGGTGAGGTGGCCACGGTCACGGCCGCCGACATCACGAACACCTCGCACATTCTTACCACCACCGGGCCCGGTGTCGGCGCGGTCGCGTCGTTCGCGACGGTCGCCTATCTACTGTGGACGGTCGCGCCCGCGCTCGCGTTGTTCGTGCTGGTGGGCGTCCCCCTGATCGCGGTGCTCGTGACGCCGTTGCTGCGCCGCCTGGAGCGGGCCGAGTCGGCCTACCGCCACGAGCAGGGGCAGTTGACCACCCGCGCCAGCGACATCGTCGTGGGGTTGCGGGTGCTGGCCGGCGTCGGTGGGCGGGGGTTGTTCAACGAGCGGTACGGCGCCGTGTCGAAAGGGTTGCTGCGCAAGGGATACCGCGTCGGCGCGGTCAACAGCTGGGTGGAGGCGTTGACGTTCACCATCCCGGGATTCTTCCTCGCCGCGGTGGTGTGGCTGTCGGCGCGGATGGCCGCCGACGGCACGATCACGATCGGCGAGATGGTCGCGGTCTACGGGTACGTGGCGGTGCTCAGCGTCCCCGTGTGGTTCATGCTCGAGATGGGTCACCAGGCGATCCGGGCGCGGGTGGCGGCGCGCCGCATCGTCGCCGTGCTGCGCATCCAGCCGGAGAACACCGGCGGCGGCACCCGGACGGCGCCCCGGCGCGGCGAGCTGGTGGATCCGGCCAGCGGGCTCGTCGTCCCCCCGGGTGTGGTCGTCGGCGTCGCGGCCGACGATCCGGCCGCGGCGTCGGCGCTCGCGGACCGTCTCGGCCACTTCCAACCCGAAAGCGTCAAAAGCGAGGTGACGTGGGACAGCGTGCCCCTCGCCGACATCGCGCTCGAGGAGCTGCGGGCCGGGATCCTCGTCGCCGACCACGAGTCGTACCTGTTCGCCGGCACGTTGCGCGAGCTGTTGAGCGTGAAGGAGAACACGGGTGACGAGCACATCCGCGCCGCCCTGCACACCGCGTCGGCCGACGACGTGGCCGACGCGTTGCCGGAGGGGCTCGCCACGCCGCTCGACGCCCGGGCGCGCACGCTGTCGGGCGGGCAGCGGCAGCGCCTGCGGCTCGCGCGGGCACTGCTGGCCGAGCCGGAGGTGCTGATCCTCGTCGACCCGACCTCCGCCGTCGACGCGCACACCGAGGCCCGGATCGCCGAGCGGCTGCGGGCGAAACGCGACGGCCGGACGACGGTCCTCGTCACCACCTCGCCGCTGCTGCTCGGCCGCGCCGACACCGTGGCGTTCCTCCGCGCCGGTCGGGTCGCCGGCACCGGCACCCACACCGACCTCCTCGACCGCGACCCCGACTACCGCGCGCTCGTCGCACGGGATCTCGACGAGGCACTGACGTGAGCCGGTTGCCCGTCGCCGACCGCGCGACCGTGCGCCGGGCGGCGCTGGCGCTCGTCGCCCTCGACCGTCGCGCGATCACCGTCGTCCTGGCGCTGCACGGCGCCGCGGCCGTGGCCGCGCTCGCGGTGCCGTGGCTGGTCGGCGAGATCGTCGACGACGTGGTCGGCGGCGCCGGTGCGTCCACTGTGGACCGGCTCGCCCTGGCGATCGTCGGATGTGTTCTGGCGCAGGGGCTGCTGACCCGGTACGCCCAGTACACCGGCTACCGCTTCGGGGAACGCGCGATCGCCCGGCTGCGGGAGCGGTTCGTGACGCGCACGCTCGCGCTGCCGGTCTCGGTGGTCGAACGGGTCGGCGTCGGAGACCTGGCCACGCGCAGTTCCGTCGACGTCGCCACGGTGGGAACGACGGTGCGCGACGTGCTGCCGGTCGTGTTCCTGAGCGTGGTGCGGCTGATCCTGTTGCTGGTGGCGGTCTTCCTGCTGCATCCGGTGCTGGGCCTGGCGTCGCTCGTCGGGGTGCTGCCGATCTCGCTGGCGACCCGCTGGTACCTGCGCCGCGCCAGTTCCGCCTACATCGCCGAGGGCGCGGCGCTGGCCGACCTGACCGACACGCTCACCACCACCGCCGAGGGTGCCCGCACGGTGGAGGCGTTGCGGCTCACCGACGACCGGATCCGGCACGGGCACACGAGCATCGGCCGGCTGTGGGCGCGTCGCCGGGTGACGCTCGGGTTGCGGACGAGGTACTTCCCGATCGTCGAGGGCAGTTACGCGCCGCCGATCGCGGCGGTGCTCGTCGTGGGCGGGTTCCTGCTGCACCGGGACGCGGTGACGCTCGGCGCCGTTGTCGCCGCGGCCCTGTACCTGCAGCAGGCCATCGACCCGCTCGACCAGTTGCTGCAACGGATCGAGATGGCCCAGCGCGGGCTCGCCTCGTTCGCCCGCGTGCTCGGCGTCGAGCAGGTGCCACCGGAGTCGGCCGGCACCGCGCAACGGCCCGGCGGTCGCGACCTCGTCGTGCGCGGGGCCCGGTTCTCGTACCACGCCGACGGTCCCGAGGTGCTGCACGGCATCGACCTCGCGGTGGTGCCGGGGGAGCGGCTGGCGATCGTCGGGCCGTCCGGTGCCGGCAAGTCGACGCTGGCCCGGCTGCTCGCCGGCATCGACGCGCCGAACGCCGGCGTGGTCAGCCTCGGCGGCTGCCCGGTCACCGACCTGCCGCCCGCGGTCCGCCGGCGCCGGATCGCGCTGATCACCCAGGAACACCACCTGTTCATCGGGACGCTGCGCGACAACCTCTCGTTCGCCGCCCCCGACGCGTCCGACGACAGCCTGCGCGAGGCCCTGCGCGTGGTCGGCGCCGAGTGGGCCGACGACCTCCCCGACGGCCTCGACACCCGGTACGGCGACGGCGGGGCCGACCTCGGCGCAGCCGACGTCCAGCAGATCGCGCTGGCGCGCATCGTGCTCGCCGATCCCGACATCCTCATCCTCGACGAGGCGACCGCGGCGCTCGACCCGACCACCGCCCGCCGCACCGAACGGGCGCTGGGCGCGGTGCTCGCCGGGCGCACCGTCATCGCGATCGCGCACCGGCTGAACACCGCCCACGACGCCGACCGGGTCGCGGTGTTCGAAGCCGGTCGGATCACCGAACTCGGCAGCCACGACGAGTTGATGGAGGCCGGCGGCGCGTACGCGCAACTGTGGCGCAGCTGGCACGGCTGACGTCAGCGGAGCGCCTCGACCTCCTCGACGAGGAGGGCACGGACGAGGTCGTCGCGGCGCTTGTGCTCCGGGCCGGTCATGCCGCGGCTCGGCATCTCGACGACCATGAGCAGATCCAGGTGCAGGCGGTACAGCGCCAGCCGGCGGCGGGTGGAGTCGTCGACCGTCATCGGCCCGCCGTGGTAGCCGAGCACGAACGGGTGCTCCGGCTCGGTCTCGATCCGCCGGAGAACGGCCGGCGAGACGAAGTCGAGCAGCGGATCGCCGTAGAGGTACCGCTCGCCGTCGACGAGGCCGGTGAGCCGGTCGCCCACGGCGAGCACGTTCCCGTCCCACAGGTCGAAGTGCAGCAGCGCCGGACGGTCCACAGTGGACAGAATGGCGTGGTGCGCGGCGACGGCCGCGCGGATCGCGTCGGGCGGGACGGGTAGCTCGACGGCCCAGTCGACGGCGTCGGCGAGGATGTCCTCGATCATCGCGGCGAACGCGTCGGGCCAGTTGTCGGCGTGGGACCGGGAACCCGGGTACCCGAACCGGTCGCCGGTGATGGTGTGCACGGCGGCCACGGCCGCACCGAGCTGCCGCCGCACCTCCGGCGCCGAACCCGGCTCGATGGCGGTGCCCGGCAACAGCGTCGTCACCAGCAGGTCGCCGTCGTGGTACAGCACGGTCGGGACGGGCACGGCCGGGGCGTGCGTGGCGACCAGCCGGAAGTAGTCGGCCTCGGCCGCGATGACGTCGGCCTCGTACCGTAGCAACGGCGTCTCCGGCGGCGGGCCGAGCTTGAGGACGACGCTGCGCCCGTCGACCAGGTCGAGCCGCCAGACGGCGGCGAACCCACCACCGGACAGCTCGGTGGCGGCGCGGATCCCGACGCCGAGCGCGTCGGAGGCGTACCGGTCGAGGTCGGCGCGCGTCAGCACGCGCTGGGTGGGGCTGCGGTACATCCGTGGAACCTACCTGTTTATCCCCGACTTACGACGCCCCCGAGATAGTTGCCGCCATGAATCCTCGACGACCGCTCGCGGTCACCGTGACCGTCGCCGCCGTGGCCGCGCTGATCGGCTACGGCGCGACCACCGTGTTCGCCACCGAGACAGCGACGGGGCGCCCGCCCGCGTGCGCCACACCGTCCGGCGATCCACCGGAGCGCAGGGAGACCTCGGTGACCACGATCGGCCAGGCCTATCACTGCGTCTTCGACAACTACGTCACGGGCCCGATCCTCGACTCCCGCACGCTGCTGGTGCCCGCGTTCACCGCCGTGACCCAGGAACTGCAACGGCGCGGGCTGGAGCAGCCGACCGCCACGCTGCCCGCGTTGACCGGCAAGCGCGACCAGGACTGGGCCGCCTTCCGCCGCACCTACGAGCAGCTCGTCGCGAAGCTTCCGGCCGACGCCACGGTGCGGCAGGCCGTGGCCCGCGCCGCCATCGGCGCGATGATCGAGGCGCTGCACGACAACCACGCCCACTACGCGAACGGCATGATCGCGAACACCACCGGACTGCGG
The DNA here is from genome assembly GCF_016863635.1 of Virgisporangium aurantiacum. Taxonomy (GTDB): domain Bacteria; phylum Actinomycetota; class Actinomycetes; order Mycobacteriales; family Micromonosporaceae; genus Virgisporangium; species Virgisporangium aurantiacum. The sequence goes on along the minus strand of NZ_BOPG01000012.1, from coordinate 408,413 downwards.
GTCGACGGCATGCGGGGGCCGGTCGACCCCGACCCGGTCGCGACCGCGCCGCTGTCGGTCACCGAGGTCGCGGCGGGTTCGCCCGCGGCGGCGGCCGGTGTCCACGCCGGTGACGAGATCCTGACGGTCAACGACGTCCCGCCGTACGTCGACGGCGAGGTCGTGCCCGGCGTGCTCCGCTGGGTCACCAATACGAGTGCGCCGGGGACGCTGCGGTTGGCGCTGCGCCGCCCGGCGACCGGTGCCACGTGGACGGTCACCATCAATGTGACGCAGCAGCCGGGTCCCGCGCCCGGCCCCGATCCCAGCAATGAGCCCAGCAGTGAGCCGAGCGGGCCGCCGACGCAGCCGCCCGCGGAGGCGCGCCTCGTCGACGGCGACCTCGCCTACGTGAAGGTGACGGGCTTCGGGCCCGGCGTCACCGACTCGGTGCTGGCCGCGATCGCCGACCTGCGGACGAAGGCCACGCTGCGCGGTCTCATCCTCGACCTGCGCGGCAACGGCGGCGGCGACCCGGCCGAGGTGGCGCGGCTGACCGGCGCATTCGCGCACGGAAGGACGACGAGCTACTGGTGCGACATCCGCGACCGCTGCACGCCCAACCGCACGAACGACTCGGTGCCACTGGTGAACCTGCGACTGGTCGCCCTGACCGACCGCGACTGCGCGTCGGCCTGCGACTCGTTCAGCAGCGCGGTGAAGGATCTCAAACTGGGGACGCTGGTGGGCACCCGTACGGCCGGCATCGTGTCCGGCCCGGCCGAGCCGTGGCTGCTCGACGACGGCAGCGCGCTGCTGATGCCGAAGTACCACGAGATCGCCGCGAACCGCGAGATCGTCAACTCGGTCGGCGTCGCGCCGGATCACTACGCCCCGCTGACCGCCGCTGACCTGTCCAACGGCCGCGACCCCGGCCTGGCCAAGGCGATCGACCTGTTCTGAGCGACGTTCCACAACAACGTCGCTGATCTTGCAGTTGTGCTCGCCGGAAAACGGGAGAATTCCGGCGGAAGGGCGGGCACAACTGCAAGATCGACTCGTGGGGGCGGGCACGGCAACCACCAGGTGAACAGTCACCCCCACAACAATGTGGTCGATTCAGCAGGCGATGACCTGCACAAATGACCACGTTGTTGTGGAACGAGGGAATCAGCCTAGCCTCCTAGGATGGCGAGGAGCGTGTGGCGCCGTCGACCGTGGACTTCGCAGCGGCCGGGGTGGCCGACCGCAACAATGCGGTTGATCGCCCGTGCCAGAACACAGGTGAACCACCACGTTGTTGCGGTCGCCCCCGGCGGCACCCCACATCGATGCGGGATCCTCGCAACGGGTGACAGGGTCCGCCACACTGCGTACATGTGGCGGATCCGGGAGCCCCGGCGGGGCGAGCAGCGACGTACCCGGCTCGGCACGCGGCGGCGGGAACTGGTCGACCAGCGGCGGGCTGGCATCGGGATCGCCGGCGTGGGTGTCTTCTGGATCGTGCTTCCGTCGGTGCTTTTCGCGGTCGTCCCCGACCGGGACGGTGGTGACGTGGCCGGCCTGATCACCTGGTTGGTGATCGCACCGGCGTTCGTGGCCCTCGGGCGGATGATGGCCCGCGACGCCCACCGGGAGCTGCGCCGGGTCGAGGACCGGGCGTGGCTCGGCGACCGGTTCCTGTGCTGGAGCCGGCACGACCGGGCCGAGCCCACCTGCGTGGAACGGTCGGACGTGGTCGAGGTCGGAACGCTCGATCGTGCGGTGGTCGTCCGCACCGTCGACGGGGTCGAGCACACCGTGACCGACCTGGGTACGCCGGCCGAGCGGAGAGCCCTGGCGACGGCGATCGGGGAGGCGCTCGCGGGGGAGGTGCCGCCCGGCCTGCCGTTCCGCTGGACGCAGGTGGGGGACCAGCTGTGGCGTCGCCCGTCGCACCGGTGGACGGTGCGCCCCGGCCGGCTGGAGGCGCCCGGAGGACGGGTCGTCGCGCTCGGGCTGGACCGGAGGCCGCGCACCGGGCACGTCCGGCTGCACGCGCTGCTCGACGACGAGGAGCGGGTGACGATCATGGCGGGCTGGCGCCAGCGCCGGATGATCACAGCCGTCGCCCACTGGCTCGCCGACCGGGCCGACGTCCCGCTGCACGCAGGTGTACTAGACGAGAAACACAGTGCAAGCGATCGCCTCCGGGCAGGTCAACCGGTAACTTCGGCCCCACCGCCGTAGGCCGGCCCACACGCCGGGAAGCCGAGAGGCCCAGATACAGTGCGCCAACCGTTCCGCAAGATGCTGGTCGCCAACCGGGGCGAGATCGCGATCCGCGCGTTCCGTGCCGCCTATGAGCTGGGAATCTCCACCGTCGCGGTGTTTCCGTACGAGGACCGCAACTCGCTGCACCGGGCCAAGGCCGACGAGGCGTACCTCATCGGCGAGCGGGGCCACCCGGTGCGCGCGTACCTCGACGTCGACGAGATCATCCGGGCGGCGAAGCTCGCCGGTGCCGACGCCGTCTATCCGGGCTACGGCTTCCTGTCGGAGAACCCGGATCTCGCCGCGGCCTGCGCCGAGCACGGCATCATCTTCGTCGGCCCGCCGTCCGACGTCCTGCACCTCACCGGTAACAAGGCCCGCGCGGTCGCAAAAGCGAGGGAGGCAGGGGTTCCGACCCTCAGGTCGTCAAAACCAAGTGACGACATCGAGGAACTCATAAGAGAAGCGGACGACATTAGCTTCCCCATCTTCGTCAAGGCGGTCGCCGGTGGCGGCGGGCGCGGCATGCGCCGGGTCAGCGACCCCGCCGACCTGCGCGAGTCCATCGAGGCGGCCTCGCGGGAGGCGCGCTCGGCGTTCGGCGACGGCACGGTCTTCCTGGAGCAGGCGGTCGTCGACCCGCGCCACATCGAGGTGCAGATTCTCGCCGACGCGCAGGGCAACGTCTCGCACCTGTACGAGCGGGACTGTTCGGTGCAGCGGCGGCACCAGAAGGTCGTCGAGATCGCGCCGGCGCCGCACCTGGACCCCGAGCTCCGGGCGAGGATCTGCCAGGACGCCGTGAACTTCGCGAGGGCGATCGGCTACGTCAACGCGGGCACGGTGGAGTTCCTGCTCGACACGAGCGGTCGGCACGTCTTCATCGAGATGAACCCGCGCATCCAGGTGGAGCACACGGTCACCGAGCAGGTGACCGAGCGCGATCTGGTGATCGCACAGCTGCGCATCGCGTCCGGTATGTCCTTGCCCGATCTGAAACTCACCCAGGACCAGATCACCGTCAGTGGCGCGGCCCTGCAGTGCCGCATCACCACCGAGGACCCGGCCAACGGCTTCCGCCCCGACGTGGGCACGGTGTCGGCGTACCGGTCGCCGGGCGGGCCGGGCGTGCGGCTCGACGGCGGCACGATCCACACGGGTGCCGAGGTCAGCGCCCATTTCGACTCGATGCTCGTCAAGCTCACGTGCACCGGCCACGACTTCACGAACGCCGTGCGCCGCGCACGAAGGGCGATCGCGGAGTTCCGCATCCGGGGCGTCTCCTCGAACCTGGCGTTCCTGGCCGGCGTCCTCGACGATCCGGACTTCCGCGCCGGCCGCGTCACCACGAGCTTCATCGACGAGCGCCCGCACCTGCTCAAGACCCGCCCGAGCGCCGACCGCGCCTCCCGCATGCTCGCCTACCTGGCCGAGACCACGGTGAACCGGCCGCACGGCCCGCGTCCGCAGGTGATCGAACCGGTCGACAAGCTGCCGCGGGTCGACCTCGACGCCGTACCCGCCGAGGGCACGCGTCAACTGCTGCGCAGGCTCGGCCCGGAGGGCTTCGCGCGGTGGTTGCGGTCGGAAACGAAGGTCGCGGTCACCGACACGACTTTCCGGGACGCGCATCAGAGCCTCGTCGCGACCCGCGTCCGGACGCGGGACCTGCTCGCCGTCGCGCCGTACGTGGCCCGTACCGCGCCGCAGCTGCTGTCGCTGGAGTGCTGGGGCGGTGCCACGTACGACGTCGCGCTGCGGTTCCTCGCGGAGGACCCGTGGGAGCGGCTGGCCGCGCTGCGCGAGGCGGTGCCGAACCTGTGCACGCAGATGCTGCTGCGCGGGCGCAACACCGTCGGGTACACGCCGTACCCGACCGAGGTGACGTCGGCCTTCGTCGAGGAGGCCGCCGCGTCGGGCATGGACATCTTCCGCATCTTCGACGCGCTCAACGACGTCAACCAGATGCGGCCGGCGATCGACGCGGTCCGGTCCACCGGGACGGCCGTGGCGGAGGTGGCCCTCTGCTACACCGGTGACCTGAGCGACCCGGCGGAGAAGCTCTACACGCTGGACTACTACCTGCGTCTCGCCGAGCAGATCGTCGACGCGGGTGCGCACGTGCTGGCGATCAAGGACATGGCCGGGCTGCTGCGCCCGCCGGCCGCCCGCCGCCTGGTGACGGCGCTGCGGGAGCGGTTCGACCTGCCGGTGCATCTGCACACCCACGACACGCCGGGCGGGCAGTTGGCCACGCTGATCGCGGCGATCGACGCCGGGGTCGACGCGGTCGACGCGGCCGTGGCGTCGATGGCCGGCACGACGTCGCAGCCGTCGCTGTCGGCGCTGGTGGCCGCGACCGACCACACGGAGCGGAACACCGGGCTGTCGTTGCAGGCGGTGAGCGACCTGGAGCCGTACTGGGAGGCGGTGCGCCGGGTGTACGCGCCGTTCGAGTCGGGGCTGGCGTCGCCGACCGGGCGGGTGTACACGCACGAGATTCCGGGTGGGCAGCTGTCGAACCTGCGGCAGCAGGCGATCGCGCTGGGGCTGGGCGACAGCTTCGAGCTGATCGAGGACTGCTACGCGGCCGCCGACCGGATGCTCGGGCGGCTGGTGAAGGTCACCCCGTCGTCGAAGGTGGTGGGCGATCTGGCGCTGCACCTCGTGGGCGCCGGTGTGCGTCCCGAGGACTTCGAGGCGGACCCGGGCCACTTCGACATCCCGGACTCGGTGGTCGGGTTCCTGAACGGCGAGCTCGGCGACCCGCCCGGCGGCTGGCCCGAGCCGTTCCGCACGCGGGCGCTGGCGGGCCGGCCGGCGCACCGGCCCGGTGCCGAACTGACCGACGCCGACCGCGCCGGCCTGCGCGACAACCGCCGCGCGACGCTCAACCACCTGCTGTTCCCCGGTCCGACGAAGGAGTTCACGGCGCACCGCGACTCGTACGGCGACACGTCGGTGCTCCTCAGCAAGGACTTCTTCTACGGGCTGGAGTCCAACATCGAGCACACGGTGACGCTGGAGCCGGGCGTCACGCTGATCATCCATTTGGAGGCGATCAGCGAGGCGGACGCCCGCGGCTACCGCACGGTGCTCGCCACGCTCAACGGGCAGCTGCGCACGGTGACGGTGCGGGACACGTCCGTCCACACCGACGTGAAGGCGGCCGAGAAGGCCGACCGGGCGAACCCGGCGCACCTGGCGGCGCCGTTCGCCGGCGTGGTGACGCCGCAGGTGGGTGAGGGTGACGTGGTCGCCGAGGGCCAGACGGTTGCGACGATCGAGGCGATGAAGATGGAGGCGGCGATCACCGCCCAGCGCGGCGGCACGGTGACGCGCCTGGCGATCGGCAAGGTGCAGCAGGTGGAGGGCGGCGACCTGATTCTGGAGATTGCCTGACCGGTTTCAGTGCGTCCATTGCGGGAACTCTCTGCCTGTTGCCTACCTGTTGGAGGTCGTCATGCCGGCGGGATCGAGTCCGAAGCGTGAGCGCCAGTACGAGCACATCAAGGAGAGCGCGCAGAAGCGCGGCGTGCCGAAGAAGCGGGCCACGGAGATCGCGGCGCGCACGGTGAACAAGGAGCGCGCCCGGGCGGGCGAGTCCCGCACGGCGAGCAGGTCGTCGTTGAACGACGTGTCGTCGGGTCACCGCGGCGGCAAGCGCTCGCACACCGGCGCGCAGGGGCGCACGAAGGAACAGCTCTACAACGAGGCGAAGAAGAAGAACATCAAGGGCCGCTCCAGCATGAGCAAGTCCGAGCTGGAGAAGGCGCTATCGAGCTAGCAGTCTCGCGGCGAGGCGGGCGGCGCCCTCCTCGCCGGTGCGGGCGGTGCTGATCCGCACCTCCGGGCCCAGCCGGCTCACCAGGCCCTGCCGCACCGGCGCGCAGTGGCGCAGCACGCCGCCGGCGAGCACGAGCGGGCCGGGTGTCCGGACGCGCGAGACCGTCGCGAACAGGTGCGCGGCGGCCTCGTCGAGGATTGTTTCCGCGCCGGGGTCGCCCGCCTCGGCGGCCGCCGTGACGAGCGGCGCCAGCGCGGCCAGTTCCCGCGGTTCGCGCCGGTAGACGGCGGTGACGACCGCGTCGCCGTCCACTGTGGACACCCCGGTCGGCGGGCCCGGTTCCAGGGCCGCCGCCACCGCGTCGGTGAGCGGGCTCGTCGCCGCCCCGGCGTAGCGCCGGTTCGCGGTGGCGACGGCGGCCGCGCGGCCGATCCAGAACGCGGAGCCGAGGTCGCCGAGCAGCCAGCCGAGGCCGTCGGCGGTGCGGACGAGGCGGTCGCCGTCGACGGCGGCGGCGACCGCGCCGGTGCCGGCGATGAGGACGGTGCCGGCGGGTTCGTCGGTGCCGGCGGCGAACGCGGTGACGGCGTCGCCGACGACGCGCACCGGGCAGCGGATGCCTTCGGCGCGGAGCGCGCGCTCGACCGGTTCCGGGTGCGCCGCGCCGGCGGCGCCGGCCACCACCGCCGCGATGCTTGCGACGTCCACATCGGACAGTGCCGCGGCGAGCGCGCTTCGCAGGTTCGACGCGCCCTCGTCGACCGGCACGGTGACGGGGTTGCCGGCGCCGGCCCGCCCGAAGCCCACCCGGTCGCCGGCGACGGTGGTCACGAGTGCGCGGGTGGACGTGCCGCCGATGTCGATACCGAGGACGAGCACCGGTCCCTTTCCGTTTCCGTGGAGGGGGCGGGTTTCGGGCTGGAAACCCGCCCCCGACTCTCGTTCAGCAGCGGCCGAGATCCTGCCACTGCGCGGTCCAGCCCGGTTCGCTGCCCTGGGTCCACCACCGGGCGCGCCACAGGTGCACGCCGTCGCCGGACTTCGGGCCGTTCGGGTCACCGTTCCGGCTGCGTTCCCACCGTACCGTGGCGCCGGTGGTGTACTGGCCGGAGATCGTCCACAGTGGAGCGGTGGAGCAGTTGCCGGGGTTGCCCGGGTTGCTCTGCGACGGCGATCCGGGGTTGGACGGCGATCCCGGGTTCGACGGTGAGCCCGGGTTCGACGGCTGGGGGCACGACCCGCCGCTGCCGACGGTGTCCTTGTGCGCGACGCCCGTCGACCGGAACCCGGCCACCCGCGACGCGACCTGCGCCGGGGTGAGCGCCTCGTTCACGGTGTGGTACAGGTAGTCGATCTGCTGGCGGTACGTCGACACGCCGCCGGAGTGGGTGGCGGTGTCGATGAACCAGAGGTTGAAGTTGATCGACATCGGCGTCTCGGGGTAGTAGATGCCGCTGTGGTCGGCGACGAGCGCGCCGTCGACGTAGTACCGCACGTGCCCGGCCGACACCGTGAACTGCAGGTCGTGCCAGCCGTTGTAGCTCTGCCGCTGCTCGCCGTGCGTGTTCACGGCCTCCCACGGGTCGGGCCGGTAGGTCTCCCACGTGGTCTCGTAGAGGATGTTGCTCGGCTCGCCCCAGCCGCCGTTGGGCAGGTACTCGAAGTCGATCTCGCCGTAGTCGGGGTCCATCGGGGCGTTCAGCGGGGTGATCGTGAAGAACGTCTCCACGAGGTGATCGCCGTCGTTGCCGGTCACCGGGGCGTCGGCGAACTTGACGCGCGCCGCGTACGTCCCCTCGAAGAACTTGCGTTGGTGCAGGAACTCGGCCTGGCTGGTGCCGGCGCCGGTGCCGTCGGTGGAAGCCTGCAGTTGCAACGACTTCGCGCCGTCGACGGTGGGGAACGACACGTTCGACGCCGGCCACGACGCGCCGGGCACGCCGGGCCCGCCGGCGTTGGTACGCACCGTCCAGCCGCGCTGGCCGATGAGCGGATCGGCCGGGCCGCTGTAGGTGAAGTCGTCGAACAGGGCCTGGCACTCGGCGGCCAAGGCCACGCTGGGAGTGGTGGTGACGAACGCGGCGGCGGCGACGGTGCCGGCCGCGAGCGCCACCATGGTGGCGGTCAGCGAGGTGACCAGGGGGTGGGGTGATCTCACGTCCTTTGCTCCAATCGGGGGAGGTGCAAACGGACGGGTCGCTATCTCACCGCCCCTGCGGTGAGGCCGGCCCGGATCTGCCGTTGGAAGAGGAGATAGGCGAGGAGAACGGGGAGCATCGCGATGACCAGACCGGCGAACAGGCCGCTCCAGTCGCTGCGGTAGCCCTGGCTGACGGCGAGGAACGCCAGCCCCTGTGCCAGCACGTACCGGTCGGGGTCGGGGTTGAGCGCGAGCGGCAGCAGGTACTGGTTCCAGAGGCCGACCACGTTGAAGATGCCGACGCTGAGCAGCCCCGGACGGGCCATCGGCAACATGACGCGGAAGAACACGCCCGCGTGCGAGCACCCGTCGAGGAACGCGGCCTCGGCCACCTCGCCGGGCAGCGAGCGGAAGAACGAGTGCAGGAAGAACACCGTGAACGGCAACGCGTACGCCGCGTACACCAGGATCAGGCCGTGGTACGTGCCGAGCAGCCCGAGCTGGTCGACCACGAAGAACAGCGGGACGAGCGCGAGGAACACCGGGAACAGCATCCCGGCGACGAGCGTGTAGTAGATGAGCCGGTTGCCGGGGAACCGGTACCGGGCCAGGCAGTACGCGACGAGCGCGCCGCCGAGCATGGTGAGGACGAGCGCGCCGCCGACCACGATCACCGTGTTGAACAGGTAGCGCCCGATCGACGCCGCCTCCCACGCCCGCGCCCAGTTGTCGAACTGCGGGCTCTCGGGAAGCGACCACGGGCTGTCGAAGATCTCCTCGTCGGTCTTCAACGACGAGACCACGGCCCACAGCAACGGGAACGTCACCAGGACGGCCCAGAAGAGCAGCACGAGATGCACCAGGGACCGTCTCATGCCAGCTCCACCGATTCCCGGCGGCTGAACCGCATCGCGAGCACGGCCAGGGTCAGGCTGAGGAAGAACAGCACGACACCCATCGCCGACGCGTAGCCGAAGCGGCCGTACGTGAACGCGGCGCGGTACAGCGTCAACCCGATCACCTCGGTGCTGTTGTCCGGCCCGCCCGGGCCGACCGTCATGATCTGGACGAGCGCGAACCCGTCCAGCGCCAGGATTCCGAGGTACACGAACGCCACCTGCACGCTGTCCCACACCAGCGGCAGCGTGATCCGGAAGAACAGCTCGACCGGTCCGGCGCCGTCGATGCGGGCGGCCTCGATGATGTGCGCCGGTATCGAGTCCATCGCCGCGGCGAACAGCACCACGTAGAACCCGACCGCCGACCAGATCATCGCGGCCGTCACGCACCACAGGGCGAGGTCCGGTTCCGCGAGCCAACTGCGACCCTCGACGCCGACCGTGTTCAGGAAACCGTTCAGCAGCCCCGAATTCGGCGTGTAGACGAACTGCCACAGCACCGCCACGATCGCGACCGACAGCAGTTGCGGGAAGAAGTACACGACCCGGTACGCGCGGGCCGCCCGGCCGACCCTGGTCGCCGCCGCGAGGAACAGTCCCAGCGCGACGGTCAGCGGCGGCACGACGAGGACGAGCAGCGCGGTGTGCGTCAGGCCGGCGCGGAACAACCGGTCGTCCCACAGCCTCGTGAAGTTGTCGAACCACACCAGGTTCACGTCGGCCGACACGCCGTCGAAGTCGGTGAACGCCAGGTAGAACGCCTGCGCGTAGGGCCACAGCACGAACAGCCCGTACAGCGCCAGGGGTGGGATCAACGCCCCGGTGAGGAACCGGAGCCGGCCGTGTCGCATCGCTAGCGCTTGCGCTTGGTGACTGATGAATCCTTCGCCACCTCGTCGGCGGCCTTCTGTACGCGGTCGGCCCACTGCGCCGGCGTCACGCGGCCGGTCATCAGCTCACCGGTCGCGTCGTCGAGGCCCTTGGCCAACGGCGGGTACCAGGTGCGGAACCGGTAGCCGAACAGGTCCGTCGACTTCGCGGCCTGCGCGACCGAAGACAGTCCACTGGAGAGGGTCAGCCCGTCGGTCGCCCCGCGAACCACCGGCAGCGCCTTGGAGTTCTGGGCGAACCCTTTCGCGATGTCGCGGGACAGCAGGACCCGCAGGTACTCCAGGCCGCCCTGGGCGTTCTTCGCCTTGGCCGGAACCAGGAACGACTCGCTGCTGGCCGACATCACCGCGCCGGCGGGCAGCTTGTCGTTGTCGAGCGAGGGAACCGTCGCCATCACCATGTCGAAACCCGGCGTGGTGACCGGTTCCTGCTCGCTCTCCAGCCAGGACCCGCACGGGATGAACGCCGCCTGGCCCTTGCTCCACGCGTTCTGCGCCTCGGTGTGCGAGAGTCCTTCCGAGCCGCTCATCACGTAGCCGCGGGCGACGAGCTCGTGGATCGCGGTGACCGCGGCCGTCATCGCGGGGCTCTTCCACGCGTTCGGTTCGAGGTTGTCGATCGACTTCACGAGGTCCTGCCCGCCGGCCTTGGCGGCCAACGAGATCAGCGGGTCGTTCATGTACTCGGGGTACTTGCCCTGCCATGTCCACGGCGCGACGCCGGCCTTCTTGATCTCGCCGCAGAGCGTGAGCATGTCGGCCCACGTCTTCGGGTAGGTCCAGCCCTTCTGGGCGAACAGCGACTTGGAGTACCAGATGCCCCACAGCACCGAGGCGTAGTTGAGCACCAACGGTTTCCCGTCGTAGGTGCCCTCGTCGATCACGCCGGGTAGCAGGGTGTCGCGAACCTTCACGGACGGGTCGTCGAGGCTGGGCGCGTCGAGGAGTTCGGTCAGGTCGCGCAGCTTGCCCGACGAGACGAGCGTGGCGAGGTCGAGCCGGCCGGCGCCGGTGTTGTCGACGACGTCGGGCGGGTTGTCGGCGATGAACCGTGGTTGCAGCACCTCGCCGACGCGCTGGATCGCCTTGTAGTCGATGGTCGACTGCTGGTGGCGCTGCCGGTAGCCGTCGCGGGCCTGCTGCGCGTACTGGTCGCCGTAGCCGCCCTTGAAGATGACGACCTCGAGCGGGGCGTCGGACGCGACGCCGAGCGGGTTCTCGTTGCTGGCGGTGCCCTTGCGGCTCTCGTCGCCGGACTTGCCGGCGTTGGTGGCGCAGGCGGTGAGGGCGAGCGCGCTGGCGCCCGCCAACAGGGTGCGTCGGGTGGGGTGGAGGGTGATGGACACCGGGGGACTCCTTGGCGTCGGAAGGCAGTTCGGGGCGCGGTCCATCGGCCGGGCGTACCTCGCTCGGCTGGGTGGACCGCGGTGTTTATGCGAGGCGGCGGATGCGTCCCGCGTATTTCGCTTCGAGGAGCAGGTTGTGGTCGTGCCCGCCCGGGGTGTTGGCGGACCGGTAGATCGGCGGCGTCTGTCCGGCGGCGACGAGGCGGTCGACCACCTCGGCCACGAGTTGCTGGGCAAGCACCGCGCCGGTGACCGAGGAGACCGCGCCGGTGCCCTCGGGCAACGCGGTGTCGCCGTACGGGGCGCCGTTGTCCAGCACCACGTCGGCGATCTCGGACAGCCGGCGGCCGGACGGGTGCAGTGGCGTCACCCGGCCGGAGTGCTCCAACGACGTGACCGCCACCAGGCCGTGGCCGCGCTCCTTCACCAGGAGCGCGAGTTCCACGACGACGCCGTTCACGCCGGAGTTCGAGGCGACGACGAAGACGTCGCGGGGGTCGACGGCGGCCAGGTCGTAGATCCGCCGGGCCACGTCGGGATCGCGTTCCAGCAGCGGGTCCTCGAGCACCTCGCGCGGCTCGCCGCCGAAGAGCACGATGTCGCGCAGCGCGATGCGGTTGGTGGGCACGAGGCCGCCGGCCCGGCCGGCGATCTCCATCGCGAGGGCCTCGGAGTGGCCGGAGCCGAACGCCTGCACCACGCCACCGGCGTCGAGGGCGGCGACCAGCAGGTCGGCGGCCCGGCCGACGTTCTCGGCCTGTTCGGTGCCGACCTTCGCGACAAGTTCGGTGATCATCGCCAGGTAGGCGCGGGCTGTCATGGGGGGTCTCCTCAGGCTCGGCGGGGTTTGCGGCGGCGGGCGCCGGGTTCGTCGGGGACGCGGTGGGCGTCGACCGCCCGCGCGGTCACCTCGAACGCCTCGGTGGTGCGCTGGTAGGTGCGCTGGGCGACCGCCACGTAGATCAGGTCCAGGGCGACCAGTTGCGAGTGCAGGGCGGCCAGCGCGGCGAGCCGGAACGTCGTCTCGTGCACCGCCGTGATCAGGGAGATCTCGGCGGTCTCGGCGAGCGGCGAGCGCTCGAACGACGTCACCGCGACCGTCAGCGCGCCCTGCGACCCGGCCTCCGCGAGCGTCTCGATGACCTCCCGCGTCCGCCCGCTGTGGGACAGTCCGATCGCGACGTCGCCGGGGCCGAGCAGCGCGGCGTTGGTGAGTGCCTTGTGCGCGTCCTCCCGGTACCAGACCGGGATGCGGATGCGTTCGAGGCGGAACGCCATCTCGCGGGCGGCGGCGCCGCTGCTGCCGAGCCCGAACAGCTCCACCCGGCCGGCGACGGCGATCGCGTCGGCGAGGCGGGCGACGCCGTCGAGGTCCAGGCGGGCGGCGGTCTCCTGGATCGCGCGCGAGTCGGCGCCGGCGATGATGCCGAGGACGCGGTCGAGCGGATCGTCCGGACCGATCTCCTGGCCGATGTCGGTCTCCCAGCGGGCCTGCTCCTGCCGCCCGCTCTCGGCGGCGAGCGCGACCCGCAGGGCCGCGTACCCCTTGAAGCCGAGCACGCGGCAGAATCGGGTGACGGTGGCCGTCGAGGTGCCGGCCCGCTCCGCCAGGTCGACGATCGAGGCCTGCGCCGCCTCGGCCGGGTCCTCGAGGATCTGCTCGCCGATCCGGGCGAGCGCGTCGGGCAGGGCGGGCAGTTCGGCCCGCAGGCGCCCGACGATGCCCTGGATCTGCTGGACCGCCGTCATCAAAATTCCTTTCACCACGTTCCCGTGATGAAGAAAATTACGATCGCGGCAGCCCCATGTCAACACTCATTTTCACTCTCCGCCCGCGCTTGAGTAGATCTTGGACTCCCGGCGGGCCTGGGGCACCGCACGGAGTCCAAGATCGCGTGGCCGGGGCAGGAGCGGCCACCGCCCTACTGGGTGACCATCCAGCCGCCGTCGACGGGGAGCAGGACGCCGTTGATGTAGGACGCCAGCGGCGAGAGCAGGAACAGGATCGCCCACGCGACCTCGTCGGGGTCGCCCATGCGGCCGAAGGGGATGCGGGCCAGCACCCGCTTGCCCATGTCGCTGTCGGCGAAGCCGGCGATCCGGGGAGTGTCGGTCATGCCGGGGGCGACGGCGTTGGCGCGCACCTCGCCGCTGCGGTACGCGGCCAGGTAGCGGGTGTAGCCGGCGATCGCGGCCTTCGCCGTGGTGTACCAGTCGGAGCCGGTGCCGATGAAGTTGCCGGCCACCGACGCGAGGTTGACCACGCTGGCGCCGGCCGGCGGGCCCGTCGCCAGCCACGCCTCGGTCATCCGGCGCATGCTGCCGACGGCGAGCGCCAGGGCGGCCTCGAAGTCGAGGTCCACCGAGCTGGGCGGGCCCGCGTTGTTCACGAGGAGGCGCGCTGTGGGCGTCACCTCGAATCCGGCCGCGACCGCGACCGGATCGCCCACATCGGCCACGACGGCGGCCGCCGTGCCGCCGGCGGCCGTGATGGTCTCGACGGTGGCCGCGAGGGTCGCGGGGTTGAGGTCCCAGGCGGAGACGTGGAGACCGACCCGTGCGGCCTGTACCGCCACCGAACGACCGATTCCGCTGCCCGCACCCGTGACGACAATCGTGTCTCCGGGTTGGAAACCGAGGGCGATGTCCGGCATGAGGCCCTCCTTGGGCGAGAACTGGACAACCAAGCGCTTGCTACGATCACGAACCACCGCATCGTAACCCGGGAGGTCAGCATGTTCGAGGAGCACGTCACCGGACTCGCTTTTCCGGAAGCCGCTCGCTGGCACGACGGTCACCTGTGGTTCTCCGACATGCACGACGAGCGCGTGTTCCGGGTCGACGGCCCGGGCCGCGTCACCGAGGTGGTTCGCGTGCCGGGCGATCCGGCGGGGCTCGGCTGGCTGCCGGACGGGCGCCTGCTCGTCGTCTCCATGCACGACCGCCGCCTGCTGCGCCTCGACCCCGACGGCCTCACCGGACACGCCGACCTCGGCCACATCGCGACCTGGCACTGCAACGACATGGTCGTCGACGCGCAGGGCCGCGCCTACGTCGGCAACTTCGGTGATGGCACCCCGCCGGGCACGCCGATCACGCCGGCCGACCTCGCGCTCGTCCACCCGGACGGCACGGTCGTGGTCGCGGCGACCGGGCTGGAGTTCCCGAACGGCGCGGCCATCGGCGACGGCACGCTCGTCATCGCCGAGACCCGCGCCGACCCGCCCCGCCTCACCCGGTTCGACATCGAACCCGACGGGACGCTGACCAGTCGGCGGCTGTTCGCATCGTTGGGACCCGAGTCGCCCGACGGCATCTGCCTCGACGCCGAGGGCGCCGTGTGGTTCGCGTCGTGGTCGACGAACGAGGTGATCCGGGTCCGCGAGGGCGGCGAGATCCTCGACCGCCGGTCGACGGGTGACGCCGGCGCCTACTCGTGCGTCCTCGGCGGCGACGACGGCCGCACCCTGTTCGTGTGCGTCGCGGCCACCTGGATGCCCGAGGAGTCCCGGCGCACCCGCACCGGCCGGATCCTCGCGACGCGGGTCGACGTCCCGGCAACGCATTTGCGCTGATCGAAGCCCTTGACCTATCCGTGATCAAGTCTGCCGTTGTGACGCTTGACACGAAGCATGCCCGTAAGCAGGATGACACAAACAAGCGCTTGCTACATAACGACGCGGAGCTGCTGAGCAGTTCCGGCCGCCGATCCGTGCGCCACTTCAGGCCAGCACCCCGGCGATACCCCGACAGATCAGGACCTGAATAACCAAGGTGGGCACATGGGTCTGAGAAGGAGCAGGGCGGTGCGGCTCGCAGTCGGTGTGACTGCGCTGGCGCTCGCCGCCGCCGGATGCGGGCCGAGCAACTCCGGGTCCGACACCCCCGACACCGGTAGCGCCAAGGGCGAACCGATCGTCGTCGGGATGGACGAGGACAGCACCGGTCCCGGCGCGTCCTACAGCGTCATCGCGGGCAAGACGATCCGCGCGGCGATCCAGGACCTCAACGACAAGGGCGGCGTGCTCGGCCGTCCCATCAAACTGGTTGTCGAGAACGACGAGAGCGACCCGACCAAGGTGCCGGCGACGCTGCAGAAGCTCGGCAGCCAGGGCGCCAAGGTGCTGCTGCTGCAGAGCGGCAGCGCGGCGATCATCCAGGCCAAGGGTCAGCTCGCCGGGCTCGGCCTGCCGGCGATCGCGCCGACCGGCGTCACCGCGACGCTCGTCGCCCCGCCGAACAACGAACTCATCTACATGCTCGCGAACACCACCAACGACTGGGCGAAGGTCTACTGTGGAGCGTTCGAGAAGGCCGGCATCAAGAAGATCGGCGTGCTCGCCGACGACACGGCCACCATCGCGGCGCTGAACAAGGCCCTCTTCGACCAGATGTCGTGCGTCCAGATCGTGGCGAACGAGAAGGGCGCGGCCGCCGCGTCGGACCTCTCGGCACAGGTCGCCCGGCTGAAGAACGCCAACCCGGACGCGGTGATGGTCACCAGCGTCGGCGGCGCGTTCGAGGTGCTGGCGCAGAACACGCTCGCGTCGCAACTGGGCGGCAAGCCGCGGTTCTCGCTCGCGTCGATCGGCAACCAGCCGGCGTCGTGGAAGCTCGCGAACCAGGGTGCGTTGAACGGGCTCATCTTCATGGGGTCCATCAACTCGCAGAACCCGCGCACCCAGGAACTGGTGAAGTTCCTCAAGAAGAAGAACGGTGACGACTACGAGATCACCGCGTACGACGCGCAGGCGTGGGACACGGTGCAGTTGCTGAAGGCCGCCATCGAGAAGGCCGGCAGCGACGATCCGAAGAAGATCAACGAGGCGATCCAGGGCATCACCAAGATGCCGGCGACGTTCGGGCAGGGAAGCTTCACCCTGTCGTTCTCGGCCACCAAGCACCTCGGCGCCGACGGCCTGTGCGGGCTGTCGCTCATCGAATTCGGCAGCGACAACAAGCCGAAGGGACCATGGGGCACCTACCAGCCGCCGTGTTGATCTGTTGTCGGGCGGTGGGGCGGCCATACGGCCGCCCCACGGTTTAGGGAGGACCTGTGAGCCAACCGCAGCTGTGGCTGTCCGCGCTGGAGATGGGCTGCTTCTTCGGCCTGCTCGCGCTCGCGTACTACCTCACGCTGGTGGGCGCGGGCTTCTTCAACTTCGCCATCGGCCCGTACGCGATGATGGGCGGGCTGTGCACGTCCTGGCTCGTGATCGAGCGGGACATGGGGGTCTGGGCCGCCGCCGGGGTGGCCGTCCTGGTGACGATGGCGCTCGCCGCCGCCACCGAACTCGCCGTGGTGCGGCCGGTGCAGAAACGGTCGGGCAAGGGTGAACTGCCCGCGCTGGTCGCGGTCGCGGCCGTGCTGTTCGCGATCCAGCAACTCGCCGGCTATCTCTTCGGCTACGTCACGCTGCCGGGGCAGAGCCTGGCGACGTTCGACCCGGTGAAGGTCGGGTCGAGCACGCTGCAGCCGAGTTCGGTGCTGTTGTTCGTGATGACCGCCGTGGTGTTCACCGGTGCGGCGCTGGGGATCCGGTACACCCGCACCGGCCGGTTGCTGCGCGCGGTCGGCGACAGCACCCACGCCGCGTCGCTGCTCGGCCTTCCGGTGAACCGGATCCGGCTGATCGCGTTCCTGGTGTCCGGTCTGCTCGCCGCCGTCACCGGAATCCTGTTCGCGCCGAAGGCCGGCGTCGGATCGCTGTCGGGCCTGTCCTGGACGCTCAGCGGCTTCCTCGCGATGGTCGTCGGCGGCACCGGATCGCTGTGGGCACCGCTGCTCGGCGGGCTGGTGCTCGGCGGGCTGGAGGTGTTCGTCCCCTACTACTTCGGCGGCCAGTCCCACGTGTACGGGATGCTGCTGGTCGCCCTCGTGTTCTTCGCGTTCAAACCGCAGGGGCTGTTCGTGAGGAGGGTCCGTGCGTAGAACTCCGGGGTTGGGCGGCCTGGTTCTGGGCGTGGCCGGGGTCGTCGCCATGTTGCTGTGGGTGGGTGGCGACGGCTACAAGCAGACGCTCGTGACGACCACCGCGACGTACGCGCTCGTCGCGCTCGGCATGTACGTGCCGTACCTGATGGCCGGTTCGCTGTCGATGGCGTACGGCGCCTACGCCGGCATCGGCGGCTACGCCGTCGGGCTGCTGTCCAACCGCACCGGGCTCCCGCTGGCGCTGGCCTGGATCGTCGGCCCGATCGTCGCGGCGGCCCTGGCCGTCCTGTTGGGACTGGTCACCCGCCGGCTGTCCGGGTTCTTCCTCGCGGCCGTGACCCTCCTCTTCGGGCTCGCGTTCTCCGCGTGGCTGGTCGACGCCGAGGGCATCTCCGGCGGTTCCGGCGGGCTCGGGAACATCCGCGCGCTGAACCTGCTCGGCTGGGAGCCGTCGGCGTACCAGGTGGTGGTCGGGTCGGCGTTGCTCGTGTGCGTGGTGGCGTTCCTGCTCGACCGGTTGCGGCTCTCGCCGTGGGGCGTGGTCGTCCGGACGATGCGCGACGCGCCGGCGGCGGTGGAGGCCGCCGGGGTGCGGGTTCCGGTGCTGACGCTCGTGGCGCTCGCGATCGGGGCCGCGGTCGCCGCGATCGGCGGCGGCCTGTTCACCTACGCCGCGGGCAGCGTGGCGCCGGAGACGTTCACGCTGAACCTGGTGTTCCTGGCCATCTTCATGCCGCTGATCGGCGGCGCGGGAACGCCGTGGGGCGCGGTGGTCGGCGCGACGCTCGCCGTGCAGTTGACGCTCAACTTCCCGGCCGTCGCCACCAGCGGCACGCTGATCCTCGCCCTGGGGGTGCTCGTCATCATGCTGATCGCGCCGCGCGGGATCGTCGGCTACGCCGACGCGTTACGCAAGCGGGTCCCGGTGGGGTGGGTGCGCCGTGGCTGAGTTGCTCGTGGGCACCGGCCTCACCAAGCGCTACGGCGGCGTGGTGGCGCTCGACGACGTCTCGCTGCACCTGGGCGCCGGCGAGATCCTCGGCCTCGTCGGGCCGAACGGCGCCGGCAAGACCACGCTCGTCGACCTCATCTCCGGCGCGCAGACCGCCAGCGCCGGAACGCTGACGCTGCGCGGCAACCGGCTCAGCGGTCCGGCGTCGAAACGGGCGCGCGCCGGCCTCGCCCGCACGTTCCAGTACCCGCAACTGGCGCTGGAACTGTCGGTGCGCGACAACCTGCTGCTCGGCCGGGCGGCCCGGCGCATGCCGAACCCGTGGCGCATGACGCTCGCCGCGGCGCTCGGCATCCTCCGCCCGTCGATGGCCGAGGACACGTCGGCGGTCGAAACGATCGCGTCCGAGTTGGGTCTGTCCGACCTGGAGCGCGAGGCCGGCGACCTGACGCTGGGCGAGCAGCGGCTGGTCGAGGTGGGCCGGGCACTCGGGTCCGACCCGGTCGTCATGCTGCTCGACGAGCCGTTCGCGGGCTCCGACGCGTCCGGCGTCGCGGGCATCATCGACGTCATCCGCACCGTGCAGCGGCGCGGGCACGCGGTGATCCTGGTCGACCACAACGTCGACCTCGTCGCCGGGCTCGTCGATCGCATCATGCTGCTCGACCGCGGCCGGGCCGTGTTCGACGGCGATCCGCGCGAGTGCCTGGCGAGCCCGCAGATGCAGCAGGTCTACTTCGGGGTCGCGGACTCCGACGAGGACGAAGAGGTGCCTCATGGCGCATGAGTTGCGGGTCGAGGGGCTCACCGTCCGATATGGACACAGCAGCGCACTGTCCGATGTGGACCTCACGGTGCCGGGCGGCAGCGTCACCGCGCTCGTCGGGCCGAACGGCGCCGGCAAGAGCAGCCTGCTGCTGGCCGCGTACGGATCCGTCCCCGCGTCCGGAAAGATCTTTCTGGACGGCGAGGACGTGAGCTCGTTGCGCCCCGCCGCCCGGGCCCGCGCGGGCATCGCGATCGTGCCGCAGGGGCGGCAGCTGTTCCCGCGGTTGAACGTCGCCGACAACCTCCAGGTGATGGCCGAACTGCTGCGGCTGCCCCGGTCGGCGGTCGACGAGGCGGTCGACCGGTTCCCGATCCTGCGTACGCGTTTGAAAAGTCTGGTCGGCGTGCTGTCCGGCGGTGAGCAGCAGATGCTGGTGGTCACCCGGGCGCTGATGGGCAAACCCCGGGTGCTGCTGCTCGACGAGATGATGACCGGGCTCGCGCCGCTGATCGTGCGGGAACTGGCCGACACCGTCGCCCGGCTCGCCGCCGACGACGGTGTGGCGGTGGTGATGGCCGAGCCCGCCCTGGGCGCGTCCCGGCGCGTCATCGACCGCGGGTACGTGCTGATCCGGGGTGCCGTGGTGGCCACGGAGGAGGGCGGCGGCCGGGCGCTGGACCGCGCGTACCAGCACGCGGTGGGCGTCGAACTGGAGGAGATCGAAACGCCTTGAGGAACGGCGGTCAGACGCCGTAGCCGCCGTCGACGTCCAGCTTCTGGCCGGTGATGTACCGCGCCTGCTCGCTCGCGAGGAAGGTGACGGCGGCGGCGACGTCGTCCGCGGTGCCGAAGCGGCCCAGCGGGATGTTGTTCCGCGCCGCGTCGAGGGCGGCGTCGTCGAGGTCGCCGTTGGCGATCAGGCGCACCGCCATGCCGTCGGTGGTCATGCCTGGGCCGACGCAGTTGGCGCGCACGCCGAACCGGCCCTCCTCGGCGGCGATCCCGCGCACCAGCGCCTCGATGGCACCCTTCGGACCGGCCGACAGCCCGTCGCGCACGGGGTACCGCCGGGTGGCGGCCGTGGTGACGGCGACGAGGCTGCCGCGGCTCTCACGTAGCGCCGGCAGCACCGCCGAGACGAGCGTGAAGAAGCCGACCGCGTCGGCAGTGAGCTGATCGCGGAACTGCTCCGGGGTGACGCGGCTGAGGTGGATCATCGGCACGTGCGGCCCGGCGGCGTACACGACCGTGTGCAGGCCGCCGTACCGCTCGGCGGCCGCCGCGACGACCCGCGCCGTGGCGGCCGCGTCGGTGAGATCAAGCGCCCACGCATGCGGCTCACCGGGCAGGGCGGTGATGAGGGCGTCCGCCGTGGCGGCGTCGGTGCGGTAGGTCAGCGCGAGGGCGCTGCCGGCGGCGGCCAGGCGGTGCGCCACCGCGGATCCGATGCCGCCGGTGGCGCCGACGACCAGGGCGGCTCCGGGGCGGGAGGAGAAGTCGAGCAGCACCCGCCTACCGTATCCTTACCAAGCAAGCATTTGGTAGGGTGCATCGCGTGAACCTCGGTGTCATGTCGCCGATCGCGAGTGCCGATCCCGCCGCGGCGGCCGCGTTCGTGCGGTTGGTGGAGGAGCTCGGGTGCGAGTCGGTGTGGGCGGTCGAGCACGTGGTGGTGCCGGCGGCGTACGCGCCGGTGTACCCGTACGACCCGAGCGGCGTCATGAGCCTCGGGCCGGACGACGACGTACCCGATCCGTTGCACTGGTTGACATTCGCCGCCGCGCACACCACCACGCTGAAACTGGGCGTGGCGATGCTCATCCTGCCGCTGCACCATCCTGTGCACCTCGCGAAGCGACTGTCCACGATCGACAGGCTGAGCGGCGGACGCCTGCTCGCCGGCGTGGGGGTGGGCTGGTTGCGCGAGGAGTACGACGCGCTCGGCGTCCCCTTCGAGGCGCGCGGGCGCCGCGCCGACGAGTACCTCGCCGCGATGCGTGCACTGTGGACGGACGCACCGTCCACATTCGACGGTGAGTTCACCGCGTTCCGCGACGTCCACTCGACACCGCGTCCCGTGCGGCCGGCCGGGGTGCCGATCGTCGTCGGCGGCCACAGTCCGGCGGCGGCCCGCCGCGCCGCGCGGTACGGCGACGGCTTCTACCCGCTCGGCGTCGACGCCGGCGGCCTGGCCGACCTGCTGGCCGTGCTACGAAAGGAATGCGCGGCGATCGGGCGCGACCCGGCCGCGATCGAGGTGACCGCGCGGGCGCCCCGAACCGCGGCGGAGGTGGCCGAACTGGCGTCGCTGGGCGTGTCCCGCGTCGTCATCCGCGGCGACGCGTCCGACCTCGCCGGAACGGAGCGACGCGTGCGGCGCTACCGGAAGGAGATCGGAACATGATCTGTGCCGACCGCGTGGTCGTCGTCACCGGCGCCGGGCAGGGCATCGGGCGGGCGCACGCACACGCGTTCGCCGCCGCCGGGGCCCGGGTCGTCGTCAACGACCTGTCCGCCGACGCCGCGGCCGCCGTCGTGGAATCGGTGGAGAAGGACGGCGGGACCGCGAGCGCATGCCCGGGCGACGTCGCCGACTGGGCGTTCGCGCAGGAGCTGGTGACGCACGCGGTGACGACGTACGGCGGGCTCGACGTGCTCGTGAACAACGCCGGCCTGGTGCGTGACCGCATGCTCGTCAGCATCACCGAAGCGGAATGGGACGCCGCGGTGCGCGTCAACCTGAAGGGTCACGCGGCGCCGTTGCGCCACGCGGCGGCCTACTGGCGCGACCGCGCGAAGGCCGGCGACCCGAGGGCCGCGCGCGTCATCAACACCAGTTCCGGCGCCGGCCTGTTCGGTAGCGTCGGCCAGGTGAACTACGCCGCGGCCAAGGCCGGCATCGTCGCCCTCACCCAGGTCGCCGCCGTGGAACTGGCGCGGTACGGGATCACCGTGAACGCGATCGCGCCGAGCGCCCGCACGCCGATGACGGAGTCCGTGTTCGTCGACATGATGCGCGCGCCCGCCGACGGGTTCGACGCGATGGCGCCGGAGAACGTGTCGCCGCTCGTGGTGTGGCTGGGGAGCGTGGGGTCGGCGGGCGTGACGGGACGGGTGTTCGAGGTGAGCGGCGGACAGGTGAGCCTCGCCGACGGCTGGCGGCACGGGCCGCCCGCCGACGCCGGCCGGCGTTGGACGCCGTCGGAACTCGGCGACGTCGTGCACAAACTGATCGCCGACGCGCCCGCCCCGGTGCCGGTGTACGGGGCCTGAGATGGATTTCCGCACCCGCGTCCGGGACTGGCTTTCGGCGAATCTCACCGGTGAGTTCGCCGCGCTGGCCGGCACCGGCGGACCCGGCCGCGAGCACGAGAACGTCGAGCTGCGCGCGCGGTGGGAGAAGGCGCTCGGCGCCGCCGGCTGGATCGGGCTCGGCTGGCCGGCGTCGCACGGTGGCGCCGGTGCCGACGTCGCGACGCAGGTGGCGTTCTTCGAGGAGTACGCCCGCGCCGGTGGTCCGGGGCGGCTGAGCCACATCGGCGAGTACCTGCTCGCCCCGACGCTGATCGCCTACGGCACGAAGGACCAGTGCGACCGGTTCCTGCCGCCGATCGCGCGGGCCGAGGAGTTCTGGTGCCAGGGCTACTCCGAGCCCGGCGCGGGCAGCGATCTCGCCGCCGTGCAGACCCGCGCCGAGCGCGACGGCGACGTCTGGCGCGTCACCGGCCAGAAGGTGTGGACGTCGCTGGCGCACCTGGCCGACTGGTGCTTCGTGCTCGCCCGCACCGAGCCGGGCTCGAAGCGGCACACCGGCCTGTCGTACCTGCTGGTGCCGATGCGCCAGCCGGGCGTCGAGGTGCGGCCGATCGTCCAGCTGACCGGCACCTCGGAGTTCAACGAGGTCTTCTTCGACGGGGCGGTGACGGCGGCGTCGAACATCGTCGGCGCGCCCGGCGAGGGCTGGCGGGTCGCCACCGGAACGCTGGCGTTCGAACGCGGGATCGCGACGCTCGGCCAGCAGATCGGGTTCGCCCGCGAACTCGACGAGATCGTGACGGTGGCCCACGACCGTGGCCTGCTCGACGATCCCGCGTGGAGCGACCGGATCGTCGACGCGTGGGTCGGGCTGCAGGCGCTGAGGCACCAGGCGTTGCGGACGCTCGGTTCGGGCGACGGGGTCGCACCGTCGGTGGCGAAGCTGATGTGGGCGACGTGGCACCGGCGGCTGGGCGAGCTGGCGATGGACGTCCACGGCGCGGCGGCGACGCTCGCCGACGGTGAACCGTACGAGTTGTCGGCGGCGCAGCGGCTGTTCCTGTTCACCCGCGCCGACACCATCTACGGCGGCTCGAACGAGATCCAACGCAACATCATCGCCAACCACGTGCTCGGCCGATCGCGTCGGGGGTGACGGTCGTGGACTTCGCATTCACCGACGAGCAGGAGGACCTGCGCGCCACCGTCCGGCGGCTGCTGGCCAAGTCGGACGTTCCACTGTGGACGAAGATGGTCGACGAGCTCGGCCTGACCGCGCTGGCGATCCCGGAGGAGCACGGCGGCTTCGGCGCGTCGCTCGTCGAGGTCGCGATCGCGGTGGAGGAGACCGGTGCCGCGCTGGCGCCGGTGCCGTTGCTGGCCACCGTCACCGCGGCGGCGGCCGTCGACCCGTCGACGCCGGCCGGTGCCGCGCTGCTGTCGGGCCTGGCCGCTGGGTCGACGGTGGCCGCGCTGGCGTTCCCCGATCCGGCGGGGCCAGCGCTGACCGCCACGCGCGACGGTGACGCATACCTCGTCGACGGCACCGCCGTCCACGTCCTCAACGGTGCGGACGCCGACATCGCCGTGGTGGCAACGGATTCCGGGCTGTTCGCGGTGCCGGTGGCGCACGCGAAGCGCACCGTGCACCCGACGCTCGACCAGACCCGCTCGCAGGCGACGCTCGTGTTCGAGGCGGCACCGGCGGAACGGGTCGGCCCGTCGGCCGGGCCCGCGCTGAGCCTGCTGCGCGCCGCGCTCGCGGTCGAGTCGGTCGGGGTCGCGCGCGCCGCGCTCGCGGCGGCGGTGGCACACCTGCGGACGCGGGAGCAGTTCGGCGCCCCGCTGGCCACGTTCCAGGCGTTGCGGCACCGCGTCGCCGACCTGACCGTCCACGTCGAGGCCGCCACCTCCAGCGCCTGGTACGCCGTGCGCGTCGCCGACACCGACGAGTTCGACACCGCCGCCACGATCGCGAAGCTGGTCGCCACCGACGCCGCATTCGAGGTGACCGGGGAATGCATCCAACTACTCGGCGGAATCGGCTTCACCTGGGAACACGACGCCCACCGCTACTTCAAACGAGCGACCGCCAACCGCCTCCTGGCCGGCACCCCCGCGGACCTGCGCCGCGAGTTGACGCCCGCCGCCCTCCCAAGATCAACGGGGGTCAGGGGCGGTGGGTGACCGTCGTGAACGCGGGGAGCTGGCCGCCGCCGTCGACGCGGAGAGAAGCGCCGGTGAGGTACGCGGCTAGCGGGGAGCACATCAGGAGACACGCGTCGGCGATGTCGTTCGGCGTGGCCATGCGGCCCAACGGGACCGTGGCGGCGACCGCGGCGAGCGTCTCCTCGTCGCCGTAGTGGTGTTCGTTCTCGTCGGTGCGGACCAGTCCGGCCATCACCTCGACGACGCGCACGAGCGGCGCCCACTCCACCGCGAGCGCGCGGGTGAGCACCGACAGGCCGGCCTTCGACGCGGCGTACGCGGCGGTGCCGGGAACCGGTTCGGTGGCCGAGACGCTGCCGATGTTGATGATGAGGCCGCCGCCGGTCTGCTTCTGCATGACGGCGTTCGCCGCCTGCGCCACGAAGAACGGCGCCAGCAGGTTGAGCCGCACCACCGACGTGACCAGGTTCGGCGACGCCTCGGCGGCGGGGACGGACGGGCCGCCACCGGCGTTGTTCACCACCACGTCGAGGCGCCCGAAGCGGCGGACCGCTTCCTCCACCAACGAGGCGGCGACCGCGGGCTCACGCACGTCACCGGACATGTGCTCGACCCCGGCGGCGGGCGGGTCGGGCGCGCGCCGCGAGCACGCCAGCACCCGGGCACCGGCCGCGGCGAAACGCTCCGCGATCGTGCGGCCGATGCCGCGGCTGCCGCCGGTCACCAGAACGGCGCGACCGTCCACATCAGAGCCGTTCGATGATGGTGACATTCGCGGTCCCCCCGCCCTCGCACATGGTCTGCAGGCCGTAGCGTCCGCCGGTGCGTTCGAGTTCGTGCAGCAGCGTCGTCATCAGCCTCGCACCCGTGGCGCCCAGCGGGTGGCCCAACGCGACCGCGCCGCCGTTCACGTTGACGCGGGCCAGATCGGCGCCGAGTTCACGCTGCCACGCCAGCACCACGGGGACGAACGCCTCGTTGATCTCGACGAGGTCGATGTCGTCGATGGTGAGGCCGCTGCGCTCCAGCGCGCGGTGGGTGGCCGGGATCGGGCCGGTGAGCATGTAGACCGGGTCGGCGGCCCGCACGCCGAGGTGTCGAACCGCCGCCCGGGGCTTGAGGTTGTACCGCGCGACGGCCTGCTCCGACGCGACGAGCAGCGCCGCCGCGCCGTCGGAGATCTGGCTCGCCAGGGCGGCGGTGACGCGTCCCCCCTCCGACAGGGTCTTCAAACCGGCCATGCGATCCAGCGAGGTGTCGCGGCGCGGGCCCTCGTCGGTGTCGACGCCGTTGATGGGCGCGATCTCGCGCGCGAACCGGCCCTCGTCGATCGCGAGGATCGCGCGCTGGTGGCTGCCGAGCGCGTACTCCTCCATCTCGGCGCGGCCGAGGTCCCACTTCGTCGCGATGAGCTCGGCGGCGCGGAACTGGGAGATCTCCTGGTCGCCGTAGCGGCGCTGCCAGCCGACCGAGCCGGAGAACGGGTCGGTGAAGCCGAGCGCCTGCCCGGCCGCCATCGCCGACGCGATCGGGATCGCGCTCATGTTCTGCACGCCGCCGGCGACGACGAGGTCGGCGGTTCCGGACAGGACGGCCTGCGCGGCGAAGTGGACGGCCTGCTGCGACGACCCGCACTGCCGATCGACGGTGACGCCGGGCACCTCCTCGGGCAGCCCGGCCGCCAGCCACGAGGTGCGGGCGATGTTGCCGGCCTGCGGGCCGATGGTGTCGACGCAGCCGAAGATCACGTCGTCGACGGTGGCCGGGTCGATGCCGGTGCGGTCGACCAGCGCCCGCAGCACGTGTGCACCGAGGTCGGCGGGGTGGACGCCGGCCAGCGCGCCGCCGCGCCGGCCGACCGGGGTGCGCAGCGCATCAACCAGGTACGCGACGGTCATGGTCGACAGCTTACCAAGCAAGCATTCGCTTGGTAAGCTGCGTTCCGTGCAGCCCGATCCACTCCGCGCAGACACGCTGCCCGCACTCGTCGAGGCGGCGGCTGCCGCGTACGGCGACCGTGAGGCCATTGTGGACGGTGCCACCCGCATCCGGTTCGCCGAACTCGCCGGGCAGGTCGACGGGTTCGCCCGCGCGGTGATGGCCGCCGGCGTCGAACCGGGCGACCGGGTCGCGATGTGGGCGCCCAACGGGTGGCGGTGGGTGGTCGCCGCGCTCGGCGCGGTCCGCGCGGGTGCCGTGCTGATCCCGTTGAACACCCGCTACAAGGGCGCCGAGGCGGCGTACATCCTCAACCGGACGAAGGCCCGCCTGCTGGTGACCGTCGACGGCTTCCTCGGCAACGACTACGTGGGAATGCTGTCCACAGAGGACGTTCCGCACCTGGAGAAAACCGTCCTGTTGAATGAGTGGGACGAGTTCATCGCCGGCGGCGCCCGCGTCACCGCGGAAGCCGCGGCGGCGAGGGCGGCCGCGATCGACGGTGGCGACGTCAGCGACATCTTCTTCACCTCGGGCACCACCGGTAACCCGAAGGGCGCGATGCTCACGCACGCGCAGGCGATCGCCCTCTACACCACCTGGAGCGACCTCGCCGGCCTGCGGACCGGGGACAGGTACCTGCTCGTGAACCCGTTCTTCCACACGTTCGGCTACAAGGCCGGTGTGCTCGCGTGCCTGCTGCGCGGCGCCACGATCGTGCCGCAGGCGGTGTTCGACGTCGACGCCTCGCTCGGGCTGATCGAGCGCGAACGCATCACCGTGATGCCGGGACCGCCGACGCTGTACACGTCGATCCTCAACCATCCCGACCGCGGGAAGTACGACCTGAGCAGCCTGCGGGTCGCGGTCACCGGCGCGACAACGGTTCCGGTGGCGCTGATCGAGCGCCTGCACGCCGAACTCACGCTGGAGCGGGTGCTGACCGCGTACGGGCTCACCGAGACCGCCGGCACCGCCACGATGTGCCGGCCCGACGACACCGCGGAAACCGTGGCGAACACGTGCGGCGGGCCGGTGCCCGGCGTGGAGCTCGCGGTCGTCGACGCCGACGGGAAGCCGGTGCCGGCCGGCGAACCCGGCGAGGTGCTCATCCGCGGCTACAACGTGATGGTCGGCTACCTCGACGATCCCGAAGCCACCAAGGCCGCGATCGACGACGACGGCTGGCTGCACACCGGCGACATCGGCGTGCTGGACCAGCGCGGCTACCTGAAGATCACCGACCGGCTCAAGGACATGTACATCTGCGGCGGGTTCAACGTGTACCCGGCCGAGATCGAACAGGTGCTGGCGCACCACGCGGCGGTGGCCGAGGCGGCCGTCGTCGGCGCGCCGGACGAGCGGCTCGGTGAGGTCGGCCGCGCGGTCGTGGTGCTGCGTCACGGCCGGACGGCGTCGGCGGCAGATCTCGTCGCGTGGTGCCGGGAGCGGCTCGCGAACTTCAAGGTGCCGCGGACGGTCGAGTTCGTGGAGGCGTTGCCGCGCAACGCGAGCGGCAAGGTCATCAAATCGTCCTTATAGGAGGCGCCGTGGATGCGGTGATCGTGGCGGCGGCGCGCTCGCCGATCGGACGCGCGAACAAGGGATCGCTGGCGGGAATGCGCGCCGACGACCTCGCGGTCGCGATGGCCAGGGCGGCCCTGGGCCAGGTGCCCGCGCTGGATCCGTCGACGTTGGACGACATCATGCTCGGCTGCGCCCAGCCGGCCGGCGAGCAGGGCTACAACCTGGCCCGCTCGGTGGCCGTGCGGCTCGGCCTCGACGGCGTGCCGGGCACGACCGTGAACCGGTACTGCGCCTCGTCGTTGCAGGCGATCCGGATGGCGTTCCACGCGATCCGGGCCGGCGAGGGGCACGCGTTCCTCGCCGCCGGCGCGGAGTCGGTGTCGCGGTACGGCAACGGCAAGGCCGACGGGATGCCGGACACGAAGAACCCGGCGTTCCGGCCCTTCGCGCCGGCCGGGCGGTGGGTGGACCCGCGGGCGAGCGGCGGGCTTCCCGACCTGCACATCGCGATGGGCGAGACCGCGGAGAACGTCGCGCAGTGGTGCGGCGTCAGCCGCGAGGAGCAGGACGAGTTCGCGGTCCTCAGCCAGAACCGGGCCGAGAAGGCGATCGCCGACGGGTTCTTCGACGTGGACATCACGCCGGTGACGCGTCCCGACGGCACCGTCGTGGCCACCGACGACGGGCCCCGCGCGGGCACCACGCTGGCGAAGCTGTCGACGCTGGCGCCGGTGTTCCGGCCCGACGGGACGGTCACCGCCGGGAACGCGTGCCCGCTCAACGACGGCGCCGCCGCGGTGGTCGTCATGAGCGCGACGCGCGCCCGCGACCTGGGGCTGCAACCGCTCGCCCGGATCGTCGCGACCGGCGTCTCGGCGCTCAGCCCGGAGATCATGGGCCTGGGCCCGATCGAGGCGTCGCGGCGGGCGCTGGCGCACGCGGGTCTCGGAGTGTCCGATGTGGACCTGGTCGAGATCAACGAGGCGTTCGCCGCCCAGGTCGTGCCGGTGATCCGGGAACTTGGGCTGGATCCGGACCGGGTGAACGTCCACGGTGGAGCGATCGCGCTCGGGCACCCGTTCGGCATGACCGGCGCCCGCATCGCCACCACGCTGGTCAACTCGTTGCGCTGGCGCGACAAGCAGTTCGGGCTGGAGACCATGTGCACGGCCGGCGGTCAGGGCATGGCGATGGTGGTGGAGCGCCTGTCGTGACCGGTGCTCTGAACGGAAAGGCGGTCGTGATCACCGGTGCCGGGCGCGGGCTCGGTGCCGCGTACGCGGCGCTGGCGGCGCGCGAGGGCGCAGCCGTCGTCGTCAACGACGTCGACGCGGAGCAGGCGCGCGAGGTGGTCGCGGGGATCGAGGCCGCCGGCGGCCGCGCGGTCGCCGACGCGTCCGACATCGCGACGTGGGACGGCGCCGGCGCGCTCGTCGCGCACTGCGTCGACGCGTTCGGCGCGATCGACGGCCTCGTCAACAACGCCGGCATCTTCCGCCTCGCCAGCCCCTTCGACCAGGACCCGGACGACTTCCGCGCGGTGATCGAGGTGAACCTGCTCGGCACCGCCTACTGCGGCCTGCACGCGATCCGGGCGATGACGCGGGGGTCGATCGTCAACGTGACCTCGGGGGCGCACGCCGGGTCGGCCGACATGGGCGCGTACGGCGCCAGCAAGGGCGGCGTGGCGTCGCTGACCTACAGCTGGGCGGTCGACCTCGCCGGCAGCGGCATCCGCGTCAACGCGGTGTCGCCGAACGCGCAGACGCGGATGGCCGAGGCGTTCGAGAAGCACCTCGGCGAGCGGGCGCAGCGGCAGAACATCGGCAAGCCGGCCGAACAGAACGCGCCGGCGGTGGTGTATCTGCTCTCCGACCTGTCGGCCGCGGTGCACGGCCAGGTGGTGCGCATCGACGGCACCGAACTGTCGCTGATCCGGCACCCGGCGGTGCTCGGCGACGGGCTGCGCGATCCACAGTGGACGGTGGAAGCGGTGGCCGCCGCGTTCGAGAGCGGCGGCCTGGCCGGGTCCCTCCAGCCGTTGGGGCTGTTCAGGTCCTAGGGGAGAGCCCGTCGAGGAACAGCGTGATGCAGTCCTCCGCGAACCGGCTCACCGGGTAGTCGCGGGTGGGCTTGAACCACCGCACCGACAGCCACACCGAGTCACGCATGAGGCGGTAGAGCACCTTCGGGTCGAGGTCGGACCGGAACACGCCGTCGCGCACACCGGCGTTGATGACCTCGAGCCAGGTGCTCTGGACCTCCTTGCCGGCGTTCTTGAGGTAGCCGAAACGCTCGATCTGCGTGAGGTAGTTGACCTCGTTCTGGTAGATCTCCGTGGCGTGCGGGTGCGCCTCGACCACCTCCAGCGAGGCGATCACGAGATCGTGCAGCTTCGTGCGGGGATCGGCGTCGCGGGCCGTCACCGCCTTGTACCGCACCCGCAGGTCCTCCAGGTAGGACGCGACGATCTCGTCGACCATCGCCTCCTTGGAGTCGAAGTGGTGGTAGAGGCTGCCGGAGAGCATGCCGACCTCGTCGGCGATCTCCCGGACCGTCGTCGCCGAGACCCCCTTGCGCGCGAACAGCCCCGCCGCACTCGCGAGGATCCGTTCCCGACGCTCTCCGGGTTCACGCGCCATGGGCAGCTCTTTCGTCGTTGGGTCTGTACGGCAGCTGAAGTCTATTCGGTACGCAGTCTGGGATATCGCCCAGCGCAGTGTAGCGTAACCAACCAAGCGCTTGCTATGTTGACGCCGACCCGACCGGCCGCGAGTGCAAGAGGTGGCGATGGCGAACAAGCGGATGACCGAGACCGAGGTCGTGGCGGAACTGTCGTCGGGCATGACCATCGGGATCGGCGGCTGGGGCTCGCGCCGCAAGCCGATGTCGCTGGTGCGGGCGATCCTGCGGTCCGATCTCACCGACCTCACCGTGGTCAGCTACGGCGGGCCCGACGTCGGCCTGCTCCTCGCCGCGGGAAAGGTGAGGCATCTGATCTACGGGTTCGTGTCGCTGGACTCGATCCCGCTCGAACCGCACTTCCGCGCCGCCCGCCAGGCCGGGACGCTGCGCGTCACCGAGTACGACGAGGGCATGCTGCAGTGGGGCCTGTACGCCGCGGCGACCCGGCTGCCGTTCCTGCCCACCCGGGTCGGCCTCGGCTCCGACGTCATGACGGTCAACCCCGAGCTGCGCACGGTCGCCAACCCGTACGGCGGCGAGGAACTGGTCGCCGTGCCGGCGCTGAAACTCGACGCGGCGCTGGTGCACATGAACCGGGCCGACGAGGCCGGCAACGCCCAGTATCTCGGCCCCGACCCGTACTTCGACGAGCTGTACTGCGCCGCCGCGGACCGCGCGTACGTGTCGTGCGAGCGCATCGTCGACGCCAAGGAACTGACCGCCACCGCGCCCGTGCAGACACTGCTCATCAAGCGGTTCATGGTGCGCGGGGTGGTGGAGGCGCCGGGTGGCGCGCACTTCACGTCCTGCGAACCCGACTACGGCCGCGACGAGGCGTTCCAACGCGAGTACGTGAAGGCGGCCGGCGATCCCGAGGCGTGGGCGGCGTTCCGTGCCCGCTATCTCGACGTCGACGAAAGCGTCTATCAGAAAGAGGCCGTAGCGTGAGCGCGACCCGGGCCGAGATCTGTGTGGTCGCCTGCGCCGAGGCGTGGCGCGGCGACGGGGAGATCCTCGCCAGCCCCATCGGTCTCGTCCCCATGATCGGTGCGCGGCTGGCCCGGGCCACGTTCGAACCCGACCTGATGCTCACCGACGGCGAGGCGTATCTGGGCCAGGGCACGTGGGCCATCGGCGAGAAGCCACCGGTGATCGAGGGCTGGATGCCGTTCCGGTTCGCGTTCGACGTGCTGTGGTCGGGGCGCCGGCACGTGATGATGGGACCGAGCCAGATCGACCGGTACGGCAACGCCAACATCTCCGCGATCGGCGACCACCGTCGCCCCAAGGTGCAGCTGCTCGGCGTGCGCGGCGCGCCGGGAAACACCGTCAACCACCCGACCAGCTACTGGGTTCCCCGGCACGCGCACCGCTCGTTCGTCGAGACTGTCGACATGGTCAGTGGCGTCGGGTACGACCGCGCCGCGGCGGCGGGCCCGGAGGCGAGCCGGTTCCACCACCTCCGCCGCGTCGTCAGCAACCTCGGGGTGTTCGACTTCGACACGCCCGATCACCGGATGCGGCTGGTGTCGACCCATCCCGGCGTCACCGTCGAGGAAGTGACAGCGGCCACCGCGTTCGAACTGGTCGTGCCGAACGACGTCCCCGAGACCCGCCAGCCGACCGACGCCGAACTCGACCTGATCCGCACCGTCATCGACCCCACCGATCTGCGGTCCGCCGAGGTCTCCTGATGGTCATCCGCACGCCGATCTGCGACCTGTTCGGGATCCGACACCCGATCGTGCAGACCGGCATGGGCTGGGTCTCCGACGCCGGGCTCACCGCCGCGACGTCCAACGCCGGCGGGCTCGGCATTCTGGCCGCCGCGACGCTGTCGCTCTCCGAACTGCAAAAAGCCATCGTGGACGTGCGTGAGCGCACCGCCGCGCCGTTCGGCGTCAACCTGCGCGCCGACGCGCCCGACGCCCGGGACCGCGTCGATCTCCTGATCCGGGAGAAGGTACGCGTCGCCTCGTTCGCGTTGGCGCCCAAGCCCGACCTCATCGCGCGGCTCAAGGACGCCGGTGTCGCGGTGGTGCCGTCGGTCGGCGCGCGCCGGCACGCGGAGAAGGTGGCCGGCTGGGGCGTCGACGCGGTCGTGGTGCAGGGCGCCGAGGGCGGCGGGCACACCGGGCAGGTGCCGACCTCGTTGCTGGTGCCGCAGATCGTCGACGCCGTCGACATCCCGGTGATCGCCGCGGGTGGGTACTTCGACGGACGCGGGCTGGTGTCGGCGCTCGCGTACGGCGCGGCCGGCATCGCGATGGGTACGCGGTTCCTGCTGACCTCCGACAGCCCGGTCGGCGCGGCGGTGAAGGAGCGGTACCTGGCCGCGTCGGTGACCGACACGGTGGTGACGTCGGCGCTCGACGGTGTGCCGCAACGCGTCCTGCGCACGCCCGCGGTGGCCCGGCTGGTCGGCCGCGGCGGCGTGCGGCAGTTGGCCGGCGCGGCCCGCAGCGCCGCCGGGTTCCGCCGGGTCACCGGCGCGAAATGGCGCGACCTGGTGCGTGAGGGGCTGGTGATGCGCCGCTCGCACGACCTCGGTCTGGGGCAGGTGCTGCTGGCCGCGAACACGCCGATGCTGCTGCGCGCGGCGATGGTGGAGGACCGGCCGGAGGCCGGCGTGATGGCCACCGGTCAGGTCGCCGGGCTCATCGACGACCTGCCCTCGTGCGCGGAGCTGATCGACCGCATCATGGGTGAGGCGGACGCGGTGCTGGACCGCCTGAGGAGGCTCGATGCCGGCGTATGAGTTCGAGGGGCTGGTGCCCGTCGTCGACCCGACCGCGTTCGTGCACCCGACCGCGGTGCTGATCGGTGACGTCCACGTCGGACCGGGCGCGTTCGTCGGTCCACTCGCGACACTGCGCGCCGACTTCGGGCGGATCGAGGTGCGGGAGGGCGCCAACTTCCAGGACGGCTGCGTGTTCCACAGCTTTCCGGGCGCGTCGGCGATCCTCGACCGCGACGGGCACGTGGGGCACGGCGCGATCCTGCACGGCTGCCACGTCGGCGTCGGCGTGCTGATCGGCATGAACGCGGTCGTGATGGACCGCGCGGTGATCGGGGAGTACGCGTTCGTCGCCGCGCACAGCGTGGTGCCGGAGGGGTTCGAGGTGCCGCCGCGCACGCTGGCGCGCGGGATACCGGCGAAGGTGACCCGCGACCTCAACGACGCGGAGCTCGCCTGGAAGGCGAACGGGACCCGGGTGTACCAGGATCTCGCGGTCCGCTACCGGGCGACGATGCGCGAGACGACCCCGCTGGCGGCGGCCGAACCCGACCGGCCGGCGCTGCCCGGCGACGACTCGGTGTCGGTGCCGCTCGGCGAGTACCGACGGAGGAATCCATGACACCACCCGACGGGCGCGGCCTTTTGACGGGGCGGACCGTCGTCGTCACCGCCGCGGCCGGCACCGGCATCGGCTTCGCGACCGCGGAGCGGTGCGCCCGCGAGGGTGCCGACGTGGCGATCAGCGACCGGCACGAGCGCCGGCTGGGTGAGGCCGCCGAGCGGCTGGCCGAGGTGCTCGGGCACAAGCCGCTGGCGGTGCCGTGCGACGTCACCGACGAAGCACAGGTGCAGAACCTGTTCGACCGCGCGGTCGAGCACTTCGGGCACCTCGACGTGCTCGTCAACAACGCCGGGCTGGGCGGCACGGCGTCCATTGTGGACATGACCGACGAGCAGTGGCACAGCGTCCTCGACGTGACCCTCACCGGCACGTTCCGCTGCACCCGGGCGGCGCTGCGGCACATGATGCCGCGGGGGAGCGGCGCGATCGTCAACAACGCGTCGGTGATCGGCTGGCGGGCGCAGGAGGGCCAGGCCCACTACGCCGCCGCGAAGGCCGGCGTGATGGCGCTGACCCGCTGCTCGGCGATCGAGGCCGCGACGGCGGGCGTGCGGATCAACGCCGTGGCGCCGAGCCTCGCGATGCACCCGCACCTGTCGAAGGTCACCACCGACGACCTCCTCGCCGACCTGACCGCCCGGGAGGCGTTCGGCCGCGCGGCCGAGCCGTGGGAGGTCGCCAACGTCATCGTGTTCCTCGCGAGCGACTACGCGTCCTACCTGGTCGGCGAGGTCGTCTCGGTGAGCAGCCAGCACCCGTGAAGGGGGGACTTCGTGGTCGACTCCGCCGCCGTCGGCACCACCGGTGAACCGTTCGTGATGGACCTGGAAGCCGGGAAGATACGGGAATTCGCCCGCGCCGTCCGGTCGTCCTCCGTCGCCTCTCTCGGCGACAAACCAGCAGTCGACGGACCCGTGATCCCGCCGACGTTCCTCACCACCGCGTTCTTCTGGCAGACCGGGGCATCCGACCCGTGGACGGCCGTCGCGATGGACCAGAGCCGCGGGCTGCACGCCGAGCAGGAGTTCGTGTTCCACGGCCCGCCGCCGCGCGCCGGGCAACGACTCGTCGGCACCTCGCGCATCACCGAGGTCTACGAGAAGCAGGGCCGCAACGGGACGCTCACGTTCGCCGTGATGGTGACGGAGTTCCGCGACGAAAGCGGCACCCTCGTGGCGTCGGCGACCCTGACGGGGGTGGAGACGTGAACGTCCCGGAGCCGTTGGTGGTCGGGCCGCTCACCCGCACCGATCTCGTGAGGTACCAGGGCGCGTCGGGCGACTTCAACCCGATCCACCACGACGAGCCGTTCGCGACGTCGGTCGGGCTGCCGGCGCCGCTGTCGCTGGGCATGCTGCAGGCCGGGCTGATGGCGACGTGGGCGACGGACTGGCTGGGCGCCGCCGCGGTGCGCCGCTTCAAGGTCCGGTTCGCCGCGCAGGTGTTCCCGGGCGACACCGTCTCGTGCTCGGGCCGCGTCGAGCGGGAGTACACGGTGGACGGTGACCCGATGGTCGACCTGGAACTGTTCTGTCACAAGCAGGACGGCACGTTGGCGGTACGCGGTTGGGCAACCTTCTTCGTCGGGGAGAGTCAATGATCACGTCCACTGTGGACGAACTCGGGGTGGCCGAGGTCGTCATGGACAACCCGCCGGTGAACGCGTTGCCGGTGGCGGGGTGGTTCCGGCTGGCGTCCGCGCTCGGGGAACTCGGCGCCGATCCGGCGGTGCGGGTCGTTGTGCTGCGGGCCGAGGGACGCGGGTTCAACGCCGGCGTCGACATCAAGGAACTGCAGGCGGCCACCGACTTCTCGGCGCTGATCGGCGTGAACCGCGGGTGCGCGGCCGCGTTCGCGGCGGTGTACGAGTGCCCGGTGCCGGTGATCGCGGCCGTGCAGGGGTTCTGCCTCGGCGGCGGTATCGGCCTGGTCGGCAACGCCGACATCATCGTCGCCAGCGACGACGCCACGTTCGGGCTGCCCGAGGTCGACCGGGGCGCGCTGGGCGCGGCGACGCACCTGTCCCGGCTCGTTCCGCAGCACCGGATGCGGGCGATGATGTACACGTCGGCGACCGCGACGGCGGCCGAACTGCACGCGTACGGGTCGGTCCTTCGGGTGGTGCCGCGCGCCGAACTGCGTGACGCGGCGTTCGCGGTGGCCGGCGAGATCGCCGCCAAGGACCCGACCGTGATCCGGGCCGCGAAGGAGTCGCTCAACGGGATCGACCCGTGGGACGTGCGCCGCAGCTACCGGTTCGAGCAGGGGTTCACGTTCGAGCTGAACCTGTCGGGCGTCGCCGACAAGGTGCGCGAGGAGTTCGGCAAGTGATCGATCTGACCGACACCTCCACCGAGGCCGCGTTCCGGGCCTCGGCGCGCGCGTGGCTGAGCGCCAACGTGCCCGCGTCGTTGCCGTCGGGCGACACGCGGGACGGGTTCGCCCGTCACCTCGAGTGGGAACGCGACCTGTTCGCGGCGCGGTGGGCGGTGGTGTCGTGGCCGCACTCGTACGGCGGGCGCGACGCGTCGCTGTGGGAGTGGCTGGTCTTCGAGGAGGAGTACTACGCGGCGGGCGCGCCGCAACGCGTCACCCAGAACGGGATCTTCCTGCTGGCGCCGACGCTGTTCGAGTTCGGCACCGACGAGCAGCGCGACGTTCTCCTGCCGCGGATGGCCGCGGCCGAGGACCTGTGGTGCCAGGGCTGGTCGGAGCCGGGCGCCGGCAGCGACCTGGCGTCCATCACCAGTCGCGCCGAACGGGTCGACGGCGGCTGGCGGCTCAACGGCCAGAAGACGTGGACGACGCGCGGCGCGTTCTGCACCCACCTGTTCGGCCTGTTCCGCACCGATCCGTCCTCGGCGCGTCATAAGGGCCTGACCTATCTGCTCGTGCCGCTGGACACGCCCGGCGTCACCGTGCGCGGGTTCGGCCGGCTCGACGGCGACGAGGGATTCGCGGAGGTGTTTTTCGACGACGCCTTCCTGCCCGACGACGCGGTGCCGGGCGGCGTGGTGCTCGGCGGCGTCGGCGAGGGCTGGCGGGTGGCGATGGCCACCACGGGCTCGGAACGCGGGCTGACGCTGCGCTCGCCCGGCCGCTTCCTGGCCTCGGCACAGCGGTTGGTCGACCTGGCCCGTTCCACGAACGCCGGCCCTCGATTGCGGGACCGCGTGGTGCGGGCCTGGCTCGGTGCCCGCGCGTACGAACTGTTCACCGCGCGCGAGGTCGACGCCATGCTGGCGGGCCGGTCGCCCG
The DNA here is from genome assembly GCF_016863635.1 of Virgisporangium aurantiacum. Classification (GTDB taxonomy): domain Bacteria; phylum Actinomycetota; class Actinomycetes; order Mycobacteriales; family Micromonosporaceae; genus Virgisporangium; species Virgisporangium aurantiacum. Next base: position 371,269 of record NZ_BOPG01000012.1, on the reverse strand, counting down.
GTGCCCGGTCGAGCCTGACCAAGCTGCACTGGTCCGAACTCGACGTCGCCCTGCACGAGACGGCGCTGGAACTGCTCGGCCCCGACGCCGAACGCGACGACGCGTGGGCGCGCGGGTTCCTGTTCAGCCTCAGCGGTCCGATCTACGCCGGCACCAACGAGATCCAGCGCAACATCGTGGCCGAGCGCCTGCTCGGGCTGCCCAGGAGCCGGTGATGCGGTTCGCGCTGACCGACGACCAGCTCGCCCTGCGCGACGCGGTCCGAGAGGTACTCGCCGACACCTGCCCGCCGGCGGTGGTGCGATCGTCGTGGACGGGCGGACCCGTCGACGGTGTGGCGGCGGCGCTCATCGAGCTCGGTGTACCCGGGATGGCCGTGCCGGAGAAGAACGGCGGCCTCGGACTGTCCGATGTGGACCTGGTGCCGGTGCTCATCGAGGTGGGCTACGCGGCGGTGCCGTTGCCCGTTGCCGAGACGGCCGCGGTGGCCGCACCCCTGTTCGCGGCGGCCGCGTGGCCGGGGCTCGAAGCCCCGGGCGTGCTGGCCGGCGACACCTGGGTCGCGGTGCGGCGCGCCGACGGGCCGGTGCCGTGGGCGGGCCGGGCGTCGCTGGTGCTCGACCTCACCGGCCCGGCCGCCGTGGTGCGACCGGTCACCGGCACGGACGTGTCCACAGTGGACGGGTCGCGCGCGGCCCGGCTGCTCGACGACGCGCCCGGCGAGGTCGTCACCGACGACCCCGACCTGGTGGCGCTCGTCCGCGACCGGGCCGACCTCGCCACCGCCGCGCAACTGCTCGGGCTCGGCCGGCGGATGCTCGACCTGACCGTCGACCACGTGACGACGCGGACGCAGTTCGGCGTGCCGGTCGGCAGCTTCCAGGCGGTCAAGCACCACCTCGCCGACGCGCTGCTGCAGCTGGAGTTCGCCGAACCGCTGGTGTACGCGGCGGCGTGGGCCACCGCCACAGCCACAGCCACAGCCACCGGAACACGGGAACGCGACGTCTCCGCCGCCGTCGTCACCGCGGTCGACGCCGCGCGGTTCGTCGCGCGCCGGGCGATCCAGTGCCACGGCGCGATCGGCTACACCGTCGAGTACGACCTGCACCTGTACGCCAAGCGGGCCTGGGCGCTGGCCGCCACCTGCGACCTCGACGCACACCTCACGCGCCTGGCCCGCGCGTTGAACCTGGAGGTCCAATGACCGTCGTGGAGTACCGGACCGAGGGGCCGGTGGCCGTGGTCACCATGAACCGGCCCCGCTACCGTAACGCCCAGAACTCGGCGATGACCTACGCGCTCGACGACGCGTTCCGCACCGCGTGCGACGACGACGCGGTCAAGGTGATCGTGCTCGCCGGCGCCGGCGACCACTTCTCGGCCGGGCACGACATCGGCACCCCGGAGCGCGACATCGACACGTCGTTCCCGCGCCGGGCCGGCATGTGGTGGGACCACGTCGGCAAGCCGGGTGCGGAGAGCCGGTACGCCCGCGAGTCCGAGGTGTACCTCGGGATGTGCCGGCGCTGGCGGGAGATCCCGAAGCCGACGATCGCGAGCGTGCAGGGCGCCTGCGTCGCCGGTGGCCTGATGCTCGCCTGGTGCTGCGACCTCGTCGTGGCGGCCGACGACGCGTTCTTCGCCGATCCCGTGGTGCGGATGGGCATCCCGGGCGTCGAGTACTTCGCCCACCCGTGGGTGATGGGTCCCCGGTTCGCGAAGGAGTTCCTGTTCCTCGGCGAGCGGGTCGACGCGGCCCGCGCGTATCAACTGGGCATGTTGAACCGGGTGGTGCCGCGGGCCGACCTCGAAGCGTCCACACTGGACATCGCCGGACGGATCGCGAAGATGCCGCGGCTCGGGCTCGCCCTCACCAAGCGCGCGGTGAATCAGGCCGAGGACCTGATGGGCCTGCACGCCGGCATGGACTCGGTGTTCGGGCTGCACCACGTCGCGCACGCGCACAACGCCGAGGTCGGCATCGACGCGCTCGCCGGCCACGACGCCCGGACGATGCGTGATGCACAACGGAGCCCAAAGGAATGAGGTACGCCGGACGGGTCGCACTCGTCACCGGTGCCGGCTCCGGACTCGGCATGGCGACCGCGATGCGCCTCGCCAACGACGGCGCGCTCGTCGCCTGCGCCGACATCACGCCGAACGGCATCGGCGACCGGCTGGGCTCCGCCGGCCTCGACATCGAGGTCGACGTCACCGACGAGGCCGCCGTCCGGACGGCGGTCGACAGCGTCGTCGAATGGGCCGGCCGCCTCGACCTGGTCGTGAACGCCGCCGGCGTCGCCTCGTTCGGGCACACCACCGACGTCGACCTCAGCGAATGGCACCGGCTGCTGACCGTCAACCTCACCGGGCCGTTCCTCGTCATCCGGGCGGCGTTGCCGCACCTGATCGAGAGCCGGGGCGCGGTGGTGAACGTCGCGTCGCTGGCCGGCGTGCGCGGCTGGCGGTACGGCGCGGCGTACTCGGCGTCCAAGGGCGGGCTGGTCGCGCTGACCCGGTCGCTCGCCGTCGAGTACGCCAAGGCGGGCGTGCGGTTCGCGTGCGTGTGCCCCGGTTCGATCGACACGCCGATGCGTCAGGCGATCCGACCGGTGCCGGACGCCGACCCGGACCTGCTCGCCCACGGCCGCGCGCTGGTCGACCCGCCGGTGGCCGATCCGGAGGAGATCGCCGCCGCGATCGCCTTCCTCGGCTCGCGGGAGGCGCGGTTCGCCACCGGCGCCGTGCTCCGGATGGACGGTGGCGCCGGTGCCTGAGTTCGACGACGCGACGATCGCCCGGCACACGGCCGCCGGTCACTGGGACGCCCGCACGGTCACGGATCTCGTGCGCCGCAACCCACCCGACGCGATCGCCTTCCACGCACCCGACGCCACCCTCACCTGGGGCGAGTACGACGACCTGTCGAGCCGGCTGGCCACCGCATACGTCGACGCAGGTTGGCGGCGCGGCGACCGGCTGGCCGTGCTGCTGACCGGTGGCGCGCTCACCCACGTCGCGTACCTGGCCGCGCAGAAGGCCGGGCTGGTGACCGTCGGGCTCGGCCCCCGGGCGGGGGACGCGGAGGTGGCGCATGTCGTGCGGCACACCGGCGCCGTCGCGCTCGCCACGCGGCGCGAGCACCGCGGGCGTCCCGGAAAGGAGATCGCGGCCCGGGCCGGCGTCCGCCACCTGGAACTCGATCTCGCCACCGTCCCCTCCGGACAGTCCACTGTGGAGGGACTCGGCCCGGACGACCTCTTCTTCATCAACTCCACCTCGGGCACCACCGGGCTGCCCAAGTGCGTCGGGCAGACGATGAACGTCCGCAAGTACTTCGGCCCGCTCGCCGCCGCGGCGGCCGGATTCGGCCCGGACGAGGTGATGGCGAGCGTTCTCCCGGCGCCGTACGGCTTCGGGCTGTGGAGCGCGCACATCGTGCCGGCCATGTACGGCTTCCCGACCGTGCTCACGGAGGAGTTCGACGCGGGCGGGACGCTGCGGCTCATCGAGGAGCACCGCGTCACCGTGCTCGCGGCGGTCACGAGCCAGTTCGTCATGCTGCTCAACCATCCGGCGATGGCGGACGCGGACCTGTCGTCGCTGCGGGTGCTGTTCACCGGCGGCGAGCGCGTCCCGTACGAGCGCGCCGCCGAGTTCGAGCGCCGCACCGGGTGCTCGGTGCTCCAGTTCTACGGTTCCAACGAGGCCGGCCCCATCTCGGTCACCACCATCCGGGACGCGCGTGAGCGCCGCCTGCGCACGGTCGGCCGCCCGGTCGCCGGCACCGAGGTACGCCTGTTCGGCGCCGACGGGCAACTCGGCGTCCGCGGTCCAGGCTGCACGCCCGGCTACGTCGACGACCCCGACGCGAACGCCCGCCTGTTCCGCGAAGACGGCTGGCTGCTGACCGGTGACCTGGCGGCGCTGGACGACGACGGTTGGCTCACGATCGCCGGCCGCGCGGCCGACTTCATCATCCGCGGCGGTCACAACGTCAGCGCCCCCGCCATGGAGGCGGCCGTCGGCACCCATCCGCGGGTGGCCCAGGTCGCCGTCGTCGGCGTCCCCGACGAGATCCTCGGCGAACGCGCCTGCGCCTACCTGGTGACCCGCGACGGCGGTCCGCTGGACCTCGACGACCTCCGCGCGCACCTCGCCGCCAGCGGAGTGTCCAAACAGGACTGGCCCGAGTACGTGGTGGTGCTCCCGGAACTCCCGCTCGGCACCGGCGGCAAGGTCGACAAGGCCGCCCTGCGCGCTAGGGAAGCACCACCTGCACCGGGTTGATCGCGCCGTGCGCGGCCTTGTTCGCCGTCATCTCCACGGCTTCCGGGAGCGCGTCGATCCCGTGTAGCCGGTGGGTCACCAGCGACTCGACGTCGACGTCGCCGCGGGCGACGAGCCGCAGCGCGTACTCGAACACGCTCGCGGCGGGGGAGTAGCCGCCGGCGCCGGAGCGCGGGTGCAGCAGCGCCACCGAGCGCTCGCGCAGCAGCCCGACGGGTGCCTCGAACCGTTGCGGCAGCACGGATACCATGACGATCCGTCCACCCCGGCGCACGCACCGGGCCGCCAGGTCGAGCGTCGCGACGCCCGCCAGGCCGGCCTCCGGCGGGCCGCCGGCGGTCTCGATGACCACGTCGGCGCCGATGCCGTCGGTGGCGTCGCGGACGGCCCGGCGGACGTCGGCGTCGGCGCCGAGGACGACGTCGGCGCCGAAGCGTTCGGCGAGCGCGAGCTTGGCGGGGCTGCGGCCCGCGACGATGACGACGCCCGCGTTGCCGTGCCGCGCGACCTGGATCGCCAGCAGGCCCATCACCCCGGCGCCGATGACGAGCACGCTCTCGCCGGGCCTGATGTCCGCCTCCGCGTGGGCGTGGATCGCCCCGGCGAGCGGCTGGATGGCGGCGACCGCCGAGGCGCTGACCCCCGCGGGCACCGGCACCACGCTGGCGGCCGGCACGGCGACCCGTTCGGCGAACGCGCCCGGCCGGGTGAACCCGATGAACTCGGGACGCGCACAGGCGTCGGGTCGGGCGCGGCGGCAGGCCGCACAGCGTCCACAATGGATGGTCTCGACGGCCGTGACCGTCGCACCCACCGCAACCCCGCTGTCCGCGCCGGCCTCGCTGACCACGCCGCAGAACTCGTGGCCGCCGAACCGCACCGGCCCGTCGGCGAGCGCCCGCGCGAGCTGCGCGTGCATGGCGATCGGCTCGCCGAGGACGAGCCCGCACTCGGTGACGCTCGGTTGCACACAGGTGACGTCGACGACCACCTCGTCGGGCCGCGGCACCGGATCCGCCACCTCGTCGACGACCAACTTCCCAAACCCGTGCAGGACGGCCGCGCGCATGGTTGACCTCCTCTTGCCCTCGGGTTGAATTTTGTATTCAATATCTAAACGGTGTCAAGCGGCGGCGGCAAGCAGCGGCGGCGGGCGGCGAGAGGGGGTGGGCGGTGGAGCGCGAGGTCATCGTCACCGGTATCGGGGGGCAGGGGATCCAGTTGCTGGCCAAGACGCTGGCGTTGGCCGCCACCCGGGCCGGTCTGCACGCGATGCTGTCCGCCGACTACGGCGGTGAGATGCGCGGCGGGCCGTCGAAGGCCAGCGTCGTCGTCGGGGACGGGCCGCTGCACGCGCTGCCGGTGCTCGCCTCGGCGTGGTCGGCGATCGTCGCGCACCACCGGTTCAGCGAACCCGTGCTCGCCCGGCTGCGGCCGGGTGGTCCGGTGATCGCGAACGTTCCGCTCGTCGACCCGGCCGCGTTGCCCGACGGCATGGAGGTGCACACGATCGACGCCGCGGCCGTGGCGAAAAAGGTCGGCGCGCCGAACGCGATCGGGTTCGTGTTGCTGGGGGCGTACAACGCGGTCGCGCGGATGGTGGAGCCGGAGGCTCTCGCCGCGGCGATGGAGGAACTGCTGCCGCCCTACCGGCGCCAGCACGCGCCCGCGAACAGGAAGGCGTTGGAGGCCGGTCATGGAGCTTCTTGAAGGGTCGGCGGCGATCGCGGAGTCGGCAATCGCGGCCGGGTGCCGGTTCTTCGCCGGCTACCCGATGTCGCCGTTCACCGGCCTGCTGGAGAACATGTCGCACAAGCTGCCGGCGGCCGGCGGCGTGTTCATCAACGCGGAGAGCGAGATCGAGGGCGTCAACATGGCGATCGGCGCGGCCGCCACGGGTGCGCGCGCCGCCACCGGCTCGTGCGGGCAGGGCATCGCGTTGATGCAGGAGGCCATCGCCGAGGCGGCCCTCAACGAGACGCCGATGGTCGTCTTCAACATGGCGCGCAACCAACAGGACTACTTCCAGTGCACGCGCGGCGGCGGCTGGGGCGACTACCGCACGATCACGTTGGCGCCCAAGGACGTTCCCGAGGCCGTCGAGCACACCCAGCGGCTGTTCCACCTCGCCGACAGGTACCGCGCACCCGTGATCCTCTACGGCGACCCGCTGATCGCGCAGACGCGCGTCGGCGTCGAGATCCGCAAGCGAGACTTCGGGCCGCTGCCACCGAAGGACTGGGCCCTCGACGGCAGCGGCGGCGGCACCGGCCGCTCGCGCCAGATCTGGACCTGGGCGATGGGCAAGGCCACCGATCCGGGGCCGGGCCCCGACCGCCACTGGCGGGCCGTCGCCACGAAGTTCCAGACCATCGAGGACGCCGAGCAGCTGCACGAACAGTCCGATGTGGACGATGCCGAGACGGTCGTGGTGGCGTTCGGAAGCGCGGCCAAGTTCGTCGAGTACGTGGTGCGTGAGTTGCGCGCCGAGGGGCACAAGGTCGGCTGGTTCCGGCCGATCACGTTGTGGCCGTTCCCGGGCGCGGCGCTCACCGAGGCCACCCGGACGGCGAAGCGGGTGCTGGTGTTCGAGCTCAACGCCGGCCAGATGCTCGACGACGTGCGCATGCACGCGGCCGACCGGTCGGCGATCCGGTTCATCGGCGGGGTGAGCATCGCCGAGTCCGGGCTGGCGTACGGGGAACTGCTCGACGCGCCGGTGCTCCGCAACCTGATCCTGGAGGCGTCCCGATGACCATCGACACGAGTCAACCGCCGGTGGGTGGGAAGCTGGTCGCGGCGCCGAAGCCGTCGCTGCTGCTGGGCGAGCACTCGCTGTGCCCGGGCTGCGGGGAACCGGTGGCGCTGCGGCTGCTGCTGGAGGTGCTGCAGGACCTCGACATCGTGCAGCGCACCATCGGCGTCGTCGGGCACGGCTGCTACGGCAGCTTCGTCCGCATCATGGACGTCGACGTGCTCCAGTGCCTGCACGGCCGCGCGCCGTCGTGCGCCACCGGCATCAAGCGGATGCGGCCCGACTGCGCGGTGTTCACGCTGCAGGGCGACGGCGACATGGCCAACGAGGGGCTGCAGGAGGTGCTGCACGCGGCGGCGCGCGGGGAGAAGGTCACCTGCGTGATGCTGAACAACGGCGTGTTCGGCGACACCGGCGGCCAGCAGACGGCCACCACGGTCATCGGGCAGCGCACGAAGACCAGCCTCGACGGCCGCGACCCGGAGACCCACGGCTACCCGGTGCCGGTCGCCGACCTCGTCGCGAAGCTGCGCGGCACCGCGTACGTGGCGCGGGGCGCCGTGTCGACCGCGGCCGGGGTCCAGCAGACGAAACGCATGCTGCGCAAGGCGTTCGAGGTGCAGCTCGAAGGCAAGGGCTTCGGGCTGGTGGAGATCCTCACGATGTGCCCGACCGGGTGGTTCGTACCCGCGGCGGAGGGCGCCAACTACCAGGGCGGCACGATGGAGCAGGCGTATCCGATCGGCGAACTGGTGACCCCGTGACTTTGATCCGTACCAAGACGAGCGAGGCGGTGGCCGACCACATCCTCGGCCTGCTGTTCGACGGGACGCTGCGCACCGGCGACCGAATTGACATCGACGGCGTCGCCGCCACGCTGGGCGTGAGCCGGGTTCCGGTGCGGGAGGGGCTGATGAGCCTGGAACGCGACGGCCTGGTGCGCATGCCGCACTACAAGGGCGCGTTCGTGGCCGGGTTCGACGCCGACACCGTGTTCGAGGCGTTCGAGTTGTACGCGATGCTCAGCGCGCTCACCAACCGCCGCGCGGCCGCGAAGGCCGACCCGGCGGTGCTGGAGTCGTTGGCGAAGCTCGACGACGCGCTCGACCGGGCGTCCACAGTGGACGAATTCGAGGGCCTGGCCCGCGAGTTCCGGCGGGTGGTGAACGTGTCGGCCGCCGGCAACCACCTGCGGGCGCTGCTGCGCACGTTCAGCGGCCTGGTGCCGGCGGCGGCGCGCTTCGCGATCGAGGACGCGCTACCGGCCGAGCGCGCCGCCCTGCGCGCCGAGTACGAGGCGCTGCGCGCCGGCGACCCGGACGCCGCCGCCCGGGCGGCCCTGGACCACATCAACCTGACGGCTGCCAACGCCGTCTCCGCCCTCAAGCGGAAAGGGGTGTTCCCGGAGTGAAGACCTCCCGCGGCACGCTCGTCATCGACGTCGACAAGTGCAAGGGCTGCGAGCTGTGCATCGCCGCCTGCCCGCCCGACGTGCTCGTGATGTCGTCGACGGTGAACGAGATCGGCTACCGGTACCCGGAGCTCACGCCGGGCTGCACCGGGTGCACCGCCTGCCAGATGGTGTGCCCCGACTTCGTGTTCACGGTGTACAGAACTACGTCGTGATCCGGCGCATCAGGATCCGGGCGGCGCGCACCACCACCGACCGGTCGTAGGTCAGGCGGAACGACATCGTCCCGTCCTCGGCGTCGCCGCGTGCGGCCAGCAGCACGGCCCGGTGCGGGTCGATGACGATCGTGACCCACTCGGCCCGCAGCGGGTCGGCGGCGTCCAGCGCGTGGATCAGCGCACCCGGCGGCAGGTGCCGGGGCGGTTCCGCGCACAGTGCCGCCGCGAAGCTCGCACTCCGCGCGATCACCTCGAGGAACGCCAGCGGGCCGCCGGACATCATGTGCTGGGCGGGCAGGCAGGCGAGGAAGACGGGCGGGTCCTGGTCGAGGGCGGCCCGCTGTTCGAGGTCGTCGGCGAGGGCCTCGATGACGGCGCGGGGCGCCGGCGCGGCGCGGCCGTGGGCGCAGGCGACCAGGAACGGGGTGTCGTCGGCCTCGACCGGCGGCAGGCTGTCGATGAGCGGCAGCGGGTGCACGGGGTTGCGGGTGCGCTTGGGCAGCGGCTCCGGGCGTCCGAACAGGAAGCCCTGTCCGTAGGAGGCGCCCAGCGCCCGCGCCGTCCGGACGTGCTCGGCCGTCTCGATGCCCGCGGCGAGGGTCACGGCACCGGTCCGCTCGCGGTGGGCGGTCACGGCGCCGAGGACGCGCGGAGCGCGCTGGTGCCCGTCCCCGTGCAACAGAGAAACGTCGACCTTGACCACGTCGGGACGCGCGAACGGCATGAGCGCCAACGAGTCCGCGGTGAGCCCGACGTTGTCCAGGGAAATGCCCCAGCCGGTCGACCGGGCCCGCTCGATGCCGATGAGCGTCGCGGCCGGGCTGGAGCCCAGCGCCCGTTCGGAGATGTCGAGGAAGACGCGCAACCGGCTCAGCGCCTCGGCGAGCGTGCCGACGAGTTCGGGCGGCACCGGACGGCCGACGCTGGCCGGGTCGGCGTTGACGAACAGCGACACCGACGGGTGGAGGTCGGCGTCGAGCGCGGCCCGGAACGCCGCCACCCGGACGATCGTGTCCAGTTCCCAGGCGAGCCCGGCCGACGCCGCCGCGGCGAACAACGCGTCGGGACGCTCCAGCACGGTACCGGCCGGGCCCCGCGCCAGCGCCTCGAACGCCACCACCTCCCGGGTGTCGAGGTGCACGATCGGTTGGAAGTGGGCGGTGACGAGGCGCTCGGCCACGATCCGGTCGACCGGGATGCCGGCCTCCGGAACCTGGGGCGGCTCGTGTCCGCCCCGCCTGAACAGCGTCGCCATGCCGACCTGATCGGCGCACCGGCTCCCGGGTTGAGGACAAAATGCGGGGCCCGCACGCGCGGGCCCCGCGGTGGAATCAGGTCGCGTTGCAGGCCAATGTGGGGACGTTGTTGAAACTGTTGGTGCTGCCGAGGAAGCCGAACGACGCCGTGCCTCCCGCCGCGAGACTGCCGTTCCACCCCACGTTCTTCGCCAGCACCGTGGATCCGTTGTTGGTGACGGTGGCGTTCCACACCTGCGTGACGGTCTGGCTGCCGGGCCAGGTCATGTTGACGGTCCAGCCGGTGATGGCGGTGGAGCCGGCGGTCACCTTGACATCGCCCTGGAAGCCGTTCGACCACTGCGACGCGGTGGTGTAGGTGGCGGTGCAGCCACCGGTGCCCGGATCGGGATCCGGGTCCGGGCCGGGGCCCGGCAGCGGCGGGTCGGCCGCCCCACCCGGGAACCGGACGTCGCTGCAGAAGTAGTAGGCCTGGTCCATGTGGCTGGCCTGCCAGATGGTGTAGACCATGTGCCGCCCGGTGCGGCCCGACGCCACGGCCGGAACGCTGATCTGCACGCCGCCGGTGACCGCCTGCCACTGGCTCGCCGGCGTGTTGCCGATCTGGGCGACGAGTTCGAGGTTGCCCCAGCCGAGCGGCGTCGTCAGGGAGTTGAAGCCCTGCTTGGTGACGTACACGCGGATGTAGTCGGCGCCGTGGCTGGCCTGGTCGAACAGCCGGATCGAGAAGTTGTTGCCGATCTCGGTCGCCCGCCACTGGCCCACGGCGTCGAGCGCGTTGTACCGGCCGCTCTCGGTGCGGCCGCCGCTGCACAACTGGCCGTCGGGCACGGCGGCCTGGTGGTTGCCGCCGACACCGTTGCGGTACAGGCCGTTCCAGTTCCACATGGCGGCGGGCTCGGCCTGCCAGGCCTGTGCGCACATCGGGTCGGTGGCGGCCATGTTCGGGTCGAGGTGGTTGGATCCCCACCGCTCGTAGCACCCGTAGTTCCGGGAGGCCGGGCTCTGCACGTTTCCGTGCGTCGACGCGCGCTCCACCCACACGTTGGTGAGCAGGAGGGTGAGGACGGCGGCGATGGTCAGCGCGCGGAGAAACCAATGCCGCCGGGCATTGAGGGCGGGGGTGGGAAACATGGCGGGCTCCCGGGGGCGGGGCAACGCCGGAGCCGGGTGCGCGGTCCTCCCGGTCCTGACGCTGCGTCGACAGGTTGAACCGGGGGGAGGGCCGGATTGCGGACACGATAGCACGACATTGACTGGAACCAATTCGATCGACGTATTGTCGAATTGTCGTCGATAATCGTCGAATTCAGGCCGGGATCGCGTTGCTCCAGCGGATCGCGTCGAGCATGTCGGCGGTGATCTCGCCGTCGAAGGCGTACCCGGCGCGGTAGACGTGCACGGTCCCGATCACGTCCGCCAGCGCACCGGTCCCGGTGATGAGGGCCTCGCGCAGCTCCCCGGCCAGCGGCAGCTCGGCCGCCAGATCGGCGACCGGCAGCCCGAACAGGTCGCTGACCGCGACGAGCAGGCCGGCGGTGAACGCGGTGTCGCCGTTGAGCCGTCGCCGCTCGGCGACCAGCCGGCAGAGCCGGGCGTGGGTGGCGGCCGAGGTCAGGGCCGCCTCGTCGCCCTCGGTGATGTCGGCGATCACCATCAACGTGACCCACTGCTGCAACTGCCGCGTGCCCAGCAGCATCACGGCCTCGGCGATCGACGACACGGTCCGCCGGGTGCCGCTCGCGGCCGAGTTGACCAGCCGCAGCACCCGCAGGGCCAGGCCCGGGTCGGTCTGCGCCATCGAGACCACGCGGTCGAGGTCGACGTCGGCCTTGTTGAGTTCGACCAGAAGGTGGATCCGGCGCAGCCGGAGCGGTCCGAGCGCCGTGGCGGTCAATGCGCGGGGACGCCCGAGAGCGTGGCCCTGCAGCAACTGGAACCCGAGCGCGGTGGCGGTGTCGACGGCCGCCGGCGACTCCAGCCGCTCCGCGATCAGCTGCACGTGCGGGTACAGCGCGCACCGGCTGAGCGCGATGTTGATCGTCGCCTCGTCGTCGACCAGCATGTCGATCTTCGCGTGGGTGGCGTACGGGAGCAGCGCCTCCTGCCCGGGCCGGGTGCCGCTCTGGTCCACCGCGATCTGGAAACCCCGCCGCGCCAGCGCGGCCACGCCGTCGCGGACCGCGTCGTCGACCTCGATGTCGGCGAGCACCTCGATGCCGACCCGGCCGGGCTCGAACGGCAGCGGCAGGTCGCCGACGAGGAACTCGCGGGTGACGTTGACGAAGCACGGGTGGTTGCCGGCCAGCGCCTCCACCCCGAAGTCGCTGAACGCCGCGACGATCACCCGGCTGGTGGCGAAGCTGCTGCGGTCGGACGCCTCGACGGCTCCCGCGTCGGCGCGGAAGAGCAGCTCGTAGGCGGCCACGTCGCCGGTGCGGTGGTAGATCGGCTGCCGCCCGACGTGGACCGGCAGCGCCGCACCGAGGATCGGATCTGATGCCACGGCTCACGATAGGGACATTGCGGGCGCCTTCGCGGCGGATCGCCGGTTTCAGGCGCGCTTTCAGACGTCGCTTTCAGACGTCGCTTTCAGACGTCGCTTTCAGACGTCGCTTTCAGACGTCGCGCCGCCTCGCGACCGCGGTCGCGGCCGTGACCAGCGCGACGGTGTAGCCCGTCCACAGGACGGCGGCGAGCCAGGCGGGCGGCAGGCCACCGTCCGCCGCGCCGGCCGCCTCCGCGTCGCCGCCGATCAGGGCGACCCGCACGCCGGTGAGCGAGTACCGCTGGTAGCCGTCGACCAGTTCGGTGAGCACCGGTTCGACCACGAACAGCGCCAGCAACGCGATGCTGAGGCCGGCGACCTGGCTGCGCACCAGCGTCCCGAGAGCAGACCCGAACGCGGCCGACAGCGCCGGGAAGGCGACCCCGCCGACGGCGATCCCGACGAGCTGGGCGTCCGACAGACCGACCGTCACGTCGCGGGCCGCCATCAGTCCCAGGCCGACGCCGCCGGTCGCGACCACCGCCACCGCGCCGATCAGGCCGCCGACCGTGGCGCTGGCGACCGCGTTGGCGAGCGCGACCCGGCCCCGGTCGGGGGTGACGAACAGCGTCGGCAGGATCGTGCCGTGCCGGTACTCGCCGCCGGACGCGATGATCCCGAGCAGCAGGGCCATGATCCCCGCCATGTTCCCACCGGTCGACAGCGTGAGCCGCGCGCCGACCTCGCTCGCCAGTTCGGCCGGCTCGCTGGTCAGGGCGATCGCGACCGTGAGCGCGACACCGAACGCGAGGGCCACGGCGAGCAGGGCGTAGGGGACCCGTACGGTGCGCAGTTTGATCAGCTCGGCGCCGAGTGTCATCTGGTGTCCCCGGTGAGTTTGAGGAACGCGTCTTCGAGCGTGCCGGTGCCGGCGATCTCGTCGACGGCGCCCTGTGCGACGAGGCGACCCTTCGCGAGCACGACCACGTGGTCGACGACCTGGGCGACCTCGGCGAGCACGTGACTCGACAGCAGCACCGTGCGTCCCTCGTCGCGCTGGGCACGCAGGAAGTCGCGCAGCCAGCGGATGCCGTGCGGGTCGAGGCCATTGGCGGGTTCGTCGAGGACGAGCACCCGCGGGTCGCCCAGCAGGGCAGTGGCCAGGGCGAGCCGCTGCCGCATGCCGAGGGAGTACTTGCCGACCCGTTTCCGCGCCGCGTCCTCCAGGTCGACCTGTGCGAGCAATGCGTCGACACGGGTTTTGGGTACGTCGGCCGCCTTCGCGAACACGCGCAGGTGGTTGCGGCCGGTGCGCCCAGGGTGGAACTGGGCCGCGTCGAGCACCGCGCCGACCTCCCGCGCCGGGTGCGGGATCGCCGCGTAGGGCCGGCCGCCGATCGTCGCCCGACCCGTGGTCGGCGCGGCGAGGCCGAGCAGCATCCGCATCGTCGTGGTCTTGCCGGACCCGTTGGCGCCCAGCAGTCCCACCACGCTGCCGCCGGTGACCGTGAAGCTCAGCCCGTCGACCGCGGTCGTTTTGTCGTACCGCTTGGTCAGCGAGTCGACCTCGATCACCGGGTCGGCTGCCACGGCTCACCCACCTCGGCGAGCGCGCGCTCCAGTGCCGATGTCTTCTCCCGGATCACGGCGAGTTCGGCCAGCACCTTCTCCAGCTTCGCCGCGGTCTCCTGTTGCGCTTTTATCGCGTCCTCGCTGAGCCGGCGGTGCGCCTCCTCGCGCGCCACCGTCATGCGGGCCCGCCAGGTCGCCGCGCCCTGCATGATGAGCACGACGGTGATGACCAGGACGAACGCCATCCCGGACGCACCCATCACCGCTTCCTGCCACGTCATGTCTTCTCCTTGTCGTTCTCCGGCAGTGTCGCCACCGCGTCGGCGATCAGCTCGGGGGTCAGGTGCAGCACGAACGGGGTGACCTGCACGTACCGGATGCCGTGGCCCTCCTCGGCCAGCTCCAGTTCACTGGTGACCAGGCCGGCCGCGGCCAGCTTGGACAGGTGCGCGTGCACCAGCGGCCGGCTCAATCCGACCTGCCTGGCCAGCTCCGTCACGTAACGCCGGCCCCCGACCAGTGCCGCGAGGATCCGCAGCCGTTGCGGGCTGGCGAGGGCGGTCAGCAACCGGACCAACTCGTCACCGTGCATGCTCATGGGGCGGCTCGCTCATCTCCTCCTGACGTACGTAAGAAATAGTTTACGTACCTCACCGCGTGGTGTCCACTCCACGATCGCGGGAGGGTCAGATGAGACGCGTGGTGAGCCAGGCCATCTGGCGTTGTGCGTGGACGGCTTCGCCGCCCTCGTGGTGGTTGAACGGGTACACCTCGATGGTGCGGTCGTCGGTGCCGTAGCGGTTGTACGCGGCGAACACCGTGCTCGGCGGGCACACGGTGTCGCGCAGGCCGACGCCCCAGTGGCTCGGCGCGTTCGCCCGGCGGGCGAAGTTCACGCCGTCCACATAGGACAGTGTGTGCCGCACGGCGGCCTCGGCCCCGCGGTGCACCGACAGGTATGTGACGATCTCGCCGTACGGTGCGGCGTCGGTGATCTCGATCGCCCGCTGGACGTGGCACAGGAACGGCGCCGAGACGAGCACCGCGGCGAGGTCGGGCACCAGCCCGGCGACGGCGAGGGCCAGCCCGCCGCCCTGGCTGTTGCCGACCACCGCCACGCGTCGCGGGTCGACGCCGGGCAGCGCCCGGACGGCGGACACCGCGCGGACGGCGTCGACGATCAGGCGGCGGTAGTAGTAGTCCTGCGGCGTGCGGATGCCGCGGGTCACCGGCCCGGGCCCGCCGGGCGCGCCGCCGTGCGGGTCGGGGGTGTCGCCGCCGTTTCCGTACTGGTCCCCCTGGCCCCGGCTGTCCATGAGCAGATGGGCGTACCCGGCCGTGACCCAGGTGAGCCGCTCGTGCGGCAGCCCGCGCCCGCGCCCGTAGCCGAGGTACTCGACCACCGCCGGCAGCGGGTCGTCGACACCGGCCGGGCGCGTGTACCAGGCCCGCACGGGCACGCCGCCGAACCCGGTGAACGTGACGTCCCAGGTGTCGACCAGGCGCAGGTGGGTCGGTTCCGGCCGCACGTCGTCGAGCGGGGGGACGTCGGGGATGCTCGCCTTCCAGAACGCGTCGAAGTCGGCGGGTTCGGGGACGTCGGGGGAGTAGCGGCGCAGCTCGGGCAGCGGCAGGTCGAAGAGCGCCATCTCAGGAAACCTCCGCGGTGCTCTCGCGGACCACGAGTTCGGTGACGAAGTCGATGCGACGGGTCGCCGGTTCGACGCCGCGGGCGAGGTCGAGCAGCATCCGGGTGGCGGTGCCGGCCATGTCGCGCAACGGCTGGTTGACGGTGGTCAGCGCCGGTCCGATCCACTCGGCGACGGGCAGGTTGTCGTACCCGATCACCGACAGGTCGTCCGGGATGCGCAGGCCGAGCCGGCGGGCGGCCCGGTAGACGCCCACCGACTGCATGTCGGAGCCGGCGAACACGGCGGTCGGCCGGCGGGGACCGGTCAGCAGTTCCATCGCGTGTTCGAAGCCGCCGCCCACGAAGAAGTTGCCGTGGCGCACCAGTTCCGGGTCGACGGGTAGGCCGGCCTCGTCGTGCGCGGACCGGAAGCCGGCCAGGCGCGCCTGGCTGCACAGCACATCCCGTTGGCCGGCGATGATCGCGATCCGCCGGTGGCCGAGACCGATGAGGTGACGCGTGGCGAGCAGGCCGCCGTTCCAGTTGTTCGCGCCGACGGTGGGCACGGCGGCCGACGTGGCGCTGTCGGAGTCGACCACCACGAACGGGATCCGTTGGCGCTCCAGCTGGTGCCGCTGCGCGTCGGTGACGGTGCACAGCACGAACAGCACACCGAGCGGACGGCGGGCGAGCACGCCGTCGAGCCAGCGCTGGTCGGGCCGGTGTTGACCGTCCAGATGCGACAGTCCTATCTGGACGTCCGCCGGGGTGGTGACCGCGTCGATGCCGCGGATTATCTCCATCGCCCAGGCGGAGGCGTACTCGTGGAAGACGACGTCGAGTTGCGCGGTGCCGACGGGCTGCCGCCGGGTGCGCCGCCGGTACTGGTGCCGGCGCAGGCTCGCCTCGACCCGCGCCCGCGTCTCCGGCGCGACGTCGGCGCGGCCGTTGAGCACCTTGGACACGGTGGTGACCGAGACGCCGACCTCGCCGGCGATCGTCGCGATCGTCGGAGAAGCGGCACCGTTTGTCGGCAGCGTCATCGAAACCTCGAGTGGGGGTTGCCGGAAGTTTCGGCACGACGTTAGCAGCGGTGAGCGCGAAGCTGAACCCGGTTACGCCTTGGAATCGGGACGGATACGCATTTGACAACCTTGACAGAGACGTTGACGCGGACCTATGTTGCGTCGCAAGTACCGAAGTATTTTCCGAAAGTTTCGACACCTCGTTCCGCCCCCGACGACCCGCCCCCACAACGTGATCAGCCCGCCGGCCCCGACGCCGGTCGATGCCGGCTGCCCGTCGCCGGTTGTGAAAGGACCGCATGAGTCTTCAGATCCCTGTCGACAGCCCGCCCGCCTGGCGCGATCCGGCGCTGTCGCCCGCCGAACGGGCCGCGGCGCTCGTCGCGCTGATGACGGTCGAGGAGAAGGTCGCCCAGCTGGTCGGCGTCTGGGTCGGCGCGGACGAGTCGGGCATAGGTGTCGCCCCGCACCAGGCCGAGATGACGCGCGACGTGCCGCCGTGGCCCGACCTGATCCGGCACGGTCTCGGTCAGCTGACGCGCCCGTACGGAACCGCGCCGGTCGACCCCGCCCGCGGTGCCCGGTCGCTGGCCGCGGCGCAGGCGCAGATCGTGGCCGCGAACCGGTTCGGGATTCCGGCGCAGGTGCACGAGGAGTGCCTCACCGGGTTCGCGGCCTGGCGCGCCACCGTCTACCCGACGCCGTTGGGCTGGGGCGCGTCGTTCGATCCCGACCTGGTCGCCGAGATGGCCGGCCACATCGGACGGTCGATGCGCGCGGCCGGCGTCCACCAGGGTCTCGCGCCGGTGCTCGACGTGACCCGCGACTACCGGTGGGGCCGCACCGAGGAGACCATCGGCGAGGACCCCTACCTGGTCGGCACCGTCGGATCGGCGTACGTGCGCGGGCTGGAGGACGCCGGCATCGTCGCGACGCTCAAGCACTTCGCCGGGTACTCGGCCTCGCGCGGCGGCCGCAACCACGGTCCGGTGCCGATGGGACGCCGGGAACTGTTCGACGTCATCCTGCCGCCGTTCGAGATGGCGCTGCGGATCGGCGGCGCCCGGTCGGTGATGAACTCCTACGCCGAGATCGACGGCGTACCCGTGGCCGCCGACGGCGGACTGCTCACCGCGCTGCTGCGCGACGACTGGGGCTTCACCGGCACCGTCGTCTCCGACTACTACGCCGTGCGGTTCCTGGAGACCCTGCACGGTGTGGCCGCCGACGCCGCCGCCGCGGCCGGGCTCGCGCTGCGCGCCGGGATCGACCTCGAACTGCCCACAGTGGACACGTTCGGCGCGCCACTGGTCGACGCGGTGTGCCGGGGCGCGGTCGACGAGGCGCTCATCGACCGCGCGGTCACCCGGGTGCTGACGCAGAAGGCGGAACTCGGCCTGCTCGACGAGGGCTGGCGGTCACCGGCCGCCGACGCCCTGGACCTCGACGACGAGTCCGGACGCGACGTCGCGCTGCGGCTCGCGCGGCAGTCGGTCGTGCTGCTGCGCAACGACGGCGTGCTGCCGCTGTCGGCGGGGAGCCGCGTCGCCCTGGTCGGACCGCTCGCCGACGACCCGCTCGGGTTGCTCGGCTGCTACGCGTTCCCGACGCACGTCGGTGTCAACCACCCCGACGTCGAACTCGGGCTCGACCTGCCGTCGCTGCGCACCGCCCTGGCAGACCTCGTGCCGGGCCTCACCTACGCACCGGGGTCCACAGTGGACGGCCCCGGCCGGGACGGCTTCGACGCGGCCGTGGCGGTGGCCCGCGACAGCGACGTGTGCGTGCTCGCCGTCGGCGACCGGGCCGGACTGTTCGGCCGCGGCACCTCCGGCGAGGGCTGCGACGTGGCCGACCTGACGCTGCCGGGTGTGCAGGCCGACCTGGTGCGGGCGGTGCTCGCCACCGGAACGCCCACCGTTCTCGTGACGCTGTCGGGCCGGCCGTACGCGCTCGGCCCGGACACCGCGCCGGCCGCCGCCGTGGTGCAGTCGTTCTTCCCCGGCCAGCGCGGCGGGCAGGCGCTCGCCGAGGTGCTCACCGGTGCGGTGAACCCGTCGGGGCGGCTGCCGGTGAGCGTCCCGCGCGACGCCGGCGGCATGCCGACCACGTACCTGGCCCCGCCGCTGGGCCGGCGCACCGACGTGTCCTCGGTGGACCCGACGCCGGCGTACCCGTTCGGCCACGGCCTGAGCTACACGAGCTTCGAGTGGACCGACGCGTCGGCCGACGGCCCGTGGACGACCGACGGCGAGGTGACCGCCGCGGTGACCGTCCGGAACACCGGCGACCGGGCCGGCGTCGAGGTCGTGCAGCTGTACCTGCACGACCCGGTCGCGCAGACGACCCGGCCGGTGGTAAAGCTCGTCGGCTACGCGCGGGTGCCGCTCGACCCCGGCGCGGAGGCCCGCGTGGTGTTCACCGTTCCGGCCGACGCGACGTCGTTCATCGGCGTCGACGGTCACCGCGTCGTCGAACCCGGCGACGTGGAACTGCGGTTCGGACGGTCCAGCGGCGAGTTCGTCGCGGCGCTGCCGCTGCGCCTGACCGGCCCGGAGCGCGTCGTCGGCCACCAGCGGCGGCTCGCGGTGCCGGCGCGGATCGAATCACGGGAGGTGAGGTCGTGACGACCCTGGCGCCGCGCAAGACACCCGAACCGCGCAAGGCCCGCGGGCCGTCCTGGGGACGCGCGTTGCGCCGCGACTGGCAGCTGTACTCGCTGGCGGCCCTGCCGCTGCTGTTCTTCGCGGTCTTCCGGTACGCGCCGATGGTCGGCAACGTCATCGCGTTCCGCAAGTTCCAGCCCGGCGGCAGCATCCTCGGCGAGTACTGGGTCGGCCTGCGGTACGTGAAGCTGTTCATGTCCGACCCGACGTTCTGGGACGTGTTCACCAACACCCTCGTCCTCGGCGGGCTGACGCTGCTGTTCTGCTTCCCGCTGCCGATCGTGCTCGCCCTGCTGCTCAACGAGGTGCGCACCCGTTCGCTGAAGCGGTTCGTGCAGTCGGTGTCGTACCTGCCGCACTTCCTGTCGATCGTCATCATCGCGGCGATGGTGATGCAGCTGACCTCCGTCGACGGCACCGTCAACCAGTTGGTGAAGGCGGTCGGCGGCGACCCGACGCCGTTCCTGCAGCAGTCGGAGTGGTTCCGCACCATCTACGTGTCGTCGGAGGTGTGGCAGACCGTCGGCTGGGGCACGATCCTCTACCTCGCCGCGCTCACCACGATCGACGACAACCTGTACGAGGCGGCCCGCATCGACGGCGCCGGCCGGTGGCAGCAGACCTGGCACATCACGCTGCCCGGCATCCGGCCGACGATGGTGACGCTGCTGATCCTCAACATCGGCACGTTCATGGCGGTCGGGTTCGAGAAGATCCTGTTGCTGTACAACCCGTTGACGTATCCCACCGCCGACGTCATCTCGACGTACCTGTTCCGGATGGGCTTCGAGTCGAACAACTTCAGCTACGCCGCGGCGATCGGCCTGTTCGAGGCCGTGATCGGTTTGACGCTGGTGCTGTCGGCGAACGCCATCTCCCGACGCACGGTGGGAGCGAGCCTGTGGTAGCCACCGCCCGTCACCAGGCCCCCGCGACGCCACGGCCGGCGCTGCGCCGCCCGGTGCGGCGAAAGGGGCAGCGCGTCAGCCGCGGCTACCGCGTCTTCCAGGTGTTCAACGCGGTCATCCTGACCATCGTCGTCATCGTGACGCTGTACCCGTTCGTCAACGTGGTCTCGCGCTCGCTCAGCGACGAGGCCCAGATCATCGCGGGCCGCGTGAGCCTGTGGCCGCGCGGGTTCAACCTCACCTCGTACAAGCTCGTGATGTCCGACCCGATGTTCTGGACCAACTACCGCAACACCATCGTGTACACCGTGGTCGCCACCGCGATCGCCATCGTGCTCACCACCTGCTACGCCTACGTGCTCTCGAAGAAGCATCTCAAGGGACGCACCGCGCTCATCGGCATCGCCGTGTTCACGATGTTCTTCTCCGGCGGCCTGATCCCGAACTACGTGCTCATCAGCAGCCTCAACATGACGAACACGCTCTGGGCCGTGGTGCTGCCCAACGCCATCAACGTGTTCAACCTGCTGGTGATGAAGGCGTTCTTCGAGAGCCTGCCGCTGGAACTCGAGGAGGCCGCGGCCGTCGACGGCCTGTCCACCTACGGCGTGCTGTGGCGCATCGTGCTGCCGTTGTCGAAGGCGGTGGTCGCCACGATGATCCTGTTCTACGCGGTCTCGTTCTGGAACTCGTGGTTCACCGCGTTCCTCTACATGGACCAGTTGGACATGTTCCCGGTGACCGTGTACCTGCGCAACCTGATCGCCGGCGCGACCGGCGCCGAGGCGATGGGCGGCGCCGCCGGCGAACTCGTGCAGTCCGGGGCGACGATCCAGTCCGTGACGATCGTGCTCACCGTACTGCCGATCCTCCTCGTCTACCCGTTCGTCCAGCGGTACTTCGTGTCGGGCGTCCTGCTCGGCGCGGTCAAAGGCTGAGCCGCTGTCCCCACCCCCGCACGAAAGGAAGTCCCCATGTACCGCCTATCCCGGCGCACGGCGATCCTCGCCGCCGGGGCCTCGATGTTCACGCTCGTCGCGTGCGACACCGGCCCCGACGAATCCGAGTCAGAGGACCTCGACGGCAACCGCGCGGGCGCGATGGCCGACTACAAGGTCGGTACTCAGTTCAAGGCGACCGAGGCGCTGTCGTTCTCGATCCTGTACAACAACCACCCGAGCTATGCGCTCAAGGACGACTGGCTCTTCTGGTCCGAACTCACCAAGCGGACCAACGTGAAGCTCGAACCCGTCGCCGTGCCGCTGAGTGACTACGAGCAGAAGCGCAGCCTGCTGATCGGCGCCGGCGACGCGCCGTTCATCATCCCGAAGACGTACCACCCGGCGGAGAACGCGTTCGTGTCTTCGGGTGCGATCCTGCCGGTGAGCGAGTACATCGACCTGATGCCCAACCTCAAGGACAAGATCGCCAAGTGGAATCTGAAGCCGGAGATGGACTCGCTCCGGCAGCAGGACAACAATTTCTACCTGCTGCCCGGCCTGCACGAGAAGCCGTGGCAGGACTACTCGATCGCGGTGCGCACCGACGTCCTCAAGCAGTTGAATCTGGAGACGCCGAAGACGTGGGACGACGTCTACACGATGCTGAAGGCGATGAAGGCGGCCAACCCGTCGAGCTACCCGTTCTCCGACCGGTTCAGCAAGCCGACGCCGGGCGGAAACCTCATCAACATCGTCACCGCGTCGTGGGGGTCGTTCGGCGGCTGGAACTACCAGCACGCGAAGTTCAACGACAGCACCAAGAAGTTCGAGTACACCGGTGCGACCGACGCGTACAAGCAGGCGCTGGAGTACCTGCACAAGCTCGTCGCCGAGGGCCTGCTCGATCCGGAGAGCTTCACCCAGAGCGACGACCAGGCGCGGCAGAAGCTGGCCAACGGCAAGTCGTTCGTCATCAGCAGCAATGCGCAGACGCTCGTCAACGACTACCGCAACGACCTCGCGAAGACCATTCCGAGCGCGACGATCGCGAAGATCCCGCTGCCGATCGGCCCGGCCGGTGAGATCAACCCGGCCAGCCGCACCGAGAACGGCGTCATGATTTCCAAGAAGGCGCGCGAGAGCAAGAACTTCGTGGCGATGATGCAGTTCATCGACTGGCTCTACTATTCCGACGCGGGCCAGGAGTTCGCCAAGTGGGGCGTCGAGGGCACGACGTTCACCAAGGACGGGTCGGGCAAGCGGTCGCTGGCGCCGGACGTCAACGTGATCGGGCTGAACCCGAAGGGCACCAAGCACCTGCAGAAGGACTTCGGTTTCTACAACGGCGTGTTCGCCTACGGCGGCCCGCCGGAACTGGTCAACGGCTTCTTCTCGGCGGAGGAGCAGGAGGTCCAGAAGCAACAGGCCAACCGCAAGCCGGTCGCCGTGCAGCCGCCGGCGCCGTTCACCGACGAGGAACGCGAGCAGGCGACGCTCTGGGAGACGCCGCTCAAGGACCACGTCACGCAGATGACGCTGAAGTTCATCCTCGGCCAGCGGCCGCTCTCGGAGTGGAACGCCTACGTCGCCGAACTGAAGGCGAAGAACAGCGACCAGTACATCAACCTGGTGAACAAGGCCTACGACCGGTTCAAGAAGGCCAACGGATAACGGTTCGTGGCCCGGCCGCGTCGGCGCGGCCGGGCCGCTTCGTGAGAGGCTCTTGTCATGACGGACGTGGGCACCGCGCGGCAGTCGCCTCCCTCGGCGACAAACCAGCCGCTTCAGTTCGGCGACGGGCCGCTGTCCCGCGCCGCGGCGAACGTCTACACCGTGCTCGTGGTCGGGCTGTTCCTCGTTCTCGCCACGCTGCCCGGCCTGGTGCCGCTGGCGCTGCTCGACCGTGACGTCAGCAACCTGCCGTTGGTGGCGCTGTGCGCGGTGCCGTTCGGTCCGGCACTGTCGGCCGCGGTCTACGCCCTGCACCACCGGCGCAACGACATCACCGACCTGGCACCGGCGGCCGCCTTCGTGCGCGGCTACCGCGTGAACGTGCGGGGCGCGCTCGCGCTCTGGTTGCCGGCGCTGGCGTGGCTCACCGTGGTCGCGGTGACGCTCGCGAACTTCGCCGCGGCCGGGGTGCCCGGGTGGTGGGCGGTGCTGCTCGTGGTGATCGCGGCGGCGGTGACGATGTGGGGCGTGCTCGCGCTCGTCGTCACCTCGCTCTTCGACTTCCGGATCCGCGACGTCGCCCGGCTCGCCGCGTTCTTCCTCGGCGCCGAACCGCGCGTGACCGTCGGCGTCGCCGCGCTGCTTTTCGTGGCGGTCGGCGTGACGCTGCTGCTGTCGGAGGTCGTGCTCCTGTTGGCGGCGCCGCTGTTCGTGCTCGCTCTGGTGCGCACGTGCGCGCCGATGATCGGGCGCATCAAAGCGGAGTTCACCGAATGAAGATTCGGTACGGCGGCGACTACAACCCCGAGCAGTGGCCGGAGGAGGTGTGGCGCCGCGACTACGAACTCTTCGACGCCGCCCGCATCGACACGGTGACCGTCGGGGTGTTCGTGTGGGCGTTGACCAACCCCGCCGAGGGGGTGTACGACTTCACGGTGCTCGACCGCGTGGTGGAGCGCGCCGCCGCGGAGGGCCGCTCGATCTGCCTGGCGACCGGCACCGGCGCCCACCCGCCGTGGCTGGCCCGGGCGTACCCGGAGGTGACCCGCACCGACTTCGAGGGGCGGCGGCACCGGTTCGGGCAGCGGCACAACTCGTGCCCGAGTTCGCCGGCGTTCCAACGGTTGTCGGCCGAACTGGCCCGGCGGGTCGGGCGCCGCTACGCGGGGAACCCGGCGGTGGTCGCCTGGCACGTCGGCAACGAGTACGGCGGCGCCTGCTACTGCGACCGGTGCGGGGTGGCGTTCCGCACCTGGCTGCGTCACAAATATACGACGCTCGATGCGTTGAACGCCGCCTGGTACACCACGTTCTGGTCCCACCGGTTCACCGACTGGGAGGAGATCGAGCCGCCGTCGGCGCTCACCGAACACTGGCGCGGCCCCGACCACACGGCGTTCCAGGGGATCACGCTCGACTACCTGCGGTTCATGTCCGACGCGATGCTGGCCAACTTCCGCGCCGAGAAGGCCGCGCTGCGCGAGTCCGGCGACCTCCCGGTCACCACGAACTTCATGGGCATGTACCGGCCGATCGACTACCACCGCTGGGCTGCCGACCTCGACTTCGTCTCGTGGGACAACTACCCGCCCGACGACACGTCCCAGGCGCGCATGGCGCTCGCCCACGACCTGATGCGCGGGCTCAAGGGCGGGCAGCCGTTCTGGCTCATGGAGCAGACGCCGAGCTACACGGCGTCGCGCGACGTGAACCCGTTGAAGCGTCCGGGTCTGCTGCGGCTGTGGAGCTGGCAGGCGGTCGCGCACGGCGCCGACGCGGTGCTGTACTTCCAGCTGCGGGCGTCCCGCGGCGCGTGCGAGAAGTACCACGGCGCGGTGATCGGGCACGGCGACCGTGCCGACACGCGCGTCTTCCGCGAGGTCGCCGAGCTCGGTGCGGAGTTGGCGCGGCTGGGCGACGCGACGCTCGGCGCCCGCACGCCGGCCCGCGTCGCGCTGCTGTTCGACTGGGACAGCTGGTGGGCGCTGGAGCTCTCCGACGGCCCGTCGCGGCTGGTCCGCTACCTCGACGTGGTGCTGAGCTACCACCACGCGCTGTGGGACGCCGGCGTCGACCTCGACGTCGTACCGGTGACCGCCGACCTCACCGGGTACGAGGTGGTCGTGGCGCCGGCGCTGCACATGGTCAAGGGTGACCTCGCGACCCGCCTCGAAGCGGTCGCCCGGCGCGGCGGCTCGGTGCTGTCGACGTTCCTGTCCGGTCGCGTCGACGAGAACGACCTCGCGTTCCCGGGCGACGTTCCCGGTCCGCTCGCGCCGCTGATGGGAATCCGGGTGGACGAGTGGGACGCGCGCGCCGCCGACGTGGTCAACCCCGTACGGCTGGGTACGGACGGGCTCGTCGTGGGATCGCGGCTGCTGTTCGAGATCGTCGTCCCCGACGGCGCCGAGGTGATCGGCACGTACGAAGCGGACTTCTACGCCGACACGCCGGCGGTGACCCGGCACGCGTTCGGCGCCGGGCACGGGTGGTACGTGGCCACCGGGCTCGACCAGACGGGCGTCTCCTGGGTGGTGCGGCAGGTGCTCGACCGGCACGGCCTCACCGGCCCGTACGCCGACCTCGCCGACGTGGAGACGACCGTGCGGGTGACGCCGGCCGGCGACCACGTGCGGTTCCTGTTGAACCACCGGGCCGATCCGGTCGAGGTCACCGTCGTCACCGGCGGCACCGACCTGCTGACCGGCGCGGGAGTCGACAGTGGACAGACGGTCAAGCTCGACCGGTACGGGGTGCTGGTGCTGCGCGAGGCCGCCGCACCCTGACCTGCGGCGGCCCCGTTACATGCTGCTCAGATACGCGCGAGGGCGAAAATCTGCGCGCGGTTGTCGATGTTGATCGTGTTCTGCGTCAGCGCCGAGCCGGCCGCCGTCGTCATCGCGGCCGCCTTGCCGCTGTAGCGGTTGACGAGGATGAAGCGGGCGTCGGCCACCCGGCGCAGCGCCCACTGCTGACCCTGCAACGTGGTGTCGCAGGCGCGCAACGTCAGCGCCAGACCCTCGGTCGTGGTCTGGTTGTTGCTGGCGCACAGGCCGGTCGCGATGTTGACCAGCTGGTAGTACGACCCGACCGCGGTCAGGCGCCATTGCTGCGTCGTCGCGGTGCCCCGCGCGGCGTGCGTGATGGCCGTGCCCGCCACGGCACCGGTCGGCACCGCGACGCTCTCCCGGTTGTTCAGCGCCGTGATGTAGTTGACGGTGTTGGTCGCGGCCGGTGCCGGGTAGGCGAGCTTGGTGAAGAACCACCGCTGGTTCGCCGCGCCGGTGTAGACCTGCTGGTTCACCAGCGGGTCGGTGGCCGTCGGCTGGGTGAGCGCGAGTCCGTTGCGCCAGTTGAGCACCGTGAACGAGCCGTCGGAGTGCGGCAGGTACGCCCAGCGCATGCCGTCCTGGCCGTTGCAGATGTACTGCAGCGCCCGGGTGCCCGGCGTCTCGCCGCTGAACGCGGTGTCGACGCACAGCAGGCTCTGGCTGTTCATGATCTGGATGCCGGTGGTGTAGGCCATCAGCCACTTCTGGCTGCCCGAGGCGCTGTTCGCCGTGGTGGCGTGCAGGTACTTCAGCGTGTCGTTGACGCTGCCGGTGGTCGGGTCGATGTCGAGTGCCTTGCCCGACGCGACGTTGGTGACGTTGTAGGTGAACCCGGGCCGCGGGTAGTTCTGGTTGTCCACCGTGGTGCCGGCGCGCAGGTGGACGCTGTTGGCCAGGTTCCAGTGGGTCGCCAGGTAGGACCCGGACGCCGGGGTGACGTTGAAGTAGTCGTCGGCGCCGCAGTCGGGCAGCCGTTCCTGGTCCCACTGCGGGCAGTCCATTGTGGACCCGGCGGCGTAGCACATCATGTCGAAGCGCTGGCTGCAGTGCCCGGGTTCGATCGCGTGCGGGGCGGTGTCCTGCACGGCGCCGATGGTGTGCCCGAACTCGTGCGCGATCGCGTTGGCGCCGAGGCAGTTGGCGATCGCGTCGACGCGGCTGTAGGTGGCCCAGTTGTTGTGGAAGTTGTCGGCACCGGGCCGGTCGTCGTCGAACAGCCCGCCGACGCCGCAGATGCTGTTGTGCTCGGTCAGCATGATGTACTTGCGGCTCTCGATGTTGTATCCGAGCGCCCGCACGGCGTCGACCGAGGTTCCGAACTCGTTCAGCGAGCCGGCCGGCACCACCACGTTGCGCACCACGGCCTGGCACGAGCCGTTGACGGTCTCGGTGAGGAACCGGATGTGCCGGCTGCGGCTGCCGCGGGCGGCGCCGTCGTTGTAGGCCGCGTCGGCGTTGAGCAGCCAGGCCTGGATGATCGGTTGGAGGGCCGCGTACCGGTCGGGCATCGTCGCTTCGCGGACGTACAGCACCTCGACCCGCGCGCCGGCCGTCCCGTCACAGGTGAACCCGATGAACGGTCCGCCGACGAGTCCCTGTGTCGTGATTCCGCCCGGTACCGACGTGGCCAGCGGACCCGTGCGGGGCCCGCCGACCTGCGCGCCGGGGAAGACGTCGTGCCTGCTGATGACGGTTGTCGGTTTCGAGTCCGGCGCCGGATCCGCCACGGCGCTGGTGGCCGCCGACCCGAGGGTCATCACCGCTGCCAGGCCCACCGTGGCGATTCTTCGCATGATCATGCTCGCTCGCAATCATCGGTTCCCACCCCCCGTGGATGGGCACGACGAAAGTACATCGAAACATGTAAGTGTTCAAATGCCGCAGGTCATGTTCCGTTGATGAGGGCGACCGCCAGGTCCGGGCTGAACGCGCCCTCCGCGACCGTCGGCGCCGACCCGCACGGGCCGTCGGAGACCCCGGGTTCCTTGACCCAGAGCACCATGTCCGGGCCGCGCGGCGTGTTGTACGCCTTGGGTGCGGGGTCCAGATCGGAGACGGCACCGAGCTTGCGCTTGGACGGGTTGCACCACTCGCCGTCGACGACCGGGTTCACCGCCACGTCGGCGCCGTTGCGGCTGGTGTCGACGATGAAGCGGGACAGCAGCCCGTGGCCGTCGTTCAGCGCGGTGTAGATCGACTGGGCGTACGTCGTCGACTGGTTGGTCGGGTAGACGCTGCCGGCGTTCACCGCGTACCCGCGGACGTTCGCGACGCCCGCCGAGTACAGCCGCTCGGCCATCACGGCCGGGGCGATCGCGTTCGGGTTCCCGGCGTCGAGGTAGACCCACGCCCGGGGTGCCGCCGCCTTGAGCTGTTGGGTGGCGTAGGCCAACAGTTCCAGCCGGGTCTGCCGGTCGGCCTCGGGGAGGCAGTCCAGCGCGGCCAACGCGTTCGGCTCCAGGACCACCACCGACGGCCGGTTGCCGATCGCGGCGGCGAACGCCGCGATCCAGGTGGCGTACGCCTCCGGCGTCGCGGCGCCGGCACCGGTGCCCCGGCCGCACTCGCGGCCCGGCAGGTTGTCGGCGACCAGGATCGGCACCCGCCCGGTCGGACCGGCCGAGACGGCGGCGAGGTCCACATAGGACTTCACCGCGGCGCCGACGTCGCCGCTCGACGCGCCGAACCACTTACCCGCCGACTGCTGCGCGACGTTGAACCGGATGGTGCTGGCCCGGCTGTCGGTCGGGTTCGCGTTGAGCCACCGCTGGGCGGCGGAGTCCCAGTTGACGTAGTAGCCGTACGTGTTGGCGAACTGGCCGGTGGTCGGCGTCGCCGCGTCCAGCTTCCAGTCACCGACCAGCGGTCGGTCCCCGTCGGCCCCGTAGGCGAACGCCGGGTACATCGCCGCGCTCACGATGTTGTCCTGCAACAGCCGGAACGTGTGCCCGGTCGACCGGAACGACCCCACGGTGTCCTTGCCGTCACCGTTCCAGTCGCCGACCACCGGAATGTCGTTCGCGTTGATCTGCGGGTGCTTGAACGTGGACTGGAACGTCCCGGCGGTCAGGTCGTTGCGGAGGTAGAAGGTGCCGGTGGACGCGCGGAAGAGCCCGGCGCTGTCGATCCCGTCGCCGTTCCAGTCGCCGATGACCGGCGTGTCGCCGACCGCTCCCAGCACGTATGTGATGTCGGGCGCCCCGTTCGACGCCGAGTTCCGGAACCGGAACGTGCTGGTGCTCGGCCGGTACGACCCGACGGTGTCCTTGCCGTCGCCGTTCCAGTCGCCCACCACCGGCACGTCACCGGCGGCCATGAACTGGTCGGCGAAGTAGGCGAAGTCCCGGCTCTTCGTGCCGTCGAGCGGGTTGCGCAGGTGCAGGCTGATGTCGGAGGGCCGGTACAGGCCGAGGCTGTCGACGCCGTCGCCGTCCCAGTCGCCGACCAGGATCGTGTTGGTCGTCGGGTTGGTCACCGTGAAGCCCGGGATGTCGTTGCCGCCGGCGGTGATGGAGTTGCGCAGGTACACGAGGGCCTCGCCGGTACGCAGCGCGCCGATCGTGTCGACCTTCTTCGCGCTCGAACAGCTCTCCCACCGGGCCGGGTTCGCGGCGGTGTTCACGTTGGTGTACTCGTACGACGGGTTGGTGTCGTGGAAGTTCCAGGCGTCACCGGTCAGGTTGGACCACTGGCCCGCGGCGTTCTTGATCCGCTGCCCGGCCATGACCACCGGCTTGCCGCACGGGATCACCGGCTCGACGATGCGGGAGTCGCCGAACGTCTCGACGTCGTGGGTGTACATCTCGCGGTTGCCGGCGGGCGGGGTGTCCCCGGCCAGGAAGCGGTCGCCGACCCCGTCGTTCATGTTCACCCACGCGCACACCTTCGTGCCGTTGACGTTGGCGACGTGGTTCGTGTCGCACCACTGGAACGTGAACGTGACCTGCTTTCCGGCGGCGAGGTTCTCCATCGCGCCGTGGCAGTGCCCGCCGACCGTCCACGACTGCGTGCACCCCGAGTTGTTTCCGGTCAGGCCGTCGTCGTCGGCGTAGTAGTACACCCACCAGCCCTCGTGGGAGGTGTAGTAGATGCCGGTCTCCAGGTTGTTGAACCACTGGCCGACCGCGCCCCATGCCTCGGTACCGTTGTTGAACTGCGGAACCTGCCAGGTGACCGACCAGCCCTTGACGTCGTCGATCCGGCCCTTGTACTCGCTCTGCAGGTGGTACCAGCCGTTGGTGCCGATGTCCGGTGACGGCGGCGGCGGAACGGCCGAGGCCGGCTGTGCGACCGACACGACCATCGCCAGGACGGCGACGAACAGCATCAAGCGGTTCATGGTGCTGGTCCTTTCGATCCCCCGTGAAGACGTGTCGCGCCGACCGTCACGCGCATTGTAGAACGTCGATACGTCGATGACGACCCCTGCGGTTCTTCGGATCCGACCCCGTAGACTTCGCTGATGCGGATCACGGACGCCCGGGTCATCGTCAGTTGCCCGGGGCGCAACTTCGTCACCCTGAAGATTGTCACCGACGACGGGGTCACCGGCGTCGGCGACGCCACGCTGAACGGGCGCGAACTCGCGGTCGCCGCCTACCTCACCGAACACGTGATCCCCGTGCTGATCGGCCGCGACCCCGCCCGCATCGAAGACACCTGGCAGTACCTCTACAAGGGCGCGTACTGGCGGCGCGGCCCGGTCACGATGACCGCGATCGCCGCCGTCGACACGGCGCTGTGGGACATCAAGGGCAAGGTCGCCGGCCTACCCGTGTACCAGTTGCTCGGCGGGCGGAGCCGCGACGGCGTCACCGTCTACGGTCATGCGAACGCCGAAACTGTCGACGACGTCCTCACCGAGGTGTCCCACTACGTCGACCTCGGGTACCGCGCGGTGCGCGTGCAGACCGGCGTCCCCGGGCTCGCGAGCACCTACGGCGTCGCCCACGACCGCATGTTCTACGAGCCCGCCGACGCCGCGCTCCCCACCGAGAACGCGTGGAGCACCGAGGCGTACCTCGACCACGTCCCGTCGGTGTTCGCCCGGGTCCGCGCGGAGTTCGGCCCCGGGCTCAAGCTCCTCCACGACGTACACCATCGACTCACACCGATCGAAGCCGCGCGCCTCGGCAAGAGCCTCGAACCGTATTCCCTGACGTGGATGGAGGATCCGGTTCCCGCCGAACTCCAGGAGGGCTTCCGCCTCATCCGTCAGCACACCACCACACCCGTCGCCGTCGGCGAGGTCTTCAGCACGATCTGGGACTGCCAACAACTCATCACCGAACAACTCATCGACTACATCCGCACCACCGTCGTGCACGCGGGCGGAATCACGCACCTGCGCCGCATCTTCGACCTCGCCGCGCTGTACCACGTGCGCAGCGGTTCGCACGGCGCCACCGACCTGTCGCCGGTGTGCATGGCCGCCGCGTTGCACGTCGACGTGAGCATCCCCAACTTCGGCCTCCAGGAGTACATGCGCCACACCGCGGAGACCGACGCCGTCTTCCCGCACACGTACCGCTTCGCCGACGGCTACCTGCATCCGTCAGAGGAACCGGGACTCGGCGTCGACATCGACGAGGAGGCCGCCGCGCGCTACCCGTACGCGCCCGCGCAACTTCCCATCAACCGCCTGCTCGACGGAACCATGCATTCATGGTGAGCGCCGCGTGGCTGCCGCCGGAAGCGTTGCGCGCCATCGGATCCCGCCGGGCCGTCGTGCGCGGGGAAGGACCGCCGGTGGAGACGGTGGTCCGGGAAATCGCGGCGGCGGGCGGCCACGTCACCTTCAACGAGACGCCCACCGCGCCGGCCGATTTTTACCTCGACTCCGGGTACGGCAGCCCCGAGGGGTTCACCCTGCAAAGAAGCGACGGTGTCACGTACGTCCGCGCCGGCGACGGAAACGGTCTCCTGTACGGGTTCTTCGAGGTCGTGCGCCGCGGCGAGGCCGCCTTCGGCGCCGACTTCGGGCCCGAGGAGCACCGGCCCGTGATGCGCCGGCGGATGCTCGACCACTGGGACAACGTCGCCGTGCACCCGGTGATGGGCCAGGTCGAACGCGGCTACTCCGGCGGATCCATCTTCTGGGACAACGGAAAGCTGCGCGACGACCTCGACCGCGTCTCCGCGTACGCCCGCCTGCTCGCCGCCACCGGCATCAACGCCGTCGCCATCAACAATGTCAACGTGCACGCCGCCGAGGCGCGCCTGCTGACCGACCGCCTCGACGACGTCGCGACGATCGCCGACCGCTTCCGCCCGTACGGGATCCGCACGCACCTGTCGGTGTCGTTCGCGTCGCCGGTGACGCTCGGCGGGCTCCCGACGGCGGATCCGGTGGATCCCGCGGTCGTCTCGTGGTGGGAGCGGGCCGTGGCGGCCGTCTACGACCGGATCCCCGACTTCGGCGGGTTCGTCGTCAAGGCCGACTCGGAGGGCCAGCCCGGCCCGTTCGCCTACGGGCGCGACCATGCCGACGGCGCGAACCTGCTCGCCGACGCGCTGGCCCCGCACGGGGGAGTGGTCCACTGGCGGGCGTTCGTCTACAACCACCGGCAGGACTGGCGCGACCGGTCCACCGACCGCGCCCGTGCCGCGTTCGACCACTTCGCCCCGCTCGACGGCCGGTTCCGCGACAACGCCGTGGTCCAGGTGAAGTACGGCCCGATCGACTTCCAGCCCCGCGAACCGGTGTCACCGGTGATCCTGGCGATGCCGAACACCAGGCTGGCCGTCGAGTTCCAGGTGACGCAGGAGTACACCGGCCAGCAGAAGCACGCCTGCTACCTGGCTCCACAGTGGAGCGAGCTCCTGAACTGGAACGGTGTCGCCGACATCGCCGCCACCGGCGACGGCGTGGTGGCGGTCTCCAACGTCGGAGACGATCCACAGTGGACCGGCCACCCGCTCGCCCAGGCCAACCTCTACGCGTTCGGCCGGCTCGCGTGGAACCCGGCCCTCGACCCGGCCGCGATCCTCGACGAGTGGGCCGACCTCACCTTCGGCCCCGGTCTCCGCGAGCCCCTGCACGACATCCTCGACGACTCCTGGCGCACGTACGAGTCGTACACGGCTCCGCTGGGCGTCGGCTTCATGGTTCAACCGGGCCACCACTACGGCCCGAGCGTCGACGGCTACGAGTACACCCCGTGGGGTACCTATCATTTCGCCGACCGCGACGGCGTGGGCGTCGACCGCACGGTCGCCACCGGCACCGGTTTCACCGCCCAGTACCCGCAACCCTGGTGCGACGTCTACGAGTCCGTCGCCACCTGCCCCGACGAGCTGTTGCTGTTCTTCCACCACGTCCCGTACACCCACGTCCTTCACAGTGGAGCCACGGTCGTCCAGCACATCTACGACTCCCATTTCGCCGGCGCCGAGGCCGCCGAACGGATGCGCACCCGCTGGCACGACGTCACATTGCCCGACGCCGCCCTGCACGCGAAGGTCTCCGACCTCCTCGACGAACAGGTGCGCTCCGCCCGGGAATGGCGCGACCAGATCAACACCTACTTCTACCGCAAGTCCGGAGTCCCCGACGCCCACGGCCGCCGCATCTACTGATGTCGAGGTCCGCGGAGGACGATGACGCCGGCCATGCCCAGCCACAGGTAACCGGGCCACAGCGCGATCCGCTCGAACAGGCCGCCGAGTTCGGGCTCGGCGGCGCAGATGATCTTGGTGCAGCGGTTCAGACCCGGGCCGTGCGGACGGTCCGGCTCAGAGTCGCGGCGAGGGCGAGGAAGGCGAGCCACCCCGCCAGCATGAACGTCAGCGTCGTGGTTCCGAGGCGGGCGATCAGGGCGCCGCTCGCGATGGTCCCGATTGCCGCGCCGCCGGTGGTGAGCGTGTCGATCGCGCTGGTGACCCGGCCGCGCAGGGCATCGGGGGTGACGGCGAGCCGGTGCGAGTCCAGGGCGACGTTGTACACCGGCGATACGACCGACTCGGTAAAGGCCACCACGAGCAGCAGCCACCACGTCGGCGCCAGGGCGTAGAACGGAAAGGCCAGCGCTTCCGCCCACAGCATCGTGATGGACAGCGAGCCGAGCGGGAACCGGCGCGTCAGCGCGGGCGCCAGGAGGCTGCCGAGCAAGGCGCCGACGCCGGCGCCGGTGAACACCAACGCGGTCTGGGTGGGGCTGGCGTGGAGACCCTGGGCCAGCATGACGATCAGCAGGTAACCCGCGCCGAATCGCAGGCTGTCCGCCGCGTCGAGCAGGGCCAGCGTCCGGATGACCGGTCGGTGCCACAGCCAGGCCAGCCCCCGTCCGATGTCGGTGACCAGTGTGCGCGGCGAACCGGGTGCTGCGGGCCTGACCTGTTCAAAGTCTGTACGGATGGCGCGGAGGAAAGCCGCGGACGCCAGGAACGAGACGGCGTTGACCGCGAACGGAAGCATCCGGCCGGCGGCGTAGGCGACGCCCGCCACGGCGCTGCCGACGATGCGCAGGCCGCTGGAGAACGCCCCGACCGTCCCCAGCGCGGCCGCGAGGTCGCGGACGGGAACGATGTTCGGCAACGCCGACCCGTTCGCCGCTCCGAACAGGGTGCTGAGCACACCGTTGAGCAGTGCCACGGCGTAGAGCTGCGGCATGCCCAGCACTCCGGACATCGCGGCGACCGGGACGGTGGCGGTGAGCGATCCACGGCCGATCTCGCACCAGATCATCGTCGTCCGGCGGTTCCACCTGTCGACCAAGGCGCCGGCGACCAGCCCGAACACCAGGTAGACCACGGTCTGCAGTCCGAGCAGGAGACCGGCCTGGGTCGGCGACCCGGTCAGGGCGACAACGAGGAGGGGGAGAGCGAGGAACTGGAGCGAGTCACCCAGCTGTGACACCAGCCGACCCCCGAGCAACAATCGGAAGTCGTGCTGGCGCCACAGGGGCACGGGCGGCGTCGAGATGGGGTTGTCCACGGTGAGCTCCGGTGGATGAATGCGCCTACCCGGCGCGCTGTCACGGGCATGACAGACACGCAGGCGCTACCGAAACCCGCCGGAAGCGGACAGACTCCACCCACGTGTCGCAGCGCGACCGCTATACGTCACTGGGCGTAAACATCAGCCGAGACACTACCGGCCGGACGTCACGGCCGGCAACACCTTTCTAGGTCCGGACGAACTTGACCGCGTCGGCTCGCGCGCAGCCGGTGCCGCTCGCCGTGGTGCGGACGTAGCCGCCCGTGCCGGCCGGGAACGTCCAGGTACCCAGGCTCACCCAGCCGCTGGACCCGGCCGTGCCGTCGACGACGGTGGTCGACGTGACTCCATTGTGGATGGTGTCGTAGCGCTGGGCGGGGTCGCTGTTCGCCGCCCGGACCTTGTAGGCCCACACCTGGTAGGTGCCGGCCGCGCGCAGGTTCGGGCGCCAGGTGGCGGTGGCGGCGGCCGTGCCGCAGGTGGCGTAGCGGGTCGGCGAGGCGACAGTCCAGCCGGTGAGCGTCGACGTCGACCAGGTGCCCGACTCGGAGTAGCCGTAGGCGGCCGGGCCGTCGTTGTCGACGTAGTAGTCCTTCTGCCAGTAGCGGACGTAGTCGAACTGCATCGCGGCGGGCAGCGTCGACGGGTCGGGCACGGTGCCGTAGGCGATCGACGTCAGCCAGATGCTGGTGTAGTCGTGGGTCCAGTCGGTCGGGACGTACGGGGCGGTGTACCTGAGGACGCCGTCGACGTAGAACTTCGCCTGCGTCTCCGACCAGTCGAGGCCGTACGTGTGCCACTGCCGCAGGTCGAGGCCGCTGTTGTAGGTGGACCCGTACGACTTCCCCGCCGACACGCCGCTGCCCTTCCAGGTCAGGACTCCATTGTGGACGGTCTGCGGGTTGATCGAGTCGATCTCGAAGATGTCGACCTCGGTGCGCTGCTCGGCCGGGAACGTGGTGCTGCCGTCGCCGGCCATGAGCCAGAACGAGCTGTGCCACCCGGCGCCGTTGTTGATCTTCGCGCGGGTCTCGTAGTGGCCGTACCGGAGCTTCTGCTTGCTCACCAGTCCGCCGCCGGTGAAGTCCTTGCCACCGAACGACTCGGCCCTGAGCGCGATGCTCATCAGTCCGCCGCCGACCGACACGTTCTCCGGCCGCTGCGCGCTGTACGCCTTGACGTCGGTGCGGTAGTTCCACTTGCCGGTGTCGACGGCGGTGCCGTCGAACTCGTCGGAGAACGTGAGGGTGTAGCCGGAGGCGGGCGGGTCGGCGGCGGCCGGCCCGGCGAGGGCGACGGTGGGCAGAAGAGCGACGAGGGCGAGGGACAGGACTCTGCGCATGGGGGTCGTCCTTCCGGGCTAGTTGCGGCCGTAGTACAGGCGGCCGTTGGTGGTGTCGGCGAGGTAGAGCACGTCGGTTCCGGTGGCGTCGCGTTCGACGGCGAGCCGGTCGATCGGGAGCCCGGGTGCCACCGCCGCCGAGGTCCACGTGCCGCCGCTCTCGGTGGCGACGAAGGCGCCGCCGGATTCGCGGGCGTAGTAGACGCGCTTCCCCTCGGTGGGGTGCCACGTCATCCCGAGCGCCGCCCGGGTCTGCGTCGCGGCGTACACGGTCTGCCGCGCCCAGGCTCCGGCTGAGTTCACGTACGCGTACCGCACCTCGAAGTTCACCGCGGACCGGTACCGGTAGGCGACCTTCGGGCTGGTGCCGTCCAGCGTCAGCTTCGCGCTCTGCACCGCCGGTTTCGTGCTGTCGTTGCCCTCGTACACCTCCCCGCTCTCCAACGGCTGGATGACGTCGGCGGTCGAGGTGCTCACCGGAACCGGCGACGAGAACGCACCGGTGGACGGGCGGTACCGGAGGTAGCTGAGCTGGTGCCGGAACGCCGTCGCCGGGTACAGGCCCCACTCCCACAGGAGGTGCAGGTCGCCGGCGGAGTCGAAGCGGAGGTCGTCCGGGTAGACGGCGCGGTTGGCCGACTCCGCGAACACGGCCAGGCGCGTCCACGTCGACGCGGCGTTGTTCCACCGGTAGAGCCTCCCGCTGCGGCCCGCCGTGCTGGTGCCGTCGAGGCGGGCGATGAGGTACACGTCGCCGTTCGGTGCCGTGGTGAGCACCGGGTAGGTGACGCCGATGCCCTGGTCGGGTAGGTCGGCGGCGTGGTTCTGCGGTGCGCCACCCGGTGTGTCGGACCGGAAGTAGCGCCAGGCGTTGTTGTGCATCGACGCGAACACGTGGAACCGGCCGGTGCCGTCGCGCGCCATCGACGGCTGGTTGTGGCCGACGTCGTCGGTGTACTCGGCCTGTGCCGAACCGTTCATGACCGGGATCCGTGACCACGCACCGGATCCGTCGCGGCGGGCGATCGCCACCCGGTGGGTGCCGGCGGTGGCACCCGGTTCGTTGAACGCGAGGTAGGCGTACTGGTTGCCGCCCACGTACGTCTCCAGCGGCGTCCACCAGGCGGCCTGGTTGGAGGAGTCCATGGTGTACGGCACGAGCGTGACGGTCGCGGGGGTCGCGGCCGCGGGGGTTGCGGTGAGAACGAACAGGGAGACTAGAGCGGGGGCGAGGATCCGTCTCATGAGGGCTCCGCGATTCAGGGGGTCAGTGCGGCCACCAGTTCGGTCAGGCCGCCGGGGCGGGTGACGGTGCTGCCGACGCCGAGCGAGCGGGCGCCGGCGTCGAGGAACGCGCGGGCGTTGCCGGCGTCGATGCCGCCGGTCGCCACGAACTGGACGTCGGGGAACGGGCCGTGGAGTTCGCGGATCCACCGCGGTCCGAGCGAGGCGGCCGGGAACGCCTTGAGCCACCGGCAGCCGGCCTTCACCGCGTGCTGGACGTCGCTGGGGGTGGCGACGCCCGGCAGGTGCGGCATCCCCGCCGCCAGGCTCGCGGCGAGGATCTCCGGGTCGAAGCCCGGCGCCACGGTGAACGCCGCACCGGCGTCACGGGCCACGGAGACCTGGTCGACGGTGATGACGGTGCCGGCACCGACGCGTTCGCCGCGTGCCCCGCCCGCTTTGGCCACGGCGGACAGGGCCGCCACCGCGTCAGGTGTCTGGATCGGGAGCTCGACCGCGCCGATCCCGGTGTCCCACACCGCGTTCGCCAGCTCGACGGCCCGGTCGGCCGGCACGCCACGCAGGATGGCGAGCAGCGGCCGGCCGTCGAGCAGGTCGTCGAAGGTCACTTGGCCAGCGCCGTCATCTGCTTCTGCGCCTCGGCCAACCCGGCCGCCGGTGTCGCCTTGCCGATGAGGATCGCCTGCACCTGTTCGGCGAGCACCTTCTCCATCTGCGAGAACGACGGGTAGCCCCAGAACGGGCTGGCGCTGGCGTTCGCGGCGATCTCGCGGGTGAAGTCGACGGTGAACGTGTCGGTCTGCACCTTCTGGTCGGCCAGGCCCTTCTTCGTGGTCGGCGGCAGCCCGGTCTTGGCGAACCAGTCGGTGGTGTAGGCGGGGTCGGCGGTGATGGTCTTCGCGAACTGGGCCGCCGCGTACGCGGCCGGTCCGTCGATGACCGCCACGACGTGACCCCACGCGAGGTGCCGCGGCTTGTCGCCGGACTTCCGTACGGGACGGGCGAACGGCTTCAGCTTCGAGCCGAGGGCCGGATCCGGCGACGACTTGAGCACGGTCGCCTTGCCACCGATCGCGTCCTCGTAGAACGCCGTCCGGCCCTGCGACATCAGCGCGCGGGCGTCGAACCGGTTGATGTCCGGTGCGATGAGCTTCTCGTCGTAGAGCTTCTTGTACCACGTGATCGCGGCGACGCTGGCGTCGTCACCGATCACGATCTTCCCGTTGTCGACGATGGGCGAGCCGAACACCCACATCCACGGGAGCACGTCCTTGAGCTGGTCCACCTTGGTCATCGCGGCCCACGGCACGATCCCGCTATTTGGCCCGCCGCCGAGGCCCTTCACCGCGCGCAGCGCCGCCTCGAACTCGTCGATGGTCTTCGGCATCGACGTGACGCCGGCCCGCTGCAGCAGTTCGGAGTTCGCGATGAGCCCGATGCCGGCCTGCGTCCACGGCACCGCGTACTGCTTGCCGTTGACCTTGCCCAGTTCCAGCGACGCCTCGGTGTAGTCGACCCCCTCGGTGACGCTGGCGATGTCGGCGAGCTTGCCGGTGGCGGCGAGTGTGGCGAGCCAGGCGACGTCGAGTTGCACGGCACCGCGCAGTTCGCCGCCGCGCACCTGCAACAGCAGCTGGTTCAGGTAGTCGTTGTACGGGTACGACGGCGACGAGATCGACGTGCCGGCGTTCGCGCCGGTGTACTTCGTGATGATGGTCGCCAGCGGTTCCTTGGTGACGGCCTCGTTGGCCGACCACGACGTCAGCGGGAACTCCTTGACCCCGTCGTCGGACAGTCCACTTTTCGAACCGGAGTCTGACGAGCCACCTGAAGGAGCGCAGGCGGCAAGAATCGGTGTGGCGGCCAGGAGGCCGAGCAGGCTGCGGCGGGTGACAGACATGGTGCACTCCAGAGGAGGGGGTGTTCAGCCCTTCACCGCGCCGGCGGTGAGGCCGGACACGAGGTAGCGCTGAAGGACGGCGAATCCGATGACGACGGGCAGGGACACGACGAGCGATGCGGCCATGAGCGAGGGCCAGGCCGTCTCGGCCTCGCCGGTGAACGTGTTCACCAGACCGGGCGGCAGGGTCTGCTTCTCGGTGCCGGCGAGGGTGAGGGCGAAGATGAAGTCGTTCCACGCGCGGATGAACGCGAACAGCGCGGTGGCGACGAGGCCGGGCAGCGACACCGGCAGCAGGATGCGGTGGATGATCGCGCCCTGGCCGGCACCGTCCACTTTGGCCGCTTCGATGAGCTCGTCGGGGATGGTGTCGAAGAAGCCCTTGAGCATCCAGACGCACAGCGGCAACGTGAACGTGGTGAACGACAGGATCAGCGCGAGGTACGTGTTCAGCAGCCCGAACTGGCTGAACACCAGGTACAGCGTGATGAGCAGCAGCGCCTGCGGGAACATCTGCGAGGCGAGCACGAGGTACATCAGCGAACGCCGGCCCCGGTAGCGGAACTTCGCGAACGAGTAGGCCGTGTACGCGGAGACGATGACGGTCAGCACCGCGGTGAGCGTCGAGACGATGAGGCTGTTTCCCAGGTACCGCAACAGTTGCGGGTTCTCCCAGAGGCTGCGGAAGTGGTCGAACGTGACGTGCGCGGGGAACCAGCGCGGCGGGAACCGGAACACCTCGTTCGTCGGCGTGAGCGCGGTGACCGCCACCCAGTACACCGGCGCGAACGTGAACACGCCGATGATCGCGATCGTGGCGGCCGCGCCCCACGGCGCGCGCCGGCGCGGCGCGCGGCGTTCCTTCGCGGAAGGCGCGGCCGGGGGAGCGGTGCGGGTCGCGGTGATCGTCACGCGCGCTCACCCCGTTCGGTGACGCGCACCCAGACGACCGTCAGCGCGAGGATCAGCACGAGCCACAGGGCGCCGAGCGCGCTCGCCTTGCCGAGGTCGAACGCCCGGAACGCGGTGTCGTAGACGGCCACCGCGAACGTGGTCGTCGACCCGGCCGGTCCGCCGCCGGTGAGCACGTAGATGGTGTCGAAGTGCTGCAGGTTCCAGATGACCTCCAGCAGCACCACGATGCCGAAGATCCCGCGCATGTGCGGCAGGGTCACGTGCCAGAACCGGCGGACCGCGCCGGCGCCGTCGAGCGAGGCGGCCTCGGTGAGCGTCGCGGGAACCGTTTGCAGACCGGCGAGCAGCATCACCATGATCCAGGGGAAGCTGGCCCACGTCTTGGCGACGACGATCGCCGCCATCGCGGTGCCCGGTTGGCCGAGCCACGTCACGGGTTCGTCGATGAGGTGCAGTCCGGTCAGCACGCCGTTGAGCAACCCGTAGTTGGCGTTGAAGATCCACAGCCAGACGAACGAGACCACGACACCCGGGATCACCCACGGGATCAGGAACACGCCGCGCAGCACGGCGCGCCCGCGGATCCGGCTGTTCAACGCGAGCGCCAGCGCGAACCCGATGACGACCGGCGCGAGTGTGGCCGCGAACGTGAAGACGAGCGTGGTGCGCAGCACCGGCCAGAAGTTGTCGTCGAGCACGGCGACGAAGTTGTCGAGCCCCACGAACGCCCGCCCGGGCAGCACGAGGCTCTGCTCGAACACGCTCGTGGTGAGCGCGCCGATCAGCGGGTACAGGATGACGCCGCCGAACAGCGCCAGCGCGGGCAGCGTCAGCAGGAACCCGAACGTCTTGTCGGAGAGCCCGCGCCTCACAGTGCCACTTCCAGAACCGGACCGACGTACCCGAGGCCGACGCTGATGGAGTCGGCCGCCTCGATGACGGCGTTCGCGAGCGCCGGTTCCCGCGTCCCCAGGTCGATGACCGACAGCGGCCCGGACACCGACAGCGCCGCGACCACCGCGCCCGACCCGTCGCGGATCGGGGCCGCGACGCAGGCGCGGCCCAGCGCCAGCTCCTCGATCTCGGCGGCGTAGCCGCGGGCGGTGGCGGCGGCGATCTCGGTGTCGAGCCGCTCGTGCGTGGTGATCGTGTGCGGCGTGTAGGCGGCGAGCGCGTCGGCGGGCAGCAGGTCGCGCCGCTCGGCGGCGGACAGTCCACTGAGGAGGGACTTGCCCAGACCCGTGGCGTGCAGGGGGTTGTGCTGCCCGGCCAGCACGAACGACCGCGGGCTCTGGCGTCCCTCGAAGTTGAGCAGGTAGAACAGCCGGCCGCCACGGCGGACCGCGACGTTCGCGCCGAGCCCGAGCTCGGCGGCGAGGTTCTGGGCGACCTGGCGGGCCTCGCGGTGCACCGGGTGCGCGTTGAGCACCGCGCCGCCGAGCGACACCGTGTCGAGGCCGAGCCGGTAGAGCCCGCTGACCGGGTCGCGGTCGACGAAGCCGGCCGCCTCCAGCGTGGCCAGCAGCCGGGACGCGGTCGACAGGCCGAGGCCGGTCGCCTTCGCCACGTCGGAGACGCGCAGCTCGGCGCGGCCACCGGTGAAGACCTTCAGCACCGACAGCGCCCGGTCGACACTCTGGTTGCTGCTTGCCACTTCGGCTGCCATCTCACGCCTTCCTGGAACATGTCTTGCGTAGGACGGGACGTTATCCCGTATGTTGCAAGTGGTCAACCGGAAGGCGGGAGCCTGGTGTGAAGATCGAGTCTGTCGAGACGTGGGTGGTGAAGATCGACCCACCCGAGACGTATCTGGGCCCGCGCCCGGGTGACGGCAGCGGCGACTACTACGTGCGGCCGCCGTGGCGCAGCCTCTACTCCGACCGGTTCGAGACGATGCTGGTCCGGATCACCACCGACGGCGGGCTGGCCGGCTGGGGCGAGGCGCTCGCGCCGGTGGCGCCCGAGGTGGCGAAGGCGATCGTCGACCGGCTGCTGGCGCCGACGCTGATCGGCGCCGACCCGCGCCGCGTCCGGCCACTGTGGACGATGCTCAGCGGGCTGATGCGGGAACGCGGCCACCTCGTCGGTCACCAGGCCGACGCGCTCGCGGCCGTCGACACCGCGTTGTGGGACGTGGCGGGGCGCGCGCTCGGAGCCCCGGTGCACGCGCTGCTGGGCGGCGCGTACCGGGACCGGATCCCCACGTACGTCTCCGGTCTCCCGCGATCCACCGACGAGGAGCGTTCCGCGCTCGCGCGGGAGTGGGCGTCGAGAGGCGTCCGCGCGATCAAGCTGCACCTCGGCAACGGCGTCGACGCCGACCTCGCCACCGTCGACGCGGTCCGGTCCGTGCATCCGGACCTGAGGATCGCCGTCGACGCGCACTGGGCCTACGGCCTCGCCGACGCGGTGCGCCTCGGCCGCGGCCTCGACGAGCGCCGCGCCTGGTTCCTCGAGGCGCCCCTGGTCCCCGAGGACGTCGACGGGCACCGCGAACTCGCCCGGACGTTGGCGACGCCGGTCGCGGTCGGTGAGGCGCTCCGGAACCGGTACGAGTTCCGGGCCTGGCTCGCCGCGCGCGCCGTCGACATCTGCCAGCCCGACGTCGCCCGTACCGGCATCACCGAGGCGATGGCGATCGCCGACCTGGCGTCGGCGTTCCACGTGCCGGTCGCACCGCACCACTCGGTCGGGCTCGGCATCTCGGTCGCCGCCGGCCTGCACGTCGCGGCCGCCGTCGCCGACCTGCCCGCGTTCGAGTTCCAACCGTCCACAATGGCGGTGGCCAACCGCATCCTCACCACACCGCTCACCGGCGGACCCGTCGCCTTCGACCTCCCCGACACTCCCGGCCTCGGCATCGAGGTCGACCTCGCCCCCCTCCTGGAGAACAGCTGATGACCCGATCGCCCGACGTCCGCGGCCTCATCCCGGTGCTGGCCACCCCGTTCACCGATGCCGGCGACGTCGACCACCCGTCGCTCGCCCGGCTGGTCGAGTTCCAGGTCGGGTCCGGCGTCGCCGGTGTCGCGGTGTTCGGCTTCGCCAGCGAAGGCTTCGCGCTGACGGCCCGGGAACGCGCCGAGATTCTGCGGACGGTCACCGGCTCGATCCCGGCGCACCTGCCGCTCGTCGCCGGGGTGGCCGCCACCGGCACCCGCGACGCGGTGGAGCAGGCCCGGGCGGCGGCCGACGGCGGCGCGAGCGTCGTGATGGTGGTGCCGCCGCACATGGTGAAGCCGTCACCGGCACAGGTGGTCGACTTCTACGGCGCGGTCGCGGCCGGCGGCGGCCTACCGGTGATGGTCCAGGACGCGCCGGCGTCGACCGGTGTCACCATGCCGGTGCCGCTGATCGCCGAACTGTCCAAACTGGACGGTGTGGACTCGGTCAAGGTGGAGACCCAGCCCACCACGCCGAAGGTCGGCGCGGTCGTCGACGCCGTGGCGGGCGACTTCGCCGTCCTCGGCGGGCAGAACGCCCTGTTCCTGCTGGAGGAGTATGCGCGCGGCGCGGTCGGCACGATGCCCGCGTGCGAGTTCGTCGACCTCCTCGCGCCGGTGCTCGCCGCGTGGCACGCCGGCGACCCGGCGGCGGCGCGCGCCGGGTTCAACCGGCTGCTGCCGCTGGTGCGGTTCGGGCTGCAGCCGGGCATCGCGTGGTCGATCCACAAGCACGTGCTGGTGCGCCGCGGGATCATCGGGTCGGCGGTCGTGCGTCCCCCCGCAAGTGACGCCGACCCCGGTACGCTCGCCGCGTTGGGCGACATCCTCGCCGACCTGGGCCTGTGATGCGGGGCGTCCTCGTCGTCGGCGCGAGTTCGCCGATCGGCCGCGCGATCGGTGCGGCGTTCGCCGCCTCCGGCGACCGGGTGGTCGGCGTCGCGCTGGAGTCCTTTGTGGACAGCTCCTTTGTGGACACCCTCGTCCTGGACTGCTCCACGGCCGTCGGCGCGGCCGCCGCTGTCGGGTCGATGGAGTCCGTCGACGTCGTCGTGCTCGCCGCCGCCGCGATGCCGGTCGGCCCGGTCACGTCGACCACCGACGAGCAGTGGCGCACCGCCCTCGACGCCACGCTGGGCACGGCGTTCGCGATCTGCCGGGCCGCGTTGCCGAGAATGCGGGACGGGGGAGCGATCGTCGCCGTCAGCTCGGTGAACGCGTTCCTCGCCGCGCCGGGCGTCCCCGCGTACGCGGCGGCCAAGGCCGGGTTGGAGGGCCTGATGCGCCAACTGGCGCTGGAGTACGGTCCGCGCGGGGTGCGCGTCAACGCGGTCGCGCCCGGGATGATCGGCGACCCGGTCGAGGGCGCCGCGGCCGGGTATCCGCTCGGACGCACGGGACGCCCGGAGGAGGTGGCGGCGGCGGTGCACTTCCTGGCCGGCGCCGGCTTCGTCACCGGCACGGTCCTGCCGGTCGACGGCGGGCTGTCGATCGCGTCGCCGGCCGCGTTCCTCCGCGACGACCTCCGGGCACGATGGTTGCCATGATCGACGTGGTGGGTTTCGGCGAGGCGATGGTGCTCTTCCAGCCCTCGCCGGGGGAACCGTTGGACACCGCCGGCACCGTGACGATGAGCGTCGCCGGCGCGGAGTTGACGCTGTGCGCGACCGTCGCGCGGCTCGGGCTCTCGGCGGCGTTCTGCACCCGGGTCGGCGCCGACCCGCTCGGCCGCCGGGTCCGCGCCGCGGCGGAGAACCTCGGCGTGGTCACGGATCTCATCGTGGCGGACCCGGCCCGCCCCACCGGGCTGTTCCTCCGCGAGGCGCTGCCCGACGG
The DNA here is from genome assembly GCF_016863635.1 of Virgisporangium aurantiacum. Lineage (GTDB taxonomy): Bacteria > Actinomycetota > Actinomycetes > Mycobacteriales > Micromonosporaceae > Virgisporangium > Virgisporangium aurantiacum. The sequence goes on along the minus strand of NZ_BOPG01000012.1, from coordinate 326,486 downwards.
CCGGCGCCGCGTCCACTACTACCGGGCCGGGTCGGCCGCGTCCGCACTGGACACAGTGGACGCTCACCGGGTGCTCGCCGCCCGGCCGTCGGTGGTGGCCGTCTCCGGTATCACCGCCGCCCTCGGCCCGGGCCCGCGGCGGGCCGTCGTCGCGCTCGCCACCGGCGCGCGCCCGGCCGGTGCGCGGCTGGCGCTCGACCCCAACCTGCGCCCCGCCCTGGGCGACGTCGACGAGCAGGCGGCGACGGTGCGCGAACTTCTTCCGTACGCCGACTTCCTGCTACTCGGGCTCGACGAGGCCGGCCCGGTGTTCGGCGTCACCGACCCGGCCGCCGTGTTCGCGGCGGCGGCCCGGGCCGGCGTGGGCGAGACCGTCCTGAAGGCCGGCGCGGACGGCTGTTTCCTGCCCGGCGACGTGCACATCCCAGCGGTGCCGGTCGAGGTCGTCGACCCGGTGGGTGCCGGCGACGCGTTCGCGGGCGCGTATCTGGCTGGGCGACTGCGCGGTGCGCGTCCCGAAGAATCCGCCCGGCTGGGCGCGCGGATCGCCGCCGGGGTCGTCGCCGTGGCCGGCGACACCGAGGGCCTGCCCGCGCGTCCTCGATCCGACATCGTGTCGCTACGTACGGAGACTTGACGGTCACGAACGGCCGGTTGAAGGATGGTGGAGTCGCGACCTAGCTATTCGATCGCCGCCGTTTCAGCGGCCGCCATCGGCGATGGCCTTGCTGCCCGCGCCGCCTCCAGCTGAGGGGTCATGATGAGCCTGACCGAAGCTGAAAATGTATTTGCCGGACTGAATGAAACCGGCCTCAATGACATGCTGAGGGCAATCTTCACCGCACGCCCCCGGCTGCTGAACTATCGCACATCCCCCGCCGTGACGAACAATCCCGTATCCGCCTCCGCGTGGACCACCGTGCCGGTCATCGCCTTCCCCGGAGTACCCGGCGGCATCGAATACGCGGTGCAGTTCGACATTCCACAATCCGACATCGCTCCCCAGTCGGCGGCGCTGCCGCCACCGCTCACCCTCGGGCCCGGGCAGATCTCGCTCCGCACCGCGGTGACCCTCACCCTGTTGTGCCGTTCCCGCCAAGGTGGCAACGACCAACAGCCCGCGGGAACCAGCATCAGCGTCGGATTGGAGGCCGCGGCGGTCGGTCGCATCGTCGTCCGCTCCGTCGGGCTCGGTAGCGGTTCCATCGCCTTCGACCTGCAGCGGGTCGAACTGGTCGACGTCACTCCGGAAAAGTTGGAATCGCTGCTGGAGTGTCTGATTCTGACCTTCCTGCGCGGCGCCCTGGCGTCGGTGGAGCTGCCGTTCTCGGCGATCCGGCTGGGTGCCTTCTCGCTGAATCTCCTCCGCGGGCCGGAGAGCGAAGACGATCAGTTGAAGCTTTACGGCGCCGCGGTCTAGGAGGAAGTCATGTCCGACGTCATTGCAGCCATCGACGAGACAGCGGCGAACGTGATCGTACCGACAACGGTCGCGTCGCTCCCGCCCGCGAGCACGTCCGGCAGCGGCAACCTCGGCCCGTTCTCGGTGTCCTGGAACGCGACAGCGACACTCAGCGCGGGAACCGTGGACCTGATTCCGCCACCTACAGACGTCATCCGGCTGAACAACGGCAGAGTCAACTACACGCTGGGGCTCTCGCTCTCGCTCGACCTCAGCTTCCTCAACTTCTGCCTGCCCCAGGTGTGCGTGACACTGCCGTTCATCGGCCGCGTATGCACTCCGAGAATCTGCATCACCTTCCCGACCATCACCGTGCCGGTATCGCACTCGAGCTTCGTCGCCTTCACCGTCGACCTTCGACTGGCGACCGCCCTCGTGGCCGGGAACTGGAACGTCGACGCCATCGTCGTCGGCGTGCCGTCCCTGGTGCTCGGCCCGGCAGCCACCGCGCTGATCGCCGCGATCGGAGTCGCGGTGACTGCGGCGCTGCTGCTGGTGCCGTTCATCGGTCCGCTGCTGGCTCTCGCGTCGGCCATCATTTTCGGCGCGTTCACAATCGCCAATGTGCTCAACCTGCTGGGACCGATCGTGACCCCGTTCGTCTCCGGCCTGAGAGTACCCATCTACCAGCAGCCTCAGATGTTCCAACTGCTGGCCGCCACCCCGATCGATCCGGCGGTTCTCATCCGCCTCGATTCGGTGCTGGCATCCCTCGACGGAAGCGCCGGGGAGGACGAACTGATCCTGACCGTGGACGTTTCACCATAGGCGAGGAGTTCCGATGACTGCTATGGACAGCCGGTTCCTGACTTACCTCGACTGCTACGGACAGCGCTTTTCGGCACCCGGCAAAATCCGGTACGCGGTTGGTAGCCCCACCGCTGCCCACCTGGCGCTGGACGACCGGCCGTTCGTCGTCAAGGTGCAGGAGCGGGGCGAGGCCGAGCACCGGCAACACGACGTCGAGGTGGGACACAGCAAGGGGAGGTTCACGGTCACTCCGCGCGAACTGACCATCGCCGCCGGCGATCTGATCGTCTGGCACTCCCCGGTCGCGGCGACCCCGCCGTTCGCCGTCTGGGGTGAGAGCGACGCGGGATCGTTCTCCAGCCTGCGGTTGAGCAAGGATGCCTTCTATAGCCACGCCTTCGGCGAGCCCGGCGAGTTTGTCTGGCGCGACGCCAACGGCAGTGCGATCAAGGGGGTCGTTCGGGTCCGCGGCGTCGACACCCACGAACGTGACGCCGCGGAGTCCTGGAAGAAGGAGCTCGGCCAAGGGGCGGTGGTGGTGATCGACAACGATCGGGTGGAGCCCACCGAGCTCGGCGTCGTCGTCGGTCAGACAGTGTTCTTCGCGGTGGCCGAAGCCGCCGGCGTTTCCATCTCGCACGAGGCGACCGCCGCAGTGCGGTGACCGGGGCCGATGGCCGTCTGTCAAAGGGGTGACGCTCAGCCGCGGTCCACCGTGGACAGGATGTCGGCGGCGTCGAGGCTGCGGGGCTCGCCGCCGCCGCGGGCCAGGTCGGCCGTGACCCGACCGACGAGTTCGTTGATCGGTGCCGGGTGGCCGTGGAGCCGGCCGAGCAGCACGATCTCGCCGGACAGGTAGTCGATTTCGACGTTGCCGGTGCCGCGGGCGATGCTCTGCCACGTGGAGCCACCCATCGGCGGCTGCCGGTCGTCGGTGCGGATCCGGAGAATGTCGGCGCGGCGCTCGCGGTCCTCGTCGACACCGATGACCGCGATGCCGGCCGCCGTGAGGACGGCCTCGCCCTCGGCGGTGGCCCGGCGGGCGAGTTCCTCGGCGGCCGGGCCGGGCCGGCACGTGGCGTCGATGCCGTTGCCGATGTTCATCAACAGTTTGCGGTACTTCCACGCCATGATGTCGGCCCGGGGCACCGATTCGAAGCCGGCTGCGTGCAGATCCGCCGCGATGGCCGCGGCCGTGGCGTCGGTTCCGGTGGGAAACCGGCCGATGTCGAGGATTCCGGGGACCGGGTGCACGCGCTGCACCACCGTGCCGGGTTCGAGGTGCGTGGCGGGCAGCATCACCGTGACGGCGTACGTGTTGGCGAACCGGCGCAGGATCGCGGTCTCGTTGGCGACGCCGTTCTGCGCCGACACCACGACCGTGTCGGCGGGCGCGTGGGCGGCGAGGTCGTCGAGCGCGCCGGCGGTCTGGTGCGACTTGACCGTGAGGAGCACCACGGGTGCTTCCGACCAGTCGACTCCGGCGGCGGAGTCGGTTGCCGGCGCGTCGACCACGTGGACGCCGTCGGCGGTGTCGAGTTTCAGCCCGCCCTTGCGGATGGCGGCGAGGTGCTCGCCGCGTGCGACGAGCGTCGTCGACCGGCCCGCGCGGTGCAGGTTGGCACCGATGACCCCGCCGACCGCGCCGGCACCGTAGATCACGAAGTTCACCCGACCCACGATACGGGGGAGACCCCGTGGACCGCGGGCACGGTCCACGGGGTCGCTCAGGGGCGGAGCCTCAGACGCCCGTTCAGACGCCCGCGACGGAGCGGATCCAGGTGCGGCTGTAGGCGACGCTGCCGTAGTACTGGCGGCTCACGCCGTCGGCCGTGGAGGCGACGCCGACCTGCTGGCCGTTGTAGACCTGCGGCCCGCCGGAGTCACCGCGCCACGCGTTGCCGTTGACCCGGGTGCTGGCGATCGCCTGGCCGCCGTAGGCGTCCGTGGACAGGCCGGTGACCCGCACCGTGGCGGTCTTCAGCTGGGTGGCGGCGGAGCAGCCCTCGTAGCAGGTCATGCCCCAGCCGTAGATGCTGTTCGTCGAGTTGGTGGGCGGGTTGGCCGACGCCAGCGGCATGTAGGAGGTGCTGATGCTCGTGGCGAGCGTGAGCACGGCGAGGTCGTACCGCGTGCTGTAGGTGGAGACGCTGGCGAGCGTGCCCGAGCCGCGGGTGACGCTGCCGACCCGCACGGTCATGGCGGAACCGGTGCAGTGCCGGGCGGTCAGCACGTACCGCGCCGCGATGATCGTGCCGGAGCAGGTGAACGAGCCGTTGCGGTAGATCTGGGCGCTCCACGGCGCCGACGACACGGTGCCGCCGCCGATGATGAACGGCTCGACCTCGTCGGCCTGTGCCGCGACCGGCGTGGCGAACAGGGACGTCGACGCGGCGACGAGCGCGAGAAGGGTGGTGCGCACACGCATGGGGAGCTCCTTCGGGGGTGGCCGATGTCCGAAGTTAGCGCGGTCGGATATCCATCGCTTCATATCAATCGATTCCCGGGTTCGGGGATATGATGTCGATCCGTCGATCTGCTGGGAGGCACGATGCGGCTCCTACTGGCCGGACTGTTCGCCGCCGTGCTCGCGCTACCGACGGCGGCCGCGGCAAGGCCGACAACCGCGGCCCTTCCCACCGCCGCCGTCGCGATCGGCGACAGCTTCATCAGCGGCGAGGGCGCCGGCAGCTACCAGCCGGTGGTCGACGTCAACGGCGCGGCGCAAGGCTTCCCGGGGTGGTCGGCGCCGAACAGCAACGCGTTCTTCTGTCACCGCTCGGCCAACGCGTCGATCTTCCAGGCGGCGCTGCCGGGGATTCAGGCCCGGTTCAACCTGGCGTGTTCGGGCGGCCAGCCGCACGATCTCGCCGCGGCGTCCAACACCCGGACGAACGGCCGCGCCGTTGCCGCGCAGCTCGACCAGCTCCGCGCCGTCGCACAGACCCACGACATCGACGTGGTGCTCGTCGGCCTCGGCTCGAACAACAGCTCGTTCACGTTCGGCGACGTGGCGTCGAAGTGCGCCAACCGGTTCATCGCCGACGCGTGGACCGGATGGTGGGAGTTCTGGGCCTACCTCGGCGGCCCGGTGCCGCAGAACCCGTGCTCCGCCGCCGATCTGGCCACCGCGCAGCAGTTCGCCGCCGCGCAGGCCGAAACCGTCACGGCCGCCCGGGCGTTGCTGACCACGCTTGCCGCGGTGGACGCCGACGGCCAGCACACGATCGTCTTCCAGGACTACACGAACCCGCTGCCGTTCGACGTCGCCCAGCCCTACATCGAGGAGGACAACCGCGAGGACGACCGCGACAAGTTCCGCGCGCTGGGCGCCGAACGCTACGCCGCCGGATGCCCGGTGCACCGGGCCAGCCTCGCCGCCGGTCACCTGTTCTCGCAGGGCCTCGGCACGCTCGTCCAGCAGACGCGCAACCAGCTGGCGAGCGAGTTCCCCGGCCGCGACCTGCGCTACCTGAACGTGCAGCGCGCGTTCGACGGCGCCCGGCTGTGCGAGAACGCGGGCAGCCCGGCCGGCACGCTGGCCACCCCGATCCGGTTGCAGGACGGCCCGTCCGGCGTGTTCGTGACGAGCCTGTCCGGCTACGACAAGATCGCCATCCAGCGGATCGCCAACACGTGCGTGTCGTATTTCCAGACGTGCCAGGAGTCGTGGCACCCGAACGCCGCCGGCCACACCGTTCTCGGCCAGTGCCTGACCGCCGTGCTAACGACCGGGCAGCCCGTGGTGAACTGCATCCGCGGGGTGCTCGCGCCTTAAATCAGGTGCGCGCGTCGCCAGATCCGCCGAGACGGGCCGTCGATCAGATTCAGCGACTCCAGATAGGCGACGGCTTTCGACGCCGACCAGCTCAGCGTCGCGCGGAACTGCGGATTGGCCAGCGCCGCGCGTCGCCCGATCGACGGGTCGATGCCGACGCTGCGGTACACGTCCGGATGAACCAGCCGGCTCACGACGGACGCCGCCGCCCGCGCGATCACCATGCGGGAGTACGCGAGCGTGACCGGGCCGGCGTTCTCGACCTGCCGCGCCAGTTCCTCCCGCGCGTACTTGACGTGCCGCGCCTCCTCGACGACGTGGATGTGCGACACCATGCGGATCAACGGCTGCAGTGACTCGTCGGCGGCGATCTCGCGCTGGAACGCGTCCAGTATCTCCTCGGCGATGAGGATGGCGGCGTACATGTGCGGGCCGGTGGCGGTCGCCTTCAGGAAGCGGCCGAGCGTGTGGTCGCGCCACCGGGCCTTCGTCGGCTCGACGCCGAGCCGCTCGATCAGCCGGCCGAACATGATGGAGTGGCGGCACTCGTCGGCGACCTCGGTGAGCGCGTACTGGGCGTGCGGGCTGGTCGGATCCTGGTCGTAGTAGGCGCGGATGAGCATCTGCATGAGGACCGTCTCGAACCAGATGCCGGCGCTGGCGGCGCTCGCGACCTCGTGCTTGGTCAGCTCGATCCGTTGGTCGTCGCGCAGGCCCGCCCACAACGGCGTGCCGTACAGGCTGCTGCGCTCCGGTGGCAGCCAGTAGGCGCCGTCGACGAACGGCGCTGCCCAGTCGATCGTCACCGCCGGGTCGTACGACCGCCGGACCGACGCGGTGAGCAGGCGTTCCGCGGTTTCTTGCCGTCCCACTATGGCCTCCGGGTTGATGTAATCCTGGGTATCTGTTACTTCTAGTATCGTGCAACAGGGATCCAGAAAGAGCAATGGGGACGGGCGCCGCAGCCGCTGGTCGGCCCACCGTGAGCAGCGGCGGGCCGTGCTCGTCGAGGCCGCCGTGGAGGCGGTACTCCGGTACGGCCCGGAGGTCGACATGGCCCAGGTCGCGGCCGTCGCCGGGGTCAGCAAGCCGGTGCTCTACCGCTACTTCGCCGACAAGGCCGAGCTGTGGCTGGCGGTCGGCGAGCACGTGGCGCAACTCGTGGTCGCCGAGATCGTCCCGGTGGTGGCGCGGGTGCGGGCCGAGCGCGAGCTGGTCTCCGCGACCATCGACGCCTATCTCACCGCGATCGGCGCCAACCCCGACCTGTACCGGTTCCTGGTGCACCAGTCCGGGTTGCCGGGCATGGCGCACCTCGTCGCCAACGCGGCCCGCACGGTCGCGACGGAACTCGCGCGCGCGGTCGGCGACCGGTTGCGGGCGCTCGGCCTCGACGCCGGTCCGGCCGAGCCGTGGGCGTACGGCATGGTCGGCATGGTCCAGTCGGTCGGCGACTGGTGGATCCGGCACGACCGCCCGATCAGCCGCGCCGCCCTCACCGAGTACCTCACGACGCTGCTCTGGCACGGCCTCGAGGGCGTCCGGGCGTCCGCCGACCTTTCACCGTTGCACATACAAGGTGACGCACGTGAGCGAGCGTGAGCGAGCGAACCATCAACAGAGTGCCCGCGAACGCATCGCGGAGCGGAGCGGAGCGATCGCGTGAGCGCTGAATTCGTGGGTGAGGCTGTTCTGCGCGGCGGCGACGTGCGGGTTTCCGTGCGGGTGGGGCTTTCCGGGCACGTCGACCCGCTCGACGGCCGGTTCCACTGGGGCGGCCGGATCGACCCCGACGAGCGCGTGGTCGGCCTGCTGCGCGCCGGCCGTCGCGACGTCACGCTCCAGGTGGGTGACGCGCGGCCGCTGCCGGCCCGCCTCACCGAGGCCGACCCGTGGGGCGGCGTGATCCTCGCCGCCACCGGCCGGCCGCCCTGGCCGGCATCAGAACTGTCCACAGTGGACGATTCCGCATGATCACGTTTCACTGCAACAATCCTGCAAATCGATTCCATTGACGTGGCTCGCTTCCTCTCCCTAGCGTCCTTAGGAAAGCGCTTTCCTTCCCCCGAGGATGACCGTGCGGCACCGCCGCCCCGCGGTCGGAGCGCAGAGGAGGAACCATGAACGCACCACCCCGCCGGCGGCGTCTGGTCGCGATCGGCGCTGCCACCCTGGCCGGCGCCGTGATTGCCTCGCTCACCCTGTTCAACAACCCCGCGCAGGCCGAGACGCTGTTCAGCGACAACTTCGAAGACGGCAACAACAGCGGCTGGTCGAGCTCGGGCGGCTCGTGGGCGGTCGCCAGCGACGGCTCGAACGTCGACCGCCAGAGCAACGCCGGCTCGGAGCGGGCACGGCACTTCGCCGGCCAGACGAGCTGGACGAACTACGTCGTGCAGGCCCGGGTGAAGGCCAACTCACTGGCGTCGAACGGCGTCGTCGGCCTGCTCGCGCGGGCGTCCAGCTCGACGAAGTGGTACCGGCTGGCGCTGCTGCCGGGCAACCAGGTGGCGCTGCAGGCGCAGAACGGCAGCTCGGTCACCACGCTGGGTTCGGTCAGTACCACCGTCTCGACCGGCACCTGGTACACGCTGCGCCTGACCGTCAACGGCAGCACCATCTCCGGCACCGTCAACGGCACGAGCGTCGGCTCGGCGACCAACACCGCCGGCTCGGCCGGCCGGGTCGGCTTCTACACCGAGTTCGCCGCCGCGTCGTTCGACGACATTACGGTCGACACCGTCGGGTCGGGACAGCCGACCGACCCGCCGACCTCGAACCCGCCGTCGAACCCGCCGGGCAGTTCGCAACCCCCGACGGGCCCCGCCCCGACGGGCCTGGTCGGCTGGGCCACCCAGGGCGGCGGCACGACGGGCGGCGGCAACGCGTCCTCCGTCACCGTCACCAGTTCCTCGGCGCTCACCAGCGCGATCGCCGGTACCAACGCCTCGGTGGTGCGGATCTCCGGCACGATCTCGTGCTCGGGCATGCTGCGGGTCGGCTCCAACAAGTCGATCCTCGGCGGCACGCTCGTCGGCTGCGGCCTGAACGTGGCCAACGCCAGCAACGTGATCATCCGCAACGTCACGTTCCGGGACTGGAACGACGACGCGATCAACGTCCAGTACTCGACCCGGGTGTGGATCGACCACAACAGCCTGTCGAACGGCTACGACGGCGCGATCGACATCAAGCGGTCGTCGGACTTCGTGACGGTGTCGTGGAACCGGATCTTCGACCACGACAAGTCGATGCTGCTCGGCCACGACGACGGCAACGGCGGCGAGGACATCGGCCACCTGCGCGTCACCTACCACCACAACTGGTTCGACGGCACCAACCAGCGGCACCCCCGGGTGCGGTTCGGCAACCCGGTGCACGTCTACAACAACTACTACGGCGGCGTCTCCAGCTACGGTGTCGCCTCCACCGAGGGCGCCGGTGTTCTGGTCGAGGGCAACTACTTCGAGAACACCGAGGACCCGTACCACCTGGGTGAGGGCGACTCCGGTCCCGGCACGCTGGTGGCCCGCAACAACTGCTTCGTCAACTCCGGATCCGGCCAGGCCGGCGGTTCCGTGGCGAGCATTCCGTACTCCTACACGCTCGACACCGCCTGCAACGTCAAGTCCATCGTGACGGCGAACGCGGGCGCGGGGCGGATCTCCGTCTGACGCTCGGGTACCTGCAAGCCCGCAGCGCACGTCCCCCCGCACAGTGCGGCGGCCGGGTCCCCGACCCGGCCGCCGCCGCGCGCCCACCCCCTGCGCGCCGATCTTGCAGTTGTGGTGCCAGGTTGCGACGGCTTTGCCCCCTTTTGATAGGCACCACAACTGCAAGATCGACCTGCGTACGGGGGAGGGGCTAACCGGCGGCGCTGAGGTGACGCGCGAAGAAGCGTTCCCAGCTTTCGGCCTCGAAGGACGGCGTTGCCAGATGGCCGCCGGGGTTCAGGTGCAGCGACTTCTCCCGCGACCCGAACCGGTCGAACAGCGCGAGCCCCGCCTCGCGCTCGACGATCTCGTCGTCGGACTGCAGCACGAACTCGATCGGCACGGTCACCCGCGCGGCGGCGGACGGGAGCGTCTCGTCGCCCGGGTGCAGGCCGGCCAGGCCGAACACGGCGGCGACGATCCGCGGCTCCTCGGCCACCAGCGGAACCCCGATTCTCGTGCCCATCGACACGCCCCAGTAGCCGACCGGGTGGGCGTCGCCGACGACGGGCAGCCCCTGGAGGTGGTCGAGGGCGGCCCGCCACTCGGGCACCGCCTCGGCCGCCCGTTGAGCCGCCGCGGCGGCCGTCGCGGGGTCGAGTTTGCGTTTCTCGGCGAGGCGGCGGCGCAACTTCACGGCGGTGAGCGTCGCCTCGGCGGTGGTGACCCGGTCGCCGTGGCCGGGGGCGTCGAGCGCCGCGACCGCCCAGCCGTACCGCTCGACGTACCGGGCCGCCCGGCGCACCAGCGGGTCGGCCCTCTTGTGCTGCGAGCGGCCGTGGCACATCAGCACCAGCGGACGCCCGCCGGTGGCGCCGGCCGGCGTCCACAGCACGCCCGGCACACCGTCGACCGTGAAGTCCATGAGCACAGAACCTACCGGCACACGGCGTTCTCGGCCGCCAGCACGATCAGCCGCGCGACGTCGTCGACCGGCAGGCCGCGGCCGGTGTAGAGGGCGTCGAACGCCTCGAAGCCGGTGAGCACGAACAGGACGTGGGCGGCGTCGTCGGCGCTCAGGCCGGGCCGCAGCGCGTCCTGTTCGGCGAGTCGACGGGCCAGGTACTCCATGCCACCGGCACGGGCCTCGTCGGCGCGGCGCATCGCGCCGGCGGTGGCCTCGGGGTCGACCGCCGACGTGGAGAACAGCACCCGGTGGACGTCGCGGTACACCGCGTACACCTCCATGCCGGCCCGGAACGCCTGGCGCAGGTGCTCGCGGGCGTCGGGGTGGGCGACCGCGGCCGTCACCCGCTCGAAGCCGCCGCGCCGGAGCACGTCGGCCGCGAGGGCGTCGAACAGCCCGGCCCGCGACCCGAACACCTGGTAGACGGTGGACCGGGCGACCCGGGCCGCGCGGGCGATCTCCTCGACGCTCACCGGACGCGTCGGTGTGGCCCGCACCCGCTCGTACACCGCGTCGAGGATGCGTGCGCGGGTCGCCTCCGCCGACTCGGCACGCAACCGTTGCTCGTATCTGCGGGTCGTCATCGTCGGGCATCGTACATTCCGATTGACACCCTGTCTTCTGAAAGACAGGGTGTCCGATGAAAAGGGAGGGACGACATGAGGATGTCCGACGCCATGGCCGGCCTGCGCGACCAGCTGCGCCACGAGCCGACCGAGAAGCGGATCCGGGCCGAGCTCGGCGGTCGCCTGGTGGTCGACACCACGCGGGCCGTGCTCGTGTGGGAGCCGCGCCGGATCTGTCCGCAGTACGCCGTCCCGGCGGAGGATCTGTGGGCGAGTCTGGAAAGCGACACGGCGCGGGAGGCCGGGGCGGGTGTGCTCCACCCGGGCATTCCGTTCGCCGAGCACTCCACGCCGGGGGAGTCGTTCACCCTCACGGCCAACGGCGAGACGCGGGCCGCGGCCGCGTTCCGGCCGGCCGATCCCGACCTCGCGGGCCACGTGGTGCTCGACTTCGCCGCGTTCGACACGTGGTTCGAGGAGGACGAGCCGATCCGGTCGCACCCGCGCGACCCGTACCACCGCGTCGACATGCGGGCCGCGTCGCGGCACGTGCGCATCGCGTACCAGGGCCGGCTCCTGGCCGACACCACGAGCCCGACCCTGGTCTACGAAACGAGCCTGCCGACCCGCTTCTACGTCCCGCGCGAGGACCTCGTGGGAGACCTCACGCCCAGCGACACGACGACCTTCTGCCCCTACAAGGGCGAGGCCACCTACTTCTCGATAGCGGGACGGCGCGACGCGGCCTGGACCTACGAGCACCCGCTGCCCGACGCCGCACCGCTGAAGGATCTGGTCGCCTTCTACGACGAGGTCATGGACGTCACCGTCGACGGCACCACGCGCACCCACCCGGACACCCCCGTCACCCGGGCGCTGCGCGCCGAATTCCTTACGGAATGACGCGGGCGCGCTGGTTCACGCCCGGCCCGCCGTACGGGTAGTCGGCCACCAGCGGTGCGCTCGCCGCGTCCAACAGCTCTTTCTCCTCAACAGAAAGATGGACGCCCGCGGCGCCGAGGTTGTCGTCGAGTTGCTCGATCGTGCGCGCGCCGAGGATCACCGACGTGACGGTCGGCCGGTCGGCGAGCCACGCCAACGCGACGACGCTCATCGATACGCCACGGGACCCGGCGACCGACCGGACGGCCTCGATCACCTGCCACGTGCGTTCGTTGTTGCGCCGCGCGTACGCCTCCACGCCCCGGTTCGGGTTCTCGCCCAGCCGCGTCGCGCCGGTCGGCGCCTCGTCGGCCGAGTACTTGCCGGTGAGCCAGCCACCCGCGAGCGGCGACCACGGCAGCACGCCGATGCCCTCGTTCTCGCACACCTGGAGGATCTCGAACTCGATGTCGCGGGCGAGCAGGTTGTACTGCGGCTGCAGCGTCACGATCGGCGTGAGCCGCAGGAACTCGGTGAGCAGCGCCGCCTTCTGCAACTGCCAACCGGTGAAGTTGCTGACCCCGGCGTAGCGGATCTTTCCGGCGCGCACGGCGTCGTCGAAGAAGCGCAGCGTCTCCTCGATCGGGGTCAGCGGGTCCCAGGCGTGCGCCTGGTAGAGGTCGACGTGGTCGGTGCCGAGGCGGCGCAGGCTCGCGTCGAGCGCGCGGCTCAGGTGCGTGCGGGTGAGCCCGGCGTCGTTGGGCCCGTCGCCCATGGGAAAGCGGCCCTTGGTGGCGACGACGACCCGGTCCCGGTGCGCCGGCAGCCACCCGCCGACGATCTCCTCCGAGACGCCGCGGCTGTACACGTCGGCCGTGTCGATGAAATTGCCACCGACGTCGAGGAAGCGGTCAAGTTGTTGGTGGGAGCCCTTTTCGTCGGTCTCCGCGCCGAAGGTCATCGTGCCGAGACACAGCGTGGACACCAGCGTTCCGGTCTTGCCGAGCGTACGAAACTCCATGCGGGTAACGCTATAACGCCTTCTCGACAACGGCGGCGATCGCGAGGAGATCGGCGTCACCTCCGGGCGGGCCGACCAGTTGCGCGCCCACCGGCAGCCCGGTGGTGGGGATCGGCAGCGAGATCGCGGGCAGGCCGAGGACGCTCCACGGCGTGTTGTGCGCGAGCAACGCGTCGCGCGGCGACGTCCAGCCGCCGCCCACGTCGGTGTCGCGCGCGTGCAGCGGCGGCGCGGTGATCGGCACCGTCGGCAGCAGCAGCACGTCGAGGCCGGACAGGCGGCGCGCGGCCGTCGCGCGGACGGCCGCGAGGCGGCGCAAGGCCCGGGCATATTCAAATCCGGTGACGCGCGCAGCGTCGTCCAGTCGCGTCCGGATCTCGTCGTTGAAGAGGTCGGGGCGCTCGACGAGCCGCTCGTGGTGCACGGCAACGGCTTCCGCCGACTGCACGGTGAGGTAGACGTCCCGCAGTTCGGCGGCGTCGTCCACGTCCACCGGTCGCAGCCGGGCGCCGGCCCGGGCGAGCGTCTCGACGAGCGCGGCGAAGCTCTCCCGGACGACGTCGTCGAGGCGGTCGAAACCGGTGGGCAGGCCGACGCGGAGGTCTTTCAGCGCGGGTCCCGGCATCTCGCCGCAGCCGGCCAGGACCCGCCAGCCCGCCGCGGTGCCGGCCACGTCGGTGGCGAGGACACCGACCGCGTCGAGCGACCACGACAGCGGGAACACGCCGTCGGTCGGTATGCGTCCGATGCCGGGCCGGATGCCGGTGACCCCGCACAGCGCCGCCGGGATCCGGACCGAACCGCCGGTGTCGGTGCCGACCGCGAGCGGCACCAGCCCGGCGGCCACCGCCGCGGCCGAGCCGCTGCTCGACCCGCCGGCCATCCGCGCCGGGTCGTGCGGGTTGGCGCACGGCCCGTTGGCGGCCCGGTCACCGGTCGGCCCGTAGGCGAACTCGTGCGTGCTGGTCTTGCCGACGATGACCGCGCCGGCCTGTTTCAATCGCGCCACGACCGTCGCGTCGCGGGTGGGTGTGTGGCCGGCGAAGTGCCGCGATCCCATCGTGGTGAGCAGCCCGGCCGTGTCGACGATGTCCTTGACCGCCACCGGCACCCCGTGCAGCGGACCGCGCGGCGGTTCGTCGCGGGCGGCCCGGGCCGCCTTGCGGGCGCCCTCGGCGTCGACGGTGACGAACGCGTTGAGTACCGGCTGGGACGTGGCGATCGCGTCGAGGGCGGCGTCGACGAGGTCGACCGGATCGGTGGCACCGGAGCGCAGGCGCTCGACGGTGTCGGCCAGGGTCAGCCCGCGGAACGGTCCGGTGGTCATCGGCCGACTCTAGACTCTGCCCGGTGACATCTGGTGCCGCCCTCACCGCCGGTCAGCTGAACCGGGCCACGCTCGCCCGTCAGCTGTTGCTGAACCGGGAGCCGGTGCCGGTCGGTGCCGCCGTGCGGCGGGTGGTCGCGCTGCAGGCGCAGGAGCCCGCGTCGCCGTACCTGGCGCTCTGGAACCGCGTCACCGATTTCGCCGCCGCCGACCTCGACGCGGCCTTCGCCGGCGCCGAGGTGGTCAAGGCGACGCTGATGCGCATCACGCTGCACGCGGTGCACGTCGCCGACTATCCGGTGTTCCACAACGCGCTGTTGCGGGTGCTGCGCGGCCCGCGCCTCGGCCACGCGCGGTTCACCGACAGCGGACTGTCCATATCGGACGCCGACGAGCTCGCCGTTCACCTGCTGGCGTTCGCGGCCGCCGGCGCCCGCACGAAGGCCGACATCGAGGCCATGTTCGAGGAGCGGCTGGGGCACCGGCATCGTGGCGTGTGGTGGGCGCTGCGCTGCTTCGCGCCGCTGGTGCAGGTGCCCACCGGCGGCCCGTGGTCGTTCGGAACGCGGCCGGTGTTCCGAACGTATGCCGACCCGCTGCCGGTCGCGCACGGCGAGGACTCGACGCGGCGGCTGGTCCGCCGGTACCTCGACGGCTTCGGGCCGGCGTCGATCGCCGACATCGCGCAGTTCACCCTGCTGACCCGCACGGCGGCCCGCGACGCCGTCCGCGCGCTCGGCGACGACCTCGTGGTCCGCACCGGCCCCGACGGCGCGGACCTGTACGACGTCCCCGGCGCCCCGCTGCCGCCGGCCCGGACCCCGGCGCCGCCGCGCCTGCTGCCGATGTGGGACAGCACGCTGCTCGCCTACGCCGACCGCGGCCGGATGATCCCGCCCGAATACCGCACCCTGGTGACCCGGATCAACGGCGACGTGCTGCCGACCCTGCTCGTCGACGGCCACGTCGCCGGCGTGTGGCGTCCGTTGGGGAATGGGATCGAGGCGACCGCGTTCCGGCCGCTGTCGGCGCGGGCGTGGAAGGGACTCGCGACCGAGGCGGCCGCGCTGGTGGAGTTCCTGGCCGACCGGGACCCGTCCGTCTACCGCCGGTACGGCCACTGGTGGGCGAAACTGCCCCCGGGTTCCGAGGTGCGCACGCTGGGCTAACCCAGCTGCTCGTGGACGTAGCACCACCGCCACGTCTCGCCCGGTTCGGCCGACTGCATCACCGGATGTCCGGTGTGCTCCGAGTGCGCCGTGGCGTGCCGCCCCTTGGACGAGTCGCAGCAGCCCACGTATCCGCACGTCAGGCAGGTACGCAGGTGCACCACCGGTCCGTCGGATTCGGTGTGGTCGTCGCAGTCCTGGGGCGAGCCGACGTCACGGGCCGGGAAGGCGAGCAGGTGTTCGCATCCGGCCGGCCCCTCGGGCGTCTCCTCGACCCGTGCCCCCCGCCGGGCCTGCAGCCGCTGCCGGAACCGCCGGAACGGCGTATCCCGCTCCATGTCCCTGGCCAAAGCCTCCGCACTCAAATCCCCACGCCCAGTAACCATGCCCCCATCCTCCCACCCCGCCCCTCCTCGTCGATCTTGCAGTTGTGGTGCCTCACAAAACCGGGCAATGACGGGTGATCCCGGCACCACAACTGCAAGATCAACTGGTGCTGGGGGGTGCGGTGCTGCGACGGGGGACGAGGGTGGGGGACAGCGTGAGGAGCGCGGAGCGTTCGCGTTTGCCTTCCACGCGTTCGAGGAGCATCCGGGCGGCGTTGACGCCCATCAGGTGGCCGTCCTGGTCGACGCTGGTCAGGGAGATGGGTCCCAGGGCGGCGATCGACGTGTTGTCGTAGCCGGCGACCGAGATGTCGCCGGGCACGGCCAGACCCGCCTCGTGGACGGCCTGGAGCGTGCCGATCGCGGCCGCGTCGGCGCCGGCGAAGATGGCCGTGGGGCGCACCGGGCGGTCGAGCAGTTCCCTCGTCGCCGTGTAGCCGCCCTCCTCGGTGTAGGTGCTGCCGACCACGTCGACGTAGTCGCCCAGGCCGCGGCGTTCCATGGCGTTGCGGTAGCCCTCGGCGCGCACGGTCTGCGGCATCGTGGTCGGGCTGCCGCGGCGGGTGTACCGGTGCTCGATGTGCGCGATGCGGAGGTGGCCGAGGTCGGCGAGGTGGTCGACCACCAGGCCGGCGCCCACCTGGTCGTCGTCGACGACCGCGTCGTAGTCGGCCGAGCGGCCGTGCCGGCCGATGACCACGGTGGGTACGGCGCGGGCGGTCTCCTCCAGGAAACGGCGGGCGACGATCGGCGCGATGAGGATCAGGCCGTCCATCTGGCGGTCGACCATCGCGTCGATGCTGCGGGTCTGCGACTCGGGTTCGCTGCCGCCGGGGCCGAGCAGCACCTGGTAGTTGGTGGCGCCGAGGTGCTCGACCATGCCCTCGATCAGTTCCGGGAAGAACGGGTTGCGCACGTCGGGGACGAGGACGCCGACGGTGTACGTCTGCCCGCGCATCCCGCGCGCCGCGGCGTGCGGCCGGTAGCCGAGTTCGGCGATCGCCTCCTGTACCCGGGTCTGCATCGCCGGGCTGACGCCGTACGCGTTGCGCAGCACCTTCGACACCGCGGCGGGGGAGACGTTCGCGCGCTCGGCGACGTCGGCGATGGTGATCCGGCGCGGTGCGGCGCTCATGGAGACTCCCATGGGTGTTTGTAGAACGAACTACAACCGTAGATCGGGATTGTAAGTTACGCAGCCCAAGGATCGGCCTTGACATCCGGCGCGACGCGTCACAACAATGGGGAACGCTCTACGAAATGTTGCCGTAACTCACCGGCCCACCCACCCCCGGGGCCGCTCCCACATCACATTCCGTGCCCGTAGCCCGCGGCGACCTCCCTGGATCACCCGTGCCCGGGCCTTCTGCGACCCATTGAATGAATCGTTTCAGCATCATGGAGGTTGCGTGTCATCACGCGTCGTCGGCCTGCGGGCCGAGCATCACCGCGATCCGGTGGGGATCGGCTCCGCGTCGCCGCGCCTGTCGTGGCGGGTGGAGTCCGACCGGCCGGGCTGGATCCAGTCCGACTACGAGATCGACGTCGACTCCACCGTGTCCACTGTGGAGGGTCCCGACCAGGTGCTGGTGCCGTGGCCGGCCGCCCCGCTGGAGTCCCGGCAACGCCGGACCGTGCGGGTCCGGGTGCGCGGCCGCGACACGGACGAACCGTCGCCGTGGAGCGAACCGCTGGTCGTGGAGGCGGGCCTGCTGCTGCCGGGCGACTGGACGGCGCGGATGATCGGACCGGCGACGGCGCCGGAGCCCGGCGTCGACGGGCCGGCCGTGCTGCTGCGGCGGGAGTTCGACCTGCCGGCCGCACCGGTCAGCGCACGGCTGTATGTCACCGCGCACGGCGTCTACGAACTGGAACTCAACGGCGCGCGGGTCGGCGACCACGTGCTCGCCCCGGGCTGGACCAGCTACCGGAACCGCCTGCGCTACCAGACGTTCGACGTCACCGGCCTGCTGCGCGCGGGCGCCAACGCGGTCGGCGGCTGGCTCGCCGACGGCTGGTTCCGGGGCCGGCTGGGCTTCCGCGGCGGTCGCCGCGATCTCTACGGCGAGCGGACGGGCCTGCTGGCCCAGCTGGAGGTGACCTGCGCCGACGGCAGCACCGTCGTCGTCGGCACCGGGGAGGAATGGCGCACCGCGCCCGGCCCCGTCGTCGTCACCGGCCTGTACGACGGCGAGCACCACGACGCGCGGCTCGAACCGGACGGCTGGTCGGCACCCGGATTCGACGACAAAGCCTGGGCTCCGGCCGCGGAGCAACCGTTCGACCCGGCGGTGCTCGTCGCACCCGACGGGCCGCCGGTGCGTCGCACCGAGGTCGTCCGGCCGGTGTCGATCGGGACCTCACCGACCGGACGCTCCATTGTGGACTTCGGCCAGAACATCACCGGTCGGCTGCGGATCCGCCCGTCCGGACCGGCCGGCACGACGGTGACGCTGCGGCACGCCGAGGTGTTGCAGGACGGCGACCTGTGCGTCCGTCCGCTGCGGTCGGCCGCGGCGACCGACGTGTACACCCTGCGCGGCACCGGCGGGAAGGAGGAGTGGGAGCCGCGGTTCACCGTGCACGGCTTCCGCTACGCCGAGATCGACGGCTGGCTCGGCGAGATCGCGGCCGAGGACGTCGAGGCGGTCGTCTGCCACACCGACATGACCCGCACCGGCTGGTTCACCTGCTCCGAGCCGCTCCTCGACCGGTTGCACGAGAACGTCGTCTGGAGCATGCGCGGCAACTTCCTCGACGTCCCCACCGACTGCCCCCAGCGCGACGAACGCCTCGGCTGGACCGGCGACCTGGCCGTGTTCGCACCGACGGCCGCGTTCCTCTACGACTGCACCGGCCTGCTCACCTCGTGGCTCGCCGACCTCGCGGCCGAGCAACGCGAGTACGGCACGGTGCCGTTCTACGTGCCGTGGGTCGGCCTGCTCGGCGACCCGAAGCCGGCCGCGGTGTGGGGCGACGTCGCGGTGACCGCGCCGGCCGTGCTGCACGAGCGCACCGCCGACGTCGCGTTGCTGCGCGCCCAGTACGCGAGCATGCGCGGCTGGGTCGACGAGATCGCCGACATCGCCGGCGCGAACCGGTTGTGGGACGACGGTTTCCAGTTCGGCGACTGGCTCGACCCCGCGGCGCCGCCGGACCGGCCCGCGGCGGCGCGTACCGACCCGAACCTGGTGGCCACCGCGGCGCTCGCCGGCAGCAGCCGCACCCTCGCCCGCATCGCGGAACTGCTCGGCGAGGAGGCCGACCACCGCCGCTACACCGACCTCGCCGACGCCGTCGCGGCCGCGTTCGACGACGAGTTCGTCACCCCGAACGGCCGCCTGGCCAGCGACGCGCAGACGGCCTACGCGATGG
Source organism: Virgisporangium aurantiacum (assembly GCF_016863635.1). GTDB lineage: Bacteria > Actinomycetota > Actinomycetes > Mycobacteriales > Micromonosporaceae > Virgisporangium > Virgisporangium aurantiacum. The sequence continues at coordinate 307,150 of NZ_BOPG01000012.1, read as the reverse complement.
CCCTCACCGGCGACCTGCTCGCCAAGGAGAACCAGCGCGAGCGCGCCGGCCGGCGGCTGGTGGAGCTGGTGGCCGCCGAGGGCCACCACGTCGGGACGGGGTTCGCCGGCACGCCGCTGATCTGCGACGCCCTCACGTCCGTCGGAGCCGTCGACTCCGCGTACCACCTGGTGCTGCAGCGCGAGTGCCCGTCGTGGCTGTACCCGGTGACGATGGGCGCCACGACGATCTGGGAACGCTGGGACAGCCTGCTGCCCGACGGCACCGTCAACCCCGGCGAGATGACGTCGTTCAACCACTACGCGTTCGGCGCGGTCGCCGACTGGCTGCACCGCGTGGTGGCCGGTCTCGCGCCGGCCGCGCCCGGCTACCGGCGGGTGTCGGTGCGGCCGCTGCCCGGCGGCGGGCTCACCCACGCGTCGGCGGCGTTCGACAGCCCCTACGGCCGCATCGCGGTGTCGTGGCGGCGCGGCAGTGGCGTCGACAGTGAGCGGCTCGACGTCGACGTCACCGTGCCGCCCGGCGTCACCGCCGTGGTGCACCTGCCGAACCCCTCGGTCACCCCGGTCGAGGTGGGGTCCGGCGAACACCGGTTCACCTGCTCGTTCCGCGCACCGGCCGATGACCCGAAACCACCCGCACCACCGTCTCCCTTCTGACACCATCATCCGGAGGACCCCCATGAAGATTGGACGAACCGCGTTACTGGCGGCCGTATCCGGTCTGCTCGCCCTCACCGCGTGCACGCCCGGCAGCCTCGGCGACAGTGACGGCGACGGCACGGCGCTGTCGTACCTCGTCGACAACGAACCGTCGACGGTCAAGACGGCCGAGGCGCTGGCGAAGGCGTTCAACGCCAAGTACCCCGAGCTGTCCATCAAGGTCGAGACCCGCCCGCAGGGCGGCGAGGGCGACAACATCGTCAAGACCCGACTGTCCACAGGGGACATGACCGACATCTTCGCCTACAACTCGGGATCGCTGTTCCAGGCGCTCAAGCCGGAGCAGAACCTCGCCGCGGTCGACGACCAGGCGTTCGTCAGCACCCTCGACCCGGCGTTCAAGACGACGGTGACCGCGAACGGGAAGGTGTACGGCGCGCCCACCGGCGGTACGGTCGGCGGCGGCATGCTCTACAACCGGGCCGTCTACAGCAGGCTCGGCCTGCAGGTGCCCAAGACCTGGGCCGACTTCATGGCCAACAACGCGAAGATCAAGGCGGCCGGGGTGGCCCCGGTGATCCAGACCTACCAGACGACGTGGACGTCGCAGGTCATCTTCCTCGCCGACTACCACAACGTGGCGAGCGTGAACCCGACCTTCGCCGACCAGTACACGGCCAACAAGGTGAAGGTGGCCAGCACCCCGGCGGCGCTGCGCGGGTTCCAGCGGCTGCAGGAGGTGCACGACGCCGGCTACCAGAACTCCGACTTCGCCTCGGCGCAACTGGAGAACGGGCTGAAGATGATCGCCGACGGCACCGGCGCGCACTACCCGATCCTCACGTTCGCGGTCGCGACGATCGCCGCGAACTCGCCCGACAAGGTGAAGGACGTCGGCTTCTTCGCGCTGCCCGGTGACGACGCGGCGAAGAACGGCCTCACCGTGTGGGAGCCCGGTGGCATCTACATCCCGAAGACCACCAGCGGCGCGAAGCTCGACGCGGCGAAGAAATTCCTCGGGTTCGTCGCGAGCCCCGAGGGCTGCGACGTCCAGAGCAAGACCGTCGCGCCGAGCGGTCCGTACGTGGTGAAGGGCTGCACGCTGCCGGCCGACGTGCCGCAGGCGATCAAGGACCTGCAGCCGTACTTCGACGCCCGTGCCACCACACCGGCGCTGGAGTTCCTGTCGCCGGTGAAGGGCCCGGCGCTGGAGCAGATCTGCGTGGAGGTCGGGTCCGGCATCCGCAAGGCGGCCGACGGCGCCGAACTCTACGACCGCGACGTGCAGAAGCAGGCCCAGCAACTCGGCCTGCCCGGCTGGTAGGCCTCATGGCTGTCACCGTCGAACAGCGGGACGTCCGGGGCGGTTCGTCCGCCCCGGACACCCCGGGGCGCCGGAAGAAGCGGAAGAGCCCGTACCCGTACTGGTTCTACCTTCCCGCGGCGATCGTCTACGTGACGCTGTTCATCGTGCCGACGTTCGCGTCGTTCTTCTTCAGCCTCACCCGCTGGACGATCTTCGACTACAAGTTCATCGGGCTCGACAACTTCACCAACTTCTTCCAGGAACCCGCGCTGGTGAAGGGTTTCGTCAACACGCTCATCTACGCGGTGGTGACGTCGGGGCTGAAGGTGGTGCTCGGCCTGCTGCTGGCTGTGCTGCTCACCTCGCGCATCATCGCGCGCGGCTACCTGCGGTCGGTGGTGTTCTTCCCGGTGCTGGTGAGCACGATCGGTGTCGGCATCACGTTCACGATCCTGATGAACCCCGAACGCGGGCTCATCAACGAGTCGCTCGCCGCGATCGGCGTCGACGGGCCGGGCTGGCTGACCGATCCGAAGTACGCGTTGCTGTCGGTGGCACTGGTCGACGTGTGGAAGGGCGTCGGGCTCGCGACGCTCATCTACATCGCCGGCATCGTGTCGATCCCGCAGGACTACTTCGAGGCGGCCAAGATGGACGGCGCGGGGTCGTTCGCGAGCTTCCGGCACATCGTGCTGCCGCTGGCCCGCCCGGCCACGGTCACCGTGGTGATCCTGTCGCTGATCGGCGGCCTGCGTTCGTTCGACCTCATCTGGGCGATGACGCGCGGCGGGCCGGGGTTCACGTCCGACGTCATCGCGTCGGTCATCTACAAGCAGTACCAGGCGGGCTTCTACGGGCTGTCGACGGCCGGGAACGTGGTGCTGTTCCTGACCGTCACCGCGGTCGTCGTCCCGTTGTTCTGGTTCCTCAACCGGAAGGAGGTCGAACGGTGAGGCCGCGCCGCAACGTCGCCCTGAGCGCGGTGTCGATCCTTGTGTCGGTGGTCGTGTTCATCGTGCCGTTCGCGTTCATCGTGCTCACCGCCGTGAAGGACCAGCAACAGGCGTCGCTGCTCGACTTCTCGTGGCCCGAGCACTTCCGCGTGGTCGACAACCTCATGGACGTCCTCGAGACGCGCGACTACATGCTCGTCATCGCGTTCATCAACAGCACGATCCTCACCGTGTGCAGCGTGGCGGGGATGGTGGTGCTGTCGGCGATGGCGGCGTTCGTGCTGCAACGGCGGGCGAGCCGGTGGACCGGGCTGGTGAACTTCCTCGTCCTCAGTGGACTGATCATCCCGCCGGCGGTGGTGCCGACGATCTGGGTTCTGCAGGGGCTGGGCCTGTTCAAGACGATGCCGGGGCTGATCCTGGTGGAGATCGCGTTCGGCCTGTCGTTCAGCACGCTGCTGTTCCGTGCGTTCATCTCGACGATTCCCCGCGAACTCGACGAGGCGGCGACGATCGACGGCGCCGGCCCGGTGCGGCTGTTCTTCCGGGTGATCTTCCCGTTGCTGCGCTCGGTGGCGATCACGGTGATCGTGGTGCAGTCGGTGGCCGTCTTCAACGACTTCACGTACCCGCTGTACTTCCTGCCCGGCGACCAGAACGCGACCGTGCAGCTGACGCTCTACAACTTCCAGAGCCAGTACACGACGCAGTACAACCTGCTGTTCATGAACATCCTGCTGATCACGGTGCCCCCGCTGCTGATGTTCCTGTTCTTCAACCGCCACATCGTGGCCGGCATGACCTCGGGCGCCGTGAAGGGGTAGATCCTGGAGCCTGGACGTCGCAGGCTCCAGGATCGATTTTCAGTGCAGGCAGGCACCCTTCGACGGGGCCACGGCGTTGACCGTCGTGATGCGGTTGATCGTGGCGCCGGAGGCGATCCCGAAGTTGAGGGAGCCGGTGACGCAGTAGTCGAGTTTGGTGAGGTTGGTGAGCGAGGAGGCGACGAGCCCGCCCTTGAACTCCTGGGACGCGCCCTCCTTCACCAGGATCGGGCTGGTGCCCCCGGCCGGCTGGATGCACAGGTAGCCGACGACGCAGGCTGCGGTCGTGTTTGGGCCCCCGTCGGCCCGGGCGGGAAGGGCGGTCGCGACTGTCGCGGCTGCGGCCGCGAGGGTGACCGCGAGTGCTCGTCTCGTCCGTGACATTTCCATACACGTCCTTTCGGGACGCAGCGCCCGGTGCGCTGCCTGGTCCCATCCTTCGGAACACCCGGCACCGGTGGAACCCCGAACGGTGTCTTTGCAGATACGTGTCAAAGCATTGACGACGGGCTATGGCCAGCGGATACTGTTCCCGCTTGTTAACGTTCACAAAACACCGGAGGACCACCATGCCCCGGGCGAAAAGACTTGTCGGTTTGGCGATCGTGGCCCTGGCCGGGTCCGTGGGAGCCGTGCCGGCGCAGGCGCGGGCACCCGAGCCGGACCCCGCGTACACGATCACCGTCGACCCCCGCGGTGCCGGAACCGCGATCCCCGACACCATGTACGGCGTCTTCTTCGAGGACATCAACTTCGCCGCCGACGGCGGCCTGTACGGCGAGCTCGTGCGCAACCGGTCGTTCGAGTTCCTGCCGGTCGACAACCAGGCGTACACCGGCCTGACCGCGTGGACGCCGGTGGGCACCGGCGGAACCGCCACCACGGTCAACGACGACGCCCGGCTGAACGAGCGCAACCGCACCTACCTGAACCTGGCACTGTCCACTGTGGAGGGCGGCGGCTACGGCGTCACCAACTCCGGCTGGAACACCGGGTTCGCGCTGAAGGCGGGCGGCCGCTACGACTTCTCGGTATGGGCGCGCACCGACGCCGCGGCGGGCACGCCGCTGGGCGTCACCCTGCACGACACTTCCGGCGCGGCGCTCGCCGCGCCGATCGCGTTCACGGTGCGCGGCAATTCCTGGTCCAAATACACGGGGACGCTCACCGCGTGGCGCGACACCGACGCCGGCCGCCTCTCGGTGCGGGCGGCCGGAACCGGCACCCTGAAGCTCGACATGATCTCGCTGTTCCCCCGCGACACGTTCCGCAACCGGGCCAACGGCCTGCGGCGCGACCTCGCCGAGAAGATCGCCGCGCTGAAGCCGGGCTTCGTGCGCTTCCCCGGCGGCTGCCTCGTGAACACCAACAGCCACTACGGGTACGACGCCGCGTCGAACTACGAGCGGTCGCGGTCGTACCAGTGGAAGGACACGGTCGGGCCGGTCGAGGAGCGCGCCACCAACCGCAACTTCTGGGGTTACAACCAGTCCTACGGCCTGGGCTACTTCGAGTACTTCCAGTTCTCCGAGGACATCGGCGCGATGCCGCTGCCGGTGGTGCCGGCCCTGGTCACCGGGTGCGGGCAGAACCGGGCGACGAACGACGAGGCGCTGCTGCAACGGCACATCCAGGACACCCTCGATCTCGTCGAGTTCGCGAACGGGCCGGTGAGCAGCACCTGGGGCGGCCTGCGGGCGCGGATGGGTCACCCGAAGCCGTTCGGCCTCACCCACGTCGCGGTCGGCAACGAGGAGAACCTGCCCGACCAGTACTTCGCGAACTTCCTGCGGTTCCGCGCCGCGATCGAGGCGAGGTACCCGACGGTGACGGTGGTCGGCAACTCCGGGCCGGACGACACGGGCGCGACGTTCGACCGGCTGTGGGCGCTCAACCGGGAGGCCGGCGTCGACATGGTCGACGAGCACTACTACAACACCCCGGGCTGGTTCCTGCAGAACAACGCGCGCTACGACAGCTACGACCGCGCCGGTCCGAAGGTGTTCCTCGGCGAGTTCGCCTCGCAGGACAACAAGCTGTTCAACTCGCTGGCCGAGGCGCACTACATGACCGGCCTGGAACGCAACGCCGACGTCGTGCAGATGGCCGCGTACGCGCCGCTGCTCGCCAACATCGACCACGTGCAGTGGCGGCCGGACCTGATCTGGTTCGACAACGACGAGTCGTGGGGCACCACCAGTTACCAGATGCAGAAGCTGTTCATGAACAACGTCGGCGACCGCACCGTGCCCAGCCGGTTCACCGGCCCGGTGATCCAGCCGCGCGGGATCACCGGCGCGGTCGGGCTGTCGACGTGGGCCACCGCCGCCCGCTACGACGACGTCCAGGTGACCGGTACCGACGGCGCGGTGCTGTTCCGCGACGACTTCGCGAACGGCGCCGGCCAGTGGACGTCGGTGGAGCCGCGCGGCGCCTGGAGCGTCGTCGACGGCCAGTACCAGCAGTCCGACACCGCCGCGCTCGACACGCTCGTCAAGGCTGGCAACATCACCGCCACCGACTACGACCTGACGCTCAAGGCCACCAAGCTCTCCGGTGCCGAGGGCTTCCTGGTCGCGTTCGGCGTGCAGGACAGCGGCGAACTGTACTGGTGGAACCTCGGCGGCTGGAACAACACGCAGGGCGCGATCCAGAAGGGCGCCGGCGGCAGCAAGTCGATCGTCATCGCCAAGCCGAACTCCGTCGAAGCCGGTGTCACGTACGACATCCGGATCGAGGTGCGCGGGACGACCGTGCGGCTGTTCCTCAACGGGCAGGAGTGGGGCAGCTTCACCGACGACCAGGTGAGCCAGCCGTTCGCACAGGTGGTCACGCGCGACGACCGCACCGGTGAGCTCATCGTCAAGGTGGTCAACGCGCAGGACACGCCGGCCGTCACGCGGATCGACCTGGGTCGGCAGCGGGTGCGCGACACCGCCCGGATGACCGTCATCACCGGTGACCCGGGGGAGCAGAACACCCGCTCGGGCGAGCCGATCCAGCCGGTCACCAGCAATGTGCGGGTGGGATCGGCGTTCACCCGCACGTACCCGCCGAACTCCGTCACGTTCCTCCGGATCCGAACGAGGTAGCCATGAACCCACACATCAGCCGGCGCCTCGTGCTGCAGGGCGGCCTCGGCGTCGCGGCCGCGGGCGCTCTCACCGGGCCGTCGTCCGCGGAGGCGCCGGCCCTGCTGCGGACCGACGCGGAGATCTACGGGGTGACGACCGTGAACCCGCTCGTCACGCAACGGGCCGACCCGTTCATCACGCCGCGCACCAACGGGATGTACTACTTCACCGGTTCGGTGCCGGAGTACGACCGGATCGTCGTGCGGGGCGCGTCCACGCTCGCGGGTCTCACGAACGCGGCCGAGACCGTCGTGTGGCGGCGGCCGGCGTCGGGCCGGATGGGCGGGCACATCTGGGCACCGGAGCTGCACCGCATCGACAACCGCTGGTACATCTACTTCGCGGCCGGCGACTCGGACAACGTCTTCCGGATCCGCATGTACGTGCTGGAGTCCGCGCGGGCCGACCCGCTCGACGCGGCCGGCTGGGTGCTGCGCGGCCAGATCGTCACCGAGTGGGACAGCTTCTCGCTCGACGCCACCACGTTCGCCCACAATGGACAGAGGTACCTCGTCTGGGCGCAGAGCGAGCCGGAGATCGCCGTCAACTCCAGCCTCTACATCGCCAGGATGAGCTCGCCGCTGGCGCTGGCCACCAAGCCGGTGCGCATCGCGACGCCGACGAGAAGCTGGGAGATCCAGGGTTTCCGGGTGAACGAGGGGCCGGCCGTCATCGTCCGCAACGGGCGGGTGTTCCTGACGTTCTCGGCCAGCGCCACCGACGCCCGGTACTGCATGGGGCTGCTCACCGCGTCGGCTTCAGCGAACCTGCTCAGCACCTCGAGCTGGGTGAAGACGCCCGACCCGGTGTTCGGCACCAACGCCAACACGTCGCAGTACGGGCCGGGACACAACACGTTCACCGTCGCCGAGGACGGCGTGACCGACGTGCTCGTCTACCACGCCCGCGACTACCGCGACATCACCGGTGACCCGCTCTACGACCCGAACCGGCACACCCGCGTGCAGCGGCTGTACTGGCACGCCGACGGCACGCCGCTGTTCGGCGTCCCGGTGGGCAAGGGCGGGCCGATCGTGCGGCTGTCACCGGCCGACGCGCCGGCGAGTCACGTGCGGCACTACGACTACGTGCTGCGGGTGGAGGCGGGCGTGCGGCAGCTGGCCGACACGCAGTTCCGGTTCGTGCCCGGGTTCGCCGGCGCGGGCACGGAGTCGCTGCAGTCGGTCAACTTCCCGAACCGCTACGTCCGGGTGTCCGGGACAACGGTGCGCATCGATCCGGTGGAGAGCGGCGCCGCGTGGGCCGGGCAGGCGAGCTTCCGGCGGACCGCGTCGGGCAGCGGGGTGACGCTGCAGGTCGTCGCGGACGCGAACACGTACCTGCGGCACGAGAGCGGCCGGCTGACCACCGGTGCGGCGACGGTGTTCCGGCTCGGCTGAAACCCCGGGTCGGGCCGCCACGAACGGTTACCGTGGATCTTGGAGTTGGGGCGCTCCAAGATCCACGGGAGGGCTGGTAGTCGTCGATTTCAAGTGTGTGACGGTGTCTTGACGTGCCGAGGTGTGAACGCTAACACTGACGGGGCGGTAACAGCCCCGAAACAGCCCGGAGGTCCGTATGGACGGTGCGACGAGCCTGCCCGTGCCGAGCCTGCCCGTGTCGGGCTCGGCCGTTCCGGGCCCGCCGTTGCCGTTCACCGACGGGCGGCGGCCCCGCGTGCCGGTCATGATGGACGTCGCCCGGCTCGCCGGCGTCTCCCACCAGACCGTCTCCCGGGTCGTCAACGCCCACGCCAACGTGCGCGCCGAGACGCGGCAACGCGTGCTCGACGCGATGCGTCAGCTCAACTACCAGCCCAACTCGGCGGCCCGCACGCTCGTCACCCGTCGGTCGAACACGATCGGCATCGTCACGGTCGACAGCACGCTGTTCGGCCCGGCGTCGATGGTGTACGCGATCGAGCAGGCGGCCCGGTCGGCCGGCTACTTCGTCAGCGTCGCGAGCATCAACACGCTGACCCAGCGGGCGGTGCGCGAAGCGGTCTCCCGGCTCGAGGAGCAGTCGGTCGAGGGGATCGTGGGCGTGGTCCCGCACGACGAGGCGGTCCACGCGCTGGTGGCCGTGCCCTCGGGCGTCATCACGGTGGCGGTCGGGGTCGGCAGCGGCGCGGCGGTGCCGTTCGTGGGCGTCGACAACGTCTCCGGTGCCGCGGTCGCCACCCGGCACCTGCTCGCCCAGGGGCACCGCACGGTGCACCACATCGGCGGCCCGGTCGGCTACCCCGACGCCCGCGAGCGGCGGCTGGGGTGGCGGCGGGCGCTCGTCGAGGCCGGCGCGCCGACACCCGACGCGCTCACCGGCGACTGGAGCGCGCGGTCCGGCTACGAACTGGGCCGTGTGCTGGCCGCCGACCGCTCGGTGACGGCGGTGTTCTGCGGCAACGACCAGATGGCGCTCGGCCTGCTCCGGGCGCTGTTCGAGGCCGGCCGGCGGATACCCAACGACGTCGGCGTCGTCGGTTTCGACGACGTGCCCGAGGCGGCCTACATGATCCCTCCACTGTCGACGGTCAAGCAGGACTTCACCGAGATGGGCCGGTTGAGCATCGGCCTGTTCGTCCGCATGATCGGCGACCGGAAAGAGCGGGAACGCGGCGCCGAACCGGTGCGGATCCTGCTGACACCGACCCTGATCCCGCGGGAAAGTTCCCGCACCGCGGCGGCGTAACGGCCGCGGCCCACCACCCACCGGCCACCCCGATACGAAGGAGGAGTTCCGTCACCCGCTGTGAACGCTCACAGGTCGCCTCTCTCGGCGACAGAGCCGGCAACAGCGTCGGCGGTCGCTGGACCGCCCACACCACCCACTGACGTGAACAGGAGTAGGAATGCTCAGGAAGGTCTGTGCGGGCGTGGCTTTGGGCCTGCTCGCGATGAGCCTTGCGGCGTGCAACAACAGCGACACCGGCGGCGACTCGGGTTCCGCGGCCGACGAGAAGATCACACTCGGCTTCTCGCAGGTCGGCGCGGAGAGTGGTTGGCGGACCGCCAACACCACCTCGATCAAGGATTCGGCGGCCAAGGCCGGCATCGACCTCAAGTTCGATGACGCGCAGGGCAAGCAGGAGAACCAGATCACGGCGATCCGCAACTTCATCCAGCAGAAGGTCGACGTCATCGCGTTCTCGCCCAAGGTGGAGACCGGTTTCGAGACCGTGCTCAAGGAGGCCAAGGATGCCGGCATCCCGGTGATCCTGACCGACCGGGCGGTGGACACCCCGGACAAGACGTTGTACAAGACATTCCTCGGCTCCGACTTCGTGAAGGAGGGGAAGGCCTCCGGGGACTGGCTGGTCAACGAGATGAAGGGCGCCACGGCTGACGTCAACATCGTCGAACTGCAGGGCACCACGGGTTCCGCGCCGGCCAACGACCGCAAGAAGGGCTTCGCCGACGCGATCGCCGCCAACCCGAAGCTCAAGATCATTGCTTCGCAGACCGGTAACTTCGAGCGGGCCGGCGGCAAGGCCGTCATGGAGCAGTTCCTGAAGGCCAACCCGAAGATCGACGTGCTGTTCGCGCACAACGACGACATGGGTCTCGGCGCGCTCGAGGCGATCACCGCCGCGGGCAAGGTGCCCGGCAAGGACATCAAGATCATCACCATCGACGCGGTGAAGGACGGCATGCAGGCGCTCGCCGACGGCAAGTTCAACTTCATCGCCGAGTGCAGCCCGCTCCTCGGCCCACAGCTGATGGAGCTCGTGAAGAAGGTCAAGAAGGGTGAATCGGTCCCGGCGCGGATCGAGACCCAGGAGACCACCTTCACGCAGGAGCAGGCGAAGGCCGCGCTGCCCACCCGTCAGTACTGACCGAACGACCCGGTGCCGCCCGCGATCCGCGGGCGGCACCGGACCCGGGCTGGAGGTCCGTTCACATGGCCGACACGACGCTGGCCGACACGATGCCTGCCGACACGATGCCGATCGTCTCGATGACGGGGATCGACAAGACGTTCCCCGGCGTCACCGCCCTCACCGGGGTGGACTTCCGGCTGCTGCCCGGCGAGGTGCACGCCCTGATGGGTGAGAACGGCGCCGGCAAGTCGACGCTCATCAAGGTGCTCACCGGCGTCTACGAGGCCGACGCCGGCTCGATCGTGCTCGCCGGCGAGCCCGTGCGGTTCACGGGGCCGCTGCGGGCCCAGGCGGCCGGGATCAGCACCGTCTACCAGGAGGTCAACCTCTGCCCGAACCTGTCGGTGGCGGAGAACATCTACCTCGGCCGCCAGCCCCGGTCGCTGGGCCGGATCCGGTGGGGCACGCTGCGGCGCAAGGCCCGCGAGCTCCTCGGCCGGCTCGAACTCGACCTCGACGTGAACCGGCGGCTCGACACCTACTCGCTGGCCGTCCAGCAGATGGTCGCGATCGCGCGGGCCATCGACCTCGACCCGAAGGTGCTGATCCTCGACGAGCCGACGTCGAGCCTCGACGCCGGTGAGGTGGCGCAGCTGTTCCGGGTCATGCGCAGCCTCAAGGACGCCGGCATCGCGATCCTGTTCGTCACCCACTTCCTCGACCAGGTCTACGAGGTCTCCGACCGGATCACCGTGCTGCGCAACGGCCGGCTGGTGGGGGAGTACGCCACCGCCGACCTGCCGCAGCTCGCCCTCGTGGAGCGGATGATCGGCAAGGAACTCGAGGTGCTCGACCGGATCGAGGAGGCCGACAAGCGTCCACCGGCCGCGTTGGAACGCGACGAGGTGGTCGCGCAGGCCGACGGCCTCGGGCGCAAGGGCGCGGTGGCGCCGTTCAACCTGACCATCCACAAAGGACAGGTGGTGGGCCTCGCCGGTCTGCTCGGCTCCGGCCGCACGGAACTGGCCCGGCTGTTCTTCGGCGCCGACAAGGCCGACACCGGACACCTGCGCATCGACGGCAAGCAGGTGGCTTTGCGCACCCCGGTCGCCGCGATCCGGCGCGACGTGGCGTACTGCTCGGAGAACCGGGCCGCCGAGGGCCTCGTCGCCGAGTTGACGGTGCGGGAGAACATCATCCTCGCGCTGCAGGCCGCGCGCGGCTGGGCGCGTCCGGTGCCCCGCCGCAGGCAGGACGAGCTGGTCGACAAGTACATCAAGGCGTTGAGCATCCGTCCGGCCAACCCCGACCTGCCGGTCCGCAACCTCAGCGGGGGCAACCAGCAGAAGGTCGTGCTGGCGCGGTGGCTGATCACCGAGCCGCGGCTGCTGATCCTCGACGAGCCGACGCGCGGCATCGACATCGGCGCCAAGGCCGAGATCCAGAAACTCGTGGTGGAACTGTCCGACGGCGGCATGGCGGTGCTGTTCATCTCGGCGGAACTGGAAGAGGTACTGAGGTTGAGCCACAAGGTGGTCGTGATGCGCGACCGCGCGGCGGTCGGTGAACTGACCAACGACGACACCCTCGACGCCGACCGCGTCATGGAGGTCATCGCGAGCGGGGCGCAACCATGAACGAGCGAATGAGCGCCCGCTGGAAGGTGCTGTCCGCGCACCACCTGTTCTGGCCGGTCGTGGTGCTGGTCGGGCTGATCGTCGCCAACGTGATCTACCGGCCGAGCTTCGTGTCGATCGAGATGCGCGACGGTCACCTGTACGGCAGCCTCATCGACATCGTGCGGCTGAGCGCGCCGCTGATCCTGGTCGGGCTCGGGATGACGATGGTCATCGCCACCGGCGGCATCGACCTGTCGGTCGGCTCGGTGGTGGCGATCTCCGGCGCGATCGCATGCCTGTACATCAGCAAGCAGCCCGACCAGAACGCCGTCGGCGGTGTACTGATCGCCGTGGTGCTGGGCCTGCTGGTGGCGACGGTGCTCGGCATCTGGAACGGCGTGCTCGTCGCCGGCATCGGGATCCAGCCCATCATCGCCACGCTGATCCTGATGGTCGCCGGGCGCGGCCTGGCCCAGCTCATCACCAAGGGCCAGATCATCACGATCAACAGCTCGCCGTACAAGCTGATCGGCGCCGGCTACGTGCTCGCCGTCCCGTTCGCGATCCTCATCGCGGCGGCGGTCACCGCGCTCACGTGGGCGCTGACCCGCCGCAGCGCGCTCGGCATGCTCATCGAGTCGGTCGGCGGCAACGCCGAGGCGAGCCGGCTCGCCGGCATCCGGTCGCGGCGGTTCATGCTGTTCGTCTACGCGTTCAGCGCGTTCTGCGCCGGCATCGCCGGGTTCATGGTGACGTCGAACGTGTCCAGCGCCGACGGCAACAACGCCGGCCTGTGGATCGAACTCGACGCGATCCTGGCGGTGGTCATCGGCGGCACGTCGCTCGCCGGCGGTCGGTTCTCGATCAGCGGCACGGTGCTCGGCGCCCTGCTCATCCAGACCCTGACGACCACGGTGTACGCGATGAACATCTCCCCGCAGACCTCGTTGCTGTTCAAGGCGCTCGTCGTCATCGCCGTGTGCCTGATCCAGGCGCCGAAGTTCCGCGCGGCGCTGGGCCGCCGTCGCCGGCGACCACCCACCGCCGCGCCGACGACCGACCTGACCAAGGTGGGAGTGAACGCATGACCACCGTCGAGGCCACCCGGCAGAAGCCCGGTTTCCACGTGCCGCGCCGGTTCGTGCCGGTGATCGCGACCGCGGTCCTGCTGGTCGTGATGTACGTGATCGGCATCTCCCAGTACCAGGCGTTCTCCGACCCGCAGGTCCTGCTCAACATCTTCATCGACCGCGGGTTCGTGCTTGTGGTCGCGGTCGGCATGACGTTCGTGCTGCTGACCGGCGGCATCGACCTGTCGGTCGGATCCGTCGTCGCGATGACCGCGATGGTGTCGGCGTGGCTGCTCGAGAGCGGCAGCGTCCCGGCCGGTGTGGTGCTGGTGATCGCGCTGGCGATCGGGCCGACGCTCGGTTTCCTGATGGGCTGCATCATCCACTACTTCGAGATCCAGCCGTTCATCGTGACGCTGGCCGGGATGTTCTTCGCCCGCGGCATGTGCACGTTCATCAGCGACGAGGCCATCCCGATCAAGAACGAGTTCTGGGTCAAGGCCGCGCAGTCGCGGATCCGGTTCGGCGACAACTTCATCTCGCCGAGCGTGATCGTGGTGTTCGTCGTGGTCCTGATCGGCGCGGCCGTGCTCGCGTACACCCGGTTCGGGCGCAACGTCTACGCGATCGGCGGCGACCAGCAGTCGGCAATGCTGATGGGCCTGCCGGTCGGGCGGACGAAGATCGCGGTCTACACGATCAGCGGGTTCTGCTCGGCGATCGGCGGCATCCTGCTGAGCTTCTACACGCTGTCCGGCGACTCGCTGATCGCGATCGGCATGGAACTCGACGTCATCGCGGCGGTGGTGATCGGTGGAACGCTGCTCACCGGCGGCTCCGGCTACGTGTTCGGCACCGTGCTGGGCGTGCTCGTGCTGGGCGTCATCCAGACCCTCATCACGTTCGACGGCACCCTCAACTCGTGGTGGACGCGCATCGTGATCGGCGGGCTGCTGTTCGCGTTCATCCTGTTGCAGCGCCTGACGGGCGCCACCCCGCGGGCCCGGAGCGCCGGCGGCTAGCCGCCGCGGGTCCGGCGCGGCGGCCGCGCAGCGCCGGGGGCAGCCACGCCTCGACCTCACCGACGAACGTGCGAGGGTTGATCGGCTTGGGGATGTAGTGGTCGAAGCCGGCGGCGAGCGTGCGTTCCCGGTCACCGACCATCGCCACCGCCGTGACGGCGATGATCTTCACGGCGGTGCCGCGGGCGCGGAGTTCGCGGAGGACCTGGTAACCGTCGATGTCGGGCAGTTGCAGGTCGAGCAGCACCAGGTCGACGGTGACCGACCCACCGGCGTCGACCGCGGTGGCGCCGGTGGCCGCGCAGCACACCTCGTAGCCGTGGGCGCCGAGGAGGTAGCTCATGAGTTCGAGGCTCTGCGGGTTGTCCTCGACGATCAGGATGCGGGCACCCACCGCCGTCACTCCGGCCCGACGCGGAACACGCTGCCCTCGCCGGTGCGGCTGTCGACCGCGATGCGCATGCCCATCAGCTCGGCCAACTTGTGCGAAATGTAGAGCCCCAGCCCGGTCCCCTCGGCGCTTTCCCGTTCGCCCTTCGAGCTCCGCTCGAAGGCGCCGAAGATGCGGCCCTGGTCGCCGGGATCGATGCCGGGACCGGTGTCGGCCACCGTCACCGACCACGGCAGGTCATGCTCCGGCGGGGTCAGTCCGATCCGCACGCCGCCGGAGTCGGTGAACTTGATCGCGTTGTGCACCAGGTTGATGAGGATCTGGCCGAGGGCGCGCCGGTCGGCGGTCACCAGGCACCCGGTCGCGGGCACGTCGGCCTCCAGCGTGATGCCCTTCTGCTCGGCCATCGGCCGCATCGACTGCACGACCTCCTCGAGCACCGACCGGCAGTCGATGGTCTGCGGGCTGATCTCGACCTTGCCCGACTCGATCTTCGCCAGGTCGAGCAGGTCGTTGATCAGCGACAGCAGGTGCTGCCCGCTGGTCTCGACCAGCCGGAGCTGGCGCTCCTGCGCCTCGTTGAGCGGGCCGGGCAGGCCCATCAGCAGGGTGCCGGTGAAGCCGATGATCGCGTTCAACGGCGTCCGCAGTTCGTGGCTCATGCTGGCGAGGAACGCGTCCTTGGCCTTGTTGGCCTTCTCCAGTTCCAGGTTCTTCTCGCGGAGCTGGCGCTCGAACCGGACCCGTTCGGACACGTCGCGGATCGCCGCCGCGACGAGCGCGCCGTCGGCGGTCTCGATGGCCGACAGCGAGATCTCCGCCGGGAACTGGGTTCCGTCGCGGCGCATCGCGGACAGCTCTATCCCCGCGCCCATCGGGCGCGGTTTCGGCTCGGCGAGATAGCGCTGGCGATGGGACGGGTGGACGTCGCGCGCCTGCGGCGGCACGAGCACCTCGACGAGCTGCCCGACGAGCTCGTCGCGGTCGTAGCCGAACAGCCGCTCGGTCTGCGCGTTGACGACCGTGATGCGGCCGGTGCGGTCGACCGCCACGATCGCGTCCGGCGCGGCCTCCAGCATCGCCCACCACTTGGCCCCGCCGTCGTCGGAGTGCGGCGGCGAGGTGATGCGCTGCGTCGGGACATGCATCGGCACACCTCCTGGGGATCCAGTGGCGGAGTGTGCCCCGAGGGCGCGGTGCGCGTCCCGGAAATGCCCGCCGGATGCCCCGATCAGGTGACCACCGTTCCCAACGCCGGTGACCACCCGTCATGCTTCGCAGCGACCGATGCGGCAGGGGGAGCGGAGACGGATGGCGACCGTACTCGTCGTCGACGACGACGCCACGAACCGCACCTACCTGCGGACGCTGCTGGTCCATCGTGGACACAAGGTGCGGGAGGCGGCCGACGGCGGCACGGCCGTGCGGCTCGCCGAGACCGATCCGCCCGACGCGGTGATCACCGACATCATCATGCCCGGCGACCTGGACGGGTACGAACTGGCCCGGCTCCTGCGCAGCAGCCCGGCGACGCGGCACGTGCCGATCGCGTTCAGCACCGCCCACTACGACGAGCAGGAGATCGAGACGCTGGCGCGGGCGTGCGGCGTGCGCGACGTCATCGTGAAACCGGCGCGGCCGGCCGTGGTGCTGGCGACGATCGACGCGCTGCTGTCCGGCTCCGCGGAGTCGCCGGTGATGAGCGTCGAGCCGTTCGTCGACGAGCACCGGCGGGCGCTCAAGCGCAAGCTGCTGCAGAAGTCCACGGCGTTGACGCGGTTGGAGGACCGGCTGCGCGCGGTGGTCGAGTCGACCCGCGTCGGCGTGGTGCTCGCGAACAGCGACGCGACCGCGACGTACGTCAACCCGCGCCTGGCCGAGATCGCCGGGCTGCCGGTCGAGTGTCTGCTCGGGCACGGCTGGCTGGCGTGGCTCGACGCGGCCGACCGGGAGCGCCTGCACGGCGTCGTGACGGCCGGCGTGCCGCGGGGAGGGCGGGCCTACCGGGTCGCCGCGCGCCGCGTCGGCCTCGGTCCGCGCTGGCTCGACGTGCGCCTGCACCCGACCACCGACTCGTCGGCCGGTGACCTGGTCGCCGTGGTGGAGGACGTGACCGGGACGATGCGGACCCGGCCCGGTGCCGTGACGTCCGGCCACCTGGACGCGGTGCGGCGGCACGCGGCCGACCTGGCCGACCGGCTGGCCGAGACCGAGCGGGTGACGATCGCGGGCGGCTGGGAGTTCGACCGTCGCACCGGCCTGATCGTCCTCAGTGGACGGTTGGCCGACCTGCTCGGGCTGCCGGCCGCGATGCTGAGCCCGGGCGACCTGTGGCGGCGCGCGCATCCGGCCGACGCCCGCCGCGCGACGGCCGTGGTGGCGGGCGCGATGCGTACCGGGCGGGACCGGCGCTTCCCGCTGCGGCTGGCCGGGCGGGACGGCGTGGTGCGCCACTTCGTCGTCTCGTGCCGGCCGTCCACTGTGGACGATCCGGTGTGGGGCGTCGCGCACGACGTCACCGGCATCGAGGACGTCCGGATCGACGCCGCCGTCACCGCCGATCGCCGGGCCGAACGCCGTCTCGTGGACCGGTTCCACCGCGAGTTGCTGCCCGACCGCCTGCCGGACGTGCGGGGCGCGCGGGTCGCCGCCGCCTACCGGGCCGTGCCCGACCGGCTGGACTCCGGCGGCGACTGGTACGACGCGCTGGCCGCGCCGGGCGGGGGCATGGTGGTCGCGGTGGGCGGGGTGGTCGCGCACGGCCGGCACGAGGTCGCGGTGATGGGACCGGTGCGCGCGGCCCTGCGCGCGTACGCGATCGAGGACCCGAACCCGGGCCGGATCCTGGCCCGGCTCAACCGGTTCATGACCGCGACGTTCCGCGACACCGCGCACGCGACCGCCGCGGTCGTCCACTTCGACCCCGACGCCGGCCTGCTCCGCGTCGCCAGCGCCGGGCACCTCGCGCCGCTGCTGGTGCTGCCGGGCGGTCCGGACAACGACCCGGACGTGATTCCGACCGGCTGGCCGGGGCCGGCCCTCGGCGTGACGCCGGTGCCGAAGTATCCGGTCGAGGAGCTGCCGATGCGGCCGGGCGCCGCGCTGTGCCTGTACACCGACGGGCTGGTCGACCGCCGCGACGACGGGGTCGGCACCGAGATCCGGCGCCTGCTCCACGTGCTGGCGCGGTCGCACCGCGAGGCCGGCACGGCGTCCGCGCGCGATCTGCTGGACCTTGTGCTGGCCGGCATGCTCCCCGCCGACCCGACCGACGACGACGCCTGCGTGGCAATCCTCACGTCCGTCTGAGCCCGCCTGGCTGCGGCGCCCTCGGCGTCGATCTTGCAGTTGTGCTCGCCGAAAAACGGGTGAATTCCGGCGAAAGGGCGGGCACAACTGCAAGATCGACTTGGGGCTTGGCGTTCGCGGATGAGCGGGACGGGCTGTCGGTAGGGTCGGGGGGTGGGAGAGGTGCTGGTGCGGCCGGCGGTGGCCGGTGACGCGGACGTGGTGGCCCGGATCTGGCGGGACGGGTGGCGCGACGGTCACCTCGGCCACGTGCCCGAGGAGCTGGTGGCGATCCGCACCGCGGAGTCGTTCGGTACCCGGGCCGTCGAGCGGACCGGCGGTACCACGGTGGCCACCGTCGACGGGGAGGTGGCCGGGTTCGTCATGGTGGTCGGCGACGAGGTGGAGCAGGTCTACGTGTCCGGCGCGCACCGGGGGAGCGGTGTGGCGGGCGTGCTGCTCGCAGAGGCCGAGCGGCAGGTGGCGGCCGCCGGGCACGGGGCGGCGTGGCTGGCCGTGGTCGCCGGTAACACCCGGGCGCGCCGGTTCTACGAGCGTCAGGGCTGGGTCGACGAGGGGCTGTTCGACCACCACGCGCCGGACGCCCCGGGTGCGGTCCGGGTGCCGGCGCACCGGTACGTGAAGGCGGTGTAGCGGACGCAACCGGCCGGCAACCGGGGCCGCACCGGACTGTCCGCCGGCCCGCGACGGGCACCGGCCCGCGGGCCGACGACGGCGTACGACCCGCTCCCGCACGCTGGATCCGTTGTCGGAGCCGACACCGGAGGACGGGTTCATGGCTGCACAGGCACGAGGCTGGTGGGCACGTCTGCTCGCCGTACCGACCGTGGTCGCGTTGGTCGCGCTCACGCCGTCGACGATCGCGAACGCGGCCGGGACCCATGACGGCCCGCAGACCGACGTCATCGTCGGCTACACCGACGCGGCGGCCGCGGAGCGGGCGGTCGCGGCGGCCGGCGGGACCACCACGCGCCGCCTCGACCTCGTCGACAGCGTCGCCGCGACCGTGCCCGCCGACGCCCTCACGAGGATCAGCACCTCCGCCGGCGTACGGTCGGTGACGCCGGACGGCACCGTACGGTTGAAGGCAGCCAAGTGGCGCGCCGACAACGACGAGAACTCGCTCTACAACATCGAGGCGGGCAACGGCGCCCAGCAGGTGTGGACGACCACGGATGCCACCGGGCGCACCGTCACCGGCAAGGGTATCGGCGTCGCGCTGATCGACTCCGGGATCGCGCCGGTCGAGGGGCTGACCGCGGCGGGCAAGGTCGTCAACGGCCCGGACCTGTCGTTCGAGTCGAACGGCGCGGCGACGCGGTACCTGGACACGTTCGGGCACGGCACCCACATGGCGGGGATCATCGCCGGCCGGGACACCAAGGTGAAGGCCGGCAAGGAGGACGACCCCAAGCTGTTCACCGGTGTCGCGCCGGACGCGACGCTGATCAACCTCAAGGTCGCGGCCGCCGACGGCGCCGTGGACGTCTCGCAGGTGATCGCCGCGATCGACTGGGCGGTGGCGCACCGGAACGACCCGGGGCTGAACATCCGCGTCCTGAACCTCTCGTTCGGCACCGACTCGGCCCAGGATCCCCGGCTCGACCCGCTGTCGCACGCCGTCGAGGCGGCCTGGCGGGCGGGCATCGTGGTGGTGGTCGCGGTCGGCAACGACGGCGCCGCCGCGACGCGCGTCTCGATGCCGGCGGCCAACCCGTACGTGATCGCGGTCGGCGGCGCCGACCCCCGCGGCACCACCACCCGCACCGACGACATCGTCGGCGACTTCAGCACCCGCGGCAACGCCACCCGGCACGCCGACCTGCTGGCCGCCGGGAAGTCGGTGGTGTCGCTGCGCGTACCCGGCTCGTACATCGACAGCAACTACCCGACCGGGCTGCTGCCCACCGACAAGGACCAGCGGCTGTTCCGCGGGTCGGGCACGTCGCAGGCGACCGCGGTGGTCTCCGGCGCGGCGGCGCTGCTCCTGCAGCAGCGGCCGAACCTCACCCCGGACCAGGTCAAGCGGCTGCTGACGACCACCACGGACACGATGCCGGCCGCCGACCCGATCTCGGCCGGCGCGGGCCAGCTCAACATCGCGGCCGCGGCCGCCGCGCCGACCCCGGCGTACACGCAGACGTGGTCGGCGTCGCTGGGCACCGGCACGCTCGAGGGCGCCCGCGGGTCGGCGCACGTCACCGACCCGGTGTCCGGGATCGAGCTGACCGGCGAGCGCGACATCATGGGCGCGGCGTGGACGAAGAGCATCACGGCCCGGGCCTGGGTGGGCGGGGTGTGGAACGGCCGCACCTGGTCGGGCTCGTCGTGGTCGGGCTCGTCGTGGACGTCACGGACGTGGTCGGGCGCCACCTGGACCGGAAACAATTGGACGGGCGTGAGCTGGACCGCCCGCACCTGGAGCGACGCCGTCTGGGACGGGCGTACGTGGTCGGCCCGGACCTGGTCCGCCCGTACGTGGTCGGCCCGCACGTGGAGCGGCTGCGGCTGGTCCTGACCGGGGCCCGACGCGGGCCGGGCACCACCGGGAATCCAACCCTCGTAGCATGTGCAGGTGCACGAGCAGCCGTCACACACGTTCCAGGTCGATCTGCGCGGGTTGGTGGATCTGCTCTCCCACCACCTGTACTCGAGCCCGCGCGTCTACGTGCGTGAGTTGTTGCAGAACGCGGTCGACGCGGTCACCGCACGACAGAACAAGCGGCAGGACGGGACGCCAGGGGAGATCCGGTTGACGGTTCTCCCCGGCGCGTTGCGGGTCGACGATCCGGGCATCGGGCTCTCCGAGGCCGACGTGCACCGGTTCCTCGCCACGATCGGCAGCAGCTCCAAGCGTGACGACCTGGCCGGCGTCGAGGTGGCCCGGCGGGAGTTCCTCGGACAGTTCGGCATCGGCCTGCTCGCCTGTTTCGTGGTCGCCGACGAGATCACCGTGGTGAGCCGGTCGGCGACGGATCCGGCCGCGGTGCCGGTGGAGTGGCGGGCGACGTCCGACGGCGCGTACACGGTGCGCACGCTGCCCGACGACGCGCGGCCGGAGGCCGGCACGACGGTCACGGTGACGGCCCGGCGCGGCGCCGAGCAGTGGTTCACCGCCGAGTGCGTCCGGGACCTGGCGGGCAGCTTCGGCGCGCTGCTGCGGTACGACATCCTCGTCGAGGCGCAGGGCGTCACCACGAAGGTGAACACCACGCCGCCGGTCTGGGACCGCGACCACGCCACGCCCGACACGCGTCGCGCGGCGCTGCTCGCCTACGGACAGGAGACGCTGGGCTTCGCCGCCCTCGACGTCGTCGACCTCGACCTGCCCCTCGTCGGCGTGCGCGGCGCCGCGTACGTGCTGCCGGTCGCGTCGAACCCGTTGGAGCGCGGCGGGCACCGGGTTTACCTCAAGGGCATGCTGCTGTCGGAGTCGGCCAGCAAGCTGCTGCCGGAGTGGGCGTTCTTCGCCCGCTGCATCGTCGACGCGGAGGCGTTGCGGCCCACCGCGTCCCGCGAGGCGCTCTACGACGACGAGACGCTCGCCGCGGTGCGCGACGCGCTCGGCGACCGCATCCGCGACTGGCTCACCGGGCTCGCCGCCACCGACCCCGAGCGGCTGGAGCGGTTCCTCGCCGTGCACCAGCTCGGCGTCAAGGCCCTCGCGGTGCACGACGACGAGCTGCTGCGCACGATGCTGCCGTGGCTGCGGTTCGAGACCACCGCCGGCCGGGTGAGCCTCGCCGAACTCGCCCGCCGGCACCCGATGGTGCACCTCGCCCGCACCGTCGAGGAGTTCCGCCAGGTCGCGGCGATCGCGTCGGCGCAGGGGCTCGGCGTGGTCAACGGCGGGTACACCTACGACGCCGCACTGGTCGACAAGCTTCCGTCGGTGGCGCCGGGCACGTCGGTGGTGCCGCTGGCCGCCGACGCGGTGGTCGCGCACCTCGACGCCGTGCCCGCCGACCGCGAACTCGCCGTGGCCGCCTTCCTCGCCGCGGCCCGGGCCCGGCTCGACCGGCTCGACTGCGACGTGGTGCTGCGCACGTTCCATCCGGTGTCGGTGCCGGCCCTGTACCTCGACAGCCGCGAGGCGCTGCACGAGCGCTCGCGCGCGCAGGCCGAGGCCGACGCCGATCCACTGTGGACGGAGATCCTGTCGAACCTGCGCGCCACCGCCCCGCGCGCCCAGCTCGTCCTCAACGATCTCAACCCGGTGGTCCGCAGGGTGACCGGGCTCGCCGACCCCGAACTGCGCGCCACCGCCGTCGACGCGCTGTACGGACAGGCCCTGCTGATGACCCACCGTCCACTGCGGACGACCGAGTCGGCGTTGCTCAACCGCGCCCTCGGCGACCTGCTCACGTGGGCGGCCGACCGGACCCGGACCACGGAGGCGTGATGGACAGTCCGTCAAGCACGGAAGAAGTACACGAGGCGCTGAAGGACAACGCGTCCAGGCCCTACGGGCCGGCCCGCAGCGCCCGCGCGGAGCAGCTGGTGGAGCAGGCGGCGCAGACCGGCGACCGCCCGATGCTGATCCACGCGTTGCAGGCCCTCATCACCGCCTACGAGTACGACGGCTCGTCCGACCGCATGCTGGTGCCGTTCGCGCGGGTGCTGAAGATGTGGGACGAGCGGCCGGAGGACTTCGACGAGTACTCCGCGCACAGCCTGCACTGGCACTTCAAGTGGGTCAGCGCCGGCCTGATCTGGCAGCCGAACGTGCCGTTGGCGACGATCGGGCGCTGGCTCGACGAGATGGAGCGCCGGTACCGGCTCGCCGGTCACAACTCGCAGGCGGTGCACGCCTGCCGGCACTACGTGGCCGTCCACGTCGGCGACACCGCGGTGGCGGCCACGCACTTCGACCGCTGGATCACCGCCGAACGCGACGACATGGCCGACTGCGAGGCCTGCGAACGGCACAACCGCGGCGACTGGCTGACCACGCAGGGGCAGGACGAGGAGGCGGTGCGCATCTGGCAGGCGGTCACCGACGGGCACCTGACGTGCGCGGAGGAGCCGCACCGGGTGCTCGCCCGGACGCTGCTGCCGTTGCTGCGCCTGGGTCGGGCCGAGGAGGCGCGCGCCAACCACCTGCGCGGGTACCGGATGGTGCGGGGCAACCCGGCGCTGCGGGCGAGCGTCGCCGAGCACCTGGAGTTCGCGGCGCTGACCGGCAACGAGGCGCGGGCGCTGGAGATCCTCGCCGAGCACGCCGGCTGGCTCACGCTCGCCGCCGGCGAACCGGTGCGGTACCGGCTGTTCTTCCTGGAGGCCGTCGTGGTGCTGCTGCGCCGGCTGGTGGCGCTCGGTCAGGGTGACCTGGAGGTGCCGACCCCACGCGCTGACCGGCCGACCACCACCGTGGCGGCGCTGCTGCCGGCCGTCGAGGCGGAGGTCGACGGCATCGTGGCGACGTTCGACGAGCGCAACGGGACGGCGGCGGTGAGCGGGCGGTCGTCGACCCGCCGGGCGCAGGAGCCGCTGCTCGCGGAGTTGCCGCTCGGGCTCCGTGGTACACCGGGCGGCGCTGTGCCCGTCATCAAAAAGACCGAACCGGAGCCGGAAGCCCCGGATGACGCCGACGCGCTGATCGCGGAGGCGACCCGGCTCGCCGAGGCGCACGACCCGCGGGCGGCCGAGGTGTGGGAACGCGTCGCGGCCAGCGGGGCCGACCTGCCGCCGCCGGTGCGGGCGCGGATCGCGGAGAGCCGGGTGATGGCGAAGGCCGTGGCCGACCCGGCCGGTACCGTCGAGGACTTCCGGACGGTCGCCCGCGAGTTCGCGCTGGCCGGCGACGCCGGGCGCGACGCGGTCAACCGGGCCCGGGCCGGCCTGGGCGCGCTGATCGACGGCGACGAACCGCCGCCCGGCACCGACCCGGCGACGGTGCTGGCCGAGGTCACCGCGCTGCCCGAGGCCACCGACGCGGTGCTGTGGACGGTCCGGTTCTGCCACGTGCAGGCCCTGTTCCTCGACTGGTTGCGGGGGCCGGAGGCGCGGAACCCGGACAGCCCGGCGAAGGCCGGCCTCGACCGCCTGCTGGCGACGCTGCTGGCGGCGGCCGCCGATCGGCCCTACGAGAAGGGCTCGGTGCTGCACATCAGCGCCCAGCTGACGCTGTCGGCCGGTGACCCCGAGCCCGCGCCGGACCTGCTCGCGGGCGCGGCCGAGGCGTTCGTCGCGGCCGGAGTGCCGCACCGGGCGGCCGAGTCGCTGCAGCTCCTGGCCGAGGTGACCATGCGCGGCGGTGACCCGGCCGCGGCGGAGGCGCACCTCGACCGGGCCCTGACGGTCGGCGGCGACCGGCTCGACGCCGAGAGCCGGGGCCGGTTGGCCGCCCTGCGGGCCGAGATCTACGTGATGCTGGGCGGGCGCGACACCGAGGCGGTGTCCACCGCGTTGAGCGCGGCGCACCTGCTCGACGACGTGGACCCGCCGGTCGCGGCCCGGGCCCGGATGGTCGCGGTGTTCGCGTTCCGGCGCACCGGCCGCCCGGCGGAGGCGGTGGCGCTGCTGGAGTCGATGCTCCCGGACGTCGACCGGCGCGGCGACGAGCACGAGATCGTGCACGTGCGCCAGGTCTACGGCGAGTGCCTGGCCGACATCGGCGAGTTCCGGACGGCGGCGGAGGAACTGATCGCCGCGGCCCGCATGACCGCCGACCGGCGCGAGCACGCCTCGCTGGTGCACGCCGCGGCCAACGCGCTCGACGGCGCCGGGATGTCCGACGACGCCGGTCGCACGTTCGAGCGGGCCGCCGAGGTGTGGCGCGAGGTCGGCGACCGCGACGCCGAGGTGCGGGCGATCCGCGGCCACGCCTGGACGCTGGTGCAGCGCGAGGAGCCGGACTGGCCGGGCGCGCTGGAGATGCTGGAGGCGGCGGCGGTTCCCGATTCGGGGTACGAGTACTTCGAGACGCTGCGGCAGGCGGCGCACCTGGTGCTGAACTGGCCGCCGGACGAGCGTCCGGAGAAGCTGGCCGCCCGCGCCGTCGACCTGGCCGACGCGGCCGCCGACGGCTTCTTCGGGCTCGACGAACCGGGCAGCGCGACCCAGAGCATGTTCACGGCCGCGATGCTGGAGGAGCGGCTGGGCCGGTCCGGCGACGCCCGTACCCGGCTGACCGCGCTGCTCGGCCGCCACACCGCGGCCGGTCGGGAGGACCTGGCCGACAGTGTGGCGGACTTCCTCGAGCGGTTGTAGTTAGGCTTTGACGCCGGTGGTCTCGGCTTCCTGTTCGGCCGGCGCGGGTTCCGCTCCGCGCAGCGGTTCGTGCCGGATGAACGCCGCGGCCACCGGCACCACGACGGCGATCACCGCGGCGCAGAGGAACACGGCCGCGGTGGAGTCGGCGATGCCGTGCAGGAGCGCGGACACCACCTCGGACGGCATGGTGGCGAGCTTCTCCGGGGTCAGGCCGGCGACGCCCGCACCGGACGCGACGTCGGACGCGGCGGATCCGAGGTGCTTGGTGAGATCGTTTTCGAGCGCCCGGTTGAAGACGGCGCCGAACAGCGACACCCCGAACGAGCCGCCGATGGAGCGGAAGAACGTGGTGGTGCTGCTCGCCACGCCCAGGTTGCGTTGATCGACGCTGTTCTGCGCGATCAGCATCGTCGTCTGCATGAGCAGGCCCATGCCCGCGCCGAGCGCGACCATGAACAGCGACGTGCGCAGCCGGCTCGTGTCGATGTCGACGGTGGCCAGCAGCGCCATCCCGGCGAAGACCAGCACCCCGCCGATGACCGGGAACGCCTTGTAGCGACCGGTGCGGGTGATGAGCTGCCCGGCCACCAGCGAGGTGACGAGCATGCCCGCCATCATCGGCAGCAGCAGGAGCCCGGAGTTCGTCGCGGAGGCACCCTGCACGGTCTGCTGGTACAGCGGCAGGAAGTTGATCGCGCCGAACATCGAGAAGCCGAGCAGGAAGACGATGACCGTCGACAGTGTGAAGTTGCGGTTCTTGAACAGCTCCAACGACAGCACCGGCTCGGCGGCGCGCCGTTCGACGAGCGCGAACGCGCCCAGCAGCACGACCGCCAGCGCCGCGAGCGTGAGGATCTGCCACGAACCCCAGGCGTACTCGGTGCCGCCCCAGGTGGTGATCAGGACCAGCCCGGTGATGCCGCCGGCGAGGAGGCCGGAGCCGAGCCAGTCGATGCGGTGTTCGGTGCGCCGGGTGGGCAGCTTCAGTTGCAGGGCGAGCATCACCAGGGCCAGGCCGCCCAGCGGCAGGTTGATGTAGAACGCCCACCGCCAGCTCAGGTGGTCGGTGATGTAGCCGCCGACGAGCGGCCCGGCGACGGTCGCCGCCGCCATGGTCGCCGCCATGAAACCCTGGTACTGCCCGCGTTCGCGGGGCGGCACCAGGTCGCCGATGATCGCCATGACGCCGACCATCAGGCCGCCGGCGCCTAGGCCCTGGAGGGCCCGGAACCCGATCAGCTCGCCCATGGTCTGTGCGGCGCCGGAGAGCGCGGACCCGATCAGGAAGATCACGATCGAGGTGAGGAAGATGTTCTTGCGGCCGTAGAGGTCGCCGATCTTCCCCCAGATCGGGGTGGAGACGGTCGTGCCGAGGACGTAGGCGGTGACCACCCAGGAGAGGTGGGACAGACCGTGCAGGTCACCGACGATGCGGGGCATCGCGGTGCTGACGATCATGTTGTCGAGCATGGCCAGCAGCATCGCCAGCATGAGGCCCGGCAACACGGCCATGACCTCCCGGCGGCGGGCCGGTGCGGGTGCGGACATCATTACCCCCGGATGGACGAGCCGACTTACTTGCCGGCCGGCTAGTATGCTTCGAACGGTAGGCGCGGTACTAGCCGGCCGTCAAGTAAGTAATCGAGGGCGGAGCAGATGAGGGAGCAATCGAACACGCGTCGGCGCATTCAGGAGGTCGCCCTCGAACTGTTCACCGAGCAGGGGTACGAGGCGACCTCGTTGCGCGAGATCGCCGAGCGGCTGGGCGTCACGAAGGCGGCGCTCTACTACCACTTCAAGACCAAGGAAGAGATCATCGGCAGCCTGATCGACGATCGGCTGACGCTGCTGCGCGAACTGGTCGACTGGGCGCAGGCGCAACCCCGCACGCCGGACCTCCGGCGGGAGGTGGTCCGGCGGTACGCCGCTCAACTGCAGGACGTCAAGCACTCGAACATCATGCGGTTCGCCGAGCGGAACCGGACCGCGCTGCGCGACCAGTCCCGCGGCGAAGGGCTGAAAGAGGCGATGATGAACGTGTTCGCCGTCCTGGTCGAGCCCGACGACCCGCTACCGGTGAAGATCCAGAGCGCGCTGTCGATCATGTCGATGCACGTCGGCCTGTTCCTGTTCGACGGCGACGACAAGCACACCGACGACGAGTTGTCCGCCGCCGCGCTGGAGGTGGCGTTGGGGATGATCGACACCGCCGAGTCCGCGCGGCAGCGCGCCTAGGCGTTGCGACGTCGCAACGCCTCAGAAGCGGAGAGCGTCGAGGTAGCGGAAGCCGTTCCGGGCGGTGTCCAACGCCTGGGCGGGGGTTCTCGGCGGGGTGCCGGCGTCGTCGCGTTCGACGATGTACTCGGCCAGGCCCGCCGTGCGGGCGTGTTGGAAGACGCGGCCGAAGTCGATCAGGCCGGAACCGGGGTCGGCGAAGCTGGCGTTGACGTCGAGGTCCTTCACGTGTACCTGCCGGATGCGGCCGCGGTGCTTCTGGATCAGGTCGACCGGGTCGGCCGTGCCGCGCCACGCCCAGAACAGGTCGACCTCCAGGTGCACCAGGTCGGGGTCGGTCTCGGCGGTGAGGATGTCGTAGCCGGTGCGGCGGCGGCCGGATCCGTTCTGGGGGAAGAACTCCAGATGGTGGTTGTGGTAGCCGAAGCTCAATCCGGCGCGCTTCGCCAGGGCGCCGGCCCTGTTGAGGTCGCGGGCGAACGCGGCGTAGACGGCGCCGTCGCGGATCGGCTGGCCGGTGGCGTCGATGCCGAAGAACGGGTGGACGATGTACCGGTTGCCGACGATCGCGGCGTCGTCGAGGGCGCGCTGCCAGGCCGCGGCGTCGAACGGCTGGGGGATGCCGACGTGTCCCGACGTGGCGCGCAGCCCCGCCGCGTCGAGGGCGGCCCGGAACTGGGCGGCGGTGCGCCCGACGAAGCCGGCGTGCTCGATCCGCGTGTACCCGATGCGCCGCAGTTCGGCGAGGCTGCCGGGCAGGTCGATCTGCAACTGGTCGCGCAGCGTGTAGAGCTGCACGCTGATGCGGTCGCGGGGGACGCGGCCGTGGTCGCCGCCGGCGGCCTCGGGATCGGCCTGGGCCGGGCCCGCACCGAGCGTGGTCGCGGCGGTGGCGGCGGTTGCGGCGGCTCCGGCGGCGAGGACGCCGCGACGGGTGACGGACGGGGATCGGGTCATGGCGCATGCCTCCGGTCGGGCGGGGTCGACTTTCGTTCATGTGCATCTACGAATTGACGGGTTCACCGTAAAGCTCCGGGCACCGGAGCGAAAGTGGTCGGGTCCCCGCCAGATGGGTTCTACGCGGCCCGCCGCGCGTGGTACCCCGGACGGAGTCGTAACGCTTCCGGGGGATTTGGGCGATGACTACCCGACTGCACGGCCGCTCAGCGGAGTGCCTCGCAATCGACGAACTGCTGGCGACCGCCGCCGACGGGCGCGGAGCCGTCCTCGCGTTCGTCGGCGAACCCGGCATCGGCAAGTCGGCGCTGCTGGAGTACGGCGCGCACCGGGCCGCGGCCGGGGCACGCGTGCTCGTCGGCCGCGGCGTCCGGTCCGAGCGCGACCTGCCGTTCGGCGTGCTCGACATGCTGCTGCGCCCGGTCGACCTCGATCCGCTCGACCTGCCGGTGCCGCAACGGGCCGCGCTCGCGGCGGCGCTGGCCACCGCCGACCTGCCAACCGGCGGCGTCGACCGGTTCGCCGTCGGTGCCGGGCTGCTCACCGTGCTCACGACGCTGGCCCGGGACCGGCCCGTGGTGGCCGTCCTCGACGACGTGCAGTGGATCGACGAGCCGTCGCTGGCGGCACTCGGGTTCGTGGCGCGCCGGCTGGCCCACGACGCCGTCGCGCTGCTGTTCGCCGGGCGCGGCGCCGACGGCGTCCGGGATCTTCCACGGATCGACCTCGCCGGCCTCGACGGGCCTGCGACCACCGACCTCCTGGCCGAGCGCGGGATCCCGGTGCCGCCCGACCGTGTCGACCGCCTGGTCGCGCTGACCGGCGGGAACCCGCTCGCGCTGGTCGACCTGCCCGGGCTGGCGCCGGACCTGATCGACGGCCCGGCGGAGCCGCTTCCGATCGGCATCGTGCTCGCCGACGCGTACGGCGAGCGGATCGACCGGCTGCCGGCGGCGACCCGGCGGGCGCTGCTCGTCACCGCGCTGTTGCACGACGCCGACACCGCGACGCTGTTCGCGGCGCTGGCGAGCGACGGCGCCGACGGGACGGTGCTCGCCGCCGCCGAGGACGCCGGGCTCGTCACGGTGACGCCCGCGGGCGTGCGGTTCCGGCATCCGCTGGTGCGTTCGGCGTGCGTGCAGCGGGTGCCGCACAGCGACCGCCGGGCCGCGCACGCGGTGATCGCCGGCGCGCTCGCCGACGACGCGAGCGTGCACGGCCGGGCCCGCCGGGCGTGGCACCTGGCCTCGGCGGCGTACGGGCTGGACGAGTCCGCCGCGGCGGCCCTGCACGAGACGGCCGACCGGGCGGTCCTGGCGTCCGGGTACGCGTCGGCGTCGGCCGCGTACGAGCGGGCCGCGCAGCTGTCCGCCGGCCCGGAGGTGCGGGCCGGGCGCCTGTTCGCCGCGGCGGCGGCCGCGTTCAACGCCGGCCGGACCGACCGCAGCGCCCGCCTGCTGGCTGCCGCCCGCGCCGCGGCGCCGGCGGCGGAGGAGATCCGCGCCGAGGTCGAGGCACTGCTGGGACGCGTACAGACGCGCAGCGGCGACACCGGCGCGACGTTCGACCGGCTGGTGGCCGAGGCGGACCGGGTCCGCGGGCACCGGCCAGACCTGGCCGTGAAGATCCTCGCCGCGGCGTTCGGGGCGGCGGTGTACTCCGGCCGGGGCCACGACGCGTTGGCGGTGATCCACGAGGCGACCGCGCTCATCGCCGACGACCCGGGCCCGCTCGCCGTCTACTGCCGGTGCGCGGCGATCATCGTGCGGACGCTGCTGGGCGAGGCCACCGACGCGAAGGAGCTCGACCACGAGCTGGTCGGGTCCACATTGGACGGTGACCTGCCGGCCGAGGCGCTGCCGCTGATCGCCGACATGGCCTACGGGTACGCGGTGCTCGACGCGTTCGACCGGGCCACCGAGCTGCACGACCGGCTCAAGCGCATCGCCCGCGAACGGTCGGCGGTCGGGCTGATGGTCTGGCCGATCGGCGAGCAGGCGCTGGTCGACTTCCGGCGCGGGCACTGGCGCGAGGCGTACGCCGGGATCCTGGAGGCGGAGCAGTTGGCGATCGACACCGGTCTGGTCAACGAGATCGCCAACACCCGTCACCTGCGGGCCGGGATCGCCGCCGCGCGCGGTCACCGCACCGAGTGCGTCCGGTACGCCAACCTGGTGCTGGAACAGTCCCGCGCGTCCGGGACGGTGGTGCTCGACCTGCTGGTGCAGGGGCTGCTCGGCGGGCTGGAACTGGGCCTCGGCCGGCCCGACGCGGCGCTGGCGCCGCTGGAGACGGCGCGCCGGCTGGCGACCGAGACCGGTTTCCAGGAGGCGATGCACTTCCCGTGGGCGGCCGACCTCGTCGAGGCGTATGTCCACTGTGGACGGACGGCGGACGCCGAGCCGGTGGTCGAGGCGCTGGAGGCGCAGGCGGCGCTCACCGGCCGGCCGCTCACCGGCGCGCTGGCCGCCCGGTGCCGCGGGCTGGTCGACCCGCTGTTCGCCGACCACTTCGAGGAGGCGCTGAGCCTGCACGAGTGCGCCGGGCGTCCGTTCGAAACCGCCCGCACCCGGTTGGCGTACGGCCAGCGGCTGCGCCGCCAGCGCTCCCGCGCCGAGGCCCGCACCCAGCTCCGGGCCGCCTGGGAGACGTTCGCCGCGCTCGGCGCGGAGGGCTGGGCCGAGCGGGCGCACCGGGAACTGCGGGCCACCGGGGTGGAGCTACCGGCCCGGCTGCACCGCGGCGCCGATTTGCTGACGCCGCAGGAACTGCAGGTCGCCCTCGTGGTCGAGACCGGTGCCAGCAACCGGCAGACGGCCGAGCGGCTGTTCGTCAGCACGAAGACGGTCGAGTACCACCTCAGCCACGTCTACCGGAAGCTGGGCATCACGTCGCGGGCCGACCTGGGGGCGGCCCTGGAGACGACTAGGGTGCGCCCCTGATTCGCGGCACCCCGGTGGTGGCGGTCAATGGAGTCTTCGTTGATTCCCTCTGCTGGTTGGGAGACCACCATGACCGCCGTATCCGACATCATGATCCTCGACCCGTCGAGCACGCCGTACGTCTATCCGCCCGATCCGCGGTACACCCGCATCGCGGTCGACCTCAACCAGGGCGCCGGCGGCAAGTACATCTTCGCGGCCTACCTGCGTGACGAGGGCACTCCGATCCGCGGACTGTTCGTGTCGGTCCAGTCCGATGCCGAACCCCACGTGCCGCCCGGGTTCACGGTGCTCAACGTCGACCTCAACCAGGGCGCCGGCGGCAGCTACGTGTATCTCTGCTACACGCGCGACACCGACGCCGGCGACCCGGTCAACGATCTGACCGTCGTCGCGGGTGACAACGAGGATCCGCCCCTGCCCGACGGCTGGAAGCTCGTTCCGGGCGACCTCAACGCCGGCGCGGGCGGCGCCTACGTCTACTTCATCTACCGCTGAGAGCCTGGCGGCCGGCCCTTGTCGGGCCGGCCGCCCACGGCCGCCGTGGTCAGGTCCGGTCGGCGACGACGCGCCGGTGGTGCGCCCCGGCCGGGGCCTCCTCCATGCTCGGGGTGCTGCTCACCGTCGCGTACGCCAGGCCCATGATCATTACGCAGGCGATGATGGCGATCGGCGCGAGCAGTTCGAACGTCTCCAGCCCCTCCACCCGGGCGCCTGGATCGGTGAGCCGCACCCGGATCGCGAGCATGCCGGTGTAGTGCATGCTGCACACCGCGACCGCCATGATCAGGGCCGCGCCGACCATGGCCGTCGTTCCGCGCAGGACGGCGGCGAACCACAGCGCCACGGTCGCGGCGACGACGGCCACGCCCACCGACGCGGCCACGTACTTCAGGTCGAACGAGATCTTTCCGCCGACCTGCATCGAGAGCATGCCGGTGTAGTGCATCGCGGCGACGCCGATGCCGGTGATGACGCCACCGGTGACGACCTTCAAGGTGCCGGGCCGGGTGAAGATCGCCGTGAACAGGCCGACGGCCACGATGACCACCGCGATCGCGAAACTCAACGCGGTGATCGGCAGGTCGTAACGCACCGGTGAATCCGGCACGTCGAAACCCACCATGGCCATGAAGTGCATCAACCAGATCCCGGTGCCACCCAGCGACAACGCCGAAAGGATCAGGTACCGCACCCGCTGGGAACCGCGGGCATCACGGGCCTGCCGGGCGAGGATCAGGCTCAACAACGAACCGATGAAAGACAAGACGAACGCCAGGACGGGATTGACCGACCCGTACGCGAAATGGTGAACCGGTGCCATCTATCCCCCGAATCGTGAACACAGACGTATCAGGCGATGAACCCTCAGGTACATCGACAGGTACGAAAACATCGCGCGCATGGTTGCACCGTTTTTCGATTTCCAGCGACACACGGGTCGGGTGTCGGAACATTGACACACGCCACGGCGGGCCACCAGAATCGGTCCAACGCATAGACCTGAATCGATCAGCGCGTGTCAGGGTGTTGTGAACGTTCACATCCGTGGCGGTGGGAGCGGGTTCGTCGAGCGGGTCCCCGGCTCAGCCCAAGGAGAACTTCATGCTGCCCGCCACCCACTCCCGATCGGCCGCACGGTGGATCGGGGCGCTCGGCGCCGTCCTCACCGTGCTGCTCGCCGCGTTGGCGATCGTTCCGAACCGGGCCGCCGCCGCCACGGTCGACACCAACGCCTGGTACGTACTGGTGAACCGGCACAGCGGCAAGGCGCTCGACCTGTACAACTTCGCCACCACCGACGGCGCGCCGATCGTCCAGTGGGCCCGTAACGACGGGAACCAGCAGCAGTGGCAGTTCGTCGACTCCGGCGGCGGCTACTACCGCTTGAAGTCGCGCCACAGCGGCAAGGTGCTCGACATCTTCGAGCACTCCACCGCCGGCGGCGCCAACGTCGTCCAGTGGGCCGACGCCAACGGATTCAACCAGCAGTTCCGGCTGGCCGACTCGGCCGGCGGCTACGTGCGGCTGATCAACCGCAACAGCAACCTCGCCCTCGAGGTGTGGGAATGGTCCACAGCGGACGGTGGACGCGTCTCCCAGTTCGACGACCTCGGCGGCAACAACCAGCAGTGGCAGCTGGTCCCGGTGACCGCGGCCCCCGGCACCGGCTGCGGCTCCGGGTCGTTCAATGCCGAGGTGACCGTCAGCGGCAGCACCTGGACCGCCCGCAACGGAAGCTCCACCGTGTACACCGGCACCAGCATGCTGTCGGCGATGCAGGGCGCGGTGAACAGCCTGAGTTCCGGCCGCACCAGCAAGCAACGCGTGGTCGTGCGCGGGTCGGGCTCGGTGAGCGCGGCGAGCAGGCTGTCGCTGCCGAGCTACACGGTGCTCGACGTGTGCGGGACGATCAACGTCACCGGGTCCGGATCCGGTGACATGGCACCGGTCTACTCGCGCGGCACCACCGACGTCGAGATCCAGAACCTGACCCTCACCGGCACGCCCGTCTACGGCATCTTCATGCGCAACGTGAACAACCTGACGCTGGGCCGCATCGACATGCGGGTGAGCAGCGGCCTCGGCGTGCGCATCGACAACCACGGCGGCGACCGCGCGGTGAAGGTCCGCAACATCCGCATCGACACCGTGTACGCGCAGGGCACCAGCTCGCACGGCGTGGAGACCTACGGCGTCGACGGCATCACCATCGGCACGGTGACGGCCCGCAACGTCGGCGAGTCCGGGCTGCTGTTCAACGACACCATCAACGCCACGGTCGGCACCGTCGACGCGCAGAACGCCGGCACCGGCACCGGGTACGCGGCGTTCCGCATGGCCAATCGCAACGGCCGTGTCGGCAGCAGCTACCCGACGAACATCCGGGTCGGCACCGTCATCGCCAGCGGCGGCGGCCGGGGCATCTTCTGCGTCTCGGAGAGCGGCGGCGCCGTGATCGACCGCGTGACGATCAACAACACTGGCAACAACTCGATCCTGATCGAGAACTGCTACAACGTGACGATCGCCGGCGTGTCCGGCACGGTGACCGGCGGTGGCGAGGTCCGCGTCGCGGCCCGCACCGAGTTCCCGATCTCGTCGGGGATCACGTTCCAGAACCTCACCGTCACGAATACGAACATCACCCAGAACCCGTGCGGCGGCGCCAACAACGTCGTGCGCAACGTCACCCGCGTCAACTCGACCCTGAGCTGGTGTTGACCGGAACGAGCTGAGCGCCACCGGCCTGGGGGATCAGGCCGGTGGCGCCGCCTCACCGAGCGCCGACCGCAGCACGCTGATGCGCCACCACGTGCCGTTGAACAGCGCGTCCACCTTGATCTGAACGTCGTCGATGCCCTCGACACCGAAGCCACCCCGGCCGGGGTGCGAGACCAGCTTGAACCCGGCGTCGGTGAACCAGCTCAGGGCGTCTGACCGGGCGTCGGACGGACGCCGCGCCTCCGCGATGACGACCCACTCCTGATCGCTCACGGAACAGATTGTGTATCACCGGTCCTAGATCCTCACCGGGTGCCTGGTGAATCGGAGCCCGTCGGTGGACCGGTAGACGGAATCGACGTCGAACGCCAGGTAGAGGCCCGGTGCGTGGGTGACGACACCGAACATCGGTGCGTTGGCGAGGCCCAGGTAGGGGGTGAGCCCGGTCGGTCCGGCCGGCTCGTAGCTGTGCCCGTTGTCGCGGCTCACGTACCACTGCTGCACCCAGCCCGACACCGTCATCACGAAGTGGGTGCCGTCCCGGGCGACGAAGGATGCCTGGAGGTCGACCTGGTTGCCGAAGAGCGCCGTCCCGGAGTCGACGCGTTGCCAGGTCTGTCCCGCGTCCCCGGTGCGGTAGACGTGGTGGGTCGAGCTCGCCGGCCCGGGCGTGGGATTCGCCCGGGTCGTCTTTCCCGCGTGGTACTCGCTGACGACGGCGTACCCGGTGACGCCGTCGACGCTGGCCGCCGTGACGCCGCTCTCCCTCGGCTCGGCCGCGAAGGCGTGCACGGTCCAGGATCGGCCGCGGTCGGTGCTCACGGCGACGGCCGGCGCCTTCTTCTCCTCGTCGTAGCCCTCCACCCAGAAGCCCGCCGCCGCGGGGACGTTGACCACCGAGCTCACCGTGAACCCGGGCGGCGTGGCCAGCGGCGCCGAGCGGGCGGTGGCCGGGTCGACGACGACCAGGCCCGGGCACGGGTGCTGGCTCGGTATGTTCCGGCACTCGAGCCAGCCGTTCGCCGGCACCGAGGTCACCGGCGTGGTGGTGGCCTGCACGTCCGTCCAGGACCGGCCGCCGTCCGTGCTGATCTTCGGGATCCGGACCTTCGTGACCGGACCGCTCTCCACGACGTCGGTCCGCTCGACCGTCCGGTAGAGCACCCCGGCGGCCGGCGCGGTCACGTAGTAGTCGTTGGACGGGTCGCCCAGGTCGGTCGAGCGCAGGGTCCAGGTGGCTCCGGCGTCGTCCGAGCCGAGCAACTGGGTGGTGCAGTCGGTCCCGGGGCAGCGGGTGATCACCGCGTAGAGGTGGTCGGCGTCGGTGGCGGCGGCGAAGACCACGCCACCGTCGCGGGTTCCGTTCGGCAAGCCGCCGAGGGGTGACGGCGTCGGTGTCGGTGTCGGCGGCACGGCCACCTCGTGCCCGGCCGGGGGTTTGCGCACCTGCATGCCCACGATCGTCGCCACCAGGAGGGCCACCACCGCGACGGCCGTCCACACCTCGACCCGCCGCTGCCGCCGTCGCCACGCCGCGGCGTACACCTCGTCGGCGGTGAGCCGGCTCGGCGGCATGTCCCCGTCGGCCGCGTCCATGAAGCGTTCGTAGATCCGGTTCACCACGTGCCCTCCACCGTCGTCAGGTCCCCGTTCTCCGCCAGCAGGTCGCGGAGCTTCGCCAGCCCGCGCGCGGCCTGGCTGCGGACCGTCCCCTCCGAACACCCCAGGGTCTGCGCGGTCGCGGCCACGTCGAGGTCCTGGTAGTAGCGGCAGACCAGCACCGCCCGCTGGCGCGGCGGCAGCCGCCGCAGGGCGGCCAGGAACGCGGCCCGATCGGTGGAACCGCTGTCGGCCGGCACCGCGACGTCGGGTGGCTCGGCGACGCTGCGCTCGCGGCGGCGCCACACCCGCCGAAGGTCGGCGAAGTATGCGCGCACCAGGCAGGTCCGGACGAAGGCGTCGAGCGCCTGCCGGTCGTTCACCTTGCGCCAGCTCACCGCCAGGCGCATGAACGCGTTCTGGGTCAAGTCGTCGGCCCAGTGCCAGTCGCCGCACAACATGTAGGCGGTCCGGCGCACCGTGTCACGCCGGGCCGCGAAGTACTCGCGGAACTGTCTGTGCTCTTCCGGGTCCCCGCTCGGCATCGCACCTCCTCGCATCTAGGTGCCCGGCGGGTGGCAATTCTGTTGCACGTGGTTCGATTTCCGCTCAGGATCTTCGTCGATACGACCCCGGGAGTGTGAGCATGCCGGTCCTGCTGGCCTACGCCGGGTTCGTGCTGGCCGGGCTGTCCGCCGGGGTCAGCGGCGTGCTCCTGCCCGCGCAGATCGACGACTACGGGGTCGACAAGGCCGTCATCGGGTTGACGTTCTTCGCGTTCGCGGCCGGGTTCCTGCTGGCCGGCGCCGCCTCCGGCCCGCTGCTGCACCGCATCGGCATGCGGGCCACGCTCGTGCTCGGCGGGTCGGCGGCCGTCCTCTCGTGGCTCTTCCTCGCCACCCGGCCGGTGTTCGTCCTCTTCCTGGCGGTGCAGGTGACGGCCGGGTTCGGCACCGGCGTGATCGAGTCGGTGCTGAACGTCTACCTCACCGGGCTGCCGAACGCGACCACGCTGCTCAACCGCCTGCACGCGTTCTTCGGCGTGGGCGCGCTGATCGGTCCGCTGCTGGCCGCCTGGATGCTGGGGTTCACCACGTGGCCGATGGTGTGGCTGGTGCTGGCGGTGGTCGCGATGCCGGTGGTGGTCGGGTACCTGCTCGTCTATCCGCGGCAGGAGCCGCCGGCGGAGGGGGAGCAGCGGCCCGGTCTGCTCGGCCGCGCGGCCCGGGTTCCGGCGGTGCTGTTCGCCGGCGCGTTCCTCACCGTGTACGTCGGTCTGGAGATCGGCGTCGGTAACTGGGCCTACACCCTCCTCACCGAGGAGCACGGCCAGGGCCCGCTCCTCGCCGGGTGGTCGGTCAGTGCCTACTGGCTCGGCCTGACGCTCGGCCGGTTCGTCATCAGCCCCGTCGCGGGCCGGGTGGGTCTGTCGGCGGCGGGCACGTCCTTCGTGTGCCTTTTCGGGGTGACGGGCGCAGCGCTGCTCGGCTGGGTCGCGCCGACCGGTGCGGTGGTGAGCGTGGCGCTGGTGGTGATGGGGTGCTTCCTGGGCCCGCTGTTCCCGACGGCGATCGCGGTGCTGCCCGACGTCGTCGAGCCCCGGCTGGTCCCGACGGCCATCGGCGTCGTCAACGGCTTCTCCGTGCTGGGCGGCGCGCTGTTCCCGTGGCTCGCGGGCGCGCTCGCCCAGGGCGTCGGCGTCTGGACGCTGCTGCCGTTCGCCACCGTGCTCGCCGTCGCGCAGTTGGTGCTGTGGCGCGAGGTCGTCACGCGGATGCGCATTCGCCAGCGCCCGCCGGGCGCGCCGACGTAGCCTGAGCCTGCGCCCGCGGCCAGCGGCCGCCAACAGCCAGCCGGCCCCACAGCCAGAGGATGATCGATGACTCTGCTGGACGAGCCTGAGCCGGCCGGCCGCCGGTCGGCCGTCGGCGACGCCCTGATCGTCGCGGGGAACGCCGAACCCGCCCTCGCCACCCGCACCGGCGAGCGCGGCGTGTACGCCGCCCTCGGCGTCACGGTCATCGCGGTGGGCGTCATCGCCGCGGCGACGTCGATCAGCGCGATCGCGACCGCGACCGACCTGGCGTGGTGGCTCATCGTGCCGATCGGCCTGTTCTGGGGCCTCACCCTGTTCGCGTTCGACCGCGGGGTCATCCTCGGCGCGCCGCGGCGGGTC
This sequence comes from Virgisporangium aurantiacum, assembly GCF_016863635.1. Classification (GTDB taxonomy): domain Bacteria; phylum Actinomycetota; class Actinomycetes; order Mycobacteriales; family Micromonosporaceae; genus Virgisporangium; species Virgisporangium aurantiacum. The sequence goes on along the minus strand of NZ_BOPG01000012.1, from coordinate 268,694 downwards.
GACATCGGCGGGCTCACCTCGGTGATCCCGTACGTGGGCCGGATGCTGGTGAGCGTCTTCGTCGGCATCGTCGTCGCCGACTTCGCCTGCATGGTGCTGTTCGCGCCGGACATCGAGGCGCGCCTGGCCGAGACGAACGCCAGCCGCTACACCGCCGTCGTCCAGACCGAGCAGCAGGCCCGGGAGAGCAAGCTCGTCGTGGAGGAGGAGGCGGTCCGGCAACGCGCCGAGGCGCTGCGCCTGCTGGAGGCCGAGTACGCCTCCGCCCAGCAGGCCGCCGACGCGGAGATGCGCGGCACCGGCGGAACCCGGCTGATCGGCCAGGGCCAGGTGTGGCAGCGCAAGCAGGCGCACGCCGACACGGTCCGGGCCAACCGCGACAAGGCCGCGGCCGACCTGGCGACCGCACAGTCCACCCTGGACAAACGCCGCGCCGAAGTGGCCGACGAGGCGCAGGCGACCGCCGCGACCGCCGACACGCAGGCGACCGACGTGCACCGCGCCACCGGTCTGCTGTCGCGCCACGAGGCGATGGTCGACCTGGTCCGCCACGACAACGGCGCGCTGATGCTCCTGCTGATGGTGACGATCGTGTTCCTCGCCGTCGACCTGCTGCCCGTGCTCGGCAAGCTGATGACCGGTAACACCGTGTACGAGCAGGAGCGCCGGGAACGCGCCCGCGACCTGCTGCACCAACTCGAGATCGAGCGGGAGATCCGCAGCGCGCAGCACGACGAACGCATCTCCGAGGACGCCACGCTGCGCGCCGACATCGAACGGTCGCGGAGCCTGGCCGAGCGCCGGGTGGCCCAGCAGGCGTTGGAGTACGAGACCGAGTTCAAGCTGGCCCGCCTCCAGGCCCAGCACAACGACCGGATGACCGCCCTGATGCGTTAAGCGTGGTCGGCGCAGCAGGGGGTCGGGTTGGGGACCTCGAACGGCGCGACCCGGCCGTCCGGCGCCGGCGTGGTCACCAGCGTCAACCGGCCGTCCCTCCACTGTGGACGGACGAAGTCGCGGGTGTCGACGACCGTGTCCGGTGCCGGTGGCGGCGCGCCGAGCACCACCACCGCGTCGATCGCGCTGCCGGCGACCAGATCGGCCACGGTGAGCGTCCCCGTGAGGTTGTCGCGGCCCGGGAAGTGCGACGCGCGACCGGACCGGCCCGCGACGTGCTCGGCGCGGGCCTGCTCGGCGGCGCGGGCCAGCGGTTCCGGCACCTCGGGGAGGCCCGCCGGCACGTCCGGCCCGGGCACGGCGATGCTGACCGCGACGTGCGGCCACGGTGCCCGGACCAGGTGGGTGCAGGCGACCACGCCGTCCTCGGCGTCGAGGCCGGTGGCGGTGAGCACGTCGTCGAGCCAGTGCTCCGCCTCCGACACCGTGCCGTGGCCGGCGTCGAGTCCGATGTAGACGGACGTCACCGGGGGAGGACCCAGATCGGGTTCGCGTAGAACCACAGGTCGCCCCACGGGTCGGCGCTGCCGACGACGTCCATCGCCGGGCCGACCGGGTCGACCGCGGCGCCGTTGAAGCCCGCCGCGGTGCGGTTGCCGTCGGTGCCGCGCACCCGCACGTAGAACGGGGCGTCGACGCGTGGGAAGCGGTGCGTGAACGAGACCCGCTTCTTCCCGGCGGTCACCTCGAACGACTTGACGACCTTCGTGCCCGGCGCGGTGAAGACGTCCTTGTCGGCGGCCGGTCCGGTCACCGCGCCGGCGATGACGTCGACGCGCGTGAGGACCGGCAGGATCTGCGCCCAGTTCGGCGTGGTGGCCAGGTCGATGTCGATGGTCAGTTCGACGGAGGAGCCGCGCCGGACGCTCAGCGCCCCGCCGAGCGTGGTGCCGCCGTCGCGGTCACCCTGGACCTTGACGCGGACGTCGAGGTTGCGGATCAGGCCGCCGTGGTCGACCCAGATGCGCCCGTCCCGGATGCCCTCCATCACGGCCCGGTAGCTCGCGCCGGCGGCGCCGACGTGGGTCTTGCTGTAATAGCCCGGCCAGAAGTCGCCGGCCGCCCCGTTCGGCACCCCGCCGTGCACCGGGTCGTTGTAGGCGCCGTTGGCGTTGAAGTCGCTGTTCGGGCCGCGCACGGCCGTGTCGAGGTAGATGGTGTGCGCGTCGGAGTTCGCGGTGACCCACCACGGCCGGCCCTCGGCGAGCAGGCTGTCCCACAGCCCGCCGACGGTCGCGGTGAAGAAGTCGAAGCCGCCCCAGGTGCGGTAGCTCTCCAGCGGGTAGCCGGGGAACGACGCGGCCGACGGGGCGTTGTCGTAGAAGCCGCGTCCGCTGCCCGGTCCGTGCGGCGCCGGGATGCCGGCGGCCTGGTGACCGGGCGCGCCCTCCATGCCGACCGCGACGCCGGGAGCCGCCTCGCGCCAGCCGCGGAACTCGTGCGGCGAGTCGACGCCGCGGCGGGCCGGGTGGTTCGCGAGGAACAGGGCGTGCTCGACCCGACGGCGCTTGACCGCGTCGGCGAGGAAGTTCAGACCGGCGATCGCGTGCGCCTCGTTGGCCGGCGTCGACCCGCTCGTGTTGGTGACCGTGCCGTCGAAGGCGTTCTCGAACTCCTTGAGGACGGCGACCTCGTTGCGGCCCGGCGTGACGAACACCGTGCCGTGCTCGGCGGCCGGGATGTTCCACTCCAGGCCCTGGAAGATGAGCATGTCCGGCAGCTCTTCGCGGGCCGCGACGATGTTCGGGTTGACCTTGTCGACGCCGATCTTCGCGTGCGCCACACTGCCGTGGTCGGTGACGACCATCCAGTCCAGCCCGTACGCGGCGGCGTGCTGGGCCTGGTCGATCACCCGGTACATCGCGTCGGAGCTGTACTGGGTGTGGATGTGGTGGTCGCCGGCGAGCCAACGCAGGTTGCCGGGCCGGCTGCGGTCGTCGTCGCGGTGACCACCGTCGCCTCCCTCGGCGACAGACCGGCTGCTGCCAGCGTCGGCTGATGCGGCGCCGGCGCCGGCGAACACGCTTCCGGTAGCGGCGCCGGCCCCGAGCAGGCCGGCGTTGCGCAGGAACCCGCGCCGGGTCACCTCGTCGGGCGACAGTTCACTGTCCGGGACCGAGGTGTCCAGCACCGCCGGCACGTCGTCCGGCGCGAACGGCACATCGTGGCCGTGGTGGTGATGACCGTGACCCATCGCGTTCTCATTTCGGTTCTGCCGTCGGTGACGGGCAGAAGCTACCGATGGCCGGTGAGCACACAGCGACGCGCGGATGAACGGCGAACGACCGGCGTCAACCTGTGCGGGGGCTCGGCCTTGCCGGTGACCAGACCAGGCAGCCGGCGGCGACGACGGCGAGGTACGACAACAGGTGGACGCCGTGGCGGGTGGCGGCCCAGTCCTCGACGACGCCCACCGCCAGCCCGAACCCGGCGGCCGCGTACAGCGTCACCGCGAGGTCGGGCCGGCGCAGCACCCGCAGCGGGCGGCTGTCGGCGGCGGCGGCGAGCCGGTCGGCACCCGCGGCGCGGGCCAGCCCGGCCGGGCTGCCGGCCACCAGCAGCGCCGGCACCACGAACGCCGCCACGAGCGGCTGCAGCACGGCGACCGTCGCCGACGCGTCCACCGTCGCGAAACGCAGGGTGCCGGCCGCGACCAGCAGCGACCACCCGGACACCCAGGCGGCCGTTCGTCGACCCGACCAGCCCGGGACGCTACGGACGCCGGCCACGTACGCGGTGACCACGACCACCGCGAGGAGCAGCAGCACCGGTTCGGGGATCCAGCGCACCGCCGGGGTGAGCGGGGTGTCGAACACGACCGCGCCGAGTTCGTTCGGCGGCGCCGAGCGCGCCAACGCCACCGCGAGCCCCATGGTCGCGGCGAGCACGAGGAGTTCCACGCCCGCGACCCGGGCGAACACGCGGGGACGTCCGGCGGCGAGCGCCGGCAGCGACCGGCGGCGGTGCCACCACCCGAACGCGCCCAGCACCACGAGGGCGGCGGCCTTCGTGAGGAGGATCGCGCCGTAGCGGGTCGACGTGAAGTCCGACCACCGCTCGACGCGGGCGGCGGCGCCGACCACGCCGGTGGCCACGGTGACCGCGAAGCACCACAGGGCGATGCCGGAGAACCGCTCCACGGCCACCGCCGGTTGCCGCGCGCCGAGCACCAGCGCGAGCAGCCCGCCGGTCCACACCACGGCCGCCGCCGCGTGCAGCATGAGCGCCGACGTGATCACCTGGTGGTTGCCGGCGGTGCTGGCGTGCCCGGCGGCCACCGGCGGGAGGACCGCGACCACCGCGAGCGCCATGAGCACGGCGGCCCCGTCGGCGCTGGTTGCGAAGCGGCAGCCGGCGGCCACCACGGCGGCCAGCACGAGCGTCATGAGCAGCGCCTGGCCGGTGGGTACCTCGGTGACGAAGAACCACACCGCCTTGGGGTGCAGCGCCTGCCGCACCGGGACGCCGAACACCTCGGCCGTGCCGGCGCAGATCCGGACCGCCGTCACCGCCGTCCAGACGAGGGCCGCGACCGCGACCGGCCGCGGGCGTCCCCCCGACAGGAACCCGGCGGAGAGCAACAGACCGACGACCGCGACCGCCGACAACGTCCCGGCGGTGCCGGCGACGGGCACCAGCCACGGCGCCCAGCCGAGGTCGAGCCCGAGCACGTCGGCCATGCGCGCGTTCTCGGCCGTGTCGCGCGCGGAGACCGCCAGCGCCACGACCGTGGCGAGCACGACGCCGGTGCCGCCGAGCAGCACGGACCGCCGCACCACGGGGGTTGTCATGCCGCCGGCGGTGGTCGGCGCGGTGGTCGGAGCGGTGCTCGTTGTCACGCCCGGTGGTACGCGGCGGGCGGCCGCGCGGGTCCGTGCCCCGGCCGCCGTTAGGCTGCGGCGTGATCAAGGTTCGGGTGGTCGAGGTCGGCGGATCGCGGATGAGCTACCGCGAGACGGGTGACGCCGGCGGGCCGGCCGTCGTGCTGCTGCACGGCGGCGGCAGCGACGCGTCGACCTGGGACCGGTTCGCCGGCGTGCTCGCCGCGGCCGGGCGCCGGGTCATCGCGCCCGACCTGCCCGGTCACGGCGGCACCGCCCGGTTCCGGAGCTATTCGCTGGCCGGCTACCGGGACGCGGTCACCGGGCTGCTGGACGTGCTCGCGCTGGACCGGCCGGCGCTGGTGGGGCACTCGCTCGGCGCGCACACGGCGTCACTCGTCGCGCAGGAGCGGCCCGACGGGGTCAGCCGGCTCGTGCTCGAGGACCCGCCCGCGCCGGCCCGGGACGGCGTCGCGACCGCGGTGCTGTCGCCCGCGCGGGTCACGTTGCTCTTCGCCGGCGCGTTGCTCCGCCGGCGCCGCTACCACCCGACGGCGTTGACCTCGGCCATCCGCGAACTGCGCCGGCCCGACCCCGGGTGGTGGGACCGGCTGCCCGCGATCACCGCGCCGACACTGGTCCTCTCGGGCGGACCGACGAGTCACCTCCCGCCGGACCGCCTCGCCGACGCGGCGGCCCGGATCCCGGGCGCGGAGTTCGTGACGATCCCGGTCGGTCACCGCATTCACAGCCTGGCGCCGGACCGGTTCGCGGCCGTCGTCGCGCCGTTCCTATTGCTATCCGATCGCTAGCGATCGGTATACGATCGGAGCATGGACACCCGTGCCGCCGCCGCGGCCCTGCGGCTCATCGCGCGCGGCTTCACCGACCTGGCCGACGCGCTCGACGACGAACCGGCCGTGCCGGAGGACGACCGCATCGCCGCGGTGCTCGACGAATGGGGATCGCGCGGACTGACGCGCGAGGAGGCGAGCGCGCTGTTCCGCCGGCACGGGTTCGCACCGCAGACCGCGGGCGGCTGGGCGCGCGGCGACTGGATCGAGACCCGCGACGGGCTCCGGTACGCCAGCGCCCGGTCGCGGGAGTGGCTGCGGGAGCGGACGGCATGAGCACCTTCTCCGTGCCGATCGAGGTGCGGTCGTACGAACTCGACCCGCAGGGTCACGCCAACGGCGCGGTGTACGTCCAGTACGCCGACCACGCGCTGTACGCCTGCGTACGGGCGGCCGGCGTCGACGTCGACGCACTGCTGCGCTCCGGCGTCGGCCCGGTCAACATCGAGACCACCATCCGATACCACCGCGAACTCCGCGGCGGCGACGAGGTGACCGTCTCTTGCGCGTTCGCGTGGGGCGAGGGCCGGACGTTCCGGGTCCATCGCGAGTTCCACAACCGCGAGGGCGCGCTGGTGGCGGAGGTCAGCACGGTCACCGGGCTGCTCGACCTGGACACCCGCCGGCTGGTCGACGACCCGGGTGCCCGCTGGCGCGCGGTCGCGGATCGCCCGGACCTCCTCGGCCTCGCGTAGCAGCCGGCGTATGCCCGGTTCGCAGATCTTGCTACGCGGATGTTCGACTTCCGGTGCACCGCAGGGCAGGCCGGCTCGACGAGGCGTTTCTTCGCCTCTCGCGCTCGCGCCCATGCCTCCTGCTGTCACCGGAGGACTACGAGGACCTGCTCGTCGACCTTCGCCGCTACCGCCGGCGGGCGGCCCGACGAGACGCGGATCGCGCGCTGACGTAAGGGTGGAAGAATCGCGGCCGTGGAGGTCGAGAAGGTCGAGCGCGAGCATACGCACGTCATGCTGTTGGCCGGTGGGACAGCGGAGGGGCAGCCCGTTCACGAGCAGGTGCCGGCAACGGTGGTGTCGCCCGGTGTGTACGACGTTCTCGCCAGCCCGGCGCTGGTCTACGACTGCGCGGCGGGCGACCGGATCCGGGTCACCGAGGACGGAACCTTCGAGGTGCTGCGACGCGGCGGCAACCTCTGCCTCGTGATCTGGCCCGCCGCACCACCGGCCGACCCGGACATCACCGTTCTGACCACCGCGTTCGAGCGCCTCGGCGGAATCGTCGAGACGCCGGTGCACCGGAGGTTCATCGTGATCACGGTGCCGGTGTCGGCGGGCTTCCCCGCGATCGAGGAAATCGTCGATCACTGGACCGCTGATCATGAGTGCCCCTGGAGCTACGGGAACGTCTACGACGCCGACGACAAACCGCTGAACTGGTGGCTGGCGCCGTAGTGGGTACCCGGTTGGGATCGGCGTTCAGTGGACCTTGGGGGTGGCCCGGGGCAGGATGTGGGCGGGCTGTCGGCGGGGGAGGTCGAACGGGTGCGCTGGCCATTGGTGGCGGCCGTGGTGACGGGGTGGTTGCGGCAGGGGCCGTGGACCGTCCTCGTGCTGGCCGTGTTCACCGTGGCGTCGCTCGCCGCGGCGTCCGCGCCGATCTTTGACGAGGCGTCGGACAACGCGGTCTTCGCCAGCCGGCTGGCGGCGATCTCGCCGACGGCCAGCCAGGGTGAGGACGTGGCGGTGCGGCTCACCGCCTCCGCGTCGCCGAACAGCGCCGACCAGCAGACAGCGATCGCGGACCTGCGCGGGGTGCGGCACCTGTCGGAGCCGACGTTGGGTGGGGCCTCGGTCGGCATGGAGTCGGTGCGGCCGAAGCGGTGGGAGGCGACGGTGACGGCCGGCGGGCGGGCGCTGACCGCGCGACTGCTCGCCGTCACGGATCCGACCGCGCGGCTGGTGCCGGTCGGGGAGGCCGGAAGCGACGGGGTCTGGTTGCCGGAGCCGCTGGCCACCGATCTCGGGGTGCGGGCCGGCGACACCGTCACCTACCGGATCGACACCCTGGGCGCGAACCCGGACGGGGTCGCGGTGCGGATCGCCGGGGTCTACGCGGTCGCCGGCAGCCGGTTGCCGGCCGACCCGCCCGGCGGTGCCGCGTCGTGGGCGCGGGAGCAGCGCGACTTTCCGGGTGACACGCAGGCGTCGACGTTGAAGGCGCACCTGCTCATCGGCGACATCGACACGATCGAACGGCTGGCCAAGGCGAGCGGCGACCGCATGCTGTGGTGGGCCGACGCGAAGCTCACGCCCGGCACCACCCTGGTCGAGGCGCGCACGGCCGCGCGCGAGGTCGAAGAGGTCCGGCGCCGCTACCTCGGCCGCATGGTCGACGCCGGCCCGGTGACGCCGCGGGTGGCCAGCGGGATCGCGCAGGTGGTCGCCGACGCGTCCGGGACGGCGGAGGCGGTGCAGCGGCGGACCCGGGTATCCGGCTGGGCGGCGCTGGCAGTCGGGCTCGCGTCGGTGCTCGCGATCGGCCTCCTCGCGGTGCGGCGACGGCGGCTCGAACTGCGGCACAGCGTCGGGTCGGGGCTGGCACCGTCCACTGTGGGCATTCTGTGGTTCGTGGAGCACCTCGTGCCGGCGGTGCCCGCGGCGGTCGCGGGCTGGGCGCTGGCGCGGGTGCTGGTCGAGCGGTTCGGGCCGCCCGGTCCGGTCACGGCCGTCTCGCTGCGGCCGGCTCTGGTCGCGGCCGGACTTGCCGCGCTCGCCGGTCCGGTGACGGTCGCGGCGGTGGCCGCGCTGTCGGCGGCGCGACGCGTGCGGCCGGCCGTACCGGTCTCGCCGCGGCGGGCGCGGCCGTGGGGGCTGCTCGTGATCGTGGCGGCGGCGGTCGCCGGGGTCGGGATGTGGGGCACCACGCAGGCGCGGGGCGTCGACCGTGTCGTCCCGATGCTGGTGTTCGCCGCGGCCGGGGTGCTCGGCGGCACGCTGGCCGTGCGGCTCGCGTCCCTGCTGAAAGGAACGACCACCACGGACCGCAGGCCGATGGTTGTCGGCTGGCTGCTGCGCCGCCGGCTCGCGGCCGGCGGCGAACGGGTGCTGACCGTGGTGCTGCTGGCCACCGGCCTCGGAATGCTGGTGTTCACCGTGTCGGCCGTGGACACCGTGGCGGTGAACATCGACGACCGGGTGGCGACGTCGGCCGGTGCCGCCGCGGTCGCCACGATTCCGGGCTCCTGGGTGCTCGACGACCAGGCGGTGAACCGGCCGCCCGAGCCGAAACCGGAGGACGGGCCGGCGCCGGAGGGCCTGGTGCCCGGCGTGCGCACGCCGCCGCTGCCCGCACACGCCGCGTTGGTGTGGCGGCTCGACGCCACGACGCCCTACGACGACGGGCTTCGCGACCTCGTCGTGGTCGAGCCGGAGTCGTTCCTGCGGGTCGCCGACTGGGGTCGCGGCGCCGACCTCGCCGCCGCCCGGAATGCGTTGCGGCGACTGGCGACCGCGGACGTGTCCGGATCGAAGGTTCCGGCGATCGTGGTCGGCGATCCGTCGCTCGCGCGCGTCGACGACGTGCCGGTGAACCTCGCCGGGTGGAACGGGCAGATGCTGGTGATCGCGAAGCTGCCGGCGTTCCCCGGGCTCGGGAACCGCGCGCTGTACGTCGTGCCGGACGCGGCCATGTTCCGCCATCTGGGGCGCGACGATCCGCGGCTGCGCCCGACCGGCGGCGCGCCCAGTTTCGCCCGCACCGAGCTGTGGAGCTCGACCGGGCAGCGTGGCATCGACGAGGTGGTGGCGCCGCGGTCGGTCGACGCCGGCCTGGTCTCGACGATCGAGCAGTACCGGCAGGACGCGGACTACGTGGCGGCCCGCCAGTCCCGCGGCTACGAACTGGCCGTCGCGGCGTACCTGGCGCTGCTGGCGATCGTCGCGCTGGCGCTGCACGCCGACCGGACGGCGGTGGCCGCCCGGCCCGGTGACCTGATGCTCGCCCGCGTCGGTGTCGGACGCGCGAAGGTCGTGGGTGCCCGGGTCGCGGAACTCGTCACGCTGGTCGTGGTGGCGTTGGCGTGCGCGGTGGGCGGGCTGGCGGTGCTGCGTCCGATGGCGGCGCGGCTGCTCGACCCGGTGCCGGATCAGGTGCCGGTGCTGCGGTTCGGCGTGCCGGCGTCGGCGGTGGGCGTCACCCTGGGGGTTGCGGTGGTGGCGGCGGCGCTGGCCGTTCTTCTGGTGATCGTGCGCTCGTCGGCGCGGGAGGAGGAGGCGTTCCGTGGCTGATGAGGGGCTTCTCGCCGGTGCCGAACTGCTGCAGTTGTATCCGGCGCCGACCGGTGCGACGCAGGCGCTGCGCGGCGTCGACGTCGTGGTGCGGCCGGGCCGGGTCACCGCGATCACCGGGCCGTCCGGCAGCGGGAAGTCCACCCTGCTGGCGATCCTGGCGCTGCGCGAGCGGCCGGCCGGCGGCGAGTTGCGCTGGCGCGGCCGTGCGGTGTCGGCGCTCGGCCGGCGCGACCTGCACCGGATCCGTCGCCGCGAGATCGGCTGGATCGCGCAGGTGCCCGGCCACTGCCTGTTCCCGCAGTTGACCGCTCGGCGGCAGCTGACGCAGGTGGCGCGCCTGCGCCGCGTCCACCCGGATCCCGACGCGGCCCTGCGCGCCCTCGACCTGACCGCGCGCGCCGGCGCCCGGCTGGCCGCGATGTCGGGCGGGGAACAGCAGCGCCTCGCCGTGGCCGCGGCGGCGGTCGGGCCGCCGGCGCTGATCGTCGCCGACGAACCGACGGCCGAACTCGACGACGACACCGCCGAACTGGTGCTGGCGCACCTGCGCTCGTGCGCGACGGCGGGGGCGGGCGTCGTGATGGCCACGCACGACGCGCGGGCGGTCGCGTTCGCAGACACCGTGCTGCACCTGAGCCGGGGCGTGCTGTCCGGGACCACCTCGCAGACCGACAACGGCCGGGCGCACGCGACCGCGATCGACGGTCAGGGCCGCATCCAGTTGCCGGCCGCCGCGCTGGCGCTGTTCCCGGCCGGCCAGGTCGTGGTGACCGTGCGGGACGGCCACGTGGAGCTGCACCCGTGAGTCTTGTCGAGGCGTCCGGGGTTTCGCACACGCGCGGGTCGACGACCGTGCTGCACGACATCTCTGTGGAGCTGCGGCCGGGGCGGCTGGCCGTGCTCGCCGGGCGGTCGGGGTCGGGCAAGTCGACGCTGTGCCACCTGGTCGCCGGCGTGATGACGCCGACCGCGGGCACCGTGCGCGTCGACGGCCGGCCGGCGCACCGGGTGCGTGACTGGGCGACGGTGTCGCTGCTGCCGCAGCGGCTCGCCCTGGCCACCGAGTTGACCGTGGCCGAGAACGCGTTGCTGCCGGCCCGGATCCGCCGCCGCACGCCCGACCCGGAGCTGCTGGAGCGGCTCGGGCTGGCCGGGATCGCGGGGCGTCCGGTGCACCAGACGTCGCAGGGCGAGCAGCAGCGCACGGCGTTGGCCCGGGCGCTGGTACTGGGATCGGCGGTCGCGGTGCTCGACGAGCCGACCGGCCACCAGGACGACGAGCACGTCGGCATGGTGATCGACGCGCTGAAGGCGGCCGTCGCCGGCGGGACGCTGGTGCTCGTGGCCACCCACGACGAGCGCATCATCGACGTCGCCGACGACGTGCTCCGCCTGCGTTCAGGTCATATCGAACCGGTCTGAATGGTCTGGTCCACCAGACCTCACTGCCCGATGAGGCATTCGTGCTGGTCTCCGCGTGTCGGCGCGCCTTATCGAGCGCCGTCGCTACGCTGAGCGTCGAAAGGCTGTCGATGCGATTCGAACGCGGAGATCGAGGTCGATCGTACTGATGCCGGACTTTATTGATGAAGCTCTTTACTTTTGATCGGTCAGTACATAAGTTTCTCCCAGAACCCCCAAAGTTCCTCGTAGAACCACTTTCCAGCGGCGCGGCTACCGCCGGCATGCGCAGTTCGGGCGTCCTTCTGGCCACTGGGCCAAGCGTGGCTCAACCGTGCGTGCCTCACGCGGCCAGTCGCACCTCACGCAGATGTAAGGGGGACGGATGGGCCAGCACGCCGATCTGTTACGCAGGCTCCTGTCGCGGCGTTCGGTGCTGGTCACCGGCGCGGCGGCGGCCACTCTCCCGGCGGCGGCGCTCGGCAGCGTGATGACCGGGAACCCGCCACCCGCCAAGGCCGCGGGGGCCACCCGCCGGGTCACCATCTACGCGGAGGCGTTGCCGGGCAACCTGTACGGCTACGGCCTCGCACCCGGACAGGCGACGATTCCCGGCCCGCTGCTGGAGATGTACGAGGGCGACACCCTGGAGGTCACCCTCGTCAACAACACCACGCAGCGGTTGTCGATCCATCCGCACGGCGTCGACTACAGCACCGAGTCCGACGGCAGCCCGCTGCACCTGTCCTTCAACAACCCCGGCGAGACCCGGGTCTACACGTGGCGGTCGCGGGAGATGTCCGCAGCCGCCGGCCGGCGTTTCATGCCCGGCAGCGCCGGCTACTGGCACTACCACGACCACGCGATGGGCACCGACCACGGCACCGGCGGCCTCATCCGTGGCCTGTACGGCGGGCTGATCGTCCGCCGGCGCGGTGACATCCTGCCGGAGAAGCAGTTCACGGTCGTCTTCAACGACCAGATGATCAACAACAAGATCGCCCCGAACGCGCCGATGTTCGAGGCCAACCTGGGCCAGCGGGTCGAGTGGATCGCGATCGGGCACGGCAGCCTGTTCCACACGTTCCACCTCCACGCCCACCGGTGGGCCGACAACCGCACCGGCATGCTCGAGAGCACGACCGACCCCAGCCAGGTCGTCGACAACAAGGATCTCAACCCGGGCAACTCGTTCGGGTTCCAGGTGCTCGCCGGAGAGGGCGTCGGCCCGGGCGTGTGGATGTACCACTGCCACGTCCAGTCGCACTCCGACACCGGCATGGTCGGCCTGTTCCTCGTGCGCAACGCCGACGGCAGCATGCCGCCCGGCGCGCAGGAGGCCATCGACCGGTATCACGGCGCCAACCACGCCGCCATGCAGCAGGCGACGGCCGACGCGCACGGCCTGGCGGCACCCCAGTTCATCGCCCCGCCCGAGGTGCACGGCCCCGACCCCGCACGGGCGCACACGCACGGCGACTGACGCGGCCGCGCGGCGCGAGCCGCGAGGCCGCACACCCCTCCCCACACAGAAGGAGCCAGGCATGGAGCGAACGCTTCCCCCGCTATCCGGCTTCCGGCGCAGGAGGTGGCGGCCCGTGCTGGCCGCCGCGACCGTGCTGGCCGTGACCGTGGGCCTGCCGCTGGCACCCGTGTCCGCCGCGCCCACACCGGTGCGCGAGCCCGCCGGCGCCGCCGACACCGCCGTACAGGTGCTGGTCTTCCACGGCCCGGCCGGTGAGCAGCAGGACCCGGTGCTCAAGGCCGCCGACGAGATCACCGAGGTCGGCGAGGCCAACGGCGTCACGGTGACGGTCTCCGAGGACCCGGCCGTGTTCAGCCCGGCCAACCTCGCGAACTACCGCGGCGTGGTGTTCCTGTCCTCGGCCGGCGCGGTGCTGACCGGCGATCAGGAGACCGCGCTGCAGAACTACATCAAGGCCGGCAACGGGTTCCTCGGCGTCGCCGACGCGGCGAAGGCGCAGCCGGAGTCGACCTGGTTCACCAGTCTCATCGGCACCCGTCCCGTCGGTGCGATCCGTGCGGCCCTGCCGGTGTCCGCGGTGACCGCCAGCGCGGAGAACCCGCCGAACGAGACCAAAGAGAAGCTCATCGACAACAACTCCGGGACGAAGTGGCTGACGTTCGCCACCACCGGATGGGCCGCGTTCCGACTCACCACGCCGGCCGCGGTGAACGGCTACGCGCTCACGTCGGCCAACGACTTCCCGGGCCGCGACCCGCGCGACTGGACGCTGCAGGGCTCCCAGAACGGCACCGACTGGGTCGACGTCGACCGCCGCACGGGCCAGACGTTCGCCGAGCGCTTCCAGACCCGCGTGTTCGACGTCGCCAACACCACGACGTACGCGCACTACCGGCTCAACGTCACCGCGAACTCCGGCGAGCCGATCATCCAGCTCGCCGACCTGCGGCTGTTCGCGGGCAGCGCGGAACCGCCGCCGCCACCGGCCGTGCAGCAGAGCGTCGTCGACATCCTCGACCGGCAGCACCCGGCCACCGCCGAGCTTCCGCTCAAGGTGACCCGCTCCGACCGTTGGTACAACTGGGATCCGAACCCGATCGGCACCGTGCACACGGTCGCCCAGGTCGAGGAGTGGAAGCACAACCCGGGTCAGGGCGGCAACGGCGCGTTCCACCCGGTGTCGTGGTGCCGTGACTTCGAGGGCGGCCGGTCCTTCTACACCGGCATGGGCCACACCGTCGGCAGCTACGACGAGGCCGCGTTCCGCACGCACCTCGCCGGCGCGCTGCGCTGGACCACCGGCATCGAGCGCGGTGACTGCCAGGCGACGATCGCGTCGAACTACAAGGTCGAGCGGCTGACCGCGGCCAACCAGACCGGGCAGCTCGACCAGATCGGCGAGCCGCACGGCATGACCGTCGCCCAGGACAACGCGATCTTCTACGTCGGCAAGGCGGCCTGCCCGAGCGGGGCGATCGTCGACTGGAACGACCCGAACGTCGGCCTCGGCTGCGGCACGATCCACCGCTACGACCCGGCGACGAAGACCACGAAGCTGCTGACCACGTTGGCGGTCATGGGCAACCGGGGCAGCGGCGGGGAACTGGTGAAGAACGAGGAGGGTCTGCTCGGCGTCGTCACCGACCCCAACTTCACGACGAACAACTGGATCTACGTCTACTGGATGCCGCACGCGTCGATCGACCGCACGACGCGCGTCGGCCAGCGGACGATCTCCCGGTTCACCTACGACAAGGTGAACAACACGATCGACCAGTCGACCCGCAAGGATCTGCTCCAGTTCCCGGTGCAGATCCACAGCTGCTGCCACGCCGGTGGCGGCATGACGTTCGACAACAACGGCAACCTGTACGTCGGTTCCGGCGACAACAACTCGTCCGAGGGGTCGAGCGGCTACTCCGGCAACAACTGGACGGCCGAGTTCGCGGGCATCAGCTTCCAGGACGCCCGTCGCACGTCCGGCAACACCAACGACCTCGCCGGCAAGATCATCCGGATCCACCCGGAGACCGACGGCACCTACACGATCCCGTCGGGCAACCTGTTCCCGCCCGGCACGGCGAAGACCCGCCCCGAGATCTACGTGATGGGCGTGCGCAACATCGCCCGCCTGCAGTGGGACCCGGTGCACAACTGGCTCACCGCCGGTTGGGTGGGCCCCGACGCCGCGGCGCCGAACCCCGAACTGGGACCGGCGAAGTACGAGACGGCGACGGTGATCACGGAGGCCGGCAACCACGGCTGGCCGTACTGCATGGGCAACAAGCAGCCGTACCGCGACCGCAGCAACACCGACGCGACGGTGCTCACCGGGTGGTACGACTGCGACAACCCGAAGAACAACTCGCCGCGCAACACCGGCCTGGTCGACCTGCCGCCGGTGAAGAACAACATGATCTGGTACTCGCCCGACGGCGGCGGCCCGGTCTTCCCGAACCGTCCCGGCAGCAACATCCCGACGTACAACGCGGCCGACGCCACCTACACGCAGCCGTACCTGCGCGGCGGCGGCCAGGCCGTGATGTCCGGCCCGACGTACCTCCGCTCGAAGGTGAACACCAACAGCGGCGTCGCGTGGCCGGCGTACTGGGACAACAAGTGGTTCATCGGTGACGAGTCCAACTCCACCAACCGCGTCGCGGTCACCATCGATCCGAGCGGTGTGGCGACGGCGGCGCCGCCGGTGTTCGCCGAGTCGCTGCGGGCCATCATCCCGGCCGGCGGCAGTTCGACGACGGTGCAGAGCTGGATGGACGCGAAGTTCGGCAACGACGGCGCGCTCTACCTGCTCGACTACGGCGGCGGTTTCTTCACCCTGCACTCGAACCAGAAGATGGTCCGGGTGACCTACCAGGGTGGACCGGCGACGCCGGCGCCGGCGGCGCTCGCGGTGGCCGTCCAGAACAAGCCGTTGACGTACGCGTTCAACGGTTCGCGCTCCGGCGGCATCAAGTGGGAGTGGAGCTTCGGGGACGGTGCCACGTCGACGGAGGCGAACCCGCGGCACACCTACGCCCGCGTGGGCACGTACACGGCGCGGCTGACCGTCACGTACGCCGACGGTGAGGTCGCCGAGGTCAGCACGACGGTGACCGTCGGCTGCCAGGTGCCCGACCGCGGTGCCACCGTGACCATCGGCGACACCGACACCGGCGTGGCCAACCGTGCCGTGGGCGGCGGCTGCACCGTCGACGACCTGATCGACGACGACAGCACGTGGGCCGACCACGACAGCTTCGTGCGGCACGTCACCGCGGTGGCCGACCGGCTGCAGCGCGACGGTTTCCTCAACGGGCGCGAGAGCGGCGCGTTGACCCGCGCGGCGGCGGCGTCGCCGATCGGCCGCACCGGGCACACCGGGTACGAGGCGATCTTCGACGGCACACCCGAGTCGTTGACCGGCTGGGTGCAGGCGCCGTCCGGATCGTTCAAGCTGCAACCCGACGGATCGCTGCTGTCACAGGGCGGGCTGGGCATGCTCTGGTACGCCGCCAAGGAGTACGCCAACTTCTCCCTGAAGGTGCAGTTCCGCGACGTCTCGGTGGATCCGACCCGTGCCAACAGCGGCGCGTTCGTCCGGTTCCCGGATCCGCGCATTCCGCTCGACCAGCGGCCCGCGGGCAGTTGCGGCACCATCGGTTCGGCGCGAACGTCGCAGGCCTGGGTGGCCATCTACTGTGGACACGAGATCCAGATGTACGACGGTGAGACCGGTGAGCCGCAGAAGACCGGGTCGGTCTACAACTTCGACCCCGTCCTCACGCTGCCGCAGGCCGGTGCCACGCCGAAGGGCGTGTGGAGCGACTACGAGATCCGCGTGGTCGGCCAGCACTACACGATGACCCGCAACGGCGTCGTCATCAACGAGTTCGACAACACGCCCGGCAAGCAGTCTTCGCGGGCCGGCGATCCGCCGACCGATCTCCGCCAGTTCCTCAGCGGGTTCATCGGGCTGCAGAACCACGGCAGCAACGACCTCATGGAACTGCGCAACGTCAGAGTGAGGACCCTGTGAATCTGCACCGCCGATGGCTGGCGTTAGCCGGCGTCGTTGTAGCACTCGTACCGGTTCTGGTCTCCCCGGCGTCGGCTTCGTCGACGCCGCGGAGCCGGCCCGTCGTCCAGTTGGCGCAGACGTTGACGTGGACGACGGACAACGAGATCACCCGGTACAAGACCGCGCCGACGACGGCGGTCGCCGGTGAGACGACGATCGTCTTCGAGAACAGCGAGGCGACCGGCAACACCACCGGCATGCCGCACACGCTCACGTTCGACACGTCGACGGAGGGCTACAACCACGACGTCAACCTCAACATCCTGGCCAACCCGTTCGACGCCAACAACGGCCGGCACACCGCCACCGTCACCCTGACACCGGGCCGGTACCGGTACTTCTGCTCGATCCCCGGCCACAGCTCGATGGTCGGCGAGTTCACGGTGGCCGGTGGCCCGGTCGACACCACGCCGCCGACGGTTTCCGGTTCGGTGTCCGGTACCCGCGACACCGCCGGCAACTACGTGGGATCGGCGACGGTCACCGTCGGCGCGTCCGACGCCGGCGGTTCCGGGGTGGCGTCGGTGGAGTACCAGCTCGACGATACGAGTTTCGTGCCGTACACCCAGCCGGTCGTGGTGACGGCGATCGGCGACCACTCGGTGCAGTACCGGGCCACCGACGTCGCCGGCAACGTGTCGGCTGTCGGCTCCGTGCAGTTCCGCGTCGTCGAACCCGACGACGAGGACACCACGCCGCCGACGGTGAACGCGGCCGTCAGCGGGAACCGGGACGCGCAGGGCCGGTATGTCGGCAGCGCGACGGTGACCGTCACCGCGACCGACGACGACTCCGGCGTCGCCCGGATCGAAACGTCGGTCGACGGTGGTGCGTTCACCGTGTACACCGCGCCGGTCGTGGTGAGTTCGGCGGGTGCGCACATGGTGCACTACCGGGCCGTCGACAACGCCGGCAACCAGTCGCCGGAGGGCATGGTGGGCTTCACGGTCGTGGCCGCCGACACCACGCCGCCGACCGTCAGCGGTTCGGTGTCGGGCACCCGCGACGTCAATGGCAACTACGTCGGGTCGGCGTTCGTGACGGTGACCGCGTCCGACACCGGGTCGGGTGTGGCGATCGTGGAGTATTCGCTCGACGGTGGCGCGTTCACCAGGTACCCCGCGCCGATCGTGGTGAGTACGGCCGGCGCGCACACGGTGCGGTTCCGGGCCACCGACAACGCCGGCAACACCTCGCCCGAGGGCTCGGTGAGCTTCACGGTGGTGACCGGTGACACCGCACCGCCGACGGTTTCCGGTTCGGTGACGGGGGACCGCGACGCCAACGGCAACTACCTCGACTCGGCGACGGTCACGGTGACCGCGTCCGACGCCGAGTCGGGTGTGGCGACCGTGCAGTACGCGGTCGACGGTGGTTCGTTCACGACGTACACCGTGCCGGTCGTGGTGAGTTCGCTCGGCGCGCACACGGTGTCGTTCCGTGCCACCGACAACGCCGGCAACACCTCGCTCGTGGGTCTCGTGAACTTCACGGTCGTGCGGCGGCCGGTGCCGGACACCACGGCGCCGACGACGTCCGCGACGGTCAGCGGGAACCGCGACGGTAACGGCAGCTACATCGGCTCGGCGACCGTCACGGTCACCGCCACCGACGCGCAGTCCGGGGTGCGGAGCATCGAGTACGCGCTCGACGCCGGGCCGTACATCGCCTACAGCGGACCGGTCAGCGTCACCACGACCGGGCCGCACGCGGTGAAGTACCGGGCCACCGACAACGCGGGGAACGTCGCGGCCGAGCAGACCGTCACGTTCACCGTCGTGGCGCCCGGGTCGGACGCGTGCCCCAACTCCGACACCCGCCCCACCGTCGTCATCGACGGCGTCGACACCGGCGTCGCCAACGTCGACACCGGAAACGGCTGCACCATCAACGATTTGATCGCCGAGAACGCGGAGTACCCCGACCACGCCACGTTCGTGCGGCACGTCCAGTCGGTCACCGCGCCGTTGGTGACCAACGGCGTCATCACCCGCCGCGACCAGGGGGCCATCGTCCGGGCCGCCGCCGCGTCGACCATCGGATCCCGCAGCTTCCACGCCTTCGCCTAATAGGAGACCCTGATGCCGAGCAAAACCGTCGCCAGGCTCGCGGCGCTGACCGCGGTCGTCACCGCGTCCGTCGTGGGCGCGAGCGCACCGGCCGCGCGGGCCGATCTCATCACCTACTGCATCGGGACGGGCGGTGCGGTGACCGTGCCGAACGACCTGTACGTGCCGGCGGGCGAGTCCTGCTCGCTCGAGGGAACCACCATCACCGGCAACGTCCAGGTGGCCGCCGGCGCCAACCTGGTTGTCAACAACGGCACCATCAGCGGCGAGATCCGGGTGGCCGCTGACGGCTACCTCGACGCGTCGGGCACCAGCGTCGGTGGGCAGATCGTGTTGAACGCGGGCGGCTTCGGCGTCTACCTGAAGAACGGCAGCAGCGGCACGGTGACGCTGCGGCCCAAGGGGACGACCACCATCGAGGGCTTCCTGTTCGTGGAAAACTCGACGATCACCGGCAACGTCGCGGTGAACGTCGGTGAGGCCCGCCTCGACCGCAACACCCAGGTGACCGGCAACGTCAACAGCTCCGGCGCGTACTACACCGACGTCCACGATTCCTTTGTGGACGGTGCGCTGTCGGTGCTGAACAACGCGACCGGCAGCGTCGTGTGCGGCAGCGCGGTGCGGGGCAAGGCGACGTTCGCCGGCAACCTCGGCGGCGTCCAGCTCGGCCCGAACGGCTCGCTCGACGGCTGCGCGTCCGGCGGCTACTGGGGCAAGGATGTGGTGATCTCGAACACCACCGGCGGGGTGTCGCTCGACGACAACATCATCAACGGCCAGTTGCAGCTGAGCGCCAACAACCCGGCGGCGCAGGTGGCGGCGAACAACCGCATCCGCGGCGGCGTCGTCGGCGAGCAGGCAGCGGCGGCGGCCGCGGCGCGCTCGGCCGGTGGCAAGGCGGCTGCCGACCGTCCCGAAACCGCTCCTGGCAAGGCGGCGGCCCGCAAGTCGGCGGCGGAGTCCGAGGCCGACGCGGCCGGCCCGGCGAAGCTGTAGAAGCATTCCACCCCCCCGGCGGCCACGGTGGCAGGCCGCCGGGGGAACACCGGCGACGGGTGGCGCGCCGCCGGACAGCGGCCGGCCGGAGGGTGTCCGGCCGCCCGCTCCACCGTTCTTGGACCGTCAGACACGTCATGGCATTCGGTGCGGCGCGAGCGGCCGCTGCTGTTACGAGTTCAGTTTTCGTCGATCTTGCAGTTGTGGTGCCTATCAAAACGGGGCAGTTCCGTCGTTATCTGGCACCACAACGGCAAGATCGACACCGAGGCAGAAGTCCAGGATTGCTCGGAAGTGTTTGTCGATTTGCGGGTCGGCCGTTCGCTGTCTTCCGTGAAGGCACTTTGCGGAAGGGGACAGTGATGTCGTTTCAGGCGTATCTGGACACGATCGAGGACAAGACCGGGAGGACGCCGCGTGCGCTCCTCGCGGAGGCGGCCGAGCGCGGGTTGACCGGGCCGACCGTGAAGGCCGGCGCCGTGGCCGAGTGGCTGAAGGAGGACTACGGGCTCGGACGGGGGCACGCGATGGCGCTGTACCACGTCATCAAGAATGGGCCGACGATCAGCACCAAGCATGTGGGTGCGGCCGGCGCGCACCGGGACGATTCTGACACGCTGTGGTTGGACGGCAAGGCGACCAGGCCGAAATAATCGCCTCGCCCGCCGACCGGGTCGCTGCCTACCATCGGCGACCATGAACAGCTACGCGTGGGCGGCAGGTGTGTCGCGGGTGGCGGTGCTCACCGGCGCCGGCGTGTCCACCGACTCCGGCATCCCCGACTACCGCGGGCCGTTTGGTGTCTGGACGCGCGACCCGTCGCTCGCCAACGCGTTCACCTACAAGAATTTCATGGCCGACGCGGCGGTGCGGGAGCGGTTCTGGCAGGCGTACGTCGGGCACGCCGCGTGGCGGGCCGAGCCGAACGGCGCGCACCGCGCGATCGCGGGGCTGGAGGGGGCCGGGGTGGCCGTCCGCGTGCTGACGCAGAACGTCGACGGGCTGCACCAGAAGGCCGGTTCCAGCCCGCGCAAGGTGCTCGAACTGCACGGCACCATGCACGAGGTGGTGTGCACCGGGTGCGGCGCCCGCACGCCCAGCCGGGCGACGCTGGCCCGCGTCGAGGCGGGCGAGCGTGATCCGCGTTGTGTCGATTGTGGACGGATCCTGAAGCTCGCCGTCGTCATGTTCGGCGAGCACCTCGACGCGAACGTGGCGGGCCACGCCCAGCGGATCGCCGCGCACAGCGGGCTGCTGGTCGCGGTCGGCACGTCGTTGCAGGTGGAGCCGGTGGCGTCGTTGTGCGCGGTGGCGGTCAACGCGGGGAACCGGTTGGTGATCGTCAACCGTGACCCGACGCCGTACGACGCCATCGCCGACGAGGTGATCCGCGAGCCGATCGGCGAGGCGCTGCCGCGCATCGCGTCCCTTCTCGGGGTGTAGCGCGGTTCAGCGCGACGCCCGCAGCAGTGCCACGATCTCCCCGGCCCGGTCGGTGGTGAACCGGTACTCGATGCGTCCCGACCGGTCGGGGTGGAACGGCGCGACGGCCGCGACCACCCGCAACCGCCCCGTCCGGTCGACGGAGACGTCGAGTGCGGCGTCCCATCGGGCGTCGGCGAACGCGAGGTCGACCCGTTTGGCCCCGGCGGCCCACACCACCAACCGTTGCCGGCTCACCCCGACCGCGCCGCGCACCGGCACCGTGCGGCGGAACACGCGTTGGCCCGGTGCCCGGTAACGGCGGAAGATCATCACGCCGGGCAGGTCCTCGGCGAGGACCTGAAGTCCTTCCGCCAGCAGGCCGTCGCGCAGGTCGGCGACGAGGAAGCCCGGGCCGGTGGACGGGAGCCCGGCGAACAGCGCCACCAGTTCCGCCCGGTGCACGGCCGCCGCCGCGGCGACCGCCCGGCTCTCGTACTCGGCCGGTTCGAGCCGCCCGGCGGCGAAGTGCCGGCCCAGCGCGGAGATGACGGCGTCCCGCTCGGCGTCCACCCCGCCACGATAACTACTCCTCCGGCACCCGCACGGGCTCGACGTTCCAGATGCCGCGGCAGTAGTCGCGCACCGTGCGGTCGGACGAGAAGAAGCCGCTGCGCGCGGTGTTGCGGATCGACATGCTCGTCCACCGCTCGCGATCCTGCCAGGCCCGCTCGACCGTGTCCTGACAGTCCACATAGGACCGGTAGTCACCGAGGCACAGGTACTCGTCCCAGCCGAGCACCGAGTCGACGACGGACGCGAACGCGTCCCGGTCACCGGATGAGAAGACGCCGCCGGAGATCGCGTCGAGCACGGCGCGCAACTCGGGGTCCTGGTCGTAGAACGACCGGGCCGAGTAGCCCGAGCGACGGGCGCTCATCGCCTGCTCGGCGTTGTAGCCGAACAGGAAGAAGTTGTCGGCGCCGACGCGGTCGCGGATCTCGATGTTCGCGCCGTCGAGCGTGCCGATGGTGACCGCGCCGTTGAGCGCGAGCTTCATGTTGCCGGTGCCCGACGCCTCCTTGCCGGCGAGCGAGATCTGCTCCGACAGGTCGGCCGACGGGACGATCAGCTCGGCCCGGGTGACGTTGTAGTCGGGCAGGAACACCACCCGCAGCGCGCCCGCCACCCGCGGGTCGTTGTTGACCGTGTCGGCGACCGCGTTGACCAGTTTCATGACGAGTTTCGCCGCGCGGTACCCGGGTGCCGCCTTGCCGGCGAAGACCACCGTGCGCGGCACGACGGTGGCGGCCGGGTCGTCGCGGAGCCGGTTGTACAACGTGACGACGTGCAGCACCTTGAGCAGCTGCCGCTTGTACTCGTGGAACCGCTTGATCATGACGTCGCACATGGCCTGCGGGTCGAGGACCACGCCGGTGGTGCGCGCCGCGTACGCCGCGAGATCGACTTTGTTGAGCCGCTTGACGTCGCGCCAGCGTTCGCGCATCGCGTTGTCGTCGGCGAAGGCCTCCAGGCCGGCCAGCTGGTCGAGGTCGGTGAGCCAGCCGTCGCCGCCGAGGTGCGCGCTGATCAGCGACGACAGGCGCGGATTGGCCAGCCGCACGAACCGCCGCGGCGTCACCCCGTTGGTGACGTTGTGGAACTTCTCCGGCCAGAGGCTGGCGAAGTCGCGCAGCGTGGTCTCGGCGAGCAGCCTGGAGTGCAGTTCGGCGACGCCGTTGACGGCGTGGCTGCCCACCACGGCCAGGTTCGCCATCCGGACCCGGCGTTCCGGCTCCTCCTGGATCAGCGACAGGTCACGCATCAGGCGGAGGTCACCCGGGTGGCGCATGTCCAGATCGCGCAGGAAGACGTGGTTGATGAGATAGATGATCTCCATGTGACGCGGGAGCAGCCGCTCCATCAGCGCGACCGGCCACGTCTCCAGGGCCTCGGGGAGCAACGTGTGGCAGGTGTAGGCGAACGTGCGTTGCGTGATCGACCAGGCGCGGTCCCAGTCGACCTGGTGTTCGTCGACGAGCAGCCGCATCAGTTCGGGGATCGCGAGCACCGGGTGGGTGTCGTTGAGCTGGATCACGACCTTGTCGGGGAACGCGTCCCAGTCGCGGTTGCGGAACTGGAACCGCCGGATGATGTCCCGCAACGAGCACGACACGAGGAAGTACTGCTGCTTGAGGCGCAGTTCGCGGCCGAGTTCGGTGCTGTCGTCGGGGTAGAGAACCTTGCTGATGCTCTCCGACAGCGCGATGTGCTGCACCGCCTCGCCGTACTGGCCGGCGCCGAACCGGGCCAGGTCGAACGACTGCCGGCTGGCCCGGGCCCGCCACAGCCGCACGATGTTCACCGTCTGCGTGCCGTAGCCGGGCACCAGCATGTGGCTCGGCTCGCCGCGCACGGTCTCGCTGGGGATCCAGCGGCGCGGGCCGGCCATCGAGTCGCCGTTGGCCGACTCGGTCTTGCCGTAGAAGCCGACGACGTGCTGGTCGTCGGGCGCCGCGAACTCCCACGGGTTGCCGTAGAACGTCCAGTCGTCGGGCCGTTCGACCTGCTCGCCGTTCTGGAACGTCTGCTTGAAGATGCCGTAGTCGTAGCGGATCCCGTAGCCGACGGCGGGAATGTCCAGGGTGGCCATCGAGTCGAGCAGGCACGCGGCGAGCCGACCCAGGCCGCCGTTGCCGAGGCCGGGCTCGACGTCGAGCGTCGCCAGCGTCTCCATCGACAGGCCGCGGGCCTCCGCGATCTCCCGGGTCCACTGCTCGGTTCCGGTGTAGAGGAGGTTCTGGTTGAGCTGGCGTCCGAGCATGTACTCCGCGGAGAGGTAGTACACGAAGCGCGGGTTGGTCTCATAGTGCGCCGCGACGGTGCGGGCATATCTGTCGACCAGTCGGTCGCGCAGAGTGACCGCCAGGGTGTGGTACGCGTCGCCGGCGCTGGCCGACTCGATCGTGGTGCCGCGCTGGAAGTACAGGTTGCTCAGGAGGTTCTGCTCGAAGTCCTCGACGGTCGTGCCGACGCGGCGGATGTTGGGGCCGGGTTTGATCTCTGGCACGAATGCCAGACTATCCGCCTCCGTGTCCGGTCGCGCGCCTTCGCCGTGAACCCGACGGGTGTTGTCGTACCCCTCCGGTAACTTTCCGGACATGCAGACACTCCGCTATCTTGGCCCGTCCGTTCTGGACATGGGTGGGTTGGCGCTGCAGACGTCCGGTGGCCCGGCGCTCAATCCGCGGTTCTTCTCGGGGTTCCTCACCACCCCGCGCGCGGCGGCCGCTGGGCTGCTCGCGGTCGCCGAGGTCGCCCGCACCCGCTACTTCCAGCCGGTCGCGCCGGCCAGCCTCGATCCGGTCGTCACCGGAAGCAGCGACCGGTTGCGGTTCGAGTCGTTCTCCGGCTGCTGCGGCGTGTACGCGCGGCTCGACGTCCTGCCCCCGGGGCTCGACGGCGAGATTCTCGATCACGGCACCACGAACGTCGACGTGAACCCGCCGCTGCGCGAGGCGCTGGCCCGCGTCGCCGGTCTCGATCCGTTGCATCTCGCCGTCGGGCCCGACGATCTCACGGTGTCCACGATGGACGGTGCGGTCGTCGAGAAGAAGGTGCCGCTGCCGGCGCGCTGGCTGCGCGGGTTCGCCGAGGTGCACGTGCTCGCCGCCGGTTTCGAGCCGCTTGCCGAATTGTCGGCGGCCGACGCCACCGCGTTCCTGCGCCGGTTGCCGGGCGGCAATGATCGTTCGGTGCTCTGGGCGGTGCCGTCGGGGCGCACGTTGCGGCTCACGTCGCGGCCCGCGCCGGGTGCGGTCTGCCTGGCCGGCGCCGGGCGCCTGGCCGCGTTGCGCGGCGCGCTCCGCTTCGCCACCGGCCTTCGGGTGTACGGTCCGCGCGTCGGCGCCGGGTCGGCGCCGGTGGCCAGTACCTGGCAATTGGACGCCCGTGAGCTGCGCCTGTCGGTGACGCTCTCGCCCGAGCCGTACCGCGGCTTCTCCGGCGAGGGTGCGGTGCTCGCCGCGCTGGCGTCCGATGATGTCGCCGACGATGCCGCGCTCGTCGGCGCGCTGCTGTCGTGGGATCCGACGATCGACGTCGACGCGCTGGCCGCCGACGCCGGCATCGACGCCGGTCGGGTGCGGGCGGCATTGACGCATCTCGGTACCGCCGGCCGGGTCGGCTACGACGTCGCCGACGGCGCCTACTTCCACCGTTCCCTGCCGTACGACGCCGGCCGCGCCGAGCGCGACAACCCGCGGCTCACCGGTGCCCGGGCGCTGATCGAGGCCGGCGCGGTGTCCGCCGACGGCGACGGTGCGGCCACGATCCGGAGCGGTCCGGAGATCTACCGGGTGCGGCGGCGGCCCGACGGCGGGTACACCTGCACGTGCGCGTGGTGGGCCAAGCACCACGGGCAGCGCGGCCCGTGCAAGCACGCGCTCGCGGTCTCGATGACGGCGCCCCGATGAGCGAGGTCCGGACGCTCGTCGACAGGGGAGACGTCGGCGCCGTCGCCCGCGCGGTGGGCGGGCTCGACGACGCCGGCCGCAGGGCCGTGGCGGCCGGCCTGCCCGAACTCGTGCGGGGCAGGGACTTCTGGTCGTCACCCCACGCGACCGCGCTGGCCGTGGCAACCGTCGGCTGTGCGCCGTCGGCGGCGAAGGCGGCCGCGGTGCTGGTGCGACGTTCGGTCGTCCTCGACAGGTCGGCGGCGGGGCCGGTGATCGCGATGGCGCAGCAGCGGGGCGTCGGCTGGCTGGCCGACCTGGCATACCGGATCGCCGAGCGGCTGCGCCGCGACGGGTCGGTCCTGACCTTCGAGTTCCCGGCAGCGCTGCTGGTGCACGAGCAGGCGCCGCCGCCAACCGGCGACGCGTTCGTCCAGCTCTGGGCGGGTTACGTGCTCTGGCAGGGTGGGCCCGGCGGGCTCCGCCTGGTCGACCGGTTGCGTGCCGATCCGTTTCTCGACCCGTTGCTGCCGCGGGTCTTCGACGTCGACGGCCTCGGGATCGTGCTGGGGTCGCTCCAGATCTCCCCGGGTAACCGGCCCGCCTTCCCGGACGCGCTGGCCACGCTCGCCGCCGAGGGTCGGCTCGACCGGTTGGCGCTGCTCGGCGGCTGCCTCGGCCGGCTGCTGCGGGGCGACCGGCCGGCCGCGCTGCGGGTGTTCGTCGCGTTGCACGAGGCGCTCGCTCCGACGTCCGCCGAGATCGCCGGGCGCACCGGCGACTACCTCCGGTTGCTCGTCGACGCACCGGCGCCGGTGGCCGTCATGGCCCAGCGGGTGCTGCGTTCCGCGGCGCCCGACCTCGATGCCGTGCTCGATGCCGTGCTCGATGCCGTGCTCGACGCGTCGCGCGACGTGCTCGTCCGGCCGGAGAAGGCCCTCGTGCGCGCCCACCTGGGCTGGCTCGACACGCTCGCGAGGCAGCATCGGCACCGCGCCGTCGAGATCGCGAAGGTGATCGCGGTCGCCGCCGACCACCCCGCGGGCGACGTCCGCGACCGCGCGACCGCCCTGGCCACGAAGCACGGCCTCGGGCCGGCGCCGGTGGCCATCGCCGCACCCGTCGGCGACGACCTGCCGCCGCCCGCCCCCGCCCCGGCCCCACCACCGATCACCGACCCCGACGAACTGGCCGAGGAGATCGCCGCCCTGGTACCGGACCACGACGCCATTCCCGGCGCACCGGCGCTCGACCGGGTGCTCGACGGCCTGGTCCGGCTCGCCGGCACCGATCAGCCGGCCACGGCGCGGGCCCTGGCACCGGTGCTCGACCGCGTCGAGGGCCTGCTGGTCGAGCACCAGTGGGACCGCGGCTGCCTGCACGGGGCGCTCGGTGTCGCGCTGCACGCGGTCGTCGACGACGAGCCGCGGTGGGGGAAGTGGACCCGCCTGCTGAACGCGCTGCGGTCCGGCCGCCTGGCGAGCGCCTGGCCGGTGCCGACGATGCCCGCACCGCACGCGGTCCTGCTGAGCCGGCTCGCCGAGATCGGGAAGCGGGTCCGGTCCGACCCGCGTCCCGGGCTGCTGGCCACGCCGGTGTGGGCGAACGGCGCCGTCGACGCGTCGACGCTTCTCGACCGGCTCGCCGCGGCCGGCGGCCGGGAGCCGTGGCCGGCCGATCTCGTCCAGGCGCTGCTGCGGCTGCCCGCCGTCGTCGACGAGGAGGCGGCGGCCCGCGCCACGAAGTTGCGCACCCCGGCCGGCGACCGGCTCGCCGCCTGGCTCCGCGGCGGCGGGCTGCCCCGGCCGGAGTACCGCCTGGCCACGGTCTCCCGGTTCGACGGCGTCCAGCGGTGGGAGCCCGCCGCGGCGCCCGACGGGCGGGTGGTCGTCGAGGCGAGGCCGGCGGCCGGCACGAAGGATCTGCTCGGCCTGCTGACGGTGCGGGCCACCGCCGACGACCCGCACCCGGCCGCCCGGCTGTGGCCCGCGGTGCTGCCCGGTTACCGCGCGCTGGTCGCGGCCTGGGTCCAGCCGGGGGTCGCCGCGACGGCCGACGTCGGTCTCGCCGGTGCCGGTGCCGTGCTGCCGCTGGTGGCCGAGTGCACGGGCGAGGGCGGGACGGCCGTCGACGTCGCGCTGGCGTACGGGCTGGCCGCCCGGCACGAGCCCGATCGGGTGGCGGCACTCGACGGGGTGCTCGCGCTCGCCGCGTCCGGTCGGTTGGACCCCGTCGGGGTCGGCACGCACCTGGGGGAGTTCGCCCGGCACGGCAAGCTCACCGCGTCGCGTTGCGTGTCACCGCTGCGCGACGCCGCGGCGGTCGGTGCGCGACTGACGACGTGGCGCATCCTGGCCGCGGCCCTGCCACCGCTGCTGGCCGTGCCCAAACCCCCGGCCGGGACGCCCGACCTGCTGACGCTCGCCGCCGAGACGGCCGCCGCTACCGGCGTGGTGCTGCCGGTGCCCGGGTTGGCGGAGGTCGCGGCCCGGGGCGGGTCGAGCCGGCTGGTCACCGAGGCGAGGCGACTCGGCAGCTTGAAAGAGGCGACCTGAAGGAGGCGACCTGAAGGAGGCGACCTGAAGGAGGCGATCTAACGGCGGAAACGGTACGTTCTGGACATGACCGAGCATGCGGAATACCTGACCAGCGAGGTCGTCGTCGACTACGCCGACGGGCTCATCGACCGGCGGGAGGCGCTGCGGCGGTTGTCGCTGCTCGGCGTCGGTGCGGCGGTGGCGACGCCGATGCTCGCCGCCTGTGACTCCGAGAAGGAGTCCGGCGCGCCGGCACCGGCTCCCTCGACGTCACCGTCGGGATCCGCGCCGGCCGGGCCCGCTCCGCTGACGACCGAGGCGGTGACGTTCGCCGGGCCGGAGGGGCGGACGCTGCAGGGTGCCTGGGCGGCGGCGGCCGACCCGCGCGGCACCGTGCTGGTGATCCACGAGAACCGCGGGCTGACCGACCACATCCGGTCGGTGGCCGGCCGGTTCGCGGCGAGCGGCTACTCGGCGCTCGCGATCGACCTGCTCTCCGCGGAGGGCGGCACCGCGAAGTTCACCGATCCGGCGCAGGCCACCGCCGCGTTGAACGCCGCCCCGCCGGCCCGGTTCATGGCCGACCTGAAGGCCGGCGTCGGCGAGTTGCAGCGGCGGGTCGCCGGAAAGAAGACCGCGGCGATCGGGTTCTGCTTCGGCGGCGGCATGGTGTGGTCGCTGCTCGCGTCGGGGGAGCCGCGACTGGCGGCCGCCGCGCCGTTCTACGGGCCGTTCCCGTCCGGCGGCGATCTTGCCGGGTCGAAGGGCGCGGCCGTGCTCGGCGTGTACGCGGGCCTCGACGACCGGGTCAACGCGACCCGGGACACGGCGCGGGCGGCGTTGGAGAAGGCGGGCAACCCGCACGAGATCGTGACCTACGACGGCGCCAACCACGCGTTCTTCAACGACACCGGCCAGCGCTACGACGCCACGGCCGCCGCAGCCGTCTACCAGAAGGTACTCGACTGGTTCGGTCGGTATAGCGCAGTATGAGGTTCCGTCGATCTTTCTGCTGTTCACCCCCGAGGAGCAGGTTATGAGTGTCGATACGCCAACGCGCAAACTTCCCCCAACGCGCACCATCGCCATCTGGACCGTCGTCGCGATCGTCGGCGCGATCGCCTGGGCCGTGCTCGCCCTCGTCCGAGGCGAGAACGTCTCCGCAATCTGGCTGGTGATCGCCGCGATCTGTTCGTACGCGATCGCCTACCGCTTCTACGCCCGCTTCATCGCCTACAAGGTGCTGGGCGTCGACCGGAACCGGGCCACTCCCGCCGAGCGGCTCGAGAACGGCATCGACTTCCACCCCACCGACCGCCGGGTGCTGCTCGGGCACCACTTCGCCGCGATCGCCGGCGCCGGTCCGCTGGTCGGGCCCGTGCTCGCCGCGCAGATGGGTTACCTGCCCGGCACCATGTGGATCATCATCGGCGTCATCTTCGCCGGTGCGGTGCAGGACATGGTGGTCATGTTCTTCTCGATGCGCCGCAACGGGAAGAGCCTGGGCCAGATGGCCCGCGACGAGATCGGACCGATCGGCGGCGTCGCCGCGCTCGTCTCGGTGTTCATCATCATGATCATTCTGCTCGGCGTGCTCGCGCTGGTGGTGGTCAACGCGCTGGCCAACTCGCCGTGGGGCACGTTCTCGATCGCGATGACCATCCCGATCGCCCTGTTCATGGGCGTCTACATGCGGTACCTGCGGCCCGGCCAGGTCGTCGAGACCACGCTGATCGGCGTCGCGCTGCTGGTGCTGGCGATCGTCGCCGGCGGCTGGGTGCAGGAGTCGAGCTGGGCCGACGCGTTCACACTGACGCCGAAGACGCTGGTGATCTGCCTGGCGATCTACGGCTTCCTCGCGTCGGTGCTGCCGGTCTGGCTGCTGCTCGCACCGCGCGACTACCTGTCGACGTTCATGAAGGTCGGCACCATCGCCCTGCTCGCCATCGGCGTGCTGGTCACCGCGCCGGAGCTGAAGAACGAGGCGATCACCGACTTCGCGCGGAACGGCACCGGTCCGGTGTTCGCCGGCGAGCTGTTCCCGTTCGTGTTCATCACGATCGCGTGCGGCGCCCTCTCCGGCTTCCACGCGCTGATCTCGTCCGGCACCACGCCGAAGATGATCGAGAAGGAGCCGCAGATCCGGCTGATCGGCTACGGCGGCATGCTCATGGAGTCGTTCGTCGCCGTCATGGCGATCATCGCCGCGTCGCTGCTCGACCCGGGCCTGTACTACGCGATGAACGCACCGGCCGGCGTGGTCGGGTCCACGTTCGAGTCGGCGGCGACCGCCGTCACCAACCTGGGCTTCACGATCACGCCGCAGGACCTGGCGGCGGCGTCGGCGGCGGTCAGTGAACCGACGCTGGTGGCCCGCACGGGTGGCGCGCCGACGCTGGCGGTCGGCATCTCGGAGATCTTCTCCGGGGTGATCGGCGGCGACGACGCCAAGGCGTTCTGGTACCACTTCGCGATCATGTTCGAGGCGCTGTTCATCCTGACGACCGTCGACGCGGGCACCCGGGTCGGCCGGTTCATGCTGCAGGACACGCTCGGCAACGTGTGGAAGCCGATCGGACGGGTCAGCTGGTGGCCGGGCGTGTGGGCGACCAGCGCCGTGGTCGTCGGTGCGTGGGGCTACTTCCTGTACACCGGCGTCAGCAACCCGCTGGGCGGCATCAACCAGCTGTTCCCGCTGTTCGGCATCGCCAACCAGTTGCTGGCGGCGGTGGCGCTCATGGTGGCGACGGTGTTGATCGTGAAATCCGGAAAGGTCAAATACGCCTGGGTGACGGGGCTCCCGCTGGCCTGGGACGCCGCGGTGACCCTGACGGCCAGCTACCAGAAGGTCTTCTCCGACGACCCGCGCCTCGGGTTCTTCGCCCAGCGCGACCGCTACGCCGACGCGCTCGACGCCGGCAAGATCCTCGCACCGGCGAAGACCACCGACCAGATGGAGGCGATCATCTTCAACTCCACGTTGGACGGCATCCTGGCGGCATTGTTCGCGCTGCTCATCATCATCGTGCTGGCCGACGGGCTGCGGATGTGCGTCAAGGCGGCGCGCGCCCGCGAGCCGCTGCCGACGACGGAGGCGCCGTTCGAGAAGTCCACGCTGGTCGCACCGGACGGCCTGATCCCGACGGCCGAGGAGCGCCAACTGGTCAAGGCCGGCGCCGCCCGGGAGGAGACATGACGACGATCCTCTCGAAGACCTGGTGGTACGTGAAGGCGGTGATGGGCGAGGACGCGTACGACCTGTACCTGGCCCACCGCCACCGCCAGCACACCGGCAAACCCGTCCTCACGAGACGCGAATTCGAGCAGGCGAAGACGAAACCCAACGTCCGCTGCTGCTAACCCCTCATCCCCGCCGATCTTGCAGTTGTGGTGTCAGGGTCGCCCGTCTTCGACCCGTTTTGTGAGGCACCATCACTGCAAGATCGGCGGCGGTAGCCCAGGCGGCCCCGGGTGGTGGCCAGGAGGATCAGGGCGCAGGCGCCGGAGCCGATCGCCAGGGCGTGCAACGAGTCGCTGAACGCGTCGAGGTTCGGGAACAGCTCCGGCCAGACGAGCGAGAACAGCGTGTTGATGTTGGCGTGGAACAGCATCACCACCGGCAGGCTCTCGCCGGTGCGGTTGAACAACCACGTCATCACGATGCTGAGCAGTACGGCCGAGCCGACGAACTCGACCGCCAT
The DNA here is from genome assembly GCF_016863635.1 of Virgisporangium aurantiacum. Classification (GTDB taxonomy): domain Bacteria; phylum Actinomycetota; class Actinomycetes; order Mycobacteriales; family Micromonosporaceae; genus Virgisporangium; species Virgisporangium aurantiacum. Next base: position 236,665 of record NZ_BOPG01000012.1, on the reverse strand, counting down.
CCACCAGTTGACGTCGGGCCAGCCGGCCCACTCACTGAAGAACAACGGCAGGTGCCAGAGCCCCCACAGGGGTCCGAGGATCAGCGACCCGAGCAACGGCCCGAACCGGTCCTGCAACCGGGGTTGGGCGAAGTCGCGCCAGCCCGGCTCCTCCGAGACGCCGGTCGTCAGGAACTGCAGCACCAGCACCACGGGGACGGCCAGCAGCGTACCGAGGGACGGGGCCGACACCGAGGTGGACAGCGGCAGCGTCGACAACACACCCACCACCGGAACCGACAGCAGCACCAACCCGTACCAGCGCACCGGGACCCGCCACCGCACCAACCGGGCCGCCCAGCGGCGCAGCCCCGGGCGGCCGTCGACCACGGCGGTGACGACGAACGCCGCCGTGATGGGGCCGAGGTACGCGCCCGGCAGCAGACCGAGGGTCTGCGAACTGCCGAGCACCTCGGGGAAGCGGATCGGCAGCACGTCGAGCCCGGTCTCGGACAGGATGTACGGCAGCCACGCCAGCCAGGTCAGGCCGAACGCCAGCGAGAAGTATGCGACCAGTGATTTCACGGCGGGAAGCAGACCATCGCGACCGCCGCCGGGGCACTACGCGTGGTCACCGCGTCCGGGTATACCCAGGCATACCCGGAAGGTAGCCGTGAACGGATGGAACCGCCGCCGGCCGACGGGCTAGCGTCGCCGCATGCCCGTCTCCGCGTTGGCGTCCGTCCGGCAGCGGCGGTTCCCCCTCACCGCCTGGCCGTGGCGGTCGGCCGGCTACCTCGTCACGACCGTACCGGTCGCGATGGGTGTCGGGATTCCGTTGCTGATCCTGGGTTTCCCGTGGGCGCTGCTGCTGCGGCGACTGTCCACAGGAGACGCCGGTCCGCTCGACTCGTTGCTCCTGCTGCTCGTCGGGGCCGGTCTGGTCGCGGGGCTCGGTCCGCTCGTGGCGGCACCGGTCGCGGTGGTCGAGCGGTTGCGGCTGCGGCTGGTCGACGACCGTCCGCTCGCGCCGGGCCGCGTCGTCTTTTCCGGTGACGCCGTGCGCCGGTTACGGCACCGCCTCGGTGGACGGGTCGGCTGGCGGGAGTTCGCCTACGCCGTCGTCCTCGTCACCGCCGTCCCGGTGCTGTACGGCGCACTGGCCGTCACCCTGATGCTGATCCTCGTGTGCGCGGGCGCACCCGCCCTCGTCAGCGACGGACCGATCTCGCTCGGCGTCGTCACGATCACCACCGCCCGGCAGGCGATCCCGTTCTCGGTGGCGGGAACCGGCGCGCTGTTCGCGGTCCCGTATCTTCTCGCCCTGGTGGCGGGCGCGCACGGCGCGGCCGCGCGGGCCCTGCTCACGACGGCACCCGACGCGGCGCTGCGGGCGGAACTGGTGGAGGTGTCGCGGTCGCGGGCCCGGCTGGTGGACGCGTTCGAGGCCGAGCGCCGCCGCATCGAACGCGACCTGCACGACGGGGCGCAGCAGAAACTCGTCGGGCTGACCCTCCAGTTGGGGCTGGCGCGGCTCGACCTGCCGCCCGCCACGCCCGCCGCGTCGGCGGTGGCGACCGCGCATGACCAGGCCAAGCAGTTGATGGCCGAGCTGCGCGAACTGATCCACGGGATCCGGCCGCAGGTGCTCACCGAACTCGGACTGCCGGCGGCGCTGCGCGAACTGGCCCGTGGGGCACCGGTTCCGGTGACGGTGCGGGCCGAGCTGCCGCGGCGACCGCCCGGTCACGTGGAGGCGACGGGCTACTTCGTCGTCGCCGAGGCGTTGACCAACGTGGCCAAGCACGGCGGGGCCACGTGCGCGACCGTCACCGCCCACCTCGACAACGCAACCCTCGTCGTCGAGGTGGCCGACGACGGCCGTGGCGGCGCCGACCCGTCGGGCGGCTCGGGGTTGACGGGACTCGCCGACCGGGTCGCCGTCATGGATGGGCGGATGCTGTTGTCGAGCCCGGCCGGCGGGCCGACCATCCTCCGGGTGGAGCTGCCATGTCCGTGAGTGTCGTCCTCGCCGAAGACGGGGTGCTGCTCCGCGAAGGACTGTCGGGACTGCTGGAACGGTTCGGGTTCCACGTGGTCGCGTCCGTCGGCGACGGTCCGTCCCTTGTGGACACCGTCCGGGCCGTGCGCCCCGATCTAGTCGTCACCGACATCCGCATGCCACCCGACTTCACCGACGAGGGCCTGCGCGCGGCGGTGCTGCTGCGCAAGGAGAACCCCGACCTCGCCGTGGTCGCGCTGAGCCAGTACGTGCAGCACGGCTACGCGACCGCGCTGCTGACCTCCGGCGTCGGCCGGGGGGTCGGCCGCGGGGTCGGCTACCTCCTCAAGGACCGGGTGGTCGACGTCGAGGAGTTCGTGTCGGCGCTGCGGCGGGTGGTCGACGGCGGGACCGTCATCGATCCGGACGTGGTACGCGGGCTGCTCGGCAACCCCGTCGGCCGGCTCTCGGCGCGCGAACGCGAGGTGCTGGCGCTGGTGGCGGAGGGGCACTCGAACGCGTCGATCGCGCGGATCCTCGTGGTGTCGGAGGCCGCGATCGGCAAGCACGTCGGCAACATCCTCGCCAAACTGGACCTGCCGCCGACCGACGACGCGAACCGGCGCGTGCTCGCCGTCCTCACCTACCTGCGTGACCGCTGGCCGGACCTGCGGCCGTGACCACCGCGCCGGCGCGCGGCACCGTCCATAATCAGGCGGATGACACAGGATGACGAGGCCGTCGGGCGGTTGCGCGACGCGGTCGGGCGACTTGCCGAGGAGACCCGCGGGCGCACGCGGACGCACCGATCGCACGACGACGCCGACGACACGCTGGGCACCGTCGCCACCGACGACGCGATCGGCTTCGACCCGTTTCCGCTGCTGCGGGCGCTCGCCCGGCACGGCGCCGAGGTGGTCGTGATGGGGCAGGTCGCCGGGATCCTGCACGGTTCCCGGGAACTGACCGGCGACCTCGACCTGCTGTGGACCGGCGACGCCGGGCAGGCCGCCGCGCTCGCGGCCGGGTTCGCGTCGGTGGCGGCCGATCTCACCGACGACGACGGACGGCCGGTGGCGTGCGACCCCGCGTCGTTCGCGCTGCCCAAGGTGCAGTTCCGCACGGCCGACGCCAGCGGCGACTGCTGCACACCGGCCCTGCCGTGGGGCGACCTGCCGATCGCGGACTTCCTCGCCCGGCGCCGGACGGCCCGCGCCGACGGCTTCGACGTCCACTATCTCGACCGCGCCGACCTGATCCGGATGCGCCGGGCCGTCGGACGCCCGAAGGACCTGCGCCGCGCCGCCGAACTCGATCAGGGCGTGTAGCGCACCCAGTCGACCTCCGTGACGACGGTGTCGGGCGTGTTCGCGTTCGCGGCCGGCACGCCGTCCTTGGGTCCGACCACCACCTGGATGACCAGGTGCATGGGCGCGGTCGGCACCACGATGCCGGGCCGGCTCGCGGAGTCGAAGAGCACCTGGTCGTCGACGAACATCCGCAGCGACCCGGCCCGCCACTCGATCCGGAAGATGTGCCACTGGGTGAAGTCGCCGGCGAGCGTCGCCTCCGCCTTGCTGCCGGCGGTGCCCCACATGACCATCGACCGCACGGTCTTCCGGTCGGCCTCGCGGAGGCCGGCGAAGGTGGCGAACCCGTCGGTCGCCTTGTCGGACTCGGGCCACAGCATCAGCCCGGGACCGTAGCCCGCGCCCGCGTCGAACCGGGCCCGCACCGTCCACACGCCCGACGTCCGGTTGCCGCCCGCGCCGCACCAGCACAGCCCGCCGGCGACGTTCCCGCTGCCGGTCGGATTGCGGCCGGTGCCGGTGATGCGCAAAATGCCGTTCTCGACCCGCACCGCGTCCTTCGCCCAGACACTGCCGTTGGGCGACGTCGACCCGTAGACGCCCCACCGCTCGTCGAGGGGACCGTCGAACTCGTCGCCGTTGGGGTCCGGCGCGGGCGAGGGGGTCTGCGAGCTCTGGCGCGGAGCGGACGCCGGCCCCGAGGTGCGGATCGCCGCCTCGTCGGAACCGGCCAGCCGCCAGGCGACGGCCGCCGCACCGCCGAGGACGAGCACCGCCATCACCGCGGCGAGGACCGGAACCCACCGGCGTCGCCGGCGGCGGGCCGACGGCGGAAACCGCAGCGGCGCCGGCGGTGCGTCGGGATGCGTCCACGGCGCCGGCTGCGGTGGCATCGCCGGGGCCGGCGCGGCCTGCGGTGACATTGCCGGATACGGCTGGGGGGCCGGGGGCGACGGTACCGGCGCCGGCGGGCCCTGCTGCCAGGGCATCGGCGAGCCGTCGCCCGGCTGCGCGTGCGTCGGCGTGTTCTCCATCGCGCGTCCCCGTTCCCGGTGGCCGACCGGCGGTCACCCTCTGCCGGTCCCGAAGCCTACGCCAACCCGAATGTCGCTCAGACTGTCGATCCTCGGCGCATGGGCCGCGGCCGCCGGCGCTGTTAAGGTGACGGCGTGGGAGCGGGCCGGCGCGCCCCGGCCACCGAATGGGTCGTCGGGTGGGTGGTGGCGGCGCTCGTCGTGGTGGCGATCGTCGTCGCGGTGGTGGTCGTGGCGGGGCGCTTCACCAGCGATTCCGCCGGGAACGCGGCGCGCAAGCCGTACGCCAGCACCGAAACGGTGACGGTGGACGACCGGTCCGTCACCGTGCATCTTCCACCGTCCTATGTGGACGGTACGCCGTTGCCGTTGGTGATGCTGCTGCACGGGTACACGGCCAGCGGTTCGCTGCAGGAGAGGTACTTCCGGATCACGCCCGAGGCCGACCGGCGCGGGTTCGTCTACGCGTACCCCGACGGCACGCTCGACCGCACGGACAAGCGGTTCTGGAACGCCACCGACACCTGCTGCGACCTGTACGGGACGGGCGTCGACGACGCCCGCTACCTGCACGACGTCATCGACGCATTGAAACGTAGGTATTCCATTGATGCCCGTCGCGTCTACCTGATCGGCCACTCCAACGGCGCGTTCATGTCGTTCCGCATGGCCTGCGACCACGCCGACACGATCACCGCGATCGCGACCCTCGCCGGCTCGACGTGGAACGACATCTCCCGGTGCCGGCCATCGGATCCGGTGAGCGTGCTCGCGATCCACGGCACCGCCGACCGCACGATCCTGTACGGCGGCGGCACGCTCTCGCAGCACACCTACCCGTCGGCGACCCGCACGGCCACCGACTGGGCCTCCCTCGACGGATGCGCCGGCCCCGGCGCCGACCAGGCCGCGCTCGACGTGATCGCGGACCTGCCGGGAGCGGAGACCGCCGTGCGCGAGGTCGCGTCGGGATGTCGCGGTGGTTCGGCGGTATATACGTGGACGATCGACAGCGGCGTCCACATTCCGAATCTCGGCGCCGCTTTCACCCCGTCGGTGCTCGACTTCCTGCTGGCGCGCGCCAAAGCCTGAGCCGCCCGATGTCGAGACCGGCCCGCCGGCTCCGTCTGTCCCGGGAAGCGGCCGCCGGGTCGCTCGGCAGGGAAGGGGCAGCAGCATGACCAGGGTGATCGCGCAGATGTCGGTGTCGCTCGACGGCTTCTACGCCGGTCCGCGATTCGACGGCTCCGGGCGGGACTGGATGGAATCGGCCGAGTCGGCCGGGTTCTTCCGGGTGACGCGGTGGGTGATCGACGCGATGGCGTGGCGGGAGCGGCAGGGGTTCGCCGGCGGCGACCAGAACACCAACTCGGACATCGTCGCGGAGCACTTCGCGGCGGCCGGCGCGTACGTGATGGGGCGGCGGATGGCCGACGGCGGCGAAATCCCGTGGGGCGAGGAGCCGCCGTTCCGGGCGCCGGTGTTCGTGGTGACCAACCGTGCGCGCGAGACGCTGCAGCGCAAGGGCGGCACCAGCTTCACGTACGTCACCGGCGGGGTGGCCGAGGCCGTCGCGCGGGCGAGGGAGGCCGCCGGGGGCAAGGACGTGGCGGTGGCCGGTGGCGGCACGGTGCTGCGGCGGGTTCTGCAGGAGGGGCTGCTGGACGAGTTGGAGCTGCACATCGTCCCGGTGGTGCTCGGCACCGGCATGCGCCTGCTCGACGCCGACCTCGACCTCGCCGACAAGGAGGCCATCGAGCTGACGCCGGTCCGGGTGGTGCACACGCCCGAGGTCACCCACGTCCGCTACCGGGTCGACGGGCGGGCCCCGCTGGTGCTCGACGACCGCGGGTCCGGCGGAAGCTGAGGCCCCGCCGGGACGTCCAGGTGCGCCAGGTCGATCCGGACGGCCTGGCCGGTCCACTCGGCGACGGCGTCGCGCAGGACCAGCCACTGGTCCGGCGTCAGGTGGGTCCGGTCGATCAGGGGCCGGTGGCCGCGGGTGAACCGGGTGGCGACGCACAACATGTGGGTGCGGGGATCGAGCTCCATCGTCTCGATATCGACCCATGCCAGCGTGCAGACCGGCACCCACGCGGCGAGCCCGGACCGGCGCCGGACGACGAGGCCGCTCGTCTGGGCGGTGATCCACACGTACTGACCACGGATTGTGATCTCCCGCGGAAGGGCGGCCGCCGGCCGTACAGCCCGCGCCCACCACCGCCCCATGACAGGGATCGTACGACGAGCGCACCATCGGACCGCACGACCGTCGTCGATCGGCCTGTCGCTACGCGCGGTGACCGACGACGCTCATCAGCCCGGTCGGCAGGGGATGGGCGTCGTCGGCGAAGGACGTGCCGATCGTCGCCGTCACGCCGTGCTCGCGCAGCAGCGGCGGCGACGGTGGCGGTGTCGACGAGGACGTTGCGGTGGTGCTCGTCGTCGCGGCGGTAGGTGCCGTCGGGCTGCCGGACGAACGTGGTCATGTCGCGGTCGAACCGGTCCGGTGACGGCTGGCTGAACCGGGTGACGATCGCCCAGTCGTCGCCGACCCGGCCCTGCGCCGGGGCACCGGCGCGCGCGGTGCCCCAGGCCAGGTCGCACAGGTCCACGGCGAGCACGCCGCCGGGCCGCACCGCGCGGGCCAGCGCGACCAGGGCACGGCGGATCGCGTCGGCGTCGGGCAGGTAGTTGAGGGCGTGCCCGACGCCGACGACCGCGTCGGCCGCGGGGACCGGGTCGTCGGGCAGCGTCAGGACCTCGGTCCGCTCGGTACCGGGCACGGCGGCGCGCGTGAGGTCGAGCATCGCCGGTGACGCGTCGGTGGCGATCACCCGGTGGCCCGCGTCGACGAGCAGTTTCGTCAACAGGCCGCTGCCGCAGCCAATCTCCAGCACCACCCCCTGCCGCCGCCGCACCGGTTCCAGCAGCGCCAGCAGACCGGGCGCGCAGTTCTCGGCGTGGAAGCCGTACCCGCGGTCGTGAACGTAGGCGAGGTCGTCGCGGTAGTAGGGCGCAGTCATCCGACCATGATGGCGCCCCGGGCTGTGCGCGATTTGAGAGAACGGACTGTTAAGGGCATGCAAAAGCGGGTGGGAGGTTGCCCGACCCGGTCGGGATCCTGGTGGTGGAGGTGAGCCGGCTGTGGAGGAGTTCTTCGGTTTCATCGGATTCTGGTGCTGTTTCATGCCCTTCGCCGTCTGGATCGTCATCGTCATCCTCGACAACCTCACGATGTGAAGCCCTCGTCGGCGCGTTCGCGGCGCAGGTGGGCCTCGGCCCGCCGGGCGAGGGCGCCGTCCTCGGCTGCCAGGCCCGCGTACATCGCGGCGATGCTTCGGATGCACGCAGCGGCGGCAGCAGCGGAGCAGGGTGCCGCAGGTGTTCATGAGCTCGGCGCTCGCGGTGGTGCCGTGATCCATGACGCCGGTGTGGAACGGCAGCGACTCGCCCGTCGGGTGCCGGCGCGACCTGGACGTCGTGGGGGAGCACGACGCAGGTGGGGCTGCGGGTGGTCAGGGCGACGCGGAAGGCCCGGTCGCTGGTACGCGCTGCCGAGCTCGCTCGACACCTGCTGCCCGACGATCGCCACCACCGGCTTCGGGCCGAGAAAATCTATGGCCGGCGTACTAGACATTCTCGCCGGGGTTGGCTAATGTTCTTGGAGTTGACGGAGGAGATGCGGAAACGCAGACTACCGAGCGTTAGCGGAGCCATCGGCCCCATGTCGTGGCTCGCTCGGCACGCCGCACGTGTTCGGAACCATGAATTTGCGTGAGGTTTCGATGCGGCGGACAGCAGTTGGAAGTACCGCAGTTGGAAGTACGAACATTGGAAGCAGAGGAAAGGGAGGGCTGAACACCGTTGGATCGCCCGTCGCCGGAACGTATTTCGAGTTTTGGGGCGGACACCGCAGCTTCCATCGAAGAAAGGTGGTCTCCGGTCACGCTTATGCGATCCTCGCACCCCAAACTGCTCATGGTGGTGGGTGTGGATACGACAACCCGACGAAACTGTCGGTAGATGGTGTTTTCGACCTATAGCCCTGGGCCCCGGCGCTTCCGCGCCGGGGCCCTCGTATTGCCCCTCAGTAGGACCCCTCACGGAGAGTTTTTGGATGGCCCCACCGGATGACATGTTCGGCGACGACGACTACCCCGCCTACACCATGGGCCGCGCCGCGGAGATCACCGGCGCCACGCAGGACTTCCTGCGCCGCCTCGACGAGGCGAAACTGATCACCCCGTTCCGATCGGGCGGCGGGCACCGCCGCTACTCCCGCTACCAGCTACGACTCGCCGTCCGGGCGCGGGACCTGGTCGCCCGGGGCACCCCGTTGGAAGCCGCCTGCCGGATCATCATCCTCGAGGACCAGCTCGAAGAGGCTCTCCGCCAGAACGAGAACTACCAGCGCCAGCAGGAAGCCGGCGCCTGACCGGTCCGACCGTGAACCGATCGGCCCCCTCGCGACGATGATGGGGTGTGACACCGACGCCGCGCGACGCCGATCTGCTGGCCCGGATCGCCGTCGGCGACCGGGCCGCCTTCGAGGCGTTCTACCGGCGTCACTCCGTGTGGCTGACGTTGCGGCTGCGGTACCGGTGAGACGCTGGTCGACGACGTCGTCCAGGAGACGTTCCTCGACCTGTGGCGCGGCGGGGCGGCCCACTACCGCGAACCCGGCGACGTCGCGGGGTGGCTGTGGCGGATCGGGTCACGCCGGTTGGTCGACGCGCTGCGCCGGCACGGCGCCCGCGAACGCCTGCGGCAGATGCTGTCCTGGTTCCGCCCGCCGACCGATTCGTCGGCGTCGTCGGCGGAGGACCTCGTGCTGCGCGGCGTCGAGCACGGTGACCTCGGCGGGGCACTCGAACGGCTCTCGCCGGAACTGCGCGCGGTCGTCCAGGCCACGGTCCTCGACGGCCTGACCACCGGCGAGGCCGCCGTGCTGCTCGGCATCCCGCCCGGCACCGTCAAGACCCGGGCGATGCGGGCCCGCCGGCAACTCCGACAGGAGCTGACATGACCTCCTGGCATCTCACCGACTCCGACCTCACCGGATACGCCACCGGAGCATTCGCCGCGCCGTTCACCTGGTCGGTGGAGGCGCACCTCGCCGCGTGCGAGGACTGCCGGGCCCGGCTGACCGCCGCCGCGTCGCCGGCGCTCGCCGACGACGGGTGGAACCGCCTCGACGCCGAGCTGGACGCGCCCTTTCCCGGTCCGGTCGAGCGAATGCTCGTCGCGGTCGGCGTGTCCGAGTCCACCGCCCGGCTGCTCGCCGCGACCCCGGCGCTGCGCCTGTCGTGGCTCTCCGCCGTCGCGGTGACGATCGCGCTCACGGCCGGCCTGGCACATCTCGCCGACCCGATCGTGTTCCTGGTGCTGACGCCGTTGCTGCCGCTGCTCGGCGTGGCGGCCGCGTTCGGCCCGCGCACCGATCCCACCTACGAGTTGACCGTGGTGGCACCGATCCACACGTTCCGGCTGGTGCTGCTGCGGTGCTTCGCCGTGCTGTCGGTCGTCTCCCTGCTCGCCGCCGCGGCCACGCTCACGATGACCACCGAGGGCCTGCCGATCGTCGGCTGGTTCCTGCCGTCCCTCGGCCTCACCGCGGCGGCGCTGATGCTCGCGCCGCGGCTCGGCCCGGTGCCCGCCGCGTCGGTGGTCGGCGCCGGGTGGCTGGTGCTCGTCGTGGTCACCGGCCTGTCGACGAACGCCGTGCTCTTCTCCCTCGCCGGCCAGGCGGTCATCGCCGTCGGTGCGGCCGTCGCCGCCCTCGGGCTGCGTCGTCGTGCCGCCGCGTTCGACACGGGCCGCTTCCCCCACCGTCCCCTCACCCGGAGGAACCGATGACGACCACCGCGACCACCGTCGCGTTACGGGCGACCAACCTGTCGCTGCGGTACGGCCGCACGACGGCGCTCGACGGCGTGTCGTTCACGCTCGACACCGGCGTCACCGGGCTGCTCGGGCCGAACGGCGCCGGCAAGACGACGCTGCTGCGCATCGTCGCGACGGCGATCAACCCGGACGCGGGCGAGCTGTCGATCTACGGACACGACCCGCAGACCGGTCCCGGTCGGCTCGCCGCCCGGCGCCGGCTCGGTTACCTGCCGCAGGACCCCGGGTTCCACCCGTCGTTCACGGCGTTCGAGTTCGTCGACTACGTCGCGATCCTCAAGGAGTTGACCGACCGGCGGACCCGGCACGCCGAGGTCCGCCGGGTGCTCGACGCGGTCGGGCTCACCGAGCGGCGCGGCAAGCGGATCCGCACCCTGTCCGGCGGCATGCGCCAGCGCGTCGCCCTCGCCGCCGCGCTCGTCGGCGACCCCGACCTGTTGGTGTTCGACGAGCCGACCGTGGGCCTCGACCCGGAGCAGCGCATGCGGTTCCGGGAGCTGTTCGCCGACCTGGGCGAGAACCGGGCCGTGCTGCTGTCGACCCACCAGACCGAGGACGTGATGTCGCTGTGCCGGGAGGTGATCGTCCTCGACCACGGCGGCGTGCGGTTCTCCGGTCCACCGGCCGACCTCGCCGCGCTGGCCGCCGGCCGGGTGTGGACCAGCGGCACCCGCGAACCCGACGCGTTCGCCTCGTGGCGCACCGGCAGCGGGCTGTTCCGGCACGTCGGCGACCCGCCGTCCGGCGCGGATCTCCTCGAGCCGTCCATTGAGGACGGTTACCTCACGCTCGTGGGCGTCGAACGGTGACCGCGCTTCTCGAGCGGCCGGCGCCCGTGGTCGACCATCGCGGGCCGATGCTTGCGCTCGCGCGGGTCGAGTCGGTCCGGCTGGTCCGCCATCCGCTGGTGCTCGCCGCGTCGGTGCTGTTCCTGGGGCCGTGGCTCTTCTTCCTGGCCCGGGGTGACGACCGCTACCCCGGGCTCCGCGATGCCGCGCTGGAACTGCAGTTCCTCGTGCTGCTGTTGTTCGGCAGCGCGGTGATGGTCGCGGCGAACCTGGGCGCGCTGCGGGCGCACCGGCATCACGTCGACGAGTTCTTCGGTGTGCTCACGATGTCGCGGGCGCGGCGGACCGCCGGGCTGCTGCTCGCGTTGCTGCCGACCGGGGGCCTGGTGACGGTGCTGGTGCTGCTGCGCCTGGGGGTGTCGGCCGCGCTGCCGGGTGCCGCGGGCCGCCCGCAGTGGGCCGAGGTGCTCACCTCGCCCGCGCTGGTGCTGCTGCTCGGGGTGATCGGTATCGGGCTCGCCGGGCTCGTCCGCAGCGTCGTGGTGGCGCCGGTCGGTGTGCTGGGCATCCTGGTGCTCGTTTTGATCGGCGGTGTCGCCGGCACACCCGCGCGGCCGCTGATGGCGGTGCTGCCGCTGATCTTCCGTACGCCGCCGTACGCGCTGCCGGCCGAGCTGGTCGATCGGCCGTCCACCGGTCACCTGGTCTACGTCGTCGGGGTGACGGCCGTGCTGGCCGTCGCCGCGCTGGTGCGGGCCGGTGCGCGGGGCGTCCCTGTCTCCGTGGCCGGCGGGCTCGCGGGTGCGCTGGTCGTCGCCGGAGTGGCGGTGCAGGTCCCGGCGAACACCGACGTGGTGCGGGCCCGGGCGGCGGCGGTCGCCGCGCCGGCGCCGCTGCACACCTGCCGGACCGTCGACGGGTCGACGTACTGCGCGTTCGACGACTTCACCCCGTGGATCGACGCCTGGGCCGAGACGGTCCGCGCGGTACGGCGCCCGATGCCCTCCGCCGGTCCGGCCCTGTTCGTGCGGCAGCGCATTCCGGTCGACGGCGAGTGGCTGGGGTCGAGCAGTTCGCTGGAGGAGCTGCAGGCGGAGGCCGCGGTCCGACGGGACGACGACCGCACCGCCGGGATGCCGGACGCCGTCCCGATCGGCACCGAGTGGTCCGACCGGGCGGCCGCGGCGCTCGCCGCGGCGGTGGCGTTCCGCCTGATCACCGGCGCGAGTCCCGACAACGGCAGCGGGCTGGTCTGCGGTGCGCGGGGCGCGCTGGTCGTCTGGCTGGTGGGGCAGGCCGGCGGGCACATCGCCGCCGGTCTCCGCGAGGCCGACAAGTTCAGCTGGGGCTCGCTGAGCCTGGGCGACCCGGTGCTGACCCGCATCGGCGTCAGCGTTCCCGACAGCGACGCGGCGTCCGGGCTGGCCCTGCTGAAGCGACCCGTCGGCGAGGCCACCACGCTCGTGCGGCAGCACTGGGCCGCGCTGACCGACCCGACGGCCGGCGTCGACCGGTTCGCCGCACTGCTCGGGGTGCCCGTCGCAGCCCAGCCGCCCCCCGAGGAGAGGACCGTCGGGTGCGCCTCCTGACCGTCGCCGGGCTGCTCGCCGTCCCGTTGCTGCGGGCCGCCCGCTGGCTGCCGTTCGGCGCCGCCGCCGCCGTGGGTTTCGCGATCCCTGCCGTCCCCTCGCTGACGCCCACGGCCCTGCAGCCCGACGACCTCGTCGGCCTGCTCCGGATCGCCTCGGCCTGTCTCGGTGTCGGCATCGTCTTCCTGTTCGACGACCCGGCGAAACCGACCACCGTCGCCGTCCCGGCACCGCTCGGGCTGGTCACCGCGGTCCGGACGCTGTGGGCCGCCGCCGCGGCCGCCCTCTGGTGGACCGCGACGCTCGGTGTCACCGTCGCCGGCGCCGAACAGGGGGCCGGCAGCCGCCTCCCGCTCGGCGACCTGACCCTGGAGGCGGCGACGTTCGCCGCGGTCGGCCTGGCGGCGGCGGTGTGCCTGTGGCGCGGCTCCGCCCGCGGGGTGACCAGCCCGATCGCCGCGCCGGCGGCGCTGCTCCTGCTGATCGGCGCGCTGCTGCTGCCCGAGCGGATCGAACTGGTGACCCAGGTCGGCGGGTCGGCCTGGGCGCCGGCGCACGACCGCTGGGCCGTCCTCCTGGCGACGGCGTTGGCGGTGGCGGCGCTGGCCACGGTCCGCTTCCCCGGCCGCCGCCGCACCCGCCGCGCATAAACGACGCTCGATCCGATGAGCCGCACCGGATCGAGCATCGTTTATTTCTGGTCGTGGTGCGGGGTCAGGCGCGGGAGGTGAAGGTGACGAACGCGGGGTTGTCGGCCTGGGTGCCGGTGTCGTCGAAGCAGATGACGTTGCGGATCACGCCGTCGCTGCCGAGGTTGTGCCAGACGTCCTGCAGCGAGCAGTAGTCCGGACCGCCGCCGAACGCGGTGACCTCGGCGTGCGTCTCCTTGACCCCGAGCTTGGTGAACGTCACCATGGTCTGCCCGATGCCCGAGGGAGTGACCACGTTGGGTGCGCCGGCGCTGTTGAAGTCGGTGCCGGGGGAGGGGATGAACGTTCCGCTCAGGACGTAGCCGAACCGCTTCGGCGGCCCCACCTCACCGAAGACCGGGCGTTCGCGGTGATAGGTCAGCGTGAACCCGCTGTCGGCGGGTTTGCTGGTGACGCCGTCGACGCAGGTGACGTAGGCGTAGATGTCCGCACCGCTCCACGCGGTGTCGGCGACCTTGCACCGGCGGGAGGCGCTCGGCTCTGCGGCCGTCACCTGGATGTTGCCGGCGAATCCGACGCCCGGGCCGACGCCCGGCAGGAGCACCTTGTAGAAGCCTCCGCCGCCGTAGCCGGTGGCGTTCGGCGCGCCGGTCGAGTTGTACTCGTTGATGATCGAGCCACCCGCGTCGGCGTGGACGTAGCCGAACCCGCCCGGCAGGGGCAGCGGGCCGGACCGGTCGGAGAACACGATCGCGAACCGCGTGTCGTCGGGCGTGCCGCCGTGGCGGAAGCACTGCACCTCGACGAGCTGGTCCGTGCCCTGCGGGTACCACTTGCCGAGCTGGCACCAGGCCGGCCCGGTCCCGATGACGGCCGTGACGTGCGCGACGCCGCCGCGGGTCGCGATGTGCGGGAACCGGACCACGTAGCTGCCCGGGCCGAGATGGTCGACGGTGGCGAGGTCCAGCGGGAAGGCGGTCCGCCAGCTTCCCCATTGCCGGCTCGGATCCATCACGGTGCCCGACGGTGGCGTCGGGTCGTGCATGTACGCGAATCCCCACACGGCCGACGACGGCGGAGCCGCGTCTGCCTGGCCGGGAACCGCGATCGCGCCGACGATCGCCAGCAGGGAGCCGGCGACGAGCGCGCCGAACCGCCTTCGGATCGACATGGTGACCTCCAATGGGATCGGGTGTCTCCTGGTGAAAGGGTCACCGGAGCGGCGCCGGATACGTCGCGTCGCATACACGACGCGCGATCCCTTCGATTCACCCTTCGGGTCTCGAACGTATCGACGAAGGATGATATTCAGGTCCGATGTCTATCTCTACATGGCGCCGACGCGGCGCCGCCTGCGTGGCCGCCGCGTTACTGGCCTTACCAACCGGCCCGGCGTTCGCCGCGCCGGCCGGCCCGACGTCCGCCGGCAATGGCGGGCACTTTCACACGCGGACCCTCGACCCGACCGCCGGCGGAGGGGCGGTCGTGGAGGTGCGGGCCGCGACGACCTACTACGTCGACGCGACCGGCGACGACACCCGCGCCGGCACGTCGCCGGCCACGGCGTGGCGGACCGTCGCCGAGGTCAACCGGAGGACGCTGCACCCCGGTGACGCGGTGCTGTTCCGGCAGGGCCAGCGGTTCGACGACGCGCGGCTGCTCGCCGGCGTCGCCTCGGTCACCTACGGCTCGTACGGCACCGGCGCCCGGCCGGTTCTCGACGGTGGTGGCGGCGACGCGCACACCGTCGACGTGACGGCGCCGTTCGTCGCCGTGCAGGATCTGCAGGTGCAGAACGGCGGCGACGTCGACAAGGTCGGCATCGCGGTGTCGGCGCCGGACGTCGTGGTGCGCCGGGTCACCGCGACCGGCAACGCGATCGGCGTGCAGGCGCAGGAGGGCGGCGACCGGCTGCGGGTCACCGGCAGCGTCCTGAGCCACAACACGACCGTCATCGAGCCCGAGCCCGACACCGGGGACGACGACTACGGCGCCTGCGGCGTCGCGGTGCTGACGGTCGACCACGTCGAGATCGACCACAACACGTTCGTGGGCAACGTCGGCGCGTCGTCCGACTTCGGGCTGGACGGCTCGGCCGTGGAGATCTACGGCGCGACGTTCACGTCGGTGCACCACAACCGGGCGACCGACAACCAGACGTTCACCGAACTGGGCAACGACGGGACCGCCGACACCACGTACCAGAACAACCTGATCGTCACGACCGCCTCGGCTCCGGCCGGCGCCTACGGCTTCAACGTGCAGGGCGGCGACGGCCGGTTCGGCGGCGTCGAACGCACCACGATCACCAACAACACCATCGTGATGCGCAGCGCCGATCCCGGGCCGCTGTCGGTCGGCCCGGACGCCGACGTGACGTTCCACAACAACGTCGTGCAGGCCATCAACACCGGGTACACCGACGGCCCGATCGACGAGGGCCACAACGTGTACCACGGCTGGAACTACAACGGGATCAACTCGACCGCCGCACCCGGCGGCGTCGGGACCGCCCCGTCCTCGACGACGGCGAACCCGCTGTTCCAGTCCGCCACCGACTACCACCTGAGGTCCGGCTCGCCGGCGCTGAACCTCGGCGTCGACACGTACGGCGCGACGCTCGACCTCGACGACCAACCGCGCGTCTACGGTCCCCGGGTCGACGCCGGCGCGTACGAGCGCCGGTCGGCCTGACGGCGCAGGGCCCCGGCAGTCCGGCCGGGGCCCTCAGCCCGGCCCGAGTTGCTGCGCGGCGTCCTGGCAGAACGACGCGATCTGCAGCAGCGGCGCGGGACTGCGCGAGGCGGCCGACAGGTCCCGCCCCTCCTCGCTCCACGGCGGCGGGAACACGGTGATGCCCTGGTCGGCCGGCAACGCGCCCACCTCTGTCTCCCAGCCCGGCCACCGCAACGTGTCGTAGAAGCGGGTCAACGAGCCGGCCAGCACGGCGCCCAGCCACGCGGCGTATCCCTGCTCCAGGTCCTGCCAGTCGAGGGTGTCCGGGCCGAAATAGTGGACCGTCGGGCGCGCGCCCGGTTGACCGGGCACCCAGGCGAAATGCCCGCCGAGCACGTCGTAGGCGACGATCAGCCCGCCCATCGCGGGATCGGCCTCGACGGTGACGTCGGGCAGCCCTTCGCCGCCGCTGCCGAGGACCCGGAGCCAGCCGTGGTCGACCAGCAGCCCGCCGGTGTGGGCCACGACGGCGCCGAGCCACGACCGCACCGTGATGCCCAGCAGCCCCAGGCCGGCCTCCGCCATGGCCGGGTCCGGCGGCAACGACCGGACCGGATACGGGGCCGCGGCGACGGCCGCTTCGACCTCGTCCCACGCGGAGTTGTCCATGACGCAGAGCGTGCCAGACGGCCGACCGTGTCCGGACGCGGAGGGTGTGGATCCCGGGGTCCGGATCGGCGCGATCGTCAGGTGCCGAGGTCGTCGGAGTGGCCGGCTTCGATGCGTGCCCACTGGACGATGGGACGTCCGTTCGTGCGCCAGACCTGGGGGTTGCTGGCGTCACCCCAGGGCTGGGGCCAGCCGTCGGGGGAGTCCTCCCACGTCTCCTGGCGTCCGTAGACGGTCATGTCCAGCAGCCCGTGGGTGGGGGACATGATCTCGACGCCGCGACCGCCGGTGTAGTACGTCTCGAAGACCCGCTCGCCGTCGCGGACGTAGCAGACCAGGTGGTGGCGCTGCCAGTCACGACCCTCCAGGAGTTGCGGCGCCGTCTTCTCGACCGAGTACCACGGCATCTCCAGGCCCAGGAAGTCCCGGTAGCGGACGCTCGGCTGGTACGGGCCCTTGCAGAGCGTGGCGTACGTGGCGTCGCGGGAGTGGATGTAGGACAGCTCGCGGACCTGGCTGTTGAAGAACGTGCAGCCCTCGCACTGCTCCGCGGCGGGCAGGCCGGGCCACCAGGCGTGGAAGTACGCGATGAGCTGCTTGCGGCCGTCGAAGACGTCGAGGATCGTGACCGGTCCGTTTGGACCGATGACCTCGATGGTGGCGTCGACCTCCACCATGGGCAGCCGCCGCCGGGCCGCGGCGATCGCGTCGCCTTCGCGGGTGTGTGCCTTCTCCCGAACCCGTAGCCTGTCCAGCTCGGCCTGGAAGGTCGTCCGGTCTACCACTGCGGGCATTGATTCGTCGGTCATGACTCGACCCTTCATAGCAACCATCTGATTGCTACTCAAGCTATCGCAACCAGCTAGTTGCGTCAACCGACCATCTGCAGGTCGAAGGTGTACTCCGCCATGTGGTCGTGGCCGATGAGCTTGAGCAACGCCCACTTGCCTCCGCTGGTGGATATGCACAGGCTTTGACCGGTGCCGAGCCAGTCCAGATGCACCTTGCCGTCCTTCCACGGATCTTCCCCACCCCTGCACCCGGCGGCGGAAGCCCGGGAGTTGTCGATGACGGCGATGGTGGACTGTCCCCACGTGCCCTGCTGCCGGTTGAAATAGAAGTGCGGTGAGCCGAGCTTCACTTCGTACCCCGGACCCCCGGTGAGGTCGGCCTTCGCCTGATCGAAGTCGTAGTACTCGCCGTCCCGGACCTTGATGGGATTGGCGGCGGCGTTCCGTGAGGTGCCGGACGTCGCGGGGCTCGCCGCGCGGTTCGGGCTGGCGGTCGGCGTCGGCGACCCGGTGGTGGACGACGCGGTGGTGGACGACGCGGTGGGCGCCGAGCCTGCCGGGCGGCTGCCCGACGTCCACATCGACTTTGCGGCCGCGCCCAGGCCGATGATGATCATGGTGGCCACCGCAACAGGGACGATCACCGACCTGCCCCGGCGGATGCCCAGTGATCGCGATAATCGGCGGTGCCGAGGGCTCGTGCGCGCCCCGCCGGGCCGGGATGGGTCGCCGGTCGTCGCCGCGGGATCGGCGGCCGAGCGAGCGGACGCACCGACCTTTCCCTGGATGAGCGCGGCGAACTCCCTGGGCGACATGCCGCGAAGATCGACGTACTTGATCGTCGGTCGAAGACCGGGCACCTCGGTGTCATCGAAGCGAGCGGGGAGCAGGTACTCCTGATTCTCGTCCAACGCCCGAGCCAGTGCACTCTTTCGCTCGTGGTTGGTCCAGGCCTTGCGGGCGTAATCGGCGGACTGGAAAACGACGCAGTACCGCGCCGCGTGGCGGTAGACACGATCGAGGTGTTCGCACAGGTCTTTCCCCCACATCTCTATCGTCTCGAAGTCGTCGAAGAACACGCGGATGCCGTGTGCCTTGAGGTGCTCTGCCACGTCGCGTACGTATTCGTATTGCTCGCTGGCGTACGAGAGGCACACGTCAAATTGCTGGGCGCCGGTCTCTGGAGCATCCACCTGGGCCATCCCCCCGCGAATCGGCCCCGGGTGTACAGGTTCGAACAAGGGCCTCTTGACAGCTACGGAGCGATAGTAGGGGTACGTGCAGATGCACGTGCGTCCTGATTCGGTGTCCGTGTTTCCAGAGACAGCTACTACACACCGTTAGGGAGATATCGGACTTTTGTCAACGACCCAAACGGAAAATGCCAGCTGAAGCAGGGGTTCGACGGCTCGGCCGTGACCGATGCCGCAACAGAATGCTGCACCCGGGGTCGACAATTCCTTGCATTGGATCATTGTCTTCCATCCGGCTGGACCGGATAATGCGTGGTCTGTACCCAGCGTGCTGTCGGCGCTCCCGCCTCACGGCCCGGGCGGGCGGGGACGCCAAACGGCGGCCCGCTGTACCAGCCGGGCCGCCGTTTGAAGAATGGATCAGAGCGGGCGGATGTTCGCCGCCTGCGGGCCCTTCGGGCCCTGGGTGATGTCGAACTCCACCCGCTGGTTCTCGTCGAGGCTACGGAAGCCGCTCGCCGCGATCGCCGAGTAGTGGGCGAAGACGTCGGCGCCGCCACCGTCGGGGCTGATGAAGCCGAAGCCCTTTTCGCCGTTGAACCATTTCACAACACCTGAAGCCATGTCTGCTCCTTCGCAGGCTATTGAAGAGACCGCACTGCGCGGACTCCGCGCCGCCGCGTTGATAACCCGCGTCCGAAAGACACGACAACGAAAAAGCGCCCGAAACGGATTCGGATACCCGTCAGGCGCTTAGGAACGTCTTCGGAAATCAAAACTGCAACGAAATCACCATAGCACGAACCGCCCGGCCGTACGGCGTCACAACCGTTTCACGGAGACGAAGTCGACCAGCAGGGACCCGCCGGGGGTGGTCGACGCGTCGGGACCGCCCGGCAGGGCGCCACCGATCGCGAGGTTCAGCAACAGGAAGAAGCCGTGGTCGGTGGCCTTCGCCCACGTGGCGGCGTCGACGTCGCTCGCGTGCACCGTGTGGAACTGCCGCCCGTCGACGTACCAGCGGATCTCCTCCCGGGGCAGGGACCGGTCCCACTGGATGGAGAAGGTGTGGAACGCCGCCGACAGCGGCTGATCCGCCGGCGCGGTGTGCCGGCCGCTGAGCCCGTCGTGCTCCCGGCACGGGCCGCCGGGTGCCACGCCGCAGTGCATCGTGGCGTAGACCAGGTTCGGCTGGCGTCCGGTGCTCTCCATGATGTCGACCTCCCCGACCCCCGGCCAGTTCGTGTAGGTGCCACGGAAGCCGTCGCCGAGCATCCAGAACGCCGGCCAGTAACCCTGGCTGGGTACGGGCAGCTTCATCCGCGCCGCCACTTCCAGCGTGGTGCCGGGCGCGGGTTCGAAGTCGGTGCGGTGGGTTTCGAGTCGGGCCGATCGCCAGCCGCCGGCCGCGTCGCGCGTCGCGGTGATGACGAGGTTCCCGGAACCGTCGAGCCGGACGTTGTCCGGGTCATCGGTGTAGGTCTGCACCTCGCCCGTCCCGAACTGCGGCGCGCCGCCGGGATAGCTGGTGCCGGTGGTGAACAGCCACTTGTCGGGGTCCGGGGCGGTGCCGGCGGCACCGGCGAAGGTGTCCTCCCACACCACGTTCTCCTTCTCCACGGCCGGGTCGCGGGTGGCGTTGTGGACGGCATAGCCGGCCACGGGTACGGCCGCGACGAGCACGACCGCACCGGTGACGAGCCAGCGCGTGCGGCTAGGCATTGACATACACGAGCTTCGGACGGTCGGCCGGTCCGGTACCGGTGTCGACGGTGCCGGTGAAGCGCAGGCCCGGCACCAGGCGAGCCACGTCGGCCTCGTTCATCGGTACCAGCACGATGCGCAGCGAGTCGGCCGCGACGTCGGTCTCCGTGTCGCCGACCCGTGGCACCGCCCGTTGCACCGTTGCCCAGATCGATCCCCGCATGCCCTCCGCCTTCAGGGTCGCGGTCATCCCCGGGGAAAGTTCGGCCAGGTCCGTCAGCGACACCTGGCCCTCGAACGTGAGCTTCGTCGGGTCGTACAGCTCGACGAAGGGTTGCCCCGGTTGCAGCGTGCTGCCGACGGTCACCGGGTCGTCGACGACGATCCCGGTGCGGGGAGCGGACAGCACGACCGTGCTCAGCACGGGTGCGCCGTCGGAGTCGGTGGTGGTGACCTGGACCGTGCCGAGTTTCTGGCCCGCTTCCACCCGTTCGGCGGCGGTGACGTCGACCGACATCACCTGGCCGGGCCGGGGGGTCTCGACGGGGACGACCTGGGACGTGAGCGTGACGGTGCCGAGGTCGATCTCCGCGGCCTCGCCGGCCTTGGACCGGGTGATCAGGTATCCGGCGTAGCCGGCGCCCGCGATCAGGACGAGCACGATGAACCGGGCCCGCCACTTCCGGAACGTGCCGCGGCGGGACCGCCCGGGTGCGGGCGTGGCCGATGCCGGGGCGCGTGGTGTATCGGTCTTTATGGTCGTGTCGAGCATGAGAATTCCCTTCAGCTGCGCGAGGCAGGGCTAGTGGGACGCGACGTCTGTTCGACGGTGAGGTCGATGACCTCGTCGGTCTCCCCGGTCCGCGAGGGCCACGGCAACGCGCGGGACAGCATTGCCCCGGCCTTGCGCCGCTCCAGGCGCTCCTTGATGTGTCTGGGCGCGAAGACGGCCTCGCCGATGACGCGGCCGAGCACCAGCACGTAGATGCAGGCCCAGACCAGTGACAGCATGATGCCGGTGGTGTCGGCTCCGCGCATCGTCAACGCGTTGAGACCGACGCCGACGGCCATCAGGTTGACCAGCAGCAGCGCCACGTGGGGGAGTACCAGTTCGACGCCGGGCAGTCCGCCCGAGCCGGCGTTGGTCGCGGTCCAGCCGGCCTTGCGCCGCAACAGAACCATGAACAGCGCCCGTACGTGCACCGGTGCCGCACCGATGCTGGTGACGATCGCCGCGAGCCGGAACCCGCCGACCTGCAGCACCGTCACGAGCACGATCAGCAGGTAGAAGGGCACGTAGTGGACGAGCCAGGTGGTGGTGTCGGCCCGGATCGGGCTGATGCCGAACAGCAGGTACACGGCCGGCAGGAACATGAAGACGACCACGGCGACCGACAGCAGGTAGTTGACCCCGGCCAGGACGTACTGGAACCGCTGGTCCATCGTCAGACCCTTGCGGCGGAACAGTCCCCCGCGCAGGAGAACCTCGAATGCGCCGTACGCCCACCGGAACTGCTGCTTGAAGTAGGTCAGCAGGCTGTCCGGAGCCAACCCCCGGGCCAACGTCTCCGGCACGAACACCGACCGCCAGCCGCGGCGGTGTAGTTCTATCGAGGTCCAGATGTCCTCGGAGTTGCTGGCGGTGTACATCCCGTTCAGCTCGTCGAGCGCCCGACGCCGGAAGATCACGTTGGTGCCGACGCAGAACACCGCGTTGAAGTAATTCTTGCCGGGAAGCACCAGCTCGTAGAAGATGCGCTGCGACTCCGCTGCCCCCGTCGCGACGAGACCGCGGGCGGCCGGGAACGCCTGCGGCGTCTGGGCGAACGCGACCAACGGGTCGTGCATGTGCGGCAACGCCCGGAGCAGGAAGTCGGGGCTGGGAACGTGGTCGGCGTCCAGGATGACCACGAACTCGCCGGTGGTCCGCTTCAGCGCGGCGTTGATGTTGCCGGCCTTCGCGTGCGAATGCTCCGTGCGGCGAAGGTAGTCCACGCCCTCCTCCGCACACGCCGCGCGCAGCAGGTCGCTGTCGCCGTCGTCGAGGACCCAGGTGCGGTGCGCCACGTCCATGTCCCGGGCCGCCCGGATGGTGACCAGGACGATCTCGAGCGGTTCGCCGTACACGGTGATGAGCACGTCGATCGTGGGCGCGAGTTCGCGGGTGGCCAACTTCCGCCGCCAGGTGTACACCTCGGGCGCGTCGGGCCGGGGCTCGTATGCGAGCACCGTCCACCACATCGCGAGCGCGTTGAACACCGTGACACCCTCGGCCAGCAGCACCACGATCCAGAGCCAGGTGTTGCCCCGGTATTCCGGGTTCAGCAGGAACAGGACGTAGAAAATGGTGACGACCAACGCTATCGAGACCGCGACGCGGGTCGATCGCTGAAGGGGACGCCACGACAACCCGTCCGCGGGCGTCGCCTGGGCATGGTTCACCCGCCGACGCGGCGGACTCGTCGTTCGAAGACTCACTACTGCTTCCCTGACACATTGAGGTTGGCCAAACGACCGGCAGGCACCCGTTTGCGGTGCAGCGGTCCGCCCCGTCGCTTCGTCGATGAAGTCGTTCCCGGGGTGCGGGCCAGACGAATCGGTGAGCCGATTCCGGTTCACGGAGTTCGACGGCACAACCGAACAATGGAATTGAGATTTACGGGGGCCCGACCAGCAGGGGCGTTCGACGACGCCAGGATCCAGGGCGCAGGAGTCAGCACGACTACCTTCGACCACCATACGGGCCGATGTCGCCATCGGTGAATCAGGCCGGCATCGCCTTCGTCACATCGAGAACCGTCACCGGCCCGCGGTGCCTACCGCGTCGGGTCCGGCGACGTCGGGACCTGCGCATCCGACGGGGGCGGCGACGCGGTGGGGGTGTGGCTGAGACCTGGCGCCGTGGTCGGCGTGCGGCTGGTGACGGCCGGGGTCGGTGTCGGGGGTGCCGTCGTGGCCTGGCCGGTGGGGCCCGGCGGTGTCCGCGGGTCGGTGCCGGACGCCGGTACCGGCCGGACGAGCAGGTAGGTCGTCAGCGTGGCGATGAACACCAGCGCGATGAGCACCGTCGACAGGCGCAGATGTCCGCGCAGCAGGTGTCTGGGCATCAGCTTGCTCCGGCGGCTTCGGTGTCGAGACCGGTCGGCACGGTGATGCCCTCGGCGCGCAGTGCCACCGCGATCCTCGCGCGCAGCTCGCGTCCGACCTTGAACTGTTTGCCGGGCAGCGTTCGGGCGACGATCCGTACGTGCAGGGTGTCCACCTCGATGCTCTCCACGCCCAGTACGGACGGCGGGTCCAGCAGCAGCGGTCCCAACGTCTCGTCGTCGCTGGCGTCGCGGCTGACCCGGCCGAGGATCTCGCGGATCCGGACGACGTCGGAGGTGCTGGGCACCGGCACGTCGACGACCGCGCGGGCCCAGTCGCGGGACTGGTTCGTCACCTGCACGATCTGTCCGTTGGGCACGATGACGACCTCGCCGTTGACGTTGCGCAGCCGGGTGATCCGCAGGGTGACCCGCTCGACGGTGCCGCTCACACCCTCCTCCGAGCCCAACGCGGCGATGCGCACCGCGTCGCCGAAGCCGTACTGGCGCTCGGCGATGATGAAGATCCCGGCGAGGATGTCCTGGACGATCCGCTGGGCGCCGAGGCCCAGGGCCACCGCCACCACGGCGGCCGGCGCGACCAGCCCGGTGACCGGGATGCCGAGGCGGGCGACGGACAGGATGGCGGCCGTGCAGTAGAGGAGCACGATCACGGCCCACGTGCTCACCTGGGCCACGACATGGCCGTGTTTGGCCGCCTCCGAGCGGACCAGGCCACCGCTGTCGACGGCCTTCGCGTCGATCCGGCCGATGATCGTGGAGCCCACCACCCTGGTGAGCCGCGCCAGCAGGATCGCTCCACTGATGAACAACACGATCTCCAACCCGCTGCTGCGAGCCCAGGTGGTGATGTCGGTCAACGGGGCGACCGTGAGCGTGTCTGTCATGAGATCGGGCGCCTTTGCGTTCGACGGGCCGCCGCGTCGGCGTCCGGTTCGGGTCGTGTTCCTGGGTCGGGTGTGACAAACAAAGTCCAACCGAATAAGCGGCCATAACGTCTTAAAATCATGCAGTTCGGAGCGAATTGAAGATTAATTCGGAAAAGGGTCAAATCAGATTGCACTCCGATTGGTGAAAGGACGATGGTCGACCCATGGCAGAAACGATTTTCAACAGCGACGTCCAATTGAAAAACACCGTGGACGAGGAACTGTCCTACATCGCCGGCATCGGCGCCGATCGCCTTGTCGTAGCGGCGAACGACGGTACGGTGACAATCTCCGGAGACACCGCGAGCCTGCCCGAGCGACACGCCGCGAAGCAGGCCGCCATGCGTGTATTCGGTGCCAAAGCTGTCACCGACGCGATGGTCGTCCGAATTCCGAACGCACGCGAGGTGACGGACACCGACATCGCCGAAATGGCGAACCGGATGCTCGGCTGGGCAGTCGACGTGCCGGCCGGCACCGTCAAGGCCATGGCGCACGATCACGTGATCACGTTGTCGGGAACGGTTGCGCGCCAGGACCAGCGCACCGCCGCCGCCCGCTCGGTCACGTACCTTCGCGGCGTCACCGGAATCATCAACTCCATCGAGCTGAACGCACCCGCGCCGGCCTTCGACGCGAAGGCCACGATCGAGGCGGCGCTGCGGCGTAGCGCCCAGTTCCACTCCCAGTCGATCACGGTGTACATCGACGGCGCTGAGGTGACGTTGCGCGGAAACGTCCGTTCATGGAACGAGCGCCGCCAGGCCGAGGGGATCGCATGGGCGGCCGCCGGCGTGAGCAACGTGAGGAACGAGCTCGCCTTCACGGCGTGATCCACGGATCTGGCGGGTCGGCCACGCGACGCGTGAGCGGTCGGCCCTGTCCGTCAACCGCGTCGCCAGGTAGGCGATGGTGAAATGGACCAGGCCATAGGCGATCAGGCCTATCCGACCAAGTAGCCGGACGTACCGGTTCCCGGTCGTGTCCCGGGCGGCGTCGCCCGCGGCGTGACCGGCCCGGCCCGCGGTGGAGGTCATCGGATGCTTCCCTCGACCCAGGCGGGTCCCGGCGGGACGGTGACCTCGCTGTCGAACTGTCGGGCCCGCCGCACGTCGTGCGTTGCGTGCGCTGCGCAACGCGTTGGCCGACCTCATCGCCGGGTGACGCGCAGTGGGCGGCCGACGTCATGGAGGTGGTGGAGCGCCTGGCTGTAGGAGCGCAGCAGGGTCGTCTCGCAGTAGGAAACGCCGCGCTGCTCGCAGAACGCCCGGACGATGGGCTGGGAGCGGCGCAGGTTCGGTCGCGGCATGCTCGGGAACAGATGGTGCTCGATCTGGTAGTTCAGCCCGCCGAGGGCGAGGTCGACCAGCCAGGTGCCGCGCACGTTGCGGGAGGTGAGAACCTGGCGGCGCAGGAAGTCGCTCCGGTCATCGGCGGCGAGGATCGGCATGCCCTTGTGGTTGGGGGCGAACGAGCATCCGAGGTACAGGCCGAACAAGGCTTGCTGGACCACGACGAACACGACCGCCTTGACCGGCGGGAGCACCAGCAACATCACGGTCAGGTAGCCCGCGGCGTGCAGTCCCAGGAAAGTCGCCTCCCAGGCGCGGTTGCGAAGCCCGCGACCGATAACGGCCTGGACGCTGGATACGTGCAGTTGCACCGCTTCCAGCAGCAGCAGCGGGACGAACAGGTACCGCTGACGGCGGGCGATGAACCGGGTCACCCGGCCCTGTTTGGCAACTGCCTGTCCGGTGGTGAAGGCCAGCGCTCCGATGGCGAGGTCCGGGTCCTTGTCCTCGGTGTTGGGGTTGGCGTGGTGGCGGTTGTGCTTGTCGACCCACCAGCCGAAGCTCAACCCGATAGCCAGGTTGCCGTGCAGCAGGCCGGC
The DNA here is from genome assembly GCF_016863635.1 of Virgisporangium aurantiacum. Taxonomy (GTDB): domain Bacteria; phylum Actinomycetota; class Actinomycetes; order Mycobacteriales; family Micromonosporaceae; genus Virgisporangium; species Virgisporangium aurantiacum. The sequence continues at coordinate 210,446 of NZ_BOPG01000012.1, read as the reverse complement.
CACGTAGTTGGCCCGCTTCGACGTGAAGATCTGCCGGTGCCCGGCGTCGTGGCCGAGGAACCCGATCTGGGTGAACACCACCGCCAGAAACGCGGCGACGGCGAGTTGCCACCACGAGTCGCCGACCATCACGAACGCGGCCCATCCGGCGGCGAGTAGCCCGCCGGTGACGACGATCCGCGTCCAGTAGTAGCCGCGCCGTCGGTCCAGCAGTCCGGCGGCCTTGACCCGGCGCATCAGCTCGGCGAAATCACTCCCGCGAGGCTGTGTCGCTCCGGCCACGGTGCCGCGTTCGGGCCGGGCGGTGGGAGGGACGAGTGCGGTCACTGTTGACCTTCCGAGGTGCGCATCGCGATCGTGCTGATGATGCGTCGCCCGGGGTCCGGGGGTGACCGTTCGTGTTCGCCGCCAGGAAGATCAGGCGGCTGGCCCTGGGAAAGCGGCCGAATACAGCTCTGACGCTAACACCGGGCGGCTGCGGCGCGAGCGGCGCCGCGGATCCACCGACACCCGGGCCGCCGCCGGGATGGTGTCCGCCGCCTGCGGAGGCGGCGACGGGAGGTCACAGCGGTGGCTGGCCGGGGTCGTCGTAGCGTTCGGTCACGACGGCGCGAGGTGCGCGGCGGCGCTGCGAGAAGTAGACGAAGAGGATCAGCCCGGCGGCGCCGGCGAGCATCAGGATCCAGCCGACCACGTCCAGGTTGATCCCGGAGACCGTGGCGTCGACCGCGAAGGTCAGGATCGCGCCGATGACGATGAGGAGAATGCCCACTCCGATACCCATGCCGGGAGCGTCCCCCGCATCGGGGGTCTCCTAACAGTCCAGGCATGCCACGTTTGGTGCCGCCCTCAGGAGCTGTCGATGATCTGGTCGGTCGGCAGCCGCGGAGCGTGAGGTGGGTCGGTGTCGTCCGGGCCGATGGTGCCGAGACGCAGAACCAGGTGGGGGTAGCCGACGCCGGACAGCAGGACGCGCATCGCCTGTCGGGTGCTGGTCATCTCGATCGTGGCGCTGAGCGGCAGCACGCCGACACCGGTTTCGGTGGCGGTGAGCCAGGCCGCCGACAGCGCCTCCCCGGCGTGGAGCCAGTCCAGGGGTTGGTCGGCGTGGCCGTAGAGGATGGCGAACGTCGCCGACCGGTCGGGTCCGTCGCCGACCGGCAGGTCGCCGTAGTGGCCGGGGTCGCGGCCGGTCCAGTGCGCGAGTTCGGCCTGTCGCCTGGCTTCGTGCGGTTCGGTGCGATGAGCGTGGCTCGCCGAGGTCGCGAGATCGGTGACCTGGTCCGGGCGCAGGATGTGCAGTGACGCGCCCTCGGCCTCGACGGCTGTGACGATCGTGTCGAGTTCCGCCGGGCCGATCGGTGGCCCGGTCAGCGGCCGTCGGTCGGTGTGGCGGATCCCGATGGTGTGCGCGCGGCGCACCGTCAGCGCGTCGACCGGTGCCGGTGCCGGGCCGTCCACCCGCAGGTGTGCCAGGTGTTCGGGGTGTGCGGGGTCGGGGATGCGGGTCACGGTGGCGCGCCAACCCTGCGCGGCCAGGCTGACCCGGGCGTGGTGCAGGGCGGCGCCGCAGCTCAGCGTCGCCAGGCGGGTGTCGGGGTCGACGACGCGGAGGAGCCGGCTGGGTTCGAGGTCGAGGTCGAGGCTGTCGCCGGTCATGCGCCATCGCCATGGCTGGGTGTTGTGGATCGACGGGGCGAGGCCGGCCGCGGCGACCGCGTGGGCCAACGCCCCGGTGACCGTCGGGGTGTCGGCCCGGACGTCGGCCTGGACGTCGGTCCGGACGTCGTTGGGGGTCATGATGGCTTCGCTCCCGGGTGTGCCGGGTCACCGGCCGAGGCGAGGAACGCCACCCGGAGTTGCGTGAGGGCCCGGCTCAGGAGCCGGGAGACATGCATCTGCGAGACGCCGATCTCGGCGGCGATGCGGGCCTGGGTCCACTCGCCGTAGAACCGCATCGTGAGGATGCGCCGCTCGCGCAGGGGCAACGTCGCGACGAGCGACCCGAGTTCCATCCGGTCGTCGACGCATCCGTAGCCGGGATCGACGGTGCCGACCAGGTCGACGAGGTCGGCATCGTCGGTCCCGGTTGCCGGTGCGTTGAGTGACGGCAACCGGTACACCTGGGCGGCGGCGATCGCGGCCAGCAGCACGTCGACGTCGACGCCCAGGTGATCGCCGAGTTCGGCCGGCGTCGGTGGTCGGCCGCGTAGCTGGGTGAGGTGACTGGTGGCCGCTGGAAGGTCCAGGAGCAGTTCCTGGGTGGACCGCGGTACCCGCATGCCCCACGCGGTGTCCCGGAAATGCCGCTTGAGCGCACCGAGGATCGTCGGCACGGCGAATGCGAGGAACGGGCAGTTGCGGTCGGGCGAGTACCGGTCCACGGCCCTGACCAGAGCCAGCGCGGCGACCTGGGCGAGGTCGTCGAAGCGTTCCCCACGGCCGGCGTAGTGCAGCGCCAGCCGCTTGGCCAGCGGCAGGTTGTTCTCGATGGCCCGGGCCCGCAACAGCTCACGATCGGGATGGCCGGCCGGCAACCGGTGGAGCGTCCGGAGCAGCTGCTCCGTGGTGACCGGCGGCGCGGTGATGTTCGAGGTCGTTACGACGAGGGTGGTCATGGGTCCACGCCCCTCGGGGGCACAGGCTGCAGGTCGCGGCCGGGTGACGACACCTCTGTTGAAGCGCCGGACGTCGCTGGTGGACAACCGCGAGGTCCGGGCGGCAGGGGGAGCGCGTCAGCACCGCTGACGGGTCCGGAGTGGCCGGATCGCTCCCTGCGCTCACACTACGCCGGTCGGGCCGTTCGTCGACAGAGCGGAGTGCCGGTCCCGGATGAGCTGCCAGCCTTCGCGGGTGAGGGCGTACCCGTCGACGCTGCTGGACGCGAACCGTTGCCAGGTTGCCGGTCGGATCAGGGTGGTGGCCGCCGCGATCGCGACGGGAAGCGCGGCGACGGGATCCGATCGCAGCGGGGTCAGCTCCTCGGTGCTGGCGCGGTACTCGCCGCGACCCAGTGCGGCCCGGGCGAGGTGGCCGGCGATGGGTCGCCGTCCGCCGTGCTGGGCGGCGCCCAGGACGGCCAGCAGGAGCTGGTGGGTCGCGGTGTCGGGACGTCCGGCGGCCTGCCGGGGTGGCTTGTGGCCGGTGGCGAGATCGAGCAACGGTGCGATGAGGTCGACGCCCGATCGCGCGGCGTTGACCGGCTCGACCAGGCGCGGGTTGATGTCGATGAAGACCGGACCGGCGGGACCGAGGATGACGTCTGCGGACAGCGCTCCGTGCCACCGCAGGCCCCGGCCCAACGCCTCGGTCAGCGCGGTGAGGTCGGCCATGGTCACGCTTCGTTTGTGGCTCGCTCCGCCGCGGGAGCCCAGCCGGGTGCGGACCGCGGCGTGGTGGGCGACCATCGCGCCGTGGTCGAAGACGGACTGGACCATGACCAGTGGACCGTCGACCGGCTGCTGGGCGAGCAGCCCGCCGCGACCGGCGGCGGTTGCCCAGGTGTCCGGCAGGGTCCGGAGTTGGTGCGCGTCGGTGACCAGGCGCACCCCGCTGGTTGCCGTGCCGACCGGTAGCTTCAGGTACACCGGGAAGTTCTCCCAGCCGGTCAGTTTCCGGTCGTCGCGGATCACCTGGAAGGGCGGCTGGGGCAGCCCGAGGTGGTCGAGCGTGGCGGACGCCGACACCTTGTCCTGGACCCGGGCGAGCGCCTCGAACGGCGGGACCACGGTGCGGACGCCGGCGCCGGCGAGCCGGTCGGCCGCGCAGGAGAGAACAGCGACCTGCTCCTGGGTCGGCAGCAGGATATCGGCGCCGGTGTGGGCGTACCGGTCGAGGGCGGCGTCGAGCCAGTCGAACGGGTCTACGCCGTACGCGGGTACCGGATGGATCCGCCGTACGTGGCGGGTGAAGCGGCACAGACACCGGGGATCCGGGGAGAGCGCCTCGACCCGGTGACCGGCCCGCGACAGCAGCGTAGCCGTCTGCCGTGCGGTCAGTCCGGAGCCGTCCGTGAGTAGAACGAGCATCGCCGCCTCCGATTTGTGTATAGCATACACTTATAACTGTGGGACGCACAGCGCAGATCAGCCGGGCAACGATCCTCACCGCGGGGCTGGCCATCGCGGACGAGCACGGGCTCCCCGCGGTCACCATGCAGGCGGTGGCCCGCCGGCTGCGGGTGACACCCATGGCGCTGTACCGGCACGTCGCCAACAAGGACGATCTCCTCGACGGCCTCGTCGAACGGCTCCTGGCCGAGGTCCTCCCGCCGGCCGCCGAACTGCCGTGGCACCAGCGACTGACCACGGCGGCGCACGGCATCCGGGCCACCGCCACCCGTCACCCGGACGTCTTCGCGCTACTGCTGAGCCGCCCGGTCAGGACCGCCGAGGCGCTCGGCGTCCGCGAATCGATCTACGCCGCGCTGCGCGAGGCCGGCCTGGAACCGGCTCAGATCCCCCGAACCGAACGACTGCTCAGCACCGCGATCCTCGGCTTCGCCGCCAGCGAGGCAGCCGGCCGGTTCTCCCACCATGCCGCGGCAGTCCGGGACGCCGACTTCGCCTGCCTGTTGACCTGGCTCCGTCACCTCATCGACCACACCGCCGATCCCGGCTGCCGCCGGTAGGACCGCCCCGGTCACGGCGGGCCGGCGCATCCGGTGATGGCACGGAGCTGGTTCTCGACGCGGGCGGCGAGCGCGGGAGCCTCGTCGCTCTGGTCGAGGAGCAGGCCGGTGGCCGCGTGCAGGGCTCGATCGAGCTCGGCCGGGTCGAGGGAACGTACCAGCGCGTCGGCGAACCGATCGCGGGTTTCCGGGGGCAACAGGTGCGCGCCGCGCGCGTGCCAGTCCTGAACTCCGGCCCGCCGGCTCGCCAGGGCGAGCGTCTCGTTGCGGAGGCTGCTGATCCAGTATTCCGCTTGAAGGGCACGCCCGCGCTCGATGCAGACGCGGGCACGAACCGCGTGGTGGACGGCGTGACCGTACGTTTCGGTGCTGTTGCGCGGACCCGCGATGACGGGTTCGTTCGCCGTCCCGAACAGCAGTCGGAAGGTGTCGCCCCGCGCCGCGAACCGGCTCGTCGGCGTCACCGAGAGATCGACCTGCAAGGCACCGGGCAGGAGGAACACGCGGTAGGTGACGGGACCCGCGACGAGGTCGAACAGTGCCGTGCCGTCGAACTGTGCCCGCAGCTTCCCGGCCCACTCGTCGAGTACCGCGACGGGCGCGGTCGTGTCCGCGACCGCGAACGTGAGGTCGATGTCCGACCACTGATCGCCGTCGGTGTGTGCCTGGGATCCCACCACCGCGGCTGCGGTGATCCGCTCGTCCACCTCCGCGAGCCGGATGAGGTAGCCCTCGACCGCGTCACGCAATTCGACGTCGAACATTCCCGCCGCCTCCCGACCACGATGCGAAGATGCCGAGTCTGCCGTGGCATCTGCCGCGTCGTCACGTCGTTGTGGTGGCGCCGAGGCGCAGTGCCGCGGCGTAGGCGTCGACGAGGCCGGTTCCCTTGTCGGGCGAGGTGGTGTAGGCACCGGCGGTCTCGTACGCCGCGCCGTCGGTGAACTTGCCGGCGGTCGCCTTGATGGCGTCCTCGATCTGTGCCGGCGTGGCGTTCGGCGCCACCTGGAACAGCTGGGTGACGATCCCGACCACGTGCGGGGTGGCCATCGACGTTCCGCTGATGGTGTTGAACGTGCCGACATCCGCCGGGCCCGGGCCGTTGAGGGGGGCCAGTCCGGTGGAGCAGATCGGCAGCCACGGCCGGCACGACGACGTGATGTCCGAGCCGGGGGCCGAGACGTCGGGATAGGTCTGTGGCTGTGAGGCGGCGCCGCGGCTGGAGAAGTCCGACACCGTGCCGCTGCGGGTTCCGGTCCCCTGGTCGTCGTACGACGCCACCATGATCACGCCGGGGGTCGGGTCCTGACCCGGTGGGTTGGTGGCGTTGTTGTCCGGCCCGTCGTTCCCGGCCGCCCACACCGTCAGCACGCCGTCGGCCGCGAGGGCCCGCTGGAGCTTGGCGGTGGCCGAGTCGGGATCGAACGGACCACCGCCGCTCGGGCCGTACGAGTTGTTGGTGACCTTGATCGGCGGGCAGCCGGCGCACGGGTTGCGGTGGTGGTCCAGCACCCAGTTCAGCGCGCTGTCGGCACCGAAGATGCTCAGCCCCGCACCCACCGACAGGCCGATCAGCGTCGCACCCGGTGCCGCACCGTGCGGTCGGGTGCCGTCGCTGACAGCGGTGTCGCGTCCGGCGACGATGCCGGCGACGTGCGTGCCGTGCCCGCCGGCCGACAGGGTGTCGGTGTCGTTGATGGCGGTCAGGTCGAGGAAGCAGAGGTCGTTCGGAAGCGGCAGACCGAGGTCCGTCAACGGGCCGCAGATGTTCTTCAGGTTGCGTCGCACCGCGCTGGAGCCGTCGGCGTTGCGGAGGAACGGGTGGTTGCCGTCGACGCCGGTGTCGATGACGGCCGCCGACACGCCTCGGCCGTCGACCGGCCGGCCGAGCGGGTCACGCAGGTCGGTGCGGGTCTGCTCGCCCCGCGTCGCCCGGTTCGACGTGGACAGCAGCGGACTGATCGGCTGGTCACCCTCGACGTAGGTCACGCCGCTGCGGGTCCGCACCGACGCGATCTGACCGGTGCTTCCACGGGCGACCGCCACGCCGATCCGGTCCCACGTGGTGACCAGGGTCAACCCGGCGTCGACTACGGCCCGTCGGGCGGCGGTGACGTCGGTGCCGTGCACGAACACCTGTAGCGTGCCGCCCGCCCCACCGGCGATCCGGGCCGCCAGCCAGGACGAGACCGGAGCGGGCGGGCCGGCCGCCGCCGGCCCGGCACCGGTCAACACGGTCAGGACCGACGCCAGCAGGACACTGAGGAACAACGGAATGAACCGACGCATCGACGACCTCCTTCGTCACCCAACACATCGGTCCGACGTCGGCAATCGTTACAACCGCTTCTCACCGATCACGCACGGAGCGGTCACGGTCTATGGTCGACTTCGCGTAGATTGACCGCGACCGCTCGGATGCGGCGAAGGGGAGCGGCTGACCGTGGTGTTCAAGGGACTCGAACTACGGCCCGGCGAGCGGGTCCTCTGGACCGGTGCGGCCCGGGACGCCCGCCTGGTCGATGCCCCCAACTACCGCGGGCTCGTCAGGGGCGCCATCCTGGTCGTGGTCGGGGCCGGGCACGCGGTCCTGGTCCGGATGACGATCGGGGCGCCACTCGTGTGTGCGGTCGGGGTCGGCGTGGTGATCTACCAGCTCGTGCTCGCCGCCCGCCAGTTCGGCCGGCTCCGGCGGGGCCGCTACGCGCTCACCGATCAGCGGGTGGTCGTCGTCTACGACCGCCGTACGCCTGAGCTGGTCCAGTCCGAGCTGGCTCTGCTCGGGCCGCCACTGGTCCACGTCGACCCGGACGGCGTCGGCACCATCGCCTTCGACCGGACCCCGATCCTGCGCAACGGACGGTGGGACCGGGGTGGCGGTGGCCCCCGCCTGGCCGGTGCGCCGTACCTGTACCGGGTGGCGGAACCGGAGCGGGCGGCCGATTCGATCCTCGCGGCGCAAGAAATGGTTGCCGCCTGAACCCGGTCACTCGCCGGCGCCGGGCACCTGTCCGCCGGGCGAAGTCGCAGGTTTATCCGATCGCGTCGGCGGGAAGTGCCTCGCGTTCGTTCACCGGCTAGTACTTTCGCAGGGCGGATACGGGACCAGGGAGTGATCGTGGCGACCGTACTCGAAACGACGGATCTTGACCTCGCGCAGCACGTGTTGCGTACCGCCTACGGCAAGCTCCGGCTCAGCGTCACCCGCGGACCGGTCGCGGTGCGGATCAGCCGCGACCGTGTCGGCCCGTTGGAGATCCACCGCAACGTGTTCGGGATGCGGTTCCACGTCACCGGGGAGCCGATCGGTTCGCTCGGGATCGGCCGGATCGCCCGGGGGATGATCACCTGCCGGACGGGCCGGCAGGAGCGGCGGCACGACCGGGTCGGCGACGTGTTCGTCTCCGCCCAGCCCGACCGGCCCTACCAGGCACTCCTCGACGACGCCGACATCGAGCTCGCGCTGCTGCCGCCGGAACTGCTGGCCCAGGTCGCCGCGACCGCGCCCGGGCGGGCGGCCCGGCCGTTGCGGTTCACCGGGCACGAGCCGGTCTCCGCGTCGGCGGCCGCGATGTGGAGCAGCGCCTTCGACTTCGTGCGCGACAACCTCACCAGCGTCCGGGGCGTCGACGCGACGCTGCTGGAGGGTAACGGCGCGCGGCTGCTCGCGGCGACGGCGTTGGCGGCGTTCCCGAACAACTCGGTGCATGAGCCGGCCGTCGAGGACCGGCGCGACGCCCATCCGGCGACGCTGCGCCGGGCGATCAGTTTCATCGACGACAACGCCCACCGCGACATCAGCGCCGCCGACATCGCCGGGTCGGCCCACGTCACCATCCGCAGCCTGCAACTGGCGTTCCGCCGTCACCTCGGGTCGACGCCGATGGCCTACCTCCGCCGGGTCCGGCTGGAGCGGGCCCACCAGGACCTCGTTGACGCCGAGGCGGGCACCGTCACCGTCGGCGCGATCGCGGCCCGCTGGGGCATCATCGGTCACAGCCGGTTCACGTCCCTGTACCGGGCGGCGTACGGCGTTCCACCGTCGGCGACCCTGAACGACAAGTGACGCTACGGTCGAGGGATGCACGCTGACACGCTGCTGGTGTTCGGCCGCGGCGTCACGGTCGTCGACGGGCGGTACCGGCTCACGCCGGAGAGCCTCGCCCGGGTGCGGGCGGCGGTGAACCATGTCGAGCACGGTCGCCCAGAACGGATCGTGTTCACCGGCGGCTGGGCGCTGGCCGACGGGCCGACCGGGCCGCCCGTCGGGTCCCGCGAGGGCGACCTGATGCTCGCGGCCGCCCGCGCGGCCGGCGTCGCCCCGGAGGTGGAGCTCCTCGCCGAGACCCGGTCGCGCAGCACGCTGGAGAACCTGCTGCACACCGTCGAGGAGCGGCTGCTCGGTGAGCGGGCGTTCACGTCGGCGCGGCCGCTCGGGATCGTGTCGCACGGCTGGCACCTGCCCCGCGTCCGCTACCTGATCGGCAAGATCCTCCGGCTCCGCGGGGCCGCGCTCCTGGACGTCCCCGTGGCCGGTGGGAATGTGCCGTTGTCGGAGCGGATGCTCGCGGTCGGTTCGCGGCTGTGTTTCCTCGGCTGTGCCGATCCGGCGACGCTGCGGCGCCGGGAACGCCTGGTCACCCGGCTCAGTAAGCGGGCTTGATCCACGCACACTCTGGGTATGGGCGCGGTCATGACGCGGCGCATCCGCCTGTCCATCGTGCTCGCGGCCGTCCTGGCGCTGTGGTCGGGTTTCGCCTGGACCGTGACGCGGCCCGACGACTTCGCCGATTACAGCCGCACGGTCGGGCAGGTGGCCGGTGCGACGCACGACGCGGCCCGCACCGGGTGGCTCACCGGTCAGCAGCAGCTCGCCGGCCGGGTCACCGCGGCGTTCGCGGCCACGGCCTACGACGACGCCGGCAAGGCGCTCGCGGGCGCACGCAAGCAGTTCGCCGCGGCGATACCGCCCGACGAACGGGCGGTGTCGCTGCGCGATCAGCTGGGTCCGTTGCTCGCGGACGCGGAAAGATCTTTCGGTGACGCGGCGGGAGCGGCCGATCGTACCGCGCTGGCCGCCGCTGTCGACCGGCTGGAAGCGGTCTCCCGCAGCCTCGAAGAGTTCATCGAGGCACACCGATGAAGCGGCTCCTCGCCGTCGCGCTCGGCATCCTCACCGCGATCGGCGGGTTCGTCGACATCGGCGACATCGTCGCCAACGCCGAATCCGGTGCGCGGTTCGGCATTTCGCACGCCTGGGTGCTGGTCGTCGGCGTCGTCGGGATCTGCGTCTACGCGGAGATGTGCGGCCGGGTCAGCGCCGTGTCGAACCGGCCGGTGTTCGACCTCGTCCGCGAGCGGCTCGGGCCACGGGTCGCGTTGGCCAACCTCGGCGGGGCGCTGCTGGTGACGGTGCTGACCCTCGGCGCCGAGATCGGCGGCGTGGGGCTGGCGTTGCAGCTGGCCACCAGCGTGCACTACCTGCTGTGGGTGCCCGTGGTGGCGTTCGTGCTGTGGGTGGCGCTGTGGCGGGTGAAGTTCAGTGTTCTGGAGAACGTGTTCGGGCTGGTCGGGCTCACGTTGATCGTCTTCCTGATCGCGGCCTTCCGATTGGACGCCGACAGCGGCGCCCTGTGGCACCAGGCGACCCATCCGGGGCCGGGCGCCGGTGAGGACTGGGGCACCTACTGATTCTTCGCCGTCGCCCTGTTCGCGTCGGCGCTCACCCCGTACGAGGTGTTCTTCTTCTCCTCGGGCAGCGTCGAGGAGGGTTGGACCGGCAAGGACCTGGCCACCTCACGCCTGAACGTGTTCCTCGGTTTCCCGCTCGGCGGCCTGCTCGCGTTCGGGCTGATGGTCACCGCCGCGACCGTCTTCCACCCGACGGGCACCTCGGTGGGAAGCCTGTCGCAGACGGCGATGCCGGCGGCGATCGCGCTCGGCAAGTTGGGCCTCGCGGCCGCGATCCTCGGGTTCATCGCCGCCACGTTCGGCGCGGCCATGGAGACGGGCCTGTCGGCCGGCTACACGGTGGCGCAGTACTTCGGGTGGGCGTGGGGGAAGTTCCGGCGCCCCACCGAGGCGTCGCGGTTCCACACCGTCGTCATCATCAGCATCCTCGTGGGGGTCGCCGCGCTCGCCACGACGATCGGCCCGATCCAGCTGACCGAGTACACGCTGATCTTCAGCGCGGTCGTGCTGCCGTTGACGTACCTGCCGATCCTCGTCGTCGCCAACGACCGCGGGTACCTCGGCGACCGCGTCAACGGCAAGCTGGCCAACGCGTTCGGCGTCATCTATCTGGTGGTCATCCTCGTCGCGGCGGTGGCCGCGATCCCGCTCATGCTCGTCACCCGGATGGGAGCCGGCTGATGCTGGTGGCTTTCGACCTCCTCGACCGGCAGATCCTCGACCGCACCGGCGAGCCGTACGGAAAGGTCGACGACGTCGAGTTCATGCTCGACGCGGACGGTGTGCCGGTGCTGACCGCCCTGCTGGTCGGTCAGCGCGCACTCGGCCGGCGCATCGGTGGCCGGCTCGGACGCTGGATGGAGGCGGCGGCCCGGCAGCTCGCACCGGACCAGCGGGCGGAGCCGATCCGGATCCCGTACGAGCTCGTGGCGAACGTGGACAGCGCGGTGCACCTGTCGGTGGAGGTGAGCGCGCTGGCGGAGCGTCCGCTGGAAACGTTCCTGCGGCGTCACCTGATCGAGCACATCCCCGGGGCGTCCCATGAATCGTGAACCCGCACCCGCGTCCACTGTGGACCTTCGCGCGTCGGCCCTGCTGGGCCGGCGCGTGCGAACCACCGACGGCCGCGACCTCGGCCGGATCGCCGACATCGAAACGGACGTCGGGCCGAACGGGCGCCCGCGGGTGACCGCTCTCGTCGTGACCGCACGGCCGTGGGGACGGCTGCTCGGCTACGAACGCGACGAGGTGGTGGGGCCGTGGATCCTCGAACACCTCGCCCGGCGGATCCTGCGCCGCAACACCCACCGCGTGCCGTGGGCCGATGCCGTGATTGACGAGAGCGATACTGGGTAGGCGTATTTCCATGTCCCATGAACTCGATGCCGCTGAACGTAACGAGATGCCAGACAGCGCGTACGCGTTCCCGCGACTGCGCAAGGAACCTTTGAGCGACGCCAGCCATGTCCGCAACGCGATCTCCCGGTTCGACCAGGTGAAGGACGCCAGCGACGCCGAGCGCCGCGAGGCGTTCGACCGGATCCGCAAGGCCGCCCGCAAGTTCGACGTCGAGATGACCGCGGAGCGGTGGCAGGACCTCGGCAAACCGTCGTCCAAGAGCTGAGTTGCGCACCAGGCGAAGCGATCCCACCGCCCCCGGCTACCGCCGGGTGAGACAGGGCAAGGGATTCCGGTACCTCGACACGAACGGCAAGCCGCTGCCCGCCGACGAGGTGGCGCGCATCAAGGCGCTTGTCATCCCGCCGGCGTGGACGGACGTCTGGATCTGCCCGGACCGCAACGGGCACATCCAGGCGGTCGGCACCGACGACGCCGGCCGGCGCCAGTACCGCTACCACGACGGCTGGCGCGAACGGCAGGACCGGCTGAAGTTCGACCACGTGCTCGACGTCGCGCGGAAGCTGCCGGGGTTGCGCCGCAAGCTCCGCGCGTGCCTGAAGCAGGACGGGCTCACCCGCGACCGCGTGCTCGCCGTCGCGGTGAGCCTGCTCGACCACGCCCGGCTCCGCGTCGGCGGCGACGAGTACGCCGCCGGCGACGAGGGTACGTACGGCGCCGCCACGCTGGAGGCCCGGCACGTGCACGTCGGCGACGACGAGGCGGCGCTGTGCTTCCCGGGCAAGGGCGGCATCGAGCACGAGGTGACCGTCGACGACCCCGACGTGGTCGCCGCGCTGGCCGAACTGCGCACGGCCCGGCGCGGCACCAAGCGTCTCCTGTTCTGGACGGACGAATCGGGGACGCACGACGTGCACGCCGCCGACATCAACGACTTCCTGCGCGAGCTGCTCGGCATCGACGCGTCCGCCAAGGACTTCCGCACGATCCACGCCACGGTGCTGGCCGCCGCCGAACTGAGTCGGAGCGGACCGGCGTCCTCCCGCACGGCGCAGAAGCGCCGGATCGCCGCGGTGATGCGCGAGGTCGCCGACGAGCTGGGCAACACGCCCGCCGTCGCGCGATCGTCCTATGTGGACCCACGGGTGATCGACCGCTACGCCGCCGGCGACACGATCGACCGTCCGGACGCGGCGCCGGCCTCGGTGGAGCGTCAGGTGGTCAAGTTCCTGAGCCCGTAACGGAACCGGACCGTTTGGGCGGCCACGAACGCTGTACAAGCCTCGCGATGCCCTCGATCTAGGGCTGTCGACACTCGATTGCGCGCCCAATTGGCCGTGGACGTTTCACGGCTTTTAGACTTGTTAGGCATCGACCGTTCGGGTGATTCAGTGGACACCGGACCCGAGGAAAGCGCTTTCCTACGGCCATGGGTTACGTAGGCGTTTTCGGTAGGCCTCGGTGACCTTGGCACGATGAGACTGCGACAAGGATCGGTATGGCCAGATGTCTGGGGGAGGCGGCCGTGGCGCGGCAGTACCGGCAGCGGGCGGGGGAGAGCCCGAAGCTCGCACCGACCCGAGTGCCGGGTGGTGTCGATGTCCGGGGGTTGACGGCGAGGCACTGGTCATTGCTGATGGTGCTGGCAACGCACGGTCCCTTGCACACCGGCCAGGTCGTGACGCTGATGTTCGGGAGCCGACCTGCGGCGGTGCGATACCTGACCGCGCTCGTGCGTGCCGACCTCGCTTGGCGGTTCGTCTACGACAACGACTCCTCACACCTGGCCTACTACGAGGTGAGCACCGACGGCGTTGCGGCGCTGAAGTCGCGGTTGCAGGCCACGGGCCGGCCCACCCCACTCGGACTCGGCCGGCCCGCACGTGGACAGCTCGACGCCAGCGCGTTCCTCGTCGCGCTCACCCGAACCAGCCGCGAGAACGGATCCGGACACCTCTACCGGTGGCGGCGGGCCACCGACACCGCAATGTGGCTGCGTGACCACGGCGTCGGGCCGGTCGACGTCGTAGGGCAGGGGACGTGGATCGAAGACGGCGCCACCGTCAGCTTCCTTCTGCACGTTGACTGCCAACCCTGGAAAGCCACCAACGTATCGGCGTCGATGAACCTGGACGGCTACCGCCGCGCCAACGGCGTCCCGGCGACGGTCATCCTGGTCGTCTGCGCCACGACGGAACGGCAACGCTGTCTGCACACCGAACTGACCGCAGACCCGCTGCCAGCCCGCGTTGCCACCACGACGCCTGATCGCCTTCATGAACACGGGCCTGCCGGCCCGGCATGGACCGTCGACGCCACTCGCCCGACGGTCCGGCTGATCGACCTCGCTCGTTCGTAACCGCGTGCAGGTGCGGGCAACCAATCAGCGCGTGTACCCAATTCGTTGGCCAACCGGACTCGCCGCGCCCACGTCTGGGCGTGCGTTGTGGCGTGCGGATCCAGTCCCATCTGACCGACCGGGACCACATCCTGTTGGGTTCCGTGGAGGCGGGCGGCCGGAGGTCTAGGCTCGGTCGGTGAAGGTCGTCGAGCTGCGCCGCTATCCGGTCAAGTCGATGCTCGGTGAGGTCGTGCCGGCCGCCGACGTCGGTGCCCGCGGGATCGCCGGTGACCGGCTGTGGGCGGTGCGGGATCCGGACGGCAAGTTCGGCAGCGGCAAGAACACCCGCCGCTTCCGCCGGATGCCGGGCCTGTTCCGCCTGCGGGCGTACGCGGCCGACCCGGCCCCGGTCGTGGAGCTGCCCGACGGCCGTCGCTTCGCCGCCACCGACCCCGACGGGCACCGGGCCGTCAGCGAACTCCTCGGCCGCCCGGTGACACTCGCACCCGAGGCATCCGTTCCGCATCACGACGAGGGTCCGGTCAGCGTCATCACCACGGCCTCGCTGCGCCGCCTCGGCGAACTGGTCGGCGGAGAACGGATCGACGCGCTGCGGTTCCGGGCCAACGTTCTCCTCGACGTACCCGGCAACGGCTTCGTGGAGGACACCTGGCCGGGCCGCCGGCTGAAGATCGGCGGGCAGGTCGTTCTGCGGGTGGTCCGGCCGCTGACCCGGTGCGTGATGATCGACATGGCGCAGGACCGCGTCGGCGACCGGAACGACCTTCTCAAGACCCTCGCCGAACACCACGAACTGACCTTCGGCGTCCACGCCACCGTCGAGCAGCCGGGCCGGATCGCAATCGACGATCCGTGTTCGTGGGCGTAGGTCAGGGCAGGGGAAGAATCTCGGCCGGTTCGCCGTCGACCCGGTCCGGTGCCAGGACGGCGAGGGCGTCGGCGGTCGCTGCCGCCCGCAGGCTGCCGGGCCGCGCTCCGGGCACCACGCGGGCGTGGGACCCGCCGAGGTGGACCGGGACGAGCCGGGCTCCGTGGGGGTAGGGGGTGGCGTCGCCGGTCACGGGAAGGCGTAGCGGTGGGTTCGGTGCTCGGCCGGCGAGCGCGGCGACGGCCGGTTCGAGGACGGTGAGCGCGGCGACGAGGGCGGCGAACGGGTTGCCGGGCAGCCCGACCAGCCAGCGGCCGTCGGAGGTCTCGGCGAGTGCCTGCGGGTGTCCCGGACGGCAGGCGACCCCGTCGACGTACCAGCGGGCACCGAGAACGGCGAGCACGGTCCGCAGGTGGTCGGCGGCGCCGATCGAGGACGATCCGCTGACCACGACCAGGTCGACGCCGGCGGCCTCGACGTGCCGGTGGAGCAGGTCCGGGTCGTCGCCGACGTGCCGGTGGTCGACCAGGTCCCCGCCCGCCCGCTCGATCACTGCCGCGGCGATCGGGCTGACGGCGTCCCGCACCTGCCCGAGGGCGGGCCTGCCGCCGGTGATCACCTCGTCGCCGGTCACCAGCAGACGGACGCGGGGTCGCCGGCGCACCGTCACCTCGTCCACGCCGGCCTGGGCGATCGCGCCGAGCACGGACGCCGTCACGACGCGACCGGCGGGCACGATCTCGTCACCCGGGCGGAGGTCCTCCCCGGCCGTCCGGATGTTGCGGCGATCCTCGATCGCACCGGTCACGAGATCGTCGACGTGGTGGCTCCGTTCGTACGGAATGACGGCCCGGGTACCGGGCGGCACCACGGCACCGGTGCCGATCTCCACCGCCGTGCCCGGCGACAGGGTGTCCGGCACCGCCGGCCCGCCGGCAAGGACCCGGCCGACCACCCGCCACGGTGACTCACCGGCGACCGCGTAGCCGTCCATCGCGGCGGTGTCGAACGCCGGTGCGGCGGCGACCGCCCGCACCGGGTCGGCCAGTGTCCGCCCGGTGGCGGCAGCGGAAGCGACCCGCTCCGCACCGAGAGCACGCGGTGCCCGCGCCGCCACCTCGTGGGCGTCCCACCAGGACAGCCCGGTCGCGGCCCGGTAGGTCCCGCCCGCGGCGGTGGTGGGTTGTCGCGCCTGGGTCACGTCGTCCAGTTCACGCCACCGCGGTCACTGCCGCATGTTGGCGATGAATCCGCCCCGTGACGCAAACCTCTCCGGCGGCGTCCGCGCACGGTGAGGTCAGCTCGGGTAGGCGCGCGTCTCGGCCGCTTTGACGGCCGCCCAGACGGCGCGGCCGGGGGCGAGGTCGAGGTGTGCGGCGGCGGCCGGGGTGATGTCGGCGGCGACGACGATGGGGCCGTCGAGTTGGACGCGGAGGTTGTCGCCGTGGCGTTGCAGGCCGGTGATGGTGGCGGGCCAGGTGTTGCGGGGGCTGCCGTCGGGCCGGTTCGGGTGCAGGGCGACGGCGGCGGGTGGGAAGGCGACGAACGCGTCGCCGAAGAGTTCGTCGGTGACGGTGAGGGTGAGGTCGTCGATGCGCACGCTGTGGCCGTCGGCGTGCCCGCGGTACAGGTTGAGTCCGACAAGCCTTGCCACATAATCGGTTCGGGGGCGGGCGGTGATGGTGGCGGCGTCGCCCTCCTGCACGATGCGGCCGTCCTCGATGATGACGAGGCGGTCGGCGAGCACGAGGGCGTCGAGCGGGTCGTGGGTCACCAGGAGGGTGGCGCCGGGGTGGTCGCCGAGGTGGTGGTGGAGTTCGGCGCGGGTGTCGAGGCGGGTGCGGGCGTCGAGCGCGGCCAACGGTTCATCCAGCAAAAGCAGTTGTGGACGCACGGCCAGCGCGCGGGCCAGCGCGACGCGTTGCGCCTGCCCGCCGGACAGGTGCCGGGGCTTGCGCTTCTCGTACCCGGCGAGCCCGACCCGGTGCAGCCACTGGGCGGCTTCGCGTTTGGCGGTGTGCCGGTCGACGCCGTGGCGGCGCGGGCCGAAGGCCACGTTGTCGAGGGCGGTCAGGTGCGGGAACAGCAGGTAGTCCTGGAAGACGACGCCGATGGGCCGGTTCTCGGTGGGTGTCCACAGTCGACGGTCGGGGTTGTCGAGAGTCTCGCCGTCGAGGGTGATGTGGCCGCCGGTCAGTGGTTGGAGGCCGGCGAGGGCGCGCAGGGCGGTGGTCTTGCCGGCGCCGTTGGGTCCGAGGAGTGCCACCACTTCGCCGCGGTCGATGCGTAGGGGCGCGTCGAGGCGGAACGTTCCCCGGTCGACGACGATGTGTGCGTCCAGGGCGGTCACGGGCCGGCGATCCATTTGTCGCGCAGGGCGGCGAGGATGACCACGGAGACGGTGAGCAGGATGAGGCTGAGCACGATGGCCGCGTCGAGGTCGGTCTCCAGCGCGAGATATACCGCGAGCGGCATGGTCTGCGTGCGGCCGGGGAAGTTGCCGGCGAAGGTGATGGTGGCGCCGAACTCGCCGAGGGCGCGGGCCCAGCACAGGACCGCACCGGCGGCGACGCCGGGTGCCACCAGCGGCAGGGTCACGTGGGTGAACGTGGTCCACCGGCCGGCGCCGAGGGTGGCGGCGGCCTCCTCGTAGCGGGAGTCGGCGCCGCGCAACGCCCCCTCGACGGCGATGACGAGGAACGGCATCGCGACGAACGCCTCCGCGAGCACGACGCCGGTGGTGGTGAACGGCAACGTGATTCCGAACGTGGCGTCGAGCCATTCACCGACCAGCCCGCGGCGGCCGAACACGAGCAGGAGCGCCACCCCGCCGACCACCGGTGGGAGCACCAGCGGCACCGTGACCAGTGCCCGGACCAGTCGCCGGCCGGGGAACTCGACCCGCGCCAGCACCCACGCCAGCGGCACGCCGAGCACCAGGCACAGGGCGGTGGCGAGGGTGGCCGTCTGCAGCGACAGCCGCAACGCGGTGAGCACCCCGGGCTCGGTGAGGCGCTGCGGCATCGTGCTCCACGGCGCCCGGATCAGCAGCCCCGCCAACGGCAGCGTCAGGAACACCAGCCCGAGCGCCGCCGGAACCAGCAGTGCCAGCGGTGCCCTCTGAACGCGCCGCACGTCAGGGTGCCTGGAATCCGGCTCCGCTGAGTACCGCCCGGCCCTTGTCGGACTTCACGTACTCGACGAACGCCGTCGCGCCGGCCTTGTTCGGCGCACCCTTCAGCACGACGATCGGGTAGTCGTTGACCGCGCCCGCGGACTCCGGGAACTCCACACCCTCCACATCCGACGATGCCGCCTTCGCGTCGGTCCGGTACACCAGCGCGGCGTCGACCTCGCCGAGTTTCACCTTCGACAGGGCCGCCTTCACGTCCTGTTCCAGCGTCACCGGGGTGAGCTTCACACCGGCCGCGTCGAGCGCCTTCTTCGCCGCCGCGCCGCACGGCACCTGCTCGGCGCACAGCGCCACCTTCACGCCGGACTTCGTGAGGTCGGACAGGCCCTTGACGCCCTTGGGGTTGCCCTTCGGAACCGCGATCACGAGCTGATTCTTCACGAACGTCGTCGGGGTTCCGTCGCCGTTGCCGGCATCGGTGACCGTCTTCATGTTCGCCGGCGCGGCCGAGGCGAACACGTCGGCCGGTGCGCCCTGGTTGATCTGCGTCGCCAGCGCCGAACTACCGGCGAAGTTGAACGTGACCTTCGCACCCGGATTGGCCTTCTCGAAGTCGGTACCGATCTGCTTGAACGACTCCGTCAACGATGCCGCCGCGAACACCGTGACGGTGCCGGTGACGCCCGTAGTGGTGCCGGTCGACGAGGACCCGGCGTCCTCCTTGCTGTCCCCGCCGCACCCGACCAGACCGACCAGGGCCAGCGCCGTCAAGCCGGCCAGAACGACACGTACGCGCACTACTTCTCCTCCGTCACCCTCGCCTGGACACCACGGCCGGCGTGGACCGCTCCACCACCACCGTGGTCGACTTGATCACCGCGACGGCCACCGACCCGACGTGCAGGTCGAGTTCGTCGACGGCCTCCCGGCTCATCAGCGACACCACCCGGAACGGGCCGGCCTGGATGTCGACCTGCGCCATCACGGTGTCCTTGACGACCGCGGTCACGATCCCGCGCAGCCGGTTGCGGGCCGACGACTCCTCCGACCGGCCGTCCGGCTCGCCCGCCTGTGATCGCACGAAAGCGGCCAGGTCGACGCCGTCGATCACCCGGTGCCCGTGTTCGTCGCGGGCGGCTGCCAGCCGGCCGGCGTCGATCCACCGGCGCACGGTGTCGACGCTCACCCCGAGCAGCTCGGCGGCCTCACCGATGCGAAACTCTGTCACGCGCGCAGCCTACCGTCCGCATATGCGGCGCAGGACCGGCGAAACGACTCGTATCCGCAACACTTCTGGCCATGATGGCGCCGTATCTGCATGATGGAGGGATGGCTGAGGACCTGGCGGGCCTGACGGGCGAACAACGCGAGCGCTGGTCCACCGTGCTGGCCCACCTGACGGCCGCCGTGCCCGCCGGGGCGCCGTCCGTCCACGTCGACGGCTCCGGCGGCTCCGGCGGCGGTGCCCGGCTGCTCGCCGACCGTCTGGCCGCCACGCTGCGGGCCGCCGGCCGCACCTGCGTCCGCGTCAGCGACGCCGCCTGCGCCAACCACGCCGACGTCCGGACCGGGCGGACGCCCGACACGGCCGTCATCGCCGACGGGCCGCGCTGGCGCGACCATGTCCCGACGACGGAATGGGCGCTGACCATCTGGGTCCGCACCGCCGCCGGCGCCGGCGGGTACCGGGGCGACGACGCGCACGTCGTCGTCGACCTGCACGATCCGGGCTGGCCGGTCATCCGGCACATCGACGGCTGGTTCGCCCCGCACGGCGCCTGGTACCGCAGCGAGACCCGCGCCTTCTTCGGCGCCCGCGCCGCCACCTGGAACGCGAGGTTCGGCGACGACCTGCCCGCCTACGCCGCCGCGGTCGCCGATGCCACGGTCGCGCCCGGCGGGGTGGCGGTCGACGTCGGCTGCGGCACCGGCCGGGCGTTGCCCGCCCTGCGCGACGCGGTCGGCGCCGACGGCAGGGTGATCGGCATCGACCTGACCCCGCAGATGCTCGCCGTCGCCCGGCTCGCCGCCACCGCCAGCGGCGCGCTGCTCGTCGTCGCCGACGCCCGCCACCTGCCCCTGGCCACCGGGTCCGTCGACGCGGTGTTCGCCGCCGGGCTGATCACGCACCTGCCCGACACCGACGCCGGACTCCGGGAACTGGCCCGCGTCACCCGGCCCGGTGGCCGGCTCGTCCTGTTCCACCCGTCGGGGCGGGCGGCGCTCGCGGCCCGGTACGGCCGCGAACTGCGTCCCGACGACCCGCTCGCCGAGACCCCGCTGCGCCTCGCGGCCGAGCGGACCGGCTGGACCCTCACCACCTACGACGACCCGCCGCACCGGTTCCTCGCGGTCGCCGCCCGCCGGTGAAAGCGGTGAAGCCGGTGAAACGGTGACGGTCGTTCGACCCGGACGGTTGAGCGCCGCCCGGTCCACTACGTGGGGGACAGGCCCGTGTCGGCGAAGATGTGGCGGGCCAGGGCCGAACCGAGGAACGCGACGAACGCGTCCGCGCCCACGGTGTTCGCACCGGTGGTCACCTTGACGGCGGTGTACTCGTCGGCGATGCGGGCGGCCTGCGCGAAGTCGATGGCGCGCAGGCCGTCTCCGGCGGCGACGACGTCGGTGCGGTAGACGAGGGCGGCGTCGGCGGTGCCGGCGCGCACCCGGGCCAGCGCGGTGGCCGGGTCCGGTTCGACCGACACGGGCCGCACGGCGACGGCCGCCGCGTCGAGCGCCGCGCGGCTGCGCCGGCCGCACGGGGTGGTCTCGGCGCACAGCGCCACCCGGGCGTCGGGCAGATCGGTGACGCCGGCAACTCCGGTGCCGGCGGTTTTCGGCACGGCGATGACGATCGGGTTCCGGGCGACGACCGTGGGGGAGCCGCGGACGTGCGCGGCCAGTTCGGCGGTGGCGGCGGCGTCGGCGGAGACGAACACGTCGACGGGTGCGCCGGCGAGGATGTGCCCGGCGTGCCCGGTGCCGTACTCGACGGCCACCTTCACGCCCGGGAAGGCCTCCTCGAACGTGGGCACGAGTGTGGTCAGCGTGGCGCGTAGTTCGTCGGCGGCGTGCACGACGAGCGTCCCGCCGGGCGCGCCGGAAGCACCGGATGCCGCCGGTCCGGCGGCGTGGTGATGCCCGGTGCTGGCGGGGACCGACGCCGCGGGCGCGGCGTCCGTCGTCGGACCGGACCGTGTGGACAGGCCGACGGCCGCGACCACGGTCACCGCGGTCACGGCCGCGGCGACGAGGTGACGCCGGCTCAGGATCATCGACGCGGCTCCGCTCGGGTGGGTGCTCGGAGCCGCCCGACCCGGGTTGGCGGGCCGGGCGGCGTGATTCCGGGTCAGCAGGCGCCGTTGTCCTGCCAGACGCCCCACTCGCCGGTGGTACCGGGCTCCTCGCCCTGGGTCCACCACCGCGCGGTGTACTTGCGTGCCTTGTGCGAGACGACCATGCCGCCGGTGTAGACGGCCGAGGCGCTCCACGCCGCGCCGCAGTTGCCGGTCGGCGGGGGATTGGTCGGCGGGTTCGTCGGGCCGCCGCCGCCGACGTTGACGTCGACGCAGGCGTAGAACGCCATCGCGGTGTCGTAGATGTTCCAGACGGCGAGGATCTTGTGCCGTCCGCCGGGCAGCCCGGTGACCGGGTGGTTCACGATCTGCGGCGGCTGCGCGTTGCCGTTGGTGAACGTCTGGTGCAGGTTGCCGTCGACGTAGTACTGCCAGTTGAGCGTGCGGTGCATGGCGGTGTTGCGCCACGTGAACGTCGTCGAGCTGCTGATCGACGTGACGCGCCAGCCCTTGTTGTCGTCGTCGAGGACGGTGAAACTGCTGCCACCGCTGCAGTTCCGGGAGCCCTTGGGCGCCTCGACGCTCTGCGGCTCGTACTGGATGGAGCCGCAGTTCGAGACCACGCCGGTGGCGCACTGGTCCTGGCGGCTCGGTGGACTGGTGACCCAACCGTGTGCGCTGGCAGGGGAGGCCGGGATGATCACGGTGAGCAGCGGTGCGGCGAGAGTGGCGGCTGCGAGAACCGCCAGTCTTCTTCGGAGGGTCATGTGGCTCCTTCGGCAGGCGAGGGCGTCTGCCGACGACTAGTCCGCCCACCGACGTCGACCTTCATCACAGGGGACATCAAGACATTTAAGTTTGTCAACAGTTTCCGGCCATCTGGTATAGACCGGATCGGCCACCCCCCGGGGTTGTCCACCGGACGAAGCGTGATTCGGACCGGACCATTCGTTTTCCGGACAGGTGGGTGGGGTCCGCCTCGTGCCCGGAGATAGGCGATCCGGCGATCCGGCCGGACCATGAACGGTGACGCCGTGCGGTGGATCCGACCACGAGAGGCGGTCACGATCAACGTCATCGCCTTTGGGGAAGGCTCGGTCTCGGTCGACCGGGTGACGGTCGGCCTGTGCCGCCTGCGCGCCGTCGGCGCGTTCGACATGTCCAACCGCGGCATCCTCGACGAGGCCATCTGCACGGCCGCGCGAGCGTCCCCCAAGATCATCGAGATCGATCTGGGTGACGTCCGGTTCATCGACGCCGGCGTCGTCAGGGTCCTGATGGAACGCCGCGCGGCGTTGGCCGCCGACGGATGCGTGTTGCGGGTCGTCGACGCGACCGGCCTACCCGCGATGGTCCTCGACCTCACCCGTACGCGGAACGAACTCTGCGGGTGACGCCGCTGATGGTTTGATGTGGCGGATGAGCTGGGATGAGGAGTTCGCCCCCTCCGCGGCTACCCGGAACGTCCTGCGCTGGGCGCAGGAGTCGGGTGCCTCGACGCTGGGCGAGGCGTACGACATGCTCGAGCAACTGGAACTCAGCAACGACGTTCCCGAGGTGCTGGGTCACGACGACTCGGTCGACGAGGTGCGAGACGAACTCGAGTTCGGCATCGAGGCCGTCGGCCCGGACGCCCCGATCGCGGGTCTGCTTTAGCGCACCGGTGATGCGCTCGCGGTCCAGGTGTTCTCGTCGATCGCGGTGCGCAGCGGTCGCCACCAGCCGGGATTGTCGGCGTACCAGGTGACGGTGTCGGCCAGGCCGCGGTCGAAGTCGACGGTGGGCGTCCAGCCGAGTTCGGTGCGCAGCAGCGTGGAGTCGAGCAGGTACCGGCGGTCGTGGCCGGGCCGGTCGGGAACGGTGCGCAGCAGGGTGTGCGGCTTGCCCAGGTGGTCGAGGATGCGGGTGGCCAGCTCGGCGACGCTGACCTCGACCCCGGAGCCGACGTTGTAGGTGGCCCCGTCGCGGCCGTCGAGGAGTACCCGTTCGATCGCGGCGCAGTGGTCGTCGACGTGCAGCCACTCGCGCCGGTTGGCGCTGGACGCGTAGACCGGCAGCGGTTCGTCGGTCAGTGCCCGGGTGGTGAACAGCGGGACGACCTTCTCGGGGAACTGGTACGGGCCGTAGTTGTTGGCGCAGTTGGTGATGGTCACCGGCAGGTGGAACGTCTCGTGGTAGGCGCGCACGGCGTGGTCGGCGCCGGCCTTGCTGGCGTTGTAGGGGGTGCGCGGCCGGTACGGCGACTCCTCGGTGAACGTGCCCGGGTCGTCGAGGTCGAGGTCGCCGTAGACCTCGCAGGTCGACACGTGGTGGAACCGGGCCAGCCCGACCCGCCGGCACGCCTCCAGCAATTGCTGCGTTCCGACGACGTTGGTGGCGAAGAACCGGTGCGGGTCGAGCACGGCCAGGCTGTTGTGCGATTCGGCGGCGAAGTTCACCACGACGTCGACGCGGTGTTCGCGCAGCAGCGCCTCGACGGTCGGCAGGTCCCCGATGTCCGCCCGCACGAAGCGGATCCGGTCCCGGACGTCGTCGAGGTTGCCGAGGTTCCCGGCGTAGGTGAGCGCGTCGAGGGCGACCACCCGGTCGGCGGGGTGACGGCGGATCCAGTAGCGGACGAAGTTGGCGCCGATGAAGCCGGCCGCGCCGGTGACGAGCAGGTTCACGATTCTCCTTGCGGTGCGGGGACGGCGGTGACGCCCGGCGGTTCGGTGGCGGCGGTCGCCGGACCACCGCGGAACTCGACCTCCAGCCGGAACCGGTGGCCCAGGTAGCGGTGTTCGGACAGGGCCAGCGGTTGTCCGTCGGCCAGCACGGCGACGCGGCGGACGAGCAGCAACGGCGTGCCGACGGTGGTCTCCAGCAGCGGCGCGACGGAGTCGCTGGCCGCGGTGGCGGCGATGCTCTGGCGCACCAGGTGGATGTGGTGACCCTGCCGGCGTAGCGTCTCCCACACACCGGGGTCCTCGGCGTCGGCGCGGCTGACCGGGGTGGCGAAGCGCAGCGCGACCCACTCCGTCACCACGTCGAGGGGATTGCGGCCGGCGTGTCGAACGGCCCGCACGCGGAGCGCCTCGTCGCCGGGCGGGATGTGCAGCAACGCGCTCACGTCGGGCGGCGCCGGGCGGTACTCGTACCCGGTCACCTTGCGGGTCAGCGCCAGGCCGGCGTCGGTGACGGCCGACCGCGCGTGCTGGAAGCTGCCCAACGCCAGCGTCTGCCCGAAGGACGCTCCCGACACGACGTACCAACCGGAGCCGCGCCGGGCGGCCACCAGCCCTTCGTCGCGCAGGCGCTCCAACGCCCGCCGCACGGTCACCCGGCTGGCCTCGTAGCGGCGGCCCAGCTCCGCTTCGCTCTCCAGCGCGCCGGACCGTGCGTAGTCGCCGAGCGCGATCCGCTCGCGCAACTCGGCGGCCACCTGCTCGAAGCGCGGCCCACTTGTCATAAATCTGTATCCTACACATGCAGACAAGCGGCCCGGTCCATGATGTGTCCGTGAGCGGTGAAGTAGTCATCCTGACCGGGCCGCCGGGCGCCGGAAAGACGACCGTGGCCGGGCTCCTCGCCGCGAACGCGAGCGTTCCGACCGTCAACCTGACGACCGACCTGTTCTACCGGGCGATCCAGACCGGGTTCGTGCCGCCGTACCTGCCGGCGGCGCATCGCCAGAACGTGGTGGTCGTCGACGCGATCGTCGGCACCGTCGCGACGTTCGCCCGCGGCGGCTACGACGTCGTCGTCGACGGGGTCTTCGCGCCGTGGTTCCTGTCGCCGTTCCGGGTGCTTTCGGAGCGGGACCACCTGACGGTGTCCTATGTGGTTCTTCGCCCCGAGCTCGGCATCACGGTGGCGCGGGCGACGGAGCGCGCGGGCGACGACGAACTCCGGGACGTCGACGCGATCACCGGTATGCACGGCGCGTTCGCGCAACTCGGGGACCTTGAAGGTCATGCGATCGACACCAGCGGCCTCGACGCGGAGCAGACGAGCGCCGAGGTCCGCCGGATCCTCAGTTCCGGCCGGAGCCGGCTCGGGTGAATCGGCACGCGCGCCGATGATCGGCCGACCGCTATCGTGGTCGGCGTGGGACTGTTCAAGCGACGGAGCAAAGAGCTGTTCACCGTGCCCGAGAGCGGGCCGGTGACGTCACCTGGCAGTTCCGGTTTCCGCATGGTCGTCGACGATGTCTTCTTCATCACCGGGCGCGGCACGGTGGTCACCGGGATGGTCGGGTCGGGCGCGGTCGCGGTCGGCGCCCGGGTCACGATCGAGCGGGCGGGGCGGCCCCCGCTCGCGGCCGAGATCGCCGGCATCGAGATGTTCCGGAAGAAGACCACGCAGGCGAGCGTCGGCGACAACGTCGGCCTGCTGTTCCGCGGGGTCACCCGCGACGACATCAGCGGCGGCGACGTCGTCCTGACCTGATCACGGCCGGCTGAATCACGGCCGGCTGACGGGCGTGTACCGGATCGGCAGGTTCAACGGGCCGTACACCGCCTCGGTCGGCGGGAGCCACGTGCCGGGTCCGGCGCTGTGCGGGTCGCGGATCCTGGCGGCCAGCAGGGGTAGCGCCTCGGTCAGTTCGAGCCGGGCCAGCGCCGCGCCGAGGCAGAAGTGGATGCCGCCGCCGAAGGTCAGGTGACCGGTCCGGGCCCGGGTGATGTCGAGCGTGTCGGGGCGCTCGAAGACCGTCTCGTCGCGGTTGGCGGAGCCGGTGACCGGCAGCACGCAGCTGCCCGCGGTGAGCGTCAGACCGTTCAGCTCGACGTCGACCTTGGCCACCCGCGGGACGCCGAGGAGCGCCGACGGGCAGTACCGCACCACCTCCTCGGCGGCGCCGGCGGCGAGGTCGGGCCGCTCGGCCAGGAGCCGCCACTGGTCCGGGTGGGCGAGGAACGCGGCCATCGCGTTGCCGAGCTGGTGCTGCACCGTGCCCTGCCCCGCCGACATGAGCGTGATGACCATCGCCCGCAACTCCGCGTCGGTGAGCGACTCGGCGGTCACCAGCACGCTCAGCAGGTCGTCACGCGGTGCGGCGCGCCGCTCGGCGATCAGGCCGTCGAGGAACAGGTCGAGATTGCGCAGCGCGTCCCCGATCCGGTCGCGGTGCTCGACGACGCTGAACCCGAAGATCAGGCCGACATCGGCCGTCCACCGTTGCAGGTCCGCCCGCCGGTCCTCCGGGATTCCGACGAACCGGTACAGCACCCGCAGCGCGAACGGCTCGGCGAAGGCGGCGACGAAGTCGCACTCCTCCCGCGTCACCATGGCATCGATCAGGTCGTCGGCGATCGCCGCCACGGTCGGCCGGAAGCCGTCCACCCGGCGGGTGGTGAAGGCGGTGTTCACGATGCGACGGACCCGGGCGTGCGCCGCGCCGTCGGCGTTGAGGAGGAAGCCGCGCATGATGTCGACCAGCGGCCCGTCGGTGACCCCTTGCACGGCAAGGAAATCCGCGCCGGGTGTGCGCAGTTCCCGCATCGACAACAGCGTCTGCACCTCGTGGTAGCGCAGAACCGCCATCCCGATGGCCGTTCCGGCGTACCAGTCCTGGGCGCGGAGCCGGGCCAGTTCGCCGTACGGATCGGTGTGGAAGGCGGATCCGTACAGATCGAGGTCAGCCACAGCCATCACCATAGAGCGCGGAGACGGCGGCGTTCCGATCGTTCAGCCTTCGGAGTGAAAGGGCCCGTTGTCGTCCGTCGGTCCATCCTCCGTGCGGGATTCGCCGCCGACACCCCGAGCGAGCTGGACCAACTTGACGATCGAGATCGCTGTCCAGACACCGTTGAGCAAGACAAATCCCCATGTCTCGGTGAGCAGGCCCGTGACGGTCAGCACGCCCGCTCCCAGGAGATTGAGCACCTGGTAGGTAGCGCTCTCGACGTCCAATCGACCCAACTGCAGGCCGGTGAAGGCGGCCAACACGAAGAACGCTCCAACAATCGAGAGCACCTGAGTCATGGTGCGAACCTATATCGCCAACCGGCCGACGCGGAAAGTCGGACGGAGGATGTCGATGCCGCGTTGCTCGTCGGCGACGTACACATATTCCCCGCGCCAGTATGGCTGGTATGACTGGGCGTTTGCCGGCCGGTAGTAGGCGATCTGGCGTGGATTCGTGGGGTCCCGTACGTCCAGGAATCGCGTGCCCTGGGCGTAGAAGGACTGGACCAGCACGCCGTCGCGGACGTCGAAGTAGTGGGCCGCGCAGTCGTCGGTAGTGGGGTCGCTGCCTTCCTGCCCGGCCACCCGCCAGGTACTGATGGTCCGCAGCCGGAACTTGTTGTCTGGCGTCGAGCGCCAGCCCTGACCGTCGTACGAACCCTCCAAGGAGGCGATCACCAGCGGCCCGGCCGCCGCGCAATTGTTGGCGACCCAGTACTCATCGGTGACGTAGATCAGGTTGCCGTCGCCCCACTTCTCCGGGTCGGCCGCCTGATCCCCCGTCCTGCCGACCGGGCGATAGCTGTTGTGCTCCCACGAGCCCCCACTCGCGGCCTCGTCGATGCCGCCCCCGGCGTAGGGCACCGGGTCGACTGCGGTGGCGCGACGGACCCGCTTGGCCACCGGATCGTAGTGCTCGCCGCGGGTGTGGTAACCGCGGACGCCGCCGCGCCCGGAGGTCCAGGCCACGCCGTCCGAATCGACCTGGACGTCGTGGACGCCGTCGGTCACGCCGTCGTGGCGTCCGGTGTCGATCGGATCTGGATACGTCTTCGGCTCGCGCGCATTGCGGACGTCGGTCACCCACACCGGGCGGCCGCCCCACTCGGGGGGCATCCAACTCGCCCGGCCCGCCCCCGAGGTCCACAGGTACGAGCAGTCGTTGATACAGCTCGTGGTGTGTCCGGCCGGGACCTTCGCGTAGGCGAGCTGCCGCACATGCTCCGGGTCGGCGACATCGATGATGTAGACACCGGACTCGCCGGTTTCCTCGTCCCCGCCGAACGCCGTCGGGTCCCGGGCCAGGAAGATGAGCTTCCGCCGTGGGTCGACGTTGGTGTCCTCGGTTTCCCGCAGGCCAGGCATGTTGAGCTCGCCGACCAGCGTCGGCCGGGTCGGGTCGGCGGTGATGTCGTAGGCCTTCAGCCCGAACTTTCCGGTCGCGAAGACGATGGAGCGCTTGTTGTGCTCGCCGCCATAGTCGAGGAACACCAACGAGATGACGCCCTTGACGCTCACACCGCCGACCCGCTGGACGCCCTTGACCGCCTCGGACCCGCTCGCGGCCTTGACCCCGACACGCCGAGACGGCGCGGCGTGAGCTGCCCCGACCGATCCGGCTGTCATCGCCACGGAGACGGCTGCGACGGCCGTCTTGACGAGGGTCCGGCGTACGTGACGCCGTCGGAAGATTGCAGAAGTCATGGCTTCAGGCTGATCGACCGCGGTGCATCGAATCAACCGTGCCACCACGGGTTCAGAGGTGCGGCTATCCGCACCAAGCGCTTTCAGGGGTCGTCGAGCGCGCACCGGGTGCGTCGGTAAATGGTCGGCACGCATTTGTTGCAGTGGACGCACGTCGCCGCCGACGCCGCGCCTTCGCGCATGCGGTTCACCAGGTCGGGTTCGCGGAGCAGGGCGCGGGCCATCGCGACGAACGCGAACCCCTCGCCGAGGGCGTCGCGGATGGTGTCGAGCCGGTTGATGCCGCCGAGCAGGATCAGCGGCATGCGTACCTCGGCGAGGAACCGGCGCGCGAGCGGACGCAGGTACGCCTCCTCGAACGGGTAGTTCCGGAACAGGAACCGGCCCGCCACCGCGAAACCGGGCCGCAGCACGGGCGGCAGGGTGGCGGCGAACTCCCGCCGGGGCGGCGGCCCGCGGAACAGGAACATCGGGTTGGCCAGCGAGCTGCCGACGGTCAGTTCGAGGGCGTCCAGCGTGCCGTCGTCGCGGAGCATCCCGGCCACGGCAAGGCTTTCGTCGACGTCGAGGCCGCCGCGGACGCCGTCGGCCATGTTCAGTTTCGCGGTGACGGCGAGCGCGGGTGCCGCCTCGCGCACGGCGCGCGCCACGCGGCGGGCCAGGCGGGCCCGGTTGTCGAGCGGGCCGCCCCAGCGGTCGCGGCGCCGGTTGAGCCGGGGGCTGAGGAACGCGCTGATCAGATAGTTGTGTCCCATGTGGACTTCCAGCGCGTCGAAACCCGCCTCGGCAAGGCGTTTGGCGCCGGCGGCGAACGCGCCGACGACGCGGTCGAGGTCGTCCTCGGTCGCCGCGCGGGCGCGTTTCAACGCCGGGGTGACCATCGCGGACGGTGCGAGCGCGGGGACGCCGCGGACGTTGGCGACGGGTCCCGCGTGGCCGATCTGCGCGGCGGCCGCCGCTCCCTCGCCGTGGATCGCGTCGGTCAGCGTCCGCAGGCCGGGCACGGCGTCGTCGGTGAGGACGAGCTGGTGCCCGTCGGTGGTGCCGTCGAGCGACACCGCGCAGAACGCGACCGTGGACATGCCGACGCCGCCGGCCGCGATCCGCCGGTGGAACTCGACCAGGTCGGGGGTGACGGTCCGCTTCGGTGACCGCCCCTCGAAGGTGGCCGCCTTGATGATCCGGTTGCGCACCGTCAACGGTCCGAGCGTCGCCGGTAGAAACGGGTCCACGACGGCATCGTAGGCGGTTCACGGCGGAAATGAGAACACGTTCTACAATCCGTAGGTCCTGCCGATGATCTCCCGCTGGATCTCGCTGGTGCCTCCGTACACAGTGGACACCAGGCTCGCGCGGACCAGCCGCTCCATGTCGAACTCGGTGGAGTAGCCGTATCCGCCCATCATCTGCATGCCCTCCAGCGCGACGCGCTTGGCCGTCTCGGTCGCCTTGAGTTTGGCCATCGACGCCTCCCGCCGCAGCACCGTGCCCGGATCGCGGTCGACGAGGCCGGCCGTGTTGTACACCAGCAGGCGGCTGCACTCGATGTCGGTGGCGAGGTCGGCGATGCGGTGCCGCAGCGCCTGGAAGCTGCCGACCGGCCGACCGAACTGGTGCCGCTGGCTGACGTAGGTGACCGTGTCGTCGAACGCACGCCGGGCGGTGCCGAGCATGACGGCGGCCAGGATCAGCCGCTCCGCGTTGAGGCCGGCCATCAGCTGGTGCCAGCCGTGGTCGACCCGGCCGACGACCGCGTGCCCGGGCACGAAGCAGTCGGTGAAGTACAGGTCGTTGACCTCGCGGCCGCCCATCGTGTCGATCGGGTGGATGCGGAGGCCGGCCGCGTCGGCCGGCACGCAGAACATGGTGATGCCGTTGTGGTCGCCGGCGCCGCCGGACGTGCGGGCGACGAGCAGGATCCGTTCGGCGAGATGCGCGTTGGAGCACCAGGTCTTCTGGCCGTTGATGAGGTAGCCGCCGTCGGTCGGCTCGGCCCGGCAGGTCATCGCGGCGACGTCGGACCCCGCGCCCGGTTCGGACATCGCGATCGCCTCGACGCTGCCCGTCGCGACGCCGCCGAGGACGAGCTTCTTCTGGTCCGGCGAGCCGAACCGCTCGTAGGCGGCGGCCACGATGATGGACGTGGTGAAGCCGCCGATCGGCGCCTGCATGCGCGCGGTGGTCTCCAGGAACAGGCAGGTGTCGACCATGCCGCCGCCGGCACCGCCGAACTCCTCGGGAATCGGGGCGGCGAGCCAGCCGAGGTCGGCCATCTTCCGGTAGATGCCCGGGTGGTGCGGTTCGGTTCCGCGCTGTTCCCGGGTGCCCGCCTCGCGGCGGCAGAACTCCTCGACGCCGCGCTCGAACGCGCGCTGTTCGTCAGTGAGGTCAATCGGCATCGCGTCGCTCCAGAAAGACGGCACGGCAAGGGATTGACAACGACCGTAGCATATCAAATATCAAATCCGTGACGTCCCTGAAGGACCACCCGATGGCCGCACGCCTCTGCTCCGTCCACCCCGTCACCGGCGACCTGGTGGGGGAGTACGACATCGCCGACCCGGCCGACGTCGCGACGGCGGTCGACCGCGCGCAGGCGGCCGCCGAGTGGTGGGCCGGCCTCGGCTTCGCCGGGCGACGCCACCGGTTGCTCGCCTGGAAGCGGCTCCTCGCGCGGCGGATCGACGACCTCGCCGACGTCGTGCGCGCCGAGACCGGCAAGCCGAAGAGCGACGCGGTGCTCGAGGTCATGCTCGCCGTCGAGCACCTCGACTGGGCCGCGCGCAACGCCCGTCCGGTGCTGCGCCGGCGCCGGGTCGGCTCCGGCATCCTCGCCGCGAACCTGGCGGCGACGCTGGAGTACAAGCCGCTCGGCGTCGTCGGCGTCATCGGACCGTGGAACTACCCGGTCTACACGCCGATGGGGTCCATCTCGTACGCGCTCGCCGCCGGCAACGCGGTGGTGTTCAAGCCGAGCGAGTTCACCCCGGCGGTCGGCGTGTGGCTGGCCGAGCGGTGGCGCGAGGCGGTCCCCGAGCATCCCGTGCTCCAGGTGGTCACCGGCGACGGCCGCACGGGTGCGGCGCTGTGTGTCGCGGGCGTCGACAAGCTGGCGTTCACCGGGTCGACGGCCACCGGCAAGCGCGTCATGGCCGCGTGCGCGCAGACGCTGACCCCGGTGGTCATCGAGGCCGGCGGCAAGGACGCGCTCATCGTCGCCGCCGACGCCGACCTCGACGCCGCCGCCCGGGCCGCCGTCTTCGGCGGGCTGGGCAACGCGGGGCAGACCTGCGCGGGCGTCGAGCGGGTCTACGTCGTGGACTCGGTCTACGACGACTTCCTCGGCCGGCTCGCCGCACTCGCCGCCCACGTCGCGCCCGGCGCGGAGGAGACCGCCCGGTACGGGCCGATGACCACACCCACCCAGGCCGACGTCGTGCGCGGGCACATCGCCGACGCGCTGGGCCGGGGCGCGCGGGCCGTCGTCGGTGGCGTCGACTCCGTCCGCCCGCCGTACGTCGAGCCGGTCGTGCTCACCGACGTGCCCGAGGACAGCACCGCGGTCACCGAGGAGACGTTCGGCCCCACGCTCGTCGTGAACCGGGTCGCCGACCTCGACGAGGCGGTGCGACGGGCCAACGCGTCCCGGTTCGGGCTCGCCGCGTCGGTGTTCTCCCGCGACGGTCGCCGCGCGCTGGAGGTCGCCGGCCGGCTGCGCACCGGCGCCGTCTCGGTCAACGGGGTGCTCGGGTTCGCCGCGATTCCCGCACTGCCGTTCGGCGGCGTCGGCGACTCCGGGTTCGGCCGGATCCACGGCGCCGACGGGCTGCGCGAGTTCTCCCGCCCGCACGCGGTGACCCGGCAGCGCTTCCGCGCCCCGATCGACCTGATGACGCTCGACCGGAAACCGGCCGCGATGTCGCGCGCCGTGAAGCTCTTCGCCCTCCGGCACGGCCGCTGACGCGGCACGCGATGGTGGAACAGTAGGGCCCGTCCCCGTCGGGAATGGGTGCTGGTGCCGATGGTGGCTTCGCCCCGCTGTGCAGAGACTGGCAGGCATGGCCAGGGAACACGCGATGACAGGGCTGGATCGTCACACCGAATGGGTTGTTGCCATGCAAGCACGCGATATCGCGGTGCCCGTGCCGACGGTCACGGTCGACGATCCGGTCGCCAAGGCGGTGCGGGTGATGGCGGTCAGCCGCCTGCCGGGGTTGATCGTCGTGGACGGGCGGTCGCGGCCGACGTTGGTGCTGCCCGGATCCCAGGTGCTGCGGCTTGCCGTTCCCAAGTCCTACCAGGAGGACCCGGCGTTGGCCCGGGTGGTCGACGAGGATCACGCCGACCGGTTCTGGACCGAACTCGGTGACCTGACCGTGGGCGAATGTGTACCCCGCACGTCCAGCCGGCCGGTCACCGTCCGCTCCGACGCGACGCTGCTGGAGGTGGCCGCGCTCATGGCGCGCCAGCACAGTCCACTCGTCGCTGTGGTCGACGACCACGGTGCGCTCGTCGGTGCGATCACGCTCGAACGGCTGATCACGAGCCTGGCGGTCTTCGGCCCCGACGAGTGACGTCGGCACGCCCGTACCTGTTCACGTGCCGCCGCCGGTGACGCCGCCGCGGGGGCCGCCCCGCGACCGGAGGTCATCCTCGTGCGCGCATCCACCGTCTCCGCATCGGTGTTGACGACAGTCCGGACCGGACCACCGAGGCACGGTCCGTGACCGCCGCCCTGGCGCTGACGATCTTCGTGGTGGCGTTCATCTTCATCGCCAGCGAGAAGGTCGACAAGGTCAAGGTGGTCCTCGTCGCCTCCGGTGCGATGGCGGTTCTCGGGCTCGTCCCCGGTGCCGACGTGTTCTTCTCCGAGCACGAGGGCATCGACTGGAACGTCATCTTCCTGCTCTTCGGGATGATGGTGATCGTCGGGATCGTCAAGCAGACCGGGGTCTTCGACTACCTGGCCATCTGGGCGGCGAAGAAGTCACGCGGCCGACCGTACCGGCTCATGGTCATGCTGATGCTCATCACCGCGATCGCGTCGCCGTTCCTGGACAACGTCACCACGATCATGCTGGTCGCTCCGGTGACCGTCGTGGTGTGCCAGCGGCTCAACATCGCCGCCCGGCCGTACCTGATCGCGGAGGTGCTCGCCTCCAACATCGGGGGCGCCGCCACCCTCATCGGTGACCCGCCGAACATCATCATCGGCAGCCGCGCCGGCCTCACGTTCGTCGACTTCCTGGTACACATGGCACCGATCGTCACCGTCGTGTTCGTGGTGTTCGTGCTCGCCACGCGGCTGCTGTTCCGCTCCTCGTTCCAGTACCACCCCGACCACGTCGACGCGGTGATGGCGCTCAAGGAGCGGCGCGCGATCACCGATGCGGGCATGCTGCGTCGCTGCCTGATCGTTTTCGCCGGCGTCGTGCTCGGGTTCGGGCTGCATTCCGTGCTGCACATCGATCCGGCTGTCGTCGCGCTGGTCGGCGCGGGGGTGATGCTGCTCGTCAGCGGCGCCGACCTCAGCGACGTCCTGCGCGAGGTCGAGTGGGCCACTCTGGTCTTCTTCATGGGACTGTTCGTGATGGTCGCCGGGCTCGTCCACACCGGAGTGATCGGCGTCATCGGCACCTGGGCCGTGGACGCGGTGGGGGACAACTACTTCCTGGCGGCCACCGCGTTGTTGTTCGGCTCCGCGGTGCTCGGTGCGTTCTTCGACAACATCCCGTACACGGCCACGATGGCGCCGATCGTGGAGGGCGTTGCCGCCGAGGCACCGGACAAGGAGACCGGACGGGCGCTGTGGTGGTCCTTCGCACTCGGGGCGGACTTCGGCGGCAACGGGACGGCGGTGGCCGCCAGCGCGAACGTCGTCGCCGTGGGCATCGCCGCCCGCACCGGCAACCCCATCACGTTCTGGCAGTTCACCAAGTACGGCATCGGGGTGACGCTGCTGAGTTCGGTGCTGGCCTGGCTCTACGTCTGGATCCGGTACTTCATGTAGCGGGTGGGCTACGGCTCGATGAGGCCGGCGCGGATGGCGTAGCGGGCCAGTTCGAGGCGGTCACGGAGGCCGAGTTTGGCCAGCAGGTTGGCGCGGTGCCGCTCGACGGTCTTGACGCTGATGAACAGAAGTTCGGCGATCTGTTTCGAGGAGTAGCCCTCCGCGACGAGTTTGAGGATCTCCTCCTCGCGGTCGGTGATGGCGCGCGCCGGGATCGAGTCGCCGGACGCGGCCCGCTCCAGATAGCTGCGGATGAGCGCGGTGACGGCGCCGGGGTAGAGGAACGGTTCGCCGCGCATGGCCGCGCGGCAGGCCTCCACCAGATCCCGGTCGGCGACGGACTTGAGCACGTACCCGGAGGCCCCCACCCGCAGGGACTCGAAGAAGAACTGCTCGTTGTCGTACATGGTCAGGATCAGGATGCGCAGGTCCGGTTGCTGGCGGGACAGTTCGCGGGCGGCCTGCAGGCCGGTCAACCGGGGCATGGCGATGTCGAGGATGGCGAGGTCCGGTCGGGTGGCGCGGGCCTGTTCGATGGCCTCGGCGCCGTCGGCGGCCTCGGCCACGACCGTCAGGTCGGCCTCGCCGTCCAGGATCAGCCGTACCCCGCGCCGTACCAGGGCGTGGTCGTCGGCGAGCAGGATCCGGGTCGGTGGCGTCGCGGGCGCGGTCATCGCCGCACCGCCGGGCGCGGGACCCGCAGCCGGACCTCGGTGCCGCCGCCGGCGTGGGAACCGACGGCGAGGTCGGCGCCGATGAGCAGGGCGCGTTCGCGCATGCCGCGGATTCCCGCTCCTTCCTCGGCGTCGCGCAGTCCGCGCCCGTCGTCGCGGATCGACAACTCGACACCGGCCCACGCTGGTTTGTCGCCGAGTGAGGCGACGACGTGGTGGTGCAGCGTCAACTCGACGTGGTGGGCGTCGGCGTGGCGTGCGGTGTTGGTCAGGCCCTCCTGCGCGACCCGGTAGAGCACCAGCTCGACGTTGCGGCTCAGGTCGGGTAGGTCGTTGTCGAACGTGCCGCGTACCGCCAGGCCGGTCGCGCCGAACTCGGTGGCCAGCGCCCGGAGCGCGCTGGTCAGGCCGAGTTCCTCGAGCACGCCGGGACGCAGCCGGCGGGCGATGCGGCGGATCTCGTCCAGGCTGTTGCGGGTGGTTTCCTGCACCTGGCGCAACTGATCGCGGACCGGCTGCGGTGAGTGGTCGGCCACCCGTTTGAGCTCCAGCAGCACAGCGGTGAGGGTCTGCCCGATCTCGTCGTGCAGTTCCTGCGCGACGCGGTGCCGCTCCGCCTCCTGGGCCGACAGTGCGCGGGCGGCGCTGGTGGCGCGTTCGGCTTCCAACCGGTCGAGCATGGTGTTGAAGGTGGTGATCAGTTCAGCGACGCCGCCGTGTCCGGTGGGCGCCAGCCGGTGCCCGGGGCGTAGCAGGTCGATGGTGCTCATGGTTCGGGTGAGCCGGGCCAGCGGCGCGAGACCGATGCCCAGCAGGGCGGCGTTGGCCGCGAGCATCGCGGCCAGCCCCACGGCCAGGATCAGCACCTCCCGGACGAGTACCGGGGTGGACACGGTGACCGGACCGAGGAGCAGCAGCACGGTGGCGGCAATCAGCACCGCCGCGTTGAGGAGGAAGATCCGCCAGAAC
The DNA here is from genome assembly GCF_016863635.1 of Virgisporangium aurantiacum. Taxonomy (GTDB): domain Bacteria; phylum Actinomycetota; class Actinomycetes; order Mycobacteriales; family Micromonosporaceae; genus Virgisporangium; species Virgisporangium aurantiacum. The sequence continues at coordinate 174,080 of NZ_BOPG01000012.1, read as the reverse complement.
AGGGAACCTCGCATGGCCTCCTCATCACCTGGTGCGCCCGCGTCCTATCGACACGCCGTCTCCAGCGTGCCGGCCGATGCGGGCCCCGTCATCGGGGCTGACACCCATCCTGCCCGTCTCCGCCCGACCGGCGGTGCCTACCGGGCGGCCCGCACCACATTTGGGTGTCGCCCCGGATGGCACCGGCCGCCGGGTCGGGCGACGGTGGAGTGCCACGGCCGCGTACAGGATGGAGACGATCGTGATCATCGAACGCGTCGCACTGCCCGGAGTCGGCGTCTGCCACACCGCCACCACCACGCGCCGCCAACGCGTCGGCGTGGTGTGCCACCACAGCGGTCGTCGCGACCTTGTTTTCTACGACACCGACGATCCAGAGCGCGCCGCGCACGCGGTCGTCCTCGACGCCATCGAGGCCGACCAGGTGGCCGATCTGCTGTTCGCCACTCAGCCGTACAGTTCGTCGATTGTCGCCGCGTAGCGGTCGGCGACGATGCGGCGGCGCAGTTTCAGTGTGGGCGTCAGCTCGCCGGACTCCGGTGTCCACGCGGTCGGTAGCACCCGGAACGCCTTGACCTGTTCGGGGCGGGCGAGTTTGGCGTTGGCCACCTCGACCGCGGCCCGGATCTCGGCGAGCAGCACCGGATCGGCGGCGAGCGCGGGGAGCGTCGGGTCGGCGATGCCGTGCGCCCGGGCCCACACCGGCGCCGCGTCCTCGTCGAGCACGATCAGTGCGGTGACGTACGGCCGGCGGTCGCCGATCGCCACCGCCTGGCCGATAAGCGGGTGCGCCCGGAGCAGGTTCTCGATCTGTGCCGGCGAGATGTTCTTCCCGCTGGAGTTGATGAGCAGTTCCTTCTTGCGGTCGGTGATGGTGAGGTACCCGTCGGCGTCGAGGGTGCCGACGTCGCCGGTGGCGAGCCAGCCGCCGGCGTCGGTGACCGGTTCGACGGTGCCGTCGGGGCGCAGATATCCCAGGCAGACCAGCGGCCCGCGCACCAGGATCTCGCCGTCGTCGGCCAGCTTGAGGTCCATGCCGGTGTTGACCCGGCCCACCGTGCCGGTGCGGAAGTCGGTCGGTGTGTTGATGGTGCAGGTGCCGGTGGTCTCGGTCATTCCCCAGACCTCGAGGACGTCGACGCCGAGCCCGGCGAGGAACAGCAGCACGTCGACCGGGATCGGCGCGGCGCCGCTGCCGGCCCACTGCACGTGGTCCAGTCCCAGCATCGCCCGGACCGGGCGCAGCACGGCCGTGTCGAGCGCGACCAGTTTCGTGGTGAGTTCGGCCGGCACCGGCCGCTTCGCCTCGCGCAGCCGGTGGGCCTCCAGCGCGGCGGCGCTCGCGGCCGCGAACGCCGTCCGCACCTGCTCGTCGGCCGCCGCGACGTAGGCCTGGATGCCGGCGGCCATCTTCTCCCAGACCCGGGGAACACCGAAGAACGACACCGGCCGCACGGCCTTGAGCCCTTCGGCGAGCCGCGCGGGGTCGGGGCACACGGTGACGTGGCCGGCGCGGTAGATCGGGTTGTAGACGCCCAGCATCCGCTCGGCGATGTGTGCCAGCGGCAGGTAGGCCAGCGACGGCGCGTGATCGGGGACGTCGACGGTCGCCTCCAGCACCACCGACTGGTAGACGACGTTGTGGTGGCTGAGCAGCACGCCCTTCGGGTCCCCGGTGGTGCCCGACGTGTACAGCACCGTGACCGGCTGCTCGGGCCGGACCTCCTGCCACCGCTTCTCGAACGCCGCCGGATCGGCCCGGTGCGCCTGCTCGCCGGCGGCGAGCACCTGCCGGAAGGGGACGGTGCCGTCGTGTTCCCCGTCGATGACCACGACGTGTCGCAGGTTCGGGGCTTCGGCGAGCAGCGGCCGCCACCGCTCCAGTTCGGCCGCGCCGTCGAGGACGAGCAGCCGCGCGTCGCTGTGCTGCGCCAGGTACCGCAACTGGTCGGGGCTCAGGGTGGCGTAGACGGTGGACGGAACCGCGCCCAGGTGCACGGCCGCGAGGTCGACCAGCCAGTGCTCGACGCGGCTGGGCATCATCATCAGCATCCGGTCGCCGGCGCGCAGCCCGAGGTCGTGCAGGCCCATGGCGACGGCGGCGACCCGGTCCCGCAGCTGTTCCCAGGTGAGCGTGTCGTCGGCGCCGAGCGTGGTCAGGGCGGGGCGGTCGGCGTAGCGGGTGGCGTTGCGGTGCAACAGGTTGGGGATGGTGAGGCCGGCGGCGGTTGCCGCGCAGCGCTGCAGATTGCCGCTGGGGCTCATTCCGGCACTGTAAACGATGGTTAACTTGACGGGAAGTATCTCGCTTCAGGTAGTGCGAACGCCGGTTAACAAACTCAGGCGTTCAGGCCGATCCCGGCGAGGGTCGTGACGAGTGCCTCGGTTCCCGCGCCGCGGGCGAACCGGACGGCCCGGCCGAGGTCGCTCACCAGGTTGAGCGCGGCGTGCACGAGCAACCGGGCCTCGACCGCCGGCAGGCCGGGCCGCACCGTCGTGAGCAGGCGCACCCACTCCTCGACGTGCAGCCGCTGGGTGCGGCGCAACTGGTGCCGGTCGTGGTCGGGCAAATTGTTGTTCTCCGACACGTACACCGACACGAGGTCGCTCTGCTCGAAGCTGAACGTCACGTAGGAGTCGACGAGCCGGTGCAGCGCCTCGGGCGCGTCGGTCGCGCCGTTCAGCGCGGACTCCTTCCTCGCGGCGAGCCGCTCCGACGCGCGGTAGTACGCCGCGGCGAGGAGGTCGGCCTTGCTCGGGAAGTAGCGGTAGACGCTGGACGCGTTGATGCCGGCCGCGGTGCCGATGTCGTCCATGCCGACCGCGTGGTAGCCCAACCGGCGGAACAGCCGGATCGCCTCGGTGAGCAGGATCTCGTGCCGGGACGCGGTCCGCACGCCCGTCCCCTCGCCGTCCCCGATGCCCTTGCCCGGCACCGCCGCCGTCGGCACCGGATCCGCGACGTCGGCGCGCAGCATCGCCCAGCCCAGCCGCCGCAGCGTCTGCTCGGCGCGACCGCGCGACACGGCCGCCCGGTGCGTCGACAGGCTGCCGAACGTGCTCAGGGCCGCCCGCACCAACAGGTCGGCGGTCGGGCCGCTGAGCCCCGGGCGCAGCGCGCGCAGCGGCCCGGCGATCCGCTCGACGACGGTGGCCAGCGCGACGCGGAACTCGGCCCGGTGCTCCGGCGCCAGATACCGGTACTCCCACTGGTACAAGGCACCCACCGACCGCTGCTCGACCGCGAACCGGGCCAGGCCACCGAGGATCGCGTCGAGCCGGCCGAGGTCGTCATCGTCGACGTCGTCGACCTCGGTGGCCGCCAGGATTCCGGCGATCAGCTCCCGCGACGCGTGCACGAGGATCGCGTACTTGGTGGGGAAGTGCCGGTACACCGCCGGACCGCTGATCCCGACGGCGGCGGCGATCTCGTCGACCCCGACGAGGTGGTACCCGCGCTCGCAGAACAACCCGGCGGCGGCCAGGGCGATCTGCGCCTTGCGGTTCTTCGGCCGCCGGGCTGTGCGGGTCACCTCCGTCGCGTGCACGGGGTCGAGCGTAGCTACCTCGGGGTGATGGCGACCCTGCGGTCGGACCAACCTGTCACGCGGGTCACCAGGCCGGCGACGCTGAGCGTCGTGGCGAACAGGGCACCGAGCGTGAGGAGCAGGATGTACGGGTCGACGATCTCGATGCGGCTCTCGCTGACGCGGTCGGCAGGTAGGGCGTGCGGGGTGACGTCCGGGATGAGGCTCTCCGGTCCGTAGTGGGCCAGCAGTTCGACGGTCACGAAGATCAGCACCATCGTGGTGACCGCAGCCAGCAGCGCCGCCAGCAGACCACGCCGTGGGGTGTGGGACCCGCCGGAGTTCACTGCCACCGCGGCGACCGCGGCGAGGCCCGCCAGGGTGATCGCCCACCCCGTCGAGGGTGGGATCGGCGGCGCCAGCACGGTGGTCGCCAGCCACCCGGCGGCGCCGGCGAGCCCGCAACCGGCGGCGGTGGCCAGCACCCGTGCCGTGGCCGCCGAGCGCCGGGAGCACACTGTGGCTACACCGAGCACGCAACTGGCTCCGACCACGGCGAAGACGAGCACGCCCGTGCCGTCCTCGGCGGCGGACACGGTGGCGGGGTGCGCGTGAGCCAGGGCGATCGCGGCGATCGCACCGGCGACCAGGTAGCCGCCGACGCGCAGCAGCCACGCGGTGCGGCCGTCTCCGACCGGGCCGAGCATCGCCGTCCGCCGCGCCTGCCAGCACACCACTGCCAGCACCGACATCACCATGGTCAGGCCCCAGAACAGCGGCGGGTAGTCGACGGTGGCGGCCCAGGCGAGCACCGTCCCGAGGGTGGCCAGTACCGCGCCGAGGTGCAGGCCCGCACGGAGGACCCGGGTCTGTGCCGCGGTCACCTGCACGCAGCCCCAGGCGAAGGCCCACCGGTCTCGCCGCGCATTGACCGCGACCAGTTCCGCGCGCATCGCCAGGCCCCAGTGACGGCGCTCGGCAGGCAGCCCGCGCACCGCGGCGGCCAGCACCCGGCTCGGCAGATCCGGCCTTCCTTGCGTTGTCACCACGCCTCCCGCAGGGTCCGGAGTTCGGTGGCGGCACGCGGTGCGGGTGCGGCCGTGACCGCGGCGATCCACCGCACACCGTCACCGGTCAGCCGGTACAGGTGCCGTGGCGGTCGGTTCGGTGGCGGATCGCTCTCCCAGGCGGCTTCCAGCAGACCGCGATCGCACAGCCGGATCAGGATCGGGTACAACGAGCCGGCCCTCAGGCCGATCTCCAGACCCAACTCGTAGCCGTACCGCCACGTGTCGGGTTGCACGGCCAAAGCTCTGACCACCAGGAGGGTCTGTGCCGACGGTCGCCGGGATCGGGTCACAGGCCTAACTCTATATAGATAGACAACGGGTGGACATCGTCCGTTCGACCCGCGACCTACATCGGCCGGTCAGCCACCGGGACGACGGCGTCGGGTCCGATCTCCTTGCGCAGCGCGGCAACCGCGGCGGCCACGACCGCGGGACCGGCGATGTTCATCAGCAGCAGACCGAGCGCGTACGCCTTCTGGGTATCGCTCATTCGACTGACCGACAGTGCCTCGACGGCCACTCCGAGGTCGTGCTGTTCGGCCGGCTGAACGTTCTGCATCAGGGTGAGGACGAACGTCGGCAACGCCAGCCGCGACCGCTCGAACGACACCCCGGCCATGATCTTCGTGACGGTGACGGTGCGGTCGGCGGCCCGGCGCCGGTCGACCGAGCGGTCGGCGATCCCGAGCAGCGTGGTGAGCAGCGTGGCCGGCCCGACGGCGACGTCGGTGTCACCGAGACGGACGGTGAGGAACGAACTGCGGAACACCGCCATCGCCGACAGGCTGGCCGCCATGATCCGCAGCACCGTGATCGTGGTGTCGTCGGTCGCGCCGAAGTTCCAGCCCGCCGAGTTGACGATCAGCAGGGCCAGCATCGCCGCGGCCGCGTTCAGCAGCGCGTAGAGCCAGGCGGTGGGCGCCGCGACGAGCACGGCCGGGCGGTCGCGGTACCGGGACGCGAGTTCGGTGGCACCGACCAGGGCGCCGATCAGCGCGGTGACGATGTAGGACCACACGGCTACGCCACCTCGTCCGTGACGGCACCGGCGGCGGCCACCCCGGCGGCGGTCAACTGCACCAGGTCGTCGTCGGCGGCGGCGCCGATCGTCACGAGGTCCTCCTCGTCGAGGCCGGCCACCAGGACGGCCACCTGGGTGGTGCGGACACCGAGGTCGCGGCTGAGGTCCCGCAACGGAACGGGGCCGCCGCCCGGTTGCCGGGCGAGCAGCGCGCGAAGGACGTCGGCCCGGGTCACGCCCGGTTCGGCGGACGTCGCGGCTGGCGTCCCGGCTGGCGTCCCGGCCGGCGGCTCGGCTGACTCGGCGCTGCTGTCGCGGTCGACGTTGAGGAACGTGCTGAACGGGTCCATCGATCCTGGCTGGGTCATCGGCCGGGTCCTTCCGTCAAGGCGCACATCGTAGTGCCTGCACGGCCCGGGCAGGTGTCAGGACGTTGCCTGTTCGGCAATCAACGGGTCGTGGCCGTAGAGCCAGTCGATCTCGGGCGAGATTCCGAAACCCGACGCCATCGCCGTGTCGCGGGCCTGCTGGTCGGGCCCGTCGGGCAGGTGGAAGCGCACGCCATTGGCGCGGGACATCTCCTGCACCCGGGTCGCCCGGCCGCGTCGGATGGTCTCGTACCGGACAAGCGCGGCCGGAATGTCGCGGCCGGCGGCCTCGGTCAGGCAGGTGGCCAGCACGGCGGCGTCCTCGATGGCCTGTGCCGCGCCCTGCGCGCCGTAGGGCAGCATCGGGTGGCAGGCATCGCCCAGCAGCGTGATCGGGCCGCTGCTCCATCGCGGCAGCGGCGGCCGGTCGAACAGCGCCCACCGCAACGGTTCGTCGAGGACGTCGATGATCGCGCCCACCACCGGGTGCCAGCCGGCGAAGGCGGCCCGGAGCTGGTCGGGATCGCCGGGATCGGTCCATGACTCGCGCGTCCACGACGTCTCCTCGATGACGCACACGACGTTGTGGAGCCGCCCGCCGGAGACGAAATAGTGGACGAAGTGTGCGCCCGGGCCCAGCCGCACCGTGCACCGCGGCTCCAGGGACAGGGCGGCGACCCGCTCGGCGGGCACGAGCCCCCGGTACGCGAGGTAGCCGGTGAACCGCGCGTCCTCCCGCCCGAGCAGCGTCTCGCGGACCACCGAGCGGATCCCGTCGGCGCCGACCACCACGTCGGCGTACGCGGTGCCGCCGTCGGCGAACCGGAGCCGGGCGCCGGCGCCGTCCCGGGTCACCCCGACACAGCGCCGTTCGGTCTCGATCCGGTCGGCGGTGACGGCGTCGGCGAGCACGCCGACCAGGTCGCCCCGGTGCACGTGCAGGTACGGCGCGCCGTACGTGGCGGCGATTCCGGCGCCGAGCAACGTCTCCGACAGCAGCCGGCCGTCGTCCCATCGCCGGAACTCGATCGCGTCCGGCGCGAACGCGACCCGCTCGACCGCCGGCAGGACGCCGAGCCCGCGCAGCAGCCGGGTACAGTTCGGCGCCAGCTGGATTCCGGCGCCCACCTGCGACAGCGTGCGCGACTGCTCGTAGACGCGGACGTCGAACCCGGCCCGCAGCAACCCGAGCGCCGTCGCGAGCCCGCCGATCCCACCACCGACGACGGCCACAGAGGTCGATCGTGACATGCGACGAGCCTACGACGGCGAGCCAAAGACCCACCGGTGATAGGCGTCGATGTCGACGTTGCTGCCGCAGATGACGGTCACCACGTTCCTGCCGGCGAAGCGCTCGGGGTCCTCCAAGATGGCCGCGACGCCGAGGGCCGCCGACGGCTCGACCACCAGGCCGGCGTGTTCGAGCAGCATCCGCATCCCCCGGACGATCGACTCTTCCCGGACGAGGACCGCGTCGTCGGCCACCGCCAGCAGGTCGTCGAGCACCTCGGGAATGGGGAACCGCCCGGCGACCCCGTCGGCGATCGTGTCCATCGAGTCGGTGGTGACGACCCGCCGCGCGTGAAAGGAGCGCGTCATCGCGGGCGCGCCCGCGGGCTGCACACAGACCACCTCGACGCCGGGCGACAGCGTCTTCAGCACGTGCCCGATCCCGGTGGCCATCGCGCCGCCGCCCAGCGCGATCAGCACCATGTCACATGAGAAGGCGGCCAGTTCCAGGCCGATGGTCGCCGCGCCCTCGCACGTCTCGATGTCCAGGCTGTCCTCGACCAGCCGGACCCCGCGCTGCCGCGCGAGTTCCGACGCCCGCTCGCGCGCCTGCTCGAAGTCGCCGTCGACAATCTCCAGCGCCGCACCCAACGCGCGGATCCGGTCGAGCTTGGCCGCCGGCGCCCGCCGCGACGCCACCACCGTGACGTCGAGCCCGCGCCGCCGGCCCGACCAGCCGAGCGCCTGCCCGAGGTTGCCGGCGCTGGCGCACACCAGGGCCGGGCGACCCTGCTCGGCGAGCAGGCTGGCGACCAGTTCGGTGCCCCGGCCCTTGAAGCTGCGCACCGGGTTCGCGGTCTCCAGCTTGATGCTCACGGTGCAGCCGAGCACGGACCCGAGCGCGTCACACTCATACAGCGGCGTGTCCAGGAAGACCGGGTCGACCATGCGGCGGGCCGCCCGGATCCGGTCCAGATCGAGACGCGTGGTGATCATGTCCAGGAAACGTACCGCACCGCTCTACGGATCGGGCAGCGCCGCCTCGCGCACCGGGACGCGGGCGCGGCCGGCGTCCAGGGCGTCGTGGGCCGCCTCGGCGAAGACGGCCGCCAGCCGGCCGGGCAGCTCCGGCCGGGCGCACCAGTGCACGTCGGCGGCTTCGCCGCCGGTGATGCGGGCTTCGAACACCAACGCCACGGCGCCGCTCCGGGCGTCGTGGTAGACGCCGGTCAAGGGGCCGGCGGCCACCTCGAGGCCGGTCGTCGCCGCGACGGAGCGACAGAGGGCGGCCTCGACCGTTTCGCCGGGCGCGACGGGGCCGCCGGGCAGCGCGTCACCGGCCGTCAGTACGAGGCCCCGCCCGTCGGTGATCAGGGCGTGGACGGCGACGGCCGGGGCGGCCGCCGATTGCCGCTGCTCGGTGCGCAGCCGCTCGCGCTCGGCCCGCCGTTGGTCGTTCTCGCTGCGCAGCCGGTCGGCGAGGGCCCGGAGGTCGGCTTGCGCCGTGCCGCGGTCGGCGCCGGCGAGCAGTTGGTCGGCGAGGGCGTCGACCGGCCAGGTCATCAGCTCGCCGTGGCGGGCGAAGTACAGGCCCACGGTCCGGATGCGGTAGGCGTCGCTCGCGTCGAGCCAGGCGCAGCCCAGCAGGTTCCACAGCCATTGCCGGGAGCGGGCCGTCTTGTTGGTGGCGATCGCGGCGTGGACGTGTACCAGCGCGCTGCCGTCCGGGCCGGCCAGCAGCAGGTCGCTGTCGTGGCGGTGGTCGAGGAAGATGGGGCCGGCGATACCGAGCGGCCGACCGGGCGGCGGGTCGCCAGCCAGTTTCGTCAGCTCGGCCAGCGCACGGGTGCTGTCCAGCTGGCGGGCGATGGCGACCATCTCGTCCAGGGCGGTGTCCGGCACGGTGGCAAGCAGTTCCTCGACGGTCGGCACGCCGGGGCGGAACAGCCGGAAGGCGGGCTGTTCGAGGGCGTCGTTGCGGTAGGCGTACTGGAACTGGGCCAGCAGCCAGCACAGGCGGGCCACGCCGCGCTCGGCACCGAGCCGGCCGGGTGGTGCGTTCGTGGCGAAGTAGGCCCGGGCGCGGTGTAGCAGGTCGGCGAGCATCGGCTCGGCCGGGTAGTCCTGGGCCCGCCCGTCGAAGCGGGGCATGGCCGGTGCGGCCCCGGCGGGCACGCGCACCCAGCCGTCCAGCGTCGGGCCGTGGTAGAGCGCGTCGTCACGAAGCTCCGCCGGCAGGGTCGCATGCGATGCGTAGCGGGCGGCCTGATCGCTGGCCCAGGCGCGGCGTACCAGGCCGAGGTGCACCAGGCCGAGCAGGGCGGCGTAGGGCGGGGCGGGCTGGACCAGGGCGGCCAACCGGATGCCGACGGCCCTTTCCACCTGCGCCCAGTGCTGCCGGTCGGCGCCGTCGGCCGGGCGGACGGGCTCCCGCGCGCGGGTTCGCCACGCGATCCGGGTGGTCAGATCCTCCCAGCGGGTGAGGCGGTCGGCACACCACTCACCCAGCTCGCCACGGTACAGGTGCGAAATCACCGACATCGATCAACGATATCGTTGCCGGCGCCACCATCGGCGCCGCCCACCCTACGCGACTCGAACTGCCGGAAGACCGTCACCAGCGCGGCCAGCACGAGCGCGAACACCGGCAGCCACCGCAGTCGCGCCAGCGGCCAGCCCGCGTCGGGCGCGTCGAGCAGGCCGGCGGGCCGTCCCACGAGCAGGCCGCCGAAGGACACGAGCAGCAGCGCGCTCTGGTGCCACAGAAAAATCGTTACCGGTGACGCGGTGAGCACCTCGATCGGCACCGCGACAGCCGGCCGGCGCAGCACGCGGGCCAGCGCCGGCCGCACCAGCAGGAACAGCCCGATCTGGGCCAGTGCCAACGCAACCGTGAACAGCGACGGCGGGTCCAGGTTCGAGAAGTCCTGCCCCGGCACGCCGACGGCACTGGCCGGATACCCGAAACCGAGCACCAGCACCGTCCCGCCCACCACCCCGACGCCGAGGAGCGCGAAGCCGTGCCGGTCGAGCCGGTTCGTCGCGCAGAGCATGCCGAGGACGTACGGCACCGCCCAGCCGGCGACCACCGTCACCGGTTGCCACCACGACGAGTGGCCGGCGAACAGCGTCACGTCGGTCGCCGCAACGAGCGCCACCGCCGGCAGCACCGTCCACCCGCCGGCGCGGGCCACCAGCGGACGCAGCACCGGCACCGCGAACGTCAGCGCCAGATACACCAGCAGGAACCAGAGCGGATGGGTCACCAGCGAGACGACGACGTGACGCGTCGGTGCGGGCGCGCCGACGGCGTCGAGCAGCACGATCGCCGGCACCCACACGGCGGCCAGCGCGAGGAGGGGACGGGCCAGGCGTCGCATCCGGTTCCGTCCCGTTCCGCCGGTCGCGCTGCGGCGCCGGACCGCCGCGAACCCGCCGGCGAAGAAGAACAGCCCGAGTGTCTGCAACGCCCAACTGGCCGGGGCGAGCCCGGGCGCGTACTCCAGCGGGCTCTCGCCGTGCAGGTCGGTCACCCGGCCGGGGTCGCTCACCACCGCCGACACCAGCCAGTGGCCCAGGACGACCCCGACGATCGCGACCGCGCGGACGGCGTCGATGGTGCGGTCTCTCACGGGCGGTCCCTTCCCAGCAACGCGATGCGGGCGAGGGTGGCCTGCGAGTCGACGCCGGCGGCGAGGTAGTGGTCGTGGTCGACGACGTCGCGGGCCGCGACGACGGTGGCGCCGAACGCCGGATCGGCCGGTTGCCGACCGTGTCCGAGGCCGAGGAACCGCACCCCCGGCACGAAGCGCATGACGTCGTGCCGGGACAACGCCGCCCAGACGCGGGCGGTCGTGCCGAGGCGCGTCACGTGGTCGACGCCCATTCCGGGGCTGCCGACGGCGACGATGTCGGTGACGGTCGGCGGCAGGTGCGGCGCGGCCACCCCGATCACCGTCGACCCGTAGCTGTAACCGAGCAACGCCACCGTCGCATGTGGACGGACAGCGGCCAGGCCGGCGACGAAGCGTCCCAGCGCGAGCGCGCCCTCCCGGGCCCGGTCCTCCCGGGCGGCCGAGACGTCGATGCGGGCCGGTGGTTCGTAACCGAGCCACACGACAACGGCGAACCGTTCGGTCGGTCCGCTCGCCCGCGCCCGGTCGAACAGGTCGGCGCCCTGCCGGGCCGGTGACCGGAACGCCTTGCCGCCCACGCCCCGCCAGAAGTTGCCGAGCCGGTTGCCGGCACCCGGTACCAGAACGGCGATGCGGTCGGCGGTCGCGAGGTCGCCGAAGACCTGCGCGACGCGGCCACGGCCGCGCGGGTCGAACCCGAGGATGCCGTCGTGGCCGGCCGCCGCGTTCGCCCGGTACCGCAGGTCGACCGGTGCGCCGTCGAGGTTCCCCACCACGCCGGGGTAGGTGCGCGCGAGGTCGCGCTGCTCGGCGTCACCCAATCCGGCGAAGTACCGGCGGACCGCGTCCGGTTCGGTCGTCACCGGGTCGGGCAGCCCGCGCGGATCCGCGCGCCACGCCGCGGCGCCGACCGGCGTGACCGGCCGGGCGTGGCCGGGCGCGGCCAGCATCGTCGTCGACGCCGGCGCGAGCGCCATCGCGGCGACGGCCAGCAGAAGCCTCCGTGTCATGGGGAAACCGTGCCGGCAGCGGGCCACCGGAGGCATCGGGCCGGCGATCACAACGCGCCGGCGCGGGGTAGCCCGGGGGATTAGGCCCGTGGACGGACGTTTCGCGCGGCCCGGCTCACTAGTGTCGGCGGCATGAGACGTTCGGCCCTGGCGTGGACCGGTTTCGCAGTGTCGCCACTGCTGTTCATCGCGTGGCTGCTCGGCGTATCACCCGAAGCCGCGATCTTCGGCCTGTGGTACGTGGTGCCGGCCGCGTTCCTCGTGTTGCTCGTGGGTGCGTTGCGGCGCAAGCCGTTCGCGGTGCTGGCGCTGCTGGTGGTGATGCTGGTCCTGGTCGAGTTCGGCGCGCCGGAATGGGAGAACGCGGCGCCGGCCATCGGGATGCGCGTCATTCTCGTGGTCGCCGTCGACGTGGCCGTCGGCTGGATCGCGGCGACGCACGAGCGGCTGGCGTCGGTCGGCACGGCCGTCGCCGTGGCCGTCTTCCAGGTGGCGCTCTCGTTCGCCGGGCCGTGGACCGAGGGCGACCAGATCTCCGCGCTCGTGCCGTATCTCGTCGCGCTGCTCGCGGCGTGGCTCGTCGGCAACACGGTGCGGCAGCGGCGACTGTTCGCCGAGGTGCGGCTCGTCGAGGCCGCGAACACCGCGGCGCAGACCGAACGGCTGCGCATCGCGCGGGAACTGCACGACCTCGTGGCGCACAGCATCGGTGTCATCGCGATGCAGGCGGGGATGGGCCGTCGGGTCATCGACAGCCAGCCCGAGGAGGCGCGCCGCGCGCTCGGCGTCATCGAGGACACCGGCCGGGAGACGCTGTCGTCCCTACGGCGCATGGTCGGCGGGCTGCGGCAGGCCGATCCCGACGGCGCGCCGTCGCCGCGTGACCCGGCACCCGGCCTCGCCGACCTGGCCGCGCTCGCCGAGCGGTTCGGCGCGGCCGGGGTGCGGGTCGAGGTCCGCGACACCGGCGACCGCCGGCCGCTGCCGCCCGACGTCGACGTGTCGGCGTACCGGATCATCCAGGAGGCGGTCACCAACGTCGCCCGGCACGCCGGCACCGACCATTGCCGGGTGGCCGTCGACCGGACGCCCGGGGCGCTCGACATCGAGGTGCTCGACGACGGCCGCGGGGGAGACGTGGGGCCCGGCTTCGGGATCGTCGGCATGCGCGAACGGGTGGCGCTGCTCGGCGGGGAGTTCTCCGCCGGTCCGCGACCGGAGGGCGGGTTCCGCGTCGCCGCGCGCCTGCCGTTGGACAGCTGATGCCCACCCGGGTGCTGCTCGTCGACGACCAGCCGCTGATCCGCAGCGCGTTGCGCGTGCTGATCGCCGACACCGACGACCTCATCGTGGTCGGTGAGGCCGGCACCGGCGCGGAGGCGGTCGATCTGGTCCTTCGTGCCGCGCCCGACGTGGTGGTGATGGACATCCGGATGCCCGGCATGGACGGCATCGCCGCCACCCGCCGGATCCTCGACCGGCCCGACCCGCCCCACGTCCTGATCCTGACGACCTTCGACGACGACGAGTACGTCTACGACGCGCTGCGCGCCGGTGCGAGCGGCTTTCTGGTCAAGGACATGGCGCTCGACGACATCCTGGCCGCCGTCCGCGTCGTGGCCGCCGGCGACGCGCTCCTCGCGCCGAAGGTCACCCGCCTGCTGATCGAACGGTTCGTCGCCGCACCGGGTTCGTCGCCGTCGTCGCCGTCGCCACGGCTCGCCGGCAGCGTCACCGACCGCGAACGCGAGGTGCTCACCCTGATCGGCCGGGGCCGCTCGAACACCGAGATCTCGGGCGACCTGCACATCACGGTCGCCACCGTGAAGGCCCACGTCGCCCGGCTGCTCACCAAACTCGACGCCCGCGACCGCGTGCAGCTGGTGATCATCGCGTACGAAACCGGCCTGGTCGGGCCGCGGGCCGGCTGAGGTCGCCGGTCCCGCGCGGAATCGACGGCGGCGTAGAGTGGCGCCGAGAGTCTCTTCGATGTGGAGGCGCCCCAGTCCGTGCGGGTCTTCGTTTCCTATGCCCACGACTCGGAGGCGCACAAGGTCTCGGTGCGCCAGTTCTGTGAGCTCCTGAGCCAGCACGGGGTCGACGCGATCTTCGACCAGTTGTTCACCGACCGCCGGCAGGACTGGCCGCGATGGATGAGCGAGCAGATCGACAGCGCCGACTACGTCATCGTGATCGCCTCGCCCGCGTATCGGCGCGTGGACGGTCCGTCCGGATCGGGTGCCAGCCGCGGGGTGCGGTACGAGGCGACGCTGCTGACGGACAACCTGTACCGCGACGAGGACCTGTGGTTCCCGAAGATACTGCCGGTGTTGCTGCCCGGCGGCTCGGACGAACACTTCCCGCGGTTCACCCGGGTGCCGTCGACCAGTTTCTACGCCATCCCGGAGCTGACCGACGACGGCATCGCCGCCCTGCTGCGGGTGATTCGCTCAAGCCCGTCCGATACCCGAACCCGAACCGGCGCCGGCCATTCGCTGGCAGCGGTTCGTGGCTATCTCACGGCGGTCGTGTCGACGGCGTGCCGTTGGCCGGACGGTTGGAGCGGACGGAGTTCGCTGCCCGACCCCGCCGTGGTGTACGGATCCCTGCGGGTGGTGGCGACCCGACTCGTCGAGACGAGCGGCACTTCCGGCGGCGAGGGTGAGGTGACCTGGCCGTGGGCCGCGGCGTCCGCCGACCACAACCTGATCGTTCTGTTCGGTGACGCCGGCCAGGGCAAGACGTGGACGTTGCAGAACGAAGCACGGACGATGGCGCAGGCCGCGCTCGACGATCTCGACCGTGGCGCAGAGCTTGCAGACCTTGAGCTTCCGCTGTTCTGCCCCGCGAGCATGCTCGCCCGCGACGACTCGGTCGACCGTGTCGACACCTGCGTCCGGCGATCGGTGGAGTGGGCGTTCGCGTCGACGCCGCGCCCACGGGGAGACGCGATGGTCGCGGTGCGCGATCACGTCTCGCGGGGCGGCAGGGTGCGACCTCTGATCGACGGTCTGGACGAGGTTCCCAACGACCGCAAGGGTTTCTTGTGGGCCGCTATCCGGGAGTGCGTGGCCGACCGGCGGGCGGTCCTCTCGTCCCGGCGCTTCGGATTCGATCCGGGCTTCGACCAGTTCAACCTGCCCGACGCGTGCCTGGCATTGCGGCCGTACAGCAAGCAGGACGTCGTGACGTTCGCCGTGAACTGGTACGGCGGGGATACCGCGCGGGCAAAGAGCTTCCTCGAGGCCGTCGATCGCTCGACGGTCTCGAACATCGTCTTCGTCCCGCTCTTTCTCACGATGCTGGCCATCCTGAACGACAACCCGGAACGGCTGCCACAGACGAGCGCCGGCGTCCTGGAGGCGATGGCCCGCCGGATCCTCGGCGTCATCTGGAAGTTCGAGCAGAGACGCGCGGCCGAGAGGATCGACGACGCGATGGAGGCGGCCGCCCGCCTGGCATGGCACCTGTCCACGTCCGGCGGGGTGTGGCGGGACCAGATCGAGGTGTCCGACGCCGTCAAGGCGATCATGCGGTCGCGACCGGGGTCGACGTCCAGAACCGACGCCCGCGCCGAACTGGACGAACTCGGCGGCCTCCTCGTCATCGACGCGACCTCGGACCCGACGTCCGCCGGGCTCGTCCGCTTCAACCATCGGCTCTTCCACGAGTTCTTCACCGCGCTGCACATCGCTCGCCTGGACCCGGCCGCCGGGGCGCGGAAGATCGACGACGTGTGGTGGCTCGATCCCGACTGGACCAACACGATCCCCTTGATCGCCGGACTGAGCCCGGCACCGGAGTCCTGGATCCGGAAGATAGCCGGGGATCGTCCGGACACGTTCGGGTTGAGTACGACCACCGCCCTGCGCTGCGTCGTGCAGCTCCCGTCGGCCGACCGTCCGCCGCTGCTCGACCGTGTCGTGGATCAGGCGCTCACGCTCCTGGCGACGTTGAACAGACTCAACAGGTTCGCCACCGCGTACCGGGTCGAGGAGGCACTGGTCTCGTTGCCGATCGAGTGGAACGTCCACGCCCGCGCCCGGATGATCCCTGGATTGAACCGGTACCGACTGGATCCTTCCGCGGGTCCCGACTCCGGGCTGGCATCCTGGCTCACCCCCGATGACCTCCTCGACGAGATCGATGCCGTTCTGGAGGAGAACAACGAGGAGTTCGTGCGGAACTACTACGACGTCGACCGAGATCCGTACCGCAGCGTCCGCGTCGAATCGGGTCCCATCGGGCGGCAGACGACCGGACGCGTGGTCGACGAATGGCTCACGTGCTGTCCCGACCCGATCCGCGCCGGAGCGCCAGGTCCGGCCAGCGGCACGAGTCCGTGGTCGCTCGTCGACCTCGTCCACGTGTGCCGCGATCCAGAGTCGAGGTACTCCTGGCCGGGCGCGTGGCTGTCGGCCGTGGTGGCCGCGATCCAGCAGGGGGAGATCGCGATCAACCCTTCTCTCGCGGCCGGGCTCCTGCTGGCGCGCGACAAGTACGCCGTCCGGCTCGCCGTTCACGTCCTGACCGGGTCGCCGCCCACCATGACGGACCAACTGGTCGACGACTTCCGCGACGACCTGGGTCCGCTCGCGGACGTGGCGGCCGCCGCCGCGCTGCAGTTCTGCGTGACCGCGGAATCGCTCGACCCGATCCGCTCACTCTTCACCCACCCGGACCCGGATGTCCGGGCCGAAGCCAGGATCTCCCTGGAACACGCCGAACACGAGCAACTGGTCATCGCACTGGAGCCGCTGGTCGCGGACGCTGTTCCCGGTGTCAGCGCTGCCATCGGCCGACACCTGCCCGGAGACGTTTTCCGTCGGTCGGCGCCCACCGAACTGCTCGAACTGTTGGCTGCCGATGACGACCCCGAGATCCGGGGCAGCGCGCTCGCCGAACTCGTCAACCGCGCCGGCAGAAGGGCTCGGCGCCGGGTGCGGGAGCTTCTCTCCCGAGAGGCCGATGCCGGCGCGCGAAGCGAGGGGATCAGGGCGCTGACCGATCGACCGCACGAACCGTGGATCATCGACCTGGCGGAGACGGAGTACCTCCGGTACCGGGATCCGGTCACCGCTCGTGCCTGGGCCCACGTGATACTCGCCAATCCCGCTCCGGCGTCCGCGAGCACACTCACGAACATCGCGGGCGACCGCAATCTGCCGATCGGGACCCGGATCAACGCCGCGCGCGTCCTGTGGCAGGGCGAGAAGCGAGACGACGTCATCGGCATCGCGGCAGCCGTGGCCGCGGATCATGGCGAACCCGGCTCGTGGCACATCGACTGGAGCGAACGCCAGACCTCACGATCGGACGTGGAGCTCCTGACCGTCCTGCTCGAACACGCGACCGGTGAGCCGGGTACCGCCCATCCGCTGCTGAACCTGGCGGAACAACTCATCCCGAAGCTCGGTGTGGGCCTTCGCGACATCGACCTCAGGAACAGGTTCCGCAGCGCGATCGACAGGCTTGAGGCATCCGCCGGCCAGCGGAGCTGAGACTGTCACACATCGTGGGGCTGTCCGGTCTAGCTGATGAGGCTGGACCGTCCTGGGACGGACCACGGCATCAACCACGGACTTCACGGGGCGCGCCCGCCCCGGCCCGGCGACGACGGTGAGATCGGCGTCGGCGGGCAGGGAGGCGGACCGATGAAAACATGCTGGTCAAGTGACGAACGGGCCCGCTCCGACCTCGACCAGTTCCTCCGTCAGCGCCGACGCCTGTTCGGGATCGCCTACCGCATCGTCGGCACCGTCGAGGAGGCCGAGGACGTGGTGCAGGACGTCTGGCTGCGTTGGCAGCGTGTGGACCGCGCGAAGGTGCTCAATGCCGAAGCGTTTCTGGTGACCGCGACGAGCCGGCTGGCCATCAACGTCACCCGCTCGGCCCGGCGCAGGTACGAGACGCCGGTCGCCGCCTGGCCGCACGAGGAGGTGGCGGACCACGACACCGACCCAGCGGTGTTGACCGAGCGAGGCGAGCGGATCGGGCAGGCCGTTCAGCTGCTGCTCGAACGGCTGCCACCGGCCGAACGGGCCGTATTCGTGCTGCGTGAGGGTTTCGATCTTCCGTACCCGCGGATCGCGCGGACGCTACGGATCGGCGCGGCCAACGCGAGGCAACTCGTGCGGCGTGCCCGGGTCCGATTGGCCACCGGCCGGCGCGGGCCGATCGGCGGGGCCGCACACCGCGGCCAGCACCGCGGCCAGCACCGCCGCCAGCACCGCCGTCTACACCACCGGTTGCGACGGGCGTTCGCGGTGGCATCGCACAGCGGCGACCTCAGCGGCCTCGAAGCCGTTCTGATCGCGGATCTGAAGCGGACCGTCTGACATTCAAGGGAATCGCTGTCCAAGATCGCTCCTGGGAGGTGGTTCGCGACACCGGGAAGTCCCTATCGCGATCAGGCTGTCGGCTCTAGCCTCGAACCCGGGGTGGTTTGAGCCATGACGAGCGGTGCGCCGGCACCCGAGCTCCGTGGCCGGCGCACCGCGCGCGCGATCCTCGACCGGATGGTCGCCGACGTGCGCGCCGGCCAGGGGCGTGCCCTGCTGATCCGGGGTGAGGCGGGCGTCGGCAAGTCGGCTCTGCTCGACGACCTGGCCGGGCGCGCGGGCGGATTCAAGATCGCCCGGGTGGCGGGGGTCGAAGCCGAGATGGAGCTCGCCTTCGCGGGCCTGCACCAGGTGTGCGGGTCGATGCTCCCACTTCGCGATCGCCTGCCCGGCCCGCAACGCGAGGCGCTCGCCGTCGCGTTCGGCTACAGCGCCGGGAGTCCGCCCGACCGGTTTCTGGTCGGGGTGGCCGTGCTGAGTCTGCTGGCAGTGGTGTCGGAGGACCGGCCGCTACTGTGCGTCATCGACGACGCGCAATGGTTGGATCAGACGTCGGCGCTGGCGCTGACGTTCGTCGCCCGTCGCCTGCTCGCCGAGCGGATCGGCGTGGTGTTCGCGGTCCGGGAGCCGGCTGACGGTCCGCAGTGGCGGGGACTGCCGGCGCTGCGGCTCGGCGGCCTGACCGACGACGACGCCCGCGCGCTGCTCGACTCCGTGGTACCCGGTCGGCTCGACGAACAGGTGCGGGATCGGCTCGTCGCCGAGACCCGGGGCAACCCGCTGGCTCTGCTGGAGCTGCCGCGCGGGCTCACGGCCGCCGAACTGGCCGGCGGGTTCGGAAGCCCGGACGTCCGACCGCTGGCCAGCCAGATCGAACGGACCTTCGCCCAGCGGGCGGGATCGCTACCGCCCCCGACGCGCAAGGTGCTGCTGACGGCCGCGGCAGATCCGGTCGGTGACGTGCGGTTGCTGCTCCGCGCGATCACGGGACTGGGCGTTCCGATGAGCGCGGTGGCGCCGGCTGAGGCGGCCGGGCTGATCGAGGTGGGCTCCCGGGTCCGGTTTCGTCACCCGTTGGTCCGCACGGCGATCTACCGGGAGGCGTCGCCCGCGGAGCGCCGCGACGTCCACCGGGCGCTGGCCGCGGCAACGGACCCGGCGGCCGACCCCGACCGGCGGGCCTGGCACCGCGCGCACGCCGCTGCCGACGCCGACGAGGACGTCGCCACCGACCTGGTCAGCTCCGCCGACCGGGCGCAGCGCCGCGGCGGCCTCGCGGCCGCGGCCGAGTTCCTGCGGCGCGCGACCGAGCTGACCCCGGACCCGGCGACCCGCGCGACCCGTGCCCTGGCCGCCGCCGACGCCGAACTCCGATCCGGCGCGTTCGAGATCGCGTTGAAGTTACTGGTCGTCGCCGACGAGGGCCCGGCCGACGAACTCCACCGGGCCCGGGTGAACCTGATGCGGGCCCAGATCGCTTTTGCCTCCGGGGCCGACCCGGCCGCATCGCGTCTGCTGCTGGGGGCCGCCAAACGGCTCGAGCCGCTCGACGTCGACCTGGCCCGCGACGCCTATCGCGACGCGATGGGAGCCGCCCGGCTCGCCACCGGTTCGGGCCTGGCCGAGGTGGCGCGGGCGGTGCTGGCGGCACCGAAGCCGGTGCGGTACCGGCCCGGAGATCTCCTCCTCGACAGCCTCGCCGTGGTGCAGACGGACGGATATCCGGCCGGCGTCCCGGCGATGAGGGCGGCCGTGCGTGCGTTCCGCGCCGAGGAGACGTCGACGAAGGGCGATCAGCCGTGGTTGTGGTTGGCGGCGATCACGGCCGCCCGCCTGTGGGACGACGAGAACTGGTCGACGCTGACCGCCCGCCACGTACGCGTCGCCCGTGGCGTCGGCGACCTGAGTTCCCTGCCGCTGACCCTGAACTCGCAGGTGGTCGTGCACCTGTTCGCCGGTGAACGTGCGGCGGCCGCCGCGCTCGTCGCCGAGATCCAGGCGATCGGCGACGCGACCGGGGCCGCGTTGGCACCGTACGGCGCGGTGGCGTCGGCGGCCTGGCACGGCGACGAGGCGGTCGCCGTCCCGTTGATCGAGGCCAGCCTGGCCGACGCGGTGGCCCGCGGCGAGTCCGCCGGGGTGACGGTCGCCCATTGGGCGCGGTCGGTCCTGATGAACGGGCTCGCCCGTTACCGGGATGCCGTCCCGGCGGCCCGCGCGGCGGTCGGTTACCCGGTCGAGTCAGGGCTCGTCTACTGGTCGATGTCGGAACTGGTCGAATCGGCCGCGCGCAGCGGCCGGACCGACCTCGCCGCCGACACGCACGAGCGCCTCGCGGCGATCGCCGGCGCCAGCGGAACCGACTGGGCGCTCGGCGTGCTGGCCCGGGCCGGTGCGCTGCTGGTGACCGGCGCCGCGGCCGATTCGCTGTACCGGCAGGCGATCGAGCACCTCGGCCGGACCCGGATCCGGATGGAGCTGGCGCGCGCCCACCTCGTGTACGGCGAGTGGTTGCGCCGGGAGAACCGCCGCCAGGAGGCCCGCGGCCAGCTCCGCAACGCCCACGACATGTTCACCGCGGCCGGCGCCGACGCGTTCGCCAGCCGCGCCCGCCGCGAGCTCATGGCCACCGGCGAGTCGGTCGCCCAGCGCGCCACCCGCGCGAGCGACACTCTGACCGTGCAGGAGGCGCACATCGCCGGCCTGGCCGGCGACGGACTGACGAACGCCGAGATCGGCGCCCAGCTCTTCCTCAGTCCACACACCGTCGAATGGCACCTGCGCAAGGTCTTCACCAAGTTGAGCATCAGCTCACGCAGGCAGCTCCGCCGCAGCTGACCAGTCAGGTGTCACAAACCGCACGGCTGTCCTGTCTTCGCTACCGACAGCGTTCCAGCGGGGCGGAAGGAATCTCCCATGAAGATCGTCGTCATCGGCGGTACCGGGCTGATCGGCTCGAAACTCGTGGCGAAGCTGCGCGAGCACGGTCACGAAGCCGTGGCCGCGTCACTCGACACCGGCGTCAACACGCTGACCGGCGAAGGCCTCGACGAGGCGCTGCGGGGCGCCGACGTGGTGGTCGACGTCTCGAACTCGCCGTCCTTCGCCGACGACGCCGCGATGAACTTCTTCCGCACCGCCACCGGCAACCTCCTCGGCGCCGAGGAGCGGGCGGGCGTGGGTCATCACGTGGCCCTGTCGGTAGTCGGCACCGAGCGGCTCGTCGACAGCGGATACTTCCGCGCGAAGCTCGCGCAGGAGACGCTGATCAAGGACTCCGGCCGGCGCTACTCGATCGTGCGCGCGACCCAGTTCTTCGAGTTCCTGGGGAGCATCGCCCAGGCGGCCACGGACGGCGGCACCGTGCGCCTGTCCGACGCCGGTATTCAGCCCATGGCGGCCGACGACGTGGCCGGCGCCGTCGGCCGGACCGCCGTCGGCGCCCCGCTCGACGCGACCGTGGAGATCGGCGGCCCCGAACGGTTCGGCCTCGACGAGTTCGTGCGGCGAGGGCTGGCGTACCGGGGTGACCCCCGCACCGTCGTGACCGACCCGGATGCGCGCTACTTCGAGGTCCTGCTGGACAAGGACACGCTCCTGCCGGGCGCCGGCGCGCAACTGGCGACGACCCGGTTCGACGACTGGCTCCCGCTGAACCCGCCGCGGGCGGGAAAACCATGACCGACACGACCTCGCCCTGGGGCCTCCGCGGCGACCCGGCCCTGCTCGTCGAGGCCGCGCGGAGACTGCGCCTCGGGATCGAGAAGGGCGTCTACCGCTCCCAGCCACCCGGCGAGTACGCCATGTTCGGCATCGCGCGGCTGCTCGACGCGATCGCGCTCTCGATGCGCGTCGACGGGCGCACGCACACCGGAGTGGTCTCCGCCGCGAACGAGGTCGCACAGCACGTGCTCAAGTACGTCCTGCCTACCGACACGGGTCTCACAGAACAGGATTCATCATGACCAGTCAACCGACGACCGGTGCCCCGCCGATCGTGCTGATCCACGGGTTGTGGATGACCGCCCGCAGCTGGGACCGCTGGGTGGAGCACTACCGGGCGAAGGGCCACGAGGTGATCGTGCCGACGTATCCGGGGTTCGAGATCGAGGTCGAGGCGTTGCGGGAGAAGCCGGAGGTCATCGCCGAGGCGTCGGTTCCCGCGACGCTGGACCATCTCAGCGAGGTGGTGGAGGGTTTGGACCGTCCGCCGATCATCATGGGGCACTCCTTCGGCGGGACCTTCACCCAGCTCCTGGTCAACCGCGGGTTGGGCGCTGCCGCCGTGACGATCGACTCTGCGCCGCCGGAGGGGGTGCGGGTGAACCCGCCGTCCCAGATCAGGTCGCTGTTCCCGGTCCTGCGGAACCCGGCGAACCGGCACCGTGCGGTGGGGTTCACCAAGGAGCAGTTCCACTACGCCTTCGCCAACACCGTCAGCCGGGAGGACTCCGACGCCGCGTACGACCGGCTGCATATTCCGGCGCCGGGGAACTGGGTGTGGGCCTACGGCCTGATCGCCAACTGGAAGCCCGGTCACCAGGAGACCTGGGTCGACTACGACCTCGACGACCGTGCGCCGTTGTTGTTCATCGCGGGTGGCAAGGACCACCTCATGCCGCCGTCGGTGATCCGGTCGAACGCGAAGAAGTACCGCAACTCCGAGGCGACGACCGACTACTACGAGTTCCCGGAGCGCTCCCACTTCACCGGTGTCGAGCCCGGCTGGGAGCAGGTCGCCGACTACGCCCTCGAATGGGCGACGACCCACGCGCAGACGCACCGGCAGGGAGGTCGGACATGAGCGAGCATGTTCTGGAACCGGCGGCGCAGGCGATCGCCGATGCGACGAGCAAGCCGCCGTTCCTGTACGAGGTGGGTGTCGAGAACGCCCGCAAGATCCTCGACGACATCCAGGCCGGCCCGATCGACAAGCTCGACGTCGACGAGAGGTGGATCACCGTGCCGGCCGACGTCGGCGATGTGCGGGTCCGCATCGTCACACCACCCGGCACCACGGACACGCTGCCGGTCGTCCTGTACGTGCACGGCGGCGGCTGGGTCCTCGGCAACGCCGGCACCCACGACCGGCTGGTCCGCGAACTCGCCGTCGGCGCCGACGCCGCGGTCGTGTTCGTCGAGTACGACCGCTCACCCGAGGCCCGCTACCCGGTCGCCATCGAACAGGCCTACGCCACCGCCCGCTGGATCATCCGACACGGCGCCGCCGAACGCCTCGACGCGTCCCGCCTCGCGGTCGCCGGCGACTCCGTCGGCGGCAACATGACCGCCGCCCTGGCGATCCTGGCCAAACAGCGCGGCGACGTCACCTTCGTCCACCAGTCCCTGTACTACCCGGTCACCGACGCCGGGCAGGACACCGACAGCTACCACGAATTCGCCGGCGGCCCGTTCCTGCTCGCCGCCAGCATGGCCTGGTTCTGGGACGCCTACCTGCCCGACAAGCAGAAACGCGACGAGATCACGGCATCGCCGCTACGGGCCACCCTCGACGACCTCGCCGGCCTACCCGAGGCACTCGTCGTCGTCGACGAAAACGACGTCCTCCGCGACGAGGGCGAGGCCTACGCCCGCAAACTCACCGCCGCCGGGGTGCGGACGACGAGCGTCCGCTACAACGGCACCATCCACGATTTCATGATGCTCAACCCGTTGCGCGGCACCGCCGCCACGACCGCCGCCGTCGAACTCGCCGTCCACGTCCTGCGCAAGGCCCTCCATACCGACGGGAAGTGACCATGTCCGCTGCGCCGCGGAGCCGGCACGTTCTCGACGTTGTCGTCACCGGTGCCACGATCGCGGCCAACGGCGTCGCCGCCTACTCCGACTTCACCAGGGGGCACTTCGCCGTCGGGATGTCGGCGAAGGTCGGCGTCCCGCTGTCGGTGCTGCCGATGTCCGGGACGCTCAAGACGGCCGGCGCGGCCGGCCTGGCGTTGGGACTGTCCGGCGTCCCGGTCGTCGGCACCGCCGCCGGGACCGGCCTGGTTCTGTTCTTCTGCGGAGCGGTCGGTGTCCATCTACGCGCCCGCGAGCACCGGTACGTCCTCATCACGTCGGGCTACCTGGCTCTCGCGGTCGGGTCGCTGGTCCTCGCCGCGGTCCGCCGGCCTGTCCGTTAGGCGTCGTGGCCCAGGGTGCCGAGTCGTTCGCCGAGGTCCAGTTCGAGCGGACCCCGGGTCTGCAGGCCCTGCGCGAACAGGGTGGCCAGGCGGGCCTTGACCGCGTCGGAGCGGACCAGCTGCTGGAACAGCCGGGCGTCGGCGCGGATCGCGTCGGCGGCGGGCAGCGTCAGCTCGTTGAGCACCTGTTTGGTGGCTCGCACCGCCTCGGCGGGGAACGACGCGATTCGCCGGGCGAGGTCGGCGACGAACGTGTCCAGTTCGGCGTCGGGCAGCGCCCGGTTGATCCAGCCGTACCGTTCGGCCACCTCGGCGTCGAAGTCGGCCGCGCCGAGGATCGCCTCCATGGCGCGGCCCCGCCCCAGGAGCCGCGCCAGGTGCTGCATGCCGCCCGCGCCGGGCAGTGCGCCGGTGCCGACCTCGATCTGTCCGAGGACGGCGTTCTCCCGGGCGGCGAACCGCATGTCGCACGCGAGCGCCAGTTCGCTGCCGGCACCGCGGGCGCGGCCGCGGAGCTTGGCGATGGTGACGACCGGGAGCTCGCTCAGCTTGTGCCACAACATGCCGAGCGACGCGTCGTCCGGTCCGCCCGCCTTGGCGGCCTCGGCGGTGTACTCCGCGACCTTGGTGAGATCGACGTGTGGCACGAAGTACTCGGGGTCGGCGCTCTCCAGCACCACGACCCGGAGGTCCGACTCCGACCCCAGCTCGCCCATTAGGTTCACCAGGTCGCGCACCAGCTCCGGTCCGATCAGGTTCATCGGCGGCGCGTCGATCACCACGCCGAGCACACCCTCGTCGGTCGGGGTGACCCGCAACGTGCGGTAGGTGCGGGTCATCACGTGCTCCGGTGGGGCGGGAACTGGCTCACCGCCGCGACGAACAGGGTGTACCGGTTGCCGTGGGCGGGATACCTCTCGACCATCGTGTCGATGACCTCCTGCGGGGTGCCGGACACGGCCACGGTCCGGTCGAAGTCCTCGATGTAGCGGCGGGACTGGTCGAGCACGCGGCCGGCGTCGTCGTCGGGCGCGGCGGGATCCCGGTGGCCGGTGATGATCGTCGACGGCGTGAGGGCGGCGACGGCGTCCAGGGACGCCAGCCATGCCCTGCGCGAGTCCGGTGTCGAGCCGCGGAGCCACATGTGGACATTGTTGTACACGATGTCGCCGGCGCAGACGGCCCGCAGATCCGGCACGTGCACAATGGTGGCGAGTACGCCGTCGGCACCGCCGATCGTGCGGAACACCAGGGGTCGGCCGTCCAGGTGGAACTCCGACGAGCCGGCCAGGACCGGTGTCGCGGGGGCGTCCGTGACCTGCCGTCCGGGGAACCAGGCGTTCCAGCGCGCGAGGGCGCCGGGGGTGGTCTGGGCGCGGGCCTCGTCGACCACCTGCTGGTCGGAGGCCAGAAGGCGAGCGTCGGGGAAGGCGTCCAGCACCGGCCCGGCCCCGAAGAAGTGGTCCGCGTGCGCGTGGGTCACGACAATCGCCCGGAGCCGTTTGCCGGAGTTGCGCACCCAGGCAGCCAGTCGCTGTCCCTCGCTCACGGTGAGCAGGGCGTCGACGAGGACGGCGTCGCCGTGGCCGGCGATCAGCGTCGAGGTGCTGGCCGGCCAGGTGGCGGGGCTGCTGTCGTCCCAGCCCGGGCCGCCGGATATCGGCTTGTACCCGCTGGTGAACACGTCGATGGACAACGAACTCATCATTGAACCCTCCTTCAATCAAACCGGTCGAAGTCTGAATGCCATCATCGCCGCGTCGCACCAGGGTGTTCCCGGGTCCGATTACCGGCCCTATCGTGGCGGTATGGCCGGGAGGGTGGGCTAGTGGCGCTGCCGGGGCGCCGGGTCGGTGGTCACCGACGTGTACCGGCCGACCTGCGGGGCCGGGGCGGTGAATGCGGCGTCATCGACGATTTCCTCGGCGCGGTGCGAGCGGGCGCGGGCCGGGCGTTGGTGGTGCACGGCGAGCCGGGCGTCGGCAAGACGGCGCTGCTGGACCACCTGGTCGAGCGCGCCTCGGGGTGCCGGCTGGCGCGTGCCGCGGGCGTCGAGTCGGAGATGGAACTCGCCTACGCCGGGCTGCACCAACTGCTGACGCCGATGCTGCACCGCGTCGACGAGCTGCCCGGGCCGCAGTGTGCGGCACTGCAAACGGCGTTCGGTCTGAGGTCGGGTCCGGTGCCGGATCGGTTCCTGGTCGGGCTGGCCACGTTGAGCCTGCTGGCCGAGGTCGCCGAGGAGCACCCGCTGATCTGCCTGGTCGACGACGCCCAGTGGCTGGATCACGCGTCCGCACAGGTGCTCGGCTTCGTGGGTCGTCGCCTGGTCGCCGAGTGCGTCGGGCTGGTCTTCGCCACCCGCGGCGCGGGCAACGACCTGGCGGGGTTGCCCGAACTCAGGGTCGGGGGGTTGGGAGACGCCGATGCGCGGGCGCTGCTGGCGGCGGCGCTGACCGGGCCGCTCGACGCCCAGGTGATCGACCGGTTGGTGGCCGAGACCCGGGGTAATCCGCTGGCCCTGCTGGAGTTGCCGCAGGGCCTGACGCCGGCCGAGCTGGCCGGTGGGTTCGCCCTGCCCGACGCGATCCCGCTGTCGGGGCGGATCGAGGAGAGTTTCCGGCGACGGCTGGACGCGCTTCCCGCCGAGACCGGAACGCTGCTGCTGGCGGCCGCCGCTGAGCCGGTCGGTGATCCGGTGTTGGTGTGGCGGGCCATCGAGCGGCTCGGCGTTCCCGCCGATGCGGCGACACCGGCGGTCGAGGCCGGCCTGCTGGAGGTCGGCGCCCGGGTGCGGTTCCGGCATCCGCTCGTCCGGTCCGCGGTCTACCGGTCGGCGTCGCCGCAGGCGCGCCAGCGGGCCCATCTCGCTCTGGCCGAGGCCACCGACGCCGGGACCGATCCGGACCGTCGGGCCTGGCACCGGGCGCACGCCACCCTCGGCCCGGACGAGCCGGTCGCCGCGGAGCTCGAGCGGTCGGCCGCCCGGGCCCGGGCACGCGGTGGCCTGGCCGCCGCCGCGGCGTTCCTCCGGCGTGCCGTGACGCTCACCGCCGATCCCGCCCGCCGCACCGATCGGGTGCTGGCGGCGGCCCAGGCCAGTTTCCGGGCCGGCGCGCTCGACCCGACACTGGCACTGCTGACCACCGTCGACGGCGCGGCGCTGGACGAGTCGCAACGTGCCCGGGTCGAGATGGTGCGTGGTCAGGTCGCGTTCGCAGTGGGCAGCAGCGACGCCGCGCCCCTGTTGCTACGGGCCGCGAGCCGGCTGGCACCGCTCGATCTCGGTCTTGCGCGCGAGATCTACCTGACCGCGTGGGGAGCGGCGTCGACCGGTGGTCATTCCTCCGGCGCCGGCGTCCTCCTCGAGATCTGCCGCGCGGTCCGGGCACTGCCCCCGACCCCCGGCGGTCCGCGCCCGCTCGACCTGCTGCTCGACGGCCTGGCGGCGCTGATCACCGACGGGCGCGCCACCGCGACGCCGACGCTGCAGCGGGCCGCGGCCGGACTCGCCGACATCCCGGTCGACCACGTCCTGCGCTGGGGGTGGATGGCCCCCGCGGCCAGCAACGCCGTGTGGGACAACGACGGCGCACTCGCGATCGCCACCCGGCAGGTCCGGCTGCTGCGGGATGCCGGCGCGCTGGCCGAGCTGCCGCTGCACCTGTCCTCGCTGAGCCTTGCCTGCGCGTGGACGGGTGACTTCGACACCGTCGCCGCGAACATCGCGGAGGCCGACAGCGTCGCGGCGGTCACCGGCAGCCGCTTCGCGCCGTACAGCGCGTTGAGAATGCACGCACTGCAGGGACGCGAGACCGAACTGTCGGTGGCGATCGAGCAGGCCGAGGCCGCGGGGCCGGGTGTCGCGCTGTACGGGCACTGGGCGGCCGCGGTCCTGCACAACGGCCTTGCCCACTACCGGGACGCGGTGTCGGCGGCCACGACGGCCACCTCGAACACCTTCGAGCACTGGGTGTCGGCGTGGGCGCTTCCCGAACTGGTCGAGGCGGCGGCGCGAGTGGCGGACGAGAAACTGGCCCGGGACGCCCTCGACCGGCTGGCGGACACCACGCGACCGGCCGGCACCGACGCGGCCGTGGGCATCGAGGCCCGCTCACGGGCGCTGGTGAGCCACGGCGCCCGTGCCGAGGAGCTCTACCGGGAGGCGATCGACCGGCTGAGCCGGACGACGCTACGCCCGGAGCTCGCCCGCGCGTACCTGCTCTACGGCGAGTGGCTGCGCCGCGACCGCCGCCGGCTCGACGCACGCGTGCGGCTGCGAACCGCCCACGACATGTTCACCGCGATCGGCATGGACGCGTTCGCCGCGCGCAGCGCACGGGAGCTGGCCGCGACGGGCGAACGGGTCCGGAAGCGGGCGACGGTGACCCGCGGCGCGCTGACCGCACAGGAGTTCCTGATCGCCCGGCTGGCCCGCGACGGATTGTCGAACCCGGAGATCGGCGCGCGGTTGTTCCTCAGCGCGCGTACGGTCAAGTACCACCTGGGCAAGGTGTTCACCAAGCTGGACATCGGTTCGCGCGCGCACCTGGACCGCGTCCTGCCCGGCGACGGGGCCGCCGTCCCCCCGCATTGATGCCCGTGGACTGTCCACCGGCAGATGCGAGCGGCCCGCCGCACCCGCGACGCTGGGCCGGTGATCCGTGCGGGAGCACTCGCGTCCCTCGGCCTCGCGACCACGTGGCTGAACTCGTCACCGTTGACCGCCGCCGGTCTGCACGGCCGCGTCGTCCTCGTCGACTTCTGGACGTACACCTGCATCAACTGGCTCCGGACGCTGCCGTACGTGCGCGCCTGGGAGCAGCGGTACCGGGAGCACGGGCTGGTCGTGATCGGTGTCCACGCCCCCGAGTTCGAGTTCGAGCACGACCTCGACAACGTCCGCCACGCCGTCGCGCGCCTGCGGGTCGACCACCCGGTGGCGGTCGACAACGACTTCGAGATCTGGACCGCGTTCGACAACCACTACTGGCCCGCCCGCTACCTGGTCGACGGCCGTGGACGCATCCGCCACCACACCGCCGGCGAGGGCGAGTACGAGCAGTCGGAAGCGGCGATCCAACGGTTGCTGGCCGGGAGCGACGGGACCGGCGTCGGCCGGGATCCGGCACCGGTCGACGCCACGGGTCTCGAAGCGGCCGCGAACTGGGAGAGCCTGTGGTCGCCGGAGAACTACCTCGGCTCGGAGCGCAGCGAGAACTTCGCCTCCCGCAACGGCGCCGTCCTGGGCACGCGGCACAGATACAGCGTTCCGCCGCGGCTGAGCCTCAACCAGTGGGCACTGTCGGGGGACTGGACGATCACGCGGCAGGCCGTCGAGCTCAACCAGGCGAAGGGGACGATCGCCTACCGCTTCCATGCCCGCGACGTGCACCTGGTCATGGCGCCGTCCACCGCGGGCGGATCCGTCGGGTTCCGGGTCCGCCTGGACGGCCGGCCGCCCGGCGACGCACACGGACTCGACGTGGACGACCGTGGCGACGGCACCGTCTCCGAGGCGCGGCTCTTCCAGCTCATCCGGCAGCCGGGCCCCGTCACGGAACGCACCTTCGAGGTCGAGTTCCTGGACCCCGGCGTCCGGGCCTATGCCTTCACCTTCGGGTAGATCAGGGGTCATCCTCAGCGGCCGGAGGGGGTCGGTAATGGGCGACGCGGTCAGCTTCCGGGCGGTCGGTGCGTATCCACCGGGTCGTACCGCAACGCTGTTCTCGCACACCATGGGGTACGTCGCGGTCACCACCGGGCTGTTCGCGGCGGGCGCGTACCTGGGCCGCGACCTCCCGTACGGGCCGGGCCTGCTCGCGTTCCTCGCCGCCTTCGCGTGTCTGATCGGCATGCGATTCGCGCTGCGCCGGTCGCGCGGCCTGACCGTCGGGCTGCTGGCCGCCTTCGGGGTCTTCATGGGGGTGGCCACGGCACCGACGCTGGCCTACTACGCTGACACGGATCCACAGGCGCTGTGGCTGGCCGGTGGTGCGACCGCGTTGTTCATCGCCGGCTTCGGCGCTGCCGGTTACGCCATCCGGCGGGACCTGTCGATCATCGCCCGGCTGGGCTTCTGGGCGCTGGTCGCGCTCATCGGCTTCGGCGTCGTGCTGATCTTCGTCGAGATCCCGGGCGGCGCGGTGATCTACTCCGCGATCGGTCTGGTGATCTTCGCGGGCCTCACCATGGTGGACTTCCAGCGGCTGCGGCAGCGCGGTGGCCTCGACTCCGCGCCGATGCTCGCCGCGTCGATCTTCCTCGACATCCTGAACGTGTTCCTGTTCTTCCTGCAGATCTTCGGCGGCCGGCGGGGCGACTGACCCGTCGGCTCGCACGCACAGACCAGGGACATTCACGGGTGCCACGGAGCGGTCGGACGCGCAGTGTCCTACTCGACAGAGACAAGAACGTGGAGGTAGTCATGACCACCGAAGCCCACCCCGACGCGATCAGCACCGTCTCGGTCGACACCGTCGACCTGAAGTTCGAAGCCGTCGTGATTCCTGTCGCCGACACCGATCGGGCGAAGGCGTTCTACGCCAGCCTCGGCTGGCGCCTGGACGCCGACTTCGCCTTCGACAACGGTTTCCGGGTCGTCCAGTTCACGCCGCCCGGGTCGCCGGCGTCGGTGCAGTTCGGCACGAACGTCACGTCCGCGACGCCCGGCTCGGCCCAGGGCCTCTATCTCGTGGTCTCCGACATCGAGGCCGCCCGCGCCGACCTCGTGGCGCGCGGTGCGCCGGTCAGCGAGGTCTTCCACCCCGCGGCACCGGGTGCGCAGTTCCAATCGGACGAGGCGAGCCGGGCCGGCGGCCCCGCCGACGACCGCGCCAGCTACAGCTCGTTCGCGACGTTCTCCGACCCGGACGGCAACGGCTGGCTGCTGCAGGAGGTCACCACGCGGTTGCCGGGACGCATCGACACCCGTCAGACCTCGTATGCCTCGGTGCACGACGTGGAACAGGCGTTGATCCGCGCGGCGGCCGCGCACGGCGAACACGAGAAGCGCACCGGCGAGGCCGACGCGAACTGGCCGGCGTGGTACGCCCGGTACATGGTGGCCGAGCAGTCCGGCGAAGATCTGCCGGAGTAGCGCGGTGCCGTTCCCCACCTTCTCCGAGATCGACATCGAGGCGCTGAAGGCGCTGCGTGCCACGATCGCCGCGGCCCACAAGCCGGTTGCGGCGGGATCATGACCGGGCCCGTACGCGAGCCGCGGCTGGCCGGCCAGACCGTGGTCCTGATCGGCGGCAGTGCCGGAATCGGGCTCGAGACGGCCCGGCTTGCCCGCGCCGAGGGTGCGGAGGTCATCCTCGTCGGCCGCGATGCCGACCGCCTCGCGGCGGCCGCCGCCGACGTCGACGCCACACGCACGGCGGCCTTCGACGCCACCGAGCCCGGCCACCTGGAACGGTTCTTCGCCGACCTGCCGGGCCCGGTCGACCATGTGCTCGTCACCGCCGGTGGCAACTACTACGTGCGGCTGGCCGACCTGGACTTCGCCGAGGCGCGCCGCCAGGTCGACGATCATCTCTGGCTGGCGCTGCGGGTCGCCCGGGCGGCCGTCGGCACGGTGCGAGCCACCGGGACGCTGCTGTTGATGGGCGGCACCGGCGGGCGGCGTCCCGGGCTGGGCCTGGTGGTCTCCGGAGCTCTCACCGCCGCCATGCCCGCGCTCGTGGCCAACCTCGCGCTGGAACTGGCACCGATCCGGGTCAACCTCATCGCGGCCGGCTTCGTCGACACCCCGCTGTCGGCGCGCCTGCTCGGCGACGACCTCGACCGGCGTCGCGAGCAGCTTCGAACCACATTGCCGATCGGGCGGGTCGTGGGCCCGACCGACGTCGCCGCCCTCGCCGTGCATCTCATGACGAACACCGCCCTGACCGGAGCCACCTTCGACATCGACGGTGGCCAGCAGATCGTCAACGCCTGAACAGGAGGACCAGTCGTGTCGCTGTCAACGTCACTGCTCTGGCGAGGGCTGGCAGCCATCGCCGTCGGGATCGTCTCCGTCGCCTGGCCCGACATCACCGTCGGGGCCTTCGTCATCCTCTTCGCCGTGTACGCGTTCATCGCCGCCGCGATGGACACCATGCGAGCCTTCAGCAGCCACCGCGCCGGGCCGGTATTCGTCTACCTGGTGCTCGCCGCTCTCTCGCTCGCCGGCGGTGTCGTCGCGCTGGTCTGGCCCGACATCACCGCGCTCGTGCTGGTCATCTGGGTCGCCATCTGGGCCGTCGTCACCGGTGCCATCGAGATCGCGCTCGCCTTCCGGCAGGGCGAGACCGCTGGAGAGCGCGCCATGTGGGCGATCACCGGGCTGGTCTCCGTCGGCCTCGGTCTCGTGTTGTTCATCCGGCCCGACATCGGCGCGCTGTCCCTGGCCACCGTCTTCGGGCTGTTCAGCATCTTCTACGGCACGTCCGCGCTGATCCTGTACTTCCAGGTCCGCAAGCTGGACTCCGCCACCCGTCGACTCGCCGTCTGAGTGTCAGGAGTCCGGCTCGGTGAGGAACGAGGTGACCAGGCCTGCCATCGGCGTCGGGTGTTCGAGTAGGAACAGGTGCCCGCCGCGGTCGACGACGTGCAGCCGGGCGTTCGGGATCAGGCGGGCGAGCACCCGCGCGTTCACCAGCGGCACGATGGGGTCGTCGTCGCCGGCGAGGACGAGCGTCGGCTGGCGCAGCCGGCACAGCCAGGGCAGGCTGGTCCAGCCGGCGATGGCGTAGAGCTGGCCGAGGTATCCGCCGGGCGAGGGCGGGTGGGTGAAGCGGGCCAGCGAGCCGTGCAGCGACGAGTCGGCGTCGGTGCGGGCCCGGCCGCCGTAGAGGCGGCCGGCGGTGCGGCGGAAATGGTCGGGTTGGTGGTACCGGCGGGGTGTGGCCAACGTGAGCAGCACCCGTGGTGAGCCGGGCATGCCGCCGAGGCCCGGCCCGGTCGCGGCGAGGACCAGTCGGCGTACCAGATCGGGTTCCTGGCGGGCGAGTTGCTGGGCGAGCACCCCGCCGAACGACACGCCGAGGACGTCGACGCGGCGATGGCCCAGCGTCCGCAGCAGTCCGGCCATGGTGGCGGCCAGGCCGGGCATGCGCCGTGGCCACCGGTACCCGGTGGAGCCGCCGGTGCCGGGCGCGTCGACGGTGATGGTCTGTACGGCCGCGCCGTCGAACCGGTCCTCGAACGGCGTCCACATCTCGAGGTTGCCGCCGATGCCCATGAGCAGGAGCAGCGGGCGGCCGGTGCCGCGCACGCCCACACGCAGCGTCAGCCCGTCGACGTCGACGTACCGGACGACCCGCTCAGGTGAACGCGCCCACACCGGTGATGTCCCGTCCGACGATGAGGGTCTGGATGGTCTCCGTGCCTTCGTACGTGTGGATCGCCTCCATGTCGACCAGGTGCCGCATCACGTGGAAGTCCAGCAGGATGCCGTTGCCGCCGAGCAGGTCCCGGGCGTCGGAGATGATCTGCCGCGCCTTGCCGGTGTTGTGCATCTTCGCCAGCGCGGCGACGGTGTCGGTGAGCCGGCCCTCCTCGCCGAGCCGGCCCAGGCGCAGGCAGTAGAGCTGCATGCCGCAGAGTTCGGCGAGCATCCGCACCAGCCGTTGCTGCACGATCTGGAAGCCGACGAGCGGCTTGCCGAACTGCTGCCGCTGCCGGCAGTACCGGGCGGCGGCCTCGTAGGCCGCGGTGGCGTGTCCGAGGGCCGCCCAGGCGACGGTGCCGCGGGTGCCGGCGAGTACCGCGCCGGCGTCCTTGAAACTGTGGACGCCCGGCAGCCGGTCGGATTCCGGTACGCACACGTCGGTCAGCGTGATGTCGGCCTGCCACACCGCCCGCAGCGACCCCTTGCCGTCGATCCGGCGTGCCTCGTACCCGGTGGCGCCCTTCTCGACGAGGAACCCCTTGACCCGGCCGTCGGCCTCGTCGCGGGCCCACAGCACCGTCACGTCGGCGATGGTGCCGTTGCCGATCCAGCGTTTTTCGCCGTTGAGGATCCAGGTGTCGCCGTCGCGGCGGGCGGTGGTCTCCAGCGCCACCGCGTCCGACCCGTGCAGCGGCTCGGTGAGCGCGAACGCGCCGATGCGCTCCAACCGCGCCATCGGTGGCAGCCATCGTTGCTTCTGTTCGGGTGAACCGAGCATCGCGATCGACCGCATCGCCAGGCCGGCCTGTACGCCGAGGAAGGTGCCGAGGCTGCCGTCGCCCCGGTTCAGTTCCATGTGGACCAGTCCGGTCGCGATCGGGCTCATCGGCGGGCAGCCGTAGCCGTCGATGCCGTCACCGACGACGCCGAGCTTGCCGAGCGCGGCAACCAGCGGCCACGGGAACTCGGCGCGTTCCCAGTAGCCGTTGATGACGGGCAGCACGTCGGCGTCGACGAAGTCGCGGGTGCGCCGCCAGTACGCCAGCTCGTCCGGGGTGAGTTGGTCGGTGATGTGGAAATAGTCGGTCCCGACATCGGGGTGCATCACGGGCTCCTTCAGCGGTCGAACACGTAGGTGCCGGGGGCCTCGACGATCGGCGGGAACCGCCGCGAGCCGAGTCCGGTGGGCGCGGGGCGTTGCGGGCCGCAGCGGGTGTCGAGCCAGCCGGCGAAGTCGGGCCACCAGCTTCCCGGTTCGGCGGCGGTGCTCTCCAACCAGCGGGTGGCGTCGCGTGGGGGATCCGTGCCCACCCGGTAGGAGGCCTTCGGATTGCCCGGCGGGTTGACCAACGCGGCGATGTGGCCGCTGGTCGACAGCACGAACCGGGTCCGGCCGCCGAGGAGGTTGGCGGTGCGGTAGCAGCTCTGCCACGGCGTGATGTGGTCGGCGATTCCGGCGACGACGTACGAGTCGACGCTGATCGCGCCGAGGTCGACCGGCACACCCAGCGCGGTGACGCCGCCCGGTTCCACCAGCCGGTTGGTCACGGCCAGGTCGACCAGATCGGCGTGCAGGCCGGCGCTCATGCGGGTGGTGTCGGCGTTCCAGAACAGCACGTCGAATGCGGGCGGCGGGCGGCCCAGCAGGTAGTTGTTGACCCAGTAGTGCCAGACCAGGTCGGCGGGGCGGAGCCAGGCGAAGATCTCGGCGAGGGTCCTGCCGTCGAGATAGCCGCGGCTGCGGGAGACCGCGGTGGCGGCGGCGGTCAGGTACCGGTGGGCCAGTGCCGCGGGCGTGCCCGCCTCGAACTGGTCGAGCACGGTCACCGCGAGGCCGAACCCGGCCAGGCGGTCCAACCCGCCGCTGCCGGCCAGGTGGCCGGCGACCAGGCTGGCGATCGTCCCGCCGGAGCAGATGCCGGCGAGCACGGTGCGTTCGGTGCCACAGATGCGTTCGGCGGCGTCGAGGGCGTCCAGCACGGCGTGCAGGTACCGGTCCAGGCCCCATTCCGCGTGCCGGGCGTCGGGGTTGCGCCAGGACAGCACGAACACCTGCTGGCCCGCGCGCACCAGGTGCTCCACCCAGCTCCGGTCCGGTGCGAGGTCGATGGCGTAGTACTTGTTGATGGTCGGCGGGACGAGCACCAGCGGCACCGTCCGGACCTCGGTCGTCTGCGGGGCGTACTGGATCAGCTCGAACACCTCGGTGCGCAGCACGACGGCTCCGGGCGTGGCGGCGAGGTCGGTGCCGACCCGGAACGCCGCGTCCGGAACCGTGCGCGGCACGCGCGGTGGCAGGGCGAGGTCGCGTACCAGGTTCAGTCCGCCGCGCAGCAGGCTCAGGCCGCCGCTGTCGACGGCCGCCTTCGCCGAGGCCGGGTTGAGCAGCGGCACGTTGCTCGGCGCCAGGGCGGCGATCACGTTCTCGGACAGGAAGCGCACCCGGCGCTCGTCGCGCCAGTTCAGTTCCCCGTCGGCGATCAGGCGGTCCATAGTGGACGCGAACGCGAGGTAGGCCTGGGTGACCCGCCGCAGCAGCGGGCTGCTGGCCCAGGCCGGATCGGCGAAGCGCGGGTCGCGCGGTGCCGGTGCGAGCGCGGACGTGCCGGCGCCCACCCGGCCGAGCTCCGCGGCCAGGTCCAGCAGCCGCCGGCCGGTACGGCGGGGACGGGTGGCGAGCCGGCCGGCCAGCCTGGCCGCCGACACGTCGGGGGCCAGCATGCGCAGCGGTCCGAAAGCGGCGTCGACCAGGAGCACGTCCAGCGGCACGGCCAGGTCGTCCACGGTGGACACCGGAGGCTCGCTCATCGCGCCACCTCCGGCGGGCGGATCTCCCGCTTGAGCACCTTGCCGGTGGGGCCCTTCGGCAGCGCCGGCACGAACCAGACCCTCCGCGGGTACTTGTACGGCGCGAGTTGGCCCTTGACGTGATCCGCCAGCTCCGTCCGGGTCACCTCGGATCCGGGCCGCAGGACGACCGCGGCGCCGATCTCCTCGCCGAGGGTGGCGTCGGGGATGCCGACGACCGCGACCTCCGCCACGGCGGGGTGCTCGTAAAGCACCTCCTCGATCTCGCGCGGGTACACGTTGAACCCACCCCGGATGATCATTTCCTTCTTGCGGTCGACGATGAAGAAGTACCCGTCCTCATCGACGCGGGCCAGGTCGCCGGTGTGGAACCAGCCGTTCCGGACGACCGCCGCGGTCTCCTCGGGACGGCGCCAGTACCCGGCCATCACGTTGTGCCCGCGAACAACGATCTCGCCGACATCGCCCACCGCGACGTCCTTGCCGTCCTCGTCGACCACGCGGAAGTCGACGCCGCGGATCGGCGTACCGATCGAACCGGCCTTCCGTTGCCGGTCCGGATGGTTGAACGAGGCGATCGGTGACGTCTCGGACAGCCCGTAGCCCTCCAGGACGACGCAGCCGAAGGCGCGCTCGAACCCGCGCAGCACCTCGACCGGCAGCGCCGCTCCACCGGAGACGCACAGCCGCAGCGCCGACGCGTCGCACCGGTCCCGTCCGGGCGCGCCGAGCAGGGCGACGTACATCGTGGGAACGCCCTGGAACACCGTCACCGCGTCGCGTTCGATCACCTCCAGCGCCTTCTCGGGAGTGAACCGGGCGATGAGGGTCAGGCATGCGCCGACACTGACCGCCGCGTTGAGTCCGCAGGTCTGGCCGAACGAGTGGAACAGCGGCAACCCACCGAAGACCACGTCGTCGGGCCGGAGGTGGAACAGCTCGGTCGCGGCGATCCGCACGTTGGTCGCCAGGTTCGCGTGGGTGAGCTGCGCGCCCTTCGGCCGGCCCGTGGTGCCGGACGTGTAGAGGATGACGGCGGTGTCGCCGTCGGCCCGGTCGGCGACATCGTCGGCCGGTGGGTGGCCGGCCGAGGCGTCGGCGAAGCCGCCGTCGACCGGGTGGCAGGCCGCGCCGGCCCGCGCCGCACCGGCCGCCGCCGCGCCGGCACAGGCGGGCGCGGCGAGGATCAGGCGGGCGTCGGAGTCGGCGAGGTAGTACGCGACCTCGCGCTCCTTCAACAACGGATTCATCGGGACGACCACAGCGCCGGCCCGCAGAATCCCGAAGTACGCGGTCGCGAACTCCGGAACGTTGGGCAGCATGACGGCGACCCGGTCACCCGGCCGCACGCCCTGCGCGCGCAGGAACGCGGCGACCCGGGCGCTGCGTTCGGCCAGGTCGGCATAGGTCAGAACGGCCCCGTCCAGGCGCACCGCCGGCCGGTCGGGACACCGGGCGGCGGTGGCGGTCAGGTTGGTCGCGATATTC
This sequence comes from Virgisporangium aurantiacum, assembly GCF_016863635.1. Classification (GTDB taxonomy): domain Bacteria; phylum Actinomycetota; class Actinomycetes; order Mycobacteriales; family Micromonosporaceae; genus Virgisporangium; species Virgisporangium aurantiacum. The sequence goes on along the minus strand of NZ_BOPG01000012.1, from coordinate 136,063 downwards.
ACGGACGGCACCCCTTTCGTAGACGGGCGGTGAGGTGCCTCGATTCTGGTGAGCCGGCCGCCTCCGGGGCCATGTGCGGGAATACGAAGTCCGGCACCGGCGGACTGTGCACGAGCACAACGGGTCGGCGTACCCTGCGGGGCATGGCAGGCCCGCCGGAAGCGGCGCGGAAGGCAGTCGCCGACATCAGCGAGGCGTTGCTCGACCGCGTCGACGACCTCGCCACCGACCTGAGCGGTGTGATTCGCGGCGCCGAGCCGTTCTACGATGCCGGTGGCGTCGTGCCGGCCGCCGACCTGCGTGCCTCGGTCCGTGCGAACCTGGTGCACATCCTGCGTCAGCTCGCCGGACGCCCGCAGCGCGGGCCGGTCCCCTCGCTGGCCACCGGCCGCCGCCGCGCCGAGCAGGGCGTGCCGCTGCCGGTCGTGCTGCACTCCTACCGCGTGGCCGGGCGGTTCATCTGGGCCGCGATCGTCGCTGAAGCGACGCGCACACCGGACGCGGCCGAGGCATTGCTCTACGCGGGATCCCAGCTCTGGCTCATCATCGACGAGCATTCGGGCGCGATCACCGACTCGTACCGGGACACCGTCATCGAGGCCGTCCGCCGCAACGAACAGACCCGCAGCGCCATGCTCGACGTCCTCCTGCGCGGCGACCCCGACGACGGGTCGCGCCGGTGGGAGTGCGCCGCCAGCCTCGGCCTGCCGCCGCAGGGCACGTTCGTCGTCGTGGCGGCCGGCGCACCACGACCGGGCGTGGAGTCCATCCCGAACGTCGAGAACGCGTTGCGGGTCAAGGGAGTCCGCTCGGCGTGGCGGGTCGAGGTCGGCCTGCACGTCGGAGTCGTCGTCCTCACCCCACGCACCGGCATCGACCGGCTCTCCGCCACCCTGGCCCGGCTTTCGAACGGACCGATCGGGCTCAGCGAGCCGTATCCCAACCTGGAACACACACCGACCGCCCTGCGGGAGGCGCGCCTGGCCTGCGCCGCGGCGACCGGTCCGGAACCGGTCCGGTACGGCGCGGCCCCCGTCGCGGTCCTCCTGGCCAGCGCGCCCGACGCGGCAGCCGCGGTCGCCGAAGCCATCCTGGGACCGGTGCTGGCCCTGTCCGCCGGTGAAAGCGACATTCTCCTGAGCACCCTGCGAACATGGTTCGCCGAGCACGGGGCCACCTCGACGGCCGCGGCCGCGCTGCACGTGCACCGCAACACCGTGCGCTACCGGCTACGCCGGATCGAGGAGCTCACCGGACGCAGCCTGACCCAGCCCGGCGGCGTCGCCGCGCTCCACCTCGCACTGGAGGCCTGCCGCGTCCTGCGCCTGCCCAGCCGGCCGTGACCCGGTGCTACACGGACAGGGCCCGGCGGGCGGCCAAGGGGAGTGTTCCGCGGAGCTGGCGGCGGGACCTGATCTCCAGCTTGTTGAAGACCTTGTGCAGGTGCCATTCGACGGTTCGCGGGCTGAGGTAGAGCTGGGTGCTGATCTCCGGGTTGGACAGGCCGGCGCGCACCATTCGGGCGATCTGCGCCTCCTGGGCGGTCAGCTCGGTGACCGTCGCGACGTTGCGCTTGCGCACGGTCTCCCCGGTTGCCTGCAGTTCGCGGCGCGCGCGTTCGGCGAACGCCTCGATGCCCATGGCGGTGAGCATCTCGTGGGCCAGGCGCAGGTGCTGCCGGGCGTCGACGCGTCGGTTCTCGCGGCGTAGCCATTCGCCGTACAGCAGGTGGGTGCGGGCCAGCGGGGCGCGCAGCCGGGTGCGGCCGAGCCGGTCCAGGGCTTCGCGGTAGTGGTCGTCGGCGGCGGTGCCGTCGGTGGACAGGGCCCGGACACAGGCCTCGGTTCCCAGCACCCAGTCGCCGGGCGTGGCTCGGGTGCGTTCCGACAGCCACCGCAGCACGACCGCCAGGGCGTCCCGGTCGCCGGCCCGGGCGTGCGCCTCGGCCAGTTCCGGGACGATGAAGGGCCCGTAGCCGGGAAGGTCGTCGTCGAAGGCCCGCTGAGCCGTGACGCGGGCCTCGTCGTGCCGGCCGAGCCCGTTGTTGAGCACGGCGGCGGCGTGGTCGGCGAAGGTGATCAGCCGGCCCTGACCGTGGGCGGTGGCGTCGCGGACGGTGGACTGGATGAGCTCGGTGGCCTCCGCTTCGCGGCCCCGCCACGCCGCGAGGGCCATGTCGGTGTATCCGACCGGCGCGGTGCCGATGGTCTCCGCGATCAGGCGGTCCTCGTCCAGAAGCTGCGCCGCCGCGACCAGTTCTCCGGCGTCCAGGTGGGTTCTGGCCAGGAAGTTGACGGCGAACTGGAGATGCACGAGGGCACCGGCGTCCCGGGCGACGTTCGCCTGCCGGGCCGCCAGGGTGTGCCACGTGTCGTAGTCCCACAGCTCGCCCGCGACGATGCCGGCCGCCCGGAAGCCGGCCAGCCACAGCCATTCGCCGACGTCGGTTCCCGGCTCCAGGGCGAGGACCGATCGCAGGGCGGCGTCGAGCATCGGGGCCGCCGCGGTGTAGCCGTCGGTCAACCGGGTCGCGAGCGCGTCGAGCAGTACGTCCACCGCGCGCGGCGGCGTCGGGCCGGGCGCGGCGGCACGGGCCGCGGCCGCGATTTCGCGTACGGTTCCGGGCCGGTCCAGGTCGGCGGTCCAGATGGCCGCGCCGAGCGCCTCCAGGTAGGTCTGCCGGGCCAGCTTGGCATCGACCGGTTCGAGGCTGCGGGCCGCGTCGAACAGCAGCCCGACGGCTTCGCCGGCGCGCCGCTGCTCGAACGTGATCTGGCCGCGTAGGTGCTGGGCCTGCGCCGAGCGCGCCTCGTCGGGTGGGCCGGCCTCGGCGGCGGTCACCATCTCCAGCGCCGCGTCGAGGTCGCCGGCGTCGCGCCTGGCCCGGGCGGCGTCGAGCAGTCGCCAGGCACGTTGGGCGGGGTCGGGCGTGAGCAGCGCCGCCCGGTCGAGGAACGCGGCCGCCGCGGCCAGGCCGCCGCGTGCCTGAACCCGGCCGGCCGCGTGGGCGAGCTCCACGGCAACGTCGTCGTCCGGGCCCGGGGTCGCCTGCGCCCGGTGCCAGGCGTGCCGGTCCGGATCGACCGCGGGATCCGTGCTCTCCGCGAGCGCCTGATGCGCCCCCAGCCGCTGGTGGAGTGACCCCGATCGGTAGGCCGCCGAGCGGACCAGCGGATGGCGGAACCGCACCCGGGTGGTGAACTCGATCAGGCCGGCCTCCTCGGCCGCGACGGCGGCCTCCGCCGGCAGGCCGAGCCGTCGGGCCGCGGCCCAGACCAGCGCCGGGTCGCCGACCGGGTCGGCTGCCGCGAGGAGCAGCAACCGGCGGGTGTCGGCCGGCAGACAGGCGATCTGCCGCCCGAAGCTCTCCTCGATCCGCCTCGACAGCGGCTGCGGATCGGGTACCGCGAAGCCGCCGGCCAGATCCACCTGGGACCGGCCGCGCGGCAGTTCGAGCAGCGCCAACGGGTTGCCCCGCGCCTCGGCGAGGATCCGCTCGCGGATCCGTTCGTCCAGCGGCCACCGCAGCACCGACGCGAGCAGGTCGCGCGCCTGGGCGTCGGGCACGCCGTGTACCGGCAGGTCGGGCAGTCCGGCCAGGTCGGCGCCCGGCTCGCGGGTGGCGATGACGAGGAGGACGGGCTCGGCGAGCAGCCGGCGGGCGGCGAAGGCCAGCGCGCGTCCCGACGCGTGGTCGAGCCATTGCCCGTCATCGACGAGGCAGACGAGCGGACGCTCCCCGGCCGCCTCGGAGAGCAGGCTGAGCACCGCCAGGCCGACCAGGAAGTGATCCGGTGTCGGGCCGGCATGCCGCCCGAACGCCGTCGCGAGCGCGTCGTGTTGCGGGCCGGGCAGGGCTGGGAGGTGGTCGAGCAGCGGAGCGCACAGCTGGTGCAGGGCGGCGAACGCGAGTTCCATCTCCGACTCCACGCCCGCGACACGCACCATCCGCACGTCGGACGCGGTCCCGGCGACGTGGTCCAGCAGCGCCGTCTTGCCGATCCCGGCCTCGCCGTGCATCACGAGGACGCCGCCGCGCCCACCCCGGACGGTGTCCATCAGCCCGTCGAGCGCCGCACATTCACGCTGTCTGCCCAGCAGTGCCGGTGGCCGCGCGAAGCCGGTCACAACCTCACCTCCCTCGCAGATCATCGACCTCGATGGCGATGAGGACAATCGCCCGGGGTCGCGCGACACCGGGGTGCCGGCACCCGAAGGCCGGCGAAAACCACGGGGGCGACGGGCGCCGGGACGCGGGACCGTGTGGGTGGCACCTGGTTCCCGCTCGATCCACTACCGAAGGAGCACTCCCATGTCCCTGTCATCGTCGTTGCTGTGGCGAGGAGTCCTCGCCCTCGCGGTCGGCGTCGTCTCGATCGTCTGGCCCGATGTCACTGTCGGCGCGTTCGTCATCCTCTTCGCCGTGTACGCCTTCCTCGCCGCCGCCGTGGACGCCATGCGGGCGTTCCGCAGCTCCCGCACCGGACCGGTCCTCGGCTACCTGCTGCTCGCCGCCCTCTCGGTCGTCGCCGGTGTCGTGGCGCTCGCCTGGCCCGGCATCACCGCGCTCGTCCTGGTCGTCTGGATCGGCGCCTGGGCCACCGTCACCGGCATCGTCGAGGTCGTCCTCGCGTTCCGGCGGGACGCGATCGCCGGCGAACGGGCCCTGTGGGCCATCACCGGCCTGATCTCCATCGCCCTGGGCATCGTGTTCTTCGTCCGGCCCGACATCGGCGCCCTGGCGGCGGCCACCGTGTTCGGCCTGTTCAGCATCGTCTACGGCGTGTCGGCACTGATCCTGTCCAGCCGGGCACACCGACTGGAGGCCGGCACCGACCGGCTCGTCAATTCCGCCGCGTGACGTATCGGCGCCGCCCGGAACCGGGAAGTCCAGGACACGGAGACGTGTCCTGGACTTCCGCCGGTCAGGGCGGCCCGACCAGCGTCAGAACGGATTCGGCCGGGGCGAACCCGGCCGGCATGCCCGGCCGCCGCCAACTGCCGGCCGGTGCGTCGGGAGGCAGCCATTCGGGTCGGAAGATGCCGAGCGCCAGATCGAGGTCCTCGAACGATGCCTGTAGCGCCGGACCGGTGACGGGGGTGCGCAGATGTTCGGCCCACAGCCGGGCCCGGAGCTCCCGCACGGCGGCACCCACGGTGACCATGGCGGTGGTGAGTTCGGTGTCCACGCCCGCCATCGAGCGGCTGAAGAAGTTCGCGGACCCGACGCTGGCGAACACGTCGTCGACGAGGACCAGCTTGGTGTGGACGGTCAGGTGCTCCACCCGCCACAGGCCGACGTTGCGCCGCAGGCCCTGGGGCAGCGGATCGATGACCCTGCGCTGCAGGTCCCGGTTGACCGTGCGGTTGATCAGAGGTGCGGACTCGGTCGGGTCCCGGGTACCGGAGCCGACGAGGATGACCTTCACGCCGCGCGCTGCCGCCGCCCGCAGGTGCGGGTAGAGCTCGAACCGTCGATCGCCGCCGGGGTACTCCTCGAAGTACTGGTCCTCGATGTAGACGTAGCGCCGTGCCGCGCCGATCGCCTGGACGAGGGTGAGGTACACCTCGTGGACCCCGTTCGGCGATTCCGCGGCGTAGTGCCGGCGTGCCCACGGGGCGAGCGAGTCGATGTACCAGGGCCCGACCGAGCGCAGGATCTGGCTGGCGACGCCCGGCGCGGGGCGGGCGGGTTGGGTCGGAGCGGCGTCGACGCCGGCGCCGATCACCTCCGGATTGAGCACCGGGAACCGGCGCGGCGGCCAGAAGTAGCGGCGCCGCGGCAGGCTGGCCGCACCGATCCAGCGGATCCGGAAGACCTGCCAGACGTCGGCCGCGGCGGGTCCGGCGACGATCGTTCCGGCGTCGTGCCATCCCCATCGGCCGCCCCGCACCACCAGCCGCCGGTGTGGGCCCTCGTCGATCCGGTTCGCGCTGTAGTCGATGCCGCCGACGCCGGCGGTCAGGTCGGTGCCCCGACGGACCACGGTGATCTTCTGATGGTTGCTGCCGACGCCCGAGCCGGACCAGTCCAGCACGACCCGGTCCCGCAGCGGCGGTGGGCCGGTCGACTGCTGTGCCGGCCGCCATCGTCGCAGCCGGTGCGCGGTGACGACGTTGTCGTGGAACGGTCCGATGGGTCGGCGGGCGAAGCTGTTGGCCACGACCGCGCCGGCGAGCAGGATGCGTACGTCGACACCGGCCGCGGCGAGGCCGGCCAGGAGGTCGCCCAGCGGCTCGTACCCGTCCTCGGACGGGCGTCGTCCGGTCAGGTCCATGTCCGGATCGAGCTGGAGACCGCAGATGTAGGCGGCGTCGCCGGGGCCGAGCGGGGTCAGCAGGTCCCGCATCCGCTGCATCCAGGCGCGTCCATCCAATACCGTCTCGACAGGTGAGTTCTCGCGATGGACCGGCACCGCCGACGACAGGTAACGGGAGATCAACTCGTCCAAGCCGGCGTTACCGGGCTCGTCCATGAGGCCTCCCTTGACCGGGCGGGCGACGGCTCCGGTCAGCATATGTGTGTGCCCGGACCGCGTTAAGTGTCGATGTGAGGCCGCAGGACGAGGAGTCCCCATGACGAACCAGGAACCGGCGCGCGGGTCCCGGTCACGTGTCGTTCATCAACGCGACGCCGTGATCCGGCTGCGGAGCTCCCAGGACCGGATCTCGGATGCCATCACCGCGTTCGCCGGCAACCTGTGGTTCGTCCATGTCCACGCCGCCTGGTTCGCGGCGTGGATCGCGGTCAACCTGGGCCTGTTCGGCCGGGCGGCCGTGTTCGATCCGTTTCCGTTCGGTCTGCTCACCATGATCGTGAGCCTGGAAGCCATCTTTCTCTCGACGTTCGTCATGCTCAGCCAGAACCGGCAGGCCGCCCGCGACAACCTCCGGGCGGACCTGGACTTCGAGAACAACGTCCGGTCCGAGGTGTGGTCGGTTCACATCGGCACCAAGCTCGGCATCGATCCGGACACCGTCGAACGGCGGGTGCAGGAGATCATCGGACAGAGCCGCACCGCGCTCGGCAGCACCACCGCACCCGCCGAACACGACGACCTTCGACCGTGATGCGAAACGGGAGACCGCCGCTTACACCGCGGCCGGTGGGTCGGCGAGTGGCCAGCCGCCGGCGGCCAGGTGGGCCGAGACGCGGGCGATGTCCTCGGGGCTGGCCTTCTGCAGGATCTCGTCGTCGATCATCCGCTCGATGTCGGCGACGGTGATGGGTTCGCCGTCGCTCGCGGTGTCGGCCAGCTCCTGTGCGATCTTGTGGATCTCGTCGTCGGTGAGTTTGCGGCGGAGCAGGCCCAGCAGCACGACGTAGTCCTGCCGGGGCACGCCGCCGGGGTAGCCGGCGCGTAGCCACTCCACGGCCCGGGCGAGGAAGTTCGAGCGGACGTCGCTCACGGCGTCTCCTATTTTTCTTCGAGCGTCGGGTAGCCGTGGCCGAAGCTCAACTCCAGGCCGAGCCCGCTGGCCACGATGTAGGTGATGCCGAGGACGACGCCGATCACGACGACGGCGAAACAGGTCCAGCCGAGCACCCGCCCGACCGGGTGCGCGGCGGCGGTGGTGTCGACCTCGGCGGCGCCGCCGGCGCCGTAGGCCATCGCGCGGATGCCGATGGCGAAGACCGCCGGCAGCCCGGCGCCGAGCAGGAGACCCATGGCGAGGACCTGCCACGCCGCCTCGAGCGCGAATTCGACGTTGTGCATGCCGATCCTTCCGTCAGGGAACAGCGGCGGGCTCGGCCGGCTCGGCCGCGTCCCACTCGTCGTTGACGTTGGTGTGGTCGACCGGGTGTCGACGGGCGCGCAGCCACATGAGCGCGGCGAGCACGCACAGCACGGCGAAGATGACCAGGGCGCCGGGCAGGCCACCGATCAGATCGCCCACCCACCACATGGCGGCGCCCACGACGGCGGCCGACGGCAGCGTGATCAGCCACGCCGCCACCATGCGCAGCGCGACCCGCCACCGCACCTCCGCGCCGGGCCGGCCCACGCCGGAGCCCAGGATCGACCCGGTGGCCACGTGCGTGGTCGACAGCGCGAACCCGAGGTGACTGGACACTAGGATCACGGCGGCAGACGCGCTCTCGGCGGCCATGCCCTGCGGCGGGGAGATCTCCACCAGACCCTTGCCCAGCGTCCGGATGATCCGCCAGCCGCCCAGGTACGTGCCCGCCGCGATCGCCACCGCGCACGACACCTTGACCCACAACGGAATGGACTCCGTGTCGGTCCAGTCGCCGGTGGCGATCAGGGCGAGCGTGATCACGCCCATGGTCTTCTGCGCGTCGTTGGTGCCGTGCGCCAGGGAGACGAGCGACGCGCTGCCGATCTGACCCCAACGGAAGCCGCGGTCGGTGTAGCGGGTCGCCACTCCGACCGTCACCTTGAACACCAGCCACGTGCCGATCGCCGCGACCACCCCGGCGATCACCGGGGACATGAACGCCGGCAGCACGACCTTGCCGACGACCCCGTCGAGTTTGGACCCGTCGCCGTTCCAGTTGACCCCGGCGACGCCCAGCCCGGCCAGCGCCGCGCCGATCAGGCCGCCGAACAGCGCGTGCGAGGAGCTCGACGGCAGGCCGAGCAGCCAGGTGAACACGTTCCATACGATGCCGCCGACGAGACCGGCGAGGATGATCATCAGGAGCGCGCTGCCGCCGTCGTCGACCAGGTCGGGCTTTGGCGCGCCGTCGGAGCCCTGGATCTTCACCACCGCGTTCGTCACGGTGAGCGCGACCTCGACGGACAGGAACGCGCCGACCAGGTTGAGGATCGCCGACAGGGTGACCGCTACCTTCGGTTTCAGCGCGCCGGTCGCGATCGAGGTGGCCATCGCGTTGGCGGTGTCGTGAAACCCGTTGGTGAAGTCGAAGCCGAGGGCGGTGATCACCACCAGGACCAGGATGACTGTTTCAGCCGTCACGACTTCGATGCTTAGCCGGTCACCGGCGGCCCGCCAGCCGGGGAGAGCCGCCGCACGCGAAGTTCACCGGCCGTTCGACCCCGCGTCGTGTCATATCAGACGAGGCCGCCCATGGCTGGGTCGCTGATGCTGTCGGTGCCGTTCTCGACGTGGCCGGCGTAGCGGTATTCGAAGGCGTTGTCGTCCCGGACGGTGACGGCGAGGTCGTACCAGCCGCGGGTGCGCTCCAGCGGCCAGGTGCGGCGGGCGGTCTCACCCGGCCTTAGGGTCACCGTCACCGGTCGGCTGCGGTACGCGTCCCGGATCGTGATCTCCGCCCGGCGCGGGCCGGAGTTGCGCAGCCTCAGCGCGATGGCCCGTGGTCGCTTGTCGTAGCTCGGCTCGACGTCCAGCCTCGCGGCCGTGGTCGTGAAGCGCCGGAAGAACCCGTTCGGACCGTGTACCGAGAGGTCCGGCCCGAGCGGCCAGGTGTCGGTCAGTTCCCGGCCCGCCTCGACGGTGTAGGTGCGCGGGTCGTCGCCGGCCCGCCGGACGTGGAACACCGCGGCGGCCGCTCCGGTGTTGCGGAACGCGATGCGGAACGACTCCGCGTCGGCGCGACCCGTGGCGTGCAGTTCGTACGGGATGGCGCGGGCCGGCCGCACCCCGCGCTCCTGGCCCGGCAACCGCTGGTCGGCCGGTGGGACGGGCGGCTGGTCGGGCTGCCGGGTCAGGTCCACGGGCTTGAAGTCGTCGGTGTCGGGCAGGTCGACCCGCCGGGAGCGGTTGGGTGTGCGGAAGTCGAAGGCCGTGGTGAGGTCACCGGCGACGGCGCGTCGCCAGGGGGTGATGTTCGATTCGACCAGGTCGGGTCGCCCGCCGGCGAAGCGCGCCTCGAGGAAGCGGATCAGCGACGTGTGGTCGAACAGTTGCGAGTTGACCCAGCCGCCGCGGGTCCATGGTGAGACGACGATCATCGGGACCCGGATGCCCATACCGTACGGTCCCGTCGGGTACTTTGCGCTGCCCGGGAAGATCTCGTCGGTGACGTCCACTGTGGACAGGCCGTGCTCGCGGGTCGGTGGCGGGGTCGGTGGCACGATGTGGTCGAAGAAGCCGCCCTCCTCGTCGTAGGTGACGAACAGTGCCATCTTGCTCCACACCTCGGGGTTGGCGGCGAGGATGTCGATGACCTGCGAGAGGTACCAGGCGCCGTAGGACGGCTCCCAGTTCGGGTGTTCGGTGTACGCCTCGGGCGCGACGATCCACGTCACCTGCGGCAGCCGGCCCGCCGCGACGTCGGCCCGGAAGTCGGTCAGCAGCTTCTCCGGGGCACGACCGTCGGCACGGATCTCCGTGCCGGTCTTCGCCCGGTCGGCGAGCGGTGTGCCCGGTACCGCGTTCTGGTACTGGTGGAAGTACAGCAGCGAGTTGTCGCCGTAGTTGCCGATGAACGGGTCGCCGGTCCAGCCCCAGGAACCGGCGGCGTCCAGGCCGTTGCCGATGTCCTGGTAGACCTTCCACGAGATGCCGTTGCGCTCCAGCCGCTCCGGGTAGGTCGACCAGCCGTAGCCCAGCTCCGCGTTGTCGACGACGGGTCCGCCGCCGGTGCCGTCGTTGCCGACCCAGCCGGTCCACATGTGGTAACGGTTCGGATCGGTCGGGCCGAGCAGGGAGCAGTGGTAGTTGTCGCACACGGTGAACGCGTCGGCGAGCGCGAACTGGTAGGGAAGGTCCGCGCGGACGTGGTAGGTCATCGCCACGACGCCCTTGTTCGGGACCCACCGGTCGAACCGACCGCCGTTCCACGCCGCGTGCCCGTCGACCCAGCCGTGCGGCGGATCGGGCAGGTAGGCCTGGCCGAGGTCGCGCACCGGAGGGCGGAACGGCAGCAGTTCGCCCGACCCGTTCGGTTGGTGCCACACGCTGCGACCGGACGGAAGCGTCACGGGGTGCGGATCGGCGAAGCCGCGCACACCACGCAGGGTGCCGAAGTAGTGATCGAAGGAGCGGTTCTCCTGCATGAAGAAGATCACGTGCTCGACGTCGGCGATGGAACCGTGCCGGTTGTTGGCCGGGATGGCCAGCGCCTTGTCCAGGTGCCCGGGCACCGCTGCGCCGATCGCCGGCGCACCCACCATCGTCATGAACGTGCGGCGGTCCATCCCGCTCATGGTGCAGCCCCTCTCGCGATGCCAAATGCTGGCGTGCGGGAACGTAACGACGCCCGGTTGACGGTGCATGGCCGGCGGTCGATGGTTTCCCCATCAGTCGGTGACCGTTGGCCGCCGGGGAGGCGATGCGGGGGCCCGGTCGTACACCGAGTGGTACTCCAGGGGGTAGCGCCGGGTGAACTCGGTGAGAAACGAGGTGATCAGGGCGGCGACGGGAAGCGCCATGAAGGCGCCCATCGGGCCGCCGATCGCTCCGCCGGCCAGTGCCGCGCCGAACGCGACCCCGCCGTTGATCTCCATGGTCCGGGCACTCAAGCGTGGTGCGAGCCAGTAGTTCTCGACCAACTGGTAGACGCAGATCCAGCCGACCAGGATCAGGGCGGGCCCCGGGCCCTGGATGCCGAGGGTGACGACGATCGGTACCACGGCGCCGATGTAGGTGCCGATCGCCGGGATGAACTCGGCCACGAATCCTTCGAACAGGGCCAGCGGCAGGGCGATCAACCAGGGGATGCCGACAGCCAGCAGGACGAAGAAGAACAGCCCGCCGTTGATTCCCATCAGGATCAGTCGTGAGTAGAAGTAGGCACCGGTCTGATGGATCGCCGTGTCCCACGCCCAGCCGAGCCGCTTCTGTTGGGCGGGCGGTAGGCGCATCAGGATGGCGCGCCTGATCCGGGGCGCGTCCGCGGTGAAGTAGTACGTGAACGCCGCGACGGTCAGGAGCTGGAACAGCAGCCCGACGGTGGTTGCCGCCAGGCCCAGCACCTGACGGGAGTTGTCGGTGAGCCAGTCGGTGATCGCGGCCTTGAGCTGCTCGCTGGCCTCCGACCCGGTTCGGGCGTCACCGATCGACACGCCGAACCGGCGGTTGACCTCGTCGAGCCAACCGGGCAGCCGGTCGCTGATCCGACCGGTGACCTCGATCATTCCCGGGATCAGGACGGTGACGAGCGCGACGAAGAAGCCGGCCACGGCGGCGAAGATGATTCCGGTGGCAGCGCCCCGACGCCAGCGGAACCGGGCGTGGAGGTAGGTCACGGCGGGATCCATCGCGACGGCGAAGAAGACCGCGATGATCAGCGTGCCGATCAGGCCGCGCGCTTTCGACAGGATCAAAAGCAGGACCGCGAGCCCGAGGCCCGTCCAGACCACCCGCCAGATGGTGCGCCGGATCAACGGCGCCACCCACGCGGGTGCCGTGTCGCCCGCGTCCTCGTCTACCGCGTGCGCCTGAATCGTGTTCGCGGCTTCCGGCGTCTCCATTCCGGCTCCCCTCCGGGGCATGAAGCAGCTACCCGGCGACGGCTCATCGGAGTGGGCTGTCGCCTGGCCCGTCGGGGTCGTCGACCACGTGCATCGCGGCCTCCTCGGCGCTCGCGCCGCCGCCGTCGATGCCGGCGTTCCAGGCCACCGCGTCGGACTCGACGTCCTCGCCGCCCGGCTCCGTGTCGGCCGCGTTCGGATCGTCGGCGACCAGACGGCCCGAGCGCGCCTCCGGCTCGTGTCCGCGCCGGATCAGCTCGTCCTCGTCGTCGCCCGGATCCGTGTACGGGTCGGCATCCGGCTCCTCCTCGGCGAGCCGCTGTTCGAGGGGTTCGCCGGCGTGCTGCTCGGCGGGCGTCGTCCCGTACCGGATGGCCCGCGACCACCGGTCGGCCGGTGCGATGCCGCGGTCGAGGGGATCCCTCACCGCGTCGCCGTCGAGGGTGTCCGAGGCGTCCAGGACGCCGTCGTCCTCGATGTCGTCCCACTGGGTGACGCCGTCGATGTCGTCGCCGCTCATCGGTCCTCCAGGTCGCTCACCGTCCGAGCCGTTCTGGACCCGTCCAGTGTGCACCGCCGCGGTTCGCGGACAACGCCCCCGCACTGCGGTTGGTCGTCCGCAACTCATCCCCGCGGGGGGAGGTACCGCAGCCCGAGGCTTCCAACGATTGGGTGCTGCGCCTCATCGGGTCTCTGGAGAGGAAGTGTCTGACATGACCACGCACGAGCAGGCCGGCAACGCCGTTTGGCCGTTCACCGCGCAGATCCCCAAGGACGCGCTCGACGATCTGCAGCGCCGCCTGACCGGCACGCGCTGGCCGAGCAAGGAGCTCGCCGGTGACCGGTCGCAGGGTGTGCAACTGGCCACGATGCAGGCACTGCACCAGTACTGGATGACGGAGTACGACGGGCGGCGGGTCGAGCACCGGCTGAACGCGCTGCCGCAGTTCACCACGGAGATCGACGGCGTCGACATCCACTTCGTGCACGTCAGGTCCGGGCACCCGGACGCGCTGCCGCTGATCATGACCCACGGCTGGCCGGGCTCGGTCATCGAGATGCTCGACTCCGTCGGCCCGCTCACCGACCCCACCGCGCACGGTGGCGCCGCCGCGGACGCGTTCCACCTCGTGCTGCCGTCGCTGCCCGGGTACGGCTTCTCCGGTGAGCCGGCCGAGGTCGGGTGGGATCTGGTCCGGACCGCGCGGGCGTGGTCGACGCTCATGCGCCGGCTCGGCTACGACCGCTACGTGGCCCAGGGCGGCGACGTCGGCGCCGGTGTCACCGATGCGATGGGACGGCTGGGCCCTGACGGGCTGGCCGGCATCCACACCAACCTGCTCGTGCCGGCGCTCAACGACCCGGCGTCGCTGCCGCAGGAGACGGACGCGGAACGCGCGGCGCTGGCCGCGATCAAGACGTTCCAGACCAGCGGAAACGGTTACTTCGTGGAGATGGCGACCCGGCCTCAGACGATCGGATACGCGTTGCTGGACTCGCCGGCCGCTCTCGCCGCCTGGATGATCGACCACGACACCGACGCCTACTACAAGATTGCCCGTGCGTTCGTCGACGGTCAGCCCTCGGGCAACCTGACCCGCGACCACATCCTCGACAACGTCACGGCCTACTGGCTGACCGGCACGGGCGCGTCGGCGGCCCGGTCGTACTGGGAGGCGTACGGACCGGACGCGCCGGCCGCGGGGAGCCAGCCGCTCCCGGCGCCCCGGATCCCGGTCGGGTTCAGCACCTTCCCCGGCGAGATCTGGCGGACGCCGCGCAGCTGGGCCGAGCAGTCCTATCCCACGCTCAGCTACTTCGGCGAGGCTGAACGGGGCGGCCACTTCGCTGCCTGGGAGGAGCCGGAGCTGTTCGCGGCGGAGCTCCGGGCCGCGTTCCGTCCGCTGCGGTGACTGCCAGCACGCTGGCCGCTGGCACCGGAAGTGCCGCGATTCGAGCCGCCGATCGCCGCGATGGTCGAGTATCGTGGTGGTCGGCGTCCGTCCGCGCCGAACCTCCGGCGACCCGCCCCAGCCGGGTTACCCCAGGAGGCAAAGGGGGGTCCACCTCTCGGCCGGGGCCTTTGTAGTCGATCGTGCGCCCGCCGTTCCGGTCGCTGGGGGATCCGCGGACGGGCCGCGGGAGACGATCATGACCAAGCAGGCCGACCTCAAACGACGCGTGCGTACCCGCATGGCCAAGACCGGCGAGTCGTACGCGACCGCCCGTAGCCACATCCTCGCCGAACGGCCCGACACGGCGGCCGCCGTTCGTGTCGACGGTTGGATGACCGCGGCGTTGCACGTGAGCAACGGCGACGCCACAGACCTGCCGGGGACCGGGCTGGCCGAGCGCGTGTTGTACTGGCGCGACGTGCTGCACGAAGGGCCGGTGCCCGCGTGCGGGCCGGAGGAGCTTCGCCGGATCAGGGCCGACTTCCTGCTTCAGGAGGACTGCGACGACCGGGCCGAGGGCACCGAGATGTTCGCCGAGCGCGACCGGGTCCTGGCGGCCAATCGCGACGGCGAGTACGTCCTGTGGTTCGAGGCCGATCTGTACGACCAGCTCCAGATCATCCAGATTCTCGACCGGCTCGCCGACCTTGACGTGCCGGCGCAGCGCATCACGTTGATCTGTATCGGCGAGCACGCGGGCATCGCCCGCTTCGGTGGTCTCGGCCAGCTGACGTCCGAGCAGTTACGCGAACTGCCCGCCACGAACGCGTGCATCCGGCTGACCCCGGCCGCGCTGGAACTCGCCAGCCAGGCCTGGGCCGCCTTCCGTGCGCCCACTCCGGACGGTCTGCGCACCATCGTCGACACCCGCTCCGGCGAGCTGCGGTTTCTGGGTGAGGCGTTCGACCGGCTCAGCCGGGAGTACCCGGCCACCCGCGACGGGTTGTCGCTGACCGAACGGCGGATCCTGGCCGCCGTTGCCGACGGCGCGTCCGACGCGGCGACGGCGTTCGTTCGGGCGGGTGCGCGGGAAACGCGTCCGTACCTCGGCGACGACTGGTGCTTCGCGATGATGGACCGGATGGCACACGCGTCCGTCCCGCTCCTTGACGCCGAGCCGGCGGACCGTCCGGTCGGCCGGGGCACCGGTCTGCGTCTGACCGACACCGGGGCACGGGTGCTCGCCGGTGCGGCGGACCACGTGAAGCTCAACGGCATCGACCGGTGGATCGGCGGGGTGCACCTGCACGGGCGTGAGACGCCGTGGCGCTGGGCCGACGGGACCGAAACCATCGTCTCCGTCTCCGGGGAGACGCAGGAACCTCACCACGCCACGTCATAATTCGTTGCGGTCACGCAGCATGGGGTACCACCATCGCCACGGCGGAAAGCGCGACGACGATGGACAGCATCCAGCGCTGGAACCGGACGTGACGCGCGAACACGTCGTCCACTGTGGACTGTGCGGTGCCGTCGAGCCAGCTGCGTTTCCCGAGTGTCCCGCCGGGCTCGACGACGCCGGTCACCACGACGGCACGGCCGACCTCGACGAGGCGCTCGCTGATGCTTTCGAAGTCGCTGTTGGAGCCGGTGGTGGGGCGGTTCGTGGGCGGCTCCACGACCATCGGGGAGCGGACGGCGAGGATCGGCCGCCGGCCCAGGTCCGCGGTGACCGCGACGCGCGTGCCGTGCTCGTTGTACACCCCGAGATCGCCCCACGTCTCGTCGACGGTGCGGATGTGCTCGTCATAGTTGGAGCTGATCACCCGCGTGCGGTTCCGGGCGACCTCGTACCAGACGCACTCCTGGCCGAGCACCGGCGAGATCCGCACCGGGAACGACGCGGTGTGGCCGGAAACCACGACGGCGGTGCCGGGTGCGGCGGCGGCGACGTCCGCGACGGTCAGCACCGGCCGCGCGGAGACCCGCCGTTTCCACAGCATGCTGCGCACCAGGAAGAACAGGCACAGCAGGACCGCGCCGCACAGCGACACGATGACGCCCGTCATCGTCCCAGCATCGCTCAGCCGCACAAGCCACGTGACTTGGTCCTGACGGCTTCGGCGATCCGTAGGCCAGCCTGGGCGGGCGTGAGGTGCGTGGTGTCGACGACCTCCGCTTCGGCGTGCAGCCATGTGCGGGCCGCCTCGGCGTAGGGCTCAAGATATTTGAGCCGGAACGGGGACGGGACGGGATGTTGCCCCGCGATTCGTCGGCGGAGGGTGTCCTGGTCGGCGTGGAGGACGAAGTGCCTGACCGGAATGGCATGCTGGGCGAGCCCCGCGCTGATCTCGCGCCAGTACTGCTCGATCAGGACGGTCATGGGGATCACCAGCGTGCCGCCGGTGTAGTCGAGCACGCGGCGGGCGGTCTCGACGACGAGCGGGCGCCACGGCGGCCAGTGCTGGAAGTTGTCCGTCTCGGGCAGCCCTGGCGTGATGTCCATGAGTGTCTCGCCGACCTTCTCGGCGTCGAAGACCCGTGAATCCGGGATCAGTTGCTGCACGAGTGCACTGGTCGTTGTCTTGCCCGCGCCGTGGGTGCCGTTGATCCATACGATCACGGGGCCCGATGATAGCGGCGGGCCGGATCCAAGCTCCCCGTGGTGAACGCGTTCAGTGCTGCAGTGCGGTCGCCACGTCGTGGCCGATGCGGGCGACGGCGTCCAGGTCGAGCCGGTAGTGGACC
Organism: Virgisporangium aurantiacum; assembly: GCF_016863635.1. GTDB lineage: Bacteria > Actinomycetota > Actinomycetes > Mycobacteriales > Micromonosporaceae > Virgisporangium > Virgisporangium aurantiacum. Next base: position 119,058 of record NZ_BOPG01000012.1, on the reverse strand, counting down.
TGGCGGCCGTGCCGTTCGGTGAGCACCAGGTCCAGGTCCCGCAGCACCCGCAGGTGCCGGGACACCTGTGGCCGGGTCATCGCCAGCCGGTCGGCCAGGTCGGCGGTCGTCATCGCCTGGCGCGCGATCAGCCGGCACAGCCGGACCCGGTGCGAGTCGGTCAGCGCCAGCAGCCGGTTGCGGGCCAGGGTCACGCCGACGTCGGTTGCGTCGACCGGGAAATGCACGATCGCCGGCAGTCCCGGTTCGTTCTTCACCAGCAGGTGCGGCGCGCCGAACCGGGTCGGCACCAGCAGCACCATCGTCCGCGCCGGGCTGACGACCGCGTGGTGGACCTTGTCGAACACGACGCGGGCCGGGCCGGTCGCCGGGGTGTGCAGGCTCGCGCTGGACGGACTCAGCGAGAGCAGCGCCGCGGCCGGTCCGGCGTCGGCGAGTTGCTGGCGTACCCGGTGGGCGGTGCGGGCGAGGATGGGCTGTACCTGCGTCCACAGGTGGTCGAAGAAGACCGGCCGGCACAGGTCGAGGAAGGTGGTGATGTCCGCGCGCAGCTGTCCGGCGTCCCCCAGCAGGTCCTCGGCCAGGCGTGAATGCGGCTCCGACAGTCTCGAAGCGCCGTGCCGGAGTGCGGTCGCCTGCCGCGGATCGTCGAGTACCCGGCTGAAGTCGAAGCCGTGGTACCCGCTGACGCACGCGTACGCGGTGAGCTCGGCGAACTGCCGGGGAGACAGTGCGACCGGCGGCGTGCCGGTGACCGCACCACCCGACGCCGGACCCGGTCCGGGGTAGAACCCGCGCCAGCGCAGCGCCGTCCACAGTGGAGAGAACCGGTGCAGACCGGCCAGGAACGCGGCCGGCGCGTCGGCAAGGACCTGCCGGACCCAGGGGACATGCTCGGTGTGGTGGCCGTGCTCGGTCAGCACGTGCAGGCTCGCCGCCAGTTCGGCCGACGGCGACACCGTCACCGCGAACCGGCCGGCGTCGACCCCGTCGACGACGATGACGACCGACACTCGTCACAGTCTATGGCCGGTTCCGCGGCCGGCGGGAACATTGCCGGGCTCGCGGTAACCCCGGCTGCGATGCCCGTGCACCGCCCTAGGGTTCCTGGCATCGATGGAGGTGCCCATGGTGGACACAAATGGCGACCCGGTCGAGCGCGACACCGCCCGGCGCCCGCTGAAACCGCACTACCGGCGAGCGGTGGCGACGCGTCCGGTGTTCAGACCGGTGTCGGTGTGGGTTCTGAGCGTCGTCCTGCTGTTGATCTCTCTTGTCAACCTGCTCGCGGGTCTCGCCGCATTCCTGGACGCTGTCGATCACGGCGACGAGGACGCGGTGCCGCTCTCCCTCGGCCGGGCGGCGGTGGGGGCGGCGCTGCTGGTATGCACGATTGGCATCTTCGTCGGCGCACGGTGGGGTCGAGTCGGTGCCGCGTCACTGTGTGCCCTGAACTTCGTCGCCACGCTCATCAGCGCCATGAACGGTACGATCGGCGGCTTCGCGGTGATTCTGGCGTTGAGCGTCAACCTCGTCCTGGGGTTCTGGGTGGTCAGCCCGCGGGTGGACGCGTGGACCGGCGGTACAGGCTCCGGCGCTGACCGACGGGTCGGTTAGTTGAGGGTCCCGAGCGTGGCGAACCTGGCGGTCAGGTCGTCGACCCACTGTGCCGGTGTGCGCTTGTCCGGCAATGCGATCCCGGCTTCGGCCCGCCATAGCGCGTCGCCGAGGACGGTGCGCAGGTGCCAGGCCATGACCCGGTTCATGTCTACCGTTGTGCCGGTCAGCTCCTGGTAGTGGGCCACGGTCGCGGTGAACAGGTCGATGCCGCAGTCGCCGGGTAGGCAGCGCAGGTCGAACTCGGGTTCACCGGCGCCCACCGTCTCCAGGTCGACGATCAGGCGCAGCCGCAGGGTGTGCCGGTCCCAGAGGTGGTTGTCGCCGTGGAAGTCGCCGTGCACCAGGACGGTGCGTCCCGGCGCGGCGAGTGCTTGGTCGGCCCGGTCGCACCAGGACAGCACCCGGTCGCGCTGGTCGGGTCCGACCAGCGTTCCGAACCGGTCCCGCAGCGTGTCGGTGGTCGTGTGCGTTGCCGCTTCTGTTGTCGGGTCGGGCAGCGGGTCGATCGCCTCGGACACCGTCCGTAGGACGTCAGGGTGGTGCAGGGTGGCGAGGACGGTGGCAAGGTCTCGGGCGGCCAGGTGCCGGTGGGCGGGCCCGATCAGATGTCGCACGTCGAAGAACGGCAGCGCCGGCACCCGGCGGGTGACCAGCATCGCCGGCGCACGCGACATCGCGACCACCTCGGGCAGCGGCAGCCGAGGGGCGGCCGTCCGCAGCGCGTCCAGGACCCGTGCTTCGTGCCAGATCCGCCGCGTGGGGGGTTGGGCCCAGGCGAACTTGACGACGAACCGGCCGTCGACGACGGCGCTGGCTGCGCACCATCGCGGATCGTCGGTGGGCTCGAGCCCGCGGGGCACGATCGTGGCGTCGGCCAGGTCCGGTGCCACCGTGCGCAGCCCGGTGCGCACCGCGTCCAGGGTCGGCTCGTCCAGCCAGGTCAGTCGCATCCGGTCAGCATGACCGTCCGGCAGTGCCGTGCCGCGACTGGCGTACGGCCGACGCCGGGGAACTGTGGCATCGTGATCCGGTGATCGATGCCCGCGCATCCCTGGAGGCCGTGATCCGGCATGCCACGGACCTCGAGGACGACTACGACGACATCGAGCCGGCGCTGACCGCGCTCGCCGAGAGCGGCGACCGGACGCTGGTTCCGCTGCTCGAAGCGGCGCTCGCCCGGTTCCTCGACGACGGGAACTTCTACGGCCGCGACCTGATCGCCGGGGTGCTCGCCGGTATCGAGGGTCCGTCGGCGCTTCCGGTGCTGCTGCGCGCGTCCGCCCGCGACCTCCGCGATGACCAGGACAGCCTCGGCAGCGAGATCATCGGTCTGCTGCAGACCGACCGGGCCGTCGGCCGCACGACGGCCCGCGAGTTCGCCGCCCTCGACGCGCCGGAGCTGCGCCGGGTCGGGTTGTGGGCGCTCGGGTTCGTGGTCGAGCCGGGGGACCTCGACGTGTTGGCGCCCGCGATGGCCGATCCGGACCCGCGGATCAGGTCCCTGGTGATCGGTTCCGTGCCGCTGCCGGAGGGCTTCGACGTGCTGCTGGTCGGGCTGCGCGACGTCGACGAGGGGGTCCGGACCTCGGCGGTGAGCCGGCTCGGCTACAGCGGGCGGGTCGTGGCGGTCGCGCCGCTCGCCGGGCTCGTCACCGACCCGGCGCCGCGGGTCCGGGCCATGGTGGCGTTCGGGCTCGGCCGGCTCGCGGACGAGTCGGCGGGTCCGGTGCTGCTGCGCCTGGTCGAGGACCCCGACCGGCACGTCCGGGAGTGCGCCGTGCAGGCGCTCGGCCGGGTCGGCGGGTCGGCGACGGTCGACGCGCTGCTCGCCATGGCGTCCGATCCGGAACCGCACCGACGGATCGAGGCGGCCAAGGCGCTCGGCGCCGCGGCAGCCGCCGACTCCCGCGCGGCGGACGCCCTGGAGATGCTCGCCGCCGACGACATCCCCGCGGTGCGGGCGGCGACGATCAGCGGGATCGCCTCGACGATGAAACCGTCCGCACTCGGCGAGCACCTGGTGATCCGGCTGACCGACGACCCCGATCCGTCGGTCCGCCAACGGGTCGCCGTCCTGGCGCGGCACCTCGCGCCGAACCGGCTGGAGAGCATCGTGCGCCGCTACGTCGACGACCCGGACCCGAACGTGCGCCGGATCGCCGAGACCGAGCTGAGCCGCCTACCCCGCTGAGCCCGGACCCGGGTGCGGCCCGGCCGGTCAGCTGACGGAGACGTCGTCGACGAGCACCTGATCGCCGCTGGGTTTCCTGCCCGCCGAGCTGAAGGTGTACCCGCTGACTGTCGTGGCGTTCGTCATCACCGGCACGGCGACCGGCGTACCGCCGTTGATCTGGAGGCTGCCGCCGCCGGCGGTGCGGGTGACGGTGATGGTCGACCAGGCGTTCATCGGCACCGACGCGGCCAGCGGGACATACCCGCTCGCTGTGTTCGCGTGCAGCGTCCCGTCCTTGAACACCGCGAGCCACAGCACCGGCGTCTGGCCCGAGTCGACCGTGAACAGGAACCCGCCTTCGGCGACGTTGGTGGCCCACTGCAACGGCTTGAGCCGGAACGTGAGCGTGCGCGTCGCGGCGGCCGGGGCGGCGAAGGAGATCGTGGCGTTGGTCGCGTCGGACTGGTCGGAGATGCGCAGCGCCTGGTGGCTGCCGCCGCTGCTGTCGGCCGTGATCCAGATCTGCGCCGCCGTCCGGCTCGCATCCGCGCCGCGGGGATAGTTGCCCCACGGGTCGTTCTCGAATCCGTCGACGGTGGAGTACAGCTCGATCTCGTTGAGGAAGGCGCACGACGGGCCGAGCTCGGCGTCGCATCCGGTCGTCGCCGGCACGGTGACGCGCACCTGGCGTGCGGCGACCGGGGTGATGTCGGCATAGGTGAGCGCCCGGGTGACGGCGTTGCTCACGCCGGTCACCGTTGTCCAGGCCGCGCCGTCGGTCGAGACCTCGACCGTCGCGGATGCCGGCAGTTGCGGACGCAGGCTCAGTCCCACCCGATTCAGGGTGTAGGTCCGGCCGAGGTCGAGCCGCAGCTCGCCCGCGCCGTTCGTGGCGATCGCCGACGACCAGTAGGCCCGGCTGCCGTCGAACGCGCCGGCCGCTCCTGCCCGCGGATGCGCGGCCGAGCCCCAGGTCATGTTTCCGCCGACCGTGAGTTGACCGGAGGCGTACAGGCCGGCGAGGTCGAGTTTGCCGGCGTTGGGGGTCACCACGGACACCTGCCGTTGCCAGATCCGGCTCGTCAGGTCCACCGTGTACGCGGACTGCCGCGCCTGCGGCCGGTACGACGGGTTCGTGCGTACGCAGCCCCAGTGGTAGTTGTGGCAGCTGTCGCCGAATTGCAGGATGCGGCTGCTGCCGGTGCGGGCCAGCGTGGTGTTGCCGCTCGAACCGTAGCGCCACTGGTCGGGGTCGTCGCCGGGCGCGTCGGCACCGGTGTAGTAGCTGGTGGACGGGACCACGGCCGTCGTCGGGCAGTTGCGGTAGGTGTACTGGCCGGTCCAGCCGGTGGCGTTGCCGGTCGTCGAGAACGCGATCCAGTTGTCCGGCTTGCCGGAGCTCAGCACGATCAGCCCGTTGGTCATCAGCTCCAGTTGCGGGCTGATACCGGGCAGTCCGCTGACGGTCGGTTGCGGCGTGCCGTTGCCGTTCCAGCCCGCGAGCGTCCCGGTGACGTCCGCGTACGCGCTCCAGGTCAGCCCGCCGTCGGCGGAGGTGCTCCACCGCATGACGTCGGCTCCGCTGCTCTGCCCGACCACGAGGTTGCGCATCACCGCGATCAGCGACCCGTTCGGCCGTTCGAGCAGGCCGGCCTCGCTGAAGTTGACGCCCGGGTACGCCGAGCCGAGCGTGACGGCCCTGTTGGTGGCCGACAGCGGCGACCGCAGGTCCGGTCGAAGCGCCTGGAAGGTCCAGGTGGACGGGCCCGCCGGGGGAGTGGCGACGGTCAGCGCGATGACGGTGTGGCCGGTGTTCGCACTGTCCACTCCGTACAGTGGCAGCAGCACCGAGCCGTCGGAGCGCTGGATCGGCCGGCCCGCCGTACGCGTCCAGGTCAGCGGGCTGTACGCCGCCCCCGTCGCGTCCGGGAACGTCACCGTGATCGGGGTGGCCGTGGCGGCGGCGCCGGTCGTGTCGGTGATGCTGCCGGAGTAGCCGGCCGCGCCGGTGGTCTTGAACCCCACGGAGAACACCCGGCCGTCGCGCAGCCCCACCGAGAACGCGGCGGTGCCGCCGCTCGTGGTGATGGGCGCGGACCACGACGAGCCGCCGTCCGCGGACACCGCCCGCAGGTTCTGTTCGGCGGCGTTCGGGGTGTCACCGGTGTGGGCCCAGAACCCGGTGATCGCGGTCGTCGGCGCGGCGGCGCTGCCCTGGTCGACGGCGGTCATCTGCGGCGAGGCGCCCAGATAGGTGGTGTCGGCCGTCTGCGCGGCGTCCCACACCGTGTGCACGGAGCCGTTGAAATCCTTGTGCGTCGGGGCCGGATCGGCGGGGGACGGGCCTGAGGGATCGCCGACCAGGTTTCCCGTGTCCAGTGCGTAGCCGCTCACCGGCCGGTGCTGCTTGGCGGCGTCGGCCACCTGCTGGGAGCACCGCCGCAGGTCGGAGTCGCCGTCGCTGGCCGCAGCCACGCCGGGCATCGCGACCGACGCGGAAAGGTGAAATGACGCCGCCAGGAAGGCCGAAACGACGGCACGGCGTGTTGTTCGAGTCATGCCATCGTGCCTCCCCGTTGGCAACGCTCGGCAGGACTGTAACAAGTTGGCCGGGATTAATCGACGTTCACGAATGACTGTCTACCGTGGGCGTTCACCGTGGTGAGCGCGACCAGAACGACCACCAGACCGGCGATCACGGGAACCGGCGCCGGCACAAGGGGTGCGAGCAGCACCAGGGCCGCGACGATCGGGCACGCGACCACGTGCGGTCCGGTCTGCATGGGCCGCACGTGCAGGAACCACACGGCGACGAGGAACAGCGCGACCGGCACGGCGACCGCGTAGCCGGCGACCGTGCGGGAGACGTGCGAATGATGGGTCTCGTGGTCGACCACGACACCCAGCCCCGCACCGATCGCCGCGGTCGCGGCGAAGATCACATAGTGGCCGTAGCCCCAGACCAGTGACGCCCGCAGGGATGTCAGCAGGTCGTGCGCGGACCGGTCGAAGTACAGCCACCACAACGCGAACACGATGATCACGCCGGCGACCGCGACCGAGATCAGCTCGGCGCGATGCTCACCCTCGTCGAGGCCGGCCCGGACGGCGACGGTCGCCGCGGCGACCGACTCACCGAGGACGATGATCGTGAACAGACCGTACCGTTCGGCGATGTGGTGCGGGTGGTAGGTGGTCGGGCCGCCGGGTGCGCGTTCGGCGATCGCCGGCACCAGCAGCTCGCACACCACGAGGACCACGAACACCGGCGTGGACCAGGACGCCGGCAGGGCCAGGTGCGCCAACCACAGGACCTGGACGATGGTGATGCCGGCCGCGTAGCGCAGCGCCACCACGCGTCTGGGCGGGTCGTTGCGGGCCGCCCGCAACCACTGCGCGACGAGTGCGAGCCGCATGACCACGTAGCCCAGCGTGATCGCGGCGTAGTCGGAGTCCTCGAACGCCGGCTTGACGCCCGCGGCCAGCACCAGCGCTCCCGCGATCTGCACCAGCGTCGTGATCCGGTAGAGGTTGTCGTCGGTGTCGTACGCCGACGCGAACCAGGTGAAGTTCATCCACGCCCACCAGATGGCGAAGAACACCATCAGGTAGTGGGTCACCCCGTCGCGGACGTGGTCCTCGGAGATCGCGTGGTGCAGCGGCAGCGCCGCCTGGGCCACCGCGACGACGAAACACAGATCGAACAGCAGCTCGAGCGGCGTCGCCACCCGGTGCGGCTCGTCCGCCGCCCGCGCCCGCATCGGGTTGAGCCACCGGCGCCGGGCCTCGGTATTCACACGATGATGTTTATCAGGCCGGCGGGCCCGGCGACGACCAGACGCCCCGTTCGAGGTCGGCGGCGGGTGGCACCTGACGGCGGTGAGCGGACAGCAGGTCGATCAGGCGCGCCAGGTCGCCGAGCCGCGTCGCGTCGAGGAAGGCTCTGAGCAGTCCGGTCCGCTCCGCCCGATCGACCGGATTGCGTCGGTGTCCGGCCAGATGCAGACGCGCCCGGTGCGCCAGTTGCCGCGCGTTGGCCTCACCGAGCCCGAGTACCTCCGCGATCTCGCGGAGCGGATAGTCGAACGCCTTGTGTAGCAGGTAGACGGCGCGTTCAGCCGGGGACAGCCGTTCCAACAGGAGGTGAACGGCGGCCTCGATCACCTCGCCGCGGTCCACCTCCGCGGCCGGATCGACGGACGCGAGATCGGGTTCCGGCAGCCGTTCGCCGGCGCTGACCTCGCGACGGGCGTAGGCCGAGGTCGCCGCGTTGAGCGCGACCCGCGTCGTGATGGTCACGAGGTAGGCGACCGGATCCCGGACCTGTGTGCGGTCCACGCCCTGCCAGCGGATCCACACATCCTGAACGACGTCCTCGGCGTCGGCCGCACGACCCAGTGTCTGGTAGGCGATCCCGAACAGGCGGGGACGGAGGGTCTCGAACGGGGCCGGCTCGGGTGCGACCGCGGTGGTGATGGCCATCGTCAGCTCCGGTGGTCGAGGTGGACCAGGTGCGCGAACTAGGTCGAGGATCGCGGGCAGACGCGTGCCATCGAGTCCGCCAACACGCCAGCCAGGATCGCCAGGCGAGCGTCGCCGGGCTGATTGACGCGATTGGATGGTCGATATAGCGTCCGGAACGTGTCGACGAGCCCGGCGCTGCGTGGTCGACGCAACGAGTGCGACGTGCTGGACCAGCTGCTGACGAGCGTGCGGGCGGGTCGGAGCCAGGTTCTGGTCGTGCGCGGCGAGGCGGGCGTCGGCAAGTCGGCGTTGCTGGAGCACCTGGTGCGAAGCGCGTCCGGCTTTCGCGTCGCCCGGGCGGCGGGCCACGAATACGAGATGGAGCTCGCCTACGCTGGCCTCCACCCGTTGTGCGCCCCGTTGCTCGATCTGCGCGAGCGGCTACCCGGCCCGCAGCGCGACGCGGTCGCGGCGGCGTTCGGCCTGAGCGCGGCCCCGGCACCGGACCGCTTCGTCGTGGGGTTGGGCGTGCTCGGCCTGCTCTCGGCGGTCGCCGAGGAGCGGCCGCTCCTCTGGGTGGTCGACGACGCCCAATGGCTGGACAAGACGTCGGCGCTGACCCTCGCGTTCGTCGCGCGCCGCCTGCTCGCGGAACCGGTCGGTCTGGTGTTCGCGGTCCGGGAGCCGAGCAACCTCGCGGAGGTGACGGGGCTTCCGGAGCTCGTGGTCGGCGGTCTCGGCGACGACGACGCCCGGGCGCTGCTCGACTCGGCGCTCCCCGGACGCCTGGACGAGCTGGTCCGGGACCGCATCGTCGCCGAGTCGGGCGGTAACCCGCTCGCCCTGCTGGAGCTGCCGCGCGGGTTGACGCCGGCCGAACTGGCGGGCGGTTTCGGGGTGCTCGACGCGACGCCGCTGGCGAACCGGATCGAGCAGAGCTTCCTGCGCAGGCTCGACTCGCTCCCGGACGACACCCGGCGGCTGCTGCTGACGGCGGCCGCCGAGCCGGTGGGCGACGTGGCACTGCTCTGGCGCGCGGCCGCCCGGCTCGGGCTCGGCGCCGACGCGGCGGCACCGGCCCAGTCCGCCGGGCTGGTCGACCTCCGTGGCCGGGTGCGGTTCCGCCATCCGTTGGTGCGTTCCGCGATCTACGGGACCGCGACCCTGCCCGAACGGGAGCGGGTGCATCACGCGCTCGCCGAGGCCACCGATCCGGACGTCGATCCCGACCGCCGGGCCTGGCACCGCGCACACGCGACGACCATGCCGGACGAGGACATCGCCACCGAACTGGAACTCTCGGCGGGGCGGGCGGCTCGGCGGGGTGGGCTCGCCGCGGCGGCGGCGTTCCTCGAGCGGGCCGCCGAGTTGACCCCCGACCCGGCCCGTCGGGGCCGGCGGGCGCTCGCCGCCGCGAGGGCCAAGGTCGACTCGGGAGCGCCGGACGCCGCGGACAAGCTGCTGGCGGTCGCGGAGATGTGCCCGTTGGACGACCTGCAGCGCGCCCGGCTCGCCCGGCTGCGCGCCCAGATCGCCTTCGCTCTCCGGCGCGGCAGCGACTCCCCGCCGTTGCTGCTCGACGCGGCCGACCGGCTCGCACCCCTCGACGGCGACGCGGCGCGCGAGGCGTACCTGGAGGCGCTCGGAGCCGCGATCTTCGCGGGTCGGCTCAACGACCGCGTCGGCCCGGCCGAGGTGGCCACGGCCGCCCGGGACGCCCCCCGCGCGAGACAGCCGCCGCGTCCGATCGATCTTCTCCTCGACGGTCTCACGACGCGGTACACGGACGGCTACGTCGCCGGCGTGGCCCCCTTGCGGCGTGCGCTCACCGCGTTCGGGCCGGACGCCGGGGGCGATCACGACGAGCTGATGCGGTGGTTCTGGCTGCCCTGGCTCGTCGCCGGCGACCTGTGGGACGACGAGACCTGGTACGGGCTGGCCACGCGGGCGGTGCGGCTCTGTCGCGACGCCGGTGCGCTGGTGGTCCTGCCGCTGGCGCTGGGATACCGCGCCGTCGTGCACCTGCACGCCGGGGAGTTCGAGCCGGCCGCGTCGCTGGTCGACGAGTCCGACGCGATCACGGAGGCGACCGGCAATGCCCCGGCCAAGTACGCCTCGCTGCTGCTCGCGGTGTGGCGCGGCGTCGAGACGGAATCGCTGGCCGCCCTGAACTGGGGTCTCGGGAACGCGACCGCGCGCGGCGAGGGACGGGGGATCGGTGGGTACGGGTACACGAGCGCGGTGCTGTACAACGGTCTCGGCCGTTACGGGGACGCCCTGGCGGGTGCCCGCTCGGCGTGCGAGTACGACGACCTGGGCATCCTCGGCTTCGCCCTGGTCGAGTTGATCGAGGCGGCGGCCCGGAGCGGCGCTCACGAGGAGGCCGCGGCCGCCCTGCGACGGCTCGAGGAACGGACCGGCGCGGCCGGCACCGACTGGGCGCTCGGCGTCCAGGCCCGGTCGACCGCCCTGTTGAGCGACGGTGCGGCCGCCGAGTCCTGCTACCGCGAGGCGATCGACCGGCTCGCGCACAGTCGTATCGCCGTGCACCTCGCCCGCGCGCACCTGGTGTACGGCGAGTGGCTGCGCCGCGAGAACCGTCGCGTCGACGCCCGCGAGCAGCTGCGGACCGCGCACGACATGTTCACCCGCACCAGGGCCGAGGCGTTCGCCGAGCGCGCCCGCCGCGAGTTGCTGGCCACCGGAGGGACCGCCCGCAGGCGGACCGTGGACACCCGCGACGCCCTCACGCCGCAGGAAGGGCAGATCGCCCGGCTGGCCCGGGAGGGCCTGTCCAACCCCGAGATCGGCGCCCAGCTGTTCATCAGCCCCCGGACGGTGCAGTACCACCTGGGCAAGGTCTTCGCCAAGCTCGAGATCACCTCACGCGGCCAACTCAACCGGCTCCCGCTCAGCGGGCTCGACCCGACCTGACGGATCGGTGACAGCCGGGCGCGTGTCACATCGGGTGATGGGTGTCCGGTCTACACGTGAGCCGACCACCATGGAGGGATCATGATCAGTCCCCGCTCTCACCCGGCCCGGCGAGGCTGGAGAGCACATGCGATCGCGCTCGCCGCGGTCACCCTCGTCTCGCTGACCTTCGGTACGACCACGAGCGCCGTCGCGCAGGAAGGCCGGCCCGGCCCGGCGAAGCCCACCATCGTGCTCGTGCACGGCGCCTGGGCGGACTCCTCGAGCTGGACCCGGGTCATCACCAGGCTCCAGGCCGACGGATACACCGTGGTCGCGGCGGCCAATCCGCTCCGGTCGATCGCCGGCGACGCCGCGTTCGTACGGGCCTTCCTCGAGACGTTGACCGGCCCAGTCGTGCTCGTCGGCCACTCCTACGGCGGAGCCGTCATCACCAACGCGGCCACGGGCAACCCGAACATCAAGGCACTCGTGTACGTCAACGCGTTCGCGCCGGACCAGGGCGAAACCCCGTTCGTGCTGGCGGGCCCGGACTCCGCGCTCGCGGCCGATCCGACGACCGTGTTCGACTTCGTTCCCGCGACCCTTCCGCCGACCCCGGCCACCGAGCTGTATCTGAAGAAGTCGACCGTCTTCGCGTCGTTCGCGTCCGGCCTCAGCGATCAGGAGAAGTCGATCGTGTGGGCGACCCAGCGGTCGGGCCCGATCAGCGCGCTCAACGAGCCGTCCGGAGTTCCGGCCTGGCGGACGATCCCGTCCTGGTACCTGATCGGTAGGAAGGACAGGATCATCCCGGCCGGTGCCCAACGGACCATGGCCGCGCGGGCCGGCTCCACCGTCACCGAGTACGACGCCGGCCACCTCGGCCTGATGTCGGATCCCAGGACCGTCACACAGGTGATCGAGCGGGCCGCGCGGGCGACCGTCCACGCCGGCTGACAGCACGGACCGGCGCCGAAATCCTGACAGGGCATCGAGCCGGCGAGGCTCGGTGCCCTGTCGCTTACATCGACTCCACCGCGGTGTGGATCAGGTCGGCGACGGCCTGCGGCTGGGAGACGTAGACGGAGTGGCTGCCTTCGACCTCGCGCACGGTGGCGCCGGCCCGTTCGGCCATCCGGCGTTGCACCGGTGGCGGGATCATCCGGTCGTCGGCCGCGACCAGGTACCAGCTCGGTTTGGTCTGCCAGGCGGCCTGGGTCACGGCGCCTTCGGCGGCGGCGAGGCCCCAGGGGACCTGGGAGTCGGCCATGAAGGCGGCCTCGTCGGCGGGGAGGTCGCCGGCGAAGGAGGCCGCGAACTTCTCGCGGTCGAGGTAGAGGTAGCCGTCGCGCGGCGGCAGGATCGGCGGGACCGGGGCGCCGGGGGCGGGATCGGCGACGAGGGCGAGCACCGATTCGCCCTTGTCGGCGGCGAAGGCCGCGATGTAGACCAGGCCTGCCACCCGCGGGTCGTTGCCGGCTTCGGTGGTGACCACCCCGCCGTACGAGTGGCCGACCAGGACGGCCGGGCCGTCGATGTCGTCGAGGACCTGCCTGACGGCGTCGACGTCGCCGGTGAGGGACTGGGTGGGGTTCTGGACGATGCGTACGTCATGTCCCATCGCGCGGAGGCGGTCGTACACGCCGCGCCAACCGGAACCGTCGACGAAGCCTCCGTGGATGAGAACCACCGTGGGTCGGCCTTCACTCATCGCGTCCTCCTGAGTTTGTTCGAACGGGGTTGTTCGAACGGGCGCCCTGACGCTAGGAATGGACTGCCTGGTGAGGCGTCGGGGAAATCCCTCGAGTGGACCCTGCACGGGCTGGGCGGAGGGCGCCGCGTTGCCCGCGATGACGGCCGAGGGTTTCGGACTCTTCGGGCGCGAGACGGCGTTCCGGGTCGTCGCGGACGCCTGCGCGGCGGGCGGACAGGTCGTCGTCTCCGGTGCGCCGGGCGTCGGGAAGAGCAGCCTGCTCAAGGCCGCCGGCCAGATCGCCCAGCGCGCCGGTCGTCGCGTGCTCGCCGTCTCACCGACCCGGTTCGACCAGGGTCTGCCGTTCGCCGGGCTGGCCGACCTGCTGGCCCAGTGCCCGCCCGACGCCGCCGACGGACTGCCCGCACCCCAGCGCTGGGCCCTGTCGGTCGCGCTGCAACAGGTCGAGCCGGACGGCCGCGTGGTCGATCCGCTCGCGATGCCGCTGGCGATCCGGAGCCTGCTGACCGACCTCTGCCGCACGGAACCGGTCACCGTGATTCTGGACGACGTCCAGTGGCTCGACGCCGCCACGGCCGGCGGTCTGGCGTTCGCGCTACGGCGCCTCGCGGTTGCGTCGCAGCGCCTCAGCGTCCTGGTCGGCGTGCGCCCCGAGGGTCTTCGGAGCGATCTCGTCCGTACCCTTCCCGAACCGCGCCGTGATCTCGACCTTCCACCGCTCGACGAGCCGGCGATCGCTCAACTGCTGCGTCGGCATTTCGGGTCGACGTGGACGCAGGCGGTCAGCGCGGCCATCGCCCGCACCAGCGGCGGCAATCCCTTCCTCGCGCTCATGATCGCCCAGGCGATGCAGTCCGACGTGTCGCGCTGGCGGTGGAGCGCCCGTGACGGTCACGACCCGGTGTTCCCGGTGCCGCCGAGCCTCAGCGACGTGCTGGGGGAGAAGGTAGCGCTGCTCCCGGCCGCGGCGCGGGAGGTGCTGCTGATCGTCTCGGCGGCGGGCCGCCTCAGCGTCGGGCAGCTGGACAAGTTCGTCGGACCCGACCGCGTCGGCGCGGCCCTCGAAGCGGCGGCGGACACCGACGTCGCGAAGGTCGGCCCGCTCCAACGGGTGGTGTTCACCCACCCGTTGCTGGCCTCCGCCCTGTACGAGGCGGCGACCCCGGCCGAGCGACGCCGGGTGCACCGGCTGCTCGCCGACTCCCTCGACGACCCGGTGGAGCGGGCGCTCCACCGCGCCCGCACCATCACCACGCCCGACCGGGCGGTGGCCGACGAGATCGAGCGCGCCGCCACCACCTCGGCCGGCCGCGGTGCGCTCCAGCTCGCCGGCGAACTGCTGGAGGCGGCGGCCCGCGCCACCCCGGCCGCCGGGACGCGGACCGACCGGTTCGCGCGCTGGCTGCGCGTCGTGGATACCTACACCCTCGCCGGCGACACCGAAGCCGCCCGTGCGGCCCTCGACGTGCTCGAACCGTTGGCCCCCGATCCGACGGCGCGCGCCGAGGCCATCCGTCGCCGCATCGACCTCACGCGTCGCATGCCCGGCGCCCGCGCGCTCGCCGAACAGGGACTGGCGCTCGCCCCGCCCGGAACCGAGGTCCGCAACGAACTCACCACGCTGCTCGGCGCGTTGCACCGTCTGGAAGGAAACGGTGCCGAAGCACTGCGACTGACCGGGGTCGCGGTGGCAGAGGCACGGGCGGGCAAGCAGGACGCCGCGCTGTTGCGGGCGCTCTACGGACGGCTCACCGTCGAACGCCACTGGGCGTCGGGAGATGCCGCGCGGACCCTCGGCGAGATCGACGAACTGGTCGCGTCGACGCACGACCTGCCCGGTTCGATCGTGGCTTGGACCCGGGCCTTCTTCGCACCGTGGGACGACCCTGCGGCGGAAGCGCCGGTGCGACGGGAGATCCGTTCCGCTCTCGAAGCCGGGCGCTACGGCGACCTGACGCAGCTCTACATCGCGCTCATCCTGCATCTGACCCGGTCCTCCCGCCTGCCGGAAGCGCGGGCCGCTCTGGAGGATGCGGATCGGATCGGCGCGTGGTCGCTGTCGGCGTTTCAGGAGCAGATCGCCCGCGGGCTCGTCGCGGCCTACGCCGGTGACCTGGACCTCGCCCGAACCGCCGTCGAGGCGGCCACCGAGGAGTCGCGCGCGATCGAATCGACGTACTGGCTCTGCGCGTTCCTGGCCATCCGTGGGTTCATCGAGACGTCTGCCGGCGAGTGGCAGGCCGCCCTTTACGCTCTGCGGGAAGTCGCGGCCGTGTTCGACCGCACCCACATGGTCGACCTCGAACAGTCGCTCTGGGCCGTCGACTACGCCGACGCCGCTCTGCAGGTCGGTGCGCCCGACGAGGCGGCACGTGCGGTGGAGTTCCTCCGCCGGCAAGGCGGGTCCGGTCGCCCCGAAGCCGCGGTGGCGGCCGATCGATGCGAGGCCCTTCGCCGTGCCGCGGCCGGAGATGTCGACGCGGCACTCCGGGAACTGCAGCGGGTCGTCGACCTCGACGGCATCGAGTGCCCGTTCGAGGCGGCCCGATCACGGCTCGCGCTCGGGCAGGTGTGCCGCCGAGCGGGCCACAAACGGAAGTCGGCCGAAACGTTGACCGCGGCCGCGGAGGTGTTCGCCCGCCTGGGTTATCCCTGCTGGGCCGAGCGTGCCCGAGCTGAGCTGGCCCGATCCGGACTGCACCACTCCGGCACGGACCTGACCGGGAACGAACGCCGGGTGGCGGAACTGGTCGCCGCGGGACGGTCCAACCAGGAGGTGGCCGCCGCGCTGTTCATGTCCGTGAAGACCGTCGAAGCGCACCTGACCCGGATCTACCGCAAGCTGGCGGTTCGGTCGCGCACCGAACTCGCCCGCCGGCTGGGGCTCTGACACCAGGGTGACCACGCCCTGACCGTCCTGCACGGGCGTGTCCGTTCGCGTCCAGCTGTGTCCGCCGACGGGCGACTCGTCGCCGTCAGGTCGTTGTGCGTCACTACGCTGCCCGTGATCGCACCGGCCCAGCCGGGTCTGCACCCGGGTCTCCGCTCGTTGGTCTGGATGGAGAAACCATGCTCAGACGGATTCTGATCTATGCCGCGGGAGGCGCGGCGTCGATGGCGCTGTCCCTGTTCCTCGTGTTGGGGCTCGGCTGGCCGAAACTGGTCGTGGCCGGGGTCGGCATGTTGCCGTTGTACCTCGCCGCCTTTTGGGTCGGGACTGACCGGGACCGGGCGGACGGTCGGCGGTAGATCGGCGGCCAGGTGCCGGCTGAAGGCCGTCGAACTCAGCGCGGCGCCTCCACGTACGGAGCGAACGCGGTCCGCATCTGAGCCTCGGTGACCAGCGTGTACTGCGGTGCCAGCGAGCCACTCCGGGGCGCCATGACGATCACGCTGCACGCGGTGCTCGCACCGAGGAGCGTGAACGACGCGACCAGCGCGCGGGTGCGCGTCTCATAGAGTTTGATCTCGTATTTGCTGTGCAGCAGTTGCCCGGTCACCCCGTCGGAGTAGTCACACGTGCCGGCCACCGGCCCCGGCACGCCGTCGATGCACGCCACGAGCTGGGTGGCCTTGATGGTCGGTGGCTCCCATGCCGCCGGCCGCGACGGAAAGGCCGGTCCGCGCGAGCCGGACACGACGAACGCGATCGGGTGCGGGCCGGGGCCGGCGTAGGGTGCTGCTGCGGGGAACTCGCGGAAGGCGCAGACCTCGCCCCATTCGCTGCTGTCGAAGGGCAGCGAGGGCGGCGGCGTGGACACCGGCGCCGGTGGGGTCGTCCGCGTTTCGGTGGGGGTTGCGGCGACGGGCGGTGCCGGATCGGCGGCGCGGGCGGCGGCAACGACGGTGCCGGCGCCGGTGAGTAGGACGACCCCGGCCACGATTGCGGACAGCGTCCGCACCGGGCGGCGTTCGTCGGCTCGCCCGCCAGCGTCGATGGTCAACGGGCCGAACGTGACCTGCCGGCCGTCGCCGACCGCCGCGGTCAGCAGGTCGCCGTCGTTGCCGACATCCTCCCAGCCGACCGCCGCCAGCGGCCGGGACAGCACCAGCCCACGCTCATGCACGGCAATCCAGCGGTGTCCGCCGCGCGGCGGCACCGCGTAGGCGTACACCACGAGCCCGAGCGCGGCGAGCGGCAACCCGAGCGCCGCCAGCCATACCACGCCGGCCAGCGCGGCGATCGCGGTGACCAGCGCGCCAGCGCCGAGGGTGCCCCGGAGCAGGGTCGAGCCGATCGGACGGCGCCCGCGTACCACGAGTTCCCGCGCGCCGAGATCGGCCCGGTCGGCAGCGAGCCCGAGAGCCGGCGGTGGTCGGAACGGCCAGGTCATTTTCCCTCACCCGGGTGCAGAACGATTTCGTACCGGCCCGCCAGCAGCATGACCGGTCCGGGCTGCCGTACCCGCGCGGAGCGGACGGCGGCGGCCGGTGCCGGACGACGACGGACACGGGCGTGGCCGGCACCGGCTTCCATCGGTCATCTACCATGTGCGCACGGGGAGTGACATCGGGTGGAGGGTCGCAGTGGGTGTCGGGGACGCCGGTCAGCCGGCTGACGCGGCCCTTCTCGCCGCTGCGAACGCCGTGTCGCGGGTGGATGAACTGGCGGAGCTGCTGCGGGGGTTGCGGCGCCGGCACGCCCGGCGGGACAACGCCAGCCAGTGGACGCTGCGTGAGCTGGCGGCCCGTACCGGCTGGGCGCGCAGTGTCATCGGTCAGTATCTGAGCGGCCGCACCTTGCCCCCCACGGACCGGTTCGACGTCCTGCTGGACCTGTTCGGTGCGACGCTGGTCGAACGTGGTGTGCTGGCGACGGCCCGGGACCGGGTCGAGGAGGCGCGTCGGTCCGGGTCGGTGGCCGTCGACGGGGACGCGGCCGGCCAGCCGTCCACGACGACGTCCGGTGCGGGTCGATCGGCCATCCCCCGGCAGCTGCCGGCGCGGGTGCGGGGCTTCGCCGGGCGGACCGCGGAGCTGGCCGCGCTCGACGGCCTCGCCGCCGCGGAAGGGCCGTACCCGGCCATGATGATCGCGGTCGTGTCGGGGACGGCCGGGGTCGGGAAGACCGCGCTGGCGGTGCACTGGGCGCACCGCGTCGCCGATCGCTTTCCCGACGGGCAGTTGTTCGTGAATCTGCGCGGTTTCGAGCCGACGGCGCCACCGATGACGCCGGGCGAGGCGGTGCGGGGGTTCCTCGACGGGCTCGGCGTCGCGCCGGAGCGGATCCCGGCCGACCTGGACGCGCAGGTGGGGCTTTATCGCACGGTGCTGGCCGAACGCCGGGTGCTGGTCGTGTTGGACAACGCCGCGTCGGTGGAGCAGGTGCGGCCGCTGCTGCCCGGCTCGGCCGGCTGCCTGGTGGTGGTGACGAGCCGGCTGACGTCGTTGACGGTCATGGACGGTGCCCATCCACTGCCGCTGGGGTTGCTGACGTTGCAGGAGGCGGGCGATCTCCTCGTCGGGCGACTCGGCCCCGATCGTCTGACCGCCGAACCGGCCGCCGCGCAGGGGCTCATCGACGCCTGCGCGCGGCTGCCGCTGGCCCTGTCGATCGTCGCGGCCCGGGCCGCCAACAACCCGACGTTTCCGCTGGCGAGTCTGGAGGCGGATCTCGCCGGTTCCGACGGTCTCGACGTGCTCGACGGTGGTGAACCGACCAGCGACGTACGCACGGTGCTGTCGTGGTCGTACGAGCGGCTCAAGCCGCCGGCGGCACGCCTGTTCCGGCTGCTCGGGCTGCATCCCGGTCCGGACATCTCGGCCGCGGCCGCCGCGAGTCTGGCCGGCACGTCCGGTGGCGAGGCCCAGTCGTTGTTCGCCGAACTGACCCGCGCCAGCCTGCTGATCGAGCACGTGCCGGGCAGGTACTCGATGCACGATCTGCTCCGGGTCTACGCCGCCGAACTCGCCGACGCCGTCGACCCGCGGGAACGCGACGCGGCCCGGCTGCGCATCCTCGACCACTACCTGCACACCGCCTACACGGCCTCGCTGGTCATCGCCCCGCAACGCGACCTGTTCACGCTCGATCCGGCTCAGCCGGGCGTCATCGTCGAGCCGGTGACCAGTCATCGGTCAGCGGTGGCCTGGTTCGGCACGGAGCGGCCGGTTCTGCTGGCCGTCGTCCGGCAGGCGGCCAGCGACGGTTTCGCGACCCACGCCTGGCAGCTGGCCTGGTCGATGTTCTTCTTCCTGCATCTGCGGGGCCGCTGGCACGACTCGCTCGAGGCGCAGCAGGCCGCCCTGGCGGCGGTCAACGAAGCCGGAGACCTTGCGGCGGCGGCGACCGTCCGCCGGGACCTGGCCCAGTGCCTGGCCAGGCTCCAGCGGTTCGACGAGGCGGACGCGCAGCTGCGGCAGGCCCACGACATCCACGCGAGTCTGGGCGATACCGACGGTGTGGCCTGGACCCTTCACCGGATGGGCTGGATTGCCGACGACCAGGGCAACCATCGCGACGCTGTGCGGCACGCCGAACACGCGTTGCGGCTCTTCCACGAGACCGGCAACCTCCGCGCCCGGGCCCACGTGCTCAACGTCGTCGGTTGGTACCAGGCTCAGCTGGGTGACCATTCGATGGCCCTGGTGTACTGCCGGCAGGCCCTGGAGCTCAACCGGACCCTCGGCAACGACATCGCCATGGCGAACGTGCTGGACAGCATCGGCTACGCGCACCAGCACCTGGGCGAGTACGAGCAGGCCGCGAACTGCTACCTGGAGTCGCTGGCGTTCTTCCGCGCCCTCGGCGAGCCGTACTACACGGCACAGGCGCTGACCCACCTCGGTGACGTCCGGCATGCCATGGGCGACGGACCGGACGCCTGTGCAGCCTGGCAGGAGGCCCTGGACATCTTCGAGCGGCTCGGCCACACCAACGCCGACGGGATCCGGGCCCGGCTCCACGACTACGCCACCTGAGGCCCGGCTTTATCGGAGGTTCAGGGGCAGGCTCGGTTCCAGAACGACCAGCGGCAGCTTCGGTTCGATCGCGGGGGCGAGCTCATCGAGGACGCGGCACGCCGGGGCGGGATCGGGTCCAATGGTCATGGCGGTGACGTTGAACGACGCGAGGTTGTCGACCTCGTAGTGGTCGCTGCAGCGGCGCCCGTCGGTCGTGGACGTCGCTATCCGGAAGATGCGTCGCGATCCGATTTCGCGGGCGACCGGGGGCGGCGCATGGTTTTCGGTGAGGCCGTGGGCGTCGGAGTCGATGGTGGAGGCGAAGAGAGAGGTCAGCTCGCCGGGCTGGTCGGCCTGACTGTAGAAGTTGCACGAGTCCGACCTGTACATGACCGGCGGTGACTCGCTGGGACTGCCGTCGTCCAGGCCCAGGGTTCTGCGACGGTCGGAATCGATGACAGCGCAGAGATCGATCGTGAAAACGTCGGTGACGCGGTCGGTGCGTGGCGGTACGGACCGGTCGTCGGTGGGTGGCATCCGCGTTGCCAACTGTGCCGGAAGGTCGTGGAAGCCGCATCCCCGGTCTGGCCCGGCGACGTTTGCCGTGACCTGAATTGATGACGTGGCGTCGATTGCGTAGATCAGCACGCAGTCTGCGGTGATCTCCGTCAGGAACAGCCTATTCGATCGGGCCCCGGTGAGCTCGTAGACCTTCCTCCCGCCGACGTCTCTCTCGGTGGCTGTTGCATGGTAGGAGCGTTCGTAGGCCTCGGCGAGCCGTCGCGCGTCGGCGATCGTGTTGGCCGCGGTGCTGTGCCGAATCACCACGGTGGCGCCGAGCACGTGCGCGGACTCGTCGCCGGCATCACGGATCGACCGGTACTGGCAGGAACGGGAGTACGACTCGACGATCGGTTGAAGGGGTTCGAGTTCCAGGTCGGCCCTGATCGATCCGTCCAGCACCTCGCACGGATTGAGGTTTGCCACCTGTTGTGACCGCGGTGGGTCCGACGCATCCCGCTCGTCTGAGCAACCGACGAGCAGAGCGAGCGCCAGGGCGGCGATGGCCGTGACGACCGCGGGCTTCATGGTTCTACGGGACGCGCCCATGGCCGGGTCACCGTCCGCAGGTCCGGGTGAGTACCCCCTCGGTGACGGCGAGCGCCCCGGAGGCGTTCTCCGACGTGACCTCGTCCAGCTTCTTGGCCAGCGTGGTGAGCGCGTCCTTGAGTCGCTGGTTGGTCGCGGTAGCCGAGAGTGCCTCGAATCTGGTCTTGTAGTCCTTGGCGAGCGGGACCATCTCGTTGAGGATCTGGTCCGCCTTCTCCGGATCGCTGATGCCCGTCGTCACCGCCCGGGTGAGGACGGCGGCGGCCTTCTGGTTGTACTCCTCGACGAGTGCCTTCGCCTGGGTGCAGACCTGCTGGGTGTTGTCGGCCGCGGCCGACGACGCGGTCGTCGCGGCGGATCCGGTCGGCGAGGACGCCGTTCCCGACGATCCCTTGCCCGAATCGCCAGCGCAGCCACCCATGAAGACGGCGATCGCGGCGACCATGGCGAGCAGCAATGTACGCATGTGGGTTCCCTAACCGCAGCCGACGGGGTCGTCGGACAGGTTGATGCGTCGTGGCAGGCCGGTCAGCATGTCGTTGGGGAACCGGGCGGCCGTCGCGTTGTAGTCGATCACCGCGTCGGCGCACTCGTTCCGGGCCTGGCGGACGGTCTTGAGCCCGCTGGACGCCTGGCCGGAAGTGCCCCACGCGAGCAGAGCCGCAGTCGCGGCCTTGTTGCGGGCGAGGACCGTCTGCAGCTTGCCGGGCAGGTCGGCCTGCCGGAATCGGGCCTGCAGTTCCTCGCGGGCCTGTTGCTGCGCCAGCCGGTGCGCGGTCAGCTCTCTGTCCAGCCGGGTCGTCTGGCCGCGTTGTTGACCGCGGAACGTGAGGACGGCGAGGCCGTCGACGGCCAGGACGAGTAGCAGCAGGGCGGCTACCGCGACGGCAACGGTCACCCGCGTCGGCCGTCGGCTTCCAGCCGGGAGCTCCGCGGGTGCCGGTGCCTGCCACACCCCGCTCGTGGGCGGTGCCGTCGGCCAGTCGGGTGTCGGCAGGTTTGTGTCCGGCCCGGGTTGCGCGTACATGGTGTCGACCGCCTTTCGTTCAGATGCTTCCGGTGAACACGCGTCCGCAGTCGGTCTCCGGATTCTTCAGGTCGATCTGCCTGGGCAATGCCGTGAACAGGTGGTCGGGGAACGGGCCGGCGGCGCTGTTGTAGGCGATGACGGCGTTGTTGCAGTCGTTCATCGCCGCGTCCAGCACCCCGAAGCGCGCCGTGCCGCTCCGCCAGCTGACGAACGCCACATCTGCCGCCTTGTCCAGGTCCTTGACGCGCTGCATGAGCGAGTCCAGGCCGGCGCCACGGAAGTCGTCGAGCAGTTTGCGGGCGGCTGCCTGTTCCTGCTGCGCGATGGTGTCCAGCTCGGCCTGCCGCTCCGACACGCCCGCGCGCAGACTCGACACGTCGGACCAGCCCAGTGCCGCGGTCACGGCGATCGCCGCGGCGAGTACGACCGCGATGGACACGAGGATCCGGAACGCCCTACGGCCCGGCGCGGCCGGCGGGGGCGACAACGGCGGCGGCGGCGGAAGTTCGGCGGGGACGGTGACCGGAGAACTCCACGCCGGTGCCTCAGGCTCCGGCTGTGTTGCCAGCTGCGGTGTTCCGCTTGTGGCTCCGTAGAAAGCCGTCACCTGGCGGTCGAACTCCGCGGTGTCGCTGTTGCTGCCGGCCCGTTCGTCGTTGCCGGCTCCGCTGGTCATGGCGCCACCTCCTGCTGCGTGTTGGAGGCAGCATGACCGGTCCCGGGCCGGGTTTCCGCACAGACCGGACGGCGGCGGACGGCAACGGACACGGACCGGTTCGACGTCCTGCCGGAACTGTTCGGTGCGACGCTCGTCGAACGTGGCGTGCTGTCCAGCCCGGCTCCACGACCACGCCACCTGAGGCGCGGCTCGTCGGGTCCGCCCCTGTCCGTTCCGGTCCAACCCGGGCCTGGACGCCCGTCCACCGCTCGTACGGTTCGGGTGCGGACAGCGTCACTCACTACAGGACCGCGAGAGGATCAGCATGACTGCCGCACCCACCACCGATCCGCCCCGGCCGGGAAGCGTGATCGCCGCGGCTACCCTCCTGTTCATCACGGCCGGACTGTTCGGATTCGCGGGCAGTGTCATGGCCATGCTCAGTGCGGCTTTCGGCGGGGCCGGTACCGGCTCCGCCCTCCTGTACTTCGCCGTCACAGGCCTGGCTATCGCGACAGGGGTACGCCTGCTGACCGGCACGTCGTGGGCCAGGACCGCAGCGAACGTCCTCGCGGGCGTATTACTGGTCGCGACCGGCATCCGGTTGGCCAACGGTGGATACACATCGTTGATCGTCGGCATTCCGGGCCTGTTCATGCAGACGGCGGTACTCTGCTGCGTCAACGTCCGGTCGGCCCGCAGATACCTGACCAATTGATCCGGTCGGGCATCGACTTCGGAACACCGACGACTGATGCGGTGCCGCGGCGATCACACTGACCCCGCCGAGGTCGCCGCCGGGCGTCACGGTGCGTCAGCCGCGAAGGCGCCAGCGGTACGGTTCGATGAGCTCGTCCACCGATGGCTGCGGTCCCCAGGAGGCTGGGGCGTACGGCTGGACCGGTGGCGGGTTCTCCAGGAGTGGTTCGGAGATCTCCCACAGGCGCTCCACCGCGCCGGCGTGGGTGAACAGGGACTGGTCGCCGAGCATGGCGTCCAGGATGAGCCGCTCGTACCCCTCCAGGCCGTTTCCGGCTCGGAACGAGTCGGCGTAGCGGAAGGTCATGCTGGCGGCGGCGAGCCTCATCTCGGCCCCCGGCACCTTCGCCAGAAAGTCGACGGTGATGGATCCCGGATCGGCGAAGTCGATGACGACCTCGTTCCATCGCCCGGTTCCGTCGATCGGGAACATGTGCAGCGGCGGCTGATGGAAGCCGAGCGTCACCGTCTGACGGCTCGCACCGAGGCGCTTGCCGGACCGTAGGAAGAACGGAACCCCGGCCCATCGCCGGTTGTCGATCTCGACCCGCACCGCCGCCATGGTCTCGGTCTGTGAGTCGGACGCGACGCCGGGCTCGTCCCGGTAACCCGCGTACTGGCCGCGTACCACGTGCGCCACGTCGACCGGCCGGAGGGCGTCGAAGACCCTGGCCATCCGGGCGCGCAGGTGGTCGGCGCCCAGGGTGGTCGGTGGCTCCATGGCGACGAACCCCAGCACCTGGAACAGATGGGTGACGATCATGTCCCGGTAGGCGCCGGTGTGGTCGTAGAAGTCGGCGCGTCCCTCGATCGAAAGTGTCTCCGGCACGTCGATCTGCACGTAGCTGATGTGCCGGCGGTTCCAGGCCGGCTCGAACAGACCGTTGGCGAAGCGGAAGGCCAGGATGTTGTCGACGGACTCCTTGCCGAGGAAGTGGTCGATACGGAAGACCTGTGACTCGTCGAAGGAGGCGTTGACCGTCTTGTTGAGGGCGCGGGCAGATCGAAGGTCCGTCCCGAACGGCTTCTCGATGATGACGCGGGATCCGGGAGCCAGTCCCGCGGCGCCCAGCAAGCTCACCGTCGACTCGAACGCCGCCGGCGGAACGGCGAGATGGAACAGCCGCCCCGGCGAGCCACCGATCGCCCGCTTCGCGTGATCGATCGCGGCCACCAGAGACGGGCCCGTAGGCCCGGCGCCGACGAACGAGAGCGTCCGCCGGAACGCCTGCCACGTCTCACCGGTGGGCTCGGTGGTCCCGAACGTCGTGATCGCCTCGTGGGCGAGGTCGCGGAATTGCGCATCGGTGATGGGACTCCGAGCCGTGCCGACGATGCGGTACCTGTCCGGCATCAGCCCGGCCGCTGCGAGGTGGAACAGCCCCGGCAGCAGTTTGCGCCGGGCCAGATCGCCGGTCGCGCCGAACAGGATGATGACGTGATTCTCCGGGCGCGACGGTGTTTCGGTCATATGGACAGCGTCACACCGCCGGAGCCGGCAATCATCATCGCTAGCGGCCGTGTCGTACTACCTGCTACCCGGTACGAACAGTGGGCGCCAGCGGAGACGACAGGAGCCGCGACCTTCGCCAGGGTTGACCCGTATGAGGGGTCTCCTGGAAATGCCACCGACAGCGTCAACGGCGGGCGGGTCTGCCGGTCCGGCCGAGCGACAGGCGCCATCACACGGACGACTCGTTGCGAGCCGGTACCGGTTGCGATCACTGTTGGGCCGGGGCGGCATGGGGCGGGTCTGGCTCGCCCATGACGAGCTGCTCGACCGGCAGGTAGCCATCAAACAGGATGTCCTCGGCGATGCCGGGTCCCGTCAGTTGTCCGGGACGGCCTGGACGCGTGTGCTCGGCGAGGCGCGCGCGGCGGCCCGGGTCGGCCATGCGGGCGTGATCGGGATCCATGACGTCGTATGGGACGGCGACTGCGCGTGGATCGTCATGGAGCCGCTGTCCGGACGCACGCTCGCGGAAGCGCTCGTGGCCGACGGGCCCCTACCGTTCGACGACGTGGTCCACATCGGTCTTGGTCTTCTGGACGCGCTGCAGGCGATCCACCGAGCCGGCATCGTGCATCGCGATGTCAAGCCGGGCAACGTTCATCTCTGCGACGGCGGGAGGGTGGTCCTGACCGACTTCGGCATCGCCGGAAACGCGGGCGAGCAGTGCGACGGTCCGATGGGCGCTGTCGCCGGCAGCCCGGCGTACGTCTCGCCCGAGCAACTCAACGGCGTCCGGCCCGAGCCGGCGTCGGACCTGTTCTCGTTCGGCGCGACGCTGTTCGCCGCGGCCGAGGGCGTGGCTCCCTTCGACAGGGGTGACGTGTTCGCGACCGTCGTCGCCGTCCTGGCGGGCGCGCCGGCGCCGTTTCGGCGCGCCGGTCCGCTGGGCCCGGTCATCGCGGGGCTGCTGACCAAGGAGCCGGAAGGGCGACTCACCGCCGCGCAGGCCCGCGGCGTGCTGCTGCTCCTCCAGAAGCGCATGACCGGGAGCCCCAGCGACGGTCCTAACCGGCGGCGCGGGTCATGGCGGCGACCTCGGCGGGGGTCAGTGTGATCGCCGTGGCGGCGACGTTGTCTTCCAGATGGGACACGGTTCCAGTGCCGGGGATCGGCAGGATGGACGGCGACCGGGCCAGCAACCAAGCGAGCACGATCTGCCGTGGCTCCGCGCCGTGGCTCCGCGCGATCTCCGGCACGGCCCGGTTGCGGTCGAGATCCTGTATCGGCGCCCAGGGAAGGAAGATCATCCGCTCCTGCTCGCAGAGGTCGACCACGGACTCCGAGGTGCGGTCGTCGACGTTGTAGCGGTTCTGGATGGACACGACCGGTGTGAGCCGCTGTGCGCGCCGCGCGGGATCTGGTCGAGCTTGAGCCGTTGCAGGCTGCCTTCGCAGGCCTCGATCAGGTGCTCCGGCCGGCCGTTGGTCGACCACCGTCCCGGGCCGGGGCGCTCAAGGCCGCCTTTGGTCGCGATCACCAGGTCGTCCGGATACGGGTGGAGCGCCTTCCCGCCCGCTGTGTGCGCGTCATCGCTGGTAACGCCCCACGGTAATTGCCGGCTAGCCGGTACGAGGGTTGGGCGCTGGCCGCGAGGTCATCCGACCGGCGTTCCGCCAGCGTTGGTGGGACGGATCGTACGCCGCGGACCGCGGCGCCGACCCCACCAACGGAGGGCGACATGACACAGGTAGCCGGGCACGTCATCCCGCAGACGACCATCCCCGCCGGCACGATCACCCGCACGCGACACCGCCTGCCGAGCTGGACTCGCATCTTTCTCGGCGGTCTGGCGCTGTGGGTGGCGACCGTGCTGGTCACCTTCATCACCGGGAACGCCAACCTGGTCCCCACGATCATCCTGATCGGCAGCTTCCTGGTCCCGGTCACATTCGTCGCGTACGCGTTCGGCCGGACCGACGGGATCGTGACCCCACAGCGCGTCTTCGCCGCCTTCATCTACGGCGGCGTCCTCGGTGTACTGGGCGCATCGATCCTGGAGGCGGAGTTTCTGCGGGAGCCGTCCGTGCTGGGGTACGTCGGTGTCGGGTTGGTCGAGGAGGCCGTCAAGCTGATCGCCCTGTGGTTGCTGGCCCGGCGGCTGCGGCGGTACACGATGCGCGACGGGATGGTGCTCGGTGCCACGGTCGGCTTCGGGTTCGCCGCGTTCGAGAGCGCGGGCTACGCCTTCAACGCGCTGTTCACGAACTCCGGCCTGTCGTTGCTGAACGTCATCGAGACCGAGGCGCTGCGCGGCATCCTGACTCCGGTCGGGCACGGGTTGTGGACGGCGATCCTCGGCGGCGCACTGTTCGCGACCGCCGCGCGGGCGCGCCGCGGGCGGCCCCGGCTCCGTGCCTCGCTGTTGGGCTGGCTCGTGCTGGTGGCCCTGCTGCACGCCCTGTGGGACGCCTCCGGCGGCATCGCCGTGTGGGTGCCGTTCCTGCTCACCGGCACGCCGACGCAATGGGCGCTGATCCAGCTCGGCCGGGCGCCCGACGTGACCCAGACCCAGGTGCATCTGTACACGGTCGTGAGCTGGGCGCTGTTGGCGCTGGACGCCGTCCTCGGCCTGGTGATCCTGCGTGGACGCTGGCGCAGGGCGACCGCGCCCGCGACAGCCGTGGGAGGAGGACGATGAACACGCATCGCCTCTGGAGCGGCCGCCGGCACTCCACCGGGTCGGCCACGTCGGGCCCACCACCGGACCGGCCAACCGCGCCGGCCCCGCCGCCACCGCCGCGATGGCGCCCCTGGCTGCTGGTCGTGGGGGTCATGCTGACCGGTGCGCTGTTCTTCCTACCGACGCATGCGCCGGGCAGTGTCGAGCAGCTCTCCTATTCCCAGCTCAAGACCGACATCGCGGCCGGTCAGGTCGCGTCGGTGGCGCTCGGCCCGGACGGCGGCATTTCGGGCAAGCTGACCAGCGGCAAAGACTTCGCCTCCAGTTACCCGGTGTCCTTGCAGGACCCGCAGTTCGCTCAACTTCTGGACGACCACAACGTCAAGGTCAGCACCCAGCCGGCGCAGACCTCGATCTCGTCGATCCTGCTCAGCCTGCTGCCGATGGCCCTGCTGGTGGGCCTGTTCGTCTGGACCGGCCGCGCGGCCCGCCGTCAGTTGGCCGGTCTGGGCGGGATCGGTCGCTCCCGCGGCAAGGTCTTCGACACCGAGCGCCCCAGTACGACGTTCGCGGATGTCGCCGGCTACGAAGGTGCCAAGCAGGAGGTCACCGAGGTCGTCGACTTCCTGAAGCACCCCGATCGCTACCGGCAGGCAGGCGCGGTCGGCCCTCGCGGTGTGCTGATGGTCGGGCCGCCCGGCACCGGCAAGACGCTGCTGGCCCGCGCGATTGCCGGTGAGGCGGGCGTGCCGTTCATCTCGGTCACCGGTTCCAGCTTCGTGGAGATGTTCGTCGGCGTCGGCGCCGCGCGGGTCCGGGACCTGTTCGCCGACGCCCGCCGCCGGGCACCGTCGATCGTTTTCGTCGACGAGGTCGACGCGATCGGGCAGCGCCGCGGCGGCCAACTCGTCTCCAACGACGAACGCGAACAGACCCTCAACCAGATGCTGGCCGAGATGGACGGTTTCGACCCGACCGTCGGTGTGGTGGTGATCGCGGCGACCAACCGCCCCGAGGTGCTCGACCCCGCGTTGCTGCGCCCGGGCCGCTTCGACCGGCAGGTCGTGATCCCGCTGCCCACCCAGCGCGAACGCAGAGCCATCCTCGTGGTCCACGGCCAGAGCAAGCAGATGGGCATCGACGTGGACCTCGATGTGGTGGCCCGCGCCACCCCGGGATTCTCCGGTGCCGACCTCGCGAACCTGGTCAACGAGGCGGCCATCTTCGCGGTACGCGCCGGCCGGCAGGTGATCGAGGCACGGGACTTCGCCGACGCACGGGACCGCATCCTGCTGGGCCGCCGCGACGGGTCCAACGTCCTGCTCCCGGACGAGAAGCTCGCGGTCGCGGTTCACGAGAGCGGACACGCTCTGGTGGCCGCGCTGTCCGACCACGGAGACCCGGTGGCCAAGGTGACCATCCTGCCCGCCGGGCAGGCTCTCGGCGTCACCGAGCAGCTTCCCATCGACGAACGCCACCTGCACTCCGCGGGATACCTGAAGGACTCGCTGGCCATCCGATGGGCGGACGCGCCGCCGAGGGAATCGTCTTCGGTGACACCTCCACCGGCGCCGCCAACGACCTGGCCGGCGCGACCGACCTGGCCACCCGCATGGTCCGCGAGTTCGGCATGAGCCCGACGCTCGGCCCCGTCGGATTCGCCTCCGGCGAGCCGATGTACCTCGGCGGCGAACAGGTCAGGAGCCGCCCGTACGCCGAAGCGACCCAACGGGTGATCGACGAGGAGGTCGCGAAGCTGCTGCGCGAAGCCGAGCAGCGCGCCACCGCCACCCTCACCGAGCACCGGCTGGAACTGGACCGCCTCACCCAGGTGCTGCTTGAGCGGGAGACCATCGACGGCTCCGACGTGGAACAGATTCTCGGCCGCACCCCGGCGACGACGAAGAGCTGAGAGGACCCACATCATGGCCGTAGCGACCAACGCCACATCCGCTTCAGCAGGGGTCGTCCGGAGCCTGATTCCCGCCCGGCTGGATCGGCTGAGCTGGACACCGTTCCACACCCGGCTCGTCATGGCACTCGGGGTCGCCTGGGTGCTCGACGGGCTGGAAATCACCATCGCCAGTTCGGTGACGGGCATGCTCAGCCGATCCGACACCCTGGGCATGTCCACGACCGCTGTGGGCGCCATGGCCACGGTGTATCTCGTCGGCCAGGTGGTCGGTGCCCTGGTGTTCGGGCGGCTGTCCGACCGGCTCGGCCGGCGCAACCTGTTCATGGTGACCCTCGCGGTGTATCTGGTCGGCAGTGGCCTGACCGCCCTGACACTGGGCCACGGCACCGGCTGGGTGATTTATCTGTTCGCCACCCGGTTCATCGCCGGTGCCGGCATCGGCGGCGAATACGCCGCGATCAACTCGGCGATCGATGAGATGATCCCGGCCCGCTACCGGGGACGCGTCGACATCGCTGTCAACGGAACCTACTGGGCCGGCGCGATCATCGGCACACTCGGCGCACTGCTGTTCCTGAACGTGTTGGCTCCGTCGGTCGGGTGGCGACTGGGATTCCTGCTCGGACCAGCGCTCGCCGTGGTCATCGTGTTCGTCCGCCGTACGCTGCCGGAAAGCCCACGCTGGCTGCTCATGCACGGCCGGGCAGCGGAGGCGGAGCGGACGATGGCCGCGGTCGAGGCACAGGCAAGTTCCGGCCTGCCGCAGCAGGCGCTGCCCAGCAACAAGGCGATCGAGATCAGGCCCGAGCCGGTCGGTTACCGTGACCTTCTGCGGGTGCTCTTCGTGCGGCACTGGCGCCGATCGGTGCTCGGTGCGACGTTGATGATCACGCAGTCGTTCCTGTATAACGCGATCTTCTTCACGTATGTCCTGGTGCTCACCCACTTCTACGGTGTGAACGCCGCCAGCGCCCCGATCTACCTGCTCGGGTTCGCGGCCGGGAACCTGCTCGGCCCGCTTACCATCGGCCGGCTGTTCGACACCATCGGGCGCAAGCCGATGATTGCGGGTACCTACATCGGCTCCGGTGTTCTGCTTGCGATCAGCGCCTACCTGTTCGACCAGGGAATGCTCAATGCCATCACGCAGACCGTCGCCTGGTGCGTCATCTTCTTCTTCGCCTCGGCCGGTGCCAGCGCCGCCTATCTGACGGTGAGCGAGGTCTTCCCGCTTGAGGTGCGGGCCCAGGCCATCGCGGTGTTCTTCGCGATCGCGCAGTGCTTCGGCGCGATCGGTCCGGTGCTGTACGGCCACCTCATCGGCACCGGCGCCGACCCGTCGCGGCTGTTCGTCGGCTACCTCATCGGTGGGGCGGTCATGGTCGTCGGCGGCATCGTGGAAGTCATCTTCGGGGTACCCGCCGAACGCAAACCGCTGGAGGCCGTCGCATTGCCGCTGTCGGCGGTTCACGGTGCCGTGCCATCGTCGCCGTAGCGTCGTCATGGACTCCATTTGAGGAGGAGAACTCGTGATCGCCACGCTACGCGAAACCTGGCGCACCGTGGTTCCGGACATGACCGACCGCCACGGCCCGCTGCCGCCGCGGTGGTGATCACGATGCTGCCCACCGCCGACGTACTGGATTCGGTCATCTTCGACAGTGACATAACTGGCGCGTTCGCCGACGGATGCGTATGGGTGCAGATGGGCACGATCGGCGTCGAGGCGACTGTGCGCGTGAGGGACCGGCTGGCCGCGCAACGGTGTGGCGTCGGGTCCGACCGTGGCGACCGACGTGGTGCGCCCGGTGTTCGACGTCCTCGGCCGTAGACCGTGTGGCTCGGTGAGGCGGGCCAGGGCAGCCGGATGAAGCTGGTCGTCAACGTCGAGGGCGGGCCACTCGACGCACCGGCGGCCGTCGCCAAGTTCCACAAGATGGATCGGCGCGACTTCGCGGCCGAGTTTCCGCTGGAGTGGGCGCTCAAGGACGTGGACCTGGCAATCGGGGCCGCGCCTGGCGACGTCCCGCCGCTGCTGGCCGCGCTATCAGCACAATGGCACGCCGCTGTTGCCGCCGGCAACGGCCGCGAGAACATCAGCGTCGCCCGCCTCGCACTGGAGTAGGAACCCGGCAACCGCGCCGCAAGGAGGTGTCCAACACCTTCGCCAACCGGGGCGTTCGCTGGCCGGACCCGGCTCACGGTCGCTTCGGCGGCGTGGCCGTGCGGGACCGTCGCGGGCGTCGCCGCCCGCCTCGGGTCAGGCGCGCCCGACCAGCCCGACGGCCGCCGGAGTGTCGTGGCGGGCCCGGACTCCCGCTCATCCCGGGAGCGGGCCGCCTCGCGGGTGGGGTCGACGACCTCGGTTTTTTGACGTCCTTGCGGTGAGGCCGTCGACGATGGCATCGATCGGCGTGGTCACGAAGTCGAACGTCGAGACGGCGATCAGTTCCGCACAGTCATGTATGGTCCTCGGGCGGGCTCTGGGGGCGACAATCTCGCTGAGGTGTTCGAGGTCGGTAAGTATCGCCGATTCGAATGCAGCGATTTCCTTCATCGCGACGGTGTTCTCCGCGGGTTCTCCGGCGTTGCCGTTCACACTCTCCATACTTCGGACTATCGACTTCTGACGCGCAGGTGCCATTGTGGCCAGCGCCCAACTTCAGCGCCAGCCAGCGGGTACAGGCGCGGCACGGCTTGCCTGGAAAGACAATTGCCGCTGGCGGTGATGTCGGCCGGCCCGTCCAGCCGGATGGTCGAGGGACAGATGGCCACACTCTCGACCCGATGGAGGGATCATGGGAATCGACAGCGTGACAAACGGATTCGTTGACAGCTACAGCGGCGCTGGTCGGACGGTCGTCGCCACCTTTGGCAGCTACGCAGAAGCGGAGCGCACGGTCGACCGACTGTCCGATGAGGGCTTTCCGGTCCAGTACACCGACATCGTCGGCCGTGAGTTGCGGCTCGTCGAGCGGGTGTCCGGCCGGCTGACCACCGCCGGCGCCGCGTGGGCAGGTGCCGGCACCGGTGCCTGGTTCGGCCTGTTCATCGGGTTGCTCGTCGGGCTGTTTACGCCGACGCCGATCTGGCTCGGCCTCATCCTCGGCGGCGTTCTGATCGGCGGGATATGGGGTGCGGTATTCGGGTTCGTCGCGCACCGGGCGTTGCGGGGGAGGCGCGACTTCGCGTCGGCCCGTGGCCTGGTTGCGGACAGGTACGAACTGACCGTCGTCGACGCGTGGGCGGAACTGGCCCAGCAGATGCTTGCCCGGTCACGGTGACCGGTCCGCTGCGCGGCCCGGTCAACCTCGCGAGCGGAGTGTGGCCGACTCCTCGCGGGCCAGTGTCCGGTTGCGGCGGATCGAGCTGAGGGCCGAGGCGGCGATGAACACTACGCCGATCAGACCGGTGACCGTCTCCGGGACGTGGTATTCCATGCTGACGAGCAGGATGACGGCGAGAGCGCCGATGGCCCAGTGCGCACCGTGTTCGAGGTACACGTACTCGTCCAGCGTTCCGCGGTTGACCAGGTAGACCGTGATCGACCGGACGTACATCGCGCCGATGCCGAGCCCGAGCGCGATGACGAAGATGTTCTGCGTGATGGCGAAGGCGCCGATGACGCCGTCGAAGCTGAACGAGGCGTCCAACACCTCCAGGTAGAGGAACAGGAAGAAGGCCGCTCGGCCGTCCCGTTTCGGCTTGTCGCCGGCGGTGTCGGCACCGCTGGTCTCGAACAGCGCGCCCAGCCCGTTGACCAGCAGGTACGTGGCCATGCCCAGGACACCCGACACCAGCACGGTCCGGGCGTCCGGCGCCAGTTTCCGCGGCCGCCACGAGAGCGATCAACGCGACTACGACCGAGAGCTGATCCAGCCGACCGATCCTGATCAGAGCTGTCTCGATCGGGCGTAGCCAGCGGGTGTCCCGCTCCTCGAACACGAAGTCGAGGAAGATCATGAGCAGGAAGACGCCGCCGAAGGCGGCGATCGAGGGGCGTGCGTCCTGTAGCAGGAGCTGATACCGATCCGGATGGTTGACCGCCAGGTCGAGCGCGTGGGTAGGGCTGATACCGGCGGTGATGGTCACCAGGAGCAGTGGGAAGACCAGACGCATCCCCAGCACGGCGATCACGATGCCGACGGTGAGGAACAGGGTCTGCCAGCGCTTCGACATCCGGCGCAGGACCGTCGCGTTCATCACCGCGTTGTCGAAGGAGAACGAGATCTCCAGGATCGACAGGATGACCACGAGCACGACGACCGACCAGCCGCCGTACAGCAGCGCACCGGCCAGCCCGATCGTCGTGGTCAGGAATGACCACCGGAATGCCCGCACAAGCGTCTTCATCCGGTCACGGCGGCACGTGACTCCGCCCCGGACGGCTGTCGCAGCGCGTCGGCGAGGGCCACCAGCAGAGCCAGGGCCATGAATCCGGCCGCGCACAGCAGGGTGCGCGAGATCGCGTCGGGATACCGATGGCCGGTCGTGGCGAGGATCCGGTAGAAGATCGTGGCCAGGACCGCGGTGCCGACGGCGGCGCCGATGCGTTGCGCTGTCTGCAGCGCGCCACCGGCCACGCCGGCCATCCGGACCGGTACGTTCTGCAGGCTCAGCGTGAGGTTCGGTGAGGTGACCATGCCGCCACCGACGCCGGCCAGCAGCAACGGCACCGCCGCGGCCCATGCTGCCGCGGTGCCGCCGACGTGAGCCAGTGCCAGCGCGGTGGCGAGCAGTCCGACGATGACCGCGGTGAGCCCGTACACGGTCAGCCAGCGGCCGACCCGGGACACGAGGCGGCCGGCGACCGCCGCTGAGGCCGCCGCGCCGAGCGCGAACGGCGTCACCGCCAGGCCCGAGTGCAGCGGCGGATAGCCCAGCCCGTCCTGGAAGAACAGCGCAAGCACCAGCCAGATCCCCGTGAACCCGACGAAGTAGAGCAGGCCGATGCCGGATCCGGTGGCATAGCCCGGTGTGTGCGCCAACTGCGGGTCGATCAGCGGTTGCCGCCCCCGCCGGATCGTCCGCGCCTCCCACCGGACGAACGCGAAGAGCATCGCCACCGCGACGGCGAACAGCGGCCACCACCCACCCAGGCTCCCGGTCTCGCCATGCACCACCGGCAGGAGAAGGGCGAGCACGCCGCCGCCGAGCAACAGCGAGCCGACGAGGTCCAGGTGCGTGCGGTGGGCGTCGCGGCGGGCCGCGGTCCGTGGCAGCAACCGCGCGGCGAGAACCAGACCGACGAGACCGATCGGGATGTTCACGTAGAAGATCCACCGCCAGCCGTCGGGACCGGTGAACGCGCTCAGGATCAGGCCACCGACCACGGGACCTGTCGCGGTGGACAGGCCGACCGTCGCGCCCATGATCCCGAAGGCCCGGCCCCGTTCGGCGCCGCGGAACAGGTCCTGGATCAGGCCCGAGTTCTGCGGGATCAGCAGGCCGCCCGCGACACCCTGCAGCAGCCGGGCCCCGATCAGCAGGCCGATGCTCGGCGCCGCGCCGGACAGCACGCTGGTCAGCACGAACGCCGACAACGCGACCAGGAACATGCGCCGCCGGCCGAACGCGTCCCCGAGCCGACCGGCCGCGACCAGCACCAGCCCGAAGGCCAACGCATATCCGGACACCACCCACTGCGCCGTCGCGGCCGACGCGCCCAGATCCCGTTCTATCGAGGGCAGCGCGACGTTGACGATGCTCACGTCGAGCAGGCTCATGAAGGCGGCGATCTGGCTGACCATCAACGCCCGCCAGCGCCGCGGATCGGCCGCATCGCTCATCTCGGTCTCCTTCCGTGGCTCGCCGAACCACGTTCGGCGCGGCCGGCCCGTCCAGCTTCGCGACGCGACCGTGTCCCGTCGCCCCGGCCAGCGGCCGTTGCCGCCCCCGGCTGGCCGGAATCTTCGAGTCGACGACGACACCCCCGCAGCGATTGCAGCTAGCGGGTAGGCGCGCATTCCTGCTGCTGCTCCTTCGAACGGCGTGCTGGCCGTGATGCGACGCCGCCCCGTCGGGCGCGAGGCTGGCGGACACAACGCCACGCGCGGAAGGCCCGCGGAACGCAACGGATCAGGAAGGAAGCACCGATGCGAAGCACCTCTCGAAGGGTCGTCGCGATGATCGGCGTCGCCGCCATGCTGGTGGCGGGGCTGACCGCATGCGGGGGCAACGGCAAGTCCGCGCCCACCAACAACAAGGTCGGCGTTCTGTTGCCGGACACCGCGTCCTCGCCCCGCTGGGTGTCGGCCGATCCCAACGAAATCAACAAGCAATGCAAGGCGTACAAGCTGACCTGCCTGGTGGACAACGCGAACGGCAGCGCGACGACGCAGCAGGCGCAGGCGCAGTCAATGATCAACGACGGTATCGGGGTCCTGCTGCTCGTGAACCTCGATCCGGGCTCGGGCGCGGCGATCCAGAGCCTCGCCAGGCAGCACAACGTCGTCACCGTCGACTACGACCGGCTGACGTCCGGCGGCAGCGCGTCGTACTACGTTTCCTACGACAACGTTCAGGTGGGCGTCGACCAGGGCACGGCACTCACGCAATGCCCGCAGGTGACGGGCAAGGCGAGCGTCAACTACGTCGAGATCGACGGCGCGGCCACCGACAACAACGCCGCCCAGTTCGCCCAGGGCTACAACTCGGTGCTGTCGAAGCAGTCGGGTTGGAGCAAGCTCGCTGACCAGAGCGGCAACTGGGACGCCGCCACCGCGCAGACCGTGTTCACCACCATGCTCGGCCAACACCCCGACGTCAACGCCGTCATGGTGGCCAACGACACGATGGCGCAGTCGGTCCTCAACGTGCTGGAATCCCAGAACCTGGCGGGCAAGGTGGCGGTTTCCGGCCAGGACGCGACCGCCGGCGGCCTGGACAACATCATGGCCGGCACGCAGTGCTTCACGGTCTACAAGCCGGTTGCCGGGGAGGCGGACGCGGCGGTCAAGCTGGCGAGCCAGATCCTCGCCGGGCAGAAGGTGACCGCCCCCGCGACCACCAAGGACCCGACCAACGGCCGCGAGGTCCCCTCGTTCCTGGCCACCCCGACGGTCATCACCAAGGCCAACGTCGCCACGCCGGTCAACGACGGCTACGTGACGTACGCCGCCGTCTGTCCGACGGCCGCGACGCAGCAGCTCTGCGCTGCCAACGGCATAACCAACAAGTAGCGGGCGACCCTACGCCCGACGGGGTCCGTCCGCGCTGCGGCGGGCGGACCCGGCGGTACGTCAGGCCCATCAGGCGTCACGATGATCCACGGTCGCCGATACGTCGGTCCGTGGGGGACGAGGAGGATCGCGACATGACCTCCGATTACTACAAGGACCCGTACCGTCTGCCCGACGGTCCGGACGGTCCTTTCGACAACGGGCGGTCGGTGAACGCGGTCCGCCTGTGGTCCGGCGGGTTGGCCGCCGCCGTGGTCGCCGGCCTGACCGGCCTGGTCGGTGTTCTCATCGCCCGGGTGGTCTTCCGGGTCGCGCTCCTGGCCCCGCGGACGGCCGGTGCGTTCGGCGACGTCGACACCGTACGGCTGTGTGTCGTCGCGGCGGTCGCTGCCTTGGCCGCTACGGGCCTGGTTCACCTGCTCCTGCTCTCCACACCGCGACCGTTGGCGTACTTCGGTTGGATCGTCGGACTGGTCACGGCCGCCGCGGTGGTGCTGCCGTTCCTGTCCAGCGGATCGCTGCCGGTACTGCTGGCGACCGCGGTGATCCGCCTCGTGATCGGGCTGGCGATCGGCAGTCTGGTGTCGGGCGCGGCGTCCGCTGCCAGGAGACGGCCGGTCGGGACCGGGACCTGGCGTACCGGCTAGCTGGATTGTTGTCGCGGGGACGGCCTGCGATGCTGGGGAAGTGCGTCCTTATCTCGGCAAGGGACCGGTGACGTGGCCCGCCTGCCGATGACGCCGTCGGCCGCGCGTTGGCTGAGCGGGCTGGTGGCCGGCGTCGCCATGGGCGGCGGGGTCACCGTCGTGATCGCTGTTCTGCAGCCGGAACTGCCGTCGCTCAGCCTTCTGGTGCTGTACATGCTCGCGGTCCTCCCGGTCGCGGTCCGGTGGGGGGCGGGGCCGGCCGCGGTGGTCGCGGTACTGAGCACGGTCGTGTTCGGGTTCGTCTTCCTTCCGCCCCGCAACGTCTGGTGGGTCGCGGAGCGCCGGAACATCGTGGCTCTGGGTGTCTTCGTCCTCACCGCGGTGGTCGTGGGCAACCTCGCGGCGCGGTTACGGCGGGCGGCCCGGGAGTCGGCCCGCCTGACGGAGGAGCAGGCGGCGCTACGGCGGGTGGCGACGCTGGTGGCGCAGACCGCCCCGTCATCGACGGTGTTCGAGGCCGTCACCCGGGAGGTCGGCACGCTCTGCGGTGCCGATCTGGCCCGGATGGAATGCTACGGCGAGGACGGATCGGTCACGGGTGTCGGCGCGTGGAGCCGGGTGCCCGTTCAGCTGGCTGTCGGCACGCGTTTCGCCCTCGACGGTGTCAGCATCGCCCGGCAGGTGCGGCAAACCAGGGGACCGGTCCGGGTGGACAGTTTCGTCGACGCCACGGGCGCGATCGCGGTCGAGGCACACGAGTTGGGTATCCGCTCCTCGGTCGGCTGTCCGATCATGGTCGACGGGCACCTGTGGGGTGTCATCGCCGCCTCGTCGAAGAGCGAGAATTCGTTCCCAACCGGTACGGAGTCACAGATCACCGAGTTCACCGAACTGGTCGCCACGGCGATCGCGAACGCGCAGAGCAGGGCGGAGATCACCCAGTTGCTGGAGGAGCAGGCCGCGCTGCGCCGCGTCGCCACCCAAGTGGCCCGCGAGGTGCCGCCGGCCGAGGTCTTCGCCACGGTTGTCGAGGAGATACACCGCCTGGTCACCGCCGACGTGACGGTGGTCGTCAGGTCCGGCCGTGACTCAGGCAGTGGCATGGTCACGATCATGGCCCAGGCCGGTGAAAATCCGGACAGGGTCTCCGTGGGCGGTCGATGGACGCTCGATCCCGAACTGGCGCTGGCGGAGGTCCTGGAAACCGGGCGCCCGGCACGTCGTGACGATTACGACGGGCTACAGGGCAGGTTCGCGGAGGTGATCCGCCAGACCGGGATCCGGTCGTCGGTCGCCGTGCCGGTCATCGTCGGCGGGCGGATCTGGGGCGCACTCGGTGTGGGCACGCGCGGCGAGCGCTTCCCCGCCGACGTCGAGCAGCACATGGCGGCGTTCATCGACCTGATCATCACCGCCGTCACCAACGCGCAGGCCCGCGCCGAACTGCGACGGATGGCCGACGAGCAGTCGGCCCTGCGGCGGGTGGCGACGCTGGCCGCTCGGGGAGCGCCGCCGGAACGCGTCTTCAGCGTGGTGGCCGACGAAATCGGCGAGCTCGTCCGGGCGGACCTGACGGCGATCGCCCGGTTCGAGGCGGACGGCACGACGACGTACATGGGTGGGCGCGGGTGGCTCGACACCGACCCGCACAAGGATCTCGTGCGGTGGAAGCCCGAGCCACCGTCATCCGTCGCACTGGTCCGGCAGACGGGTCGTTCGGCCCGGCTCGACCTGTCCGAGCCGTCCGCCGGCGACGGGGCTCGGCTGTCCGACATCGCCCACCGCGAGAAGATCGTGAGCACGGTGGCGGGTCCGATCGTCGTCGGGGCACGCCTGTGGGGCGCGATCACCGTCGGGTCGCGATCCGGGCCGCTTCCCGCCGACACGGAACAGCGGATGGTCGACTTCACCGAAATCGTCGCCATCGCCATTGCCAACACCGAGAGCCGAACCGAGTTGGCGGCCTCGCGGGCGCGGGTCATCGCGGCGGGTGACGCGGCCCGGCGCCGGTTCGAACGCGACCTGCATGACGGGGCGCAGCAGCGGCTGGTGTCGCTGGCGCTCGAACTGCGCCACGCGCAGGGAGCGGTACCGGGCGATCTGCCCCAGCTTCGGGCGGACCTCGGGCGGGTCGCGCACGACGTGACCGGGGCACTCGACGAACTGCGCGAGCTCTCCCGCGGGATCCACCCGGCGATTCTCTCCGAGGGTGGGCTCGGCCCGGCGCTTCGTACCCTCGCCAGGCGCGCTGGTCTACCGGTGGAGGTGGACGTCCGCGCCCGGGCGAGATTCCAGGAGCCGTTGGAGGTGGCGGCGTACTACGTCGTGTCCGAAGCGATCACCAATACCACCAAACATGCGGCGGCGTCCTATGTCGAGGTCGTTGTCGAGGAGCGCGACCACGGACTGTGGCTTTCCGTACGCGACGACGGTTCCGGTGGAGCGGATGCACGGCGCGGCTCGGGCCTTACCGGGCTGCGCGACCGCGTCGAAGCCCTCGGTGGATCGATCGATGTGAGCAGCCCGCCCGGCGAGGGCACGTTGATAGAGGTGTCGCTTCCGCGACGGGCGGTTTGAACGGAAACAGGCCCGGCGGGTGGCTCGCGCCGCCGCCGGGCACCGGTGTGTTTGCTACCCCGTCCGGATCAGTGCGGTGCGGCCAGGAGACCGCGGTGCGCCTTGTTGCTTTCCGGCACGGCCAGCAGGCTCGCGACGAACGACACCGCGCCGACGATCCACGCCGTCCACGCCATGCCGGTGGTGGAGTGGAAATTCACCACCCACGGTGAAACGAAGACGACCACGCCGAGCGTCGCCCTGAACCACTCGACAGCAACGATGCCCGGTTCGGCGAGCGAGAGCACCGCGGCGAGCGCGGTGACGAAGCCGAGCAGGATCAGCGTTCCGGTGGCCGCGGTGACGGTGGTGGTCCAGATCGGCGCCAGGATCGCGTACACACCCGCGACGAGCGCCACCCAGTCCTGCCAACGGGTCCATTTCCTCATGACGACCCCAACCTTTCTCGCTGAGATCCGCGCCGCATTGCGCGGACCCGCACTTCCCATACCAGCCAACCTTGCCGACTTCCGGGCCGCCGTCGTCATGGCGGGCGCCCATATCCGGTACCAGCCAGCCGGAGTACCGCGATGGCGGACAGCCACCAGATACGGGTGTCGCTGGCGGTGATGCGGCACCCGCGGTGCCAGCGCGAGGCTGGCGGCATGTCCCCAACCGCAACCCTCGAACTTCGAGGCGTCGACAAGTCCTTCGGCCCGGTGCATGTGTTGTCGTCGGTCGGTCTCACCGCGAACGCGGGCGAGGTGACCGCACTGGTCGGCGACAACGGGGCCGGCAAGTCGACGCTCGTCAAGTGCATCGGCGGAATCCACCGCGTCGACGCGGGGGAGTTCATCTTCGACGGCACCCCGCAGGTCATCGGCGGCCCGCGCGACGCGGCCCGGCTCGGTGTCGAGATCGTCTACCAGGACCTCGCCCTGTGCGACAACCTCGACATCGTCGACAACATGTTCCTCGGCCGGGAGGAGGTCACCGGCTTGGGCACGCTCGACGAGAACACCATGGAGCAGCAGGCGAGGCAGGCGTTGGACGCCTTGTCCGTCCGCACGGTCCGATCCGTTCGCCAGGTCGTGGCGAGCCTCTCCGGGGGCCAGCGCCAGACAGTGGCGATCGCCAAGTCGCTGCTGTGGAAGTCGACGGTCGTCATCCTCGACGAGCCCACGGCCGCGCTCGGTGTCGCCCAGACGGAACAGGTGCTCGGACTGGTCCGCCGGCTCGCCGGTCAGGGCGTGGCCGTGCTCATGGTTTCGCACAACATGAACGACGTCCTGAGCGTCGCCGACTCGATCGTGGTGCTGTACCTGGGCCGGATGGCCGCGCAGGTCAGGCGCGAGGACGTGACGCAGACGCAGGTGGTCGAGCTGATCACGGCCGGTCGCTCGGGAAGCCT
Organism: Virgisporangium aurantiacum; assembly: GCF_016863635.1. Classification (GTDB taxonomy): domain Bacteria; phylum Actinomycetota; class Actinomycetes; order Mycobacteriales; family Micromonosporaceae; genus Virgisporangium; species Virgisporangium aurantiacum. The sequence continues at coordinate 77,868 of NZ_BOPG01000012.1, read as the reverse complement.
CGGGCTCTCGCCCACCGAGTCATGGGGGGCAGGAATATGAGCGCGCCGGTCGACGAGATCGTCGAGCGGGACGAGCCGAACCGTCCGCAGCCGGCCGGATGGGGTGCCACGCTGGGCGGGTACGTCCGCGGCTACCTCGGTCGGGTGCGGGGCGGCGAGCTGGGTTCGATCCCGGCGCTGGCCGGCCTGGTCGTCGTCACAGCGGTTTTCGCCGTGGTGCACCCGGGTTTCGTGAGCGCGTACAACATCGAGGCGCTGGTGATCCAGGCGGCGCCGATCATCGTCATGGCGATGGGCCTGGTCGCCGTGCTCCTGCTCGGCGAGATCGACCTGTCGGCCGGCACCACCGGCGGCCTGTGCTCGACCATCATGGCCGTGCTGATGCTGCGGCACGGCGTGTCGTGGTGGTTGGGGATCATCGCCGCGCTGGTGGTGGGTGTCGCCATCGGTCTGGGCATCGGGACGTTGCGCGCGCGGCTCGGCGTACCGTCCTTCGTGATTACGCTCGCGACCTTTCTGGCGTTCCAGGGGGTCACGCTCATCCTCGTCGGCAGCCAGGGTTCGGTGAACCTGCCCAGGAACTCGCCGCTGGTGTTCCTGGAGAACCGGTTCGTGCCGCTGTGGCTCGGTTGGGTCTTTCTCGCTGTGTTCGTCGCGGGCTATGCCGCGGTGAAGGTGAACGACGCGGTCCGGCGCCGTCGGGCCGGCCTGCCCGCGGTGCCGTTCCCGGTGATCGCTACGAAGATCGTCGTGGTGACGGTGGTGGGTTCGGCGTTCACCTATGTCATGGGCGTCAACCGGAACCTGAGTTCGAACGCGTTCTTCCACAGCAAGGCGCAGGGCATGCCGTGGGTCGTGCCGCTGCTGGCGGTCCTGTACGTCGGGTGGCATTTCTTGCTGTCCCGCACCCGCTACGGCCGGCACGTGTACGCGGTCGGCGGCAACGAGGAGGCGGCGCGGCGGGCCGGCATCGTCGTGTCCCGCATCCGGACCTCGGTCTTCGTCATCTGTTCCGGCATGGCGGCCGTCTCCGGTCTCGTCGCGACGTCCCTGCTGCAGTCGGTGCAATCCAACGCCGGCGCGGGCAACACGCTGCTGCTGGCCGTCGGCGCGGCCGTCATCGGCGGTACGTCGCTGTTCGGCGGTCGGGGCCGCGTCGTCGACGCGGTGCTGGGTGGCCTCGTCGTGGCGGTCATCATCAACGGGATGAGTGACCTCATCCAGGGTGCCAACTCCGCCGGCTACGAGTGGATCGTCACCGGCGCGGTGCTGCTGCTGGCCGCCGGATTCGACGCCGCCGTCCGACGTGTACAGGCCCACCATGGATGAGACACCTGGCTCCGCAACTGATCCACGGCACCGGCCGCCGATCGTGCGCGACGCGATGCGGCCGGTGGTGATCTCCGTCGGTCGGCGGGCTCACATCGCCGCGGCGGCGTATCTGATGCGGCGGGCGCACCAGACCGCACTCGTGGTCACCGCCGATGATGAGAGCCGGCGACCCATCGGGATCGTCACCGTGACAGACATCGCGCAAGCGGTGGCCGACGGTATGGACGTCAACGAAGCGCGGGTCGAGGAGCTCGGCGGCAGGCGGCCGATCACCGTACGGCCGGAGACTTCGGTCGGCGACGCCATCGCACTCATGGCTTCGGCCGGCGTCCGGCACCTGCCGGTCGTCGAGGACGGTCAACTCGTGGGACTACTCGACATCGCGGATGCCTACGTTCGGCCGGTCTGAGCGCCGTCGGACGGGCAGCCCTCAGCGGGCCTCCAGGAAGGTGATCACGGCCAGCACGCGCCGGTGATCGTCGTCTGTCTCCGGCAGGCGCAGCTTGGCCAGGATGCTGCGCACGTGCTTCTCGACGGTGCCTTCGGTGACCCACAGCCGGCGGGCGATGCCAGCGTTCGAGCGTCCCTCGGCCATCTGCGCCAGCACCTGACGCTCCCGCTCGCTGAGCACGGCCAGGGGGTCGTTGCGTCGCCGCGCACTGACAAGCTCCTGCACCAGCGCCGGATCGACGACCGAGCCGCCCCGGGCGACGCGGTGCACCGTGTCGACGAAGTCGGCGACGTCGCTGACCCGGCTCTTGAGCAGGTAGCCGATGCCCCGGCCACCAGCGAGCAGCTCCATCGCGTGCTCGACCTCGGCGTGGGCCGACAGCACCAGGATCGCGGTCTGCGGCCGTTCCAGCCGGATCTGCCGGGCCGCGTCGAGCCCTTCGACGGTGTGGGTGGGCGGCATCCGGATGTCGACCACCACGAGGTCAGGCCCGGTGGCGCGGACGAGTTCCAGAAGCCGCTGCGCGTCACCGGCCTGCCCGATCACCGTGACCCCGGAGCGTTGCAGCAGGCTGCCGAGGCCCTCCCGCAGGAGGATGTCGTCGTCGGCGAGGACAACCCGCAGTCCTTCCGCCACGGTCATGGCGAGCCCGGATTGCGGGCATGACAGCCGAGCCATGTCGTCATGGTCAAATTATGTCCGCTGGTGGCGATGGGATCGAGGCCGGTATTGCAGTTAACCGTAATGCCAGGACCGGCCGTCACCTGCAATGCTCTGGACGTGGCACAGCGCTGTCTGATCGTCGACGACAACGAACGTTTCCTCGCCGTGGCCCGGGCCAGCCTGGAGCGGGACGGGCTACAGGTGGTCGGCACCGCGACGACCGTGGCAGAGGCCCTGGACAAGGCCGGCACGCTGCGGCCGGACGTTGTCCTCGTCGACGTCGCGCTCGGAGCCGAGAGCGGGTTCGATCTCGCGCGGCAACTGGTCGACCGCTACCCGGGTCTCCGTGCCGGGGTGGTGTTGATCTCGACGCGGCGCGAGGACGACCTCGCCGAACTTATCGCGGCAAGCCCGGCCGTCGGGTTCGTGTGGAAGGCCGACCTGTCCGCCAGCGCGGTGCGCGAACTGGTCGCCACCGAGGGCCGATGAGCGTGGCCAGCGAACCGGAACCGCCGCTGCCGGGCGGGGCCTGACTAGAGAGCGGGTACCTCGACGCAACGGATGTGGTCACGGTAGGCGATGGCCAGAAGGCCGTCCTCCGGTGCCCAGGCCATTGCGGTGGCGGGGTAGGGCAGGGTGAGGTGGGCTGTCTCGCGGTTCGTGGCGGGGTCGACCACGGACACGGTGCCGTCGGTGCGGGCGATCGCCACCGCGGCGGGGCGGCCGGGATGGGTGGTGACGGCGAGGGCGGTCACCGGCTCGTCGTGGCGGGGTTGCAGGTGGACAACGGCGCCGGTGAGCAGAGCGTGGATCCGTACCTGGGCGTCGTGCACGGTGATCACGGCGGGGCCGGTGCCGGTCTCGATCCACGCATGGGGTGCTTCGCCGATCTGGACGTTGGCCGCCGCAGGGGTCGAGACGGGGCTGTGGCTGGTGAGATCCCAGCCGACGAACGGGCCGAACATCCAGTTCACCGCGGCGGCTGGCCGGCCGGCCCACAGCCCGACCGCCACCCCGTACGGCGGATAGTCGTGCGGGATGGTGCCCAGCGGCAGGCCGGTGTCGAGCTGTCTGAGTTGCGCGTTTCCGCAGCCCTTCCCGGCGGTCAGGACCGCGGTTTCGCCGTCGACGGAGTAGGTGGCGACGAAGTCGGTCTGCGCGCCGTGGTCGAGCGTGACCGGTTCCTGGGGTGCGTCGTCGATCCAGTGGTACAGCGTCGAGTCCGGTACGCCGTGAAGGTCGCCGCCAACGGCCAGCACATGCCCGCCGCGCGTGTCGGTGACTGCGGCCACGGCGTTGACCCTGCTGGGCAGCTGACCGAGGTCGGGTTCCGGTGCGCCGTCGGCCAGTCTCCATCGACTCAGGGTGCCGTCGCCGCCGCCGGCTACGAGGGAACCGCCGGCAGTGACGGTGAGGCAGCGCAGGTTGGTGCGATGCGCGGGGGCGGTTGGTGGCCGGTCCCGGTCGATGTTCCAGATCGCGACCGCGTTGTCGGTCGCCGACGTGGTGATCAGTGTGCCGGGACCGTCGGCGACGACGTGGGCGTATCCCACCGGACCTGTCAACGGCGGTGCGAACGGCGCGTCGGCGTGCACGTCCCAGAGGTTTACCGCTTCGCCGTCGTCGACGGCCAGCACGGGCCGCCCGTCGGCGGCAGTGGCGGCCGCGATCGTCACCGGTCGGGGGAAGGACCGCAGGCTGACGGGCAGGCGACGTCCGGTGGTGCCGTCCCACCCGCTGATCGCGCCCTCGGTGGACAGCACCGCGACGATCGCGTCGTGCGGCCAGCTCGCGATCTGATACGGGACTTGGCCGTCAGGCAGCGCAAGGGTCCGGACTCGCGTGCCCTCGGTGAGATCCCACAGCGTCACGCCGTCCCGGCCGGCAGCGGCGACCGGGCGTCCGGCAAGCGAGATTACGGCGACGGCGTTCAGCCGTTCACCGGTGTCGACCGTGGTGGTCCGTCCGGTCGCCAGCCCGGTCATGCGGAGGATGCCGTCCCAGCCGGCGGTCACCAGTGCCGGGCCGTCGACCAACTCGACTGCGGCGAAACCCTGAACGCTGACCGCATCGTCGTGGCCGGCGACGATTCCGATCCGACGGCCCGTCTCCAGGTCGACGACCTTGGGCGGTCGCGCCCAGTCCTGCACCACGGCCAGCGCGTGGCCGTGGACCGCAACGGTGACGAGCACGTTCGACCCCACGCTGTTGTCGCAGATCTCCGATTCCGGCACCGCCCGGATCAGCGTCCCGGTGGCCCGGTCCCAGATCCGCAGTCCCGGCTCCGGACAACGCCGCTCATGCAAACCACCGAGGTGACAGTCGAAGTCCTCGTGGTTCAACACCAGCGTCACCACGACGTCCACCCCGCCGACGACCGCAGCCGCGACGGCGGCCGGTTGATCGGCCGCGAACCGGTGCCGCAACGCCGGATCAGGCCCCTGTTCGGTCGTCCACACGGTCCGCATCCACAGATCGTACGAACCAACCCACAGCGCACCGGGCCGGCGCAAGGCTTGCGGGGCATGTTCCCGTAGCTCCGCCGGCGGGCTGTGACGCCGCCATTTCCTCCGTGTGACCCTTGCGGGCTCTTGTGACCCATGGCACAGTGAATGGCACTCAGTGCCGTCAATATACGGCACTGACGGCACAGCGTGCTATCCACAGCCTGCTCAGTCAGGAGCTTCGCCATGAGCCGAGTACTGCGAGTTCGGGAGAGATCGGGGCGAATCCCCGCCCGGCTGATCGTCGTCACCGCACTGGTGGGGGCGTCGGCGATCCTCGGGCCGGCACCGACCGTCGCCGCGGGGAGTGCGGTCCCGAGATGCACGGAACTGGCGGGGACACAGATCCCGGCATCCGCGATCACGTTGCCGACCAGGGGCGGCCGGGTCGAGTCGGCAGCCTTGGTGACCCAGGTGGTCAGTGGCAGGACCGTCGAGTACTGCAACGTCCGGGCCGCGCTCGCTCCGATCGATCCGTCCGCTCCCGACATCAGACTGCGCATCGGCATGCCGGTCGGTTGGAACCACGACACGATGATGTTCGGCGGCGGCGGATACAACGGAACGGTCCCTGACATCGCCCAGAACGTGCCGTTCGGCCGCCCCGACCAACCCGCGCCGTTGGCCCGTGCGTATGCGACGTACGCCAGCGACTCCGGCCACCAGGCGGGTCCCACCGGACCCCTGGACGGGTCCTTCGGCGTGAACGACGAGGCGCTCCGGAACTTCTCCGCCGGCGATGCGCTCAAGAAGACCCACGATGCCGCCACGTACCTCGTCCGTCGCGGCTACGGCACGAAGGCCCGCCACGCCTATTTCGCGGGCGGATCGACGGGTGGTCGCGAGGCTCTCGTCGTCGCGCAACGGTGGCCGCACGCCTTCGACGGCATCATCTCCGCCTATCCCGCCTGGAACAACATGGCCGAGATCCTGTACCTCGGCTACCTCGTGCAGGTGATGTCCCGCCCGGGCGCATACCCCGGGCCCGACAAGCAGACCCTTCTCTACAACAGCGTGATGGCCGCATGCGACGGACGCGACGGTGTCGAGGACAACATCATCTCGAACGAGAGCGGCTGCCACTTCGACCCCCGGGTGCTCCGCTGCCCGGACGGTGCGGATGCCGGGCCGACATGTCTGTCCGATCCTCAGCTCGCCTCGGTGGTCGCCGCGTCCACACCGTTCGGCTGGCCGTACCGCATCGCCAGCGGTGAACGGCATTACCCGGGCTTTCCGTTCCTGTCCGGCGCGGACATGAGGACGCCGTATCTCGGGTTCGGCACCACACCCCCCGCCAACCCGATGCCGGCGACGAGCGGGTTCGGGCCCCAGTACTGGGATCAGTGGGTGAAGTACTTCCTGACCCGGGATCCCGGCTACAACTCGCTCGACGTCGACCCACGGCGGCCGGGGGAGTGGCTTTCGCGGATCAGCTATCTCTCCACCATCCAGGATCGCAACAACGCGGACCTGCGTCCCTTCGCGCGATCCGGTGGACGACTGCTGCTTCTCCACGGCGCCGCCGACGAACTGGTCTCGCACCGCTCGACGAGCGACTACTACCGGCGGGTGCTCGACACGGTGGGTTCCCGACAGACACACGAGTTCATGCGGTACTACCTCGTGCCGGGCGCGAACCACGCCAACTTCGGTGCACCCGCGTTCGCCGCCAACTGGGACTCGCTGTCGGCCCTGGAACGGTGGGTCGACGACGGACGGCCCCCGGTCAAGCCGGTCGCTGTCGACAGCAGGAACGGCAGAACGCGCCCGCTCTGCGAGTACCCGCGCTGGCCGAAGTACCGCTCCGGTGATCCCGACAACGCCCAGAGCTTCGTGTGTTCGCTGTGAGCAAGGAGACGGCGGACGAGCGCGTCGCGGTGCGCACGCAGGCCCTGACCAAGGTTTTCCGGGGCTTTCGGGCGGTCGACTCCGTGAACCTGGAGGTTCGCGAAGGAACCGTGCACGCGCTGGTGGGCCCCAACGGTGCGGGGAAGACGACCCTGTTCAACCTGTTGACCGGCTTCCTCGCACCGACGTCCGGAACCATCACGGTGTTCGAGGAGGACGTCACCGGCCGGCCGCCGGAGCAGATCGCGCGCCGGGGCGTCGCCCGGTCGTTCCAGATCACCAGCCTCTTCGACAGCATGACGAGCCGCGAGCATGTGGAACTGGCCCTGCAGGGACCCACCCGACAGGGATTCCGGTTCTGGCGGTCGGAGAAGCTGCTGGGAAGGAATCAGGTCCGCGTGGACGAACTGCTCGGACAGGTGGGGCTGACGCCACTCGCGGACAAGCCGGTCGGACTGCTCGCGTACGGGCAGAAACGCGCGCTGGAGCTGTCACTGGCGTTGGCGCTGGACCCGCCGGTGATGCTCCTCGACGAGCCGACGGCCGGGATGGGCACCGAGGACGTCGACCGCACCATCGAGCTGGTCCGCCGCATCGCGGCCGGCCGCACGGTGGTGCTGGTCGACCACAACATGCACGTCGTCGGCAGCCTGGCCGACCGGGTGACGGTGCTGCAGCAGGGCAAGGTCCTGGCGGAGGGTGACTACGACGAGGTGCGCAACGACGAACGGGTCATCACCGCCTACCTGGGCGAGGCCGACCATGCTTGAGGTCACCGGTCTCCAGGCGTGGTACGGCCAGGCGCAGGCGCTGCACGGGGTGGACGTACGCGTCGGCGCGGGCGAGGTCGTCGCGCTGGCCGGCCGCAACGGCGCCGGCAAGACGACCACGGTGCGATGCCTGATCGGCCTGCACGCGCAGGTTCGCGGCACCGTGCGGTTCCTCGGCCGCGACGTCACCCGCATGCCGGCGCACCAGCGGGCCCGCGCCGGCATGGGCTGGGTCCAGGACGACCGCGGTATCTACGCCAGCCTCACGGTGGAGGAGAACCTGCTCCTCCCGCCCACGGTTTCCGACCGGGCCTGGCCCCTGGACCGGGTCTACGAGGCGTTCCCGGTACTCGCCGAGCGTCGCAAGGCGTCGGGTACCACGCTGTCCGGCGGGGAGCAGCAGATGCTGGCCATCGCCCGGGCGCTGCGGACCGGTGCCCGCCTGTTGCTCATGGACGAGCCGTCCGAGGGCCTCGCCCCGGTGGTCGTGGCCCGGATCGGGACGATCATCCGCGAAATCAAGGCCACCGGTGCCGGCGTGCTGCTCATCGAGCAGAACGTCAAGTTCGCGGCCACCGTGGCCGACCGGCACTACCTGCTCAGCCAGGGACGCATCGTGGAGACCCTCGACAACTCCGAATTCCGGCGCCGCGAGGGCGAACTTCTGAAACACCTCGGCATCTGACCACTGGGGAGAAACTTCATGAAGGGCACGCGAACGTGGGCCGGTGCTTCGGCCCTGACGACCGCACTGCTACTCGGCGCCTGTGGCGGCGGCGGACCCGGGGCGTCGGGCGGCGACTTCTCCGGAGACAAGCTGGTGCTGGCCGTACTCAACGACCAGTCCGGGATCTACAAGGACGCGTCGGGACCCAACACCGTCAAGGCGGTCAAGATGGCCGTTGCCGACTTCAAGAAGAAGTACGGCGACAAGGCGGTCGTCGACAAGATCGAGGTGACGTCGACCGACCACCAGAACAAGCCCGACATCGCCAACACCAAGGCTTCGGAGCTGTACGAGCGCGGCGGGGCCGACGTCATCCTCGACGTGCCGACCTCGTCGGCCGCCCTGGCCGTCGCCACCCAGGCGAAGAACCACAAGAAGCTGTTTCTCGACGTGAGCGCGGCGACCACCGCCCTGACCGGCGCCCAATGCAACAAGTACACGTTCCAGTGGGCCTACAACACCTACATGCTCGCCAACGGCACCGGCACGACGGTCACCGAGAACGGCGGCAAGAACTGGAACATCGTCTACCCCGACTACGAGTTCGGTCAGAACATGACCAAGTCGTTCACCGACGCGGTCAAGAAGGCGGGTGGCGCGGTGCAGGGCACCATTCCCACGCCGTTCCCGAACGAGAACTTCGCGACCTTCCTCACCAAGGCCGGCAGCACCAATCCCGACGTGATCGGCACGATGCACGCCGGCGGTGACCTGATCAACTTCGTCAAGCAGTTCAACGAGTCGGGGTTGAAGGAGAAGGGTATCGAGCTGGCCGTGGGGCTGATGCTCATCAACGACATCCACTCGTTGGGCGTGGAACAGTTCGCCGGCACGCTCTTCACCGACGCCTGGTACTGGAACATGGACGCCGAGTCGCGCGCCTGGGCCGACCGGTTCAAGGCCGAGACCGGCACCCGCCCGTCCTTCGAACACGCCGGCAACTACTCCGCGGCGACCCAGTACCTGGAGGCGGTCCAGGCGGCCGGCACCGACGACGCCGACAAGGTGATCGGCAAGCTCGAAGGCAAGAAGCTCAACGACGTGTTCCTGCGCAACGGCGAGATCCGCGCCAAGGACCACTCCGTCGTCCACGACGCCTACCTCGTGCGGGTCAAGAAGCCGGCCGACGTCAAGGAGGACTGGGATTACGAGGAGATCGTGACCACGATTCCCGCGGCGAAGGCGTTCCCTCCCGCTGAGGCGTCGGGCTGCTCGATGTGAACGCGTTCCTGCAGTACACCGTGCAGGGACTGGCGGCCGGCAGCTTCTACGCGCTGGCCGCCCTCGGACTGGCGATCATCTTCGGCGTCCTCGGCGTGGTGAACTTCGCCCACGGCGCGTTCTACATGCTCGGCGCGGTCACCGCGGCCGTCCTGCTCGACTCGCTCGATCTCGCGCTGTGGTGGTCGCTGCTGCTGGTTCCGGTGCTGATGTTCGTCTTCGGCGTCGCGGTGGAGCGGCTGCTCGTGCAATGGCTGCTCCGGCTCGACCCGCTCTACAACTTCTTGCTCACGTTCGGTCTCACGCTGGTCCTCGTCGAGTTGGTCAAGCAGCGGTACGGCGTCTCGGGGCTGCCGTACCGGCTTCCGAAGGCCCTTCAGGGCCGGTTCGACCTGGCCGGCGTCGTGCTGCCGCGCTACCAGTTGTTCGTCCTGCTGTTCTCCGTGGCGATCTGCGTGCTCGTCTGGTTGGTGATGACGCGGACCAGGGTCGGCATGATCGTGCGGGCGGCGACCGAGAAGCCCGACCTCGCCCGGGCCCTCGGCATCAACGTGGGTCGCTGGGTGACCCCGGTCTTCGGTTTCGGGGTCGCGCTCGCCGGCCTGGCCGGCGTGCTCGCGGCACCGTTCCGGGCGATCACCGCCGAGATGGGCAACAACTTCGCGATCATTCTCTTCGCGGTCGTGGTCATCGGCGGGCTCGGGTCGATCTCCGGCGCGGTGCTCGCGGGTTTCCTGGTGGGCCTGGTGGAGGCGTTCGGACAGGCCTACGCCCCGACGTTCGCGCAGATCCTCATCTTCGTCCTGATGGCGCTGATCATCCTCGTCCGGCCCGCCGGTTTGTTCGGACGCAAGGAGGCGACCGCATGACTCACCCCGTCGTTACCGAGGCCCCGGTCGTCCGGGCGGACAGCCGTCCGGTGCGCAGCGGCCCGAAGCTGCGATGGATCCTGCTGGCCGTCGGCCTCACGGCGGCGCTGGCGCTGCCCTGGTTCGTCTATCCGCCGGTGGCGATGGACATCGTGTCGCTGGCACTGTTCGCGATCGCCCTCGACATCCTCCTCGGCTACACGGGCCTGCTCTCCTTCGGCCACGCGGCGTTCTGGGGCAGTTCGGCGTACGTGACCGGGTTGATCGCGACGCACTACGGCGTGCCGTTTCCGGTGGCCGTCCTCGGCGGCGCGGTGTTCGCGATGATCCTCGCCCTACCCATCGGGTACGTGTCGGTGCGCCGGTCCGGGATCTACTTCGCCATGGTGACCCTCGCCTTCGCGCAGATGGTCTACTTCATCGGCTACCGGTGGAGCGACCTGACCGGCGGCGAGAACGGGCTGCAGGGCGTGCCCCGGACGTTCTTCGGCATCGAGCTGATCGAGACGGAGTCGTTCTACTTCTACTACGCGGCCCTGCCGATCCTCCTGCTCGGCATGTGGGCGGCCTGGCGCATCGTGCACTCGCCGTTCGGACGGGTCCTGGTGGCGATCCGCGACAACAGCCAGCGGGCCCGGGCCCTCGGCTACGAAGTGGAGAAGTACAAGGTCATCGCGTTCGTGCTGTCGGCCGGACTGACCGGCCTGGCCGGCGGCGTGTTCGCCATCAACCACGGTTTCGTCGCGCTGACCGAACTGCACTGGAGCACCTCGGGCGAAGTCGTGCTGATGACGGTGCTCGGCGGCATCGGAACCCTGTGGGGAGGGACCGTGGGTGCGTTCCTGAACGTGATGCTCGCCGACTACCTCGCCTCGTCCGGCTTCCACGGCATCGACCTGGTCACCGGCACCGTCTTCGTGCTGGTGGTGCTGCTGTTCCGTCGTGGAATCTGGGGTACCGTTCGGGGCCAATGGCTGGCCCGGCGGCAGCGCTCGCGCGACACCAAGTGAGGATAGGGCACCTGTCGGTGACTTCCGGAAGAATACTCGAGACCAAGTACCGGATCTCGGAGACGGCGATGGCCCTGTTCCTGAAGGAGGGGTACGCGAACGTCACCGTCGAAGCCGTCGCCGAGGCGTCCAGCGTGTCGCGTCGCACCGTCTTCCGGCACTTCGAAAGCAAAGACGAACTGGTGTTCCCGGACCACACCGAACGCCTCGGGCTGGTGGAGCGGTGTCTCGTCGAATCCGCTCCCGGCACGGATCCGGTCGATGCCGTCATCGCGGCCACGGAGGAGTCCCTGCGCGACTTCCTCAGCCGGCCCGAACTGGCCCTGCGACGGTACAAACTGACGCGCATCGTGCCCGAGTTGCGCAAGCGGGAAATCGTCGAACACGAGCGGTACGTGGCGCTGACCCGTGCGTTCCTACGCGATCACCTTCCGCCCGACACCCCGTCGTTCCAGCCGATCGCCCTCGCGGCCCTCATCGACGCGATCCATCGCTCGGCGCTCGGTAACTGGGTGCGCAGCGGCGGCGCCACCGATGCGGTTGCCGAGTCGGCGGCGGGCATGGAATGGGTTCGCCGCCTGATGATCCACCAGACGTCGTTCTCGAGCACTCCACTGCTCCTCGCCGTGCTCCCGGACACGCCGCACACCCGCGGCGTCCTGACCTCGTTGAAGGATGCGGCGGAGGAGCTCCTTTAGAGGCCGTCCGACATCGGGCAACTGCGGTGACTTCTGCAGTGGACCGCCATGTTTACGCTGGCCCGAGCCGGTCCTTAGCGGGACACCGGGCCATTTCACGGCGTGGAGCGTCGACATGTCCTACCCACAGCAACCCGGTGGTCCGCAAGATCCGTCGTGGCCGGCTGCGAACCAGGCGTATGCTGCCCCTGGGTACCAGGCTCACCCCGGGCACGCGATACCGGCCTCGCCTGCCCACTGCCGGGCTCGACCTCTACCCGCGGGCCAAGACGCTTGCGGTGGCGAGCCTGGTCATCTCGCTGTGCGGATTGTTCGTGTGCGGCTTCCCGGCCCTGATCGGGGCGATCATGGGCCACGTCGCCCGCAAGCAGATCCGGCAGCGGGTAGAGGGCGCCCGCCAGATGGTGCACCGTCCGGTGGGAGTCGCACCCGAGGATCGCGAAGGGGTGTTTCGGATCCTCCAGCCGTACCTCCAGAAAGGGAGCGGCGTGGCCTTGGCCGGCGTCATCATCGGCTGGATCGCGTTTGTTCTCTGGCTCGCCTTCTGGGTGCCCTTCGCCATGGGCTTCTTCGGGGCCGCAACCGAGTCGTGATCGGCCGGCGTCCGCGTCATGTGGTCCGGCCGGTCTGCGTCCGCAGACCGTGCAGCCGCAGCGCCATCTGGAGCTGCAGGGCCCGGTCGGGCGCGCGCCAGTCGTCGCCGAGGATGCCCTCGACCCGGTCGAGCCGCTTGAGCAGGGTGTTCATGTGTACCCGCAGTGCTTTGGCCGTCCGGGTGAGGTTCCCGGAGTTTCCGAAGTACGACGACAGGGTGACCACCAGCTGTGTCGACCTCCGCACGTCGTAGACGAGCAGCGGCCCCAGCGTGTCCGTGACGAACCGGTCGAGGTCCTGTGCGCGGTCGGTGTCGAACAGCAGGGCGAACATGGCGTACCGCTCTGCCGTCGACCCGAGATCGGTCACGCCCAGGTTCCGCATGAGGTCGCAGCACCTGCTGGCCAGCTCGAACGCCCGTCCCCAGTTGTCGTCGGCGACCCGCTCCGCGACCACCCGGACCGCCGACCCGAGCTCCTTACGGAGTCGGGCGTGCACCGTCTCCGCGACCAGGGCGGGCTCGGACGCCGCGGCGAGGAGCGTCGCGCGACCCCGGTGTTCCCCGGCGAGCCCGTTCCATTCCGAGGACAGCGCACGCAGTCGACGGCCGACGTCGGAGGCGGATCTGGTCTCCGACATCGCGACGACGACGACGTTCAGCGACGCGATGTCGACGCCCCGGGCATGAGCGCGCGCCCGCTGGGCGGAACCCACCGGTGGGGCGGAGACCAGGAGTTCGGTGAGCAGTTCGCCCCGGACCCGTTCCTCGGCCTCGGCGACGGCGGTGTCCTTGAGAATCAGCAGTCCCATGATCTGTGCGGCGCGCTCCACCGTGCGGATGTCGACCGGTGTGGGCGCCTCCACCCGCGTCAGCAGAACCGCGCCGAGGTAGGTGTCGCCCGCCTGCACGGTTGCCGCGGTGTGCCACCGACCGGTGCTGTCGGTGGTCGTCGCCCATCGTCCGGACCGGCGGGCCTGTTCGACCGCGCCGTCGGACGGCTGCTGGGCTGTGCCGGTGTCGAGGTCCGGGTCGAGCGAACACCGGGCGACGACGGCGCCGGACCGGTCGAACACGGTGACCGCTCCCTGCAGGTGGTCGACCAGCAACCGGGCTATCTCGTCGGCGCCGCCACCCTTGAGCACCACGTGGGTGAGCGACTCGTGGACGGACTGCGCCCGTTCCATGATCGCGACCTGGCGCTCGATCGTGAGGTATGCGGCCTGCAACTGCTTGAGTGCCGACCGGCTCTCGTCGTACAGCCGGGCGTTGTTGAGGGCGATCGCCGCGTGATCGGCGAATGCGCTCAGCAACGCCACCTCGTCGGGCTCGAAGGGCCGCTCGGTGCGGTCGGCGGCGAACAGGACACCGATGACCTCCTCTCCGACCAGGAGAGGGACGCCCAGTAACGCCACCATGCCCTCGGGAATGACCAGATCGTCGAAGGTCCGGTCGTGCGGGAGATCCCGCGCCTGCAGGTAGTTGCTGACCCAGGCCGGAGCGCCGCTGGCGATGACCCGGCCACCGACACCGGTTCCCGAGGGCACGTGCGCCTGGTTGAACGACGGCGAAATCGTGCCCTGCGACGCCTTCAGCCTCAGCTCGCCCTCGGGGTCGACCAGCGAGAGGTACGTGAAGTCGGTACCGACGAGCTCGTGCGCCTCGCGGACGATGGACTCCAGCACCGCGTCGAGCTCCCCGAGAGCGGTCAACGACCGCGCAGTCGCGTACAGCGCGCCGAGCTCCCGCTCCCGCCGGATGCGATACGACGCGAGATCAGCGTTTTCCACACGGTGGAGGATATGCACACCGTCTGCCCATGAACAGTGGCAAGAACGTCTCTCTCCGAAGCGTCTCTCCAGCCCTAAAGTCCCCGGAGTGGTGACGCGCATCACAAGCACCGGGTAAATCGGGAGTCTGGCATGTTTCAGGTCCATTTCGCGCACCGGTTCCGAACGCTGGCCGCAGTCCTTCTGTGTGTGTCGCTCACGACGGCCGCGTGCGGAGACGACTCCTCCGGCGACCAGGCGGCCACGTCGGGCAGTGGCGGGCTCAAGGGCAAGACGATCGACTTCGTCGGCTACGGCAAGGACAACCCGTGGGGCGCCTACTTCAACAGCGTGTTCATCAAGAAGCTCGAGTCCCAGGGCGCCAAGGTCGTCGACCTCACCACGATGGACCCCGGCACCGCGGTGACGAACTTCAACCAGGCCATCTCCAACAAACCCGACCTGATCGTGGCGGCCCTCCTCGACACCTCCTCGACGGTGGTGCCGATCAAGAAGGCCAAGCAGGCGAAGATTCCCGTGCTCGTCTTCGACGGCCGGCCCGACCCGTCCGTCGACGGTGACGTCATGCAGGTCCTCTCCGACAACGAGGCGCTCGGGATCGCGGCGGCCCAGAACCTCGTCGAAGGGCTGAAGGGCCAGGGCAAGGACTCCGGCAACATCATCGTGATCACCGGCACCAAGTCCGGGTATGCGTCGCAGGACCGGATGAAGGCTTTCGACGCCGAGTTGGCCAAGACGCCGGGGTTGAAGGTCGTCGACAACCAGGACGGCAACTGGGATCCGACGTTGTCCGGCAAGATCGCCACCCAGCTGTTCGCCAAGTACGGCTGCTCGGGTATCCAGGGCGCCTTCGGCATGGCCGACTACATGGCGCTCCCGATCGTCGCGGCGGCGAAGCAGGCCGGCTGTGAGGTCGGCGGCAAGACCGGCGTCATCGTCACCGCCAGCAACTGCTTCAAGGTGGGCATCGACGCGATCAAGGCCGGCACCCTGTACGGAACCGCCACCGAGGACCCCGGCACGATCGCCGAGCAGACCGCCGACTACGTGATCCGGTACTTCAACGGGGAGAACCCGCCGAAGAAGGAACTCGTCAAGGAAGACCGGGTGACCGCCCAGAACGTCGCGCAGTTCGAGGAACAGTGCAGCAAGGCGTGAACCCGGCAGCGCCCTTCGCGCGGCCCGGCGAGGAGCTGGTCCGCGCGGAGGGCCTGACCAAGAGCTTCGGCAGCACGCGGGCCGTCCGCAGGGCGTCCTTCAGCATCGCGCGCGGCGAGATCCACGCGCTGTGCGGGCACAACGGCGCCGGAAAGAGCACGGTCGTCAAGATGCTGTCCGGGCAGGAGACACCGGACAGCGGGGCCATCCGCATCGGGGGCGAGGTGCTCGACCTGCGCAGCCGGCAGGTCGCGCAGGGCAACGGGATCGCGCTGGTCGACCAGGAGCTGAGCGTCGTCCCGTCGCTCACGGTCGCCGAGAATCTGATGCTGGGAGACGTGCGGACCCGCTGGATCACGCGGCGACGTGCCGCCGGCAAGCGGTTCCGGACCCTGCTCGACAGCGTCGGCCTCGGCCATGTCGATCTCGACCGGCCGCTGTCGGACCTGAGCATCGGCGAGCGCCAGTTGATAGAGATCGCGCGGGCACTGGGCCAGGACGCGAGGCTCGTCATCCTCGACGAGCCGACCGCCACCCTCAGCGACGTCGAGAGCGACTACGTGTACGCGGCTGTCCGCACCGTGGTGACCACGGGCTGCGCCATCCTGTTCGTCTCGCACCGGCTCGGTGAGGTGCTCGACCTGTGCGACAACGTCACGGTGATGCGTGACGGCGAGGTCGTGGCGACCACGCCGGTCGCCGACCTGACGATCGACTCGCTCATCGTGCAGATGCTGGGCGAGTTGCCGCACCGACCGGACAAGCGGACCAAGGATGACACCGGCGATGGCGCCGAGGCGCTCGCCGTCTCCGGGTTGTCCGTGCCCGGCCGGGTCGACGACTTCGGCATCGTCCTGCGGGCCGGCCAGGTGTGTGCCGTGGCCGGTCAGCTCGGGTCGGGTGCCTCCGACGTGCTGCGCGCGATCGCCGGGCTCGTGCCGTCGGCCACCGCCGGCATCACCGTCGACGGCGTCGCGGTCGGCCCGGGCCGGCCGCGGGCCGCGATCCGGGCCGGAATTGCCTTTGTTTCCAACGACCGCAAGTCGGAGGGGTTGTTTCTGGACAAGCCGACGAGCTGGAACCTGCTCGCCACCCGCCTGCCGCACGTCACCCGGCTCGGGGTGGTCAACCGCCGGGTCTGGTCGGCGACATTGGCCCGGCTCGTCGAGCTGTGCGGCCTGGAAGCCGCGCGCGCCGACCACGCCGTGCGCTCCCTGAGCGGCGGCAACCAGCAGAAGGTCTTCGTCGGGCGCGGCCTCGGACGCGACGACGTCCGCGTGCTGCTGCTCGACGATCCGACGCGGGGCGTGGACATCGGTGGCCGCGCGGCGATCCACGCCCTCCTGCGGGCGGCCGCCGACCGGGGCGTGGCGGTGCTCTTCACCTCGACCGACCTGGAGGAACTGCTGGACCTCGCCGACGTCGTCGTCACGATGCACAAGGGCGTGGCGGTTCAGCGGCACGAGGGCACGACGGCGGGCGCGGTGCTGGTTCGCGAGATGACCCACGGCGCGGCATCGTGAAGGTCCTCTCCATACCGACCCGGCCCAACGCGACACCGGCCGGACGGAGCCGGCACCGGTCCCGGGTCGACATCGCCATCACCGCGACTGTGGTCCTCGCTGTGCTGGTGGCGGTCGTCGTCGGCCTGTCGACCCATCGCTTCGCGACGGTGGCGAACGCCAAGGCGATCATCACGTCGGCCAGTCTGGTTGGGATCGCGGCGCTCGGCCTGACGTTGATCACGATCGGCGGGTCCGCGGTGTCGCTGGCTATCTCGCCGACCGTCGCGGCGGTCGGGATGATCTTCCTGGCGACCCAGTCGCTCGGTCTGGGACCGGCACTGCTCATCGCCGTGATGTGCGGAATGCTCGTCACCGGCGTCCAGGGCGCCGTGGTCGGTTATGCCGGCGCCAACCCGGTGGTCCTCACCATCGCGGCAAGTTTCGCCATCACGGGAACGGCGATCGGCATCAGCGGCGGATCGACGGTGTCGCCGACCGATGCCGGATACGACAGCCTCAACGCCACACCCGGTGGCGTGGCCCTGAGTGTCTACGTCCTGATCGCGTTGGCCCTGATCGTGGAGTGGAGCCTCCGACGGACGAGCTTCGGACGGCGGCTGTACCTCGTCGGTGAGAACCGTCCGGCGGCCCGCGCCGCGGGCCTGCCGGTCGGGCTGACGACCACGGTCGCCTGGCTCGGCGCGGGCACCCTGTTCGCGGTGACGGCCGTGTTCACCGCCGCCTTCAACACGTCGGCCAACGTCAACCTCGGTGGCACGCTCACGTTCGACGCCATCGCCGCGGTCCTCGCCGGCGGCACGTCCGTCGCGGGCGGGCGCGGGTCCGCGTTGCGCACCCTGGCCGGCGCGGTGCTGATCGCGGCCGTGTCGGACATCCTGCTGCTGCGCGGCTACTCCACCGGAGTCCAGATCATGGTCAAGGGGCTGATCGTCCTGTTCGTCGTCGTCATCGTGCACCTGCGTTCGAAGGAGGGCCGTGCATGAGGCGACCCGAGGTGCTCCTGCCGACGACGGCCCTCACCATCACCGTCATCGCGTTCGCGCTGATCCCGACGTACACGGACTCGACCGTCGCCCCGTTCGACGTCTACAACACGTTCCAGATCTTCGCGCGGCTCGGTCTGCTCACCCTCGCGCTCGGACTGACGATGATCGCGGGAGAGTTCGACCTGTCGGTGGTGGGCACGTACGCCCTCGGCGGCATGCTGACCGTTCAGGTCGGGCCGGAGCACGCCCTCTACGGCCTGCTCGCGGCGGTGGCCGCCGGGGCGGCCATCGGCCTGCTGCAGGGTGGTCTGATCGCCGGGCTGCGGCTGCCGTCGATGCCGGTCACCCTGGCGACCTACATCGCCCTGCTCGGACTCACGAGCGCGCTGTCCGGTGGACTCACGAAGACCTACTCGAACGTGTCGGTGACCCTGTGGGTCGACCAGACGGTGCTGACGTACTTCTCCCCGCGAAGCCTGATCACGCTCGGATTCTTCGTCCTCGCGGCGGCCGTGCTGTCCTTCACCCGGTGGGGGTACGAGCTGCGCGCGATCGGTGGCGACCGGCGGGCGAGCCGGGTGGCGGGCGTGCGGGTCGACCGTCTGATCGTGGGCACGTTCGTGGTCTCCGGTGTCCTGTCGGCGCTCGGCGGCTCGCTGCTGAGTTTCAGCCTGGGATCGGCGAACCCCGACCCCGGTGTTCAGCCGCTGATCGTGGCCGCTGCCGCCGCCCTGCTCGGTGGGGTGTCCCTCGCCGGCGGGCGCGGCTCCGCACCCGGTCTGCTCGGCGGGATCCTGGCGGTGGCCATGCTGGCCGAGATCGTGACGGTCACCGCGGTTCCGGGATACGTCACGCAGCTGTTCTTCGCGAGCCTGCTCGGCGTCATCGTCGTCGTCGACGCCCCGGATCTGCACCGTGCGCTCGTCCGGCAGCGCACCCGCCTCACCCATCCGCAGTCTCACCCGCAGCTGGAGCCCGGAAGGCACGAAGCCACGTGACACACCCCATGCGCGGTCTGATGCAGCATCGGCCGCTGACCATCCCGTCGATGCTGTCCCGGGTCGAGGCCACCTTCGGGCACAAGCGGATCATCTCCGGTGGTGCCACGGAGACCGTGACGACCTGGCGCGACGTGGCGCCCCGCGTCCGCAAGCTGGCGCGGGTCCTGGAGAGCCTCGGCGTGCCGGCGAACGCGTGTGTCGGGACGTTCGCCTGGAACAGCCAGCGCCACGTCGAGCTCTACCTCGCGATCCCGAGCTCGGGCCGGATCCTGCACACGATCAACCACCGGCTGTTCCACGAACAGGTCACGTTCATCGTCAACGACGCGGCCGACGACGTCCTGTTCGTCGACCGGACCATCCTGCCGGTGGTCTGGCCGTTGGTCTCGACGTTCCGCACCGTCCGGTACGTCGTCGTCATGGACGACGGCGGTGACATGCCGATACCGGACGACCCCCGGATCCTCGACTACGAGACGCTTCTCGGCCAGCAGTCCGACGTGCCGCTGGAGAACACCGTCGAGGACGAGAACGCGGCCGCGTCACTGTGCTACACGTCCGGAACGACCGGCAATCCCAAGGGGGTCCTCTACAGCCACCGGTCCGTCGTCCTGCACAGCCTCCTTCTGCTCGGCGCGGACGTCTTCGCGTTGAGCGAGCGGGACGTCGTCGCGCCCATCGTCCCGATGTTCCACGTGAATGCCTGGGGGCTTCCGTACGCGGCGATGCAGTGCGGTTCGGACCTGCTGTTGCCGGGACCCACCAGCACACCGGAGGAGCTCGTCTCCTTCCTGTCCCGGCACCGCGCCACGTTCAGCGCCGCCGTCGCGACGGTCTGGCGTGACCTGGTCCCGGTCCTGAAGAACCACGACCTCAGCAGCCTGCGCCACATCGCGTGCGGCGGCGGAGCCGTCGACGACGCGCTGTCCAGCGCGTACGAGAAGGCCCTCGGGATCCCGCTCATCAACGCGTGGGGGATGACCGAGACCAGTCCCGTCGTCACGACCTCCCGCCTGGGGACGCACCACGCCGGGCTCGACGGTGACGCCCGACGGCTGCTGCTCGGCACCCCCGGGCCGGCGGTGCCGCTGACCGACATGCGGGTCGTTTCCGACGACGGCGTGGAGCAGCCGCGCGACGGAAGCTCCCCGGGGGAACTGCAGGTGGCCGGAGCGACGATCGCCAGCGCCTACTTCGGCACCGACGTGGGAGCGGACGCGTTCACCCCGGACGGCTGGCTCCGCACCGGCGATGTGGCGACGATCGACGAGTGGGGGTACCTGCGCATCGTCGACCGCACCAAGGACCTGGTCAAGTCGGGCGGTGAGTGGATCTCGTCGGTTGCCCTGGAGAACGCGGTCATGTCCGATCCGCGGGTCAAGGAGGCCGCCGTCATCGGCGTGACCGATCCGCGGTGGGGTGAACGTCCGGTGGCCTGTGTCGTTCCGTCCGCCGGGACCGACCTCACGCCCGAGGACGTTCGGGCGCACCTGCGCGACCGGGTCGCATCGTGGTGGATCCCCGAGCGCATCGAAATGATGAGCGAGATCCCGAAGACCGCCACCGGCAAATTGTCGAAGCAGGCGTTGCGGCAGCGCTTCGTCGACCAGACTTCCGACTCGGACTGAAAGGAACCCACATGCCCTTCGAACCGCGCCTTGTCGTCACCGGCCACAACTCCGACGGTGACGCGGTCTTCGTCGACGAACGTCACCCGGAACCGGTTGAGGTCCTGGCATTGCCCGGAGCCGAGTTCTACATGATGTGGGGTACGCAGGACGGGGCTCCGACGGTCGGCGAGCCGGACCCGATGCCGGTCATGCGGCCCTATTTCCCCGGCGTCGGCGGCAGCCGCGTCATCTTCCTGCGGTGGGCTCCCCACTCCGACGAACCCGCGCCGACCCCGGATCCCGAGGCCGTGCGGAGCGACGTCGCCGACAAGCTTCCCGGTCTGTTGGACCCGTTCGAGGACGGCAACGAGGGAATGCACACGACGGACACCGTCGACTACGCGATCTGTGTCGAGGGCGAGCTGTGCCTCGAACTCGACAACGGCGCGGAGATCACGTTGACGCCCGGGACGTGCGTGGTCCAGCGCGGGACCAGGCACGCGTGGAAGAACAAGAGCGATCGGCCGGCCTTCATGTGCTACGTGCAGATCGGCGCCACGCGGGTGCCTTGACACCGGGACGAGCGTCGGTGACTATGCGCTTAGTCACAAGCGCCGGAACCGCCCCTCCCAGCCGTTGGAGTGCCGATGCGCACTGGAATCGTGGTCACCGCCCGGCCCGGAGTCGAAGACCTGGCCGCACGGGCCGAGCAGCTCGGGTTCACCAGCTTCTGGGTCTATGACACGCCGATGGTCAACGGGGATCCGTTCGTCGCCCTGGCGCTGTGCGCGAAGGCGACGAGCGTGATCAAGCTGGGGATCGGCGTCACCTCTCCGGCCCTACGTTCGGCGCCGGCGGCCGCCGCCGCGGTGGCGAGCCTCAACGCGATCGCGCCGGGCCGGGTGATCTGCGGCGTCGGCACCGGCAACACTGCCCGCCGCACGCTCGGCATGCTGCCGACGACGATGGCCCGGCTCGAGGAGTTCACGCGAGCGTTGCAGGATCTCACGTCCGGGCGGGAGACGGCGTACACGGAAGGCGCGCGGACGCGCGACGTCCGGTTCCTGCACGTCGGTCCCTACGTCAACACGCAGGACGCGGTGGAGTTCGTCGTCGCGGCGTTCGGACTCAAAGCCGCGGCGATCGCCGGCCGCCTGGGCGCCGGCATCATCTCCTTCGGGCTGCTCGCTCCCGACCTGTGGACGGCATTTCACGAGACGCGGCGGGAGGCGGCCGTGGCCGCCGGGCAGCCGGCCCGCGCCGACTCGTACGTGATGACGTCGCTACATGTGCTGGACGACGGGGAAAGCCGCCACAGCGACCTGGCGAAGGACTCGATGGGCCACGTCGCGATGGCCCTCCTGACGTTCGCGGCCGACAACCCGGCGTTCGGCGATTCGCTGGAGCCCGATGAGGCCGACGCCGTGCGACGCCTGCTGCAGCGGCGGGGCACCACCGCGACGGCGCCCGACCGGCACCGCAGCCTGTACCGCAACTATCTCGGCCGCATCGACGCCGCCGACCGCGACCTGGTGGTGCCGTCGCTGGTGGACAAGCTCGCGCTGATCGGCACGCGGGATGAACTGGTGGCGCGCATCGCGACGCTGGAGGCCGCCGGCATCGACGAGATCGTCATCCAACCCGTCGTCGACCCCGACCGCGAGATGGCCGCATTGGCTGAACTGATGGGCTGACGGTCGTCACTTCGGGGCGGGGACGGACACCTCGGTGGCGAGCATGCGGGCCTCGGTGGCGGCCTTGCGGGGGCCTTCGTGAAAGTCCGGGGCGGCACAGGCGAACAGCGTGGTGCCGGCCGGTCCACCGAGCCCGCAGGCGTACACCGGCGAACCGGGATCGACCACGTCGGTGATGGTGCCGCCCTCGACCACCCGGATCAGCCGGTTGCCGATGGCGTCGGCGATCCACAGCCCGCCCTCGGCGTCGAGGCACGCGCCGTCGGGCGCGACATTCACCTGCGCGAGCGACCCGGCGACACTGAGATCGGTGGGCAGTGGGCCGAACTCCGCCCACACCCGTCGGTTGACGAGTTCACCGCCGTCGGTGACGTCGAACGCGGTGACCCGGTTGCCGAACGTCTCCACGACGACCAGTACGCCGTCGGCGGTGATCGCGCATCCGTTGGGGAACCACAGGTCGTCGGCGACCTCGGTGACGGTCCCGTCGGGGTCGACGCGGTGCAGCGCGGCGGTCTCGATCGGGTCACCGGCCATCAGGTTGAAGCCGAAGTTGCCGACGTACGCCCGGCCCCGCGCGTCGACGACCATGTCGTTGGTGTGTCCGGTCGCGTGGCCGCCCAGGTCGGCGTGGACCGACAGGGTGCCGTCGGGCTCCCGGCGCAGGACCGTGCGGTCGAGCATCGACACGACGAGGAGCCGCCCGTCGGGCAACCATCCAAGACCCGACGGTTGCCCGGGGACGCTCGCCTCCTCGCGGATGTCGGACCCGTCTTCCCGCATCGACCGGACGAGATAGCCGTAGAAGTCGGAGAACCAGAGGCGCCCGGCGTGCCAGCGGGGTGCTTCAAGGAAGTGGAAGCCGTCGGCCACCGTTGTCATCGGACCGGTCACGTTGCGCTCCTCAGGTGAATAAGCGCATAGTCACCGTTTACAGTGGACGTGTCAAGGGCCCAGAAGGAGCGGTCGCGAATGGCGAAACGGCAGGCCCGGTTCACCGTCGAGGAACTGGCCGACGATCCACGGCTGCACGACGACTCGGCCGATCTCTGGGACCAGGAACGGCCCGAGGTCATGCGCAGTCTGCTGACCTCGGCGGTGCGGTGCTTCGCCAAGAACGGTTATCACGGCACGACGACCCGTGACATCTGTGTCGGCGTCGGTCTCAGCCCGGCCGCGCTGTACGTCCACTTCGACTCGAAGGAAACGGTTCTCTTCGACATCATGCTGGCCGGCCACCACCGTGCGCTCGCCGCCGTGCAGGAGCCCGCCGTCCTCGACATCGACCGGTCCGACGAGCGGCTGGGCGCCATCATCTCGCGGTACACCGCCTGGCACGCTCGCCACCATGTCGCCGCCCGCGTCTGCCAGTTCGAGCTCTCGGCGCTCACGTCCGAGCACTACGCGGAGATCCTCGAACTGCGGCACCGGACGAACGAGTTCTTCCACGACGCCGTCACGCGGGGCATCGCTGACGGGTCCTTCGCCCCGGTCGACGTCAAACGGGTGACCCGGGCGATGCTGTCGCTCAGTATCGACCTCGTGCGCTGGTACCGGCTCGACGGCACCGACTCGCCGGAACAACTCGGCGAGTTCTATGCCGCCCTCGCGCTGAAACTCGTCGAGCACCCGCCGGTGCTTCATGGTGATGGGTGACCCTTCACGATCACCCGGTCGGCGGGTGGCGTTCGCGATTCACCCGCCGCGGTGCGGACCTGACCGTGCAGGACGAGGGACCAGGCGAGGCATCCGAACGCGACGGTGGTGGCCACCGTCCGCACGACGTTCCAGGCGATCCAGCGCGTCTCGTGGAAATCCGCCCGGACGGCCGCCAGGTCGACGATCCGGTCCGGGTCGCCGGCCGCCTTGATGGCGTCGTTGAGCGGAACGTTGATCGTCATCGTGATGACGACGGTGGCGAAGTAGAGAACGCCGGCCACCAGGATCCACGGCGCCGCGCGCCGCGCGTCACCGCGGAGGTGGGACGCCGCGGCGACACCGCTGAGCAGCAGTGCGCCGAAGAACGTCAGCATGAACAACGGGTTGATGATGGCGCGGTCGATCGCCTGGAAGGCACCGACGAAGGTGCGGTCGTCGGTGTTGCCGAGGCCCCGCATGATGGTGTGCGCGTAGAGCCCGAACACCCCGGCGATGAGTCCCGTCGTCATCGTCGCCGCGATCAGTGAGATCGTCTGCACCGTCCGGAGGCTCATCGGGTTCCGCCCGCGGTCCAGACGCCGGTGGCGGCGGCAGCGTGTGCGTAGGCGGCGAAGTCGCGGGGTTGCCGGCCGAGGGCGCGCTGGACGCCGTCGCCCAGGTGCGCGTTGCGACCGTCGAGCACGGTGGTGAACAGGTAGCTCAGCAGCTCGACGATGTCGGCCGGAGTCTCCGGGTCGAGGGCGGCGGTGAACTCGGCCGGGGAGATCCTGCGGTACACGATCGGAATGCCGGCCGTGCGGGCGATGACGTCGACCGCCTCGCTGAACGTGAGCAGGCCCGGCCCGGTCAACTCGTAGACCTCGCCGAGGTGGCCGTCCCCGGTCAACACGGCGGCGGCGACCTCGGCGACGTCGTCGAGGTCGACGAACGGCTCTCCGACGTCGCCGGCGGGCAGGGCGACCTCGCCGGCGAGAATCGGATCGAGCAGGTACCCCTCGTCGAAGTTCTGCGCGAACCAGCTGCAGCGTAGGACGGTCCAATCGGCACCGGAACCGGCGACGATCTTCTCGCACTCCTGGGCCTCCTCCTCGCCGCGGCCGGACAGCAGCACGAGGCGTCGGGTGCCGGCCGCCAGCGCGGCATCGGTGAATGCCTCGATGACCGTGGTCGCGCCGGTCGCGGCGAGGTCGGGAACGTAGGTGACGTAGGCCGCGGACGCCCCGTCCAGTGCGGCTTTCCAGGTCCGCCGGTCGCCCCAGTCGAACGTCGTCGCGCCGTTCCGCGAGCCGAGCCGCACCGGCACGCCGAGACGGTCGAGTCGTTCCCCGAGCCGCCGCCCGGTCTTGCCCGTGCCGTTGGTGATCAGAACCGTGTGCCCTGATTCCGGTGTCATGGTGATCGTCCTCCCGGTGTGGATGTCGGTCACCGAACAGTGCCGGTTGGACGAATTGGCCGGTAGGAACTCTTGTCACCGGGCGGCCGTCGTCGATGCGGAGCGGCGGCACTGACAATTGTCACGGCGCGGGCCGGGACTTCGGTGCCTCGTCAGGTGATCCACGTCGTGGGAGACTCCCGGGCATGGGATGGGCACCGGAGTCCCGGGCCCATGGGCCGTGGGCGCGTATCGGGCGGCTGGCAGTGCCCGCCGTCCTCGTGTACTGCAGCACGTTCGCGCTGGTGCAACTCGGCATCGTCCTGACCTATCCGGGTCGGTCCGAGCACGCCGGGTGGGCGGTTCTCGCGACGGCCTGCTACCTGCCGCTCTTTCTGTGGCAGGTACACGCGGCCGTGTCCGGTACCCGGGTGCCGGGCGGCGCGTGGACGGTGGCCGGGCTGGCCGCGATCGTCGGTGCGGGCGTCCCGATCGCCGGCAGCAACTGGCTTCCGGTCTTCGCCGTCGTCGCGGTGTCGGCCATGCTGGTGCTGCCGTGGCCGCGGTCGTTGGTGGTCGCGCTCGCGCTCGTGGCCGCGCAGGCACCCCTGGCGGTGCTGCTCGACAGCCCCGTGACGGCCGCACCGTCCTACTACGTGTTCGCCCTCTGGTGGCGCGCCTCGGCGCTGTTCGTCCCCATCTGGCTGCTGCGTGCGCTGCGTCAACTCTCGGCGGCCCAGGATGCGTTGGCGGAGAAGGCGGTCGTCGACGAGCGGCTGCGCGTCGACGGTGAGGTGCGGACCGTGGTCGGGTCGGCGCTGGAGACGATCGCCGCGCAGGCGGACGCGGCCGCCGGGCTCGCCGCGTCGGACCGGTCGGCCACCGCCCGGCACATCCGCACGTCCGTGCTGACGTCGCGGCAGGCCGGGGCCGACGTGCGTCGGCTGCTGCGCAGCTACCGCCTGCACCCGCTCGTCTCGGAGGTCGATGCGGCAGCGGCGCTGCTCACCGCGGCGGGAATTCCGACCAGCGTCGAGTTCGCCGACGCGGATCGCCACCTGCCCGCCGACGCGCGGTTGCGGTCGGACCTCCAGCGCGATGTCGCCGCCGTTCTGCACGACGAGACGGTTCGCAGTTGCGTCATCCGGGTCGGTCGCGACGACGAGCCGGCCCGGCTGAGTGTGCACGTCGAGGCCCGGTCGTGATGCGCCCGTCGTCGGGCGACACGGTCGGGGTGCCGGCGTGGACGGCGCGGCGCAGTGCGTGGTTCCTCGCCGCCCTCCACGTGCCGTTCGTGGTCGCCGGGCCGGTGGTCACGATTCCCCGTCACCAGCTCGAACCGGCCGACGCCGTGCTGTTGGCACTCACCGCGGCCGCCATCGGCGGGCTGCAGATGCGTCACAGCCTGGCCGCCGCACACGGCCGCCGGGCCGCCGGCGCGCCCTGGACGTTTCTCGGGGTGTGCCTGCTCGTCTACGTTCCGCTGCCGCTGTTCACCTGGGACTGGGCGATCATGCAATGGTTCGTGGTCGCGTCGGCGGCGATGACGCTGCCCCGCCGCCTGGCCGTGGTCGTGTGCGCCGGCCCGATCGTCGGCCAGACCGTGGCCGCCGGCTGGTACGTCGGGCACGATCCGACCGTCGGGCCCGGCCTGCTGGTCGTGTTCGTCCTGTACACCCTCACCCTCATCACCGCGGGCAGTGCCGCGCTCGTCGGTTCGGGCTGGCTGGCGCGGACCCTGACCGAACTCGACGAGGCGCGGCACGCGCAGGCCCGCCTCGCCGCGACCCGGGAACGGGTGCGGCTCTCCCGCGACCTGCACGACCTGCTCGGCCACAGCCTGGCGACGACCTCGCTGCAGGGCGACCTCGCGCTGACGTTGCTGCCCGCCGACCCCGCCGCCGCCCGCGCGGAGATGGAACGCGTGGCCACCGTCGCCCGTCGTGCCCTGCACGACATCCGAGCCGTGACACGGGACGAGCACTCGGTGACGCTTCGGTCCGAGATCGCCAGTGCGACGACCCTGCTCGGTGCGGCCGGCGTTCATACCGAGATCGACCTCGGAGAGTCGGACCTGGCCGGCCCGGTCGACGAGGCGTTGGCCTGGGCGGTGCGGGAAGCGGCGACCAACACGCTCCGGCACAGCCGGGCGACGAGATGGTCGGTCACGACCCGGAACACCTCCGATCGGATCCGGCTGACCATCGTCAACGACAACGCCCTGCAGGACGCGGCGCGTGGCGACAGCCTGCTCGGCGGTCTCGCCGGCGTGGCGGCCCGCGCGCATCTGCTGTCCGGCCGTGCCACCGCTCAGTTCACCCCCGACGGCCTGTTCCGGCTCGAGGTAGAGATTCCCCGGGAACCGTGGTGATCAGGATCCTGATCGCGGAGGACATGCACCTCATCCGCGGCGCGGTCGCCGCCCTGCTCGCCCGGGAAGCGGACATGCTGGTCGTCGCGGAGGTCGAACGGGGTGACGAGATCGTGCCCACCGCGCTGCGGGTCCGCCCGGACGTGGCGGTCATCGACATCGACCTGCCGGTGGTGGACGGCCTCACCGCCACCGACCGGCTCCACACGGCGCTGCCCGAGTGCCGCACCCTCATCCTCACCGGGCTCAGCCAACCCGGGAACCTCCTGCGTGCCCTCCAGGCCCACGCCCGTGGCTTCATTCTCAAGGACGCACCGGCCCGCAGCCTGGCCGACGGCGTCCGCCGGGTCGCGGCCGGCCAGCGCTTCATCGACCCCGACCTGATCGCCGACGCCCTCGAAACCGGCGCCAGCCCGCTGACGCCGCGGGAGACCGATGTGCTGCTGGCCACCGAGGCCGGCCTGTCGACCGCCGAGATCGCGAAACGGCTGTCGCTGTCGCCGGCCACGATTCGCAACTACCTGTCCAGCGCCATCACCAAGACCAATGCACGCAACCGCATCGATGCCCTACGGATCGCCCGCAACGCCGGGTGGCTGTGAGGCCAGCAGTTCCACCACGGTCGCGTGGCCGTGTTCGGCGGCGAGGTCGATCGCGGTCCGGTCCGCACGGGTTCCGGTGCGAAGGCGTCGACGCGGGTCGGCGCCGGCCGCGAGGAGTTGCCGCGTCACCTCGGCCTCTCCGGCCTCGGCCGCGGCCATGAGGGCCGTTCCACCGTCGTGCGTCGTGTCGTCGACGCCCAGGCCCTGGTCGAGCAGGAACGCGACGGTGTCCCGGTTGCCCGCGCCGGCCGCCTCCATCAACGCGTTGTTGCCGGCGCGGTCCGTCGCCCGCAGGTCGGCACCGGCCGCCTGAAGCAGTCTCAGCCCCTCCGGTGTACCGATCCGGGCCACCGCCATCGCCACCAGTTCACCGCTCGGCGTCGCGTAGGCCGGATCCGCGCCCGCGGCCAGGAGTGCCTTCATCACCCCGGGCTTCCGGGCGGCGAGCATCAGCGGGGACCAGCCGAACGCCGTGTCGTCCAACTCCGGCACGTTCGGGTCGGCGCCGTCGGCGAGGAGTGCGTGGACACGGTCGAGGTCGCCGTTCCAGGCCGCATCGTGCAGTTCCTCCGCCATGCCTATTCGCTGCTCTCGTGCACGTGTCGTTCGCGCCCCTTGTCGTCGGTGTCCGGCGGGGTCGGGAACTGTGGCCGGTAGGCGCGGCGGAACCGGCTGACCCGGCCGTGCAGCACGGTGCCCAGGGCCGCGGCGGTGCCGAGGGCGATCAGCAGGCCCGCCGTGACCTGGAGCCAGGTGGGGGCACCGAGCGCGGTGCACACGATGACGGCCAGCACGCCGCTGAGCACCGCGTCGATGATTCCGACGATGACGGGCGATCCGGCGAGGAAGTGGCCGAACCCGAGGCGGCGCCGGAAGCTGTAGGTCTGGGTGAGGCCGGCTTCGTCGTCGTGGTGTCCGGTGACCAGGAAGCGGTCGAGGTCGGGCACGAGTTCGACGTATGCGTGCCGGAGCCGGTTCATCCCGATCAGCAGCCAGGCGTCCTCGACGTCGGCCTCCATGAGGCGGATGAAGGTGGCGATGCCGACGAGGAGGACCACGGGGAGCACCAGCAGCGCGATGATCCGGAAGTTCGTCTCGAACCCGGTCGCCTGCACCACCAGCGACAGCGCCACCACCGTCGCGGAGAGGATGGTGAGGAAGGTGCCGGTGCGGCTGAAGATCTCCTGCCAGATGCTGCTGCGGGTCGCGAGCAGGCTCCAGTGCTCGGCCGCCAGGACCTGGGCGCGCAGTGCCGCGTTGTCGGTGTCTTTCGGCGCCGGTGCCTGACCGGATTCGTCCGTCATGATCTCCCACCTGCCATGTCCGCATCATTGCGCACATTGCCGATCGCGCAAGGCGGGCGAGCGTCGTCGAGTCCCTCGCGGGAGCCGCGCGGGAGCCTCAGAATCCGGCCGTGCCTGCCGAACGTGGTGACAGGCCCGACGTGCGCGACGTGCGGGATCCGGTGGGGCCGGCGAGACGGAGGTGGCGTGCGAACGTTCGCAGTGCTGACCCCGTTCGTCGGTGGGGACTACTACGGTGCCGTGATCGCCGCGGTGAAC
Source organism: Virgisporangium aurantiacum (assembly GCF_016863635.1). Lineage (GTDB taxonomy): Bacteria > Actinomycetota > Actinomycetes > Mycobacteriales > Micromonosporaceae > Virgisporangium > Virgisporangium aurantiacum. Next base: position 47,852 of record NZ_BOPG01000012.1, on the reverse strand, counting down.
CGTGCCGCGGTGGCGGACGGCGACCGGGCGATCGCCATTCAGACCCTCGATCCCGGATCACCGAGCGCCGACTCCAGCGGGATACCCGATTTCCGACGTCCCATCGCCTGGCGGCACCTGGACGGGGTGGTGGTGATGCCGGCCGCGGTCGCTCCCGACTACGTGCGGGCCTTGATCGATGCCGGTATCAGGGTGGCGCTGATCGGCCACGAGCTGGCCGGCGTCGACTGTCCGGTGGTGCTCGCCGACAACCGGGGCGGCGTGCGGGACAGCGTCCACCACCTCGTGGAGCACGGCCACGAACGGATCGCGTTCGGTGGCGACCTGAGCCACTTCGACCTGCGGGAACGCCACGAGGGGTACCGGGCGGGGCTGCTGGACAAGGGAATCGTCCCCGACCCGGCTTTGCTGTTCCCCGCGCCGGACAACCACGAGAGCGGCGGCGTGACGATCGCCGGGCAGCTGATGGCGGCCGGCATGCCCGCCACCGCGATCGTGCTCGGAACCGACCGGAACGCGATCGGGCTGATGCGGGCGTTGACCGGGGCGGGTTTCGACCTGCCCGACGCGCTCGCGGTGGTCGGGTTCGACGACATCCCCGACGCCCGCTTCCTGCGGCCGAGCCTGTCGACGGTGAACCAGCCGCTGGACCGGCTGGGGCGGCTCGCGTACGAACTTGTCGCCACACCGCGGGCTCCCGCACCGGCGGCGACGCACACCGTCGCGTCGGAGCTGGTCACCCGCGATTCGTGCGGGTGCCCGCCACAGGGCCTGCGGGTCTCGGAGGACCAGTTCCGGGCGCAGTTCCAGGACACCGCGTACCTGCAGAAGACCCTGGACATCCAGTACCGGCTGAGCATCGAACTGCTCGGCCGGCACGGCCGGGATCCGTTGGGGCTGGCCTGGTTGGGGCGCACCCCGGCGCTCGCCGGCTGCCTGGGCCTGTGGCGACGGGCGAGCCGTCCCGGTGCGATCGTCGGCACCGTCCCGGAGCCCGCGATCGAGATCGTCGGCGTGTACGACGCCGACGGCCCGGCACAGCTGCCGGCGGACCCGGTCATGCGGGTCGGCGATTTCCCGCCCGCCGACCTGTTCGCGCTCGCTGACGGCGCGGCCGGGCACGTCGTGTTCGTGGTCCCGGTCCGCAGTGAGGCGCACGACTGGGGTGTCCTGGCCGCCGTCGGCCGGATCCAGGACACCACACCGCCGGGCCGCGAAATGATGAACAACTCCAGTGCGCTGCTGGCGTTGGCGCTCGAACAGCACGCGCTCCTGCGATCGCTGCACGAGAGCGAGGAGCGGCTGCGTCAGGCGGCGCTCCACGATCACCTCACCGGTCTGCCGAACCGGGCACTGTTCACCGACCGGCTCCGGCAGGCGTGGCAGCGGTCCGTCGACGACCCGGACCACCGGCTGGCGTTGCTGTTCATGGATCTCGACGGCTTCAAGCACGTCAACGACACGCTCGGCCACGCCGTCGGTGACCAGTTGCTGGTGCGGGTCGGGCGGCGGCTGTCCGACCTGCTGCGCGACAGTGACACCGCGGCCCGGTTGGGCGGAGACGAGTTCGTCATCCTCCTCGACGGGGTGGACCTGCCGCAGGGACCGCGACAGGTGAGCGACCGGATCCGGGCCACGTTCGTCGACCCGGTGATCCTCGACGGTCAGGAGGTCCGGGTCGGTGTGAGCATCGGTGTCGCGACGTCCGCCGACGGCCCGTCTTCTCCCGAGGACCTGTTGCGCCACGCGGATGCGGCGATGTACGAGGCGAAGCTGCGGCGGAAGGCCAGCCGGGCCGCATGACACGCGGCGGTCTGGTCAGCGGGCGAGCCAGCCGCCGTCGACCGGGATGATCGCCCCGTGCACGTAGTCCGCGGCCGCGGACGCCAGGAAGACCGTGGCGCCGGCCAGGTCGTCGGGGCGGCCCCACCGGCCGGCGGGGATGCGTTCCAGGATGGTCCTGTTGCGTTCCGGCTGATCCCGCAACCCCTGCGTGTTGTCGGTGGCGATGTAGCCGGGGGCGATCGCGTTGACGTTGACGCCGCGTCCGGCCCACTCGTTGGCCAGCGCCCGGGTGAGGCCGGCGAGACCCGACTTGGCGGCGGCGTAGCCGGGGACGGTGACTCCGCCCTGGAAGCTCAGCATCGATGCGGTGAAGATGATCTTTCCGGTCGAGCGCCGCAGCATCTGCCGACCGACCTCGCGTGCCAACACGAACTGCGCGGACAGATTCACCTCCAGGACGTGGTCCCAGTCCTCGTCGCTGTGGGTCTCGGCGGGAGCCCGGCGGATGGTGCCCGCGTTGTTGACCAGGATGTCGACCGGCCGGTCGTGGTCGTTCAGCCACGCGGCCAGGGTGCGGACCGCGGCCCGGTCGGACAGGTCGGCGCGGTAGGGCACGAACGAGCGGTGGTGGCGCCGTACCCGATCGGCGACCTCGCTGCCGTCGGCTTCCAGCGTCGCGCTCACGCCGATGATGTCGGCGCCGGCCGCGGCCAGGGCCTCCGTCATCGCCAGGCCGATGCCGCGGCGGCAGCCCGTCACGGCGGCCAGTTTGCCGCTCAGGTCGAAGGGGTTCACGCGTCCGCTCCCGGGTCGCCGCAGTCGATGAGCACCTTGACGTCGCCGCCGGCCTCCAGCGCCCGGAACGCCTCCGCGGCGTCCTCGAGCGGCACCACGCGGGAGATGAGGCGGTCCGCCGGTATCCGTTCCTCGTGCACCAGGCGGACGGCCTCGTCGTAGTCCTCGCGCTGGTACACGCGGACGCCGATCATCTCGAGCTCCCGCCAGAAGACGCGGTGCAGGTCGACCTCGCGCGGCGCGGGGTGGATGCCGACGACGACGAGCCGCCCCCGCACCGCGAGCAGGTCGGTTGCCGTGCGGACGCCGGCGGCGGATCCGGAGACCTCGAACACCACGTCGGCGCCGGCGCCTCCGGTCTGCTCGGCCACGTGGGCGGCGACGTCGACGTCGGTCGGGTCGACGGTGGCGATGCCGAGTTCGGCGGCGACGGCCCGGCGATCCGGGTCGATCTCGACGACGGTGACCGTGGCGCCGGTGGTCTGGGCGACCTTGGCGATGAGCAGTCCGACCGGACCGGCGCCGATGACCACCGACCGCTCGCCCGCGGTGAGCCGCGACCGGCGCACGTCGTGCACGGCCACCGCCGTCGGCTCGATCAGGGCGGCCCGGCGCAGCGGCAGGTCCGCCGGCAGGGGGACCAGGATGCGGGCCGGCACGGTCCAGGAGTGCTGCATCGAGCCGGCCGAGTCGATCCCGACGAAGTTGAGCCGGTGGCAGATGTGGGTGTGTCCGGCGTGACAGGCCGGGCAGTTTCCGCACCAGTCCAGCGGCATCACCGTCACCGGGTCGCCGACGGCGTGGTCGGTGACGCCGGCGCCGAGCGCCGCGATCCGGCCGGACATCTCGTGGCCGATGACGGCCGGCGTGTGCACCCGGCGGTCCATCGCGCCGTGCATGATGTGCAGGTCGGTGCCGCAGATGCCGGTGTAGGCGACGTCGATGCGGACCTGTCCCGGTCCGGGTGGCACCGGATCGGCGTCCCCGACGACGATCCTCCGATCGCCGACGTAGCGTGCGCTGCGCGTCATGCGTTCTCCCTGATGTCGTGACCGGCAGAAACATCTGATGTCTCTATAGTTGGCGGGTGGCACTGACCGACGAGGCGATCGTGAAGATCCGGAGCATGATCCAGAGCGGCGAGCTGCCGCCGGGGTCGAGGCTGCCGACCGAGCAGCAGCTCGCAGCACAGATGGGGCTGTCGCGAAGCGGCGTGCGCGAAGCGGTGAAGGTGCTCGAGTCGGCCCGGGTGCTCGACGTTCGCCGCGGCGACGGCACGTACGTGACGAGCCTCGCGCCCCGGCTTCTGCTGGAGGGTCTCGGCGTCGCGGTGGAACTGCTGCGCGACGACACGCTGCTGGAGGTCATGGAGGTGCGGCGAATGCTGGAGCCGGTCGCGACCGGCATGGCGGCGCTGCGGATGACCGGGGAGACGCTGGCCGAGCTCGCGCAGATTCTCGACGACATGCGCGGGGCCGCCGACGACGCCGAGAAACTGATCGGGTTCGACACCGCGTTCCACCGCACCGTGGTCGCGGCCACCGGCAACGAGACGCTCACCTCGCTGCTCGACGGGCTGTCGAGCCGCACGGTGCGGGCGCGGGTCTGGCGGGGTCTGATCGAGGGCAACTCCGCGCACACGACGATCGAGGAACACCACGCCATCTATCTGGCGCTGCGCGCGGGCGACCAGTTGCTCGCCCACGCCACGGCACTGATGCACGTCAACACGTCGGAAGCCTGGCTGCGGGCGGTGCTCGCCGCGTCGGCGGGTCATCGCGCGACTCCCGGGTGAATCCGGTCGGCGAGGCCGTAGGCCCGGATCGCGGTGCCGGCGAAGATCTCGTCCCGGTCCGGCCGCGGCAGCGGCGGGAGGGCGTCGCGCAACGCGTCGAGGACGGCCCGGTAGTCGGCCACGAGCAGACACACCGGCCAGTCCGAACCGAACATCAGCCGCCCGGGCCCGAACTCCTCGACCGCGACGCCGACGAACGGGCGCAGCGCGTCGGGTGTCCACCCGGTCCCGGCCTCGGTGACCATTCCGGAGAGCTTGCACATCACGTTGGGGTTGGCGGCCAGCGTCGCGAACGGCTCCCGCCACCGCCGCAGCCCGTCGGCGCCCCGGTCGATGCGGGGCTTGCCGAGGTGGTCGAGGACGAAACGGAGCCCCGGTACGGCCCGGGCGGCGCGGGCGGCCGCGGGCAACTGGTCGGCGCGGACCACCAGATCGAAGACGAGCCCGGCGGCGCCGATCTCGGCGAGTCCGCGCCGGACGTCGGGCCGGTCGAGGTAGTCGGGGTCGGCCTCCCCCTGCACCTGCGCGCGCAACCCGACCAGCAGGTCGCCGCCGCGCCGGCGACGGTACCGGTCGATGGTCGCGGCCACGTCGGGCGCCGCGACGTCGATCCAGGCCACGACCCCGAGGATCGGCGGCGTGTCGGCGGCGTAGGCCAGGAACTCGGCGGCCTCGTCGGGATGGCAGCGGCCGCCCTCCACGAGCACCGTGCCGTCGACGCCGGTGGCGTCGAGTTCGGCGGTCAGGTCGGCCGGCGTGAACGGCCGGCGGATGTCCGCCAGGCCCGGTTCGTCGAGCCACGTGTAGCCACGGTCGGGTTGCCACAGGTGGTGATGGGCGTCGATCATCATGGTCAGGCCGTTGCCGTTGTCGCCGGTGCGGCGGCCCACGCGCGACCGTCGGGGAACCGGTACTCGTCGAGCGACGCGGCGAGCATCTGTGCGCTCATGCCCGCGGCCGTCGGCGCCAGGTACCGCCCGTTGTCGATGCGGACCGGGTCGACGAAATGCTCGTGCAGGTGGTCCACGTACTCGATGGCGCGCTCGTCGGTGCTGCCGCTGACCGCCACGAAGTCGAACATGGCCAGGTGCTGCACCAGTTCGCACAGTCCGACCCCGCCGGCGTGAGGGCAGACCGGCACGCCGAACTTCGCCGCGAGCAGCAGGATCGCCAGGTTCTCGTTGACCCCGCCGACGCGGCAGGCGTCGATCTGGACGACGTCGACGGCGCCTGCCTGCAGGAGCTGTTTGAACATCACGGCGTTGTGCACGTGTTCACCGGTGGCGACCTTGACGGGTGCGACGGCCCGGCGGACCGCGGCGTGGCCGAGCACGTCGTCCGGTGACGTCGGCTCCTCGATCCAGTACGGGTCGAACGGGCTGAGCGCCCGCATCCATTCGATGGCGTCGGGCACCCCCCAGATCTGGTTGGCGTCGACGGCGATGCGGATGTCCGGCCCGACGACCTGACGGGCGATGCCCAGCCGGCGTACGTCGTCGGCCAGATCTCCGCCGACCTTGAGCTTGATGAGCCGGTAGCCGGACCCGACGGCCTCCCGGCACAGCCGCGCGAGCTTCTCGTCGTCGTAGCCGAGCCAGCCCGGGGTGGTGGTGTAGGCCGGGTAGCCCTCGGCCAACAGCAGCCGTTCCCGGCCGGCCCGCCCGGCGGCGGCCGACCGCAACAGGTCGAGGGCCTCGTCCTCGGTGAGCGCGTCGCGCAGGTAGCGGAAGTCGATCTGGGCCACCAGATCTTCCGGAGCGAGGGCGGACAGGAACTTCCACAGCGGCGTGCCGGCCCGTCGTGCGGCGAGGTCCCACACCGCGTTGACCAGTCCGCCGGCGGCCATGTGCACGACACCCTTTTCCGGGCCGAGCCATCGGATCTGGCTGTCACCGATGAGTCGACGCGCGAGGGATCCCGGATCGGCGACGAGCTCGTCGACGGGCTGGCCGATGACCATGCCGGCGAGTGACCGCAGCGCCGCGACCTCGATCTCGGTGCCCCGGCCGACGGTGAACACGAATCCGTGCCCTTCCGCCCCCGCGCTGGTGCGCAGGACGACGTAGGCGGCGGAGTAGTCCGGGAACGGGTTCATCGCATCGGATCCATCCCGATGCCTGGAGGTGGGAAACCGGATGTCGATGGTGTCCACGGAAAGGACGCGGTCGATCACCATTGCTCCTGACGGGTTGTGGGACGGCCTCAGTTCTGTGCCTTGCCTCCGGTGACGCGGGAGACCACCAGCGCCACGAGGATGACCGCGCCGTTGAGGAAGTTGGTCCACTGCGCGGGCACGCCGGCCAGGGTGAGGACATTAATGATCATGAAGAGCAGGAGGACGCCGGTGAAGGCGCCGAAGACCGTTCCCTTGCCCCCGTTGAGGCTCACCCCGCCGATGACCGCCGCGGCGAAGACCTGGAAGATCGCGCCGTCGCCCTGTGCGGCGGGCACGGCCGCGAGCCGGCCGCTCAACAACAGACCGGCGAGGGCCGCCAGGGTGCTGGCCACGACCAGGGTCAGCCACAGGATGCGGTCGGTGCGGATGCCCGCCGCCCGGGCCGCGTCGACGTTTCCGCCGATCGCGTAGAGCGCACGGCCCACCCGGGTGAAGCCCAGCACGACGATTCCGGCCACGAACAGCAGCAGCGAGATCCAGACGGACGCGGGGACGCCGAGCCAGACGGCGGAGCCGAGATACGTCATCGACGACGGCAGCGCGAAGAAGGTCTTGCCGCCGGACACCCCGGTCAACAGGCCGCGCAGCACGATGAGCATGCCGAGCGTGACGATGAACCCGTTGAGCCCGAACCGCACGATCAGCAGTCCGTTGAAGGCGCCGACGAGAACTCCGACGAGCAGGACGACCGGAATCGCCAACGCCGGCGGCAGCACGTGGACGCCGAGCCCGTGGGTGACCGCGGGGTCGACGATCAACCACGCCGCGATGCCGGGGGCGAGCCCGAAGGTGGACTCCAGGGACAGGTCCATCTTGCCCGTGATCAGGACCATGGTCTGCGCGAGAACCAGGATGGAGATCTCGGACATGCTCTGCAGCACGTTGATGACGTTGTCCGACTGGAGGAAGACCGGGTTGACGAAGTACCCGACGATCGCGACGGCGATGATCGCCGGAACCAGCGCGAGGTCGCGCAGGCGGGCGATGGCGAGGGCCCGGCGGCGACCGGGCGGCTGCGCCGCCGCCGGTGACGCGTCGGTCTTCGACAGCGTGTCAGACATGGTGGAGGTCGACCCCTTCCATGGCGGCTACCAGTTCGTTGTCGGTCCATCCGCGCGGCTTCTCGGCGACCACCCGGCCCTGGAACATCACCAGCACCCGGTCGCAGATGCGCAGGTCGTCGAGTTCGTCGGAGACGACGAGCACCGTGCTGCCGCGCCCACGCACCTCGTCGACGACGCCGAGCAGTGTCTGCTTGGAGCGCACGTCGACGCCCGCGGTCGGCGTGATGAGGACCAGCAGTTTCGGATCGCTGGCCAGGGCCCGGGCCATCACGGTCTTCTGCTGGTTTCCGCCGGACAGGTCCGACACCGCGACGTCCGGCCCGGTCGCCTTGATCGCGAGGTCGGCGATGGCCTCGCGGGCGACCGCGTCGCGCCGGGCCGGTGAGATGAACCCGTTGCGGGTGATGCGGTCCGGGACGGTCATCGTGACGTTCTCGCCGATCGACAGCTGGGGTATCAGCCCTTCCCGGTGCCGGTCCTGGGGGACGAGCCCGACGCCGGCGTCGAGCGCGTCCGGCACGCTGCCGGGACGCAGCGTGCGCCCGTCGAGGACTACGGTTCCCCCCGACGGACGGGCCAGCCCGACGATCGCCTCGGCCACCTCGACCTTGCCGCTGCCGCCGGCGCCCGCGATGCCGACGACCTCGCCGGTGCGGGCCTCGATCGACAGTTCGGCGCCGGAGCGGGTCCGTAGGTCCCGCACCGACAGGAGCACCGGCGCGTCGGCCGGCGGCGGCCTGTGGACGGCCTCGGGCATGGTCACGTCTTCGCCGGTCATCGCCGTGACCAGGGCCTGCCGGTCGAGGTCGGCCACCGGCGCCGACACGATGTGCCGGGCGTCGCGGAACACCGTCACCTGGTCGCAGATCTCGTAGATCTCCTGCAGGTGATGGCTGATGAACAGGAACGTGACCCCCTGCGCGCGCAGGTCGCGGATCCGGTCGAACAGCCGGCTGATCCCGGCAGCGTCGAGCTGTGCCGTCGGCTCGTCGAGAATGATGAACCGGGCGCCGAACGACAGCGCCCGCGCGATCTCCACGAATTGCCGCTGTTCCACCGACAGCGTCGCCGCCGGTTGGCGCACGTCGACGTCGACCGCCCAGGTGGCGAGCAACTGCTCGGCCTCGCGGCGCAGGGTCGACCAGCGGATCAGCCGGTCCCGGCCGCGGGCGTGCCGGTTGAGGAACAGGTTCTCCGCGACGGTCAGCGTCGGGATGATGGTCGACTTCTGGTAGACGCACGCCACCCGTTGCCGCCACGCGTCGCGGTCACTGATCGGGGGTGCCGGGGTTCCGCCGAAGGTGACCGTGCCCGCGTCGGGAGTCTGCAGGCCGGTGAGGATGCCGACGAGGGTCGACTTGCCGGCCCCGTTGCGCCCGACCAGGGCGTGCGTCTCGCCCTGGTCGACCACGATGCCGGCGTCGGACAGCGCCACGGTCGATCCGAATCGTTTGGTGATGTGCGCTGCCTCGACGACGGCGGGACTCATGTGTTGTTTCCCCACAGGGATTTGTCGTCGAACTTGAGGGTGGGTTGCCCGCCGATCGCCGTGCCGTCCCGGGTCACCAGCGGTGCAGCGAGCTGGTCCTCGAGCAGGCCGTCGCGGACCTTGATGATGGTGCTGCCGTGATCGGTCGGGCCGGGTTGGAACGTCCGGCCGTCGATCGCGGCCTTCGCGTAGTACAGGCCGAACTTGGCGTACAGGTCGGCCGGCTGGCTGACCGTGGCGTCGATGAGACCGTCCCCGATGTTCTTGAGCTCCTCGGGGATGCCGTCGTTGGACACGATGTAGACGTGTTTCGGGTCGGACGGCGCGACCTGCAGGCCCTTCTGCTTGAGGATCTGCAGCGTGCCCGACAGCGCGAACGACGACTGCATGTAGACACCCTTGATGTCGGGGTCCGACGCGAGCCGGGTCTGCAGCTTGGTCGCGGCCACGTCGGCCTTCCAGTCGGTGGCCTCGCCGAACACGGTGATACCGGGGAAGTCCTTCTTCATGCACTCGTTGAAGGCCTCGGTCCGGTCCCGGCCGTTGACCGAGGCGAGGTCGCCCTGGAGCATGACGACCTTGCCCTGTCCGCCGAGTTTGGTGCCCAGGAACTGGCACGCCTTGGTGCCGTAGGCGCGGTTGTCGGCCCGCACCACCATGAACACGTTTCCGGTGTCCGGGCGGGTGTCGATGGTGACGACGGGGATCTTCTTCGCCGCGAACTGGCTGAGGGTCGGTGCGATGGCGGCGGTGTCCTGCGGCGCCATGACGACGCCCTTGACCCCCTGGCTGATGAAGGTCTGCGCGTTGGAGATGAGGTTCGCGATGTCGTTCTGGGAGTTGGTGGTCTTCAGGTCGATGCCGAGTTCCTTCGAGAACTGCGGCACGTACTTGATGTAGGAGTTCCAGAAGTCGGTGTCCGACCGCGGGTAGTCGACACCGATCAACGGCGCGGAGCTGCCACCGCCGCTGTCGGACGGGCCGTCGTTGCCGCAGCCGGTGACGGACGTGGCCACGCCGAGCGTGACGGCCAGCCCCAGGCTGAACAGAGCTTTGTGGTTCACCGGTTCCCTCCGGGACGGATTCGGTGCACGGGCGCGGCGAACTGATCGCCGTCGGCCGCATGGCGGGGCCGGCGGAGACAGAAGTGGGGCGTCGCGCGGGGGCGAGTGGGGGACGCTGACCGGCTCGTAACCGGCCAGACATCAGATGTATTTATAGAACAGGCTCTGGATTCTGTCCATGGTCTCCGACATCTCCCTGTTCCGTGCGCCGCGACGCGGCGACGCGGTGGCGTTACATCTGATGTTCGGGCGGCGCCGTGAGGGGAGCGCTGCAGCGATTGGTTTTTGTAAACATCATACGTATGGTCTTACTGTTCGTCGTTACCTACCGAGGACACCGCCGCCACATGAAGGACGTTCAATGGTCGACAACTCCACACCCGGGCGCCCCCGCCGGGCCTTAGGGGCGATCGCGGTCGGGGCCCTGGCCCTGGCCCTGACGATGACCGCGTGCAACAAGGACGACAGCGGTACGTCGTCCGGTTCCTACGGCTTCCCACAGACCAAGCAGGACGACAAGGCGAAGATCACCGTCTGGGTCGACTCCGACCGCGCCGGAGCGGCCGACGCCTTCAAGAAGGCCAACGCCGACGTTCCGATCGAGGTCGTGTCGTACGACGGATCCGCGAACGGCTCGAACTCGTTCCGCACCAAGATGCAGCTGTTCGACCGGGCCGGTGACGGCTGGCCCGACGTGGTGTTCTCCACCCAGAACAACGACGCCGCCTGGGCGAGCCAGACCACCAACGGCAAGCAGGCGTTCGCCGCCACGCTCGATCAGGGTCTGGTGCCCAAGACCGTGCTGGACAACTTCACCAAGGGCGCGCTGAACCCGTGCACGGTCGGTGGCAAGGTGTACTGCCTGCGCAACGACCTCGCGCAAGCGGTGCTGTGGTACAACAAGACGCTGCTGGACCAGTTCGGCTACCAATTGCCCACCAGCTGGCAGGAGTACCAGGCCCTCGGCGAGAAGGTGGCCCGCGAGCACCCCGGTTACATCGTCGGCACCACCGGCGACCCGTGGACTCCCGAGGTGTTCTTCTGGGCCAGCAAGTGCCAGGCGAACGACATCACCGGCTCGAAGACGGTCAAGGTCAACGTCGAGACCACCGAGTGCAAGCGCGCCGCCGCGCTGCTCGACACGCTCATCAAGAACGGCACGACGCCGAACATCAGCGTCTTCACCCCGGAGTTCGTCCAGAAGTACTCCGGCAAGGTCGTGATGATGCCGGGGCCGGCCTGGTACGCGGGCGCCATCTTCAACAATCCCCAATCGCTCAACGTCCCCAAGGGACAGCTCGGCGTCGCCGCGCCGCTGCCCTGGCAGGGCGAGGAGGCCGTCACCGGCAACGTCGGCGGCGGAACCTGGTTCATCAGCAGCCACTCCAAGAACCTGAAGGCGGCCGCGAAGTTCGTCGAGTTCGTCACGACGGCCGACGACTACCAGGTGAACGTCGCCCCCGGATACCCCGCGTACGGGCCCGCCGGCGACAAATGGATCAAGAAGCAGGAGGCCAGCGGCTACTACGCCACCGACCTGCAGGCGGTGATCAAGGCCGGAACCCAGATCTGGAGCGGCTGGGGGTCGGGAATCTTCAGCCAGGAAGCGATCTGGGCGAAGACCATGACACCGGCGGTCACCAGCGGCAAGAGCCTGGTCGACATGCTGCCGCAGTGGGGCACCGCGATCAAGAACCAGGCGCAGGTGGACGGTTACACCGTTTCATGAGCACCACGTTCACGGAGGAGGCCGCCCGGTCCGCGGACGGGCGGCCTCGCCACCCCACCCATCGCCGCCGGGCCCGGTCCCGTCGCGGGGGCATGAGCTACCTGTTCGTAGCCGGGCACGCGGCACTGACCCTGGCCTTCGGCGTGCTTCCCGCGCTCTACGCCCTGTACCTGGCGTTCACCACCGGCACCGGCGGCTTCGCCGGCCTGGACAACTTCACCAAGGTGATCGACGACTTCCGGTTCCTGCCCGCCGTCGGCCACGTCGCGTTGTACCTCGTGATCTGGCTGGTCGCCCTGGTGGTGCTGGTGACCGTGCTGGCGCTGGTGGTGCACGCCATCCGGGTGCGCTGGCTCAGCCGGACCCTGCGGCTGGTCTTCTACCTGCCCGGCGCGGTCGCGGGCGCCTCCAGCGTGCTGCTGTGGCTGTTCGTGCTCGACCCGACGGTCAGCCCGGTCGCGCCGGTGCTGCGGCTGCTGGGCTACGACAGCTTCCTTCAGGTGATCGCGCCGTCGCACCTTCCGCCGATCTTCGCGATCATCGCGTTCTGGACCGGTGCCGGGGGCTGGATCGTCATCATGTACGGCGCGCTGAACACCATCAGCGCGGAGATGATCGAGGCCGCCCGCATCGACGGTGCGAACGTCGTTCAGATCGCCTGGCGCATCCAACTGCCGCTGCTGCGCAAATGGATCTCGTACATGGGCATCATGTCGCTGGCCGCCGGCACCCAGCTGTTCGTCGAACCGCAACTGCTGTCCCAGGCCAGCACCGCGGTCGTGCCGAACGACTACTCGCTCAACCAGCTGGCGTACCTCTACGCGTTCCAGCAGAACGACTTCAACGGCGCTGCCGCCATCTCGCTGATGCTGCTCCTGATAACCCTCGTGCTGTCGACGGTCTTCGTGACGCGCGGCGGCCTGTTCGAGACGGACTGACCACAGTGGACGGAAAAGGTGTCACCGGCTGGAGCGGGCGGGTGCTCGTCGCGGTCGTCGTATCCGTCTTCGTGCTGTTCTTCGCCATCCCCATCGTCTGGCTGCTGCTGGCCACGACGAAATCGGCGCGCGGGCTCATCGTCGGCAACCCGTTCCGGCCCGGCAGTCTCGGCGATCTGGCCGAGAACTGGAACGAGCTGTTCGACTTCCAGGACGGTGCGGTGACGGGATGGGTGCTGAACTCGGCGACCTACGCCCTGGGCGCACTGGTCATCACGTTGATCGTCAGCATCCCGGCCGGATACGCCATGGCGTTGACCCGGTTCCGGTTCCGCCGGTCGCTGCTGGTGCTCACGTTGGTCGTCATGCTCGTTCCCAACACGGCACTGGTGCTCCCGATCTTCCTGGAGCTCAACGTGATCGGGCTGATCGGTGACCCGTTGTCGGTGATTTTGCCGATGTCGTTCTTCCCGTTCGGGGTGTACCTGACCTACATCTACTTCGCCACGAGCGTTCCCCGTGACCTGCTCGCCGCGGCCCGCATCGACGGCTGCTCCGAACGTCAGGTGTTCACCCGGGTGGCCCTGCCGCTGGCCCGGCCCGTCGTCGCGCTGGTCGCGTTCTTCAGCTTCGTGCAGAGCTGGAACAACTTCTTCCTACCCTTCGTGATGCTGCCCTCCAGCGACGGCTACCCGGTGCAGGTCGGTCTCACGTCGCTGCTCGCGTCGACGCCCGCGTTCAACCCGAGTTCCGTCGGTTCCCAGTCGGTGCAGTTGCCGACGCTGGCCCTCGCGACCGTCATCTCCATCCTGCCCGTCCTGATCGTCTTTCTGTTCTCGCAACGCTTCCTGGTCGCGGGCATGACCGCCGGAGGCACCAAAGAGTGAACCGTCGCACCGACCACGAGGAACAACCGTGAAAATCACCGGATACCGCAGCCTGACGACGCGATACGACTGGGAGCGTCTCGTCGGTGACGCCAACGGCGTGCTGCCGGAGCCGCGTACCGACGTGCATCTGCTCATCCTGACCACCGACGAAGGGCTCGACGGTGTCGGTGTCGGCCCGCACGGCGACATCGGCCGCGTCTTCGACGCCGTCGAGGGCGAGGATCCGCGGGCCGTCACCGCGCTGTACGACCGGATGCTCAACCGTGCCTTCAAGAGCGGCCATGCCGGCAGCGTGTTCGGAACCATCGGCGCGATCGACATGGCCCTGTGGGACCTCAAGGCGAAGGCCGCCGGTGAGCCGTTGTGGCGCATCCTCGGCGCGCTCGACCGGTTCGTGCCCGGCTACGCCTCGGGTCTGGACATCGCGCTCGACGACGACGCCCTGGTCCGTCTCTACGAAGGCTTCGCCGATCGCGGCTTCAGCGCGGCCAAGCTCAAGGGCGGTCGGGACCTGGCGCGGGACCGGCGACGGCTGGAGGCGTTGCGCGACGTCCTGGGCCGGAACTCGGCCAGTCCCGCGCTGATGCTGGACGCGAACGAGTCGTGGCACCGCTCGCAGGCCGTCCGCTACGTCACCGCGCTGGAGCGAACCGTCGATCTGACCTGGGTGGAGGAACCGGTCCGCCGCTGGGACGCCGCGGGGCTCGCCTCGGTCCGCAACGGCATCCGCGCCGCGGTCGCCACCGGTGAGAACCTCACCGGCCTGGAGCAGTACCGCCCGCTGCTCGACGCCGACGCCGTCGACATCGTCCAGGTCGGCAACGTCTGGGGTATCACCCACTTCCTGCGGGTGTCCGCCGTGGCGCACAGCCGGGACCTGCCGGTGAGCCCGGTCGGGCATCACGGCAACACGCTCGCCCACGCCGCCGCGGCCGTCCCCAACCACCTGACGTTCGAGGTGCAGCACCTCACCGCACCGATCGGCGTGCACATCGATCAGCAGTTCGTCGACGGCGGGATCGTTCTCGGCGACGAGCCCGGTCTGGGGATCCGCGTCGACGAGCAGCGCGTCGACGCCGCCCCGGCGGTCAATCCGTCGGTGGCCGTCGACGGTCCGCACGTGCGTCCCTCGCGCGCCGGGCTGCGACTCGTACCGGACGCTCATTTCGAGACCTCCGTCGACGCGTGAGGGTGCGGCGACTGCGCCGGCGGCCGGCGGTGCGGCTCAGCGAACTGGGTTTCGGCGGATCGCCGGGTGGCAACCTGTACTCCGCGATCACCGACGAGCAGTTCGCGTCGGCCGTCGACGCGGCCTGGAACGCGGGAATCCGGCACTTCGACACGGCGCCGCATTACGGGCTCGGGCTGTCCGAGCGCCGCCTCGGCGCCGCCCTGCGGGGCCGCCCACGCGAGGAGTACGTCGTGTCGACGAAGGTCGGGCGGCTGCTCGTGCCGTCGCCGGAGACCGCGGGCCGGGCCGACCCGGACGGGTTCGCGGTCGCGGCGACGCACCGGCGCGTCTGGGACTTCAGCCGCGACGGGATTCGCCGGTCCCTGGACGCCAGCCTGCACCGCACCGGCCTGGACCGGTTCGACATCGTCTACCTCCACGATCCGGACGAGCATTGGCGGCAGGCGGCCGACGTCGGGGTGCCGGCACTGGTCGAACTGCGGGACGAGGGCAGTGTCGGTGCCGTCGGGGCCGGTATGAACCGGTCAGACCCGCTGGCGCGGTTCGTGCGGGAGACCGACGTCGATCTGGTGATGTGCGCCGGCCGGTACACCCTGCTGGATCAGAGCGCCGCCGGTGACCTGTTGCCGGCCGCCCGGGAGCGCGGCGTGGACGTCGTGATCGCCGGCGTGTACAACTCGGGGCTGCTGTCGCGCGACCGGCCGCCCACCGACGCCACCTACGACTACCGACCCGCCGATCCGGAGCGGGTGGCCCGCGCGACGCGGATCGCCGTGGTCTGCGAACGGTACGGCGTCACCCTGCCGGTGGCCGCCCTCGCGTTCGTGCGGTCGGATCCGGCGGTCGTGTCGACGGTGGTCGGGATGCACAACGATATCGAGGTGGCCGAGACGATCCACCGGGCCGGGTCCGAGGTTCCGGACGAGCTGTGGGCGGCGCTTCGGGCGGACGGCCTGATCGAAGCACCGCGGCCGTAGGGCTGGTTTCGGGGCGGGTTCAGGGCGTGGGGGTCTGTCCGCCGTGCAACGCCGGGCGGCGTCGTTCCCACGACTCGACGATGTGCCGTCGCATGTGCGTCGCCGCGGCGTCCGGGTCGTTGGCGAGGATGGCCGCTCCGATGCGCTGATGCTCCGCGAGCGAGACGGCGAGGTCACCGGCCGGCGGCATGCCGTTGTACCGCCCGGACAGGCGCGCCTTGGCGTGGATGCTGTGGACGATGGCGTATCCGAGCTCGTTGCCGGACGCCGCCATGATCATCTCGTGGAAGACGACGTCTTCGGCCAGGTAGCGCTCCGGGTCGTCGACACAGGTGGCGAGGAAATCCAGCTGACGCGCCAACGCCTCCTTGTCGGCGGGCCCGATCACCCGGGCGCACCGCGCGGCCATGTCACATTCGAGCGCCGCCCGGACCTCGACCAGATCGTCGAGGATGTGCAGTCCCCGGTCGTGGCGGATCTGTGCCTCGAGCACCACGGGGTCGAGCAGGTTCCAGCCGGCCCGGGGGAGTACCTGTGTGCCGCGACCGGAGGTGGCCTTGACCAGACCCTTCTCCTCCAGCAGCTTGATGGACTCCCGTACCACCGTGCGGGAGATGCCGAATTCCGCGCACAACTGCGGCTCCGTGGGAAGACTCTCTCCGACGGCGTAGCTGCCCGACACGATGCGGTCCACGACATGGGCCACGACCGTGTCGCCCAGCCGTCCGCCGCGTCGTGGTTCCACGGGCGGGAGTGGGCGGCGAACGTCGTCCCCGGTTTGGAGCGGGCCGGCGCTCGCGGTCGCGGGTCGGACATGTGGCACCGCGTCAGCATACCGTGCTGACCACGCGGTCCCGGACGATCAGCGGGCCGGGCGGCACCGGTACCGGCGCGGCTAAGCTCTGGCGGTGCCCGTCTTCCTGGCCGTCGATCTCGGCGCGGAGAGTGGCCGGGTGCTGCGCGGCTCGCTCCGTGACGGCCGGCTCACGGTGCGGGAGGTCCGCCGATTCACCAACCGTCCGGTGGCGTTGCCTCAAGGGCTGCACTGGGATGTGCTGGCGCTGTTCGCCGACCTGTCGGAGGGCCTCGACGCGGCGGTGTCGGAGTGCGGGTCCGAGGCCGCCGGCGTGGGCATCGACGCCTGGGGCAACGACTTCGCCCTTCTCGACCGCGACGGGCGGCTCGTCGGCAACCCCTGGCATTACCGGGACCCGCGGACGCGTGCCAGCACCGCCCTCGTCGCCGCCCGGGTCGGTGCCGGCGCCATCTACCGGACGACCGGCACGCCGCCGTTGCCGATCAACACGGCGAGCCAACTGGTGGCGATGGAAGGCTCGCCGCAGCTCGAGGTGGCGCAGCGGTTGGTGATGCTGCCCGACCTGTTCGGCTTCTGGTTGACCGGGCACCTCGCCACGGAGCAGACCATCGCGAGCACGAGCCAGCTGCTGAACGTCGCCACCCGCACGTGGGCGATCGACGTGATCGACAAGCTCGGTATCCCGCGCCGGCTCTTCGACTTCGACGTGGTGCCCGCGGGCGTCCGGGTGGGCACCCTGCTCGACCATCCGCGGGTTCCACTGTGGACGGTCGCCGGCCACGACACCGCGTCGGCCGTCGCCGCGGTGCCGGCCACCGCGCCGACGTTCGGCTACATCTCGTCCGGTACCTGGTCGCTGGTCGGGTTGGAGCTTTCCGCACCGGTGCTCACCGACGCGGCGATGGCGGCCGGGTTCTCCAACGAGGCCGGCGTCGACGGCACGATCCGGTTCCTGCGCAACGGCACCGGCCTGTGGCTGCTGCAGCGGTGCCGGGCGGTATGGGACTCGCCGCCGTACGCCGATCTGGTCGCCGCGGCGGCCGACGCACCCGCGTTCCAGGGGCTGGTCGACCCGGACGCTCCCGAGTTCGTCTCGCCGCCGGACATGCCGGCGCGGATCGCGGCCCGGTGCCGGGAGACCGGGCAGCCGGTGCCGGACGACCGCGCCTCGGTGGTGCGCTGCATCCTGGAGAGCCTCGCCTGCAAGCACCGGTGGACGCTGGAACAGGCGGAGGAGTTGTCGGGTGTCCGGGCCGACGTCATGCACATCGTGGGTGGCGGCGCCGCGAACCCGTTGTTGTGTCAGCTCACCGCGGATCTGAGCGGCCGGCCCGTGCTGGCGGGCCCGGTCGAGGCGACCGCGGTGGGCAACCTGCTCCTGCAGGCGCGGGCGACGGGCGCACTGACCTCGCTGACCGAGCTCCGGGACGTGGTGGCACGATCTCTTCCACCGCGCCGGTTCGAGCCGCACGGGTCCGCCGCGGTCGAGGCGGCCTACGCGCGGTTCCGCCGGTTGCTGGACAGTGGTGACAGGATCTGACATATTTTGCCAAGGTGCGACCGGGGAGGTGTCGTCAGTGCTGATCGCTGAGCGTCGGCGGCGGCTGCTCGATCACGTGCGCGATCGGGGCTACGTCTCGTTCCGCGAGCTCGCCGAGGCGCTGGACATCTCCGAGTCGACGGTCCGTCGGGACTTGCGCTCGATGGTCTCCGACGGGCTGCTCACCGCGACCCGCGGCGGCGTGGGGCCGGCGTCGTCAATCGTGGCGGCGCGGGCCGAGCCGACCACGGGCCATGACCGTGACCACCGCGCCGGCGCGGCGCCGGCGGCCCGCGGCGGCCACCCGTCCGACCCGCAGCGCGCCGAGCGGGAGGCGATCGCCGCCGCCGCGGCGGCGCTGGTCGTCCCGGGCAGCGCGATCCTCCTCGGCCCCGGCCGGACGACCACCGCGTTGGCCCGCAACCTCGCCACGATCAGCCACCTGACCGTCGTCACCAACTCGATCACCGTCACCGACGCGCTGGTCCCCGCGCCACAGATCGACGTCCTGCTGATCGGCGGCGCGCTGCGCCGCTCGATCGGCGCGGTCGTGGGTCCCATCACCGAGCAGGCGCTGCAGGGGCTCCGTGGGGCCCAGGTGTTCCTCTCCGGCGAGGGCGTGACGGTCGAACGGGGTCTTACGACGCCCAACGTCTTCGCCGCCGCGACCGACCAGGCGATGATGGCCGCCGGCAGCCAGGTGGTGGTGCTGGCCGATCACACGAAGCTGGGCCGCGACACCATGTGTCAGACCGTTCCCAGCGAGCGGATGGACATCCTCGTCACCGACGAGCGGGCCGACGCGGACGTCGTGCGCCGGTTGCGCACCGAGGGCATCGACGTGCGGATCGCGTAGCTCGCGCTCCCGGCACCACCCTGGCGCGTTTTCTGTCATCCGCGTCGACACTCTTGACAGAACTTGGCATGTTGCGACTAGGATCCGACCACGTTCAGTCAAACTCTTTCATCTTGTGGCGTCGAGCCGCCCTTCCCCGGGCTGCGACGCCCGCTCCGCCGTACCTATGGAAAGGGAGGCACCCGATGCCTCGGTCCAGAAAACTCTTCCGTGGCACAGCAGTCGGCACCGTCCTCGCCGTGTTCGTGCTCGGCGCCGGTGCCTGCACCAAGAGCGCCGACGACGCCGACAAGACCGGCGCCCAGGGCGACTCCGCCCAGCAGGTCCAGGCGACCTCCGGGGCGGGCGGATGTACGCCGGAGAAGTACAACGGCGGCGTTCCCAAGCTCGACCTGAAGAACATCACCGTCGGCTTCGCGCAATCGGAGAAGGAAGCCAACCCCTTCCGGATCACCGAGACCCAGTCCATCAAGGACGAGGCGGCCAAGCGCGGCATCAAGCTGATCACGACCAACGCCCAGTCGGACCTCAACAAGGAGATCGCCGACATCCAGGGCATGATCGCGCAGGGTGCCAAGGCGCTGATCATCTCGCCGCTCAACTCCGAGGGCCTCGACCCGGCGCTCAAGGCGGCACAGGACGCGAAGGTGCCGGTCATGACCATCGACCGGTTGCTGACCACGAAGACCGCCTGCAAGGACTACCTGGGCTGGATCGGCTCGGACTTCGTCAAGCAGGGTGAGCGGGCGGCCGACGCCATGATGAAGGCGACCGGTGACCAGGGCGACGTGGCGATCCTGCTCGGCGCGTCGGGTGTCAACGTCACGGTCGACCGCACGAAGGGCTTCAAGGACCAGCTCGTGGCGAAGGGCTCCAAGCTGAAGGTCGTCGCCGAGCAGACCGGCGACTTCACGCGGGAGAAGGGCCAGAAGGTCACCGAGCAGCTGATCTCCGCCAACCCGAACATCACGGCGATCTACGCCGAGAACGACGAGATGGCGCTGGGTGCCGTGGCGGCGCTCAAGGGCGCGAACAAGAAGCCGGGCGACGTCAAGATCATCACGATCGACGGCACCAAGGGCGCGGTGCAGGGCATCGTCGACGGCTGGATCGCCGGGGTCATCGAGTCGAACCCGCGCTTCGGTCCCCTTGCCTTCCAGGCGCTCGAGGACTTCTACAGCGGCAAGGGCGTCGCGGAGAAGACGATCATCTCGGACAAGGAGTACACGAAGGAGAACGCGCAGGCCGAACTGGTCAACGCGTACTGACGGGTGTGAGCCGCATGACGACCCCCGCCATCGACGTCCGGTCGGTGAGCAAGCAGTTCGCCGGTGTCCGAGCCCTCGACGGCGTCTCGATGCAGCTGCGGGCCGGCGAGGTGCACGCGCTGGTCGGCGAGAACGGCGCCGGCAAGTCGACCCTGATCAAGCTCATCACCGGGGTGTACCGGCCGGACGCGGGCGAGGTGCGCTTCCTCGGCGAACCGGTCGCGTTCGCCGGGCCCCGCGACGCGCAGGCCGCCGGGATCAGCACCATCTACCAGGAGGTGAACCTGGTGCCGCTGCAGAGCGTCGCCAGCAACCTGTTCCTGGGCCGGGAACCGAGGAACCGGCTCGGCCTCGTCGACCGCCGGCGGATGTACCGGGCAGCGCGGGACACGCTGGCCCGGTACGGCATCACCGTCGACGTCCGGCGCCGGCTCGGCGAGCTCGGGCTCGGCGTGCAGCAGATGGTCGCGGTGGCCCGGGCGCTGTCGACCGACGCCCGCGTGGTCATCATGGACGAACCGACCTCGTCGTTGGAGCCACGCGAGGTCGACCTGCTCGCCGGGGTGATCGACGTGCTGCGCCGCCAGCGGGTCGCCGTCCTGTACGTGACGCACAAGCTCGACGAGGTCTTCCGGTTCTGCGCGCGGGTCACCGTCCTCCGGGACGGCCGGCTCGTGCACAGCGGCCCGGTCGCCGACACCACCCGGCTGCGGCTGGTGGCGACCATGCTCGGCCGCGACGTCGACGAGGTGCGCGAACACGGCGCGACGACGTTCACCGACGAACATCGCGGCGTCACCGGCGCGCCCGTGCTGCAGGCCGCCGGGCTCACCCGGCGGCCGTTGCTCGACGACATCACCGTCGACGTGAACGCGGGTGAGGTCGTCGGCCTGGCCGGACTCCTGGGATCGGGGCGCACGGAAACGGCGAAGGCGGTCTTCGGCGTCGACCCGGTCGACAGCGGATCGGTCAGCGTCGGTGGCCGCGCGCGGCGGCGGTGGTCACCGGCGTCGTCCGTCCGTGACGGTCTCGCGATGATCCCCGAGGACCGCAAGGCGGAGGGCATCATCGCCGACCTGTCCGTGCGCGACAACATCGTGTTGGCGGCACTGCCGCGGCTCACCACCGGTGGATTCCTGTCCGAACGCCGGCAGGCGGAGCTCGTCGACACCTTCGTCGAACGCCTGCGGATCAAGGTCGCGAGCACCGACCAGAAGGTGCGCGAGCTGTCCGGGGGCAACCAGCAGAAGGTGCTGCTGGCCCGGATGCTGTGCCTGCACCCGAAGGTGCTCATCCTCGACGAGCCCACCCGCGGGATCGACGTCGGCGCGAAGTCGGAGATCCAGTCCCTCATCGACGAACTCGCCGAGCAGGGCCTCGGCGTCCTGCTGATCTCCTCCGAGCTCGAGGAGGTCGTCGAGGGCGCCGACCGTGTGCTGGTCCTCCGTGACGGCGCGGTCGTCGGCACGCTGCGCGGCGACGAGATCAGCGAGGACCGCATCATGCGCACCATCGCCGTCGCGTCGGAGTCGGCGTCGGAGGCCGGGTACGAGCCGGGGGACCGCGATGCCTGACAGCCGCACCGCGCGCCGGCGGAGCGTCGACGTACCGGACCTGGTCCAGCGGACGGGTGTCTACGTGGCGACCGCGCTGTTGCTGGTCTTCAACCTCATGTTCACGCCGCACTTCGCCACGGTGACCAACCTGCGCCTGCAACTGGTGCAGGTCGCACCGGTGGCCATCGTCGCCATCGGGATGGCGCTGGTCATCGCCACCGAGGGCATCGACCTGTCGGTCGGTTCGACCATGGCGATCAGCGCGGCGCTGCTGCCGTTGTACATCGGCTACGGCGTGTGGCCCGCGATCGCGATCGCGCTCGTGGCCGGCGTCGCGGTCGGTCTGGTGAACGGTTCCCTCGTGGCCTTCGCCGGCATGCAGCCGATCATCGCGACGCTCGGTCTGCTCGTGGCCGGCCGCGGGCTGGCGCTGGTCTTCACCGACGGGCGGCTGACCGAGCTGTTCGACCCGACCCTCGACGCGCTGGGCAACGGGGCGGTGCTCGGCGTCCCGATCAGCGTCCTGATCGTGCTCGCGGTCACCGCCGCCGCCGGGCTCGCGGTCCGCCGGGCGGCGTTCGGCCGGCGGGTGCTCGCGGTCGGTGGGAACCGGGCGGCGGCCACGCTCGCCGGTCTACCGGTCAAGCGGACGCTCGTCACGGTGTACGTGGTGAGCGGGGCGCTCGCCGCCGGCGCCGGGGTCCTGAGCACCGCGCGGCAGGGCGCGAGCGACCCGTCGTTCGTCGGTCTGCTCATCGAACTGAGCGCCATCACGGCGGTCGTCGTCGGCGGCACACCGTTGTCCGGTGGCCGCGTCCGCATTCTCGGCACACTGATGGGAGCGCTGCTGATGCAGCTCATCACGGCAACGGTGATTCAGCAGAACCTGCCGGACTCCGCCGCCCGCATGATCCAGGCGGGCATCATCGTCGCGGCGGTGTACGCGCAACGCGGACGGAGCCGGGCTTGACCTCCCACGCGCGGCGCACCGGGTCGGGCGGATCGCATGACGACGGCTGAGAACGCGGTCGGGACACCGCCACGACGGCTGGGCCTGTCGCTGCGCGGCCGGCGGTGGCCGGCCGAGCGGGCCGGTGCGCCGATCGTCCTGGCGCTGGTGCTCGTCGGTGGTGCGGTGGCGTTCGGCGACAGCTTCGCCAGCGCACAGAACCTGGGCAACATCGCGCTCGACGGGTCCTACCTTCTGCTGATCGCCATCGGGATGACGTTCGTCATTCTCAGCGGTGGCATCGACCTGTCGGTGGGTTCGCTGCTGGCGCTGTCGGGCGTGCTCACGGCGTACGGCGCGCGCTGGGGCAGCGTTCCGGCCATCGTGTTGCCGTTGCTGGTGTGCGCGGTGTTCGGTCTGGTCAACGGACTGCTGATCGCGCGGGCGCGGATCGCTCCGTTCATCGTCACGCTGGCCGCGCTGCTTTTCGCCCGTGGATTGGCGTTCGCCGTCGCCGACGAGGGGAACACGGTCTTCATCATCCCGGCGGATCTCACGTTGACCCGGCTCGGCCAGGCCCGCTGGCTGGGCCTGCACGCGCCGGTGTGGCTCGCGCTGCTGGCGTTCGCGGTCGGCGTGGTGGTGCTCAACCGGACCCGGTTCGGCCAGTCCGTGTTCGCCGTCGGCGACAACCAGGAGGCGGCGGAGCTGATGGGCGCACCCGTCGCCCGGGTGCGGCTGCTGGTCTACGTGATCAGCGCGGTTCTGGCCGGGGTCGCCGGTGTCCTCGTCGCCGCGCAGACACAGTCGGGCCTGCCGACGATCGGCGAGGGGCGGGAACTGGAGGCGATCGCCGCGGTGGTCATCGGGGGGACCCTGCTGTCCGGTGGTGCCGGTTCGCTGAGCGGGACCCTGGTGGGAGTGCTGCTGCTGAAGGTGATCCAGAACCTGATCAACCAGGTGGGCACGCTCACGTCGTACTACCAGCAGGTCGTCAGCGGGACGTTCCTGATCGTGGTGGTGCTCGTCCAGTCCCGGCTGGCCCGGCGGAGGCCCCGGTGAACCGGGCCGCGGCCTACGCTCCCGGCGTGGTCCGGCGCGGCGACCGCGGCACGGGCGCGCCGGTGCGGGTCGCCGTCGTCGGAACGGGCGAATGGTGGGGACGCCAGCACGCGGAACTGTTCGCCAGCCGCACCGACGCGTCGCTGGTGGCGGTCGTCGGACGCGATCCGGCGCGCACCGCCGCCCGCGCGCTGGAGTTCAGGACGCGGGGTTACGTCGACGTCGAGGAGATGATCGACCGCGAACGGCCCGAGCTCGTCACGGTCTGCCTGCCGAACGAGGCGCATTTCGCGCCGACGCTGCAGCTCATCCGGTGCGCGGTGCCGCTGCTGGTGGAGAAGCCGTTGGTGTTCTCGCTGGACGAGGCCGACATCCTCATCGCGGAGGCGGAGGCACGCCGGCTGTTCGTCGGGATCAACTTCAACCACCGGTACGCCCGGCCGGTGCGCCTGGCGTTCGACGCGATCGCCCGCGGCGACCTGGGCCGGCTCGCGTTCGCCACGTGGCGCTTCGGCGGCGAGGCGGGCACCGGCCGGCACCCGCACGCCAATCTCATCGAGACCCAGTGCCACGGCTTCGACATGCTGGAGCACCTGTGCGGACCGATCACCTCGGTCATGGCGCAACTGGCCGACCCCAGCGGGAACGGCTGGTCCACCCTCGCGGTCGCGTTGCGCTTCGACAACGGCGCGGTCGGCAGCCTGATCGGAAGCTACGACTCGTCGTACGCCTACCCCGACACGCACGTCGTGGAGCTGAACGGCACCGCCGGTCGGGTGCAGATCCACGACACCGTGCGCCGGTTCAGCCTGCAACGCGCCGGCGACGAGACCGCACACGTCTGGCGGGCCGGCTACTTCAACGACACCGACCGCAGCTTCCATGCGACGTTCGACCGGCACGTCGACGAGGTGTTCGCGGCGCTGCGCGACGGGCGTGAGCCGCCGGTCCCGATGGCCGCCGGGCGGCGCGCCCTCGTGCTGGCCGACGCGGTCGTGCGCTCCTTCGAGACCGGCACGCGAGTGTCCACAGTGGAGTAGCGGACATGTACGGAAGAGACGTCCTCGACGGCGAGGTCGACCGGTTCACGCTCGGCAACACACAGGGCATGCGCGTACGGATCCTGACGTTCGGCGGGATCATCCAGTCGATCGAGGTTCCCGACCGGCGCGGTCGGGTGTCGAACGTCGTCCTGGGTTTCGCCGGTCTCACCGACTACGTGGAGCGCAGTCCGTACTTCGGATGCATCACCGGCCGCTACGCCAACCGGATCGCGCTGGGCCGGTTCACCCTCGACGGTGCCAGCTACCGGCTGCCGACCAACGACGGTCCGAACAGCCTGCACGGTGGCACCGTGGGCTTCGACAAGCACGTCTGGAAAGCGACGCCGTTCGAGCGGGGCGACGCGGTCGGCGTCCGGATGCGGCACATCAGCCCGGATCTCGACCAGGGTTACCCGGGCACCCTGACCACGACGGTCACGTACACGCTCACCTCCGACAACGCCCTCCGGATCGGGTACCGGGCCACGACCGACCGGCCGACGATCGTCAACCTCACCAACCACACGTACTTCAACCTCGCCGGCGAGGGCTCCGGCAGCGTCGAGGGCCACGTGCTGCGGATCGACGCCGGCCGGTACACGCCGGTCGACGAGACCCTGATCCCGACCGGCAGCATCGACCCCGTCGCCGGAACGCCGATGGACTTCACCCGGCCGGTCGCGATCGGCGAGCGGATCCGCGACGACTTCCCGCAACTGGTCAACGGTGGTGGCTACGACCACAACTGGGTCCTGGACCGGGAGCCGGGCTCCGGTCTGGTGGAGGTGGCCACGGTCGTCGAGCCGCAGAGTGGACGCGTGCTGACGGTGCTGACCGAGGAGCCCGGAATCCAGTTCTACTCCGGCAACCTCCTCGACGGGACACTGACGGGCACCAGCGGACGCGCCTACCACCGGGGCGCCGGCTTCGCGCTGGAGACCCAGCACTTCCCCGACTCCCCGAACCACCCGAACTTCCCCACCACGGTGCTGCGGCCGGGACAGGTCTACCGGACCACCACCGTCTACCGGTTCAGCACGAGCCGATAATGCAGGTCGTGCTCGGACTGATCGGCGACGTGCTCGGCTGGCTGCTCGTCGCCGGGATCGCGGCGGTCAGCGCCTGGGCCGCGCGCCTCGTCGTGCGCGCGGCCAACCGGGCTCCGGGGCGCAACGCGCTGATCAGGCTCCACGAGGCGGGCGCGGTGGCGATCGCGGTCCGCGGCGTGATCACCGGCCCGTCCACCGTCCGCGGCCCGCTGACCGGAGCGCCGGGTGCGCTGGCGACGACCTCCGTCACGGCTGCCGACCAGCCGCACCCGTTGTGGCAGTGGACGTCCGCCGGGGACATCCAGGTCCGTTACGACCAGGAGATCCGCACCCGGCGGAAGCAGGTCACCCACCGGCCCGGCACGCTGGCGGTGCGCGCCGACCGGATCGTCGTGGACGTGCCGGTGGGTCACGTGACCCGGTTCCCGATCGACATCGCCATGCTGGACCGCCTTTCCGCGGTGGGGCTGCCGGCCGCGGTGCGCGCCCGGATCGAAGCCGATCCGGGCCGCTTCACGGTCGCCGAGCACCTCCTGTCGCCGGGCGACGTCATCCACCTGGCCACCGAACCCACGCCGAACCCGTCCCCGGATCCGCGGTTCCACCTGTCGGCCGGCGCCCAGGGTTTCGTGGCCGCCGGCCTCGGCATTGTCACCTGGCTGCTGGTGCCGGTGGTCCTGTTCGGGCTGCTGTGCGCCGCGTCCATCGCGTACGTGCTGATCTCCGGGGGATAGGCCGGGTCCTACTTGAACTGGCTCACGTTGTCCTTCGTGACGATTTCCGTACCGGTGTCGACGTTGGCCGACACCTGCTCCCCGCGGGCGGCGGCGACGGCGGTCTCGATACCGAGGGAACCCATCTTGGCCGGGAACTGCGCGACGGACGCGGCCTGCTCGCCGTTGGCGATCGCGGTCAGCTCGTCGGGGGAGGCGTCGAACCCGACCACGGTGATGGCCCCCGCCTTCTTGTTGGCGGCCTTGATCGCCTGCAGGGCGCCGGTGATGGGCGGTCCGCACGCGCCGTAGATCGCGGTGACGTTCGGGTTGGCGGTGAGGATGTCCTGTGCCGCGTTGAGGCCCTTGGTCTGGTCGCAGTCGGTGGCGGGCTCGGCGACGATCGTGGCGACGGTTCCCAGTCCCTGCTTGAGGCCCTTGACGCGATCGTCCAGCGACGGGTTGCCCAGCCGACCCTGGAGAACGGCGAGGGTGGAGCCGGGCGACAGCTTCTTCGCGAGCCACTCGCCGGCGAGCTTGCCACCGGCGAGGTTGTCGGTCGCCACCACCGACGACTTGCCGTTCCAGCCCGGGATGTCGTTGTCGACGAGCACGACCTTGATGCCCGCCTTCACCGCCTTGTCAAGGGCGCCCTGGACGTTGGGGCTCGTCGGCGTGACGGCGATCGCCTTCACGTCCTGGGTGATCATGTTCTCGATGATGGCGATGACGCCTTCGTCGTCGGTGCCGCTCTTTCCCTGGCCGAAGACGACGTCGACGTCCTTGTGGTCGGCGTCGTACTTCTTGACCGCGTCGACCATGGTGTCGTAGAAGTCCACCGGGAACTTGGTGATGAAACCGACCTTGATGGTGTCGGAGCCGGCGGCCGGGTCGTCGGAGCCGCAGCCGGCCGCGGCGATGGCGACGGCCACGGCGACGGTGAGGGCAGGCGCAAGCAGGGATCGGGTGCGTTTCATGGAGTCAGTCCCTTCGGGATCGACGTGGGATGGGGGAAGTGCCGCAGGCACACGGTGCGTGCCTGCGGGGTGGGGTGGCGGCGTCAGGCGCCGACGATCAGCGAGACGATCCGCTGTCGGGTGTCCGGGTTGGGCACTTCCTCGCCTACCTTGCGGCCCCGCCTCATGACGGCGGCCCGGTCGGCGATTTCGATCACGTGGTCCATGGCGTGTGAGATGACGATGACGGCCCGGCCTTCGTCGCGAAGGCGGATGATCAGGTCGAGGACGCGCCGGGACTCGCGGAGTCCGAGCGCGGCGGTCGGTTCGTCGAGGATGACGATGCGGGAGTCGAACGCGGCCGCGCGGGCGACGGCGATCGCCTGGCGCTGACCGCCGGACAGCAGGCCGACGGTGGACTGGCCGCCGTGCACCTGGACCTGCAGCCGGTCGAGGACGTCGGCGGTGGTTTCGGCCATCGCGCGGCGTCGCAGCACCCGCAGTCCCCGTGGTAGCCATCGCGGCCCGGCCGATTCCCGCCCGGCGTAGAAGTTGGCCGCCGGATCCAGATTGTCGAACAGCGCCAGGTCCTGGTAGACGGTTTCGATGCCGTGGGCGCGGGCCGCCGCCGGCGAGTGGAGGTCGACCGGCGTGCCGTCGAGTTCGACGTGTCCGGAGTCGAGCCGGTGCACCCCGCTGATGCACTTGATCAGCGTTGACTTTCCGGCGCCGTTGTCGCCCAGGAGAGCGAGAATTTCGCCGTGGTGGACCTCGAGGTCGACTCCGTCGAGCGCGACGACGAGCCCGAATCTCTTCACCGCGGCGACCACGCGGAGCGCCGGTACCCGGGCGGTGGCGGTCATGACTGCGCCGCCCGCATCACCCGGAACCGCCGCTCCAGCACGCCGCGCACGACGTCGAGTTCCACCGCGACCAGGATCACCAGGCCGATCACGATCGGCTGGACGAAGGCGTCGACGTTCAGGAGGTTCATCGCGTTGCGGATGACCCCGATCATGAAGGCTCCGATCAGCGCGTTGCCCACCGTCCCGCGTCCACCGAGGAAGCTCGCCCCGCCGATCACGACCGCGGCGATGGCGTCGAGCTCGGCGAGTTCCCCGAAGGTCGGTGAGCCGGCGTTGAGGCGGCCGGAGGTGACGATCGCCGCGATGCCCGCGGACAGACCGCTGAGCGCGTACACCGAGATGAGCACGCCGTTGACGGGGATCGCCGAGCGACGCGCGGCGTCGGGGTTGCCGCCGACGGCATAGATCCACCGTCCCCAGACCACGCGTGTGGTCAGGAACAGGACCGCGAGGGCGAGCGCGATGACGAGGAACGTCGAGTACGGGAGCCACCCGATCGAGCCCCCGCCGATCTGCTGGACGAGGTCGGGCATTCCCCGGTGCGGCTGGCCACCGGCGAGCCACAGCGCGAGGCCGTGGGCCACGCTGAGCGTCGCCAGCGTGACGATGAACGGGTGCGGCAGGCGGCCCCACACGAGTCCGGTGCCGTTCACCAGACCCACGGCCAGGCCGGTGCCGAGCATCGCCAGCACGACCAGTGGCGTGGACGGGACAGCCTCGAACGTCAGTGCGCCGACGACGGCCGCGAGAGCGATGGTGGAGCCGACGGAGAGATCGATGCCGCGCGTGATGATGACGAGCAGCTGTGCGATCGCCAGGATCGCGATGACCGCCGTCTGCGCGAGCACGTTGCCGAGGTTGCGGGTGGTGAGGAAGACCGGCGACAGCATGCCCGCCGCCGCGATGACCGCGACGAGCATCAGCGCCGGACCGGTGCGGATCACCGCGAGCGCGATGCTCGGCCAGGTGGGGCGCCGCGAGGGCGGACCCGTCTTCGGAGTGACGTCGGGCTCGGTCGTGCTCACGGCCATGCGTCCACCTCGTTCCGGACCGCGCACGGCGACGGGTGCGCACTACGGGCGGTGAACGTAGTACGGCAATCCCGTCAGGATTGATAAGATGTTTTATACGCGGCGGCAGACTTCTCGTCTAGTCTCCAAACGGCTCGGGCGGCCATAAATCGAGGTCATACCACAAAAATGCTTGCTTAGCGGTGCGCAGATCGCAGACGCGTTAGCTTCATCGATCACGGATTCATCTGATGTTCGTGCCATGCGGAGCTACGCCGGATCCTCGGTCGGCTGCTGACTCAGGACGGTGCGCAGCCACGACTCGGACGTGTTGACGTGGGCCAGGGCATCCCCGCCGGCCGGTGGCGCTCATTGCGCGCACCGCGTCCTCGACCCCGATGATGTGGCGCCGGGGTCGAGCCGGCCACGCCGCTCCTACCGCCGCGCCGCGGCCTCACGCCAGTACGCGCCGTCGGGATAGCGGTACGTCGCAAGGGACTCGGGTTGCATGCGGGCACTGTATCCGGGATCCGTCGGCGGCCGGTGCCACGCACCTTCGACGACCGCGGGACTGCTGAAGTGCTCGTGGAGGACGTCGACGTGCTCGATGAGCCGCCCGACCATGCTGCCGCTCACACAGATGAAGTCGATCATGGCGATGTGTTGAACCAGCTCGCTCAGCCCGACGCCATCGCCGGGATAGCACACCGGAACGCCGAACTTCGCCGCGAGCAGCAGCACCGGCACGATCTCGTTGACGCTCACCAACCGGCCGGGGTCGATCCGGCAACAGTCGACGGCGCGGGCCTCCACCATCCGCTTGACCATGACCCGGCTGTGGCAACTGCCGACCGTCGCCACGCCGACCGGTGACAGGGCCGCCCTGATGGAGGCGTGCCCGGCGACGTCGTCCGGATCCGTCGGCTCCTCTATCCACAGTGGACCGAACTCGGCGAGCTCGGTGCCGTGGTGGATGGCTTCCTTCACGTCCCACCGGTGTCGGGCGTCGACGAGCAGCGTGGCGTCGGGACCCAGCGCCGCGCGGGCGGCGGCCAGCCTCCGTCTGACACCGCCGACGTTGCCGCCGACCTCGACCTTGACGGCGTGCCACCCGTCGGCGACCGCGTTCTCGTAGAACGTCCGTAGCTGCGCGTCGGTGTGGCCCGGCGGGCCCGGAACGCTGGTGTACGCCGGATACCCGACCTGGGCGAGATGCCGCACCCGCTGCGCGCGGGTGGGAGCGAGTCGCTCGAGCATCTCCACCGCCTCCTGCCGGGGCAACGCGTCGGACAGCGGCCCGAAGTCGCACGCCGCCACCAGTTCGGTCGGTTCCATCTCCGAGACCAGGCGCCACACCGGTTTCCCCGCCCGCCGGGCCACCAGATCCCAGACCGCCGTCAGCACGGCGGCGGTGGCGAGCCGGACCACAGCCGTGCCCGCGTCAGGTTCGCCGGCCTCGACGAGTTGTCGGTACGTCGTCCCGAGCGACGCGGCCACGTCGTCCACGTCCCGACCCAGCAGCGGTGCGGCGACCCGGCGCGCCGCGGCGACGCACACGGGGTTGTCTCGGCCGATGGTGAACGCGAGGCCGTGGCCGGCCAGTTCGGTGCTGGTCCAGATCGCCACGTACGCGACGGAGTGCTCCCGGTCCGGATGCGTCGGCGGGCACCCGGGCCGGACCCGGGCGGTGGGAAAACGGACGTCGACGACGTCGATCGCGGTGATCGTCGGCATGGCTGAACTCCGATGCGGGAGAGACGGGCGGCGTTACCGGTTCACGACGCGACGGGGGCCGGAGCCGGCCGGGTGACGGCTCGCGCGGTCACCAGCAGCCGCCGCCCTGCCTGGTCCGGCCGCACCGAGGGCCCCTCGCCCACGTCGTCGTGCGGCCGGAGAGGGGTGGCGGCGATCGCGGCCTCGTCGACCCTGATGCCCAGTCCGGGCGAGTCGGCCAGGATGAACGCGCCGTCCTCGATCGTCAGGTCGAAGGAGACCCCGACCGGCGGCTGGAGGTCCTGGAGCTCGCTCACGAGGTGGTTTGGCGTCGACGTTGCGGCGTGCAGCAGCGCGATCGGAGTGTTGCCGATCGGGCTCACCGGAAGATCGTGCGCGTTGGCGAGCGCGGCGACCCGGAGGAAGTGCGTGATGCCCCACACCGCGGCGATCTGGACCACGTCGACGGCTCCGGCGGCGACCAGTGGACGGAATTGCTCCAGGCCGGTGAGGTTCTCGCCCGTCGCGACCGACGCGTGGACCGCGCGACTGACCACGGCCAGACCCTCGGCGTCCCAGCGCCGGACGGGCTCCTCGATCCAGGTGAGGTCGAGGATCCGCTCGATCTCCTGGACGTGCCGAACCGCCTGCTTGCGGGTCCACGACTCGTTGACGTCTAGCATCAGGCTCGGCCGCGAGCCGTGCGCGGCGTCGGTCAGAACGTCGCGCACCAGGGTCAGACGGTGGCGGTCGCGCTCGATGTCGAGGCCGCCCTTGAGCTTGGCCGCGCGTAACCCGTACCCGGCGAAGGTCCGGTAGACCGAGACGAGCTCGCTGTCGGTCAGGCCGATGTCGAGGCCGGAGGCGTAGGCGGGGACTGTGCGGTCGCGTCCACCGAGCAGGCGCCACAACGGCTCGCCCGCCGCCTGTGCCTTGATGTCCCACAACGCGGTGTCCAGCGCGCCGATGGTTCCGAACACGGCGCCCGCGTGGCCGGCCTTGAACGTCCGCCGCAACATGCGGTCGTAAAGCGCGGTCACGCTGCGCGGGTCCTCGCCGTCGATGGCGGCGAACACCGAGTCGACCTGCACGTGCGGGCCGAGGCCGACACCGGTGATGCCCTCGTCGGTGTCGACCAGGATGATCGGCACCGACACGATCCCGTCGGCGTAGACGCCGTTGGCGTCGCCGATGGGTCGACCCCAGTCCTGGACCGTCGTCAGGGTCCGGTACCCGGTAATCCGCATGTCAGCCCTTCGATCTTCCCTCGGTGGAACGGGTACGCGCTACTTGACGGCGCCACCGGTGGCGCCGGCGGCGACGTACTTCTGGGCGACGACGAGCAGGATGACGGCGGGGATCGACGCGAGCACCGCGGTGGCCATCACCGCGCTCCAGTTGGACACGTGCGCGCCCAGATAGGTGTAGATCCCCAGCGTGACCGGTACGACGGTGCCCTTCGTCGTCAGGGTCAGCGCGAAGATGAAGTCGCTCCAGGCGAACAGGAACGCGAACAGCCCGACGGTGATCAGTGAGTTGCGGCTGATCGGTACCACGACCGACAGGAAGGACCGGAGCGGACCGGCGCCGTCGACGCGGGCCGCCTCGACGATCGACGGTGGCACGCCCAGCATGAATGAGCGCAGGATCAGGATGCCGAACGGTATCGCGTTGGCGGCGTTCGCGACGATCAGGCCGGGAACGGAGTTGAGCAGGCCCAGCCGTTCGTACAGCGTGTACAACGCGTTGGCGATCACGATGCCCGGGATCATCTGCGAGAGCAGCACGGCCAGCAGGGCCCAGTTGATCCAGCGGAACCTGAACTGCGCCAGCGCGTAGCCGCACGGTGCGGCGACGACCAACGTGAGCACCACGGTGCCGGAGGCGACCAGCAGGCTGGTCACCAGGTTGTGTCCCTGGTCGTGCAGCGCGGTCCGGTAGCCGTCGAGCGTCGGATGGGCCGGGAGATAGGTGGCGGACAATGTGTTCCCGCTGGGCTGCAGCGAGATGTTCACCATCCAGTAGACGGGGAACAGCATGACGGTGAGAAGAACCAGCGCGACCGCGGTGCGGACGGTTCTCCGGATTCGATGAACGGTCATGGGTCGGTTCATTAGTCGTAGATCCGGCGTCGGGTGGCGCGCAGGTACACGACCGCGAACGCCAACGAGATGACGATGAGGATGTTGCTCAGGGCGGCGCCCTCGCCGAACGCGAACTCCACGAACGAGCGCTCGTAGGACTGTGTGGCGATGGTCTCGGTGGCGTTGGCCGGGCCGCCTCCGGTCAGACCGAGGATGATGTCGATCACCTTCAACGTGTAGATCACGCCGAGCATCAGCACGATGCCGACGACTTCGCGCAGGTTGGGCCAGGTGATGTGCCGGAACGCCTTCCACCCGGTGGCGCCGTCGAGGGAGCCCGCCTCGTAGAGGTCCGACGGAATGTCCTGCAGGCCGCTGTAGAGGAGAGTGAGGTTGAACGGCACCCCCAGCCAGATGTTCACCAGGATCACCGTGACGAGCGCGACGTCCGGGGAGGTCAACCAGGGAACCGGCGAGTCGATGACGCCGGCGCGCTGGAGCATGACGTTCAGGATCCCGCTGTCCTGGTCCAGGATCGCCCGCCACGCGGCGCTGCCCACGATCAACGGGATGAGCCAGGGGAGCAGGAACAGCGCGCGGATCAACCGGTTGAGCGGGAAGTTGCGGTGGAAGAACACCGCCAACGACAGGCCGATCACGAACTGGCCGGCGATCGACCCGGCGGTGAACACGACCGTGTTGACAACCGCCTTGGTGAACACCGCGTCGTCGGCGACGGTCGCGAAGTTCCGTAGGCCGACCCACGGCGCCTCGCCGGTGAAGAAGGTCCGCAGGCTGTAGTCCTGGAAGCTCATGACCAGGTTCTTGACCACCGGATAGCCGAACAGGACGGCGATGGCCAGGGCGGCCGGCACCACGAACAGGATTTCCGCGATCCGCTCCCCGCGCCGGCCCCATCGAGGGGCCGGCGCGGGGGTCACCCGGGCGTCGTTCGACATTCGTCGACTCATCTCGGCCACGGACCGGCTAGCCGCCGGCCTTGGCCATCGCGTCGGCGGGAGCCGCCTGACCGGTGAGGACCAACTGCATGCCGGAGAAGATCACCTTGGCGGTGTCGGGCCATTTCTCGCCGAGCTTTCCGGTGCGTGCCCGGGCCTGCGCCACCGCGTCGGCGAAGCCGGCCATCGCCGGTACCTCGGTCTTGAACCTGGCTCCGAGCGCGAGCCTGGTGGGCACCAGCCCGCCGTCCTTCGCCCGGGCCAGCTGGTTCTCGTCGGTGTTCATGCACTTGACCAGCTCAGCCGCTTTGCTCATCCGCGCCTTGTCGCCGGTGAGCGGAACGGTCCAGGCCTCACCGCCGAGCGGTGCGGTCGACGTCTGTCCGGGGGTGTTGACCGGGAACGGGACGACGCCGAAGTTGACCTTCGCTTTGTCCAGGGTGGGGATCTGCCACGGCCCGTTGAGCATCATGGCTGCCTTGCCGGCGATGAACTGGTCGTTGACGTCCGCCTGGGTCCAGGTGACCACGCTCTTGGACGTCACACCGCTGTCGACGAGGTCCTTCCACAGCTGGAGTGCCCCGGCGACCTGCGGGCTCTTGAGGTTGGTCTCGTCGCCGCCGTTGGTCCACATCGGCGGTAGGAACTGCCAGGCGCCCTCGAAGTCCGCGGTGGCGTTGAACGCGAAGCCGTACTGGTCGCCGGCGGTCAGTTTCCTGGCGGTGGCCTTCAGCTCCGCCCACGTGGTGGGCGGGGTGACGCCGGCCTTCGCGAGGACGTCCTTGTTGTAGAAGATGGCGATGGTGTTGGCGGCCGGCTGCAGACCGTACAGCTTGCCCTTGTACGTGGCGGCCGACACCGGACCGGCGGCGTAGCCGTCGGCCTTGATGCCGTAGTCGTCCAGCGGTGTGAGCGCGCCGGTGGCGGCGATCTGCTGGATGTCGGGGTTGTCGAGCATCAGCACGTCCGGCATCGTCTTCGACGACGCCTGCTGCAGGACCTTCTGGATGAGGGTCGGTCCGGGCACGGCGGTCCGGTCGATCTTGCCCACCCCGATGGTCGTCCCGCACTTCTCGAGCAGGGCGCGCACCTGGGACGTGGTCGGTTCGTCGGTGTAGTAGTCCAGCACGGTCAGGCTGTCGACGGTCTCGTCGGACGAGGACCCGTCGCTGCCGCAGGCGGTGAGGGTGAGGGCTGCCAGGGTGGCCGCGGCCGCGACAGCGGCCATTCTTCTTGTCATCGGTACAGCTCCTTAGCTGACTCGATCGCGCTCGGTATAGCGCTTAACCGCCGGGACACAGGGGGTGGCTTGTGACATGACGCGACGGGTGGTTAAGCGCTATACCTGACTCGCGGTAGAGTCTGGAAGCCAGCCGGAAGGTTGTCAACACGTCCTTTCGGACAGGAATGGGGTCGCGCGAATGGCAGTCACGATGCGTGAGGTCGCGGAGGCCGCAGGGGTGTCGATCGCCACCGTCTCGTTCGTGGTCAACAACACCAAGCCGGTCACGCCGGAGACCCGGCAGCGGATCGAACGGGCCATGGCGGAGCTCGGCTTCCGGCCGAACGTGGTCGCCCGTGCCCTGGCCAGCCGCCGGACCCGGATTCTCGCGCTCGCTACCCCGTTCTCCCGGCTCTGGCTGGGCGCCGCGACCCGCGAGTTCATCATCGGTGCCGCCACCGCGGCGAAGGAAGCCCGGCACCACCTGGTGATCTGGCCGGTGGGGAACGACGGCGACGAACTGGTCACGCTTGTCGGCCAGAAGCTCGTCGACGGGGTGCTGCTGATGTCCGTGGCGCTGGACGATCCGCGGGTGGAGGCGCTGCGCGGGCTGGACACCCCGTTCACGCTGATCGGTCGCACCCGCGACGTCACCGGGTTGCACTACGTCGACATCGACATCGCGGCCTCGATGCGGGTGGCCATGGACCACCTGGTCGATCTCGGGCACCGACACATCGCGTTCGTGAACGGCGACCGCGACGAGGAGGGCGTCGCCGGGTTCGGTCCGTATGTCCGCTCCGAGCAGGCCTACCGGGAGCTGGCCGGCGAGCGCGGCATCGACCCGGTGGTGCTGTACTGCCGGTCGAACGTCGCCTCCGGCCGCGAAACAGCCCGCGAACTGCTGGCCCTGGCGCCGCGGACCACCGCGGTGATCGTGCAGGACGAGGCGGGCGCGGCCGGTCTCGTCGCGGAGCTCAAGCGGCTCGACCGGGCCGTGCCCGACCGCATGTCGGTCCTGTCCATGTTGAGTTCGGCCGACTTCGCGGAGATGTGGGATCCGCCCCTGACCACCATCAGCACTCCGGGTCTGGAGCTGGGACGCCTCGCAGTCGAGGCCCTGCTCCAGCAGCTGGACGGCAGGCCGCCGGTGTCCGCCGCGCTGCGTACGGGTGTGCTCGTGCCCGGCGGGACCACCGGCCGGGTTCCCGCCGGCACCGCGGGACCGGGGCGGTCGGCCGCACGCCGCAGGACGTGATCCGCGACGGTGACCCGGCCGCGATCACCACTCGCCCGCGCTCAACGGGCTCCCTGTAGCTGACGCGCTGGTACGGCCCGCGGCGGTCCGCCGCGGGCCGTACCCGTACCCGGAGCCGGTCAGGCGCGGGCCCAGCGCTGGTTGGTGCCGCCGTGGCAGGTCCACACGATCGCCGCGGTGCCGTTGGCGGTGCCGGCGCCGTTGACGTCCAGGCACAGTCCGGTCTGGGCGTTGGTGATCGTGCCGTTGGCGTTGAGGTTCCACTGCTGGTTGGTGCCGCCGTTGCAGTCCCAGATCTGTACCCGGGTACCGGCGGCGGCATTGGTGGGCGCGTCGAGACACTTGCCCATCACCTGCAGCGCGGCGCCGTTCTGGGTGAACTGCTGGTTCGTGCCGGTGTGGCAGTCCCAGATCTGCACCTGAGTTCCGTTGGCGGTGCCGGAGTTCGGGATGTCGAGGCAGCGACCGGACGCCTCGCCGCGCAACCGGTTGCCGGTCGGCCCGGGATCCGGGCCGCCTGCCTGGAACTGCGAGAAGAACCGCCACACCTCACCCTTGGTCCAGGTGGTGATGCCGCTCTCGCAGGCGCACCCGTCGACCGGTCCGGGCATGTGGCCGCCGTCGAACGCCGCCCACTGGACCGGGTACCCGGCGCGGCATCCGGAGTAGACGGTGGTGATGTGCGTCCGGCTGCCGACCGCAGGCTCCCGCGGGCTCTGCGCGGTGCAGCCGTTGTTGCGGACGAACGTGTCGCGCAACGAGCGTCCGGCCGAGATGTTGAGAACGTTGTCGGAGATGCCGTGGATGCCGAAGTACGCGATCGGCTGGGTACCGCCGTTGCAGCCGCTGATCTGCGCGCCGGAGAAGGCCACCACCGCCCGGAACACGGTGGCGCGGGCGCACGCGATCGCGTAGCTCATGCCGCCGCCGTAGCTGAACCCGAGGGCGAACCGCTGTGTCGTGTCGACGCAGAGCGCGTTGTCGATGAGCCGGTTCATGTCGTCGACGAACGTGATGTCCTCGCCGCCGGAGTTGGCCCAGCCGTTGCCGAGGCCCTGCGGGGCGACCAGGATCGCGCTGTTGTTCGACTGCTCCTGCATCCCGTAGTAGGACCAGGGAGTGCCGCTGGTGCCCCCCGAGGCGACGTCGTTCATGGTGCCGCCGCGCCAGTGGAACGCGAAGATCAGGCGGTACGGGTTGCTGTTGTTGTAGTTCGCGGGCACGCGCAGGATGAAGCTGCGTGACTTGCCGTTGCTCTGGATCGTGTGGGTACCGCTGGCCAACCCGGGCGCCTTGCCGCATCCCGCCGTCGTCGCGAGCGTGGTGACGTCCGTGGTGAGGTTGCCGGCCGCCGACGCCGGACGGATGCCGACGAAACCGACGGCGGCCAACACTGTCGTGGCGGCGATGGCGAGGCCCGCGCGCCACCGATGACGATCGTTGCCGTGTCGCATGTTCGTTTCTCCGATCTTCTGTGCGGGGGTCAGCGGTAGCCGGCGGCGACGACGTTGGCGTGTACCGCGTTCTCCGTGGCGTCGGACGGGTAGCCGGCGACCATCGCTCCTTCGTAGAAGGTGCCGGCGCTGAGGTTGGCGCCGCCGCCGGGCTTGCAGCAGTCGCCGCCGCTGCCGAGGATGATGGCGCCCTGCTTGCGCATCGGGCTGTACCCGGACGGGAGGGCGCCGTCGTAGAGCGTGTAGAGGCTGCCGGCCTGCGCGTTGCTGCCCTTGAGCGCGAAGCGGTTGGTGCCGTTGTTCTTCAACATGGCCGTCACGAACTTGCTGGTGAACGCCCGCTGGTTGGGGTTCCACGACTGTGACCCGCCGGGGTAGAGCCCCCACTCCAGGTCCGCCTGCACCCACGGGCCGCTACCGGAGCAGCCGCCGAACCAACACTGGGTGCTGAAGTTGATCGCGTCCATGGCACCGGCGGCGTCGGCCGCCCGCGTCGTCTCGCTGTTGCCGTAGTCGAAGCAGCAGCCGTTGTTGACGTGGGTGCCGCTGGTCACCATGTACATGCCTTCGGGCGCGCTGCCGGTCGGCACGCCGGTGAGGTGGCCGTCGCGCCAGTAGCTGTTGCCCGGGTTGATGTACAGCGAGTACGCCTTGGTGCCGCCGACCGTCAGCGACTCCGAGGTCGCCGACGCCGGACGGCTCTGGCTGGACCCGGGGACCACGCTGGATCCCTGATACCACAGGTGGTTTCCCCGGCCGGACTGGTCGTAGACCACGGTGACGACGCACGCGGTGCCGGCGCAGAACGAGTCCTGGGTCGCGGCGTTGGCGGCGCCGCCCGTGCCCAGCCCGCCGATGTCGCGGGTGGCGTTGTCCGACGAGCGCCGGACCTGGTAGAGGTTGCCGCCGTAAGCGCCGTAGAGGGCCCGCACGGTGCTGTGGGCGGCGATGCAGGGTGTACCGGCCGACGCGTAGATGTCGCACGGCGCGGTGCCGGAGGGCGGCTGGGTCGACGGCGAGTCCCACTGCTGGTTGCTCTGGCCGTGGCAGGCCCAGAGGATGATCTTCGTGCCGTTCGCCGTGCCCGAACCGTTGGCGTCGAGGCACAACCCGGACTGGACGCCGGTGATCGAGCCGTTGGTGTTGACGTTCCACTGCTGGTTCGGCTGACCGTTGCAGTCCCAGACGATGACCGCGGTGCCGTTGGTGGTGCCCTGCCCGTTGGCGTCCAGGCACTTGGTGCCGAACACCATGAGCTGTCGGGCCGAGGTGTAGGTCCACGTCTGGCCGCCCGCGCCGCTGCAGTCCCATAGCTGTGCCTGCGTGCCGTTGGTGGAGCCGGGCGCGTCGAGACAACGGCCCGACTGGACGCCCCTGATGGTGGCGCTCTGCCCGGGCTGGATCGGCGCGGCCGCCGCGGCGCCGGGGACGAAAGCGAGCAGCAGGGCGGCGCCGAGCACGGTCAGCCGCCGGTACGGGCGACTTCTGAGGTGTGGAAGGTCCATGTCGATTCCTTGGTGTCGTGGGGGAGGGGTGCCCGGCGAGGCCGCGCCGGGCACCCCGATGCGGTGGGGCCGGGCGAGGCTGAACCGCCGCCACTGGTTCATGCCGCCGCGGCGGCCCCACTGCAGCAACCGTGCGCCGACGAACTGTCCGCTGAGGACGCTTGGCGCGGTGTGGACGGCCGGTGTCGCGGCCGCCGGCACGAGTCGGCGCAACCGCGTTCGGGCGCGGAGCGCCGTGCGTGTGCCGTGAGATCGACATGCCGTCCGCCGTGACAGGCAGTCAGGTCTCCGGCGTGGCAAGCATGCAGATACACATCGGAATAAGTCAATGCGACCCTCGTGGGAGGGATTCCATAACACTTATCGCGCACGATTTTGAGGATTTTCGGCGTCCGCGAGGGTGCCCGCGAAGGCGCTGCGAAGGCGTGAGCGAACCCGCCCGGT
The DNA here is from genome assembly GCF_016863635.1 of Virgisporangium aurantiacum. Lineage (GTDB taxonomy): Bacteria > Actinomycetota > Actinomycetes > Mycobacteriales > Micromonosporaceae > Virgisporangium > Virgisporangium aurantiacum. Next base: position 7,634 of record NZ_BOPG01000012.1, on the reverse strand, counting down.
GTGCGCCGCCGTGGGGTGGCCTGGCGCATGACATCGGCGGCGCGTGGCGTGGCGGGATGCCGCCCATCGCCCGGGATGGACTGGCCCTCTTTCGCGAGGTCATCCACCAAATCGACCGCGATCACTTGACGAAGAGAACGTTAACATTCTAAGGTTGCTCACGCTTCGTAATACGTCATATGAATCGACCATGTTCGACTCCAGCCGCGGCCCGCCCCGCGGCCGAACCGTCACGCCCGACCGCGGGCCACAGCGCCGCATGCGTGTAGGCGCAGCGCGTCCAGACCCGGGTCCCGGCTCCGATCGCCAGGTGGCTCGCCGACCACCCGACGATCGGGTCCGGGTACCCGTCGCCGCGCGTCCCGTGATCACCCCCACCCTGGTAGGAGGATCCCGTGTTCGTATCGTCCCCCGCGGTACGAAGGCACCTGCTGGCCGCGATCGCCACGACCGCGATCGCCGCGGCCGCCGTGGTGGCACTTGCCGCCCCCGCGTCCGCCGCGGTCACCACCCTGTATGTCGCCCCCTCCGGATCGGGCACCGCCTGTTCCTCCGCCCAGCCGTGTTCGCTGGGCGAGGCGCAGGCCGCGGTCCGGTCGTTGAACGACGCGATGTCCGACGACATCGTGGTGCAACTGGCCGACGGGGTCTACCGGCCGTCGGCACCGCTACGGCTGACCGCCGACGACTCGGGGTCGAACGGCCACACGGTGGTGTGGCAGGCGGCTGCGTCGGCACGGCCGGTGATCAGCGGCGCCCGGCCGGTGACCGGCTGGTCGGTGGCCGACCAGGGCCGCAACATCTGGCGTGCCAACGTCACCCCCGGACTCGACTCCCGCCAGTTCTACGTCGACGGCGCGATCGCCACCCGGGCCCGGACCCAGGTGAACCGCGCCGACTTCACCGCGTCGAGCACCGGCATGCGCTTCTCGAACGGTGCCCTGAGCTACCTGAACAACCTGGCCAACCAGAGCCGGGTCGAGATGGAGGCCGTCAACTCGTTCACCGACCGGTACTCGCCGGTGCAGAGCATCAGCGGGAACCTCATCACGATGCAGCAGCCGGCGTGGAACAACAACAACTTCGGGTACGACACCTTCACCAGCCCGCACCGGGCCGGTCCGCTGTACCTCACCAACGCCTACGAGTTCCTCGACTCACCCGGCGAGTGGTACCTGAACCCCGGAACCGGGGTGCTGTACTACATCCCGCGGACCGGCCAGAACATGGCCACCGTCAGCGCCGAACTTCCGGCGCTGCAGTCCCTGGTGAACATCGGTGGCACCTACGGCGCGCCGGCCCACCACATCACGTTCAGCGGCATCACCTTCACCGGTACCAGCTGGCTGGGCCCGAGCAGCAACCAGGGCTACGTCGACCAGCAGACCGGCGCCTACATGGCCGGCAACTGGAGCTGGCCGGGCTTCACCTCCTGCCACAACGGCTGCACCCAGTTCGAGGCCACCCGGCCGAACTGGTTCCAGATGCCCGCCGCCGTGCAGATCTCGGCCGCCAACACCGTCACCGTCACCGACTCGCGGTTCGTCAATCTGGGCCAGACAGCCATCGGCATCGGCAATGACGCGAACGCCCACGCGAGCGGCGTCGGCCTCGGCGCGAGCGGTATCACCGTCACCCGTTCCGAGATCGCCCAGAGCTCGGCCGGCGGCATCGTGGTCGGCGGGGTGCGCGCCGACGCGCACCACCCGAGCGACCAGCGGATGGTCAACCGTGACATCACGATCAGCAACAACCGCGTCCACGACCTGGGACTGGAGTACCGGGGCATCGTCTCGGTGCTGGCGACCTACATCACCAACGCCACCATCTCGCACAACGAGGTGTACAACCTGCCCTACACCGGTATGTCGATCGGGTACGGCTGGGGATCCAACGACGCCGGCGGCAGCAACCACTACGCCGATCGTGGCCTGTACAACTACCAGCCGCGATACACCACGGCGACCACCGCGTCGAACAACCGGCTCGTCGGCAACTACGTGCACGACGTCATGCAGCAGATGAACGACGGCGGATGCATCTACACGCTGTCGGCCAACCCGAACGCGATGATCAGCGACAACTACTGCCTACGCACCAACGGCTACTTCGGGATCTACTTCGACGAGGGCTCGCGGTACTACACCGCGACGCGCAACGTCTTCTCGGCCATCGGCACGTGGGCCACGGCCAACTACTACTTCGCCGAGAACATGGGCAACTTCACCGTCACCGGCAACTGGACGACCAACGGCAGCACCAACGTCACCAACGGCGACCGCGGCAACGTGGTCAACAACAACGTGACGGTGACCAACGGGAACTGGCCGGCCGGTGCCCAGTCGGTGATGGCCTCCGCCGGGCCGCAGGGCGGCAGTTCGCAGCCGGGCAACCAGATCGTGGGTGCCGCGTCCGGGCGCTGCCTGGACGTCCCGAACGCGACCACCACCAACGGCACCCAGACCCAACTGTGGGACTGCTCCGGAGGCGCGAACCAGAGTTGGACGTACACCTCGGGCAAGCAGCTCATGGTGTACGGCACCAAGTGCCTGGACGCGAACGGCCAGGGTGCCGCGAACGGCACCACCGCGATCATCTGGGACTGCAACGGCCAGACCAACCAGCAGTGGAACCTGAACGCCAACGGCACGATCACCGGGGTGCAGTCGGGGCTGTGCCTGGACGCCAGCGGATCGGGCACGGCCAACGGTACGAAGGTGCACCTGTGGGCGTGTCACGGCGGGACGAACCAGCAGTGGACGCGCAGGTAGGCCGGAGGCCGGCGCCGCCGCGGGGTGGTGCGGGGGTGACGCATGACGTCGGCTGCCGGTGCCCACGAGCTGAGCCTGCTTTCCGCCGCGCAGGCCGGCGACCGGCGCGCGCTCACGGAACTCGTCACCGCGTACCTGCCGTTGGTGTACACCACCGTGCGCAGGGGACTGGGTGGCGTGCCGGACGTCGACGACGTCGTGCAGGAGACGATGCTGCGTGTCCTGCGGGAACTGCGGGCGTTGCGGACACCCGAGAGCTTCCGGCCGTGGCTGATGGCGATCGTCATGCGTCAGGTCAGCACGTTCCGCACGCGTGGGCGGGCGGCGGACGTCCGGACCGTCGCTCTGGACGAGGCCGTCGACGTGCCCGTGGCGGCCGCCGAGGACGCGGCCCTGCTCCGCCTGGAACTGGCGAACCAGCGTCGACAGATGGCGCGGGCCAGCCGGTGGATCGACCCGGACGATCGGGCGCCGCTGTGGTTGTGGTGGCTGGAGAGCGCCGGCCGGCTGACCCGCACCGAGCTGGCGTCGGCACTGGGAAAGAGCGTGCCGCACGCGGGGGTGTGCGTGCAGCGCTCCCGCAACCGGCTGGACCTGAGCAGAGCCGTCGTGGTCGCGCTGGACACCGTGCCGCGCTGCGGCGGGCTGGCCGCGACGGTGGAGGGTTGGGACGGCGTGCCCGGTCCGCTCTGGCGCAAGCGGATCGTGCGGCACGTGCGGTCGTGCCCCGACTGCGACCACCGGTCGGCGTGGTTGCCTCCGCCGGAGGTCCTGTTCGAATGTCTCGCGTTGCTTCCGGAAAAGTGTTATGTGGGAGCGCGACCGGGGGTCCCGTGACGGGTGTGGACCGCCTGTTGGGAAAGACCACAGAACATCGATAGTCGTTTATTGATTGTGTCGAAACATTCTGGCAATGTGCGTTACATCGAGGGCTAGCGCTTCCACCCGCAGCCTCCAGCGGGCCGACCTGACGGTCCGACTTTGAGAGAGGTCAGCATGAGATTTTCCAGCGGGTCGAGGCGACACCTTCTGAGAGCGGTCCGGCCCATCCTGACGGTCGGGCTGTTGACGGCCGGCATGACCGTGGCCGTCGCCGCACCGGCCCACGCGGGCACCACCCTCGGCACGGCGGCGGCGGAAAAGGGCCGCTACTTCGGCGCCGCCGTCGGGACGTACAAGTTCGGCGACTCCACCTACATGACGGTCCTCAACCGCGAGTTCAACAGCCTCGTGCCCGAGAACGAGATGAAGTGGGACCACACCGAACCGAACCAGAGCCAGTTCAACTTCGGAAACGGCGACCGCATCGTCAGCCATGCCCGGTCCCGCGGGATGTCGGTGCGTGGCCACACGTTGCTGTGGCACGCGCAGCAGCCGCCCTGGGCGCAGAACATGTCCGGTTCGGCGCTGCGCAACGCGGCGATGAACCACGTGACGCAGGTGGCCACCCACTTCCGTGGGCAGATCTACGCGTGGGACGTGGTGAACGAGGCGTTCGCCGACGGTGGCGGCGGCGGCCGGCGCGACTCGAACCTGCAGCGCACCGGCAACGACTGGATCGAGGTGGCCTTCCGCACCGCACGCGCCGCCGACCCGTTGGCCAAGTTGTGCTACAACGACTACAACACCGACGGGATCAACGCGAAGTCGACCGGCATCTACAACATGGTCCGCGACTTCAAGTCCCGCGGCGTGCCGATCGACTGTGTGGGCTTCCAGTCGCACCTGGGCAGCTCCGTTCCCGGTGACTACCAGGCGAACCTGCAGCGCTTCTCCGACCTGGGCGTCGACGTCCAGATCACCGAGCTCGATATCGCGCAGGCCAACGCGAACGCCTACGCCACGGTCACCCGGGCCTGTCTCGCGGTGTCCCGGTGCACCGGTATCACCGTGTGGGGCGTGCGGGACTGCGACTCGTGGCGTAGCGGCGACAACCCGCTGCTGTTCGACTGCTCGGGCAACAAGAAGGCCGCGTACGGCGCCGTGCTCGACACCCTCAACGGCGGCTCGAACCCGAACCCGACCGGTAACCGGCTGCGCGGCGAAGCCTCCGGACGCTGCCTGGACATCCCGAACTCCGTGACCACCAACGGGACCCAGGTACAGATCTACGACTGCCACACCGGCACCAACCAGCAGTTCACCGTGAACGGCTCCGCGCTCCAGGTGATGGGCAAGTGCCTGGAGGCACCGTCGAACGCCGCGGGCGGCACCCGGGTTCAGATCTGGGACTGCAACGGCGGCGCCAACCAGCAGTGGACCCTCAACAGCAACGCCACCGTCAGCAACGCCCAGACCGGACTGTGCCTGGACGTCAACGGCGCCGGTACCGCCAACGGCACCGCGGTCATCGTCTGGTCCTGCCACGGCAACAGCAACCAGCGGTGGACGCGGATCTGACGGGAACGACCGCCATGTCGTAGGGCACGGCGGAGACGGCTGCCCGGGGTGGGGCGGCCAGGCCGGGGCGGTGGTGCTCAGCACCGGGTGGGCCGCCCCGGCCAGCTCCGGATCGTCGACGACAGGTGCCTGCGTGATCGATGTGCCGACACGCGGCGGCCGCCGATGCCGCGGACAGTCACGGGTCGGCCCCTCACCGAGAAGGACGGAACTCATGAGAACACGTGCGGACAGCGGGTCGTACCACCGGCCCGCCCGGCACCGGCCCGGTCGCCTCCGGGCGTCCGTCGTCGGCCTGTTGGTGACGGCGGCCGGTGTGCTTGTCGCGTTTCCCACGCCCGCGCAGGCGGCGACGGCGATCACCATCAACGGCTCGTCGGGGGGACGGGCGTTCGACGGCGTCGGTGCGATCAGCGGCGGGGGCGGCAACAGCCGGCTGCTGGTCGACTATCCGGAACCGCAACGCGGCCAGATCCTCGACTACCTGTTCAAGCCGGGCCACGGCGCCGCCATGCAGATCCTGAAGGTGGAGATCGGCGGCGACACCAACTCGACGTCCGGCGCGGAACCCAGCCACGAACACACCCGGGGCACTGTCAACTGCGACCGCGGGTACGAATGGTGGTTGATGGGCCAGGCGAAGGCCCGCAACCCCGACATCAAGATCTACGCCCTGTCCTGGGGAGCGCCGGGCTGGATCGGCAACGGCAACTTCTGGTCCACCGACTCGATCGACTACCTGATCGCCTACCTTGGCTGCGCGTCCAGCCACGGCCTGACGATCGACTACCTCGGCGGGTGGAACGAGCGCGGCCGGGACGTGACCTGGTACAAGAACCTCCGTTCGGCGCTGAACTCCCGCGGCTACCCGAACGTGAAGATCGTGGCGGCCGACGAGTTCGGCTGGGGTGCCGCCGACGACGCGCAGCGGGACTCCGCGTTCGCCAACGCGGTGGCCGTGTTCGGCAGCCACTACGTCTGCGGCTACCGCAGCGCGCAGACGAACTGCCCGAGCTCGACCACCGCGGTGAACTCCGGCAAGGCGCTGTGGGCCAGCGAGAACGGCTCCGACGACTACAACGCCGGCGCGCAGGCCCTGGCCCGCGGTATCAACCGTGACTACATCGACGGAAAGATGACCGCCTACATCAACTGGCCGGTCATCGCCGCGGTCACGCCGAACATCCCGTGGGCGACCACGGGCCTCGCGGTGGCCTCGCAGCCGTGGTCGGGCTACTACTCCATCGGCAAGAACGCGTGGGTGATGGGGCACACCACGCAGTTCGTCGCGCCGGGCTGGCGGTACCTGGACAGTTCCAGCGGTTACCTCGGCGGCAACCGCAGCAACGGCAGCTACGTCTCGTTGAAATCGACCAACAACCGCGACTACAGCACCGTCATCGAGACGATGGACGCCGCCGCGGCCCAGGACCTCACGCTGACCGTGGCGGGCGGGCTGTCGACCGGAACGGTGCACGTGTGGTCGACCAACGTGCGGTCGAGCAACGCGAGCGAATACTTCGTCAGGCGCGCCGACATCACGCCATCGAACGGAACGTTCTCGCTCACCGTCCAGCCGGGCTACGTCTACAGCATCACCACGACCAGCGGACAAGGGAAGGGGACCGCGAGCGGATCCGCACAGGGCAACCTGCAGCTGCCCTACAGCGACACCTTCGACAGCTATGCGACCGCGCGGGAAGCGAAGTACCTGAGCGACCACCAGGGCTCGTTCGAGGTGGTCGGGTGCGGCGGCGGCCGGACCGGCCAGTGCGTGCGCCAGATGTCGGAGCAGGCGCCCATCTACTGGACCTCCGGCCACGCCGAACCGTTCGCCCTGCTGGGTGACACGACGTGGCGCAACTACACCGTGTCGTCGGACGTCATGTTGGAGAAGTCCGGCTACGTGCAACTCGTCGGACGGGCCACCACCTACAACCACGAGCAACCGCAGAACCTCAACGCCTACTACCTGCGGGTGGCCGACAACGGGGCCTGGTCGATCCGGAGCAACAACACCAGCGGAAACCAGCGGACGCTCGCCAGCGGCACCGTCTCGGCCCTGGGCACCGGCCGCTGGCACACCGTGTCGCTGACCCTCAACGGGAGCACCCTCACCGCCGCCGTCGACGGCGCCACCGTCGGCAGCGTGACGGACTCCGCCTGGGTCGCCGGGCAGATCGGTTACGCCACCGGGCAGGGCGTGACGGCACAGTTCGACAACCTGTCCATCACCCCGGTGGGCACCCAACCCGGCCCGACCGGGGAGATCCGGGGCGCGGGCGCCAACCGGTGCCTGGACGTCAACGGCGCCAGCCAGGCCGACGGCGCGGTCGTGCAGATCTGGGACTGCAACGGCGGTGCGAACCAGCAATGGACACTCGCGTCGAACAAGCAGCTGACCGTGTACGGCAACAAGTGCCTCGACGCGCCCGGCACCGCCGCCGGTGCCCGGATCCGGAT
>NZ_BOPG01000011.1 GCF_016863635.1 Virgisporangium aurantiacum | reverse complement strand
TCCTGCACGGGCGGAGCCAACCAGCAGTGGAACGTGAACGCCGACGGCACGATCACCGGTGTCCAGTCCGGCCTGTGCCTCGACGTCACCGGCGCGGCAACCGCCAACGGCGCCGCGGTCGAGCTGTGGACGTGCAACGGCGGCAGCAACCAGCAGTGGATCCGGTCGTGACCGGCCGCCGTAGGAGAACACGCGTGATGGCGGCGGCTGCGGCCGCCGTCCTCTCGGCCGCCGGCATGGTGGCGACCACCGTCGGTGCCGGGCAGCCGGCCGCCGCGCACCCGGTCAACGCGGCCGACTTCCAGCAGGTCGAACTCGCCCGAGGGGTGGCCGAGCTGGGGGAGCCGATGTCGATGGCGGTGCTGCCGGACCGCTCGGTGCTGCACACCGCCCGCACCGGGGTCCTTCGCCGGACCACCGCCGCCGGCGTCACCACCGTGATCGGCACCCTGCAGGTCTACACGCACGACGAGGAGGGCCTGCAGGGCGTGGCGGTGGACCCGGGCTTCTCCACCAACCGGTTCATCTATCTCTACTACGCGCCGCCGTTGTCGACACCGGGCGGTGACGCGCCGGCGACCGGCACCGACTTCTCCGCGTGGAACGGGGTGAACCGGCTGGCCCGGTTCACGCTCAACGCCGACTTCACCCTCAACACCTCCAGCCAGGTGACGGTGCTGGAGGTCGCGACCAGCCGCGGGATGTGCTGCCACGTCGGTGGCGACATCGACTTCGACGCGGCCGGCAACCTCTATCTGTCCACAGGGGACGACTCGAACCCGTTCGACTCCAGCGGCTACACCCCCATCGACGAGCGCACGAACCGGAATCCGGTCTACGACGCGCAGCGCAGTGCGGGCAACACCAACGACCTCCGCGGCAAGGTCCTGCGGATCAAGGTGAACGCCGACGGAACGTACACGATTCCGTCGGGCAACCTGTTCGCACCGGGCACCGCCCGGACCCGGCCGGAGATCTACGCGATGGGCTTCCGCAACCCGTTCCGGCTCAGCGTCGACAAGGCGACCGGCGCGCTCTACGTCGCCGACTACGGGCCCGACGCCGGCACGACCGACTCCTCGCGCGGACCCGCGGGCCAGGTCGAGTTCAACCGGATCACGTCCGCCGGCAACTACGGCTGGCCGTACTGCACCGGCACGAACACGACGTCGGAGACCTACGTCGACTACACGTTCCCGAGCGGACCGTCGGGCAGCCGGTTCAACTGCGCGGCGCCGGTCAACAACTCCCCGCGCAACACCGGCCTGACCAACCTGCCGGCCGCGCGCCCGGCGTGGATCAAGTACGACAACTGTTCGCTGGCCGCGTTCGGCTGCGGTTCGGAGTCGCCGATGGGCGGCGCGGTGTACCGCTACGACGCGGCCAACCCGTCCACGGTCAAGTTCCCCGCCGCTCTGGACGGGCACTACTTCGCGATGGAGTTCGGCCGGCGCTGGATCAAGACCGTCGACGTCAACTCCGACGGGTCGGCCGGGCAGATCAACGACTTCCCGTGGCGCGGCACGCAGGTCATGGACAGCGCGTTCGGCCCCGACGGCGCCCTGTACGTGCTCGACTACGGCACCGGCTGGGGCAGCGGTGACTCCTATTCCGCCCTGTACCGCATCGAGTACAACCAGGCCGGCAACAACCAGTCCCCGCTGGCCCGGGCCGCCGCCAACCGCACGTCCGGCACTGCGCCGCTGACGGTCGACTTCTCCTCGACCGGCTCGGCGGACCCCGAGGGCGGCGCTCTGCGCTATGCGTGGAACTTCGGTGACGGCGGCACGTCCTCGGCCGCCAACCCGAGTCACACCTACACCGGCAACGGCCAGTACACGGTCTCGCTCACGGTGACCGATCCGGCCGGTCTCACCGCCACCGCGTCGGTGGTGGTGACGGTCGGCAACACCGCGCCCACGGTGACGCTGACCGCGCCGGCCGACGGAAGCCTGTTCAACTTCGGCGACAACGTGCCGTACACGATCACGGCGTCGGACCCCGAGGACGGCACGATCGACTGCAGCCGGGTGAAGCTGACCTACTTCCTCGGCCACGACGAGCACGCCCATTCGATCACCTCGAGCACCGGATGCTCGGGAACGCTGCAGATCCCGGCCGACGGGGAGCACGACACGGCGGCCAACCTGTACGCGGTGTTCGACGCCGAGTACACCGACCGGGGTGCGAACGGCCAGCCCGCGCTGACCACGCACACACAGCAGATCCTCCAGCCACGGCACCGGCAGGCCGAGCACCGCGGCACCCAGTCGGGCACCACGCTCGTCAGCAAGACGACCGCGGAGGGCGGGCAGACCGTCGGCGACATCAGCAACGGCGACTGGATCGCGTTCCAGCGCTACGCACTCGCCGGTGAGAGCCGGTTCACGGCCCGGGTGTCCTCCGGTGGCGCCGGCGGCACGCTTTCGGTCCGCGCCGGCTCGCCGACCGGCACGGTGCTCGGATCCGTCACGGTGCCGGTCACCGGTAGCTGGGAGACCTTCACCGACGTGTCGACGACACTGTCCGGAGCCCCGGCCGGCACCACCACCCTGTATCTGACGTTCCACGGCGGCACCGGAACGCTGTTCGACGTGGACGCGTTCACGTTCGGCACGGCCCCCGTCGGTGGCGGAACCGGCCGGATCGTCGGCGCGAGCGGCGCCTGCGTCGACGTCAACGGGGCCAGCTCCGCCGACGGCGCCAAAATCCAGCTGTGGACCTGTAACGGCGGCGCCAACCAGCAATGGACCCGCAACGGCACCACCTGGCGGTCACTGGGCAAGTGCATGGGCGTGGCCGGCGGCGCTACCGCCGACGGCAGCGCGGTGCAACTGTCGACCTGCAACGGCTCCGGCGGGCAGAACTGGACCGCGGGAGCCAACGGCTCCCTGGTGAACCCTCAGTCGGGCAAGTGCCTCGACGCCAACGGCGGCAGCTCCGCCAACGGCACCCAGCTGATCGTCTGGAGCTGCCACGGCGGCACCAACCAACGCTGGACCACGCCATGAGAGGAACCTCGACCATGCGAAAGCTCTTTGGCGTCGCGGCAGCGGCGTTGGTGATCCTGGCGGGCACCGGCGGCACACCCGCGCGCGCCGCGGACGCACCGTACGACGTGCTCGTGTTCTCCAAGACCGCCGGCTTCCGGCACGACGCGATCGCCGTCGGCATTCAGACGATCCGGGATCTGGGCGCGGCCAACACCTTCACGGTGACCGCGACGGAGGACGCGAGCCAGTTCACCGCCACCAATCTCGCCCAGTTCGAGGCCGTCGTCTTCCTCAACACCACCGGCGACGTGCTCAACGCCACCCAGCAGAGCGCCTTTGAGACCTACATCCGGGCCGGCGGCGGGTACGTCGGCGTGCACTCGGCCTCCGACACCGAGTACGACTGGCCGTTCTACGGCGAGCTGGTCGGCGCGTACTTCTCCTCGCACCCGGCGATCCAGCCGGCCACCGTGCGGACGGAGAACCGGGCGCACGCGGCGACCGCCGGGCTGAGCCCGACCCAGACGCGGACCGACGAGTGGTACAACTTCCGCACCAACCCCCGGTCGTCCGCCCGGGTACTGTCCACATTGGACGAATCGAGCTACTCCGGCGGCACGATGGGATCCGACCACCCGCACACCTGGTGCAAGACCTACCAGGGCGGGCGCTCGTTCTACACCGGGGCCGGCCACACCCAGGCCAGCTACAGCGAAGCGGGCTTCCGGGCGCTGCTCCTCGGCGGCATCAGGTACGCGGCCAACCGCACCAGGGCCGACTGCCGGCCGGAAACCGGATACACCACCCTCTACAACGGCGCCACCACCGGCTGGTCCCAGGCCGGGCCGGGCGGATTCAGCAACAGCAACGGCACGCTGACGTCATCCGGCGGGTTGGGCATGCTGTGGTACAGCACGAAGGAGTTCCGCTCCTACTCGCTGAAGCTTGACTGGATGATGCCGGGTGACGACAACTCCGGCGTCCTCATCGGGTTCCCGGCCAGCAGCGACCCGAACTCGGCCATGAACAACGGGTACGAGGTGCAGATCGACGCCACCGACACCGGGGACAGGACCACCGGCGCGGTGTACGGGTTCCAGTCGGCCGACATCGCGGCCCGCGACGCCGCCCTGAACCCACCGGGCGAGTGGAACACCTACGAGCTGCTGGTCGAGGGCGAGCGGCTGCAGGTGTTCCTGAACGGCGTGAAAATCAACGATTTCACCAACACCGACCCGGTGCGGTCGTTGACCTCCGGCTACATCGGCATCCAGAACCACGGCGCCGGTGACGACGTGTCGTTCCGCAACATCCGGATCAAGGAGTCGGGCGGAACGGTTCCCCGGGTCGGTCCGATCACCGGCGCCGCGGGCAAGTGCGTCGACGTCAGCGGCGGAAGCTCCGCCGACGGCACGAAGATCCAGCTGTGGAGCTGCAACGGCGGCAGCAACCAGCAGTGGACGGTCAACGCCAACACGCTGCGCGCGTTGAACAAGTGCATGGGCGTCGCCGGCGGCGGCACCACGAACGGCGCGCTGGTCCAGCTGTCGACCTGCAACGGATCCGGCGGCCAGAACTGGACCCAGGGAAGCAACGGCTCTCTGGTCAACCAGCAGTCGTGCAGGTGCCTCGACGCCAACGGCGGCAGCTCCGCCGACGGGACACAACTGATCATCTGGACGTGCCACGGCGGCGCGAACCAGCGCTGGACCCTTCCGTGACGCGCTGCTGGGAGACATGGCATGACTGACGTGACCCGCAGGAAACTGCTCACCGCCGGTGCCGTCGGCGCCGGAGCCGCGTTGCTGCCGACGGGCTGGACCGCGGTCGCCAGGGCCAATTCGACGCCACCGGCAGGTGTGCTGGCCGCCGGGGACCTGGCGCTCTGGTACGACGAGCCCGCGGGCACCGACTGGTTGCGGGCGCTGCCGATCGGCAACGGACGTCTCGGTGCCATGGTGTTCGGCAACGTCGACACCGAGCGGCTGCAGCTCAACGAGGACACCGTGTGGGCCGGTGGTCCCTACGACTCGGCGAACACGCGCGGCGCGGCCAACCTCGCGGAGATCCGGCGACGGGTCTTCGCCGACCAGTGGACCTCGGCCCAGGATCTGATCAACCAGACGATGCTCGGCAGTCCGGCCGGACAGTTGGCGTACCAGCCGGTCGGAAACCTCCGGCTGGCGTTCGGCAGCGCCAGCGGGGCGTCGCAGTACACCCGGACGCTCGATCTGACCACCGCCACGGTGACCACGACGTACGTGCTGAACGGCGTGCGGTACCAGCGGGAGGTGTTCGCGAGCGCACCGGACCAGGTGGTGGTGATCCGGCTGACCGCCGACCGGGCCAACGCGGTCACCGTCAGCGCCACGTTCGACAGCCCGCAGCGGACGACGGTGTCCAGCCCGGACTCCGCGACGATCGCCCTCGACGGCATCTCCGGAACGATGGAAGGCATCGCCGGCTCCGTCCGCTTCCTCGCCCTGGCGAGCGCGAGCGTCACCGGGGGCACGGTCAGCAGCTCCGGCGGCACGCTGCGGGTGTCCGGCGCGACGAGCGTCACCGTGTTGGTGTCGATCGGGTCCAGTTACGTCAACTACCGCACGGTCAACGGCGACTATCAGGGCATCGCGCGTCAGTACCTCGCCGCCGCCCGCAGTGCCGGGTTCGACCAGCTCCGCGCCCGGCACGTGGCCGACTACCAGAGGCTCTTCAACCGCGTGACGATCGACCTGGGTCGCACGTCGGCGGCCGACCAGACCACCGACGTGCGGATCGCCCAGCATGCGAGCGTCAGCGACCCGCAGTTCTCCGCCCTGCTGTTCCAGTACGGCCGGTACCTGCTGATCTCCTCCTCGCGGCCGGGAAGCCAGCCGGCGAACCTGCAGGGGATCTGGAACGAGGAGATGGCCCCGTCCTGGGATTCGAAGTACACCATCAACGCGAACCTGCCGATGAACTACTGGCCGGCCGACACCACGAACCTGGCCGAGTGCTTCCTGCCGGTCTTCGACATGATCCGGGATCTGGCGGTGACCGGTGCCCGCACGGCCCAGGTGCAGTACGGCGCCGGCGGCTGGGTGACCCACCACAACACCGACGCGTGGCGCGGTTCGTCGGTGGTCGACGGCGCGTTGTGGGGGATGTGGCAGACCGGCGGCGCCTGGCTCGCCACGATGATCTGGGACCACTACCTGTTCACCGGCGACGTCGAGTTCCTCCGGACCAACTACGCGGCCATGAAAGGCGCCGCCCAGTTCTTCCTCGACTCGCTGGTCACCCACCCGACGCTCGGATACCTGGTCACCAACCCGTCGAACTCGCCGGAGCTGCCCCACCACGCGAACGCCAGCGTGTGCGCCGGGCCGACGATGGACAACCAGATCCTGCGCGACCTGTTCACCGGGGTCGCGCGCGCCAGCGAGACCCTCGGTGTGGACGCCACGTTCCGCACCCAGGTACTGGCGGCCCGGGACCGGCTGGCACCGACGCGCGTGGGCTCGCGGGGCAACCTCCAGGAATGGCTCGCCGACTGGATCGAGACCGAACGCACGCACCGCCACGTCTCCCACCTGTACGGCCTGCATCCGAGCAACCAGATCACCAGGCGGGGGACACCCCAGCTGCACCAGGCCGCGCGTCAGACCCTGGAGCTGCGCGGCGACGACGGGACGGGCTGGTCGCTCGCCTGGAAGATCAATTTCTGGGCACGGCTGGAAGACGGCGCACGCGCCCACAAACTCGTCCGCGACCTGGTGCGAACGGATCGGCTCGCGCCCAACATGTTCGACCTGCACCCGCCGTTCCAGATCGACGGCAACTTCGGCGCCACCTCCGGTATCGCCGAGATGCTGCTGCACAGCCACAACGGCGAGCTGCACGTGCTGCCCGCGCTGCCGTCGGCGTGGCCGACCGGCAGCGTCACGGGTCTGCGCGGTCGCGGTGGATACACCGTCGGCGCTTCCTGGAGCACCAGCGGGATCGAGCTCACCGTCACGCCGGACCGCGGCGGTGCCGTCCGGGTCCGCAACGGCATCTTCGCCGGCACCTACCAACTGCGCGACGAGACGAGCGGTGTCACCGTCCAGCCCACGCGGGTCGAGACCGATCTCGTCGAGTTCGCCGGCCAGGCCGGGCACACCTACCGCGCGTCGGCCGTGCGATCGGGACCGGTGGAGACCGGCGTGAACTACCGGTTGGTGGCCCAGCACAGCGGCAAGGCCGCCGACATCAACGGCGCGTCCACCGCTGTCGGTGCGGTGCTGATCCAGTGGCAGATCGGCAGCGGGCTCAACCAGCAGTTCGACTTCCTGGCCTCGGACGGCGGCTACTACCGGATCCGGGCCCGGCACAGCGGCCTGGTCCTGCAGGTCGCCGGCACCGGTACCGGCGCCGACATCACCCAGCAGACCGACATCAACGCCACCGGCCAGCAGTGGCGGGTGGAGGACCAGGGCGGCGGGGTGGTGATCCTCGTCAACCGCCAAAGCGGCCTGGCCATGGACGTGTGGCAGGCGTCCACCGCCGACGGCGCCCGTGTCTCCCAGTGGACCCGCACCGGTGCCGCCAACCAGCGCTTCCAACTCCAGCGCGCCTAGCCCATCGAAGGAGTGGAGACGCTGCGGGCGCCGAGGCGTTCCCGCTACTGTGGCGAGTTGGCGATCGACGCCGACGATCTGGCCTCGTGGGCGGACAGCTCCGGGGTGCCGGTGGAACCGCCCGCGTCTGACGGCGATTGACCATCGCCAGCGCCCACGCCGCGACGTCTCGACATTGGTCATGGACCCCCTGCACGGCTTCTGACATCAATCCGAGACGATTCCATACGCCGGCCTCAAATCGACGCCACGACAACTTCAACGGTACGAGGTGCACGCATCTGGAGTGTCGCCACAGGCAGCGATGCCGGAGTCCGCCCGCACCCGGACGACGTACCATGTCCGGATGGAGCAGCGCATCACGTTGGTCACGCTGGGGGTCTCGGATCTCGGTCGTGCCAAGCGCTTCTATGAAGCCTTGGGCTGGTCCGGCCAGGAGGTCGAGGAGACGGTCTTCTTTCAGGCGGGCGGAATAGGAATCGTTCTGTGGCACCGGGACAAACTCGCACGGGACTGCGGTCTGGAGCCGTCTCCGCCGGTGCCTTTCGGCGGGATAGCCCTGGCACACAACGTCCGGTCCGACGCGGAGGTGGATGATCTGCTCCGAGCCGTCGAACGGGCCGGTGGGACCATCACCAAACCCGCCGCCCGCAACGCCATCGGCTTCTACTCCAGTGCCTTCCTGGACCCGGACGGCCACGCCTGGGAGATCGCCTGCAACCCGTCGTTCACCCTCGCCGAGGACGGATCGGTCACGCTGCCGGACTTCGGCGGTTCAGGTGTTCGGGGCGCGCGTGGGTAGGGCGCCGCTGGTTCGTACCGGGTCGAGTACGAACAGGGTCGTGTAACGCCGCACGTTCGGCGCCTCGTTGAACAGCCGGTGGGCGACCTCGGTGTGGTGGGGCATGCCGCTGCACGCCAGTACCACGACGTAGTCCCAGTCGCCGGAGACGTCGTAGATCTGCTGCACCTCGGTCGCGTCGAGCAATCGCTTGCGGAACGCCTGCTGGTGTCGGCTGGATTCGCGTTCGAGCGTCACTAGGCACACCGCCAGTAACACGGTGGGCAGGTGAATCGGGTCGAGCAGGGTGACCTGCCGCGCAATCACACCGTGTTTGCGGTAGCGGTCTATGCGCCGCTTCACGGCGCTGGGCGACAGCGCAACGATATCGCCAAGTTCGCGAAGGGTCCGACCGGAGTCGCGCTGCAGCAGGCCGAGCAGATGATGATCGACTTCGTCGAGTGCAGGGCTCGAATTCGGCATGCAACAATTTTGCGTCGCGGCGGCAGAATTTTCAATCGCGTTCAGGTCGGCTGCGGCTAGCGTCTGCTGGCAATGCGGTTCGAGGAGCCGCTGCGACGGCGAAGGAGAAGGTCCATGTCCTCATCCGTGCTTTACATGTCGATGTCTCTCGACGGGTACATCGCGGGTCCTAACGACAATCCGAACAACCCCGGCGGTGACGGAGGGGCGGTCGAGCGGCTCCACAGGTGGGGCTTCACCGAGACGGGGGACGTCCTGCGGTCCGGACCGGCCGGCGAGTTGGCCGACGCGATGGAGGCGACCGGTGCGGTGGTGGCCGGCCGCCGCACCGTGGAGCAGGTCGATCACTGGAAAGGCAGCCATCACGGAATGCCTGTGTTCGTGCCCAGTCATCGACCGCCCGGCCCCTCGGTGGCCAACTATCCGTTGGTGACGTACGTGAGCGACGGGATCGCCAGCGCGATGGCACAGGCGAAGGCCGCGGCCGGAGACCGTGACGTGATGGTGCACGGTGCGTACACGGCACAACGGGCGTTCGAGGCCGGCGTGCTCGACGAGATCCAGATCCACCAGATCCCGGTGCTGCTCGGCGCTGGTCGTCGCCTGTTCGACGGGTCGCCCACGCGCATCGAGTTGGAGGTCGTCCGGGTGATCGATACCCCGGAAGCGACTCATATCCGCTACCGCGTCCTCCGCTGAGCCGTCACCCGCATCCGCCTCCCGACGGGGGCGCTGCGGGTCCGCCGGTTCAGGAGCCGAGGAGCCGCTTCCGTTCCGATGCGACGACCTCGCGGGCCAACTGCGCCGAACGGACCAGGCCCGTGCCAACGCCGGCCTCGGCCGCGTCTACCGCACCCTCAACCAACGATCCAACGCCCGGCGGCACCTCCAGCGCTCATCGAAGCTCACCCGTGATGATCCACAGATGGCCGAACGGGTCACGGATGCGGCCCGACCGCTTCCCGAACGGCCAGTTCTGGATCGGCACCACCACCTCGGCGCCGTGAGCGAGCATGCGCTCACCGGTTTCGTCCGGGTCGTCGACCTCGATCTCGAGGAGGACCGGAGAGCCGTTGAGATCGTCCGGCGAGGACCATCCCCACGATGAGACAGCGGGCGAGACCCGGAAGGACGAACGCCCGATGCGGTGATCGACAACGGTGGGTCGGCCGTCGTCGCCCGGCGGCGCACGGAAGACCTGCTCCGCGCCCAGGGCGTCCCGGTAGAAGGCCGACGCACGATCCGGGTCGGACACGATCAGACGAGCGGAGATTTCGGTGTTCTGCATCATGCACCCATCGTGGAACTCCGACGGCGCCGGAGTCTTGAACATCTGGGAACGGTTCGTTACCGGAGCCGACGCATCTCGCCCGACGCGGGCGGCCGACTCCTTACCGGACCAGTCCTTCGGCGCGCATCCAATCGGTAGGCGTGCATCCCGCCATGTCGCGCCATTCCCGGGTGAAGTGAGCCTGGTCGGCGAAGCCCGACGAGGCGGCCACCGCCGCCAGACTGAGCTGTTCGGTTCGGGCGGCGGCCACGAGCCGGCCGCGGGTCGCCTCGAAGCGGATGAGCCGTTGATACTCCTTCGGCGTGACCCCGAGCGCGGCACGAACCGTGCTGCTCAGATGCCGCCGGGAAAACCCCAGCAACTGAGCGGCCTCCTGCACCCGGGTGGTGGCCGACAGGACCGCGAGCGTGGCTCGTAGACCGTCGCGGTTGGCGCGTTCGCCGTGCCGGGCCAGGCTTTCGAGCAGGACCCGTTCGACGACGGCACGACGTTGCGGCCAGGACCGGCAGGCCGCCAAGCGGTCGGGCAGGTCCGCCATCGTCGGGACGACATCGGCCAGGTCGGCAACGTCGCCGGCCAACGTGGACGCCGGGACTCCGAACAGGGTGCTGATGCCAAGGGGGCGGAGGGTCAACCACACACCGCGGCCGCACCCTTCCTGCCTCAGCGCGGCCGCGTCGAGATGGAGCCCGGCCACACCGGCCCGCAGCCGTTGTGGCGAGCCGGGCCGCCCGACCCATGAGATCTCGAGCTGGTCCTGCTCCGGGATCGTGATCGTGATCGTTGACGAGGGAAGCCCGCGATGAACACCGATCGAGTTCGATCCGAGGTCGTACGGACTCAGTGTCACGACGTACGGCGCCAAGGCCGCGGGCATCTGATCGACATTCGCGATCATCCTGCGAACCTACCCCGGAATGGGCGGCGTAACCCTTCGGCAGCCGCGCCTCGTCAGGGAACGGGTACGGGCGCGGTCACGGGCAGCACGCCGGCGTCCTTGAGGTGTGTCCACAAGGCCACGGGTATCGGGTGGGCGAGATGGTCGGCGTTCTGGGCGATCTCGTCCGGTGTCCGGGCCCCGACGACGACGCTGGTGACGGCGGGGTGGCCGAACGGGAACTGGATCGCGGCGGCCAGCGGTGGTACGTCGAATCGCCGGCAGGCGGCCCGCACCGCGTGGATGCGTTGCAGGACGGCTGCCGGAACGGTGTCGTAGCCGTAGGCCTTGCCGGTGCGCGGTTCGGCGAGCAGTCCGGCCTGGAACACCCCGGCCGCCATGACCGTGACGCCCCGCTCGGCGCACAGCGGCAGGAGGTCGTCGAGTCCGGTCTGGTCGAGCAGGGTGTACCGGCCGGCGAGAAGGACGCAGTCGGGGCCCGGCGCCGGTGCGTCCCGTAGAAAGCGGGCCGCGACCTCGGCATGGTTGACCCCCAGGGAGACCGCTTCGATGACGCCGGCGGCGCGCAGCTCGGCCAGCGCCGGGTACGTCTCCAACAGGGCGGTGGTGTAGTCGAGGTCCGGGTCGTGGATGTGCAGCACGTCGACGCGGTCGAGGCCCAGCCGGGCGAGGCTGTCCTCCAGGCTGCGTAGAACGGCGCCGCGGCGGTAGTCCAGCCGTGGCCCGACTCCCGCCGGCGGATCGGCCCAGATCGGCTGGGTGTCGGTGCCACCCGGCTCGATGAGCCGCCCGACCTTCGTGCAGAGCGCGAACGCCGACCGTGGCCGGCCCCGCAGGGCCGCCCCCGCCCTCGTCTCCGACCGGCCGTAGCCGTAGACCGGAGCCGTGTCGAACAGCCGCACGCCGAGATCCCACGCCCGGTCGATAGTGGCGATCGCGACGTCGTCGGCGACCGGTTCGAACATGCCGCCGAGCGAGGCCAGGCCGAGGCCCAGACGGCTCACCGTCAGCCCCGACCGGCCGAGCGGCATCCGGTCGTCGGGGCGGAACGACGACGTCGGCACGATCGACAGCGTACCCACGCCGCGGCGCGGGCGACGGCCGACCGCGCTCGGCGGTTCGACCTCAGCGCGTCCACACCCGAGCCTCAGCGGAGCTTCATTCGAAGCTCATCCGGGGGAGGGAATCCACGGTGCGACAGGTGGCACGAACCGACGGTGAGCGGTAACCTCTTTCGTCCCGTTTTGCGGCTTCTGCCGTCGGGCACAGCGACGTAAGGTCGTCCCCGTGATCGGGCGAGCGGAGGAGCGCGCCGTGATCGGCGACCTCCTCGCGGGCGGACGGGCCGGCCGTAGCGGCGTGCTCGTCCTGTCCGGCGAGCCTGGAGTCGGCAAGTCGGAGCTGCTGGCGCACGCGGTGACGTCGGCCGCAGACATGCGCATTCTTCGCGCGACAGGTGTCGAGACCGAGGTGGACCTGCCGTTCGCCGGGTTGCATCAACTGGTGCGTCCGGTGCTCGACCTCGTCGCCCGGCTGCCGGGGCGGCAGAGCCAGGCCCTGCTCGCCGCGCTCGGCCTGGCCGATCATCGCACTGAAGACCGGTTCCTGGTGGCTGTCGCGGCACTGTCCCTGCTGTCCGAGGCCGCCGAGGACCGGCCGGTGCTCTGCGTCGTGGAGGACGCGCACTGGGTGGACCACTCCTCGGTCGAGGCGTTGACCTTCGCGGCCCGCCGGCTCGGCGCGGAGGGTGTCGTCGTGCTGGTGGCGACCCGCGAGGAGCCGTGGCCCGGACTGCCCGGGCTGCGCGTGCGCGGGTTCAGCCGCGACGATGCGCTCGCCCTGCTCCGGTTGCGCGCCGGTGCGGTGACGCCGCGGGTGGGCGAGCGTCTGGTCGAGGAGACCGGCGGCAACCCGCTCGCCCTGGTCGAGCTGGCGGCGTCGCTGAGCCGCGAGCAGCTCGTCGGGGAACAGACGCTTCCCCAGCCGTTGCGGCTCACCGATCGGCTCCAGGAGGCGTTCCTGGGCCGGGTGCGGATGCTTCCCCGGGACAGCCAGACGCTGCTGCTGTTGGCGGCGGCCGACGACACCGGCGATCCCGCCGTGGTGTTCCGCGCGGTCCGGGAGCTCGGCGTCGACGCCACTGCGCTGGACGCGGCCGAGCGGGCGGCGTTGGCCGCGGTCGACGATAGCGGCCGGATCACCTTCCGGCATCCGCTGGTGCGCGCGGCTGTGTACCAGTCGGCGACGTTCACCGGACGCACGACGGCCCATCGGGCCCTGGCCCACGCGCTGGACAGCGACGTGCACGCGGCCCGACGCGCATGGCACCTGGCCGCGGCGGCCACCGGCCCGGACGACGACGCGGCGCAGGGCCTGGAACGGTCGGCGGAGACGGCGTTGCGGCGCGGCGGATTCGGGGTCGCCTCCGCTGCATTCGAACGCGCCGCCGAACTGTCCGCCGACCGGGCCGGCCGCGCCCGGCTTCTCGTCGCCGCGGCCGAGGCCGCGTACCAGGTGGGGCAGGCCGACCGTGCGGGCGGGCTCGGCGACCGGGCCAGCGAGTTGATCGACGATCCGATCATCGCTGACGACGTCGCCTGCCTGCGTGGCCGGATCGAGCTGACCCGAGGCTCCTCGCTCAAGGCGCATGATCTGCTGGACACGGCGGCGCGGCGCATGGCCGCGCGGGATCCCCGGGCCGCCGCGGCCGAGCTGATCCATGCCGCCCGGGCGGCGTGGAATCTCAACGACGCGGCCCGGCTGGCCGCGACGAGCGACGCGCTGCGGAGCCTGCGACTACCCCCGAACGACCCGCTGTCCGCTCTGACGTCCGCGGCCGTGGCTGTCGGTGAACTGGTCGCGGGGCGGATCCCCGACGCCGTGGCGCGCATTCACCACGCCACCGACGAGTGGCTGCAGCTGCTGTCCGTCGGTGAGGTCGGCGACCTGGAGCCGTGGGTCCTCGAGGCGTGGCTCGCGCTGTCCGGCACCACCCGGATCGGCGGCGGCCACTGGTCCGGACTGAGCCTCGCCGAGGCGGCCGTGGCACTGGGCCAGCCGGACCGGGCCCTCGAACGGCTGCTGGACAAGAGTGCCGGCCCCCTGGTGAACCCGCTGAGCCGGATCCTCACCGTGCCCGATCTGGTCGAGGCCGCGGTGCGCGGCGGTCGACGTTCGGACGTCGACGTCGACGGGTCCATCGCGTGGTTCGCCGACTGGGCGGCCAGTACCGGCCGGCCGTGGGCCATCGCGACGGTCCACCGTTGTCGCGCGATCGTCGCCGACGAGGACGCCGAAACGCACTTCGAGGCGGCGTTGCGTCTGCACGAGGAGGGCGGCTCGACCGATCGGCCGTTCGACCGCGCACGCACCCAGCTCCTGTATGGACAGTGGCTGCGTCGCGCACGCCGCCGCGGCGCCGCCCGCGTCCACCTGGCCGCCGCCCACGAGACCTTCGAGCGGCTCGGCGCTTCGCCGTGGGCCGGGCGTGCCGGCAGCGAACTGCGAGCCACCGGTCAGGTGGTGCGCCGCAACGACCCGGTCGCGACCCGGCTGACCCCGCAGGAGCTACAGGTCATCCGTCTGGTCGCCCAGGGCGGGTCCAACTCCGACGTGGCCGCGCAGCTGTTCATCAGCCCCCGCACCGTCGCCTACCACCTATACAAGGCGTTTCCCAAACTCGGCGTCACCTCACGGTCGGATCTGAGCCGACTGGACATCGACACGCTGATCGCCACCCAGTAGGTCCGCCGGACGACGGATACGGCATCCGGTCCGGTACAGCACCATGACGGATTCGACCCCGCCGCACCACGCCTAACGTCAGCGCCACCCGTCGGAAGGTGTCATCGTGAGGATCGGAATCGGACTACCGAACGCTGTACCGGGTCGTCGGCCCCGTGAGGTGCGGCGGTGGGCGCAGGACGCCGAACACCTCGGATTCCACTCGCTCGCCACGATCAACCTCATCCTGAGCGGGGTGATGACGATCGCGGCCGCGATCGGGTTCGGTCGCGCGTCGCGTGGTTCGAATGCCGCCCGGTTCGTGGCAATGGCGACGGCGGCCGTCGTCGCGGCCGCACTGTCGAGGAGCAGCGTGGGCGTGCCGCTGCTGTGGCTCGCTGTCGTGGCCGGCTGGGCGTGGCTGCTGGCCGCCTCTGCCGGCGCCTACCGAACCGTCCCCCACCCTGAAGTCCACCGGCGCGTCGCGGTCACCACCTGAGACACCTCGAACCAATCGAAGGGAGCGCTCCGTGCGCACGATCATCAACTCCACCTACATCACCCTTGATGGAGTCATCCAGAACCCGCAGGACTGGCCCTCGACGGGCGGTTTCAACGAGGCGGGAACCAGGGTTCAAACCGAACTGCTGGATCGCTGCGACGCGGTCCTCATGGGCCGGCACACGTACGAAGGCTTCGCGCCGGTGTGGTCCACCCGCTCCGGCGATGCGCTCAGCGATCGCATGAACGCGCTTCCGAAGTACGTCGTCTCGACGACGCTCACCGACCCGACGTGGAACAACACGACCGTCGTCGACCACGATCCGATCGAGGCCATCCGTGCCCTCAAGCAGCAGCCCGGTACCGGCATCGTGCAGTACGGATTCGGCCGCCTGTCCCACGCGCTGCTGGAAGCGGGTCTTCTCGACGAGCTGCGGCTCTGGGTGCACCCGTTCATCGTCGGCTCCGGCACATCCGACGACCTGCTCTACCGCGCCGGATCATCGGGCATTTTCGACCTTGCCGGCTCGACCGAGCTCCCCGGTGGCATAGTCGTCCTGACCTACCGGGTCTCGGCCCGCTGAGGGATCGGAGCGAGAGAATGGACTACCGGGGACTTGTCAAGCGCCTGGACCTGCCCACGGGTTGGTCCGCGCCCACCGAACTGACCTACCACGACATCCGGGCGCACGCGTTGACCCGTGACCACCTGGACGACGACGTTCGAGGAATCAACGCCAGCATCGACCTGATCCGTCGAACACGTGGCGGGCGGTGGCCGACCGGACCGGTCACCGCGGAGTTCAACTACGTCGATGCGGTCTGGCATGAATGCGAGTTCCGGGATGGCGGTTCGTTCACCTACGCGGTGTACACCGCCGGCGGCCAGTACCTCGGCTGCTGTTATCTGTACCCGATGGGCCGGCGAACCCCACTCAACGACGACCTGATCACCTATGACGTCGACGTCAGCTGGTGGGTGACGCCCGACGCGTACGACCGCGGCTACTACACCCTCCTGTACACCGCGCTACGACACTGGATCGCCACCGAATTCCCGTTCTCGAAGCCGTACTTCTCCAACCTGGAGCTACCGGCCAGCGGCTGAGCCGTCAGGTCAGCGCGTCAACCGCCGTCATCGTCCGGGTGGTTGCTCGCCGATCTCGACCGCCCAGAGGATGTCGGTGAGGTCGTCGAGGGCCTTGGCCAGGTACCGGCGGTAGGTGCTCAACGGCAGGTCGAGGACCTCGGCGGCGGCTTCCTGGGTGGCGGCGGGGCGTAGGTACGTACGGTGCAGGACCGCCTGCAGCTGGTGGCCTTTCGGCAGGTTCGCGAGCTGGGCGACGGCGTGTTCGATCGTGGCCCGAAGCTGGGCGGCGCTCGCCCCGCCGGTCGTGGCGGCCAACGCGGAGCCGAGCAGCGGGTTGGTGGCGAGTTGGTCGGGCCGGTGCAGGGTTTGCAGCGCGGCCCGGACCGCCGCGTCGAACCGGGGGCGGTTCAGCGCCGGTGGACGCAGCAGCGCGGCCGGTGCCGGTCCGGTGCCGCCGGCGTGCCCGCGCTCGTACATCAGGTCGAGCCAGGAATCGATCGGAAGGCGGCGCCAGTCGATGCCGAAGGCGACGTGCCGCAGGCCGCCGACGTCGACGTGGACCAGCGGGACGAAGGCGATGTAGTCAAACCTGGGTGCCCAGAACTCGACATCGACCACGACGACGAACGACCAGGCCAGCGGCCGGGTGAGCCACTCGATCACGCTGGACACCGGTCCGGCCACCACCATGTACGGGTCGCGCTGGTGGTCGCGGATCCCGCTGGAGAACCGGGTGATCAGGACGCGTTCCCCGGGGCGGATGGCTCCCTCCCGCGCGACGTGGTCGAGTACCGCCCGGACAGCCGGGTCGCGGTCCTCCAACGACGAGCCGCTCGGGCACAGCAGATGGTGGGAGAACCCCGCGACCCGGTCGTCGGTGCGGACCACGTTCAGATGGTCCGGCTGCTCGGCGAGCCAGGCCCGGGCGAGGTCGGCGCTCGCCGGTCCCTCGAACCGTTCGATGGTCGCGCACACCTGGTCGTGCTCGTCGGGACGGGCCGGGACCACCGCGGCGGAGCCCTGCGCCCGCACCGCCGCTATCACGTTGCCGAACGGGCTGTGGCGGTGGACGAAGAACAGCTGATGCATGTCGGGTTGCCGGCTGACGCCGGTGGCGGCGCGCAGACCGGCCAGGGCGTGGTCGTAGATGAGCCGGTCATGCGTGCGGTACTGCTCGGGGGCGCGGCGACGGAACTCCGCGTCCAACACGTCGCGGGCCAGGTCGTGGACGGACAGGCCATGCGGCCCGCAGGTGACGAACGGGAGCCGGGCCAGCCACCGCCACACCGCGGGGGCGTCGGCGCCGACCATCCGCGCAAGCAGGTCCTCGGTGGTCAACCAGGCGATCGCGCAGGTGGCCAACCCGGTCAGCTGCGCCTGGGTCGGCACCTCGCGCAGAAACGACTGCAGCAGTGTCGAGATCAGATCCGGTGCGTCGGCGAGGGTGTCGGGCACCTGTCCGCAGGCGGCGAGGTCGGCCAGCAGGGCCAGGGTCAACGGATGGCCGCCGCCGAGCGTGGTCAGATGCGCCCGGACCGGTGGTGCCACCCCGGCGTGGGCGAGTAGCTGCCCGCTCTCCTGCGGATCGAAGTGGTCGAGGTGGTGCACGGCCACCAGCTGCCGCCATCCGGCGTCGGTGCGCCACGCGGTGGTGGGCGGGTCGCGGCCGGCCAACACGACCACGGTGTCGGCGCCCAGGCTCGGAACGAACCGGCCTCGCAGCCATTCGTCGATCGGGGTCAGCTGTTCGTAGCCGTCGATGAGCAGGACGGCACCGGCCAGCATCGGCCCGCTGTCGGGTTGCGTGCCCGCGACGTCCAGGACAGCCACCCGCAGCCCGTCCGGCGATGGGTCGACCTCCCGCCCGTCGACCTGGATCACGGCCCGGCCGGCGGCCCGCGCGCGGGCCGCCAGCTCTGCCAGCAGCGTGGTCTTGCCGATGCCGCCCTGGCCGTGGACGAACAGCACCCGCTGCGACGTTCGCCCGTCGACGGCGGCGTCGAAGCTGGCCAGCTCGACCCGGCGTCCCACGAACCGTTGCCGCCGGGCGGAGTCCAGCACGTCGCCGAGGAGCGTCGACACGCGGTCACCTCCAGCATCGGATCGCATTGCGACCGGTCAACGCCCACTGTTCGCCGCCGGCCCGGGATTGGACAGCGATTAACAACTATCTGACCTGGAAAGTGAGCACCTCCCGCGCCGATGCTCGCCGCACCGGTTCGTCGGGTTCGGCGGTCCGTCCCGCACCTGCCGAATCAGGATGGATGATCGTCATGAGGGTCCTCGTCACCGGTGGCACCGGGTTTGTCGGCGCGCACAGCGTGGCTGCGCTCGTCGCCGCCGGGCACGACGTGCGGCTGCTGGTCCGCTCGCCCGACCGCATCGGGCCGGCGTTGGAACCACTCGGCGTGAGCGCCGCCGTGGACCACATCGTCGGTGATGTCACCGACCCGGGCTCGGTCCGCCGGGCGCTGCGCGGCTGCGACGCCGTGCTGCACGCCGCCGCCGTGTTCGACCTGGACGCCCGGGCCCGGCCGGCGATCGCCCGTACCAACGTGGTCGGCGCGCAGACGGTGCTCCGCGCCGCCGTGCAGGCCGGTTGCGACCCGGTCGTGCACGTCTCCAGCACCGTGGCACTGCTGCGACGGCATGCCACCGTCGGCCCGGACTCGCCGCTGTCGACCATCCGCGGGGTTTACATCCGGTCCAAGGCGGCCTCCGAAGCCGTCGCCCGGACGTTGCAGGACGACGCCGCCCCCGTGGTGATCGTGCAGCCCGGTGGCGTGCTCGGCCCGCACGACCCGCACCGCGGCGACCAGACCCGCCGGCTGCGGGACATCCTGCGCGGCCGGTACCCGATGTGGCCCGCCGGCGGCTACCACGCCGTCGACGTCCGCGACGTCGCCCGCGTCCACGCCGCCGTCATGACACGGGGTGCGGGTCCGCGCCGCTACCTGGTACCCGGGCATTTCATCGACGCCGACACGATGTACCGCACCCTGCGTGCGCTGACCGGCCGCCGGCTGCCGCTCCTCGTCCTGCCCTCCGCGGCCATGCTGCCGCTGACCTGGACCGTCTCCGCCGTCCAACGGATCACCCCGTTCCACCTGCCCGCCGACCACGAAGGCGTGCTGATCGCGCGCAGCGATACCCGCTGCGACGACTCCGGCGCCCGGGACGAGTTCGGCATCCAGCCGCGCCCGCTGACCGGGACCTACCGCGACACGATCCGATGGCTGCACCGGACGGGCCAGCTCACCACCCGCCAGGCCGGCCACTGCGTCAACGCCGAACGCGATCCGGCCGGCGTGGCCCTGCCCTGAGCCCGCAACAGCCCACCCGCACGTCCACGCACACGATCGCGGTCACCGACGTGGCCGGCGATCCGAAGGGAAACCCATCCGATGATCATCCTGGTGGCGGGCGCGGTCGGCCGCGGCCCGACCCGGTTGGCCGCCTTCGACGCCGCGTTGGTGGCGGCCGGTGTCGCCGACCGGAACCTGATCTACCTGAGCTCGGTGCTGCCGCCGGCGTCGTCCGTCCGGCAGGTCGACCGGATCGCCCACCCACCGGGCGACTGGGGTGACCGGTTGTACTGCGTGATGGCGCAGGCGCAGGCCGCGGTGCCGGGTACGCAGGCATGGGCCGGCGTGGGCTGGGTTCAGGACGCGTGCGGACGCGGGCTGCTGGTCGAACACCACGGCGGCGACGAGGAGAGCCTGCGCGGGCTGGTCCGGGCCTCGCTGGATGGGCTGTGCCGTAACCGCGGCGTCAGCTTCCCGTCGGGTGGAATCGAGGTCGCCGGTGCGCAGTGTGCCGACGAACCGGTCTGCGCCCTGGTGGTGGCGGTGTTCGAGGCCGCCGCGTGGATGTCGGCCAGCCAGCCTGTCGGTGCGGCCGCATGACAACGAACGGGTCGGCCGTGACCGGATGGGTGGCCGGGCTCAGAACCTGGACCATCAGTCTCGCCGCCACGGTGGCATCGAGCTACGCGTTGGACGCCTGGGCGGCCACGGCCGGGGTCGCCGTGGTCGCCTCGGGACTGCTCGCCGGCGTCGACCGGCCGTGGGTGGTGGCGCTGCTCGTGGTCAGCTATGTGGCCTGGGGGTTCGGGCTGCGGACCAACCTGCGGGCGAACCTGACGCTGCTGGCCACGACGGGGACCAGCACCAACGTGCTGTCCAAGGCGGCCTACGACCTGACCCGGCGCACCACGGGCAACGCCCGTGTGCAGCGGCTGGCGGCGGCAGTCGGCTATGTCGGCAGTCAGGTCGCCGCGGAAGGCGTGTACTACGCGGGTGCCTTCGGCGCCGCGACGCTCAGCGACGCCGTCACCGGCACCGATGCGCTTCTTTTCCTTGCCGGGGCGAATCTCGCCGCCGCGTTGTACGAGTACGGGCTCGCCCGCCTCACCGCGACCTTCCTCCGCCGTCGACCGCGCCGGTATGCGTCGTTCGACACGGACTGGGTGCCGGCGGAGTACCTGGCCGGCTACTACCGGGCGGTGGAACCGGACGAGGTGGCGACGATCGCGTTCCTCGTCGAGGCGGTGCGTGGCGCCGAACCCGACCAGCCGGTGCTGTTCTTCGGGGTCGGGCCCACCCTGCACCACGTGTTCGCGGTGGCCGAGGTCGCCTCGGAGATCCACCTGGGTGACTTCCTGCCGGCGAACCTGGCCGAGATCCGTCGGTGGATCGACCGCGACCCGGGTGCCCACGACTGGCGACCGTTCGTCCGTTACACCTTGCAGTGCGAGGGCGTCGACCACCCCACCGACGAGGAGATCGCAGCACGTGAAGACCTCACCAGAACGAAGATCACCGAACTGATCCGGGTCGACGCCCGGCACCGGCGTCCGGTCGACCGCCGCTATCCGACGGTGATCAGCCCGTACTGCGCGGACTCCGCCACCAGCGACCGCGCGACCTGGGAACTGTACATGCGCCACATCACCGACCTCGTCGAGCCGGGAGGCCTGTTCGTCACCGCTGCCCTGCGCCGCTGCCGTGGCTACACCGTCGCGGGAAAGACGTTCCCCGGCGCCGACGTCGACGAACACGACCTGCGCGCCGTGATCGAGTCCGCGTTCGAACTCGTCGACGGGTCGATCCGGGTCCGGTCCACCGCCCAGGACGCGTCGCACGGCTACTCGGCGATCGTGCTCTGCCAGGCACACCGGCGTCCCAACCAGGCCCGGGCCTCCGCGCGCAGGGAGAAGTCCGCGACGACAGCCGCGCAACCACTGCACCACCGAGGGGAGAGGTAACCACGTGCAGGCGATCTGGTCGAACACCGACTTCGTGTACATGTGCCTTCGCGACCGACGCAGGACAGAAGCATTCCGCGCGGCGATCAACGAGATCGTTCACCCCGGAGACCATGTCCTGGAGATCGGCGCCCGCAGCGGCATCCTCTCCTTGTTTGCCTGCGAGGCGGGCGCCGCACGAGTCACCGCAGTGGAAATCGATCCCGCCCTCGCCGAACTCGTGACCGCCACCGCAGCGGCGAACGGGCTACATCACCGCATCACCGTCATCAACGCCGACGGACGCGACCTGAACCTCCCCGCGGTCGACGTGGTCATCGCCGAGTTGATCGAAACCGGGCTGCTCGACGAACCTCAAATACCGGTCATCAACTCGCTCATCCACCATGGGACGATCACCACAACGACCCGTGTCATTCCCGCCGGCTACCGAACCGAACTCCAGCTCGTCACCGTCGACGAACGCATGTACGGCCACACGGTCAAAGCACTTCGCCACGAATGGCCGTTCTACAGCCGCGACAAGAACTGGACAACCGTGCCGGCACGAGACGTGTCCGACCGCGTCGCCGTCTGGTACGGCCGGTTCAACGGCGGCCCGCACGCCACCACCGTGCAACGCAGGCTCCGCTTCACCATACCGGAACCGTCCACAGTGAACGGTCTACGTATCTGCGGCACCGCGCTTCTCACCCCGAATATCGAACTCGGAGCCTGCGATACGCTCAACGGCGACAAGATCATCCCACTGCCGCCACGAACCATCATCGGACCGGTAGAACTCGACGTGAGCTACGAAATGGGCGACGGCCTCGCCAGCCTTGTCGCACGGTGGCGCCCGCTCCGCTCAACAGCCGGTCGGTGACCAGACCGTGAAGCTGGCCTCCTGCCCAGCACGCCGGTCTGTCTTCTGCCTTTCAGCGGTTGGCAGGGTCAGACAGCAATGTGAGAGCGCAATGACAGGGCTACCGGCCACCCTTACCCAGCAATCACGCATGGATGTCCGTCGAATCCGACGGACACAGGGAAGGGAGTCATCGATCTTGCGTATCGTCGAACGGCTGAGCGACCGGCTTCTGTCGCTACTCGTGCCAGGCGTCCGGGCGTCCGCCTCCGCGCGGGCCGTCTGTCCTGGCGCATATCCGTTTTGCGTCGGCACCTGCTGGTGCAACCAGTGCGCCGGGGGTTATGCGCAGAGTTGCTGCTTGCGGCCCGGCGGGGGAACGTACTGCCGGACCTGCAAGGAAGGGTGCTGACGGGAGGCGGTGACCGGACAGGAGGAACGATGGGGTTCGTAGTCGCGGGCCTGGTGCTCGTCGGCCTGCTCGGCCTGCTGAACCTGCTGCTCGTGGCCGGCGTGATCCGCCGGTTGCGTCAGCACACCGAACTGCTCAGCGGTGGCGCCGCGCCGGTCGAGTTGCCCACGACGGACCCGACCGTGTCGGTAGGCTCGCGCCCCGGCTCGTTCAGCGTGATGGCTGTCGACGGCGAGCCGGTGAGCATCCCTGGACCGACGATCGTGGGGTTCTTCGCACCGGACTGCTCGTCGTGCGTGGCGAAGGTGTCCGACTTCGTCCTCGGCGTCGTCGATCTCGGGTACGACCGCGCGAATGTGCTCGCGGTGGCGATCGGCGAGCCGCCGGCCACCGACCGGCTTTCGACGACGCTCGGGCGAGCCGCGCGCGTGGTCGTCGAGCCAATGGACGGGCCGGTCGCCACGGCGTTCGCGGTGCACGGCGTCCCGGCGATGTGCCGGCTGGACGAGACCGGGACGGTTGTCGCCACCGGGCGGGACCTGACCGAGATCAGCGCACCGGCGACCGTCTGAGCGTCCACAATGGATAGTGTCCGGCGCCAGGCGGCCGCCTTCGCGCTCGCGTGGCGGGCGCGGCCGGCGATGCTCATGACGCATGTCGCGGTTTCGCTGGCTGGCGCCGCCGTGCCGGTGGTGGTCGCCTGGCTCACCAAGCTCGCGCTGGACGGCGTGATGGCCGGTACTGACTGGCGACACCTCGCGGTTGTGGCTGGGGGCCTGGCGGCGGCGGGCCTGCTGGCGGCCGTCACCCCGCTGGTCGACCGCTACCTGATGGCCGAGCTCGGCCGCGGCATCGAACTCCTCACCCTGGACCGCCTGTACGGGGCGGTCAGCCGGTTCGTGGGCCTCGGCCGGTTCGAGAATCCCGCGTTCCACGACCGGTTGCGCATGGCCCGCGACGTCGGTCGGACGGCGGCGATCGACCTTGTGACGAGTGCGGTCGAGGTGGTCCGCGCCGGAATCACCGGCGTCGGTCTGGTCGCAGCGCTGGTGGTTCTCAGCCCGCCGATGGCCGTGGTCGTGCTCGCCACGGCGGTGCCGGCGTTGTTCGCGGAGCGATGGCTCGCGCGTCGCCGGGCGACCATGCAATGGGAGATCAGCCCGGCGGTGCGGCGGGAACTGTTCTACGCCGGGCTCCTGACCGATGTCCGGTCCGCGAAGGAGATCCGCGCGTTCGGCATCGGGTCGTTCCTGCGCGAACGGATGCTGGCCGAGCGCACCACCGCCAACCGGGCGCATCGGCGGGCCGATCTCCGCGAAGTGCTCACCCAGGGCGGGTTGGCGTTGCTGCTCGCTCTGGTATCCGGCGGCGGCCTGGTGTGGGCCATCGGCGCGGCCGTGCGGGGAGAACTCACCGTGGGCGACGTCTCGATGGTGGTGCTCGCCGTGGCCGGCACCCAGCAGGCCGTCGCCCAGGTTGTGTCCGCGTACGCGCTCGCGAAGGAGTCGACGCTGTTGTTCGGTCACTACCTCGACGTGACGGGTGCGGGTCCGGAACTCACCCTGGCGCCGGAACCGGTGCCGTGCCCGCCGTTGCGGACGGGCATCGAGTTCCGAAACGTGTGGTTCCGGTACTCCGACGACCATCCGTGGATCCTGTCCGGTCTCGACCTCACCATCCGGCACGGTGGGGCGACCGCGCTCGTCGGGCTCAACGGCGCCGGCAAGAGCACGATCGTCAAGCTGCTGTGCCGGTTCTACGACCCGACCCGCGGCGAGATCCGGTGGGACGGCGTCGACCTGCGCGCGATGTCACCCGAGGACCTGCGGTCCCGGATCGGCACGGTGTTCCAGGACTTCATGGAGTACGACCTCACCGCGGCGGAGAACATCGGGCTCGGTGACATCGGCGCGCTCGCCATCCGCGGACGGCTGGAGGACGCCGGTCGGCTCGCCGGCGTCCATGACACGCTCGCCGCACTGCCGGCCGGATACGGCACGATGCTCAGCCGCATGTTCGCCGGCACCGCGGACACGACGGGCGTGATGCTCTCGACCGGTCAATGGCAACGGCTCGCGCTCGCCCGCGCACTCCTGCGCGGCGAGCGCGACCTGATGGTCCTGGACGAGCCGAGTTCCGGCCTCGACGCGCAGGCCGAGTACGAGGTGCACACCACGCTCCGCGCACTGCGCGACGGCCGCACGAGCGTGCTCGTCTCCCACCGCATGGGCACGATCCGGGACGCGGACACGATCGCGGTCATCGCCGACGGCGGGGTGGCCGAGATCGGTGACCACGCCCACCTGCTCGCCCTGGACGGGCGCTACGCCCAGCTGTTCGCCGCGCAGGCCCAGGGATACCGCGAGGAACCGGTCGACGCGTCATGACGATCGTCGTGGTCGTCCTCATCGCCGTCGCGGTACTCGCGGCCGCCGCGGTGTTGTCGCTGCGGCGCGTGCTGCTGGTCGTCACCGTCGACGGCACCAGCATGGAACCGACGCTGCGCCCCGGCGACCGGGTCCTGGTGCGCCGGACCCGGGCGGTCCGCACCGGCGATGTGGCCGTGCTCGGACGGGCCGGTGCCTACCGCGTGAAGCGGGTGGCCGCGGTACCCGGTGAGACCGTCCCACCGGGTGTCGACGCGATCACCGGCGCCGTATCGACGATGCCGTCGACGGTGCCACCCGGCGGGCTGGTGCTGCTCGGCGACAACCCGTCCGACAGCTTCGATTCGCGCCAGGCCGGACTGTTCCGCATCCACGATGTGGTCGGCGTCGTCGTACGCACGGTCAGGTAGCGACCAGCGGGGTGTTGCACCACTCGTCGGCGTTGAGGTAGACCCGCGCGTACACGCCCTGGTAGACGTCCTTGTTGTGCATGTTCTGCTCCCAGTTCGATCCGGTGTCACCGGTCGCTCCCACGTCGTGCAGGGTGGAGGCGGATCCGCCCCACGCCCGGACCAGCGGCGTCTCGCCGTCATCTGCCCGGAGGCTGATCGCCATTCGCGACGGTGTGAAGCCGCCGGTGTTCCACTTGACCCGGTCGACCGAGAAGAGTTGCACACCGGAGATGGTTTCCCAGCGCAGCCAGAAGTCGAAGGAAACCTGTCGTTCGTGGACGATGCACGACCGATGGTAGGGGCCGGCGGCGGCAGCCGCGGGTGAGACGAAAGTCAGCACCGAAACGGCGGTCAACAGCAGGACGAGCCCGGCCTGGAGCAGGCCCCTGTCCCAGCGAATGAATGACTTCATGGATCCGAGGAAACCAGCGGTGCGTACATTTCGCGTGCATGCCCGGGCGCCACTCCGGCGGGGGTTCGGTTCAAGCGTCGGCGGTGCTGTCTTCGGCGTGGCCGGTGAGGCTGGCCAGGGCGATGCCGCCGTCGTGGTCCCAGAGCAGTAGCTCGTCGGCGGTGACAGTGGTTGCGCCGGCCCAGCCGAACGGGGATCGGGCGTCGGCCGCGGGCATGCGGGCCGTGCTGATCGATCGTCCCGTGGGGTGATCGACCCTGAGCGCGTGGCCTTCCCCGGTAATGACAAGCAGGCACCCGGTGCCGACGTCGACGGCATGGTGGACCTCGTCGTCGTCGCCGACGATGGCGGCGGGGTCGACGCGTCGGATGACATTCCCGCCGGGCAGATCGTGCCAGGCGATGTCCTCACCGTAGGCCCCGGGCACGGTCAGGGCGGTGTCCCGGTCGGCGGTGACACCGGACACCGCCCGGTCCCGCAGCGCCGTGATCTCGGTGGCGGCCAGCGCCCCGTCGTCGGTGATCCACCAGGACCACTGCCCGTCCTGTCCGGCGCCGATGCTCACGAGGTACGCGGATTGGCGCGGATGGGCCCATGCGGCCGGATAGACGTCGTTGGTCACCGGGATAGTGGCCGTCGCGGTGGTGGCCCAGCCGGCGCCGCCATCGACCTTGCGGATCTCGGCGGTGTCCCCGGCTTGGCCGGCGCAGATCGCCAACAGACTGGTGCCATCGGTGGAGAATGTGACCGCGCTGGCGGAGCGGTCGGGCCAGGGTCGCAGCGCGACGGTGGTGACCTGATCGCCGCTGTCGTCGTAGAGGGCGAGGGTGTCGGTGCCGGGAACGGCGAGGAGCTTTCCATCGGGGCTGGCCGCTGCCGTGCCGTTCCGGCCAATCGTCACGCTCTTTTCGACCGCGAACGCGGGGCCAACCAGGACCAGCTGGTTGCCGCAGATCAGGTACCAGCCGCCGCCGTGACGGCGGAACGCCTCGTCTACCCGGGAACGAAGTCTCGCGGTCCTGACCAGCTTCACCAGGTCGATGGTAACGATCATCGAACAGCCCGGCTGATTGCCCGTCAGGGGGTGGATGTCAGGGCTGTTCGTCGACCGTGCCGAGCATTGCCTCGCGGACGGCGTCGCCGTGCCGGTCGACCCAGGCGCCGAGGGCGAGGATCGGGATGAGCAGGTCCCGGCCCGCGTCCGTGAGCCGGTACTCCACGCGCGGTGGCGCCTCCCGGTAGCGGTGGCGTTCCACCAGGGTCATCCGCTCCATCCGGCGCAGGGTCTGGGTGAGCATCTTCTGGCTGATGTCGCCGATGGCCCGGCGCAGTTCGCTCGGACGCTTCGGCCCGTCCCGCAGCGTGTACACGATGACGGTCAGCCACGAGTTGCCGAACAGGTCGACCGCGAGGCGGGCCGGGCAGTCGGCCTCGAACGTCCCGTAGGGCGCGAACCGCGCCTGTTCAATGTCCACCGTCATGCCGCAAAGCCTGCCATCGCCGACGGGCACCCGCGGGTGCCTGTCGGCGTTCCTACCGTGGGCGTCGACACCATTGACAGGAAGTCAAGGAGTGAGCATGCGAATCGGGATCATCGGCGCGGGGCAGATGGCGCGGGCGCTCGGCGGTGGTTGGGCCGCCGCCGGGCACGAGATCCTCATCGGAGGGCGGACGCCGCGTCGTGCGGAGGAACTCGCCACGGCGATCGGCCACGGAGCCCGGGCCGGCGGCATCCGCGACGCGGTCGGTTTCGGTGACGTCGTGCTGCTCGCCGTCCCCGTTCCGGCGCTACCCGACGTGTTGCGCGCGGCCGGTGACGGGGCGTTCGACGGCCGGACGGTGATCGACTGCACGAACGCGTTCGTGCCGGACGGGTCGGCGGGGGAGAGCCTGGTGCTCGCGGAGGACGCGGTGGCCGAGCGGATCGCGGCGTCGGCGCGCGGCGCGCACGTGGTGAAGGCGTTCAACCTGTGTGCGGCGGAGGTGTGGGAGTCCGGGAACCGTGAGTACGGCGGGCGCCGTCTCGTCGTCCCCCTGTGCGGCGACGATCCCGGCGCGCTGGACCGGGTCGGGTCCCTCGTCCGGGACCTGGAACTGCGGCCGGCGGTCGCCGGTGGCCTGCACCGCGCCCGGTACCTGGAGGCCACGTCCGTCCTCGTGGTCGGGCTCTGGTTCGCCGGTGTCGACGCCGGGGCCGCGTTTCCTCCGTTGGAGGCCGCCTTCGCGGTACCCGACGGCGCCTGACGGCTCGTGGTCCTCCGGATGGCACAGCTTCGGAACGGGACGGAACGCCGTGCGGGTGCCACAAGAGAATCACCAGGCTGTTTACCGTGCTGGCGGCTTTGGTACTGACGCTGACCGGCTCGGTCGTCATGGCCGGCAGCGCGAACGCCGACGTGCCCGGCACCGCGTTCCGGAGCATCAGGAACAACGCGTGGGGCCAGTGCGCGAGCACGACCACCGCGGCCGCGGGAAGTCACGTCCTGTTGGGCACCTGCGACACCGGGTACTTCAGGAACTGGGTGAGAGTGCCGACCGGGCAGGCGAACACGATCGACGTCTGCAGCGCGTCGCCCACCCAGACCTGGGTGCAGCTACCGGATCTGAAGCTGTTGCACTTCGGCACCGGGCTGTGCCTCGACACCGTCTCCAACCAGGGCAGCGAGTTGATGCAGTGGTTCTGCGGCCAGGAGGCTCCGGTAGGCGTCCAGTCGTGGACCATCAACGCCTGATTGGCGAGGATGCGTGCTGGACCGACACGTCGTCGGTCCAGCACGTCCGGATCGAGGACCAGGTCGGCCTCCTGCAGTGCACCTACTGTTCGCCCGCCGGCAATGGTGTTCGGGCGGCGGAGTTCGCCCGGCGCTGACGATCATCTGCGGGTGCCGATTGTGAGACGCCCCCTGCCAGCGAGGATTGCCGCCGCCACGTTCACCACCGCCGTCACGGTCGCGTTCGCCGTCGTGCCGGCGTCCGCTGGGCCAATCTCTGCTGGGCCGGTCCGGACCGGCGGACACGGCGACCACGGGACGGGCGCCCGATGCTCCGCCGACGCGTCACTGCTCGGCTTCTCCGACAGCCTCGACAAGACGACGTTCGACGGGACGGCGGTCGCCGGACTCTCCGCCCTCGCGCTGACCCGGCCGGGGCGGGCGCTGGCGCTCGTCGACAACATCGGGACCACGCCGGCGCGCGTCTACGAACTGGGCCTCGACCGGCGCGGTTCGACGGTCCGGACCGGCGTCCGCGACGTCACCGTGTTGCGCCGCACCGACGGAACGCCCTACACCGGAGCCGACTTCGACGGTGAGGGCCTCGTCGCCGAGAACGGCGGCCGCACGATCCTGGCCAGTTCCGAGACCGAGCCGGCGATCCGCCGCTTCCGACTCTCCGACGGCCGCGAGACGGCGAGCCTCCCGGTGCCGGACCGGTTCCGGGTCGCGCCGGCCGGCCAGGCCACGGTCAACCAGACGTTCGAGGCGCTGGCGGCCACGCCCGACGGTCGCGTGCTGTTCGCCGGCATGGAGGGCCCGCTGTCCGCCGACGGCCGGGACGCCGCCGGGCGCGGCCTGCAGCGCATCGTCCGCTACGAGGGTCGTTCGGGGGGACGCTACGAGACGCGCGCCCAGTACGCCTACCGCACCGATCCGGGGCTGGGTCTGGTGGAGCTCGTCGCGGTCGGCGACGATCTGCTGCTGGCGCTGGAGCGCGGATTCACCGCCGGTGTCGGCAACACGGTGCGCGTGTACCGGGTGTCGGCGGTCGGTGCCACCGACGTGTCCACTGTGGACTCGCTGGGCACGGTGACCGATTCGCGGACGTGGCTGGGCAAGCAGTTGCTGGTCGACCTCGTCGACTGCCCGCCGTCGGGGGCGACGGCCAAGCAGCCGCAGCCGAACCCGTTGCTGGACAACATCGAGGGCATGGCGTTCGACGGCCGCAACGAGCTGTACCTCGTCTCCGACGACAACAACGGCGCCGCACAGACCACACGGGTCTACGCGTTGCGGGTCACCGTGCGGCCGTCGCCACGCCTGGACGCGCGTGCGATCCTCCCGGCGACCGCCTACCAGCCCGGGCCGGTGTCCGGCACGCAACTGCCGCCGACCACCGTCAACGGGATCACGCCGCCGTTCCCGGGCCAGCCGATCCCCGGCTTCTCCGCGGTGCTGCCGGCCCGTCCGGGCGGCACGTCGGCCGAGCGGCTGCTGGCCATGCCCGACAACGGTTTCGGCGCGAAGAACAACTCGGCCGACTTCCTGCTGCGGGCCTACGAGATCGAGCCGAACTACAAGCGGCACACCGTCGACGTCCGCGGGTTCATCAGCTTCCGTGACCCCGACCGCAAGGTGCCGTTCCCGATCGTCAACGGCGACACCCCGCAGCGGTTGCTGACCGGTGCCGACTTCGACATCGAGTCGCTCGCCTGGGACGCCCGCGGCGACCTGTGGATCGGCGACGAGTTCGGACCGTACCTGATCCACGTCGACCGCACCGGCAAGGTGCTCAGTGCGCCGGTCCCGCTGCCCGACGGCGGGAAGTCGCCGCAGTCACCGGATCTCGCACCGGGCGAGGCGCCGACCGTGGCCGCCAGTCGCGGCTTCGAGGCGATGGCCGCGAGCAGGGACGGGTGGACGCTCTACCCGATCCTCGAGGGCGCCAAGGTCGGTGACCCCGACCAGCGCCGCCGCATCGTCTACGAGTTCGACGCGCGCCGCGGCGCCTACACCGGCCGCACGTGGACGTTCCGGGTCGACTCGCCGGACCTGTTCGTCGGTGACGCACAGGTGCTCGACGGGCGGCGCCTGCTGCTGATCGAGCGCGACAACGCGATGGGCAAGGCGACCGAGGTGAAGCGTCTCGTCGTCACCGACCTCGACAAGGCCGGCGCCGACGGCGTGCTGCCCCGCCGCACCGCGGTCGACCTGATGCGCGTCGCCGACCCGCGTGGGGTCTCCACGCCGGCCCGGCCGGGGGAGTACGGCGTCGGACCGCTGTTCTCGTTCCCGCTGCAGTCGGTGGAGTCGGTGCTCCCGTTGCGCGGCGACCAGGTGCTCGTCGCCAACGACAACAACTTCCCCGGCAACGACGGGCGCATCCCCGGCAAGGCCGACGACACCGAACTGATCGTCATCACGGTTCCCGGCCTGCGCGACGCGCCGTAGTCATGGTGCGTACACGGGTCCGGTCCCGACTGCTGCCGTGGGTCGTGGCGCTGCCGATGTATGCGGCCGCCTTTGTGGCGTACACGCGCGCGACCCTGCCGGCCTGGCGTCGTGGTCGGCGACGAAGGCCGGGCATGCTGAGGTAGGTGGCGGGGCGAGGACCGCGAGCGGCACCAACGCGTACCGCGGGTAGAACCGGTGTCAGCAGGACTCTTGCCGGCTCCGCAACCGTGTCCGCCGGAGCGTGCACCGCATCCGGCACGGGCGGGTCGTGCTCGCTGTCGACGGCATGGAAGGCATCAACGCCGGCGTCCGCCTCCTGCAAGGCCGCGCGGACGGCTACCGACACCTCGACAACCTCATCGAAATGAGACGCACTACCCGGCCTCTCGTTGGTATCCGCGTGGTGCGACCGGCCAGTGTGCCGAGGCCCGGTCCGCGCCTGATTGCGGCGGCGCGGCGATGTCGCTGGGTTCGTGAACGGGCCGAATCTCAAAGCTGTGTGCCCCGCGATGACGGTATGGCAGGAGGCAGTCGTCGTGCTCGTCGGGATCTCTGCCGTCGCACAACTCGCTCTGGACCATATCGCGGTGTTGTCCGGCCCAGTGCAGCCACCACAGTTGGTTGCCTGCGTAGGCGGCCACGACGAGCCCGACGTGGCGACCCTCGTGTCCGATCGCGAGCTCGCACGTCAGGTCCAGCCGCACCGGATCTACAGGGTCCGGGAGTGCGCCCAGCATCTTGTATTCGGTCATCATGACCTCGGTGGTGGCGGGGCACCGTGTCGACTCGCTGCGGCCGACGTGTTCTTCGATCATCATGCATCCCGGGCGTGCACGGTGACGAGATACGGGCACCGTAACCTGACAATCCCGAACGGGGTAATCGACCAGCCCGCGCCGTGTGCCGGGCGACCGCGGTTGTCGGTCACGCCGAGGCGCGGACTGTACCGCCACCTGGCAAAACACGGTAACCCCGGCTGGCCGGCCACACCAGACCGGCAACGACACCGAGGTCAAGCCGGCGGCCGGCCAGCCCGGCGGCACGGTGATTCACGGCGGTCACCGGTGTGGTCAGGGCGCGATGACGCCGAGTTCGTACGCGCGGTCGACGGCTTCCCGACGCCGCGACACGTCGAGCTTGCGGTAGATGGACTTCAGGTGCGCCTTGACGGTGTAGACGGACAGATCCAGTTCTGTTGCGATCTCGGCGACCGTCAACATCGTCCACAGATAACGGAGAACCTCGACCTCCCGCACGGTAAGGCGCTCCCGCCGGATGCGGGACACCCCGACATTCTCGGTGACGGCCGACATCCCGGACCTCGCCCGGGCCGTCCCGAGACCGGTTCGCCTGTCCGCGGCGCGAGAGGTGGGTGACGTGGGTTGCGCCGAGGTCACCGCCGGCGGCACCGGCGCACGGGCCGCCACCCACTTGGGCATGACGTCCGGGTCGAGCTCGCACCCGCGGTCGACGGCCTCCCGACGCCGCGACACGTCGAGCTTGCGGTAGATGGACTTCAGATGCGTCTTGACGGTGTAGACGGACAGATGCAGCTCGGTTGCGATCTCGGCGACCGTCAACATCGTTCGCAGATAACGGAGAACCTCGACCTCCCGCACGGTGAGACGCTCCGGCCGGATCTGGGATAACCCGACACCCGTGGCAAACCTCGATGCTGCGGACATTGGATGGATCTGCAACAGGGCCCACACGATCTTGCCGTCGTCCAGCGCAGTGGTGCCCCAATGCGTGGCGATGAACTGGACGATCGGCAGGCCCCGGGCCCGATCGGACAACGGCGCCGGCGGGTCCGGCGATACGGCGGTCAGCAGCCGGGGCGTGACCTGGCAGTAGTCCTGCACTGCGATCCGCAGATACCTGCCGACCTGCGCAGCGGTGACCTCGAAGTCTCCGGCGGTGTGCTCGATCGCGTTACTGGCCAATTCGGAGACCACCGTGCGGGCCGAGTAGTACAGGCGCGCGACGTTCCAGGCCAGGCACGCGTCGCCGACCAGGGCGCGGGCCAGTCTCGCGGAGACCGGTGCGGGTGTCATCCGGGCATGCACCCACCGCGGTCGGCCCTCACGCACGGCGGCCAGGGCCTGGCCGTGGCTGGTGTAAACCTGCGCGACCGGATGCGACGTGGCCAGCGGACCGGCGATGGCCCGGCCCGGGGCGCACATCAGGAGCGGCACGCCCCGATCACGGGCGGCTCGCCGCGTGGCGGTGGGGAACACACTGAGCACGCCGGACCGTTCGGCACGTAGACCGCTCAACTCCACGATCACGGCCACCGGGCATTCCATCACGCACACGGCCAGCGCCGCCCGGACGCTCGACATCGTCGCCCAGGTCAAATCACCGCTCAGCCACACCGTGGTGACACCACTGCCAAGATCACGGTCTGTGCGGATCACCACACTCATGACAAGTCCGATCGACAATCAGGCACAGCGGGCCCCAGCGCGAGCAGGGCGCCGCTCAACGACCGGCGAGGACTAGACCGGGAGCCCGCCGGTCGACTGGCGACCGGCGATGGCCGGCAGGACTTCTAACGCTACTCGGCGCCCCACCACACCGATAGCGCCCAGAAGACCTGAACCGCGCCAATTGCGTTGTCCGAACGTGGCACGGTGGCTCTGCGGTGACAGACCTCCGATCGCCCTGGCGGATCCAACCACGTCCTTGAGGCCATGGGTGTGCCGCGCCCACGGCACCACCTCGGTGCGGATCCAGTGGCAGCCGACGTAGTCGACCCGGCAGATGGACGTCTCGACGAACACCCGGTGCCGGCCGAATCCACGAGCGTCGCCTTCATCGCGCGACACCCGATCCAGCCCGACACAAATCACCGAACGCACCCGGCGGGTCAGCGTCGCGCCGGGAACGACAGCCGCACGCCCGGCCGACCGCGAGCGTCCCTCCGACACCCGGACGGGCCGTCGGTCCGGCCGAACGGGTTCTGACCTTCACCGTCCAGGCGGAACGACCGTACCTGGGTCACTGTGCCGCGCCGTCCATGCATACCATCGGCGGGTCGGACAGCGAACGAGGGTCGTCCTGGTCGTGGAGGCGTGGTGAACAACCCGGAACCGGCGGCAGACCAGCCGACCGTCCGCCTGATCCAGATTCTGCGTACCTACTGCACCGGGCTGCGACCGGACGGGCTGGCCGACCTCACCGCGACGGTCAAGGAAGGCCGGTACCCCTGGCTGCGGGCAGAACTGGCCGCCGCCATTCGAAGCGCCGACACCGCGGCGTGGTGGGACGACGCCATCGGTCGTCCGGCGGAACCGTTCAACCCGCGCACGGACGACGAGCGGCGGGCCGAACAGTCTCAACTATGGCGGGCGCTGTTCGGTACGCCGTAGCCGGTCACTGCTCCGGAGGAGAGGGCTCGGCGGCCTGGAACGTGTGGCCGTGCGCCTCCAGACGGTGGATTGCCTCGTTGCGCGTGACCGCGAGCAGGTGCGCCTCCACCGTTGCGTCGCCCCGGAGGTCGGCGAGCGTCTCCCGGACCACCCGGTCGACCACCGCGGGGTCGGTGTTCGGGAAGCGTTCGGCGACCACCTCCACCTCGCGTCGGATGCCGAGCTCGAGGTCGCCGAAGGCGATCATCCCGCTTCGTTCGGCGTTGGTGGCGTCGTCAGACATGGCCGCTCCCGGACGTGAGGGTGGGTTGTCGAACGCTACCCGCCGTCGGTGAGCAGGTGGCCGCCGTCAGGTGAACGGTCGGCTTGCGTTCACATGTGGTGAGCCTTGCCTGAGCACGAACCGCAGTGAACATGGCCCAGCCTACGGGCTTTCGTAACCTTCTGTTCGCCTGCGTGTAAGGCTCGGCTCCGAGGCTCCGGTTGATACCGACCAACCGACTCCGCACTCCAGGAGCGTTCAGCATGACGATCTCTCGTCGCCAGGTTCTCACCAGCGGCACCGCCGCCGGGGTCAGCATCTCCGTCGCCGGCGTGCTTCCGAGCCTCGCCGAGCCCGCGGCGGCACACGGAAACGACGGGCACGACAGCGGTGGGTCGTCCGGCGGGCGTCCGTTCCCGCCGTTGCAGGACGACCCCCAGGGGATCCTCGCCCTGCCTGCCGGGTTCTCGTACCGGATCGTCACCCGCGAAGGTGACACCGACATGTCCTTCGGCCAGGGCAAGACGCCGGCCTACCACGACGGCACCGGCGTCGTCGCCGCGAACCGCAACCGGCTGACGATCATCCAGAACCACGAGATGTCGCCGCACATGTCCCCGTTCGGCGTTCCGCACGTCGCCGGGACGGTCTACGACCCGGGCGCACCGAACGCCGGCGGCTGCACGGTGATCACCACCGACGGCGACGGCAAGCGGACGGGCGAGTGGGTCGGCGTCTCCGGCACCGTGCGCAACTGCGCCGGCGGTGTCACGCCCTGGGGCACGTGGCTGACCTGCGAGGAGGTCTTCATCAACGCCGGCGCCACCTGGTCGGCCGGCGGACAGACGGGCACCTACGAGAAGGGCCACGGCTACGTCCTGGAGGTCCTGCAGTCCGACTCCGCGCACCAGCTGCCCAAGCCGATCAAGGCGTTGGGTCGCTTCGAACACGAGGCCCTCGCCGTCGAACCGAACCAGCGGCACATCTACCTCTCCGAGGACGCCAGCGGCCCCAACGGCCTGTTCTACCGGTGGACCGCGCCGCGCGACGCCCGGCTGGGGGTCGGGCTCGCCGACCGGCTCAGCGACAACGCCGGGAAGCTGGAGGCGATGCAGATCCGCCTCGACGACGGCAGCATCCTGCCCGACGTCGCCTACCTGACCTCGGCGCAGATCGGCCGCCCGTTCAGGGTGACCTGGATCGAGGTGCCCGAGCGTGACGCGGTGACGAAGACGATCCGCACCCAGTTCGCCGACGGCACGGTCACCCGGGGTAAGAAGTTCGAAGGCGTGTGGAGCACCAGCAAGGGCTGCTACATCGTCAACAGCTT
This sequence comes from Virgisporangium aurantiacum, assembly GCF_016863635.1. Classification (GTDB taxonomy): domain Bacteria; phylum Actinomycetota; class Actinomycetes; order Mycobacteriales; family Micromonosporaceae; genus Virgisporangium; species Virgisporangium aurantiacum. The sequence goes on along the minus strand of NZ_BOPG01000011.1, from coordinate 166,279 downwards.
CGCCTTCGGCGCCAACGACCTGCCGGCCGACGCGACCAAGCACGACGGCATGGTCTGGTTCTACAACTACTCCGACGAGACGATCACCCTCGTCACGTACTTCCCGCACAACCCGGCCGCCGAGGGCGAGGGTGCGCCGCCGAAGTACGCCGACCTGACCTTCGACGGCCCCGACAACGTCACCGTCACCCCCTGGGGCACGCTCATCCTGGCCGAGGACGGGGTGCGTGCCTCCCACGTGCTGAGCTCCGTGCCGGGCGGCCCGACGTACGCGATCGCCCGCAATCAGCTCGCCATCGGTACGTCGAACGCGCGCCGACCTACTCCGAGTTCACCGGGCCGACGTTCGCTCCCAACGGCAAGGTCCTGTTCGTCAACATCCAGGTTCCCGGCATCACGCTGGCCATCACCGGCCCGTGGGAGCGCTACCTCGACTGAGGCTCGTGCATCGCGGCGGCCGATGGGCGGACATCGGCCGTCCGCGCGGCAGCCACCCGGCGTTCGTCACCCGGCGGCACGTCGGCGTTAGCGTCGCCGGCGTGGCTGAGATCGCTGCCCCGCCTCAATCTCAATCGAAGCCGCTGCTCGGCGGCAAACGCCCGTTGGCGGCACACGTCTCGGTCTACGTGTTCGTCATCGTCCCGCCGCTCGCTCTGCTCGTCGCGATTCCGTTCGCGTGGGGGTGGGGTCTCGGCTGGCACGACGTCGTCCTGGCCGTGATGTTCTATGTGATCACCTGTCTCGGTGTCACCGTCGGCTTCCACCGGTACTTCACGCACGGCTCGTTCAAGACGGGTCGGTGGGTGCGGATCGCCCTCGCGGTGACGGGCAGCATGGCCGTGCAGGGACCGATTCTGCACTGGGTCGCCGACCACCGCCGTCATCACGCCTTTGCCGACCGCGAGGGCGACCCGCACTCGCCGTGGCTGTTCGGTACCGGTCCGGCTGCGCTTCTGCGTGGGTTCTGGCACGCCCATCTCGGCTGGGTCCTCGCCCGTGAGCTGACCAACCAGCGGCGGTTCGCACCCGACCTGATGGCCGATCGCGACATGCGGGTGGTGCATCGCCTCTTCGGCCCGCTGACGGTCGCCACGCTTGCTCTGCCGGCCGTCCTCGGGGGACTGCTGACGTGGAGCGGGTGGGGCGCGGTCACCGCGTTCTTCTGGGCCGGGCTCGTTCGGGTGGCGGTACTGCACCACGTCACCTGGTCGGTGAACTCGATCTGTCACATGATCGGCGATCGCCCGTTCGCCGCGCGGGACCGGTCGACGAACGTCTGGCCGCTGGCGATCCTGAGCATGGGCGAGTCGTGGCACAACCTGCACCACGCCGATCCCACCAGCGCGCGGCACGGCGTGCGCCGAGGCGAGATCGACATCTCCGCACGGGTGATTCGGATCCTTGAACTCCTGCGCCTCGCGCACGACGTCCGATGGCCCGACGCGGCCCGGATCAGCCGCTTCCGCAAGGCGTGACGGCGTGCGCTTTGGTGCTCAGCGCTCGGAGTGGCCGTGCCGGGCGAGGCGACGTTCGATCCGCTCGGCCACCGCACGAAGGTAGGGCTCGCGTTCGGGACGCGCGGCGGCCTGCGCGGAGTCCGGCCCGTGCCGGAGGAGGGCCTCGGCGATGCGTTGGTCGACGCTGACGCGGTGTCCGTCGGGGTCGACGGTCTGGTCCGCGTAGGTCAGCGCGTCCGCCAGTGTCGTCACCTCGCATGGATAGATGGCCAATTCGCCGTGTAGTCCGCGTTCGCGGGCGACGTGCAGCGCGCCGGAGTGGTGGGCGACCAGGGCGGTGATGCGGGCGGGCCAGTGGGTGTGCTGAAGGTGGCGGGCGCCGTCGAGCGGGTGGAACCCGGTGTCGGTGACGGTGGGCGCGTATCCGATGTCGTGGAGCCAGGCTGCGGCTATCAGAACATCCGGGTCGTCACCGTCGAGCGTGTGGATCAGGCCCTCCGCGCGGCGGGCGACGCCGACGGTGTGCCGCCACCGCTGCGGAAGCGGGGCGAGCAGCACCTGTGCCTGGTCCCGCGCGGCATGGATCAGCGGCGGCAAGCCCGACTGGTTCACCCGGTCAGGCTAGCGTTTTCGCCCATATGCTGACGAGCATCCTAATCCAGACACCTTGTGTTTGCCTCCGATTCACCTCGACCGCGGCCCCGCGCGGGCATCGTCCGCCGGGATCATGCCGGCGTCAGGGTGGAGGCGCCGGCGGGGACGACGTAGGACGCGGTCGTGGTCACCGGTGACTGGCGGACCTCGATGCTGTCGACCGTGCGTACGTCGGTGCGCCAGCTGTGCCGGTCGATCGCGCAGCGGAGGTAGCCGCGCCGGGAGCCGTCGAAGTACCGCACGTGGGGGTTGAGGGTCGGGTTGGCCGCCTTCAGGGGCGCGTCGAAGGCGATCGGGAAGTCGGAACTGATGGAGGTGGCGACCATCTCGACGGCCACCGGCCGCTGCTCCGGGCGGTCGAAGTCGACCCGCAGTTCGCTGAGCCAGGTGGAGTGGATGTCGCCGGCCAGCACGACCGGGTTCGACACCCGCAGGTCGGCGAAGCGCTGCAGCAGCCGGGCCCGTTGTGGCGCGTACCCGTCCCACTGGTCGAGGTTGGCGATGACCGGCGGAACGGGTCCGAGGAAGTTGGGGAACCGGATGCGGCTCATCATCACCTGCTGCGCCACGACGTTCCAGCGGGCCGGCGAGTCGGTCAGGCCGGCGGTCAGCCAGCGTTCCTGGTAGGCACCGGTCAGCGTGCCGGCGGTGTTGGCGGTGCCGGCCGCCTCGGGTCCGAAGTCGCTCGGGAAGCCGCCGGGCTGGTCGGTGCGGTACTGGCGGGTGTCCAGCACGTTGAAGCGGGCCAGCCGGCCGAAGTCGAACCGGCGGAAGATGCGCAGATCGGGGCTGCCGGGGCGCAGGTCGGCGCGGATCGGCATGTGCTCGTAGTACGCCTGGTAGGCCGCGGCCCGTTGGCGGGCGAACTCGGCGACGGTCTGCCGCTTGGCGCCGGTGTCGTCGATCTCGTCGATGAGCCCGGCGTAGTTGTTCTCGGTCTCGTGGTCGTCCCACGTGACGATCCAGGGGAACGCGGCGTGCGCGGCCTGCAGCACCGGGTCGGTCTTGTACTGCGCGTGGCGGGCGCGGTAGTCGGCCAGCGTGCGCAGCTGGTCGAGGCCGGGCGTTTCCGGCGTGGTGTGCTGGCGGTCGGCGAACCGGCTGGCCGGGTCGTTCTCGTAGATGTAGTCGCCGAGATGCAGCACCAGGTCCAGGTCCTCCTCGACCAGGCCGAGGTAGGCGGGCCAGTAGCCGTTCTGGTAGTCCTGGCAGTTGGCGATGCCGAAGGTCAGCCGCGATGCCGACCGCGGTGCGGTTCTCGTGCGCCCGACCGGGCTGAGTTCGCCGAGCGCCTTGAACCGGTAGAAGTACCAGTCACCGGGCCGCAGCCCCCGGGCGTCGACGTGCACCGAGTGCGCCAGTTCCGGCCGCGCCAGCGTCCGCCCCGAACTGACCACGTGCCGGAACCGCTCATCGCGGGCGACCTGCCAGGCCACCTCCACCGCCCGGTCCGGCAGGGGATTGCCGGGGCGCAGCAGCCGGGTCCACAGGATCACGCGGTCGGGCAACGGGTCACCGCTGGCGACGCCGAGCGCGAACGGTGCCCCACCACCGGTGGCCGACGCCGGCTGGGCGAGCACGGACGGCGCCACGGCGGTCGCCGCCGCGCCGGCGAGGATCTGACGTCGAGTGATCATGGGTCCTCCATTGGACACGCCGCATTCCGTCACATGCTCGCGCACCGATGGATCCTCGCATCGAACGCCACATGGACACCAGCAGAATCCGGCCACGTGGCTTCTTTTCACGTTCGCACCCGTCGCGAGCAGACCATGGCGTGGAATGGAGACGGACGGTTTCGGCCGGATGAACAGTGTGGCGGGAGGTGGACGCGATGGCGAAGAAGTCGAAGAAGGACAAGAAAGACAAGAAGAAGAACAAGAAGAGCAAGAAGAAGAAGTAGACAGCAGTACCGCCGCGCCGGCCCGCCGGACAACGGGCCGGCGGCGGCCGGTGGACGCCGATCAGACCGCGGCCGGCGAACGCCGCACCGTGTGGCGCAGCCACCCGAGCGGGCGGACCCGTTCGATCGGCAGGAAGCTGAGCATCGCGACCTGTTGCGGCAGGAACGAGATGGTGATGGTCGCGATCGTCATCGCGTGGAACAGATAGAAGAATCCGACGGCAAGGTAGCGCGCCCGGCCGCGGAGAACGAAGACCACCGGGCTGAGGAGTTCGAACGCGAGGATGGCGACCTGCGAGGCGATGAGAACGCCGGGTACCGGCGCGATCGCGTCCGCGAGGTCCGTGCCCCGGCGCAGGAACGCCCGGGCGAGCACCGAACCGGTCGCCCAGTCCGGGCCCGCGTAGCGCATCTTGGCCCAGAACGCCAGGAAGTACGTGCTGACCACGGCGAGCTGGGTGACGCGCAGGCCCCACCCGCCCGGCCGGGTGAGCACGGGATCGCCGTGGCGGGCGGGTCCCGCGGTGGGCAGCACGGCCAGTGCGACCAGGAAGGCGAACCGGTCGTGGTCGACCTTCCCGTAGCTCATCGCGATCAGCATCCATTCGAGGTACAGGACGAGGACCGTCGTACCGAGCACCCGGGGCGCCCGTCCGGTCGCGGCCACCGCCGCGGCCGCGAGCAATGCCCAGAACACGACGTCGACCAGCGTTTCGGTCGGCGTCGGCAGCGGCAGCATCCGGCCGACCAGCAACGGCCGGTACGCGTCGCCGGGCAGGTCGCCGTGGGCCCGCACCCACGGCGTGAACACCACCAGATCGCCGACGACGAACAGGTACACCGCCGTGCGGAACGCGGCAATCCGGCCCAGCGGAACCGGCTCCGTGAGCCACGCGACGGCACGCCGGACTCCCCGCGCCGCGCTCACGGCACCCACCAGGTCGCGACGGTCTCGTCGCGGTAGCGGCCGGTCGGCCGGCTCGCTCTGATCTCGTGCCATCGGACGACGATGCGCACCTCGGTCAGCCGGAGGGCATCGGGGTGGCGTCGACGGTACGCGTCGACAATTGCCGACAACCGCTCCGGTTCGGCGACGTAGCGGTCCCTGTTCTCCTCGATCTCCGCGCGACGGATCCCGGTCGCCTGCTCGTCGAGTGCCACCGTGCGGTGCCCGCTGTCCGTGCCCTCGACGCGAAGGTCCGGCGCGTCCTCGTTCGGGCCGTTGACCCCGGCGTACATCCGGAACGGCCCGAACGGGAACATGTCGTCGGTGCCCACCGTCGTGCCGGCGAGGAGCACGGCGGCACCGAGCAGCGTCGCGACGACCCGCGCCACGAGCCCGCTCCTGGAAACGGTGATCATAGGCCCGGCACCCTACGGGTCCCGGGTGAACGGGCGTCATCCGTTGTTCGCCCGGTGGCCACGGCGAGCGGCCCGCGGTGTTCCCCCGGCCCGCCGAACATCGACGCGTGGCACTGGTCCGGGTACCAGCGGTGCGCGCGTTGTCGCGTCTGGAGCTGCTCCGCTACGCCGGTTTCGGCGCGACGTGCCTCATCGCGGCCGGCGCGTACGGCGCCGGTGCGTTGGCGTCCGGCGATCCGGCGCCGACCCTGCGCGTCGCCGGCCTTGCGTCGACCACCGCGCAGTTCCGGATCGGACTCGTGCTCGTGCTCGCCGGATCGGCGGGACTGATCGCCGTGTGGTGGCGGCTGTCCGACGCGATCCCGGTTCGCACGGGATGGCTTGCGACGACGGGCCTGTTGTGGGCGGTGCCGTTGCTGCTCGCACCGCCGCTGGCCAGCCGCGACGTCTACTCCTACGCCTGCCAGGGATGGCTATACGGAACCGGTCAGAGCCCGTACCGGGTGAGTCCGCTCGACGGTCACTGTCCGTGGACGGACGCGGTCGCGCCGACGTGGCTCGACACTACGGCGCCCTACGGCGCGGCGGGAATCGCAGCGACGGCCGTCGCGGCGTTGCCGTCCCGCCTGGCACCGGCCGACGTTCGGCTCGTGGTCGTCGTCACCGTGCTGCGGATGCTCGTGGTGGCGGCGATCCTGCTCGCCGCGGTGGCGGGCGCACGGCTGGCAAAGCGCTGCGGGGTCCTGCCCGGTCGGGCCGCGACGGTCGGCCTGGCGACGCCGCTGGTCGCCCTGCACGGCGTGTCCGGCGCTCATCTGGATGTGGTCGTGCTCGCGTTGGTGATCGGTGGCCTGTGGGCGGCGACCACCAGGGTCTCGCAGGCGCGCGCGGCCGCTCTCGTCGGTCCCGCGGTCGCCGGTGTCCTCATCGGCCTGGCCGCCGGCGTCAAGGTGGGCGCGGTCGTCGCGCTGCCGTTCGCGGCGATCCTCGCGGCGCAGGCCGGGTCGGGCGACCGCGCGGTGCCGGGCCGCCGTGTGTTGGCCGCGATGCTGCTGACGGTCGGCTGCGCCACGGCGACGCTGACGGCCGTGACCGCCGTTCTGGGCCTGGACGTCGGCTGGGTCACCGCCCTGTCCGGCACCGCGAGTCTGGTGCAGTGGACGTCGCCTCCCACGGCGGTCGGAATGTCCGCCGGCTATCTGCTGCGTATGACGGGGCACCCGGAGCTGTTCGACCCGGCGGTGTTCCTCGCCCGCGTCGCCGGCGTCCTGCTGTTCGCGGCCGCGTTCCTGGCGCTGTTGGCGCGGGCGTGGCGGCGGCGCACCACGACTCGTGCCGTGGTCGCCTGCTGCGGCCTGGCGTTGGTGGCGAGCATCGTGCTCGCACCGGTCTTCTATCCGTGGTACGCGTTGACGCCGCTGGCGATTCTCGCGCTGGCGACGCCCGGCCGGCGTGGCGTTTCCGGAATCATGGCGGCGACGACGGTTCTGATGCTGCTGGTGATTCCCAACGGCCTCGGCGTCGCGACGTTGACCAAGGCACCCGGCGCGTTCGCGGTCACCGCCCTGGTGGTCACGGCCCTGGCGATTCCGCGGGGCCGGTCGACGTCCGCGACCGGGAACCCATCACCCGCCGGTTGAGTGGACCGGTGCGGCGTCGCCGACCTGGGCGAGCAGGCCGAGGGCGGTCGCGGTGTAGTGGCGGCTGGCGGCGACCGACTCGGCCAGGGCGGTATGGCGTTCACCCCAGGCGACCTGACGCGACGCGCACAGCGTACGGCGTACGGCTTCCAGCTGTTGGAGGTGCTGGTCGAGCAACCTCACCACGTCGTCGTGCACGGCTGTCCCCCTGACAACCCCGTTGGGTCACCTTGAACCGCGCCGCCGGGGGATCGCCGCCGCAAGCACAGGTTACTCAGTGCCGCCCGCCGTGTGGTGGACATCGAACGACGCGACGGGGACGCACGGCTCGATGCGGGCCAGCGCCGCGGCGACCTCGTTCCCGACGTGCTCGTCGAAGCGGTTGGCCATGCCGCGCACGCCGAACCACCACTCGGCCGCCACCATCGCGGTCAGACCCGGCACCAGATCCGCGCAGCGGTGCAGGATCCAGCGGGTCCCCTTGGTGAGCATCCACCCGGCCCGCGCGCTCCGGGTCGGTTCGGCGTGCTCCGGCTCCAGCGCCGGAAGGCTTGCCACCGGGTATCCGTCGGCGCCCAGCGCGTCCGCGAAGCACCGGGCCAGGAGCCGGTGACCGCGTTCGCTGGGGTGCAGCCGATCGATGCTCCACATCGGACGGTCGTAGACCGCGGGAAGGCGCGCCAGGTCGGCGTGCACGGTGCCGAAGCGCGCCGCGATCGCGTCGGTCATCTCGTTGATGGCACCGATCCGGCGGCCCAACGGCCGGGCCAGCGAGGCGGGCAGGCGGAGCATGCGGCCCGGCTCGGGCAGCCGCGCGGTCAGCACGACCGCACCCTGCTGGCGCAGCATGGCGACGCATCGACCCAACGCGTGGCCGATCGCCGCGACGTCGAACCGGCCGCGCAAGGTGTCGTTCGCGCCGACGAGGACCGAGGCGATGTCCGGGCGGAGCCGCAAGGCGGCGGTCAACTGCCCGTCGGCCACGTCGTCGGCCCGCGCTCCGCTGGCCGCCAGGTTGTGCAGTTCCACGTCCGCGGGTCCCGACAGCGCCGAGGCCAGCAGCTGCGCCCAGCCGCGCCAGGTACCGTCGGGCATCGGGTCGCCGATGCCCACCGTCGTGGAGTCGCCGAGCGCGGCGAAGCGGATCCGACGCGGAGGACCCGTCACGGGTGCCTGCGTCACCACTGTGATCGACACGCGATCACAGTGATCGACACGGCCGTGGGACCGGCCACACGTCGATGACCACACGGCGAAGAGTTGGCGACATTTCCCGCGTGGGCGATCGGCTGTTAACCCGGCGCGGCCAGCATTCGAACCGTGAACGCCACCGACCTTGTCCGCACCCTGTTCGACGCGGTACCCGTGCATCGCACCCTCGGTCTCACCGTCCGGCACGCGATCGACGGGGTGGCGGCCGTGGAGCTGCTGACCGTACCGGCGCTGCGGAACGTCATCGGCTCGCTGCACTCCAGCGGACTGATCGCCCTGATCGACGCCGCGGGCCTCGGCGCGATCGTGTCGGCCGCGACCGAGCCGGCACAGGTCGCCGACATCGTTCCGCTGGGCGCTGCCGCGTCGCTGACGTTCCGGGCACCGGCCCGTGGGGTGCTGGTGGCCCGCTGCGCGCTCACCGCCGACGAGCGCCGCGAACTGGGAAAGGTGTTCAGCGGCGCGGCCAAGCGGATCCGCACCGTCACCGCGGCAGCGGTCACCGACGACGCCGGGGTCGTGGTGTGCGAGGGCACCTTCGAGTGGAGCGTTCGCCGTAGGTGAGGCGCCGTGAGACCGCACCGGCTGTGGCAGCCGGCGGCCGCTCAGCGGGCGGTGGCGCCGTGGTAGAACAGGTCGCCGAGCCCGACGGTGAACGCGAGCACGCCGTACAACGCGTGTTCGACGGCGGCGGCGAGCAGCGACCGGCTGCGCTGGTACCGGCGTGCGAACAGCCACCCGCCGATCAGCGTCAGCAGCACCGACCACACCGACCCGAACATGAGATGGGCGAACCCGAACGCCGCCGTGCCCGCCGCGGCGGCTCCCCGCGTGTCCGCTCCACCGAACACCGGCCCGTACCGGTGCAGCAGGAACGCCCGGTAGATCAGCTCCTGCGGATACACCGACACCAGCGGGTACAGCACGACGACCGCCACCCACAGCAGGGGCATCCGTCGCGGGAGGTCGAAGAGCCGGTCCGGTGCGACCACGGCGATCGCTACCACGCTGACGACCACGGCCAACCCCCACAGGGCGACGATCGACCGGACCTGGCCCGGCACGGCAGCCGCTCGCAGGAGGTTTGCCTGTTCGAAGGTGGGGTCGCGGCGCAACATCAGCCACGCCGCCACCGCGAGCACGACCAGGGGCGGTATTGGGCCGCCCGGGCTGCCCGCGAGGATGAACAGGCCCACGACGCCGTAGAAGAGCACGAGGTACTCCACGAGTAGCCGCGCATGCCGACGGTCGATCATCCGCCCACCCTGCCGGCTCCGGGAAACGTCGGGTCGAACGGACCGGCTCCCGCCGTTCAGGTCGTGTTCACCGATTCACCGGCACAGGGCCCGGTCGATGGTGGCGCTGACCAGCGCCTGGCGGGCGGTCGCGAGGTCGGGATCGAACGTGTCGGCGAGGTCGGCACCGGGCGCGCTGATCGTCAGTCCTTGACCGAGTCGCGGCCACGCTGGACGACCAGCGGATCCGCGGGGTGGACCACCGAGTCGTCCTTGCCGTCGTAGTCGAACTGGTTGAGGAAGAACCGCATCGCGTTGATGCGGGCGCGTTTCTTGTCGTTGCTCTTGATCGAGGTCCACGGAGCGTGGTCGGTGTCGGTGCACTCGATCATCGTCTCCTTGGCGGCGGTGTAGGCGTCCCAGCGGTCGAGGGACTCGATGTCCATCGGCGACAGTTTCCAGCGACGCACCGGGTCGATCTGCCGGATCGCGAACCGGGTCCGCTGTTCGGAATGGGTCACCGAGAACCACAGCTTGGTCAGCGAGAAGCCGCTTTCGATGAGCATCTCCTCGAACAGCGGAGCCTGCCGGAGGAAGATCTCGTACTCACGATCGGTGCAGAAGCCCATCACCCGCTCGACGCCGGCGCGGTTGTACCAGGACCGGTCGAACAGCACGATCTCCCCGGCCGTGGGCAGCTGGGCGACGTAGCGGTGGAAGTACCACTGGCCGCGTTCGGTCTCCGTGGGCTTGGTCAGGGCGACGACCCGGGCCGCGCGCGGGTTGAGGTGCTCCATGAACCGCTTGATCGTCCCGCCCTTGCCGGCGGCGTCGCGACCCTCGAACAGGACGACGTGCCGGGTGGCGGTGTCCTGCGCCCAGTACTGGAACTTCAGCAGCTCGATCTGCAGCTGGTACTTCTCCGCCTCGTAGACGTCGCGGTCGAGCCGCTCGTCGTACGGGTAGTCTTCGCGCCAGGTCTCGACCGGGCTGCCACCGGGATCGATCAGGTCCGGATCAGACAGGTGCTCGTCGTGCCGCACGCTGTATCCGCTGTTCAGAAGGTGGTCCAGGTACTCCCGGAAGTTCTCACGGATCACGCCCTCAGTATCGACCCGGCGACCCGCCATGAGAACGGCCGTGTTCTGATCGCCAGCCCACGTTCACGGCGGGTACATTCCGGCGCCCGGGTCCGGCGATAGACCAACGGGGACGGTGGTCGCGTGAGGGAGGGGAATCCCGTGGGCTCTTCGGTGTGGAACCGGCGACAGGTTCTTGGGGCGGTCGCGGCGGCGACGGCCGGCTCCGCGGTTCCCGCGGCATTCGGGACGGCCGCCCCGGCCGGCACGACGGCCAGCCCCGCGGCCGCACCGACGTTGGTGCGGGCCGGACGGCCGCGGCTGACGCACGGCGTGCAGAGCGGTGACGCGGTCGGCGACGCCGCCAACATCTGGACCCGGGCCGACCGGTCGGGGCGGATGGTGGTCGAGGTGAGCAGCCGACCCGACTTCCGGCACGCCCGGGTGGTCACCGGCCCGGTCGTGGGCCCGGCCACCGATTTCACCGGCATGGTGCGGGTGCGCGGGCTCCGGGGCGGCGCCCGGACCTACTACCGGGCCTGGGTGACGGCCGACCACGGCCTGGCCGGGGAACGCCTCACCGGTTCGCTCATGATCCCGGGGCGCCGCGACGGTATCCGTTTCGTCTGGACCGGTGACATCGCCGGGCAGGGCTGGGGAATCAACCCCGACATCGGCGGGATGCGAATCTTCCGCGCGATGCGGGCGCTGACGCCCGACTTCTACCTGTGCAGCGGCGACACCGTCTACGCCGACGGCCCGATCCAGCCGTCGGTCACGCTGCCCGACGGCCGGGTGTGGCGCAACGTCACCACACCGGAGAAGAGCAAGGTCGCCGAGACCCTTCCGGAGTTTCGTGGCCAGTACGCGTACAACCTTCTCGACGCCAACCTCCGGGCTTTCCTGGCTGAGGTGCCGCAGATCAACCAATGGGACGACCACGAAGTGACCAACAACTGGTACCCGGGTGAGGTTCTGACCGACGACCGCTACACCGAGAAGCGGGTCGACGTGCTCGCGGCGCGTGCCAGGCAGGCGTTCCACGAGTGGGTCCCGATCACGTCCGGTCCGCTGTACCGGTCGTTCTCCTACGGTCCCCTGCTCGACGTCTTCAAGCTGGACATGCGGACGTACAAGGATCCGAACGACGGCAACACGTACGCCGATCCCGCCCGTGGCCTGCTCGGCGCCGAGCAGCGGGAGTGGCTCGTCCGGGGCCTGCGGCGGTCGCGGGCGACCTGGAAGGTCATCGCCAACGACCTGCCGCTCGGCCTGGTCGTTCCCGACGGCGCGGCGGCGCAGGAGGGTGTCGCCCAGGGCGACCCCGGCGCCCCGCTCGGTCGCGAACTGGAGTTCGCCCACATCCTGCGGGCCGCGCACCGCGCCGGGGTGACCGGCATCGTGCTGCTGACCGCGGACGTCCACTACACCGCGGCGCATCATTACGACCCCGGCCGCGCCGCCGTCACGGACTTCACCCCGTTCTGGGAATTCGTGGCCGGGCCGGCCAACGCGGGCGCCTTCGGCCCCAACGCCCTCGACGCGACGTTCGGCCCGCAGGTCGTGTTCAGCAACACGCCGCCCCAGGCGAACACCTCGCCGATGGATGGCTTCCAGCACTTCGGCGAGGTCGACATCGACGCACACACCCGCGCGATGACCGTGCGGCTGCGCAACCTCGACGGCGTCCCCCTGTGGTCGACCACGATCCCCGCACCCTGATCCGGACCGTGCCCTCAGCCGTCGGGCACCGGCTCGGACGTTGCCGGCTCCGTCCGCCGATGGGCGGTCACCGTTTCGCGGAGCGCCCGGTGCAGCGCTGCCGGCCCGTGCCGGCGGTCGAAGTCGGCGGTCGCCCGGTCCAGAGCGAACCCGCGATGACCGCGGGCGATCTCGGCGGCCGAGCGCAGCGTCCGGTCCAGATCGTCGGAGCCGAGGCGTCGCGCCGCGTCGGCGGCCCGGTCGAAGGCCTCCACCCGCAGATGGTCCAGGGCATAGCTGAGACCTCCGCGGCGCAGCGCCTCGACGGCAGGCACGAGGAGCCCCAGGTCGTCGTCGGCCGATCGGCCACGGTGTGCGTGGTGGATGATCCGGTCCACTTCGTCCACGACAGCCTCCCCGATCCCGCGCCTGCCGGCTCCAGCCTCATTCGGCGATGACGACGACCGGGTGTCGCCGGGATGAACATCGCGTGCACCACAGCGGCGTCGGCGTCACCGGTGACCGCGGAGGCTGGCGACACCCTCATACGATGCGGGTCGTGACGGAGCTGTACCGGCTCGGTGTGGACTTCGGGACGTCGAACACCGCGGCGGTGCTGCGGTTCCCGGACGGGAACGTGAAGCCGCTTGTCATCGACGGTTCGGAACTGGTGCCGTCGGCGGTGTGCCTCGACGAGGCGGGCCAGTTGCTGGCCGGTCGTGACGCCGTGTACGCGGGGCGGGTCCGTCCGGAGGCGTTCGAACCGCATCCGAAGCGCTGTATCGACGACGGCGAGATCCAGCTCGGTGACACCGCCGTGCCGGTGGCGGCCGCGATCGGCGCGGTGCTCGGCCGGGTCGCCGCCGAGGCCACCCGGATCGCCGGCGGCGCTCCCGGTTCGGTGACCCTGACCTGCCCCGCGTCGTGGGGCCCACGCCGCCGCGACACGGTGCGGGCGGCGGCCGCCCGCGCCGGCCTTGCCGATCCGCACCTGATGGCTGAACCGGAGGCGGCCGCGATGTCGTTCACGGCCGTCGCCGGACGCGAGCTTCCGATCGGCGGCGCGCTGGTGGTGTACGACTTCGGCGCCGGCACGTTCGACGCGTCGGTGGTGCGGCGCACCGGGGACGGGTTCGAGGTGGCGGCGACCCGCGGCCTGGCCGAGACCGGCGGTCTGGACATCGACGCCGCCCTGACGGCCTATCTCGGAACCGTCTACGGCGCGCGCGATCCGCACGGGTGGGCCCGCCTGACGGCACCGTCGACGGGAGAGGACCGGCGAGCGGCACTGCAGCTGTGGGACGACGTCCGGGTCGCGAAGGAACGACTGTCGCGCTCCGGCACGGCCACCGTTCACGTGCCGCTGTTCAACGACGACGCGCCGATCGGGCGCGAGCAACTGGAGCAGCTCGCCGGCCCGATCCTGGAACGCACGGTGCGGTCGACACGGGCCGCCGTGCGGGCGGCGGGGCTGCGGCCCGACGAGGTGACGGGCGTGTTCCTGGTCGGTGGCTCGTCGCGGATCCCTTTGGTGGCAACACTGTTGCATCAGGCGTTCGGGCTCGCGCCGACCACGATCGAACGACCCGAACTGGTGGTCGCGGAGGGCAGCGTGCGTCCCGCGTGGCCGGCGGTCGCCCCGCCGGCACCCTGCGTCTCCACCGAGGCCCCGCCGACGCCGGGCGCCTCCACGGAGGCCGGGTCTTCGACAGGGCCGTCGACCGGCGCGGGTACGACGGCGCCGCGGCGCCCAACCCCTGGGCCGGTGCGACCGCCACGGCGTCGGCGCGGCCGGCGGTGGATCGCCGGTCTGGTCGCCGCCGGAGTCGCGGTCGTGATCGGCGTGACGCAGTGCGACCGGCCCGGCGGTCCGGGTCCGGTGGCCCAGGACAACTGCGTGGAGTTCAACCTCGTCTCCTCGGACGAGAAGGTGCCGGCGCTCACCGAGATCGCCCGGCGCTACCGGACCTCCGGGCACGGCGTCGACGGGCGGTGTGTGCGGGCGAACATCAGCACGTACAGCTCGCGGTTGATGGCCGACCTGCTCGCCGACGCGGCGGGCCGGGGCTGGGACAGCGACGCGCACGGTCCGCGCCCGGACGCCTGGACACCGTCGTCGAGCATCTGGACCGAGCGGCTGCGGACCCGCGTCGCCGGGCAGCCGGGACAGGTGACGATCCCCGCCGATCTCGCCTCGGTGACGCGCACGCCCGTGGTGATCGCGTTGCCGGAACCGATGGCCCGCGCGCTCGGCTGGCCGCGGGCCGAGATCGGGTGGGCGGACCTGGCCGGGCTCGTCGGTGATCCGGCCGGTTGGGCCGCCAAGGGCCATCCGGAGTGGGGCGAGGTCACCGTCGGCAAGACCAATCCGAACACCTCGACCACCGGCCTGCACGCGTTGCTGGCCACGGTGTCCGCGGCGGCGGGCGGCGCTCCGTTGACGCCGGAGACGATGCACCGGCCGCAGGTCGTCGACCTCACCCGCGCGATCGAGACGGCCGCGGTGCACTACGGAACCAGCGTCGCGCCCTTCCTGCACAACCTCTACGAGGCCGACCGGCAGGGCGGCGGCACCGACTACGTCAGCGCGATCGCGCTCGAGGAACAGGTGGTCTGGCAGTACAACCGGGGGCACGTCCTGGGCATGGACGGGCAGCAGCCGCCACCGGGAACACGGTTGGTCGCCGTCTACCCGAAGGAGGGGACGATGGCGTCCGACAACCCGTACGCGGTGCTGAGGGCGCCCTGGTCGGAGCCGGTCAAGCAACGCGCGGCGGAGGCGTTTCTCGACTTCGTCCACGAGCCGGCACAGAAGAAACTGTTCCTGGACAACGGGTTCCGCGACGAGGAGGACCGGGCCGGTGGCGCGCTCAAGCGCGACGACGCTTTCTCCGCCACGGCCGGGTACCGGCAGCTACCGGCGCCGGGCGCGTCCATTGTGGACGCGGCGCTGCAGCTGTGGAACGAGGTGCGCAAGCCGGCGAGTGTCCTCATGGCGGTCGACGTCTCGGGGTCGATGAACCAGCGCGTGGCGGGCACCGCGAAGACGAGACTGCAGTTGGCCAAGGAGGCCGCGGTCACCATCCCGGACCGGCTCGCGCCCACCGACGAACTCGGCCTGTGGGCGTTCGGCTCCACCCCGGGGGCGGATCCGTGGCGGACGCTGGTGCCGCGCGGCCCGGTGTCGTCGACGGCGGAGGCGTACCGCGCGGCCGTGCAGGGACTCTCGCCACGGGGCGGGACGCCGCTGTACGCGGTCACCCGGGCGGCCGCCGAGAGCATGCGGCCGACCACGGGCACCGGCCGCATCCACGCGGTCATCGTGCTCAGCGACGGCGCGAACGAGTACCAGCCGGACACCGACCTCGACCGGCTGCTGGCCGATCTCGCGCGGACCACCGACGACCCGGTGCCGGTCTTCACCATCGCCTACGGCACCGACGCCGACCGGGCCACGCTCGACCGGATCGCCCGGGCTTCCCGCGGTGAGGCCTACGACGCCACGAACGCCACCACGCTGACCCAGATCGTCAGCGACGTGCTGGCCAACTTCTGAGCCGGCGCGGGAGGTGGCCGCGTGACCGACGATCCGCCGGGCTGGCGGAAGGCGCTACTGGCCCTCGGCGTCGTGGTGGTGCTGACCGGTGCCCCGGCGGGCGCCTACTGGTTCGAGACCTGGGACGAGGTCCGCCGCACCCGGCCCGGCACGACGGTCGTCACCGGCTGCGACGACGACGGCTGCGCCGGCCGGTTCGCCTCCGACGACGGGGTGGTGGTCCTCGAACCGGTGCCGGTGCCCGGCGCCGCCACACCGGCCGTGCGCATGTGGCTGTCCCCGCGCGAGCGGTACCCGGCTGCGCTGTTCGACACCTGGTGGCTCCTTGACCATCTCCGCACCCGCCGCAGGCGCGAGCCACCCCGGCCGATCGGACAGGACGGCCCCACCGGTTCGGCCAGATCCGGTCCCCGGTAACTGCTGTTCATTTCCTGCATGTCCGGCGTGAGTATTCGGCTGCGTGTGGCGTCATCCGGTCTTCCGAGCCTTTGGCGGTGCAGCAGTCGCGGTTCGTCTTCGTCGCCGTACCGACCGCCTACCCGAATGACGCCGACGCGGTGACCGGCTCCGGCCGGCCCGCCGGAGCGGGTCTCGACAGGATCCTGTGGATCCTGGTCTCCCCGAACAACCGGCCATTGGGGCGGTCGGCGGTCCGGCACGACTCGTACCCCGGCTGCCACGCCGCCGTGCTACGGGTGCGGGCCGACATCGACCGCGGCGCCCCCGTCGTGGCGGTCGAGGAGACCGGGCAGTGGAACTGGCAGGTGCAGCTGGACGGCGAGCCGGTCGCGGTGTCCAGCCGGTCGTACCTGCGGGTGCGCGAGTGCAACTACAACCTGGCCCGCTTCCTCGACACCGTGCCGCAGGCGGCGATCGTGGAGGGCGCGCGACGGGTGCGCCGGGACCGGCGCGGTGACACCGGCCGCTCGGTGAGCGAACCGTTGCCGTCGGACGGTGCCGGCGGTCACCGGCTCGTGAGCGGCCGATGGTAGGCACCGCACTGGCCCCGGCACCGGTCGCGGCCGACCGGCCCCGGGCCGTCCGGTCCCGCGTCTCCGGCGGCGACCGGGTGTTCCGCGTGCTCGCCTACGCCGGTGGCGCCGGGGTCGTGCTCGTGATGCTGCTCGTCGGGCTGTTCCTGCTGCTCCGCGGCTGGTCGGCCGTGCGGGTGGCCGGCATGTCCTTCCTCACCACCGACGCCTGGGACCCCGACTCCGGCAACTTCGGCATCGCCGCGGTGCTGGTCGGCACCGTCCTCATCGCCGCGGTCGCCCTCGCGTTCGCGGTCCCGCTCGCGACCGGCACCGCGCTGTACATCTCCGAGTACGCGCCGGGTCGCTTCCGGCGTGCCCTGATCGCCCTGGTCGACCTGATGGCCGCGGTACCGAGCGTCGTCTACGGCCTGTGGGGCGCGTACCTCCTGGAGCCCGCCGCCGTGCCGGTCGCGCGCTGGCTGTCGACCTGGTTCGGCTGGATCCCGGTGTTCCGCGTCGACGGCGCCGACCCGACCAACCCGTTGGCGACCGTGTCGGTGTACACGGCGTCGACGTTCATCGCCGGCATGGTCGTCTCGATGATGGTGACCCCGATCATCTGCTCGGTGATGCGGGAGGTCTTCTCGCAGGCGCCGGTCGGTGAACGGGAGGGCGCCCTCGCGCTGGGCGCCACGCGCTGGGGGATGATCCGCGCCGTCGTGCTGCCGTTCGGGCGCGGCGGCATGATCGGCGGCACGATGCTCGGCCTGGGGCGGGCGCTGGGGGAGACGATCGCCGTCTACATGATCATTTCGCCGGTCTTCGAGATCAAGTGGCAGGTTCTGCAGAACGGCGGCAACTCGATCTCCGCGCTGATCGCACAGCGCTTCGGCGAGTCGACGGAGTTCGGGCTGTCGGCGCTGATGGCCGCCGGGCTGGTGCTGTTCGTGCTGACGCTGATCGTCAACATGGTCGCCTCCGCCATCATCACGCGGAGCCGGTCCGGTGCGGCGAGCGAGGCGTAGGTGGTTCCGGCGATGACCGCGGTCGACCTTCGCAAGTCCGACCTTCGCAAGTCCGACCTCGACGACCCGGGGCCGACCGTCGTCCCCGAGCCCGCCGTGCGCCGGGTCGAGCGGCGGCGCCAGGTCGGCGGCGTGCGCCGTGCCGACGTCTACGCGCTGTTCGGTGCCGCGGCGGCCGGGTTCAGCCTGACCGCGTTGCTGTTCACCCAGTTGACCCCGTTCACCGGCGTTCTCGGTGCGCTGGTCGTCGGGTACGTCGCGTTCCTGGTCCTCTATGCCCTGCTGGTGTCGTTGGACGAACGCGGACCCGCCGTGCGCGACCGGGTGATGTCGGTGGTCGTGCACAGCGCCGGTTTCGTGCTGCTGGCGGCGCTGCTGCTGGTGGTCGGGTACGTGCTGGTGCGCGGCTGGACGGCGATGCGGCACCTCAACTTCTGGACCGAGGACATGTCGCTGGCGGGTCCGTTGGAGCCGCTGACCATCGGCGGCGCCCTGCACGCGATCGTCGGCACGCTCGAACAGGTCGCGATCTGTCTCGCGATCATCGTGCCCGCCGGGCTGCTCTGCGCGGTGTTTCTCAGTGAACTGCCCGGCCGGTTCAGCCGGTTCGTGCGCACCATCGTCGAGGCGATGACCGCGCTGCCGTCGATCGTGGCGGGGCTGTTCATCTTCCTCGCGCTGATCCTGATTCTCGGCTTCGAGAAGTGCGGCCTGGCGGCGGCGCTGGCGCTGAGCATCATGGGCCTGCCCATCATCGTGCGGGCGGCCGACGTGGTGCTGCGCCTCATTCCGGGAACGCTGCGGGAGGCGTCGCTCGCGCTCGGTGCCTCGCAGTGGCGGACGGTCTGGCACGTCGTCCTTCCCACCGCCCGTCCGGGGCTGGCCACGGCGATCATTCTCGGCACGGCCCGGGTGGTGGGGGAGACCTCGCCGGTCCTGTTGACCGCCGGGTTCGCCACGAGCCTGAACGCCAATTCGTTGTCCGGCCCGCAGGTGTCGCTCCCGCTGTTCACGTTCGACTCGGTGCGGTCGCCCGAGCCGTCGATGATCGCACGCGGGTTCGGTGCGGGCGCGGCGCTCATGCTGCTCGTTCTGGTGCTGTTCGTGCTGGCCCGGATCCTCGGCGGCCGCGGCGCCGGCCAGCTCAGCCGGCGGCAGTGGCGCCGCCGGGCCCGCCGGTCGGCCCGGGACGCCGACCGGTTCGCGGCCCGTGACGCGGACCGCCGTCCGGAACCCGGACATCTCGAAAGCCCTACCGAACCAGGGGAACTCGCATGACCAGCACGCTGGCCCAGAAAGCACGCGCACTGGCGACCGTCGTCCTGCTCGTCGCCGCAGCCACCGCCCTCCCGGCCGCGCCCGCGTCCGCCGCCGAACTCGTGCCGATCGCGGGCGCCGGTTCGACGTGGAGCCAGAACGCGATCCGGCAGTGGGCGGCGAACGTCAAGAAGAACAACATCGAGGTCAGCTACGCCGGTACCGGATCGTCGGCCGGCCGTCGGGAGTTCGCCCAGAACACCGTCGACTTCGCGGTCTCCGAGATTCCCTACGGGTTGAAGGACTCCGCGCTCGGACGGCCGGCCGACAGCCGGCCCACCCGCAAGATGACGTACATGCCGATCGTCGCGGGCGGCACGGCGTTCATGTACAACCTCAAAATCAACGGCCGGCGGGTGACGAACCTGCGGCTGTCGGGCGAGACCGTGGCCAAGATGTTCACCGGCGCCATCAAGATGTGGAACGACCCGGCCATCAGGGCCGACAACCCGGGTCTGACCCTGCCGGCCCGCCAGGTGGTGCCGGTCGTCCGGGCCGACGGATCCGGCACCAGCGCGCAGTTCACGCTCTGGATGAGCAAGCAGCATCCGGACCTGTGGAACGCCTACTGCGCCCGTCACGGCAAGACGCCGCCGTGCGACCTGACGTCGTACTACCCGCAGAAGGCGAGCGAGGGGTTCGTGGCGCGCACCGGGTCGGACGGGGTGGCCGGCTATGTCCGGCAGGACCAGAACGAAGGCACCATCACCTATGTCGAGTACTCGTACGCCAAGAACGCGAGCTTCCCGGTCGCGAAGATTCTCAACCAGGCCGGCTACTACGTCGAGCCGACCGCGCGCAGCGTCGCGGTGGCCCTGTTGAACGCGCAGATCGAGACGTCGAACCCGAACTCCGACGACTACCTGACGCAGAAGCTCGACAACGTCTACGCCAGCAACGACAAGCGTGCGTACCCGCTCTCGTCCTACTCGTACATGATCCTGCCCACGGCGGTCGAACGGCCCATCACGCTCGACAAGGGGTTCACGCTCGCGAAGTTCAGCTACTACCTGCTGTGCGAGGGGCAGCAGCAGGCCGAGTCGCTCGGCTACTCGCCGCTGCCGATGAACCTGGTGCAGGCCGGATACGCGCAGGTGAAACGGATCCCCGGTGTGGTGGAGGAGCCGGCCAACCTGCGAACGTGCAACAACCCGACGTTCTCCACCAACGGCCAGAACACGCTGGCGGTCACCGCGCCGCAACCGCCGGAGTGCGACCGCAAGGGCGGCCCGCAGCAGTGCTCCACCGGCACCGCTGGTGCGACGGAGGAGACGACGACCGGTGGCGGCACGGGCGCCACCACCGGCCCGAGCGGTGCGGCCGATCCGAGCGGCGAGGCGGTCGATCCGGTCACCGGCGAGCCGGCCGGTGGTGGTTCCGGTGGCGAGTACGTGGCCGGGGTGCCGGTGTCGCTGGACGCCGCGCGCGGCTGGCGCACCCACCACACGATCATGGTGGTGGCCGGCCTGCTGCTGCTCGCCCTCGTGCTCGGTCCACCGTTGATGGCGCGGCGGTTGCGGCGGCCGGGCGGTCGGCCATGACCGAGCGGAGCGAGGGCATCATCGGGCAGAGCCCTCCCGGTCGGGGCGGGTCACCACGAAGTGGGGACCCGTCATGACCGGGCGGGTTCTCCGCGCCGTCGCGGCGGTCGTCGCGGTGGTGAGTGCCGTGTCCCTGTTCGCGCTCGCGCCCGGCACGACGAACCGGGCCACCGCGGGTCCGGACGACCCGACGGATTCGGCGCTGACGCTCACCGGACGCCCGAGCCGGCTGGGCGACGACTTCAGCTCGCTGACGGTGACCGTCTCGCAGACGAAAGCCCTGTCGAATCAGGCGATCTCGGTGACCTGGACCGGCGGTGCGAAGAGCGCGTTCTCCGGCCGGGACATCATGACGAACTATCTGCAGATCATGCAGTGTTCCGGTGCCGACCCGCAGGCGCCGGACTTCCGCGAGACGTGCGTGTGGGGCGCGGGCATCCGGGAGGTCGGTACGACGGTTCCGCGGGAGGAGAACCGCAAGCCGGTGGAGGAGGCGGTCGTCCCGGACGCCCTGCCCGCGGACGCGCGCATGATCCCGTTCTACTCGCAGCTCGACCGCGCCCGCACCCCGGACGGCAGTTCCACGAGCCCGTTCCCGGACAGCAAGGTGGCGGGGACGACCGGCCCGGCCTACAACTGGGAGGTCCTGTCGAACTACTTCACCCCGTACACCACGAACGAGGTGAGCCAGGTTCCCACCGGCGGCGACGGCACGGGTCGGGCGACGTTCGAGGTCCGCAACGCCAGCCGCGACCCGCATCTGGGCTGCGGCAAGGTCGTCGGCGACGGTCCG
This sequence comes from Virgisporangium aurantiacum, assembly GCF_016863635.1. Classification (GTDB taxonomy): domain Bacteria; phylum Actinomycetota; class Actinomycetes; order Mycobacteriales; family Micromonosporaceae; genus Virgisporangium; species Virgisporangium aurantiacum. The sequence goes on along the minus strand of NZ_BOPG01000011.1, from coordinate 144,830 downwards.
CGCGCCTGCTGGCTCGCGGTGGTGCCGCGCGGGGCGCACGACGTCGACGGCTCCGTGCTCGCGGCCCCGCGCCACCGCAGCCCCTTGACGACGGCCGTGTTCGGCGACGCGTTGTTCTTCCCGCTCGAGTTCGTCCCGGTCGAGGCGGCCTGCCGCTCGGGGGCCGAGCGCCGCACCGTCGGCACCCAGTTCATCGGCGCCGCCATGCAGTCCTGGCAGCCCGCGCTGTGCGCCGGCAACGGGCCGATCTTCGGCTTCTCGCACGTCGGCGACGCCGAGGGCGGAGCCCAGGTGCTGGAGCCCTTCGACACCGCTCCGGGGTTGGCGTTCACCGCCGAACCGGTGGTACCGGCCGAGGGCCAGTGGGGCATCGTGCACGCACCGGTCGCGGTGTCCGCCGCGGTGATCACCTTCAACATCGACTTCCGGATGGATCCGGCTCAGGGGGAGCCGCCGGCCGAGGTCGCGGGTTTGCGGGGGACCCCGGTGCGCGATCTCCGACTCACCCCGCGCCTGGTGGCCAAGCTGCTGACCCAGTCGTACCAACGCGACCTGCCCAACGGCGAGAAGGTCGAGCACCTGAAGGCCAACCGACGCTCCATTGTGGACGATCCCGAGTTCCTCCAGTTGAACCCGTCGCTCGCTTTCGTCGCGCCGTCGCACCGTCCACTCGGAATCATGGTGCCCAACGGCAACTACGCGTACGCCCGCGAGGTGTGGCGGTGGATCCTGGCCGATCCCGAGGCGAAGGCGTGGATGCAGGGCACGCCGGACGAGTCCGGGATGAAGGTCAATCCGAACTACGCCGACTTCGTCGCCGCGCCGGCCGAGTACTTCCCGAAGGCGGACCAGACCTGCGCGCCGCCGCCGGAGCTGCCGAACCTCCTGCCGTACCAGCGGCCCGACGTCGGGCCCTGCGCGTTCGAGTACACGCCCTACACCTCGACGATCGAGGACACGGCGTACCAGACGCTGCGGGCCGACACCAAGCAGCAGATCCTGTGGGAACCACCGGCGAACGAGGGGCAGACCGGCAACTACAAGGCCGACGCGCCGCAGGAGATCACCTACCGGTTCGTGATGGGCATCGCCGACTCGGCGTCGGCCGCACGCTACGGGTTGCACACCGCACAGTTGTGCCGCCCGGCCCGCGGCACCGACGGCACGCTCCGCCCCGACGACTGCCGCTCCGCCACCACCGCGTCGATGGTGGCGGCCACCGACGCCATGGTGCCGACCGACATCGACAACGTGCGGGCCATCGACCCCGCCAAGGTCGCCGCGACGACGGGCGCCTACCCGCTCACGATGGTGACCTACGCGGCGGCCGCGCTCAACGCGGACACGGCCGGCCGCAAGGACTACGCGACGCTGCTGCGGTACGCCGCCGGCGCCGGCCAGACACCGGGCTTCCAGCGCGGCCAACTACCACCGGGGTACGCCCCGCTGCCGCAGGCCATGCGGGCGCAGACCGAGCGGGCCGCGAACGAGATCCAGAACTTCGTCTACGTCCCGCCGACGGAGGAACCCGGGGCGGACACGGGGACGCAGGCGCCCGCGGGCGGGACGACCCCACCGGCGTCCGTGCCGAACGCGGGTGTTCCACCGCCGTCGTCGGGCGGTTCGTCCAGCGCCCCGCCGGCGGTCACCACCTCCGGGGTGGCGCCCGGCAACCCGCTCGGCGTCATCCGGATGGTCCTCGTCGTGCTGCTCGTGGCCGGCGGAGTCGGCGCGGTCGCCGGGCCGGGACTGCTCGCCTACGCGCGCGCGAAACTCCGGCGAGCGGGGGTGGGTTAGGTGCCACGCCGAACGTTCATCTCGCCTAAGTGCGGGCGATGAAAAGCGCACGGAACGTTCGCCGAAGTCAGGTATCCCGACCGGCTCCGGCACCGGAAGGCTTTCGGTCAGCCGTGTTGTCGCAGTGCGGACACGGTGGATTTCTCCACTCACGAAGGCTCTCGGAAAGGGAGAAAGCGTGAACGTAAAGTCACTTCGACACGTGGCCGGAGCGAGCCTGGGCGCGCTCGTCCTGCTGCTGACCGCCACCCCCGCGCTCGCCGACCCGTCCGCCCCGACGGCGCGGCCGATCGCGATGGTCGGCTCCGACACCACGCAGGACCTTGGTAACGCCCTCGCCGAGACCGTCGTCGCCAACGGTGGCAAGGCCGTCGCGTCGTGGGACGCCCGTCCGCCGGTCGGCGGCACGACCCGCGTCACCACGAAGGACACCGGCTGCTCGTTCACCCGGCCGAACGGGTCGGGCGCCGGGCGGCAGGCGCTGCGGGCCGCGCTGGGCCAGGATCTCGGCGCCGGCGCCGGGATCTTCCAGGGCGACAACGTCGTCGGGTGTGTCGACGCGGCGCGCTCGTCGGCGTACTCCGGCACCGTCGCGGGCACGACCGGTTCGCTGACCTACATCCCGGCCGGTGTCGACGCCGTCGCGCCGGCCATCAACCGGAACAGCGACTTCCCGCGCAACAACTCGTTCGCCCGCATCCAGCGGGTGTTCAAGTGCTTCGACAACAACATCACCGGCCTGCCGGCGCAGCCGGTGATCCCGCAGGCGGGCTCGGGCACCCGGCAGTTCTGGCTGCAGCAGATGGAGATCACCGAGCAGGAGATCACCCTCGGCGACGTGCCGTGCCTGACCGCCGTTGCGTTCCCGCAGGAGCACGACGGCTCGGTTCTCACCGGCAACCCCAACCGGATCGTGCCGTTCTCGGCCGCGCAGTTCATCGCGCAGACCAACAGCGCCGCGATCACGGCCGCGATCCCGTCGGTCACCGTCCAGGACCGTCGGGGAGACGCGATCCTGACCGGCATGAACCGGCCGGGGCAGCCGGTGCAGCAGCCGGTCGTCGGCGGCGTGCTCAACCCGAACTACCCGCTCAACCGGGACGTGTACCACGTCGTCGGCACCAACCGCCTCGCCGAGCCGCTCATCGACCAGGTGTTCGTCGGCTCCGACGCGCTGGTGTGCAACCAGACGGTGAACGTCGGCGGCAACCCGCGCCGCGTCGTCGAACTGCTGGGCTTCGGCGTGCGCACGACCACTACCGACCTGTTCCACCAGACCTGCGGCACGACCGACCTGAAGGCCAACTCCTGATCACCGGGTGACCCGCGCCGGGTCGGGCGGCCGTCCGGTCGCCCGACCCGGCGACCCGTTCGAGACTCTTGCGGAAAGGCATTGCCGATGACCGTGATGACGATCCGTCCGGTGGCCGCCGGGCTGGTGGCCGTGTTGCTGGCCGTAACGCTGACGGGGGTCGTGGCGACACCGGCGCGCGCCGCTCCGCTCGGCGCGGTGACGATCGGCCAGGCGTCCGGCACGGTCACCGACGCGCCGATGTTCACCACCGCCACCACGTCGGCGCCGTGCCCGGCCGGATTCGGCGCGAACGCGCTGATCCGGATCGGCCGGCCGGAAGGCCCGTTCACCAACCTGGCCAAGCCGTTGGCGGCCGGTGGCTACGACCGGGCGCCGGTGACCTTCCGGCCGGACCGGTCGTTCGCGACCGCGCTCGGTGGGCGTCCCGCCGACGGCGAATGGCTGGTCGTCGTCGAATGCTTCAGCCCCGATGCCGGCCGGATCACCGAACGCTTCGTCACTCCGGTCACCGTGACGGGCACCGCGTGGCGGCTCGGTTCACCGCCCGCGGGCGCCTCTGGTTCCGCTCCCGGGCGGCCGGGCGACGGCGCGGCCCCCACGACGTCGACAGCCGCGTCGACGGCCACGTCGACGGGCGCACCCGGACCGGGTTCCGGACCGGACGGGGAACGCACCCGCACTGCGGCCGAGCGCCGCGCCGGCCCGGGCGGCGTCCCGATCGAATTCCTCGCCGGTGGCCTCGTCCTGCTGATCGCGCTGGCGACCGGCGGCGTCATGGCGCGGCGCAGGCGGGCCGGTTCGGCCGGCGGAAGGAGCTGACGTGACCCGCCGGACTCTTCAGGTCGCCGGTCGGATCTCGGCCGCCCTGGGCGCCGTGCTGATCGTGGTGGCCGGAACGCTCGCGTTCGCGGTGAACAACGCCGCCGCGGCCGCGCTCGGCACGGTGACCCTGAGCCACCAGTCGGGATCGGTCACCGACACCCCGATGTTCACCGGCGCGACGACCTCGGCGCCGTGCCCGGCCACGTACGGCGAGGAGGCGGCGTTGCGGGTCGGTCCGGCGGAGACCGGGCCGTTCGCGAACCTCACCCCGTCGCTGGGTGGTGGCGGCTACGACACCGCCCCGGTGACGGCGGCCCCCAACCGTTCCCTGGCGCAGGCGCTGGGTGCGCCGCCGGCCGACGGCGTCTACTGGGTCGTCGTGGAGTGCTTCAGCCTGACGGCCGGCAAGCACCCGGACCGGTTCGTCACCCCGGTCACGGTCACCGGGTCCACCTGGAGCACGGGCATCGAATCGGCACCGACGACCCTCGCCCTGACGGCCGCGCCGCAGGGCACCCAGGCGGCCGGCCAGAACGTGACGCTCACCGCGACCGTGACCCCGGCGACGGCGGTCGGCACGGTGCAGTTCCGCAACAACGGCGAGCCCGTGGGCGACCCGGTGCCGGTGGTGTCCGGCACCGCCACCCGGACGGCGAACGACCTGCGGGTCGGTGGCAAGTCGTTCACGGCGTCGTACACGCCGGCGGGCCCGTACGACCCCGCCGAGTCCGGTTCCGTGCCGTACGAGATCACCGGAACATCCCCGGGTCCGGTCGAGACCGCCATCCACGTGGCCGCCACGCCGCGGTCGCCGCAGGTACCGGGGACCGAGGTGACGCTCACCGCGACGGTGATTCCCGCCAACGCCGTGGGGAAGGTGGCGTTCTTCGACGGCACCGCGCAGATCACCTCGCCCGTCGACGTCGTGAGCGGCACGGCCGCGATCAAGGTCACCTGGAACCAGGCCAACAACAGGTCCGTCACCGCGGCCTTCGTGCCGACCGACGACGACGCCTACGAGGCGTCGACGTCGCCGGTCCTCGTGTACGTCGTGGAGGGAACGAACCCGACCCCGTCGTCGTCGACGTCCACCACACCGACGGCGTCGAGGTCGACATCGACCACCCCGACCACCACGGCGACGGCGACGCCGTCCGGAACCGATGATCCGACCGTCGACCCCACCGAGTCGACGGGCCCGCTACCGACCACGGGCATGAACATTCCGCTGATCTCCACCGCCGGTCTCGCGCTCATCGGCGCCGGCATCGTGGCGATCCTGGGCGCCCGGGTCGGCTCGCGCCGCGCCGGCCGCCAGGCGAAGGCCAACCGCGACGGCACGGACACATGACGCTCGTGGCACCCGCGCCCGACGTCGAGCCGGCCGAACCCGGCGAAACCGTGGCGGAGGTCGGCCCCGATCCGGACGACGCCGGAGAGCCGGACCTTCCGGCGGAGCCGGTCGACGCGGCGGACCCGGCACCTGTGCTGCCGCTGGCGCTGTATCTGCCGGGTGCCGCGCTCAGCGTTCTCGCGGTGCTGATCCTGGGGTTCCTGGCCCAGCTGACCCTGGTGTCCCAGCTCGCCTTCGAGCGCCGGCAGGAGGTCACGCTCGCGGACTTCCGGATCGACCTGGCCACCGGAACCGCTCCGGTCGGGCAGGCCGATCAGGACGGGCGCCTGGTGCCGCCGGGCACGGCCGTGGCGGTGCTCCGCATTCCCGCGCTGAAGCTGCGCACCGTCGTGTTCGAGGGCACCACCGGTGGCGTGCTGCAGGCCGGGCCCGGACACCGCCGGGACACCGTCCTACCCGGACAGTCGGGAACCAGCGTCGTCATGGGGCGGCGCGCCGCGTACGGCGGGCCGTTCGGCCGGTTGAACCGGCTGCTGCCCGGTGACGGGATCCACGCGGTGACCGGCCAGGGCGAGCACACCTACCGCGTCACCGCGGTGCGTCGGCCCGGGGAACCGCTGCCGGCCCCACCCGAGTCCTCCGACGGGCGGCTCGTGCTCGTCACCGCGGACGGGCCGCGCTGGATGCCGACCGACCTGCTCTACGTCTACGCCGACCTGACCTCGCCGGCACAGCCGGCGGCCGCGCGCCGGTTCGGGACGGCATCGCTGCCGCCGTCGGAGCAGGCGTTGGCCACCGACCGCGACGCGTGGATGCCGCTCGTCCTGTGGACCCAGTTGCTCCTCGTCGCCGCGCTCGGGCTCGCCTGGGCGCGGGTCCGCTGGGGTCGCTGGCAGGCGTGGATCGTCGGCGTGCCGGTGCTCCTGTACGTCGGGGCGTCCACTGTGGACGCCGCTGCCCGCCTGCTACCGAACCTGTTGTGACCGCGAGGAGAACCGCATGACCCAGCAGCTGATGACGCTCGCCGAGCTGCACGCCGACGCGGTCTCGGCGTGGTTCGGCAGCCACAAGGTCCTCGACCAGGTGTCGCTGGTCATGCCCGCCGGTCGCGTCACCGCACTGATCGGGCCGTCCGGCTGCGGCAAGTCGACGTTCCTGCGCATCCTCAACCGGATGCACGAACTGGTTCCGGGTGCGTCGCTGGCCGGTGAGGTGCGCCTCGACGGCAACGACATCTACGAGCCGCAGCGGCGGGTCATCGACGCGCGGCGCCAGATCGGCATGGTGTTCCAGAAACCCAATCCGTTCCCGGCGATGTCGGTTTACGACAACGTCGTCGCCGGTCTGAAGCTCACCGGTGTGCGGGTGACCCGCCGCGAGCGCGACGACCTGGTGGAGGAGTGCCTTACCAAGGCCGGCCTGTGGCGCGAGGTCCGCGACCGCCTGCGCGACCCCGGCGGCGCGCTGTCCGGTGGGCAGCAGCAGCGGCTGTGCATCGGCCGGGCGCTGGCCGTGCGGCCGCGGGTGCTGCTGATGGACGAGCCGTGCTCGGCGCTGGACCCGACCTCGACCCGGCGCATCGAGGAGACCATCGCCGAACTGGTGACCGAGGTGACGATCGTGATCGTCACGCACAACATGCAACAGGCCGCGCGGGTGTCGGACGAGTGCGCGTTCTTTCTCGCCGAGCACGGCTCGCCCGGTGCCATCGTCGAGCACGGGCCGACGGGGTCGATGTTCGACAGTCCGCAGGACCAGCGGACGTCGGACTACGTCCACGGGCGGTTCGGATGATTCGCGAACACCCATTGTTCGCCTGTCGCATGTCCGGCGTCAGCCATGGCCTGCCTCCCGGGTCACGGCGCATCCCGAGGCTGAGCGGGAACCGGGGTTGCTGTTCCCGGTCACAACTTTGAGAGGACGTGATCAATGACTAGGCGTCTGCTCACCCGGGCAGTCACCGTGGCCGCCGGTGCGATCGTCGCCGCGGGTGCGCTCGTCGTGGTTGCCACGCCCGCGCAGGCCGCTCCGCTGGGCACGGTCAACCTGTCGCAGCAGTCCGGCACGGTCACCGCGACGCCGATCTTCGCCAGCGCCACCACGTCGGTGGCGTGCCCGGCGACGTTCGGCGAGGAAGCGGCGTTGCGCATCGGGCCGGCCAACACCGGTCCGTTCACCAACCTCGCGCCGTCGCTCGGTGGTGGCGGCTACGACCAGAGCCCGGTCACCGTCAACCCCAACCGGTCGTTCCAGACCGCGCTCGGCCAGGCTCCAGCCGACGGCGAGTGGTGGGTCGTCGTGGAGTGCTTCAGCCTGACCGCGGGCCGGCACCCGGACCGGTTCGTGACCCCGATCTTCGTGCAGGGCGGCACCTGGACCACCACGCCGCCCGCCGGCGCGGAGGCGACCAGCACCGCGCTGTCCGCGAGCCCGACGTCCCCGCAGCCGGCCGGGACGCCGATCACCCTGACGGCGACCGTCACGCCGGCCGCCGCGGGTTCGGTGCAGTTCTTCCGGGCCGACGTGTCTCTCGGCACGGCGACCGTCACGGGTGGCACCGCCGTGCTGTCCAATGTGGTGCTTCCGGACGGTGTGTCGGCGCTGACCGCCGCCTTCACCCCGGCGGACCCGGCCGCGTTCAAGGCTTCCACCTCGGCGGCTCTGAACTACTCCGTGACGCCGGCCGGTGGCCAGTCGGTCAGCCAGCCGCTCAACGCCACGATCGAGGCCGGTGCGTTCTCGATCGAGTCGTCGGCGGCACCGGTCGCGTTGGCCGGCACCGTCGGCGGTAGCGCCACCGGTTCGCTGAACGACGTGACCGTGACCGACTACCGGGGTACCAACGCCGGTTGGAACGTCACCGGCCAGTTCCCCGGCTTCACCCAGCAGGGCGGCTCGGGTGCGATCCCGGCCGGCAACCTCAGCTGGGCGCCGTCGGGCAACACCACGAGCGGCGGCGGCACCGTGCAGGCCGGCCCGTCGGCGAACCTCGGTGCCCCGACCGTGCTGTGCCGGGGTTCGGAGGGCGACAGCGCGGGCGTGTTCGCCTGTGACGCCGGGCTCACGCTCACCGTTCCGGGCGACACCGTTCCGGGCACCTACACCGGCACGTTGACGCTGACGCTGATCTGAGCCGGCACTGAGGAAAGACCGATCCGTGACGAGGTACCGCGGCGACCCGGCCGCGGTACCTCGTTGCCGTGTTCGAGCTCGCGTGTTCCGACCTCGCGTGTTCCGAGGTCGCCCGTGTCCGACCTCGCGTGTTCCGACAAGACGCCCCCTGGAGCGACCGATGCCATCCCGGACCGCCGCACTGCTGATCGCTGCCCTTGTCGCCGGCCTCGTCGCCGGCCCGGTCGCCGCGCCGGCGCCGGCCCCCGCCGCGCCGGACGACGACGGCAGCAAGTGGTCCGTGCTGCCCGTGTCGGCGGCCGGACAGCCGCCGCGCAACGCGTTCGACTACCGGCTCAAGCCCGGCGAACAGGTCACCGACCACGTGTCGATCAACAACCTGGGCACCACGCCGCTGACCGTCGCCGTGTACGCCACCGACGCGTTCAACAGCCCGGACGGCGCCTACGCACTCCTCACGGCGGCCCAGGAGCCACGCGACATCGGCACCTGGGTGACCCTCGCCGGCCGCGACCACACGGTGCCGCCCCGGACCCGGCTCGACATTCCGTTCACGCTGCGCGTGCCGGCGAACGCGGCACCCGGCGACCACTCGGGTGGGATCGTCGCGTCGATCACCACGCCGCAGACCACCCCGGAGGGGCAGACGGTCAACGTCGAGCGCCGGGTCGGCACCCGTCTGCACACCCGGGTCAACGGACCGGTCCGCGCGGTCGCGCGGATCTCCGCGGTGGACGTGCGCTACGACAACCCGCTCAACCCGTTCGGCGGGGGCGGCATGACCGTCACCTACCGCGTCGTCAACGAGGGCAACGTGCGGTTGAAAGGGAAGGCGGTGATCAGCGTCGACGGACCGTTCGGCGTGGCACTGGCCGACAGCGGACCGATCGACGTGCCGGAGCTGCTGCCCGACTCCGAGGTGCGGTTCACCCGGCGGGTGGAGGGGATCTTCCCGGCCGGGCCGCTGTCGGCGACCGTGCGCGTCAACGCCGAGTCGGCGGAAGGCCCGATCGAGCTGCTGACCGCCGAGCGCTCGGTGTGGGCGATGCCGTGGCTGCTGCTGGCCGTGGTGCTGATCGTGGTGCTCGGTGGGCTGGGATTCGTGTTCCGGCGCCCGGTGCGGCGGCTGCTGCGTCGCCGTCCGACCCCTGCCACGGCGACGGTGCTCCTGGTGCTGGCGGTGCTGACGACGGTGCTGACGGCGGGGGCGCTGCTGGCGGTGTGGGCCGCACCCGCGGCCGCCGCCGACCCGAGCGACAGCGCGCACTCGAACGAGCTGAGGGTGACCATCGGCCCGGCGACGTCCAGCCCCACCACCAGCGCGACACCGACGCCGACACCGACGCCGACGGTGACACCCACCGCCGATCCACCCACTGGTCCCTTGCCGCGGACCGGTTACTCCATCGTCGCCCTCGTCGTGGGCGGTGCCGGGCTGGTCGCCGGCGGAGCGGGACTGCGGCTGCTCGTGCGCCGGCGGACCAACCGGCGACCGGCCTCGACGGCGATCGACAGCCCCGACGCCAACAGCAGACCCCCGACAGCGCCCGGGAGTGCGCTGTCGAACAGCGCACCGCCGAGGTAGCCGATCGACGTCGTGTACGTGCCCCACGCCACGCCCGCCACGGCGGTGAACACCCAGAACCGTCGGATCGGGTAGCGCAACGAGCCCGCGCTGACCGTCGCGAGCGTGCGGCCACCCGGTATGAAGCGCGCCACGATCAGCGTCCCGCCGCCCCAGGCGGCCATCGCGTCGCGGATCCGCGCCGCGGTGGCGTTCGCCCGACCCGCCGACGCGCGGCGGAGCGGACGCACCAGGTAGCGGCCCAACAGGTAGGCGATCGTGTCGCCGACGAACGCCCCCGCGGCGGCGGCCGCCAGCACGCCGCCGAACGTCGGGTCGCCGGCCGCGGCGAAGGCGCCGAGGGTCACCACCAGGACACCGCTGGGCACCGGTGGGAAGAACGCGTCGACGGCGGTGACGACGAAGACGATCAGGTAGATCCACGGCGAGGTGATGAAGGGCTGGACCTGGTCAGGCATCGCGCGCTCCTCGCGGCTCGGCCGTGCCTCCAGCACAGCCGACCGGACCGTCGCGGCGTCGACCGGAGCACGATGACCGGGTAATCAGCAGGCGAACTCCGGTTCACGTCGATGTCAGTCGGGTCTGCGAGGGTCGGCCTGTGGCACTCGGTCGTTCATCCACCGTCGTCGGACGCGATGCGGGTGACCGCTTGTCCGCTCTGTTGATCGGCTGCGGCGCGGTCGCCCTGCTGCTCCAACTCGCCGTCGTCCCGCTGTGGTTGCTCCCCGCCGGGTCCGCCTGGGGCTGGTTGCTGGTGCCGCTCGCCCTGCTGAGCACGCCGCACTGGTCGCTCATCCACGAGGCGATCCACGGCACCCTCCTGCGCGACCGCAGGTGGAACGACCGCTGCGGGCGCCCGCTCGCCGTCGGCTACGGCGTCCCCTTCGCGCTGCTGAAGACCGGTCACCTCCTGCACCACCGGTACAGCCGGACCGCTCGGGAACGCACGGAGGTGTACGACCCCGCCGCCACGACGTGGGCCGCCACCGCGCCGGGTTACTACGTGCGCCTGTTCGGTGGGCTGTATCTCGCCGAGGTCGCCACCGTCGTGCTCGCCGTGGCGCCACGGGCGTTCTGGCAACGTCTGGCCCGCCGCATGGAGTCACCCGACTCGGTCACCGGGATCCTCCTCGACCGCGTCGGTGGGCGACTGCTGCGGCAGTTCCGCGTCGACGCGGCGGCTGTGGTCGCCGTCCACGCCGCTTCGCTGCTGGCGTACGGCCGTCATGCCTGGATGCTCGGCGCGGCGATCGCCGCCCGCGCGGTCATGATCTCGGTGGCCGACAACGCCTACCACTACGGCACCGAACTCGACGCGCCGCTGGAGGCGATGAACCTGCGCCTGCCCCGCGTTTTGGAGACGTTCGTGCTCGCGTTCAACCTGCACGCCGTCCACCACCGCCACCCGGGGCTCCGCTGGCACCACCTGCGCGCGGCGTTCCGGGCCGACGGGGACCGCTTCCACCTCGGCTGGTTCACCGCGGTCGCGAGACAGGTACGCGGTCCGGTGCCGGACGAGCGTTCCGGCACCGGACCACCACATCGTTAGCTGCGGGCACAGGTCAGGGTGGGGGCGGAGTTGGTGCCGTTCCAGGTACCGGTGAACCCGAACTGGGCGCTGGCGTTCGGAGCCAGGTTGCCGTTGTGGCTGACGTTGCGCACCGAGTGGCTGGCGCCGCTCGGGGTGTCCTGGCCGTTCCACATCTGCGTGATCGTCTGGCCGTTGGCGTAGGTCCAGGTAACGGTCCAGCCGGTGCTCGCGGTCGAGCCGTTGGTCACGGTCACCTCGCCCTGGAACCCGCCCTGCCACTGGCCGACGATCCGGTAGGTGGCGGTGCAGCCGGTGTTGCCGCCACCACCGCCGGCCGGCGTGGTGACACCGACCGCGCCCGACCGTGTCGACCGGTTGCCCGCCGCGTCCCGCGCGTAGACCGCGAACGTGTACGCGGTCGACGGAGTGAGTCCGGTGAGCGCCGCCGAGTTGGTGGACGGGCTGCTGATGGTCGTTTCCGTTGTGCCTTGGACCCGCACGACGGTGTATCCGGTGACGCCCACGTTGTCGCTCGACGCACTCCACGCCAGGTTCACGCCGGTCGAGGTGAGGTTGCTGGCCGTCGGGGTGCCCGGCGTGGTCGGCGCCTGACTGTCCGGCGTTCCTGTGCCGCCGCCGTAGATCGTCGCCTCGCGCGAGGTCGCCGCGATGCCGTTGGCGCCCGCGATGAACCGGGTGCCCCAGCTGGTGCGGCTGGCCGGGTTGAAGTTCTGCACCATGTCCAGGTACTCGACGCCGCCACCGTTGCCGCTCCACGACCAGCCCAGGTAGCCGATCCGGTTGGCCTGGGCATACGACATGATCGTGTCCTCGTCCGGGTTGCCGTCGGAGTGGTTGTTGCCGAACTCGCCGACCGCGATCGGCAACCCGCGGCTGATGAACGACGACAGGTAGGCCTGTACCTCCGCGGCGGTGTCGAACACCCCGTACATGTGGATGCTGAAGACCGTGTTGCCGGTTGTGTCGGCCGCCTTGACGGTGGGCGCGTTGTCGCGCATGGTGAACGTCCAGTCCTGGCCCCAGTTCGGGGCGTCGACCATGATCGTGTGCTGGAAGCCCGCTGACCGCAGCCGCCGGATGGCGTTGGCCGTGTCGGTGGTCCAGGCGGCGTACCCCTGGTTCCCGTACGGCTCGTTGCCGATGTTCAGGATGACGTAGTTCTCCTGGCCGGTCAGCGCGCTCTGCACGCTGATCCAGTAGTCGACGGCCTGCGCGAGCGTCGCGGCACCGCTCTGCTCGCCGTAGCCGGTGGTGTCATGGGCCTCGAGCACGCAGATGAGCTTGTTCTGCTTGCACAGCGAGATCACGCTCGACACCTCGCTGGCGGGAGTCGGACCCCAGCGCTGGCCGCTGCCCAGGACGACCCGGACCGAGTTGGCGCCGGTGGCCTTGATGTTGGCGAACGAGCTCGTCTGGCTCTGGTACCAGACGTGGGCGTGGTTGATGCCGCGCAGCACCAGTTCGGTGCCGTTCGCCTCGACCAGACGCCCACCGCTGATCCGGATCCCGGTGGCGGCCTGCGCCGGGCCGGCGGTGAACACGACGAACAGAGGAGCGAGAATCAGGAGCAGTGCCAGTCGCGCTCTCATGTGGGGGTGACCTCCGAGTGGGGCGGGCGAGCGTGGACGGATTCGTTACTCGGCGCGGACGTTGTCGATGTAGACCTCGCCTCCGTTGAGGAACACCCACACGGCCCGGATGTCGGCGGGATTCATCGCGACGTCGCCGGAACATCCCAGCTCGGCGAAGTCGGCGGTGACCGTTCGGCTGGAGTTCGGGTTCGTCCACGCCCATCGGCCGCCCTGGCACCAGGTGAACGAGTCACCGATCTGTACGGCGATCTCGCCGGAGGTACCCGTGGCGGCGGTGCGGACGTCGAACTTGAGCCGGGTCCGCCCGCTCAGATCCAACGGTGTGGCCAATGTCCGTCCGAACCAGTTGCCACCCGACGGCGTGGTGACCTGCAGCCCGTGCGTGCCGTCGGTGTGGAAGGCCTCGGACTGCACCACGCTGCCGCCGTCGGCGGTGTTGGCGATGGTGAAGTCGTCGGTGCCTGTCTCGAAGGAGAACACCGTCTGTTCGGTCGGCAGTACCGGATCGGCTGGACCGGCGGTGCCGCAGGTCAGTACGGGTGCGGCCCAGTCGGTGTGGTTGTTGATGGTGGTGCCGTCGGGCGCGGCACCGCTGCCGGCGGTGACCAGACGCAGCCAGGTCGCGCCGGTGAGGTCGGCTGTCAGTGTCCGGGGTGCCTCGCCGGAACGGACGTCACCGCTGGCCGCCACCGCCACGTCGTCGGCGTAGACGGTGAAGGTGGACGGAAGGGTGCTGACCGACTCGTCGTCGACGCCGACGTCGGTGACCAGTGTCGCGCAGCGCCCACCGAGGTAGTACAGGATCTCGCTCGGCGCGGTGGTGCCCAGACCCCGGGTGTAGAGACGTCCGGCGACGGTGATCAGCGCGCCGTCGCCCGGGGCGTCACCGCCGTTGCTCTGGTCAGGTTCGACCGGGCCGCGGGCGTTCGTCGAGCGCACCGGCGACACGGAGCTCAGATGCCGGCGTCCGTCCGCCGGCGCGGTCACGACGGTGCTCACGAGTTCACTGGACGCGGTGGCGGTTCGGTGTCGCGTTCCCCAGCGGTAGGTGGCCGTCACGGTGATCGGATAGTGCCCGGCCGGGGTGCCCTCCGGCGCCCGGATCTGCCAGGTCGTCTGCAGGGAGGCGTTCGTCGCCAGGCTCCGGCGTGTGGTGGATGACGACGCGGTGACCGTCCAACCGGCGGGCGCTGTGGCGGCGACCCGGACGTCGCGGATGGTTCCGAGGCCGTGGTTGGTCACGGTCGTCGTCAGCGTGGCACCGTCGGGACCGGGGACGACGGTGGCCATGGCGGCCCCGACGGTGACGGCGGGGGGCACCGTGATGGCGTTGTGCTGTGGGCGGACGCGGTAGACGACGGTGCCGTGCGCCGGTACGGCCGCCGCGATGGTGTTCTTCGCTTGGCGGACCTCACCGGTCCAGACGTCCTGCAGGCGGTAGGCGTCGGCGCGGCGCAGGCCGGTTGCCGAGGCCGGAACGCCGACCGTGGCCAGTGCGTCGGTGGAGTTGTACAGCGCGATGGCGTGGTCGCCGTTGGCCAAAGGCTTGTCCAGCACCATCAGGCCGCCGTCGTCGGACACGATGGCCCCCTGGATGCCCAGCCGGTCCTGGTCGATGGCGATGATGTCGCGGTTGCCGAGGATGGCGAGCGTCTCCGGCGACGCGGTGCGCACGTCGGTACCGATCAGCAGTGGCGCCGCCATCACCGCCCACATGCTCATGTGGGTGCGGTACTCGATGCCGGTCATTCCGCCGTTGCCGATCTCCATCATGTCCGGGTCGTTCCAATGGCCCTTGCTGGCGAACGGTGCCAGTGTGGCGTTCTGCGCGATGATGGAGCGCAGGCTGGGCCAGTTGTCGCCGATGTCGCCTCCGGTGCGCCACAGGTCGGCGATGCTCGCGGCCCATTCCCACGGTTGGGACTGGCCCCACTCGCACATCGCGTACACGATCGGGCGTCCGGTCCGGTCGAGCGCGTGGCGCATGGCGGTGTAGCGGCGGACGAAGTCCTCCCGCGTTCCGTCGGACTGGTTGTTGCAGTTGTCGTACTTGAGATAGTCGACGCCCCAGTCGGCCCAGGTCTGCGCGTCGACGATCTCGTGGCCGAGGCTGCCCGGGTATCCGGCGCAGGTCTTCGTGCCGGCGTCTCCGTAGATGCCCAGCCGCAGCCCCTTGGTGTGGACGTAGTCGGCGACACCCTTGATACCGCTGGGGAACTTGACCGGATCAGGAACCAGCCGCCCGTCCGATCCGCGATCGCGTAGCGACCAGCAGTCGTCGATGTTCACGTACCGGTAGCCGGCGTTCGCCAGACCGGTCGACACCAGGGCGTCGGCGGTCTCCTTGATGAGGGTTTCGTTGACGTCGCACCCGAATGCGTTCCAGTTGTTGAATCCCATCGGTGGAGTCGGCGCCAGCGTCCCGGGACGGCTCGGCACGACGGTGGGCGGTGTCGCACCGGCAGGGGTCGCCGGGACGGCTGTCGCGGCGTTTCCCGACAACATGATTGTGCAGGCGAAGGCGGCAACCGCGGTCGCCCGGCGAATGTTTCGGTGATTCACGCATGCCTCCAGCGAGATTCGCCCCGGCGGTTCCGTGCGGCGGGCATGGTGACGCTCACCAGCGGCTCCGTCTCGCGGGCGGCGTGAGCCAGGAGCAGATGGACAGTGGCGGCTATCGATCGATACACAGATAGAAGCACTTAACCGCTTAAGTCGCAAGCCTCACACGCGGCCATCCCACGATGACCGGCAGCGCGTGCAGCGTACCGACCCGGTCCCCGAGCAGACCGACGGCACTCATGCCCAGCAGCATCGTGACCGGGACGAAGGTTTGATGGATAGATAAGCTTGACTATGAAGCGGTTAAGTGCTCGACTTCGATGAGCATTGGCCGACTGGAGGCACCGACATGGACGTCGAACCGAACCCTGTGCGCGCGACCGCCTTGACCCGCCGGGGCGATGTCGTGAGCTCGCGACCGCGAGCAGTCCGGTGGCGTGCCGGCCTGTTCGTGGCGCTGGCCGCGCTGGCCGCGCCGTTCGTCATGGCCACTCCGGTCGCCGCGTCGGCAGCGCCGTCCGCGGGCCCGCCCTGGACCGGTGCCTGGGCGACCAGTCCGCAGCGGGAGGTGGGTCCCGCGTTCTCGAACCAGACCCTGCGGATGCTGGTCCATCCGACGATCGGCGGTTCGTCGTTGCGGATCCGCCTGAGCAACGGCTTCGGCGACCGGGACGTGACCTTTAGCGCTGTCAGCGTGGCCCGAGCCGTCGCGTCCGGGGCACCCGATCTGGTGTCCGGCAGCAGCCGCCGGGTCACCTTCCATGGCCGCAACACCGTGACCGTCAGGACCGGCACCGCGGTCTTCAGTGATCCGGTGCAGCTCAGTTTCGACTACGGCCAGGATCTCGCGGTCGATCTCTACGTCACCGCCGGCGGCGACGCGAGCGCGATCACCGGACATGACGCCGCCCAGGGCACCCAGTTCGTGGCGGCCGGCAACCATGCCGGTGACACGGGCCTGCCGTTCACCGGCACCGTCAACTCGTGGTTCTGGCTCGACGGCGTCGATGTGCGACCGTCGCATTCGGTCCGCGGCAGCATCGTGGCACTCGGCGACTCGATCACCGACGGTGCCTACACCACCTGGAACGGCAACGACCGCTGGACCGACATCCTCGCGGCCCGCCTCCACGCGCTTCCGTCCCACCGCCAGTTCGGCGTACTCAACCAGGGAATCGGTGGCAACCAGGTGCTCACCGACCGCACCGATTGCTGCGGTGCGGGCACCAGCGTCTCCGGCTTGAAGCGCGAACGGCAGGACGTTCGGCTGCAGACCGGCGTCCGATACCTGATCCTCGCCGACGGCATCAACGACATCGGCTACAACGCCGACGCCGACGCCCTGATCGCCGGGATGAGGACGATCGCGGAGCGGGCACGTCGAGCCGGCATCAGGGTCGTCGGGGCAACGATCACGCCATACGGCTGCGACGCCGGCTGCTTCGGCGTCGAGCAGGAAGCCACACGGCAGAAGGTGAACTCGTGGATACGCACAAGTCGCGTATTCGATGGGGTAGCAGACTTCGACGCCGCGATCCGCGACCCGCAGAACCCGAGCCAGGTGCGTCCGGACTACCAGGCCGACCACCTGCATCCCAACATCCTCGGCCAGCGGGCGATGGCTGACTCGATCGACCTGAACCTGTTCCGCTGATCGGACCGGCGATCGGTCAGGCATTGACCGGCTCGAATCTTGAGCCTATGGTTTCGGAAAGTTTCGATGGGTCGATCGGTACGTAGGCCAGCCCTCGAAGGGAACCGTCATGTCCCTGATTCGTCGCCCCCGCGCCGTCGCCGCCGCGTCGGTGGTCGCGATCCTCGTGTCCGCGTGCGGCGCGCCGGAGTCGAAAGGACCGGCCGACTCCGGTGGCGCGGTGCCCGACAAGCCCGCCTCGGCGGTGAGCTTGAACATCCTCGACGTGGCGGGCAACCTCCAGCTCACCCAGGGGATGATCGACGCGTACGTGGACAAGAACAAGAGCATCATCGAGAAGGTCACCTACTCCAAGGGCCCGTCGCCCGAACTGGCCGGAAAGATCAAGGCGCAGCAGGACGCGAACCGGGTCGACATCGACCTGGTCCTCACCGGCGTCGACGGCCTGGCCGCCGGCATCGAGCAAAGCCTGTGGGAGCCGTTGCTGCCGACCTATGCCGCGCGGCTGCCGGGCATGAAGGAGTACCTCCCGGGCGCCGAGGCGATGCAGAAACTGGCCGGCGACTTCGGCGTGACCATCACCTACTACCCGTCCGGGCCGCTGATCGAGTACCTGCCCGCGAAGGTCGCCAACCCACCGACCACGGTGCAGGGTCTGCTCGACTGGGCGAGGGCCAACCCGGGCGGCTTCCAGTACGCCCGGCCGGCGAACTCGGGCCCCGGCCGCACCTTCCTCATGGGCCTGCCGTACCTGCTGGGCGACAGCAACCCGAAGGATCCCGTCAACGGCTGGGCGAAGACCTGGGCATATCTCGCGGAGCTGAACAAGTACGTCACCCTGTACCCGTCGGGCACCGGGGTCACGATGACCAACCTGGCCAACGGGTCGGCGAAGATAATCGCGAGCACCACCGGCTGGGACATCAATCCACGGGTCCTCGGCCAGGTGCCCAAGGACGCCAGGATCGGGACGTTGCAGGGCTTCCACTGGGTCACCGACGCCCACTACGCCGTGGTGCCCAAGGGCGTCTCGACCGACAAGCGCGCCGCGATCCTCGACCTGATCCGGTGGATGCTCACCAAGGAGCAGCAGGCGAAGGCCTACGACAAGGGCTACTTCTACCCGGGACCGGCGGTCAAGGACGTCCCGTTGGCGATGGCGCCCGCCGACAGCCGCAAGGCCGTCGAGGAGTTCGGCCGCACCGAGTACGAAGGCCTCATCGCCGGAAACCCGCTCGAGGTACCGCTGGACGCCAAGGCCCTGGTCGAGGCATTCAACCGGTGGGACCGCGAGATCGGCGGAGCCAAGGTCGCCAAGTGACCTTCGACCAACTACGGCTCGAAGGCGTCACCCGCCGCTTCGGCTCGCACGACGCCCTCACCGATCTGACTCTGACCATCGAGCGGGGCGAGTTCATCGCCCTCCTCGGCCCGTCCGGTTGCGGCAAGTCCACCGCGCTCAACTGTCTGGCCGGGCTGCTGCCGCTCAGCAGCGGGCAGATCTGGCAGGACGGCACCCGGCTGGATCCGCTGCCACCGGAACGGCGCGGGTTCGGCATGGTGTTCCAGAACTACGCCCTGTTCCCGCACCTGTCCGTCCGCAAGAACGTCGCCTTCGGATTGCAGATGCGCGGGCTGTCGCGGGCCGAGGTGCGGCGGCGCACCGACGAGGCGATCCGCCTGGTCCATCTCGAGGACCAGACGGGCAAGCTCCCGGGCCAGCTGTCCGGCGGCCAGCAGCAGCGAGTGGCCATCGCCCGCGCCGTCGTCCTGGAACCCGCACTGGTCCTGATGGACGAACCACTGTCCAATCTGGACGCCAAACTGCGGTTGGAGATGCGCACCGAGATCCGCCGGCTGCACCAGTCCCTCGGGCTGACGACGGTGTACGTCACCCACGACCAGGAGGAGGCGCTGTCGATGGCCGACCGCCTCGTCGTGCTGCGCGGCGGCCGGGTACAGCAGATCGGCACGCCGGAGGACCTGCACACGCGACCGGTCAACCGGCACGTGGCCGACTTCATGGGCTTCCGCAACCTGTTGCGGCTGCGGGCCGACGCGGCGGCGGCCGAGGGGACCGGCGTCGTCGTCGAGGGTGACGGGGTGCGGTTGCGCGGCACCACGGTCGGTGCCGTGGCCGCCGGTGCCACGGTGGTGGCGGCGATCCGTCCGGAGGAGCTCTCCGTGGTCGAGGACACGACAGGGGACGGGGTGGCGGCGACCGTGGAGGTCGTCGAGTACCGCGGACGGGAGTTCGCCGTCGAGGCCCGCACCGGGTCCGGTATCCAGCTCAACATCCGCACGAGCGTCCGCCCCGTCCCCGGCGACAAGATCACGGTGACCGCGGACCCGGAGCACCTGCTGGTTTTCCCGGACGACGGTGACGACACGTGAGTGCCCTCCGGCACCGCCTGGCCGACCGCGGCGTCGACCGGCAACTGCTGTTGCTGGTACCGGCGGCGGCATTCGTGCTCATCCTGTTCGTGTACCCGTTCGCCTACGGCGTCGGGCTGTCGTTCCAACCGGCCGAGGGCGGCGGGCCGTTCGCCGACTACCAGCGGTTCTTCGGCGACGCCTACGACCGCGACACGATCTGGACCACGCTGGGCCTGTCGCTGCCGGCGGCCCTGCTCAATGTGGGCGCGTCCGTGCCGATCGCGTACCGGATGCGCGGCAGGTTCCGGGGCAAGCGGGCGCTGACGGCCGTGCTGGTCGTGCCGATCACGCTCGGCACCGTGCTGACGGCACAGGGCCTGCTGAACTTCCTGGGACCGAAGGGCTGGTTCAACCGGACGTTGCTGGCCATCGGTCTCGTCGACTCGCCGGTGCGGTTGACGAACAACTACTGGGGCGTGTTCTTCTCCCTCGTCATCACGGGGTTCCCGTTCGCCTTCCTGCTGATCCTGTCGTACCTGTCGGGCATCGATCCGAGCCTGGAACGGGCCGCCGCGACGCTGGGCGCGTCGTGGTGGCCGCGGTTCTGGCGGATCACGTTGCCGTTGCTCGCTCCGGGTCTGGCGACCACGTTCTGCCTGACCTTCGTGCTCGCGTTCAGCGTGTTCCCGTCGGCGATTCTGGTCGGCGACCCGGCGGGGGAGACCCGGGTCATCTCGATCGCCGCCTACCACTACGCGTACGAGCGGTACGACTATCCGATGGCGTCGACCGTCGCGGTGATCATGGGCGTGGTGGAGTTCGCGGTGATCGGGATCGTGCTCGGCCTGCGCTCGCTGCTCTACACCGGCCCGACCGGAGGAAAAGGCTGATGGTCGACCTGCGCGAACCGATCGACACCGCTCCGCCCGTCGGGAAGCCGCGCCGCCGGCGGTTGACCGCGTCCCCGGCCGCCTGGCTGGTCTGGGGAGTCGTCGCGTTCTTTCTCGTCAGCCTGGCCGGGGTGATCGGTTCGGTGGTGGTCAGCTCGGTCGGCCGGCGGTGGTTCGACACCTGGCTGCCCGACGGCTTCACCACGAGCTGGTACAGCCAGGCGTGGGACGAGTTCGGGCTGTTCCAGGTCCTGATCGTGACGGTCGAGGTGTCGCTGCTGGTGATCGGCATCTCGGTGCTGATCGGGGTTCCGGCGGCGTACGTGCTGGCCCGCCGCCCGTTCCCCGGCCGGCGGGTGGCCTACCTGCTGTTCCTGCTGCCGATCCTGATGCCGCCGATCACCTACGGCATCCCACTGGCCACGGTGCTGTACAAGTACGGCTTCGCGGGCCATCTGTCCGGCGTCGTGCTGGCCAACCTGGTGCCCTCGGTGCCGTTCGTGATCCTCACCATGACGCCGTTCATCGAACAGATCGACCCGACGATCGAGCGGGCGGCCCGCATGTGCGGCGCCCGCACGCGGCACGTGTTCCTCCGGATCCTGGCCCCGTTGCTGTTGCCCGGCATCCTGGCCGCGTCGATCCTGGTGCTGGTGCGCACGGTCGGCATGTTCGAGCTGACGTTCCTCACGGCCGGCCCGGACTCGCAGACACTCGTGGTGTCGCTCTACTACTCGATGTCCGCCGCCGGCATCCGGGCCCAGCAGTCCGTCGACGCGATGGCCGTGATGTACACGTCGATGATGATCGTCCTGCTGCTGACCGCGCTTCGCTTCGTGAACCCGACCCAGTTGGTGGCGCGGGTGAAAGACGACCTGGACTGAGGGCCTGTTCAGGTCGGGCAGAGGTCGATAGTCTTCGATACAGCGATCGAGAATCGCACCGAAACTTTCGAAACGGCTCCCGTCCCGCCACCGTCCTTGGGGATCCGCATGCCAGCCACGCTCATGAGGTCGCTCCTGGTTTGCGTCCTCGCCCTGCCGGTCACCGCCCTGCCCGTCACCGCCGCGCCGACGCACGCCGCCGCCCGCACGGGCGGTGACCCGTCCGGGTACGTGGCCTTCGCCGCGCGGCCCGGCGCGGCCGGTACCCATGTCGTGAAGATCTGGATGGTCGATCCGACCATCGTCGTGCAGAAGGTCGTGATCGACACCGGTGGACTGCGACCGAGCTACCTGGGTCCGCCGGAGAGCTTCCGGCTCGGGGCGGGCCACGACTGAGACGGCTGTGCCGCCGGTTCCGGCCGGTGGACGCCGCGCGGCCGGTAGCCCAGGGAGTCGGCGACTCCGACCAGGTCGGCGAGCAGCCACACGATCGCCAGCCACATCTCCGTCCCCTGAAGACCCGGCCCGGTGGCCGGATCACCGCTCGCGGCCGGGTGCGGCGCCCGGAAGCCGAAGCCCCGCGCGTCGGTCCAGTGGCCGAGCGCGTCGGCCAGGAGCCCGCGCGCGAGCCGGACCGTCTCCTCCTCCCGGTGGCCGGTATGCCGGGTGAGCCACAGCGGGTGTGCGATGTCGAGGATGTTGCAGGCGTTCTGCCGATCGGGCCGCACGACGCGGGGGTCGGCGGCGTGGGCGAGTACGGTGTCGACGACCCGCTCCGGGTACGGCACGGGCAACCCGAACTGGGCGAAGGTGCCCCGGGACGCGCGGTAGAACCCGTTGACCACCTGCAGCAGACCGTCCTCCGGGCGGGGTGAGCCCCACACACCGGTGCGCGGGTCGGCGTGGGCGAGCAGCCAGCCGAACAGCGCCTCGGTGGCGCCGGGTCGCCCCGGCTCGCCGAGGCGCCGGTTCCAGTGGATCGCCGTACCGAGAACGTCGACCCAGTCGCCGGCCGACCACGCGTTCGTGGTCCACGGTTGGCTCTCCAAACCGGCGACGATCCGGTCGGCCGTGGCGTCCGCGACGACCCGGACCGGGTGGTCGAACGCGGCGCCCAGCAGGTCGAGGGCGTATCCGGCGCAGAGCACGTGGTACCGGGCGGCCGCGTCGAACAGGCCGGGCTCCGGGGTGTGCCGGCTTCCGTCGGGACGCAGCGCGCCCACCATGCCGGTCGCCGGGTCCTGCCACATGGTCAGGCGGGCGATCTGGTCGGACGCGGGAAGCTGGTCGGGTGCGCGGCGGAGGAGCAGGTCGGCGATCTCGACCGCGTCGCACTGTGCCCGCACGGTCGGCGCCTGTCCGGGCCGGTCGACGAACAGCCCGGAGGCGGGCACGAAGCACCGGTCGAGGATGCGCTCCGCCTGGGCGCGGGCGGTATCGGCGAACGCGGCCACGGCGCCGGCGAGGTCGCCGGTCACCCGTGCCCCCGGCGGCGGGGTCGCCGTCGGGGGCACGCGCCATTTCAGGACGCGGGCCGGGTTCCCGCCGACGACCGCACCGCCGGGGACGTCCTTCGTGACGACCGCTCCCGCCGCTATCACCGACCGGTCGCCGACGGTGACACCGTCGAGGATCACGACGTGCGAACCGATCCACACGTCGGTGCCGACCCGGATGCCCCGGCTCGTCAGCGGCTGGCGGAAGATCTCGACATCGGGGTCGGTGAAGGTGTGGTCGAAGGCGAGCAGCGACGTGTGCGCGCCGATCCGGACGGCGTCGCCCAGGGTGATGTCGCCCCGCACCACCGCATAGGGGTTGATGGTGCAGTCGCGGCCCGCCCGCAGTTTGCCGGTCAGGTACGCGCCGGCGGCGATGTAGGACCGGGGACCGAGGCGTAGTTCCTCGTTGTCCACCGACGCCAGCTCCGAGACGAAACAGTCCCCGCCGATCTCGCAGCCGGGGCGGGCGTTGAGCCGCGCCTGCAGTTCGAGCTGCCGCGAGCGTTGTGCCTCGTCGGCGTCGGCCCAGAACCGCCACGGTGAGTAGTCGAACACGGCCACTCCCTCAAATCACCTGGTGACACCGTCCGGCGACCGTGCTACATAGATGGGCATGATGTCACTTGAACCGGTTCAAGTACACGTTCGACGGAAGACGCTGTCGGTCGGTGCCCTCGCCGCGGTGCTGATCCTCGGCGTGGCGACACCGGCCGCTGCCACCGACCCGGCGAACAGGACCCCGGTCACCCTCAATGTCGCCGCCCCGGCACAGGGCGCGACGGTCCACGACACCACAACGGTCACCTTCACCGGCACCAACCTGCGAGCGGTGACGGTGTACCGGTTCCTCGATCCCGTCGGAACCGCTGCCGTCACCGCCGACGGCACCGCCGCCACCGTCGACATCGACACGACGCGGTTCAGGAACGGCACCGTTCACCTGACCGCCTACGGCTACGGCGCCGGCTCGTCGCGGCCACGGGCGGCGCGAACCGTGAAGCTGACCGTCGACAACGCCACCGGCGACCGGCACCTGCCCGGCTACCGGCTCATCTACGGCGACGAGTTCGGCGGAAGAACGCTCGACAGGTCGAAGTGGTGCACCCGCTATCAGTACGACGGTGGCACCGAGTCGCCCGAGGAGCAGGCGAAGATCCACCCCGGCTGCCTCGGCCGCGACCCGGCGACCGGCACCACGCTGGGCACCCTCGACAGCCTCGGCATCGCCGTCGACGAGCAGGGCAATCCCCGCCAGGGCCAGGAGGACCAGGTCTACCGCGACGTCAACACGGCCGGCCGGACGATGCACACCGTGCGGGACGGCTTCCTGTCGATGCACGCCACGCCGACGTTCGCCGACCCCAGGTACCCGTTCCTGAAGTACGAGTCGGCGATGATCCGCAGCAAACGGGAGTTCCAGCCGACCGCGGAGCACCCGCTGTACATCACGGCGCGGGTCCGGCAGCCGGACGTGATCGGCAGTTGGCCAGCGTTCTGGCTCAACGGCGGATACGGCGACGGGCATGTGCGCCCGCCGTGGCCGCCGGAGATCGACATCCTCGAGGGGGTCTACAACGGCGTCGGCAACAACGCGAACATGGTCTGGACGGCCGTACAGACCTGGCCCTACTCGTGGGCCGACGCGCCGCAGGGCCCGGTCTCGAACACCTACACGCATCCGCAGTTCGACGGCAACTCGTTCGTGGCAACGGAATCGCTGAAGAACAGGTGGATCGAGATGGCGATCGAGTGGCATCCCGACCGCCTGTGCCTGTACCTCGACGGGCTCAAGTTCCGGTGCACCAACTACACGTGGGTCGCCGCCGACGGCCCCGCGAACACCAACCCGGCGACCATCCTGCTCAACCTCGGCGTCGGCGGCCCGTGGGCCGGATCGAACGGCGTCGACGTGGCGAAGCTACCGACCGACAGCTACGACGTCGACCACGTCCGGGTGTACCGCAAGTAGCGTGACCCGCACCGGGTCGACGGGCTCGCCCGCTCCGGTGACGGACAGCCAGAAATCCAGTGTCCCGGCGGAACGCGCGTCGAGGCCGAGCGCCGGCAGGGCGTCGGGCTCGACCTCGACGCGCACGGTCTCCGCCGCGCCGGCGTCGAGGGTCACCCGGGTGAATCCACAGTGGACGGCGCGGCGGGGGAGCAGCCCGGGTATCAGCGCCCGGGCGTACAGCTGCACGATCTGCGTGCCGCGTCGCGGCCCGGTGTTGGCCAGCGTGGTGGTCAGGCTCAGCCCGGGCAGAGCGGCCGTCGTCACGGTGTCGTGTGACGCGCGTGCGGGCCCCACCGACCAGGTGGTGTACCCGATCCCGGCCCCGAACGGGAACTCGGCGGCGGCGTGCGCGTCCACGTAGCGAAGGGTCGTCTCCAGCCGCTCGTTGTACACGACCGGCAGCACCGCGCTCGACCGGGGCAGCGACACGGGCAACCGGCCGACCGGTTCCCGGTCACCGAGCAGCAGGCCGGCGATCGCCTCCGCGCCGGCCGGCCCGGGGTACCAGGCGTAGATCACGGCGTCGCACACGTCGGCGACGTGGCCGA
The DNA here is from genome assembly GCF_016863635.1 of Virgisporangium aurantiacum. Lineage (GTDB taxonomy): Bacteria > Actinomycetota > Actinomycetes > Mycobacteriales > Micromonosporaceae > Virgisporangium > Virgisporangium aurantiacum. The sequence continues at coordinate 119,257 of NZ_BOPG01000011.1, read as the reverse complement.
TCCCGTGCGGGCGCCCCGACACGATCACCGCGACCACCGGTGTGCCGGCGGCGACGACCGCGTCGGCCAGCTCCCGTTGCGCGGGCGGCAGTTCGACCTCGGCGGCGTCGAAGCCCTCACCCGTGGTGGCCGCCGGCCTGGCACCACCCAACCGGGCGGCGCCGTTGGCCTCGAAGTCGTCGTCGTAGTCGCGAACGCCGGTGCCGCCCAGCACCAGCACCACCAGATCGGCGTCCGCGGCGAGGTCGGCGGCGCGCTCGCGGCCACCGTCGATGGCGTCCAGGTGCGTGCACCCGGGTGTCGTCACGGCGTCGCCGACGATCGCGCGGACCGCCTCGAAGACGGTCGTGCCGGCGCCGGGCGGCAGCGGCGGCACGTAGTCGCCGAGCAGGCACCGCACGTCGTCGGCGTTCGGACCGATCACCGCCACCCGGCGCGGCCGCACTGTCAGCGGCAACAGATCGCCGCGGTTGCGCAGCAGGACGGCCGTCGACGCCACGAGTTCGGATACGGGATCGGGCGGTGGAAACGCCGGCAGCGGCGCCGGTTCGTCGAGCAGACCGAGCCGGACCTTGAGCGCCAGGACCCGCCGGCACGCACGGTCCACATAGGACTCCGCCACCAGCCCGTCGGTGACGGCCCGCTCCAGAGCGGTGTAGGAGACGTCGCACAGGCTCAGGTCGACGCCCGCCCGCAGTGCCAGCGCGGCGGCGGCGGCCGGCGACTCCGTGACGCGCATGAGCCGGTCGACGGCGAACATGTCGGCCATGACGATGCCCTCGAAGCCCCACTCGTCGCGCAGGACACCGGTGAGCAGACGCTCGTGCGCGACGCACGGGACGCCGTCGATGTCGTTGTACGCGGCCATCACGCCGAGCGCGCCGGCGTCGACTCCGGCCCGCGCCGCCGCCAGGTGCACCTCGGACAGTTCGCGTGGACCGATCGGCGCCCCGGAGCTGTTCCGGCCGCCGATCGCGGCGCCCTGCCCGATGAGGTGCTTGAGTACCACCGCGATCCCCGGTTCGGTGTGCATGCCGCGGACGAGGGCGCGGGTGCACAGCGCGGCGAGCAGCGGGTCCTCGCCGAAGCACTCCTCCGACCGTCCCCACCGCGGGTCGCGCAGCACGTCCAGCGCCGACACCATCGCCACGTGGGCGCCCCGCGCGCGGACCTCGCGCGCGACGTGGGCCGCGGCCCGCTCCACCAGATCGGGACGCCATGCGGCGGCGGCGCCGAGGCTGGTGGGGAACAACTGGGACCCGAGCGCCTGGTGACCGTGCGGTGCCTCCTCGACGAACAGCGCCGGAATGCCGAACCGGGACGCCGTGACGACCCGCTCCTGCACCGTCGCCGCCACCTCGCGGGAGAGGTGCGGATCCGCACCGTTCGTCCAGTCCCGCCCGGACCAGGCATCGGCCCGCAGCAGGCCGTATACGGCGCCGAGGCCGCCCCACCGCTCGGCTTCCTCGTCGAGCGCGTCGGTCGTGGCGATCCGGCCGCCGGTGCGCCGCCAGGCGGTCCACCCGAACAACCGCTGGTTGAGCTGGCCGACCTTCTCCCGCAGGGTCAGGCGCGGGAGCAGGTCGTCGACGCGCTCGCCGACCGGACGGGTGGGATCCTGGAACACCTCGGCCATCGGTCACCCCTTCCGGGCCGGATCCCGGTCACGCTAACCTCTGGGGGTGAACCGGTTCAACCCGCGGTTGGGCGTGGACCCGTCCGGAACACACCTCATCGCGGACGGGGAGTTCGTCCCGCTCATCATCGACACGGCCTGGAGCGCGTTCGCCGACCCGTCCGAGGACGAGTGGCGGACGTACCTCCGCACGCGACGGCGCCAGGGTTTCACCGCCGTCCTCGTCTCGGTGCTGCCGATCCCGCACGACCGCGACGTGCGGCCCGCGGCGCGGGAGCCGCACACCCACCGGTTCACCCGCCTCGACGACACCTTCTTCGCCGCGGCGCGCCGGTACACGCGGATCGCGCACGAGGAGTACGGGCTGCGTCTCATGATCACCGTGCTCTGGAACAACTACCTGCCCGGCACCTGGGGCGCCGGCCTGACACCGTGGGCCGTGATGCCGGCGGACGCCCGGCGCGCCTACGTCGCGAAGGTCGCCGAGACGTTCGGCGACCTCGAACCGATCTTCGTGATCGGCGGCGACGACCACTACGCGCTCGACAGCGCGAACGAGGCCTACCTGCAGGCCCTCGCCACCCTGCGCGCGAGCGCGCCGACCTGCCTGTTCACCACGCACACCGCCCCCAACGCCACACTGCCCGACGAGATCGCCGACCGGCTCGACCTGCACCTGCACCAGTCCGGGCACAACGCGGAGAACCAGGAGCTCACCTGGCGGCAGCCGGCCCGCTACCTGGCCCGTTCGCCGCGCAAGCCGCTGGTCAACTCCGAGCCGCCCTACGAACAGCACGGCATCGTCAACGGGCACGGCCGGTGGAGCCGCGAGGAGGTGCGCCGGGCCAGCTGGACGAGTGTGCTCGCCGGCGCCACGGCGGGCATCGGGTACGGCGCGCACGGGGTCTGGATGTGGCACACGCCGGCCGGAGAGTTCCAGGCCCGGGCCACCTCGCTGGAGCCCTGGCCCTGGCAGGAGGCGTTGGCGTTCCCGGGCGCGCTGGACGTCTCGCTGATGGCCCGGCTGTTCGTCGACCACCGCCTGCACCGGTTGCTGCCGGCGCAGGACCTGCTCGTCGACCCGCGCCTGCGGCTCGCCGTCAGCCCGGACCGCGCGCTGGTCGCGCTCTATCTGCCGTTCGCGGTCGAGGCCGAGGTGCGGCTCGATCTGAGCGATCACCGGGTCACCGGGTGGGACCTGGCCGAGCGGGCGCCACTGGTTCCCGACCTCGTCGGTCGCACCGTGTTCCGGCAGCTGACGAGCCGGGGCGACCAACTGTTCGTCGCGGAGCGCCGGACGTGACGCGCATCCTGGTGACCGGGGCCGAAGGGATGGTCGGCTCAGCCGTCGTCGCCCGCCTGCGCGCCGCCGGACACGAGCTGACGACGCTGACCCTGCCCGACGCGACGCCGCACGACGGCGTGCGGGTCGTCCGCGGAGACGCCCGTGACCCGGACGCGGTCGCCGACGCGGTGCGGGACGTCGACGCCGTCGCACACCTCGCCGCCATTCCGAACCCCTGGCACGATCCGGCGCAGACGGTCTTCGCCAACAACGTCACCGCGACCTTCACCGTGCTCTGGACGGCGGCCGAGTGCGGCGTGCGCCGGTTCGCGATCGCCAGCAGCGTCAACGCGACCGGCCTGATCATCAACCCGCATCGCCGCGTGCCGCCCCGGTACCCGATCGACGAGTCGGTCGAGCCCGACCTGGCCGACCCGTACTCGCTGTCGAAACAGGTGGACGAGCACACGCTGCGGACGGTGTGCCGCCGGTTCGACGCGTCGGGCGTCGCACTGCGACTGCCGCTGATGATCTCGCTGGACAACGGGCCGGGCATGCGCCGCTGGTACGAGGCCAACCTCGACAACGGTGTCTGCGAGGGATGGTCCTGGCTCGACGTGCGCGACGGCGCCGAGGCGTTCCGGCTCGCCCTCACCGCCGACTACGACGGCGCGCACGTGGTGCAGGTCGCATCCCCGGAGACGTTCGTGTCCGTGCCGACCGCGGAGTTGATCGAGCGGTTCGCGCCGGGCGTCCCCGTCACCGGATCCTTTCCCGGACGGACCGCGCCGGTCGACACGAGCCGGGCGACCGACCTGCTCGGCTTCGTCGCCCGTCACTCTGGAGCTGAATGAAGATCACCACAATCGAGACGTTCGTGCTCGGCGAGCGGCAACTGCTCGTGCGCATCGGCACCGACGTGGGCCTGGCCGGTTGGGGCGACGCCACGCTGGAACACCGCCCGGGCACGGTCGCCGCGGCGATCCGGGAGATGTCCGGTCACCTGATCGGCACCGATCCGCTGCCGGTCACGCGGCACTGGCAGCGGCTCGCCCGGGGCGGCTTCTACCGCGGTGGTCCGGTGCTCGGCAGCGCGGTCGCGGGGCTCGACATCGCGCTGTGGGACCTGCGCGGACGGTTCTACGGCGCGCCGATCCACGAACTGCTCGGCGGGCCGTGCCGCGACCGGGTCCGGTTGTACACCCACGCGCTCTCGGCCCGGCCCGAGCACACCGGCGAACCCGACCGGGCCAGGGCGCTCGTCGCGGCGGGCTACACGCTGGTCAAGGCGGCCATCTCCGGCCCGGTCGGGTTCCTCGACTCACCGCGCCAAACGGCCCGGTTCGTGCGCGACCTGGAGGCGTTGCGGGAGGCCGTCGGCGACGAGGCGGACTTCGGCATCGACCTGCACGGGCGGGTGTCGCCGCACCACGCCCGCCGGTTGGCCGACGCGGTCGCGCACACCGGCCCGGCGTTCCTCGAGGAGCCGCTGCGTCCCGAACACTCCCGGCTGATCGGACAGCTGACCGCCACGACGAGCATCCCGATCGCGACGGGGGAGCGGCTGTACTCGCGGGAGGAGTTCCTGCCGGTGCTGCAGGCCGGCATCGCGATCGCCCAACCGGACCTCGCCCACGCCGGCGGCATCACCGAGGTGTTCCGGATCGCGACCCTCGCCGAGTCGTTCGACGTGCAGGTGGCGCCGCATTGCCCGCTCGGGCCCGTCGCGCTGGCCGCGTGCGTGCAGGTCGATCTGGCGGTGCCCAACTTCTACGCCCAGGAGCACGTCATCGACCTGCGGTCGGCGGACTCCCGGGACCTGCGCCTGTTGACCGGGCCCGAGGTGCTCGTGCCGGTCGCGGGGCACCTCGACCGGCCGACCGGCCCGGGCCTGGGCATCGAGATCGACGAGGACGCCGTGCGTGCCGCGCACCGCGACGACCTGCTGGTGCCGCGGGGCACCCCGCGGTGGAGCCACCCGGACGGCGGTTTCGCCGAGTGGTGACCACGTAGCATCTCCCTCTAACGGCGGAGGAAGCGAAGGTTGATGAGCGAAGCGTCGGGCCGGCGGCGGGCCGTACGGATCAGCGATGTCGCGCGGGCGGCCGGCGTCAGCAAGACGCTCGTGTCCTACGCCCTCAACGACGTGCCGGGGGTCAAGGAGTCCACCCGCGCCCACATCGTCGAGACCGCCCGCAGCATGGGCTGGACGCCGAGCCTGCGCGCCCGCTCGTTGTCGGTGTCCCGGGCGTACGCGGTCGGTCTGGTCTTCCAGGTCTCACCGGAAGCGCTGGCCAGCGACCAGTACTACACCAGCCTGATGGCCGGCCTGCAGAGCGTGCTGTCGGCGTCGAACTACTCCCTCGTCACCGAGGTGGTCGACAGTCCCGAGGCCGAACGCCACGCCTACCAGCGGCTCGCCCGTGACGGCCGGGTCGACGGCATGGTCATCGTCGACCTTCGTCAGGACGATCCGCGCTTCGACCTCGTGCGGGAGGCCGGTCTGGCGTACGCGAGCCTCGGCTGGCCGCCCGAGCCCACCACCATGCCCGTGCTCGTGTACGACGAGAGCCAGGCGATCACCGACGTCGTCAGCCACCTGGCGGCGCTCGGTCACCGCCGCGTGGCCCAGGTGGTCGGGCCGCAGACGGGCGCGCCGGCCCGGCTGCGGCGTGAGCTGTATCAGGAATCCCTGCGGGAGCACGGCATCGACGACGCCGGCTGGATCGAGAGCGACTACACCGCCGCCGGCGGACGCGCGGCCACCGAGCGGCTGCTCGACGCCGAGGGCGACACGACCGCGATCGTGTACTCGAACGACCTCATGGCGGTGGCCGGGATGAGCGCCGCCTTCGCCCGTGGCCTGCGGATCCCCGACGACATCTCGGTGGTCGGGTGGGACGACGTCACGGTGTCGCAGTACCTGCATCCGGCGTTGTCGACGGTGACACAGCACCCGTTCCAGGACGGCCAGCTCGCCGCCGAGCTGCTGCTGGAGGCGATCGGTGGTCGGGAGTTCGACGAGCCGGTCCGCACGCCCGATCCCCGCTTCGTGCCCCGCGAGTCCAGCGGTCCCGCTCCGCGCTGAGTCGCGGGTATTTCCGACCTTCGCTTGACACCCGGGCGACACGCGGCCAACATGCATTTGAACCGGTTCAGATGGTCCGTCGCGCATCGACGGCCCGTCATATCACCCTGTTCTCCCCGCCGCCGTTAGGGAAAGTCCACATGACACCTCGATCACTTACGGCTCTTGTTCTGGTCTCGATCCTCACGGCGGGCTCCCTCGCCGCCTGCACGGGCGACGACGACAGTTCCGACCCCGGCACGCTGACCATCCTGTCGTCCTTCACCACGGGCAACGCGACGGGCGATCATTTCGCCAAGTTGAAGCAGAAGTTCACCGACGAGACCGGCATCAAGATCGATGTGGAGGAGGCGAACACCAACGACATCGGCAACGTCTACGAGGCGTCGAAACTGGCCAACAAGGAACGCGACATCGTCATCCTCAACTTCACGCCCACCACCAGTGACTGGCTGCCGCAGAGCCAGGTCGTCGACGTCAAGAAGTACCTCGACCAGTGGGGCCTGACCGACCAGATCCTGCCCGAGGCGATGAAGTTCTGGACGCAGCCCGAGGGCGTGGCCGGATTCCCCTACATCGGCTTCAACTGGCCCGTCTGGTACAACACCGACCTCCTCAAGAAGGCCGGCGTGAACGACGTACCCAAAACCGTCGACGACCTGATCTCCGCGTCGCAGAAGCTGAAGGCGCAGGGCGTCGGTGGGATCGTTCTCGGCGGTGCCGAGTGGCCGGTACAGAACTGGATCACCTGGATGATCCAGCAGTACGTACCGGCCGACGAGGCGCAGAAGATCTTCGAGAAGGGCGGCTACTGCGCCAGCGCGGGCGCCGTCAAGGGTCTCAATCTGTTCGGCCGGCTGCGCGACTCCGGCGTGTTCATCGACAACGTGCAGGGCTACACCGCCGACCAGATGACCACCACCTACCGCACGCAGAAAGCGGCGATGGTGCCCAACGGCTCGTGGGCCTATCCCGACACGCCGGCCGAGGTCGCGAACGTGACCAGGCTCGCCGGCTTCCCCGTGGTGTCCGACGGCATCTACAAGAAGCCGACGGCGTTCCAGGGGCACTCCAACGGATTCTTCCTCTCCCCGAACGGCGAGAAGAAGATCGCGTCGGTGGAGAAGTTCATCAGGTTCATGTACCGGCAGGACGTCGTGCAGAGCTGGGTCTCCGACGCGGCGCAGATCATGAGCGTCAAGCCCGACCTGCTCGGCGCCGCCCGGTCGAGCCTGCCCCTGGTGCAGCAGGGCGCGAGCCTGGCCAAGGATGTCGACTTCATGTTGCTGCCGGACTCGTACCTGCCCTCCGGTATGGACTACCAGCCGGCCGGAACGAAGTTCATCGGCAGCCGGGGAATGAAGGGCGAGGAGTTCTGCAAGGACCTCGACAAGCTGTATCAGAAATGACAGCGCTCCTCGAGCCGGACACCACCACCGTCGAGCCGCCGCGCCACCGGGCGCGGCGGCGCCGCACCCGCGACCGGGGTCTCATCCTCTTCGCGGTGCCGTCGCTGGTGTGGTACCTCGTCTTCACCATCGGGCCGCTGGTGGCGATGTTCGTCGTCGCATTCATGGACTGGGCCGGCCTCAACGCGCCGGCCAGCGTCAACGGACTCGACAACGTCGGCCGCCTGGTCGAGGACGAGCGCGTCTACACCGCCGCCCGGAACACCGCCGTGCACCTGTTCATCTCCGTGCCGGTCATCATGGTCGGCTCGTTCATGCTCGGGTACTTCCTCAATCTCAAACTCCCCGGACACCGGGTCCTGCGCGTCATCATGTTCATTCCGGCGCTGATCTCGCTGTCGTCGCTCGGCATGCTGTTCGTCGCGGTGCTCGGCCCGACCGGTCTCATCAACTCGTTTCTCGGCCAGATCGGCATGGGTGACCGGGCGACCGCGTGGCTTGCCGACCCCACGTGGGCGATGCCGTCGCTCATCGGCGTCACGATCTGGTCGGGTCTCGGGTTCACGGCGATCCTGTTCGCCGCGCGGCTGTCCGCCGTCGACGGGGAGATCTACGCGGCGGCCGAACTCGACGGCGCCAACCACTGGCAGAAGATGTGGCGCATCGCCTACCCGATCTGCCGCGACTACTTCGGCGTGCTGACCATGCTCCAGTACCTGTGGACGTTGTTCGGGTCGGCCGGCCTGGTGCTGCTGCTCACCCGTGGCGGGCCGGGCGAGGCGACGTCGACGCTGTCGTGGCTGGTGTACCACTTCGGATTCCGGTCCAACGACGTCGGGTACAGCCAGACGATCGGCCTGGTGCTCTTCGTCCTCGGCATCGTCGGACTTCTCATCATCCGTCGGGCGTTCCGGGCGAGGTACTGATGGCCACTCTCAAGAGACGGCGCTTCACCCCGGCCGTCACCGGCTCCTACGTCCTCGTGGTGCTGTACGCGCTGACGATGGTCATTCCGCTGTACTGGCTGCTGATCTCGGCGTTCAAGTCCCAACTCGACACCGTCGACCAGCCGTTCCTGCCGACGTTCTCGTCGGGGATCGACCATTTCACCGAGGTGTGGAATCTGCTCAGCATGGGCGAGGCGATGCTGAACTCGCTCTACATCACCGCCGTTTCACTGGTGTTGACGATCGTGGTCGCCGTACCCGCGGCCTACGCCCTCGCCCGTTCGCGCGGCCGGATCGCCACGGTGTTCGAACGCGTCTACGCGATGGGTTTCCTCATTCCGGGCTTCGCCGCGTTGGTGCCGACCCTGCTGCTGGCGATCGAGCTGAAGCTGTTCTACACGCGTGAGTTCATGATTCTCTACCTGCCGGCGTCGGCCCAGCCGCTGGCCGTCATCCTGCTGACGCAGTTCATGCGGACGGTTCCCGCGGAGTTGGAGGAGAGCGCCACCATCGACGGTGCCGGCCGGTTCCGGATCCTCCGCAGCGTGTACCTACCGTTGACGATCCCCGGAATCGCCACGGTGTCGATCCTGAACTTCATCGCGTTCTGGAACGAGTACCTCTACACCCTCGTCATCGTGGGCATCAACCCGGAGCTGCGGACCGTGCAGGTCGCACTGCCCACGCTGCAGGGCAACCAGGGCATCACCGACTACGCACTGGTCTGCGCCGGCACGGTGATCTCGGTGCTGCCGGTGTTCCTCGTCTACGCGGTGCTCAACCGCCGGATGGAGAACGCGCTCGTGCAGGGCGCCGTCAAGGGTTGAGGTCCATGTTCTCGACGCGCGAGGACCGCAGCGACGGGCTCGACCTGCGCACCGTGCGGTACGGCCCGGAGGAGGTGTGCTCCCGGCTGTACTTCGCGGTGCGCGACCGATGGTGGCGCACCGCGCCGCTGTCGATCGTCCGGAGCCGTCGCGGTGTCACCGGAACCGGGTTCGTGCACGAGATCGACGCCGTCACCGGCTGGGACTCGCACCCGGTCGAGGTCGCGCTGCGGTACGTGGCGGACGGCGCCGAGCTGACGGCCGAGGTGACGGCGACGGCGCGTGGATCGTTCACCTACGGCCGGATCGGGTGGTGCGTCCTGTTCCCGATGGGCGCCTACAGCGGCCGGCCGGCCGTCTCATGGCGCGCGGGCGTCGCGACGGAGTTCGGTTTCCCGACCGAGGTCGTCACCCGTGACCTGAGGACACCGGCGTCGACGCGGTTCCACCGACCGTTCGACGTCGTCGACACGACGCTCGCGCCAGGTACCCGGGTGCGGTTCTCGTTCCAGGGCGCCGAGTTCGAGTTAGAGGACCAGCGCAACTGGACCGATGCGTCGTACAAGGCCTACTCGATCCCGCCGCCCGGCGCGCACCGTCCACTGTCCACTGTCGACGGTCAACGGTTCACGCAGCGGGTGCGGATCCGGGTCGAGCCGGCGGGTCTCCCGGATGGTGCGCGTGATCCGGCGGTGAGCGTCGGCGCCCCGGTGGCGGTCGTGCCCTCGATCGGGCTCTTCGACGGTCGTCTGTCACCACGGTCCTTCCGGCCCGGCGGCGGGTTCCACGACCTCAACGCCCGACCGCTCGGCCCGGCGGACCTGGCCACGCACGACTCGATCGAGCTGCCCGTCAACGGTGCCGTGCACGCCGCGGACGACGATTCGGTGCTGGAGACCACGGCGATGCACGGCATCCTGGTCGCGCAGATCCGGGCCACCTACCCGGACGTGCCGGTGCGGCTGGCTCCGGTCTCGTTCCGTGACGTCGCCGGCGACTGGCTGGATCGGGCCGACCGCTATGCGCCCGAACCACCGGACGGGCCGCTGTCCGACCGCCTGCTGAGCGGGTTCGCGGCGACCTGGGTCATCGCGAGCGCCGCCCGGGCCCTTCCCGAGGGTCCGGACATGCTGCGCTACTTCGACGCCGCGATGCCTCCGGACACACCCGCCGCGCGCGCCGTGGCGCGACTGCACGCGCTGCGTGGCCGGCCGGTGCTGACCGTCCGAGCCCTCGAGCCGCTGGCGGCGTTGGCCGTCGGCACCGACCACGGAATCACTCTCGCCGTGGCGAACACGGGGCCCGACCCGATCCGGTTCCGGTTGCCGGACGGCCGCGACGGCGCCCTGGACGCGTTCGCGTCCGCGTGGTTCGACCTGTCGCACGTGCCCCGCCCCACGACCCGGACCGCACGCTGAGGAGGCGTCGATGAAAGTTCTCACGCACGACGACGTGGAGCACTTCCTGGAGAAGGGCTACGTCCGGCTCCGCGGCTGTTTCACTCCGGCGGCCGCGCAGGAGTACGCCCGCCACATCTGGGAGCGGCTCGGGTACCGGCCCGACGATCCGTCGACGTGGGAGCGCCCGTCTGTACACATGGCGTCGCACCGGGACATCGATGTCAAGGAGTTCGCGCCCCGGGCGTGGTGGGCGGCCTGTGACCTCGTCGGTGGCGAGGAGCGCATGGCGACCGACAAGCCGTTCCCGTGGACCGACGGGTTCATCGTCAACCTGTGGCAGGACGCCGACCGGCCGTGGCGGGACCCGTCGGCCGACTCACCCGGGTGGCACGTCGACGGTGCCTTCTTCCGGCACTACCTCGACTCACCCGAGCAGGGCCTGCTGGCCTTCGTTCTGTGGTCGGACGTGGTGCACCGGGGTGGCGCGACGTTCGTCGCCACCGACTCGGTGGCCCCGGTCGCGCGGTACCTCGCCGACCATCCCGACGGATGCCTGTCCGGCGGTCGACCGGTGGACGGCGTCCCGGTCATCCCGTACGACGACCTGGCCCGGCAGTGCTCGGAGTTCATCGAGGCAACCGGGGACATCGGCGACGTGTACCTCCTGCATCCGATGATCCTGCACGCGAAGTCACAGAACGTCCTGCGGCGGCCGCGGGTCATCACCAACTCGACGCTGTTCCTGTCGGAGCCGATGCGGTTCAACCGACCGAACGTCGACGACCACTCGCCCGTGGAGCGTGCGGTGCTCCGCGCGTTAGGCGTCGACCGGTACGACTTCGTCGCGACCGGTCCGCGGGAGCGCCGGAACACCGAACCCGCGGCATGACTTGAACCGGTTCAGAAACCGACTTACTCTCATCTATATCCGCTGCCGGCAGCCACCAGTCACGACCCGGGCCACATCGACCCGCGCCGCATCTCCTCCCCGCCGAAGGATGGTTGCTCCATGCCCAGACGAAGGTTCCATGCCGCGTTCGCCACGGTGATCGTCGCGACCGCGGCGGTGCTGAGCGTCCCGTCGATCGCGCACGCCGCCACGAATCTCGCGCTCGGAAAGAGCGTGACGGTCAGTTCGACCGACGGCAATCCCGCACCGAACGCCGTCGACGGCAACGCGTCGACGCGCTGGTCGAGCGCGTACGACGATCCACAGTGGATCGTCGTCGACCTCGGCTCCGCGCAGACCGTCGGCTCGGTCACGCTGCGGTGGGAAGCCGCCTTCGGTCGCGCCTACCAGGTCCAGACGTCCACCGACAACAGCACGTGGACCAACCGGTTCACCACCACCGCCGGCGACGGCGGTGTCGACACCGCGACGTTCACCCCGGCGCAGGCCAGGTACGTGCGCATGAACGGCACCCAGCGGGCCACCGCGTACGGGTACTCGCTGTACGAGTTCGAGGTCTACTCCGGGAGCGCCGTCACCAACGTCGCCCTGAACCGGCCGGTGGCCGTCAGTTCCGACGACGGCAACCCGGCGGCGAACGCGGTCGACGGCAACGCGTCGACACGGTGGTCCAGCGCGTACGGCGATCCACAGTGGATAGTGGTCGACCTGGGCACCGGCGCCACCATCGGCGCGGTGACACTGCGCTGGGAGGCCGCCTTCGGCCGTGCGTACCGGATCCAGACGTCCGACGACAACACGTCGTGGACCGACCGGTTCAGCACCACGACCGGCGACGGTGGCGTCGACACCGTCACGCTGTCTCCGGTGTCGGCGCGCTACATCCGGTTGTACGGCACGCAACGCGCCACGCAGTACGGCTACTCGTTGTACGAGTTCGAGGTCATGGGCACCGGCGGTGGGGGTCCCGTGGATCCGCCGCCCGCCGGCGACGGGCCGGACATGACCGGCTACGCCGCGGTGTACGACTACCGGTTCGGCACCGCAGCCGGCCGGTTCTCGAACCTCGCCGCACGGTTCAACCCGTACGGCATCGCCGGCACCTCGGTCATCAACAACGAATGGCAGCGCTACCAGGCCTTCAACGGCACCAACCACCGGCTGACCGCCGACAGGCTGGAACTCACGGCGGTGGCCAACCTCGGCGGTGTCTACAACGGTGGCGTCTCCAGCGGCCAGATCACGACCAAGGACACGTTCTACCCGCGCAACGGCAAGCGGTACATCTTCAAACTGCGCGCCAAGGTGCCGCAGAACAAGCGCGGCGCCTGGCCCGCGTTCTGGATGTACGCCCGCCAGGCGCCGAACACCAGCAGTGAGATCGACATCGTCGAGATCTTCGATACGCCGACCCAGAACACGTTCGACTGGACCGGCTACGACCACGGCGAAGGCGTCGGTTCCAACTTCCACAGCATCATGACCAACCAGTGGGTGTGGCACCCCGGGTTCGACTTCGCCGCGGACTACCACACCTACACGCTGGTCTGGGAGGAGGGCCGGATCTTCAAGTGGGTCGACGACTACTGGGTGAAGGGCACCAACTTCACCTGGCAGGGGTCTGACCCGCAGGTCCTCATCAACCTCGCCATGGGTGGCTCGAACAACAACAACCCCAACTCCGCGTCGTTCCCCGCCGTGTTCAGCATCGACAGCTTCCAGGTCTACGTCGACTGTCCCGGCGACGCGGTCACCACCAGCTGCCACGTCCCCACCGGATGACGCGTCACATCCGCACTGCCGCTGGAGCGGTCGTGGTCGCGGACGCCCGGCCCGATCGGTGCGGAACAGGGCCGGGCGTCCGCGCCTTCGCTGGGGAACGTCAGATCGGTAACACCGCAGCGGAGTCAGCTTCCGGCTCGGCGCAACGGCCGGGTCGACTGGCGCGGGTTCAGCGTGCCCGCGGGCAGCGTGGTGTGGCTGGGCTCGCCGCCGTCGAGCATTGCCAGGAGCGCGCGTGCCGCGAGTTCGGCCTGATGCGTGGGTTTCTGCTGGACGGCGGTGATCGACGGCACGGTGATCTCGCACAGGTCCGAGTCGTCCCACGCGACGATCGAGACGTCCTCGGGAACCGAGAGCCCCATCTCGTGCATCACCTTCAGCGACGCGGCCGCCATCACGTCGTTGTCGAACACGATCGCGGTGGGCGGTTCGGCGACACTCAATAGTTCGCGTGTCGCGCGCATGCCGGCGATCGCGCTGTAGTCGGTGTAGACCACCCGGTACACGCCACTGTCCAGGCCGGCCGCGGCGAGCGCATCGAGGTAGGCGAGGTCGCGCTGCCCGGTGTGGACCAGTTCCTCGGTGCCGGCCACACGGGCTATCGCACGGTGGCCGAGCGCCATGAGATAGCCGACGACGGTGCGCGCCATGGGAGCCGGATCGGCGTCGACGGTGGAGAACCCGTCGATCCCGGGGCCGCCGCCGATGACGGCGCCGGGTAGGCCGATCTCCATCAGGGCGTCCAGCCGCGGGTCGCGCTTGCGCAGATCGGTCAGGATCACGCCGTCGACGTGTCGACCGGCCCACCACTTGCGGTACACGTCGACGGTGTCCTCGATCCTGTCGACCAGATGCAGCACCAGCGCCATGCCGTTGCGGTTCAGCTCAGCCTCCACCCCGCTGAGCATCTGGGTGAACCACGAATCGATGATCATCTGCCGGGGCGGACGGACGATGACGAGGCCTACCGCGCTGGCACGCGAACTGCCCAGCGAGCGGGCCGCGAGGTTCGGGGCCCAGCCGAGATCGCTCGCTGCGGCGAGCACGCGCGCCCTCGTCTGCTCCGACACGCCCCGGCGACCGTTCAAGGCGTACGAGGCCGCCGCCTCCGACACACCCGCATGGTCCGCGACCTGCCGGATCGTGACGCGCGCCGGCCCAGGCGCCTCCACTGGCTCATCTCCCGCTGCAGCCACCACCTCGTGCACTGTACTGCCTGGCCAGCGGGGGTCAGGACAACTGCCGACTTGACGGGCCGAGGCCATGGCTGCGGTGTGCCCCGAGAGCAGATGTGCGGTGCTGTTGCTGGTGTTGCTCGGGTCGTTGTACCTGTGGACGCGGTGGCCCGTCATAGTCCGGGTAGAACGAGCCATCGTCGATCCTCGACGTCAACAGCCAGAACTGGTCGCCGGTGCCACCGCCGTCGCGGACCGCGTCGGTCCACGCCCGGTACGCCGCATCCCGCGCCGCGACGTCGGAATGCCGGTGCTCGCGTTGATGGATACGCCGACTCCACGACCATCCGCTCGCTGGATCGCGCCAGCTCGAACAACGGCTACATCACCGCCGCCGCGACCCACGCGAGCAACCCCTACGGCATCCTCGTCACCCGGTCCACCCTGACCAGCAGTGCCGCCGCCAACACCGTCGCCCTCGGCCGGTGCTGGCACGCCGGCGGCGCCGCCGACGCGATCGGCCAGGTCCTGATCCGCGATTCCGCGCTCGGTGGCCACCTCCGCCAGACCGGAGCCTGGCAGGACATGAGCGGCTTCTCCTGGAGGACCTGCCGGTTCACCGAGTACAACAACACCGGAGCTTCGTGCCCACCGGCCGGCGAGGCGTCGTCGATCGACATTTTGTATGGACGCCAAACTATTGACACCACCGTCGGCGCTGGGTACGAATCGACGCATGACCCCCGAGCGCCCCCGCCTGTCCCGTCGGAACGTGCTCGCGGCCGGTGCCGCCGGTGGCGCGGCCCTGGTGATTCCCGGAGGTCCGGCGGGTGCCCACCCGTCCGGCGCGGGCGCAGTGGACGCCGCGGTGGAGGCCGCGGCGGGCCCCGCCGGCTCGGGGAGGCCCGGTACGCGCCGGTACGTCTGGCGCAATGTCGAGATCGTCGGCGGTGGATTTGTTCCGGGCATCGTGTTCAACCAGCGCGAGCGCGGCCTGGTCTACGCCCGCACCGACATCGGGGGTGCCTACCGTTACGACCGCCGAACGGAACGCTGGATCCCGTTGCTCGACTGGGTCGGCTGGGATCAGTGGGGATACACAGGCGTCGTCAGCCTCGCCACCGACGCCGTCGACCCCGACCGGCTGTACCTGGCCGTCGGTACGTACACCAACGGTTCGGATCCGAACAACGGTGCCATCCTGCGCTCGCGCGACCGGGGCGCGTCGTGGCGCGTCAGCGAACTGCCGTTCAAACTCGGTGGCAACATGCCCGGGCGGGGCATGGGCGAGCGCCTCGCGATCGACCCGAACGCGAACCGGATCCTGTACCTGGGTGTCCGCGGCGGCCACGGCCTGTGGCGCAGCGAGGATCACGGAGCATCGTGGGGCCGGGTGACCAACTTCCCCAACCCGGGCAACTATGCCGACGACCCGAGCGACCCGTCCGGGTACTCCAGCGACAACCAGGGCGTCCTGTGGGTGGCGTTCGACCCGCGCACCCGAAAAGGCGGCCCCGGCCGACCGACCGGGACGATCTACGTCGGCGTCGCGGACAAGGCGAACATGCTGTACCGGTCGACCGACGCCGGCCGTACCTGGGAACGGGTCCCCGGTCAGCCCACCGGGTTCATCCCGCACAAGGGCGTCGTCGACGCGGGCGGCACCCTGTACGTGGCCACCAGCGACACCGCCGGCCCGTACAGCGGCGGCAAGGGCGACGTCTGGAAACTCGATCCGGCCGGCACCTGGACCAGAATCAGCCCGGTGCCGTCGGACAGCCCGGAGGACACGTGGGGCTACAGCGGCCTGACGCTCGACCGGCGCCGCCCCGGCACGCTGATGGTCGCCACGCAGATCTCCTGGTGGCCCGACACGATCTTCTTCCGCAGCACCGACGCGGGCGCCACCTGGACCCGTGCGTGGCAGATCACCAACTGGCCGGAGCGGGTCAACCGCTACGAGATCGACTACTCCGAGGCGCCCTGGCTGACCTGGAACAGCACTCCGGCGCCGCCGGAACAGGCCCCGAAACTGGGCTGGATGACCGAGTCGGTGGAGATCGACCCGTTCGACTCCGACCACCTGCTGTACGGCACCGGCGCCACGATCGACGGCACCCGCAACCTTACCGCCTGGGACACCGGCGGAACTGTGCGGATCTCGGTGCGGGCCCGCGGCCTGGAGGAGTGCGCGGTCCTCGACCTGATCAGCCCGCCCACCGGTGCGCATCTGCTCAGCGCTGTCGGTGACGTGGGTGGCTTCGCGCACCACGACTTCGCCAACCCTGGTCGCATGTTCGCCGACCCCACGCTCAGCAGCGGCACGAGCATCGACTTCGCCGAGAACGCGCCGTCGGTGGTCGTGCGTACGGGCAACGGCGGCCCGCCGCGGTTCGGCCGGTCCACCGACGGCGGGGCGACCTGGACCCCGGCCGCGACCGAGCCGCCCGGCACGTCGGGCGGCGGCCTGGTCGCGGTGTCGGCCGACGGCGCCCGCGCGCTGTGGGCGCCCACCGGCGGCCCGGTCAGCTGGACGGGTGACGGCGGCGCCACCTGGACCGCGTCCACCGGGGTTCCGGCCGGTGCCGCCGTCGGGTCCGACCGCGCCGACCCGTCCGTGTTCTACGCGTTCGCCGCCGGCACCTTCTACCGCAGTGTCGACGGTGGTGCCACGTTCACGGCGACCCCGGCGACCGGTCTGCCCGCGACCGGGAACGTGCGGTTCACGGCGGTGCCGGGAATCGCCGGCGAGATCTGGTTCGCCGGCGGCGCCACCGGTGGCACGTACGGCCTGTGGCGGTCGACCGACGGCGGCGCGTCGTTCGTCCGTCACCCCGGCATCGACGAAGCCGACACCGTCGGCTTCGGCCGGCCCGCTCCCGGATCCCGTTTCCCGGCGGTCTTCAGCAGCGCGCGTATCGGCGGCGTCCGTGGCATCTTCCGGTCCGACGACCGCGGGCGGACGTGGGTGCGCGTGAACGACGACCAGCACCAGTACGCGTGGACGGGCGCAGCGATCACGGGCGACCCGCGGGTCTTCGGGCGGGTCTACGTCGCGACGAACGGACGGGGAATCATCTACGGCGATCCGGCCTGACCCTCCGCGACGGCCTCCCGCCGAGGGCCTAGATCCTCGCTATTATATCGAGTATGCTACTCGACATGATATCTAGTTTGATCGCGCCATGAGTGTCCGACACGCGCTGTTGGCGCTGCTCAGCGAGGGTCCGAAGTACGGGCTGCAGTTGCGCGAGGAGTTCGAGGCCCGCACCGGCGAGGTGTGGCCCCTCAACGTCGGGCAGGTCTACACCACCCTGCAGCGGCTCGAGCGCGACGGGCTCGTGGAGTCCGACGACGATGTCGACCCCGGCCCGCAGAAGGGGTTCCGGATCACCGCGACCGGCGCCGAGGAGTTGGCCGGCTGGTTACGCACCCCGCCCGATCTCGCCTCCCCGCCACGCGACGAGCTGGTCATCAAGATCCTCGTCGCGGTCCGGCTGCCCGGTGTCGACGTGCACGAGGTCATCCAGGCGCACCGCCGCTACATTGTGGAGCTCATGCAGGAGTGGACCCGGCTCAAGGACGAGGAGGGCGACCTCGACCTGAGCCTGGCGCTGGTGGTCGACGCCGAGCTGTTCCGCCTCGACTCGGTCGTGCGGTGGTTGGACACCGCCGACGGCCGACTCAAGCGGGCCGCCCTCGAGCCGCCTGCCCCGGCCCGGACGCCGGCGTCGTTGATCCGCCGGCGGGCGGGGGTGCGCCGATGAGCGAGCGTCAGCGAGCGAATCATCAACTCAGTGCCTGCGAATGCATCGCCGAGCGGAGCGAGGCGATCGCATGAGCGGTGTGCTGCAGTTGCGCGAGGTGTCGAAGACCTACCTCGACGGCGCCGACGAGGTGCACGCGTTGCGCGAGGTCGACCTCACCGTGGAGGCCGGCAAGATGGTCGCCGTCATGGGCCCCAGCGGCTCGGGTAAGAGCACGCTGCTCACCATCGCCGGCGCCCTGGAGACGCCGACCTCCGGCGAGGTGCTGATCGGGGGCCAGCCGTTGTCGGCGATGTCCCGCGACGACCGGGCCCGGTTGCGCCGGCGGGCCATCGGATACGTGTTCCAGGACTTCAACCTGCTGCCCGGCCTCACCGCCGCCGAGAACGTGGCCCTACCGCTCGAACTCGACGGTCTGGGCGCCGGCAAGGCCCGCACGGCCGGCCTCGCCGGTCTGGACCGGCTCGGCCTCGCCGACCGCGCCGAGCACTTCCCCGACCAGCTGTCGGGCGGCGAGCGGCAGCGGGTGGCGATCGCCCGGGCCGTCGTCGGCGACCGGCGCCTGCTGCTGGCCGACGAGCCGACCGGCGCGCTGGACTCCGAGAACGGCGAGGCCGTCATGCGGATGATCCTGACCGCCTGCAAGCACGGAGTCGCCGCCGTCGTCGTCACCCACGACGCGCAGCTCGCCTCCTGGGCCGACCGGGTGCTGTTCATCCGCGACGGGCGGGTCGTCGACCGGACCGCGCCGCGCCGGGGACCCGACTCGCTGCTGGCCGAAGAGGCCGCCCGGTGAGCGTCGCCCTGCAGGACCGGCCGTTGGTCCTCGGCACCGGCAACGGCGGGATGCCGGCCCGGCGGGCCGTGGTGCGCTGGGCGTGGCGGCTGTTCCGTCGCGAATGGCGCCAGCAGACGATCGTGCTGGCGCTGCTGCTGCTCGCCGTCGCGTTCACCACCGTCGGGCTCGGGCTGGCCGCCAACACCCCGTCGCAGGCGGCGATGTTCGGCACGGCGAATCACATCGCCACCGTCAACGGCACCGGCCCGCAGGCCGACGCCGCCGTCGACCAACTGCGCGGCAACTACGGCACCGTCGAGGTCGTCGAGCACGCCAGGAAGGTGGCGGTGCCGGGCACTGCCAGCGGCGTCGACCTGCGCGCCCAGGACCCCCACGGCCCGTACGGCCGCCCGATGTTGCGCCTGGACCGGGGCCGGTGGCCGCAGGGTCCTGACCAGATCGCGGTCACCGACCGCGTGCTGCGGCTGGCCGGCCTGCATCTGGGCGGCACCTGGGTCGCCGCCGGCCGGACGTGGACCGTCGTCGGCGTGGTGGAGAACCCGCTCAACCTGGCCGAGGCGTTCGCCCTCGTCGCGCCCGGCCAACTCGGCGCCGCCGTCGACCGCGTCGACGTGCTGCTGAAGGTGTCGCGGGCGGAGTTCGTCTCCAAGCCCCGCCCCGACGGCGTCTCGACCCAGGAGCGCAACGAGGACGGCGACCCGGCCACCATCCCGGTGCTCATGCTCGCCACGATCGGGCTGGTCTTCGTCGGCCTGCTGTCCGTCGCCGGGTTCCACGTCATGGCCCAGCGGCGGCTACGCGCGCTCGGGATGCTCGGCGCCATCGGCGCCAGCCACCGGCACATCCGCCTCGTTCTGTTGGCCAACGGCCTGGTCATCGGCGGCGTCGGCGCGATCGCCGGCGCGGTCGTGGGCGTCGCCGGCTGGGTCGCGCTCGGCCCGTTCTTCGAGCCGATGCTCGGCCATCGCGTCGACCGGTTCACCCTGCCGTGGACGCCGTTGCTGCTCGCCGTGGCGCTGGCCACGGTGACCGCCGTCGTCGCCGCCTGGTGGCCGGCCCGGGCGGCCGCCCGCGTGCCGGTTGTCGCCGCTCTCTCCGCCCGGCCGGCCCCGCCGCGGCCGGCACACCGGTTCGCGGCCGTCGGAGCGGTGCTGCTCGCGTCCGGGCTGACCGCCCTGTACCTGTCGGAGCAGACGAAGCCGCCGTACATCATCGGCGGCGTGCTCGCCACCGCGCTGGCGCTGCTCCTGCTCGCTCCGGTCGGCGTGGCCAGCATCGGCGCCGCCGCCCGGCACGCTCCCCTCGCGACCCGCCTCGCCATGCGCGACCTGGCCCGCTACCGCGCCCGGTCCGGCGCCGCGCTGGCCGCGATCGCCCTGGCCATCGGCATCGCCGCCGTCGTGGCGCTGGGCACGGCCGTGACCGTGGCCAAGGCGTCGGCACCCACCGGCGGCGCCATCCCGGCCGACCAGATGATCGTCTGGCTCGGCCGGGAACGGATGACCGGGCCGGTGCCGGTGGTCACGGCCGCGCAGCTGGCCGACTTCCGGAAGCGAGCCGACATCATTGCCGCCGAGCTGCACGCCACGGTGCTGCCGCTGACCGGCGCCGTCGACCCGAACGCGCCGATCGAGCGCGACACCGGCGGTCGCCCACCGACCGTGCTGGGCATACGGCGCGCTGCCGGCCCGGGCGAGCCCGGCGGGGTCATGTACAACGGCAATGAGATGGTCGCGCTCTACGTCGCCACCCCCGAAGTACTCACGCACTACGGCATCGACCCGGCGAGCGTCGGCGCCGACACCGACGTGCTCACACCGCGGGCAGATCTCAACGGATACGACATCATCCCCGGTGGCGTCCCGCGCTGGCAGCCGGTCCTGCAGCACGTCGACCTGCCGGGCTACCAGTCCCTGCCGAATGTCCTTCTCACCCGGCGCGGCATGGCGAAGCTCCACCTGACCGAGATCCCGGTGGGATTCCTCATCGACGCGCCGGGCAAGCTCACTGCGGCGGACGTCGACCGCGCGCAGCAGTCCGCGGCCGCCGCCGGGCTCTATGTCGAGTCCCGCCCGACCGGCGCCGACGAGATCCGCCTGGCCGCCTGGTTCACCGCTGCCGGCATTGCCGTCGCACTCGGCGTGCTCGCGATGACCGTCGGCCTGATCCGCAGCGAGACGGCCCGCGACCTGCGCACCCTGTCGGCGGCCGGCGCGCGCCGGCGCACCCGCCGCGCCCTGACCGCCGCGACCGCGGGTTCGCTCGCGCTGGCCGGCGCGATCATCGGCATCGCCTGCACATACCTCGCGGTGTTGGCCTGGTTCCACCAGGAGCTGCACTGGTTGGCTCATCCACCGTGGACCAATCTGGCGGCCATCCTGGTCGGCCTGCCGGTCGTCGCGTATCTCGGCGGGTGGCTGCTGACCGGACGAGAGGCGCAGGAGATCGCGCGCCAGCCGCTCGACTGACGCGACGGCCGGCGGTCATAGCGAGCGGAGCGCTTCGGTGGGGGACAGCCGGGCGGCCCGTGCCGCCGGGTACATCCCCGCGAGTGCGCCGATCAGGAGGGCGGCGGCGAGTCCGGCCAGCACCGCCACCGGCGGGACCGCCAGTGGGTTTCCGGCCAGTCGTGCCGCGACCGCCGTCGCCAGGACGCCCAGCCCGATGCCCGCAATACCTCCGGCCGCCGCGAGCAGGGTCGACTCCAGCAGGAACTGGACGGCGACGTGCCACCGGCGGGCGCCGAGGGCGCGCCGCACACCGATCTCGGCACGCCGCTCCAGCACCGAGATCACCATGATGTTGGCGATGCCGACCCCGGCGATGAACAGCGCGATGCCGCCCAGACTGAGGAACAGCCCGACGAACGTGCCTTTCGCCTTGATCCGTGCCACCAGCAGGTCGGAGGGCCTGCCTACCTGGACGTCGCGGTCGCGGGCCGGTGACGCGGTGGCCGGAAGCACCGCGGCGACCGCCGCCACCTGGTCCGGGTCGGCCCGCAGGTAGACGCGGGTCGGACCGTCGGCGCGTCCGAACAGGTCGGCGGCGACACCGAAGCTGATCATCGCGGCGACGTCGAGCTCCGGTGCGATCGCCACGGGTGCCAGCACTCCGACGACCGTGAAGTACGTCCCCCCGACGAGGACCTGCGTCGGTTCGGCCAGGGTGGCGATGCCGAGGATCCGGGCCGCCTCGTAGCCCAGAACGGTCACCGGATACCTCTCGGCGGTCGCGTCGAGGTAGTGGCCGCGTAGCATCCGCGCACCCAACGTGTCCACAAGGGACGGTCGGGCGGCGAGCACGTTGATGCCGCTCGTCTTGACGACCGGGATCGCGGCGCTGCGTCGCACCGTCACGTTGTCGACCGTGCCGACAGCGGTGACCGTACGCACCGGCGGAATGCGCGCGACCATCGGCTCGACGGTTGCCGGCAACGGGACCGTCCGGCCGTTGGTCGTCTGCGCCGAGGCGACCGTGAGCAGGTTGCCCTGCTCGCCGAGCTGGTCGAGCAGGTCGGCCTTGGACGACTCGGCGATGCCGAGCACGGCGACGACCGCCGCGATCGCGATGGCGATGCCCAACGCGGAGAGGGCTGCCCGGATGCGCCGGGCCCGCAGGCCCGTGCCGGCCATGGTGACCGCGTCGCGCAGGCGCAGCCGCGAGCCCATCAGGCACCGACCCGGGGCGCGGAGTCCGCGACGATCCGACCGTCGCGCAGGTGCACCTGCCGCGCCATCGCGGCGGCGACGTCGACGTTGTGGGTGATCAGAACGACGGTCGTGTGGTCGTCGGCGAGGCCGGCCAGCAACGCGGTGATCTCCGCGCCGGTGGCCGAGTCGAGGTTGCCGGTCGGTTCGTCGGCGAGCACCACGGCCGGCCGTCCGACGATCGCGCGGGCGATCGCGACCCGTTGCCGCTCCCCGCCGGAGAGCTGCCCGGCCCGATGACCGATCCGCCCGGTCAGCCCGACCTGATGCAGCGCCTCGGTGGCCCGCTCGCGCCGTACCCGCGCCGGTGCACCCCGGTACACCAGGCCGGTCGCCACGTTGTCGCGCACGCTGAGGTGATCCAGCAGGAAGAACTGCTGGAAGACGAAGCCCAGGCTGGTCGCCCGGACGCCGGACAGCTCCCGGTCGGACATCGCCGACGTGTCGGCGCCCGCGATGCGGACGCTGCCGCTGGTCGGTCGCTCCAACGTTCCCAGGATGCCCAGCAGTGTGGACTTGCCGGCGCCGGAGGCGCCGGTGATGGCCACCGTCTCGCCCGCGGCGACGACCAGGTCGATGTCGGCGAGCGCGGTGACGGCCGTCGGTGGCGGATAGACCTTGCTCACGCCGGACAGCTCCAGTGCGACCCTCATACGGCTGGCACCTCCACCGTCGCGCCCTCGCGCAGATCCGGACCGTCGACCTGGACGAGCGTGTCGCTGAACAGGCCGGGGGTGACCCCGACGAGCCGCCGGGTGCCGTTCTCGACGAGGTACAGCCCGTACCCGCCGCCGGCGAGCGCGACGAGGGCGGTGACCGGTACGGCGAGCACCCCGGTGACGGTCCCGCTGGTGATGTCGACCTGTACCGGCGCCTGGTCGAGCGTGCCCGCGGCGGCCGGGTTGTCGAGCGTGACCGTCGCGGGCACGCTCGCGGCGTCCTGACGGCCCATGTTGTTCTCGGGCGGCGTGCTCGCGACCGTCGACAGCGCGCCGACCTTCCCGGTCACCTTCTTGCCGTCGGGCAGCGTGACCCTGACGGCGTCGTTCGGGTGCACCAGGTGCGTCCGACTGACGGGGACGTCGAGCGTCACCGCGGCCGTGTTCGACGTTCCCGACAGCAGCGGGTCGGACCCGCCGGCCGGCGCGCCGACCTTCGCCGTGACCGTGGTGACCCGAAGCGGGCCGGGCTGGAACGAGACCGCACCGAGTTCCAGCCGGCCGGTGACCGGCTGTCCGGTCGCCCGCTGCCAGCGTCGCAACGCCGCGGCCGTCGCCTGGTTGAAGGTGGCGTCGACGGTCAGGTTCGCCGCTGTGGCGTGGCCCAGCGCGACGAGGTTCGCCTCGACCGCCTGCACATCGGGGCCGGCGGTGACGCCGCTCGACAGCGCCCGCCACGCGGGCCGGTCGCCGATGAACAGCCGGACCGGTCGGTTGTCGACGGCGTAGACCGGCTCGCCCCGGTTGACCACCTGGCCGGGCTGCGGCAGCCAGGTCACCGTGCCGTGGTCCGCGGCGGCCCCGTACACCTCGTACGCGCCGACGAATCCGAGGGTGCCGGGCATGGTGGTCGTGGTCGACAGGTCCGTCCTGATGATCGTTGTGGTGCCGGTCGACACCTCTGTCGCGGCCGGCACCGGCGGCCGTTCGCGCAGCCACCACCCGGCGCCCGCGGTTCCGGCGAGAGCGGCCGCACCGGCCCCGGTCAGCAGCGCCCGCCTACGCATTGGTCAGGTTTCCGAGGCTCGACACGCGCTGCTCCTCGTCGAGGATGCTGCGGCACTCCGTCAGGGCCCGCTGCACGGTCGGGTCCGCCTTGCCGTCGGCCGGAAGCTCATCAGGGTTGAGACCGAAGCCCTTGCCCGGAATGAACGAACTGCTCGCCGTCGGGTCCTTGACGTTGGGCAGCCCGTGGGCGCGCAGGCACTCGGCGGACTTGACCCCGGCCCGGATCACGGCCGGCGGCGGGGGCGCCTGGTCGGCCATGCCGAAGTTGGCCGCCCGGATGAGTTCGGCGCAGGCGGTTTGCAGGGCTTCCCGCTCCGGCTCGTCGAGTTCACGCAGCGCCACCTCGTCGGTGTAGACGCGACCGTCGGCGGTCAGCACCGGATCCTGGTAGTTGGGTGCGCCGTTCTCCCGGATGCACTGCGCGGCGGCGTGCAGCTTGGTCCGCCGCTCCGCGCTGCCGTCGCCGTTCGCGGCATTGGGGTTCCCGCCGGCGCCGGCGCTGGCGTTTGTGCCGGCGCTGCCGCCCAGCGTGGGAACGCCCGGCGATTCCGGCTTGTCGGAGCACGCGGTCGCCAGCGTGCCAAGGCTGAGTGCGGCGGCCATGACGGCCACCAGTCTGCGTACGGGCATGGAGCAGGTGTACCGGGGCGGCGGTGACACCAGCGCTACGCGGGATGTTGGACCGATGTCATGTCCCACCACGCACAATGGCGGCATGCGCGTGCTGGTGGTCGAGGACCACGTGACGTTGGCCGCCCGCATCGGCGAGGGACTGCGGGACGCGGGCATGGCCGTCGACGTGGTCCACGACGGTGCGGCGGCGCTCGCCGGTGCGCGCGACACCGAGTACGACGTCATCGTGCTGGACCGTGACCTGCCGGTGGTGCACGGCGACCAGGTGTGCCGCTCGCTCGCCGGCGTGGCGCGGATCCTGATGCTGACCGCGGCGGCCGCCGTCGACGACCGGGTCGACGGCCTGGAACTCGGCGCTGATGACTACCTCGGCAAACCGTTCGCGTTCACCGAACTCATCGCGCGGGTGCGGGCGCTGGCCCGACGCGCGCCGTCGGCGCCGCCGGTGGTCCGCCGCGGCGGGCTCACCGTCGACCGGGCGAGGCACCGGACGGTCCGGGACGGCCGGGTGCTGTCGTTGACCCGCAAGGAGTTCGGCGTCCTGGAGATGCTGATAGCGGCCGACGGCGCGGTGGTCAGCGCGGAGGAGCTGCTGGAGCACGTGTGGGACGCCAACGCCGATCCCTTCAGCAACGTCGTCTCGGTGACGTTGACCCGGTTGCGCCGCAAGCTCGGGCCGCCGCCGCTGATCGAGACGGTGGTCGGTCGGGGATACCGGCTGTGAGGGTGTCGCGGCCACGGCTGACCGTGCGGGTGCGGCTGACCCTGCTGTACACCGGTGTGTTCGCGGTCTGCGGTGCGATCCTCGTGGCGATCACCTACGGCCTCGTCGCGGGAACCCTGCCGATGCCGACCGACCCGGAGCCGAAGGACAAGCCTGCGACGGCGCAGACGGTCGAGAAGCGCGAGGGGGTGACGGACGAGTTCATCGTGGCGTGCCGGACGGCGCTCGGCGACCCGACGGCCGACCCGCTCCTGCGGAGGAAGTGCCAGGCGGCATACGAGGAGGGCCTGCTGGTCGGTGCGCAGACCCAGCGCGAGGCGACGCTGAGCGACCTGCTGGGATATTCGCTGACGACGCTCGCCGTGGTCGCGCTGCTGGCCGCGGTCGCCGGCTGGATCGTCGCCGGCCGGGTGTTGCGCCCGGTACACCGGATCACCGCGGCAGCCCGCGACGCGTCCGAGAACAGCATGGCGGCCCGGGTGGCACTCAGCGGTCCCCGCGATGAACTGCGCGAGCTGGCCGACACCTTCGACGCGATGCTCGACCGGTTGCAGACGGCGTTCGAGGGACAGCGCCGGTTCATCGCGAACGCCGGTCACGAGCTGCGCACCCCGCTGACCGTCATGCAGGCCACCCTGGACGTGGTGCTCGCCAAGCCCGAGCCGACCAACGCGGAGCTGCTCGGCATGGGCCAGGAGGTGCGGGCCGAGGTCGACCACGCCAAGGCCCTGATCGAGGCGCTGCTCACCCTCGCCCGCACCGACCGGGGGCTCGGCGGGTGCGATCCGGTCGACCTCGCGACGTCCGCCGAGGACGCGATCGACGGCGCGGCGCTTCCGCTCGACGCCCCGCGACTGACCACATCGCTCGCCCCGGCACCGACGAGCGGCGACCCGATTCTGCTCGAACGCCTGGCCGCCAACCTGATCGACAACGCGGTGCGCTACAACGTGCCCGACGGCGAGGTCCACGTCTCCACCGCGACGGTCGGCGACCGGGCGCTGCTGACGGTCACCAACACCGGCCCCGTCGTCCCGGCCGACGCTGTCGAGGGCTTGTTCGAACCGTTCCGACGGCTGCTCGATCGCACCGGCGACGGCGGGTTCGGGCTCGGCCTGGCGATCGTCGCCTCGATCGCGGCGGCGCACGGCGGTGAGGCGGCGGCCCGGCCCCGACCCGAGGGTGGATTGAGCGTCACGGTGAGCCTGCCCGCCAACCGGACCGGGGTGGGATGACGGTTGCCCGAGACGGGCGTCGGTGCCGGGAGTCCGGCGGCCCCCAAGATAAACTCTCAGGGTATATACGCGAGGTATACCCCGAGGGTATTTTGTCGGCATGACCGCAACTGCCAGGGCGCTGCACCCCGTGCAGGTGCACTCGTGATCCGCCTCGCGATGCGCCTGGCCGTCGCCGGCGGCCGCGAGGCGATCCTCCGGTTGGCGATCATCGCCGTGGCGGTGGCGCTCGGCGTCGGAATGCTGCTCGGCATCCTGGCCGGGCTCAACGCCGTGCAGTTGCAGGGCGACCGGTACGCGATCCTCAACACCGGCGAGGGGACACCGGGGGAGCCGGGCGCCGATCCGCTGTGGTGGTCGCTGCGGACCGACATGTTCGACAACACGGTGATCGACCGGATCGACCTGGCCGCCACCGGGCCGAATTCGCCGGTGCCGCCGGGGATACCGCGGCTGCCCGGGCCCGGCGAGTACTTCGTGTCGCCGGCGCTCGCCCGCCGGCTGGCCACCACGCCTGCCGACGAGTTGGGCAACCGCTATCCGGGCCACCAGGTGGGCATCATCGGGCGCGAGACGCTCGCCAGCCCGGACCGGCTCATGATCATCATCGGGCGGACGTCGGACGAGGTGGCCGCCATCCCGTTTGCGGCCAAGGTCAACGGCATCGAGACCGACGCGCCCGACGTGTGGATCTGGGCACTCAATCTCATCCTGGCGGTCACCGGCGCCGGTCTGCTGTTCCCGGTCCTCATCTTCATCGGCACCGCGACCCGGCTCGCCGCGACCCGTCGTGAGCAACGATTCGCCGCGATGCGCCTGGTCGGCGCGACCCCCCGGCAGATCTCGACGATCGCGGCGACCGAGGCGACCGTCGCCGCGATGGTCGGGACGGCGCTGGGATTCGGGCTCTTCCCCCTCGTCCGCGACTGGCTGGCCGGGATCCCGTTCACCGGCGAGGTGTTCTATCCCGACGAGGTGGCCCTGACCCCGCTCGGCGTCGTCGGGGTGGCGGTCGGGGTGCCGGTCGCCGCCGCGGTCGCGGCGCGGTTCGCGCTGCATCGGGTGCGCGTCTCGCCGCTCGGTGTCAGCCGCCGGGTCACCCCGAAGCCGCCCCGTGCGTACCGCCTGCTCGTGCTGGTGGTGGGCCTCGCGGAACTGGGCTACTTCATCGGCAACCGGCCCGAGACGGGGATCGGCCAGACCGCGGCGTACCTCCCCGGCCTGCTGCTGATCATGGCGGGACTCGTCGTGGCCGGCCCCTGGTTCACGATGCTCGGTGCCCGCATGCTGGCCCGGCGGGCGAACCGGCCCGCCACGCTGCTGTCGGCCCGCCGGCTCGCCGACAACCCGCAGGCCGCGTTCCGCGCCATCAGCGGCGTGGTACTGGCATTGTTCGTCACCACCGTCGCCACCGCGGTGATCACGACGATCGTCGCCAACCGCGGCAGCCACATGCAGGGCGCGGGTGCCAGCAGTGCCGTGTTCAGCTACATGGACAGCGACACGGTGGAGGTTCCGGCGAGCGTCAACGCCGACCTCGCGGCGACGCCCGGCGTCGGCAACCTGCTGGTGCTGCGCAGCGACCCGGACGCCGAGCGGGGCCGGATGCCCACCGTGGTCGCCTGCGCCGACCTGGAGAAGACGGCGGTCTACGGACACTGTGAAAGCGGGGCACAGGTCGCCTCGATCTGGCCGGGGCTCGACTGGGACGACAACCGGTCGACGGTGTGGCCGACGTCGTCGATCCCGCTCGCCGACCTGCCGACGTTGCCGGTCTACGCACTGCTCGTGCAGACCGACGGGTCGCGGCTGGCGATCGAGAGGACCCGCACGGTGCTGTTGACGACGTTCCCGGCCGAACGGAACCCACCGATCACCGGTGACGAGCACCAGGTCGACTTCGTCAGCACGCTCACCGGCTGGAAACGGTTGGCCAACCTGATCATCCTGGCGAGCCTGCCGATCGCCGGCTGCAGCCTCGCGGTCAGCGTCGCCGGCGGGCTCAGCGACCGCCGCCGCCCGTTCAGCCTGCTGCGGCTCAGCGGCGTGCAGGTACGGGTGCTGCGACGGGTGGTGGCCCTGGAGAGCGCGGTGCCGCTGCTGCTCGTCGCGGTGGTGGCGATCGCGGCCGGCCTGCTCACCGCCGAGCTGTTCCTGCAGGCGCAGCTGGGTTACACGCTCGTGCTGCCCGGCGGCGACTTCTGGTTGCTGATCGGCGGGTCGCTCGTGGTTGCGCTGGCGGTGATCGGGTCGACGCTGCCGCTGCTGGAACGGATCACCGGCCCGGAGACCGCCCGCAACGGCTAGCGGGGGAGAACGACCTTGAACTGCGCGCCGCCGCCGGGGGAGGTCGAGATGGTCACCGTTCCGCCGTGCGCGACCACCAGTTCGCGCGCGATCGGGAGGCCGAGCCCGGCGCCGCCGCGCTGGCGGGAGCGGTCCTCGTCGAGGCGGACGAAGCGTTCGAAGACCCGTTCCCGGTCGGCGTCCGGGATCCCCGGCCCGTCGTCGGCGACGGTGATCTCGGCGGTGCCGTCCGGCTTGGCCAGGGTGAGCGAGACCGCGTGTCGGGCGTGCCGGGCGGCGTTGTCGACCAGGTTGCGCAGGATCCGGTGCAGGTGGTGCGGATCCCCGCTGACCCGCACCGGAGCGGCGTGCACCTCGACGGCCAGGTCGGGCCGGGCGGCGGCGATCCGGTCGCGCTCGGCGTAGACCAGGTCGTCGAGGTCGACGTCCTCGCGGCGCAGCCCCAGCCCGGACTCGTCGACGCGGGCGAGCAGCAGCAGGTCGTCGATGAGACGGGCCATCCGGTCGCTTTCCTTGTGCATGCGGGTCACCTGTGCGGCGACGTGGTCGGAAAGCTCAGCGGCGCCGAGGATGTCGAGCCCCGCGTGGATGGTCGACAGCGGGCTGCGCAGTTCGTGGCTGGCGTCGGCGACGAAACGACGTTGCGCGGCGGCGGCTGTCTCGATGCGGTCCAGCATCGTGTTCATAGTGGTCGCGAGGGCGCCGACCTCGTCGGTGGCGGTCGGCACCGGCAGCCGCCGGTGCAGGTTGGTCGCACTGATCACCGCGGCTTCGCGTCGCATCGCTTCCACCGGACGCAGGCTGCGCCCGACGAACACGAACGTGGCCACGCCGACCACGGCCGTCAGCAACGGCAGGCCGACGAGCAGCGCACCGGTGGCGGCGTAAGTGCCGTCGTCGATCGCGTCCATCGACTGCGCGACCAGCACCACGTGGACGCCGTCGGCGGTACCCACGCCGACGGCGACGACCCGGAACGGCTCCCTTTCGGCGATGGCCAGTTGCCGCTCCTCCCGTACGGTCCGGCCGGCGTCCGGGCGCAGCGGCGACACCGGACCCGCCCCGGTGACCGACGCCGACGCCGCGACCACCGTCCCGGCCGGGTCGAGGACCTGGACGACGGTGCGGTCGCCCGGAACGGAGCCTACCGCGGCGGCGAGATCCGGATCGGTGCCGTCGCCGACCACCGCGGCGACCTGGGCGGCCCGCTGGCCGGTGGTCTGGTCGACGCCGCCCTCCAGGATGTAGTGCGCGGTGACGACCAGCGCGATTCCGGTCAGCACCGATGCGACCGCGACCACGCCCGCCGCGGCGAGCGCGGTCCGCAGCCGTACACCGAGCCGTTGTCGCAGCCACCCGACCAGCCGTCGTCGCAGACCGTTCATGGTGACGACTATCGCGCAGCGCGTCCTGAAAGCGAGCTGAAGTTCAGCGGACCTTCAGCCCGGCGTTTCTACCGTGCGCGGCCATGCAGACGATCGCGGCGCGGCACGGGCGGACGATCCTTCTCGCGGTGGCCGGCTGGTCGCTGGCGTGGTTCGTGACGATGGTGTGGCAGGGCGGAAGTTCGTGGCACTTCTTTGTCCAGGGCGCGCGGGCGTTGGCCGATCTCGACGACCCGGTGCGCGGCGGCCTGCACCTCTACGCGGCCGCCCCGGACCTGCAGTTCGGGCCCGTCGCCGTCGTGGCCACGCTGCTGGCGATGCCGTTCGGACCGAACGGTGCCCTGCTGATCTGGCAGATCCTCGGCGCGGCCGGCGGTCTGTTCGTGATGTGGCAGATCCGTCAGATCGCCGCGCTGACCCGCCCGGATCTCGACCGCAGCCAGATCACGCTGCGGACGGCCGCGGCGGCGGTGTTCGTGATGCCGGTCTGGCTGTTCCTGACGGTCGGGGTCACCCACGTCGACGACACGCTGGCACTGGTGCTCACGGTGAGCGCGGTGCGGACGGTGGTTTCCGGACGGCCGTTGCTGGCGGGTGCGCTGGTCGGGCTGGCGATCGACGCCAAACCGTGGGCGGTTCCGTTCGCCGTGCTGCTCCTGCTGATCGGCGACCGGCGGAAGGTTCTCGCGGCCGGTCTGGTGCTCGCGGCAGTGGTGGCGGTCGCGTGGCTGCCGTTCTTCCTCGCCGACGCCGGCACGGTGCACGCGCTGCGGTACACGATCCGGAACACGCAACTGTCGGCGTTGCGGGTGCTGGGCGTCGACGATCCGCGGACGCCGCCGTGGGTCCGGCCGGCGCAGGCCGTGCTCGGCGTGGCCCTCGGCCTGCTGGCGCTGCGGCGCCGGCGCTGGGCGGCGGTGGTGCTGCTGGCGGTCTGTGCCCGGATCGTGCTCGATCCGGGGACGAACAAGTACTACGTCGCCGGTGTCGTGGTCGGAGCGGCGCTGTGGGACGTCGTGGGGTCGCGGCGGTTCACGCCCTGGTGGACCGGTGCCGCGTACTTTCTGCTGTTCAACGCCCGTTGGGTGCCGATGCCCGATCGGCTGCACGGCTGGTTGACGCTCGGATACGTCGCCGCCACGCTCGGCCTTGTCATTAAGCGACCCTTCAGGTCCGGGCAGCCACTCTCCGTTCATGCAGATCATCTGGCCGGATACGGCGAACGCCTCGGGACTTCGACGCCTCGCGAACAAGGTTCCCGAGGTCACGATCTTCTTCTGGATCATCAAGATCCTGGCGACCACCGTCGGTGAGACGGCTGCCGACCTGCTCAGCGTCGACGTGGGCATCGGCCTGACCTGGACGAGCGTGGTGATGGCCGCGCTGACCCTCGCCGCCCTGGTGGTGCAGCTGCGGTCGGACCGGTACGTGCCGTGGCGGTACTGGCTGGTGGTGATCCTGATCAGCGTGATGGGCACCCTGGTCACCGACACGCTCGTCGACTCCGCCGGTGTTCCGTTGACGGTCACCACGGCCCTGTTCGCGGTCGCGCTCGCCGCCACGTTCGCCGCCTGGTACGCCCGCGAGCGGACGCTGTCGATCCACGCCATCACCACCCGGCGGCGCGAGCTCTTCTACTGGACGGCGATCCTCGTCACCTTCGCCCTGGGTACCTCGGCCGGCGACCTGGTCGCCGAGCGGTTCGCGATCGGCTACCTGCCGTCGGCCTGCCTGTTCGCCGCGGCCATCGCGCTGGTGGCGCTCTGCCTGCGGCTGCGGCTGATCGGTGCGGTCCTGGCGTTCTGGACGGCGTACGTGCTGACCCGGCCGCTCGGTGCGTCGCTGGGCGACTGGTTGTCGCAGTCCCGCGACGATGGTGGCCTCGGACTGGGTACGGTCGGGCCGAGCGTGGTCTTCCTGCTGGCGTCGATCGGGCTGGTGGTCTACCTGACCCGCAGCCGTCGCGACGTCACACCGGTCGTGTGAGGAGGGGTTCCGATGCGCGTCCTCCTGGTCGAAGACGAGGAGAACCTCGCCGAGACGGTCCGGGACGGCCTGGTCGCCGAGGGGTTCACCACCGACGTGATGGCCACCGGCGTCGACGGCCTGTGGGCGGCCACCGAGATGCCGCACGGCGCCTACGACGCGATCGTGCTCGACATCATGCTGCCGGGCCTCAACGGTTACGAGGTGTGCCGGCAGTTGCGGGCGCGCAAGGTGTGGACGCCGGTGCTGATGCTCACCGCGAAGGACGGCGAGTACGACCAGGCCGACGCACTCGACCTCGGTGCCGACGACTACCTCACCAAGCCGTTCTCGTTCGTGGTGCTCGTCGCCCGGCTGCGGGCGCTGATCCGGCGCGGCGCCCCGCAACGCCCGGTCGTCCTCACCGCCGGCGATCTTACGGTGGACCCGGCCACGAAGCGGGTCCTCCGGGCCGGCACCCAGGTCTCCGTGACGCCGCGCGAGTTCGCGATGCTGGAGTTCCTGATGCGTAACACGGGCGTCGCCGTCACCAAGACCCAGATCCTGGAGAACGTGTGGGACTCGGGATTTGACGGTGACCCGAACATCGTCGAGGTGTACGTGGCCTACCTCCGCAAGAAGATCGACCATCCGTTCGGCCGCACCGCGATCCGCACCGTCCGCGGCGCCGGCTACCTCCTCGACCCCGACGGCGGTTGATCTTCACGGGTCGCGGACCGGCCGGACGCTGCGGATCGAGGGCGCCAACTGGTCGCCGGTGAGCGGCACTTCCGCCGAGTCGTCGGCCGTGGCGTCGAGCGCGGTTCCGGACAGGCGGAGGCCGGTCCGCTCGCCGGGCACCGGCAGCAGGTGACCGGCGGCGCGGGCCATCACCTCGAACGGCGGTCCGTCGGTCGGGTCGACCCGGAGCCGGACCAGCCCGTCATGGCCGTGGAAGTCGACGGCGAGCACCACGGCGCCGACCGTCCCGTCGAGCGTGATCTGCTCCGGCCGGACCACGACGGTCCCGGCGCCGTGCCGCGGCCGCGGCAGCGCCACGCGGCCGAGAAGAGAGTCGGCGTGGTCGCCGGACAGCAGTGCGGGAACCGAGCTGAGCTCGCCGACGAACGCGGCCACCCAGCGGTCGGCGGGCTGCCGGTAGAGCTCGTGCGGGGTGCCGGCCTGGACGACCCGGCCGTCGCGGAGCAGGGCGACGCGGTCGGCCAGCGACAGCGCTTCGGCCTGGTCGTGGGTGACGAGCACCGTGGTCGTTCCGGTCTCGCGTAGCGCGGACGTGACGGCTCGGCGGGTCTCCGCGCGCAGGTCGGCGTCGAGGGCCGAGAACGGCTCGTCGAGCAGGACGAGGTCGGGCGCCGGCGCGAGAGCGCGGGCGAGGGCGACCCGCTGCTGTTCGCCACCGGAGAGTTGGTGGGGGAAGCGGCGGGCGTGGGCGCGGTCGAGGCCGACGAGGTCGAGCAGGTCGTCGACGGTGCGGCGGTCGCGGCGGCGCCACGGCAGTCCGAAGGTGATGTTGCCGGCGACGGTCAGGTGCGGGAACAGGTCACCGTGCTGGGTGACGTAGCCGATCCGCCGCTGGTGCGCGGGCAGCGGGCCGAGGTCCCGACCTCCGACGGCGACTGTGCCGGCGTCGGGACGGTCGAACCCGGCGACCAGTCGCAGCACGGTCGTCTTCCCGCAGCCGGATCGGCCGATCAGGGCCGTCAGGGCGCCGGCGGGTGCTGTCAGGTCCAGCCCGGCGAGGACGCGTATCGTGCCGAACCGCTTCGACAGGCCGCTGATGGCCAGGTCGTCGCTCATCCCGGCACCTCCCGGGCGTGGCGGCTGAGCAGGTACGCCGCCGGCGCGGACACGACGATCATGAGCAGCGCGTACGGCGCCGCCTGTCCGTAGTGGAGCTCCGACGAGTTGGCCCAGAACCCGGTGGCCAGCGTCCGGGTGCCGATCGGCGCGAGCAGCAGCGTCGAGGTCAGTTCGGTGACGACGGCGAGGAACACCAGTGTCGCGCCGGCGCCGATGCCGCGCGCGACCAGCGGCACGGTCACCCGCATCAGGACAAGGACATGGGGGACGCCGAGGGAACGGCCGATGTCGTCGAGCTCCGGCGGGCACTGCGCCAGGGCGGCCCGCAGACTCACGACGGCACGCGGCATGAACAGCACCGCGTACGCCGTGAGCAGCATCGGTGTCGTCTGGTACAGCGCCGGCACCGCCTGGAGCCCGATCGTGATCAGCGCCAGCGCGACGACGATGCCGGGTAGCGAGTTGCCCGTGTACGTGGCCCGCTCGATCAGCCGGCTCACCCGGCCCGGCCGCCGGACCGACAGCCAGGCCACCGGCGCCGCCACAACCGTGGTGACGGCCGCTCCGAGCAGGCCGAGCGTCACCGACGTCCCGGCGGCCCGGGCCAGATCGGCGGCTGGGAACTCCGTCGACGCGCTGGTGGCCAGCCAGTAGCCGACGCATCCCAGCGGCACCCCGAGCGCGGCGGCGGCCAGTCCGGCCAGGCCGAGCGTCGCCGCGGTGACGGCCACCGGCCCGAGCCGGTGCCGCAGCGGTGGCCGGGCCGCTCCGCCGCCGACCCGCGCCACCCGGTACCGGCCGATGACGGCCAGTTCGCCGCCGAGCAGTAGCAGGCACAGCAGGATCAGCACTCCGGCGAGCGCGGTGGCGGCAGAACCGTTGAACGTCGACTGGTACTGGTCGTAGATCGCGGTGGTGAACGTGTCGAACCGCAGCGACTGCAACGCCCCGAACTCGGCCAGCAGATGCAGCCCGACGAGCAGGCCGCCGCCGGCCATCGCCGGCCGCAGCTGGGGCAGCACCACCCGCCGGAACGTGGCCCAGGACCCGTTGCCCAGGCTCCGGGCCTGCTCCTCCAGCGCCGGGTCGGTGCCGCGCAGCACCGCGGCGACGGGCAGGTAGACCAGCGGGTAGTACGACAGCGTGGTGACCAGTAGCGCGGCGTCGAGCCCGGCGAACGACGGCGACAGCGAGAACCAGCCGAAGCTGTTGACGAACGCGGGCACCGCCAGCGGCGCCGACATCAGCACCGTCCACAGTGGACGAAGTGGGATCGAGGTGCGTTCGACGAACCACGCGGCGCAGGTGCCGACGGCCACGCACGCGGCCGTTCCCACCGTCACCAGCAGCACGGTGTTGCCGAGGAGAACGGCCACGCGGGGACGGTCGAGCAGGCTTACCACCGTCTGCGCGTCCCCGAGAATGTGCGCCAGGACGTATCCGGCCGGCAGCAGCGCGACAACAGCGACCACCGCGGCGAGCGCGCCCACGGACGCATGGCCGAGCGGTGGGCGCCGGGCGCCCACCGCGGCCGGGAGGCTCACAACAGGCCGACCCGCTGCATCTCGGCGACGACCTTCGGACCGTTGAGGGTGTTCAGGTCGACGGTCGGCGCCGCCAGATCCGCAAGCGGCTTGAGCTTCGGGTTGGCGGGGACGTTCGAACCGACGCTGTACTCCATCGAGGTGCCGTCGGAGAGCAGTTTCTGCCCCTCGGCACCGGTCATGTAGGCGAGGAACTGCTGTGCCTGCGCCGTGTGCTTGCTGGCCTTGAGCACACCTCCGCCGGAGACGCTGAGGAACGCGCCGGCGTCCTTGTTGCCGAAGTACTTGAGCTTCGTGTTCCTGCTGTTGGCGCCGCCGTCGGCCTGGTCGCCGTACCAGTAGTAGTGGTAGATGACGCCGCCGGGCACCTCGCCGGAGTTGGCGGCCTTCATGATCGTGCTGTTGCCACGGTAGATCTTCGCGTTGTCCTTGATTCCCTGCAGCCACGCCGCGGCCGCCGTTTCGCCTTGCACCGCATAGACGGCGCTGACGATCGCCTGGAAGTCGGCGCCGCTCGGGGAGATGCCGAACCTGCCCTTCCACTCCGGCTTGGCCAGATCCATGATCGACTGGGGCAGTTGGGCGTCGGTCAGCGTGGTGCTGTTGTAGACGAAGACGGTCGAGCGTGCCGCGACGCCGACCCAGTCGCCCTTGCTCGACGAGTGCTGGGCCGGCACCTGGCCCCTGGTCGCCGCGTCGACCGGCGCGAACAGGTCTTTGCTCGACACCAGCGACATGGCCGGCGAGTTTTCCGTGATGAACACGTCGGCGGGGGAGGCCTTGCCCTCGGCGACGATCTGGTTGGCCAGTTCGAAGTCGCTGCCGTTGCGGATCTCGACCGTGATGCCGGTCTTCGTCGTGAACCCGTCGGCCCACGCCTTGCCGACCTCCTCGTGCTGGGCGTTGTACAGCACGAGCGTGACGTCGTCGGGTGCGGTACCGCTGTCGGTGTCGCTGCCGCACGCGGCGAGCGTGATCACCATGACGGCGGCGAGTGCGGTAAAGGCGCTGCGCAACGGGGCTCCTGTCAGGTCGAACGTGCTCCTCTCTGCGAGGTTAGGCTTCCCTAACTAAGGGCGGCCTCCCTAAAATTGGGGGGTGCCCGCCCTGCCCGTCCTGCTGCTTGACGACCACCGCGTGTTCACCGACGCGCTGGCGCTGAGCCTCGACGCCGAGCCCGACCTGCGGTGCGTGGCCACCGCCGGAACACTCCGCGACGGGCTGGCCCGGGCCGCCGCGATCGACTTCGCCGTGGCCGTCGTCGACCTCCAGCTCCCCGACGGCGACGGGCTGGACGCCGTCACCGGTCTGCTGCGGCTACGCCCGGCCGCCCGGATCGTGGTGCTCACCGCCCACCCCCGGCCGGACCTCGCGGACCGGGCGCTCGCCACCGGCGCGGTGGCGTTCCTCGGCAAGGACGCGCCGCTGGCCCGCATCCTCGCCGCCGTGCGCGCGGCCACCGCCGCCCGGCCGGTCGTCGACGGCCTTGTCGCGTCACGGGTCGACCTGACCGACCGCGAGTTCGACGTGCTACGTCAGCTCGGGCAGGGACGAGACGCCAGCCGCGCCGCCGCCGCGCTCGGCATCTCGCTGCACACCGCCCGCGACCACATCAAGGGCCTGCTCGCCAAGCTCGGCGCACACAGCCAACTCGAAGCCGTTGTCGCCGCGCAGCGGCTCGGTCTCATCACCATCGGCACCCGGTACTGATGTCCCGGCGGATCGTGGTGCGGCACCTGCTGGCCGCCGTGGCGCTGTGTCTCGTGGTGGCCGGGCTGGTCGTGCTCGGCGCCTGGCGGCTCGCCGTGTCCGACGCCCACCGCGACGCCGAGGCGTCGGCCCGCCGGGTCGCGACCGCCGTTCTCGCGCCGCTGGCGGGCCAGGACTTCGGCCGGCCCGACCGTGGCCGGGTCCTCGACCACATCGAGCCGTTCCTCGCCGCCGGCACCGTGCAGCGGGTCAAGGTCCTCACCGTCGACGGCGGCACGTCCACCGTCGTCTTCTCCGACGAACCCCGGGTCGAGGGCCGCCCCGGCCGACTCGATCCGGACCTGGCCGAGCGTCTGGCCACCCGGAAGGTCACCGTCGGTGCGGTACCGGACGACAACGAGCACCGCTACGAGAACGGGCTCCCCGGCACCCGCCTGGAGGTGTTCTTTCCGTTCCGGGACGCCGCCGGCGCCGAGGTCTACCTGGAGCTCTACCTGCCGGTCGACGTCTCCGGTACCGCCCGC
Organism: Virgisporangium aurantiacum; assembly: GCF_016863635.1. GTDB lineage: Bacteria > Actinomycetota > Actinomycetes > Mycobacteriales > Micromonosporaceae > Virgisporangium > Virgisporangium aurantiacum. The sequence goes on along the minus strand of NZ_BOPG01000011.1, from coordinate 80,950 downwards.
CACACCACCCTCGTGCTGCTGCCGGTCGTTCTCGCCGGCCTGACCCTGGTCCTCGCCGGCACCATGCCCGTCTCGATGGTCGCGGCCGGGCGGGCCGAGCGCCTGCTGGCGGCGCATCGGCATGGCCTGGCCGCCGCCGACGGGGCGCGGCGCGAAGCCGCGCGGCAGTTGCACGACGACGTCATCCCGAACCTCGCCGCGGCGAGCCTCCTGCTCCAGCAGGCCCGGGCGCGGCCCGGCGACGAGCACACGCTCAGCCGAGCCGCCGACGCGGTGACCGGTGGACTACGGCGGCTGCGCGGGGTGCTGGCCGACGTGGTCCCGGCCGGGACCGACGACCGGGTCGGCCCCGTTGGCGGCGGTGGTCTGGCCGCCGTTGGCGGCGATGGTCTGGCCGCCGTTGGCGGCGATGGTCTGGCCGCCGTTGGCGGCGACCTCGGTTCCGCGTTGCGGACGCTGGCCGAGCGGATGCGCGACGGCGAGGTCGCCGGTCCGGTGGCTGTCGCCGTCACGGTGACCGGGCCCGATTCCACCGTCGCGGCCGCCGGCACCGCCGACGCTGCCACTGCGGCGACTGCGGCGACCGCGGCCGCCGTGCGGCAGATCGCCGGCGAACTCCTCCGTAACACCTTCCGCCACGCCGACGCGAGCACCGTCGAGGTCACCGTCGTCGCGTCCGGGTCGTCGGTGACCCTGACGGTCGCCGATGACGGCGCCGGTTTCGACCCGCGGCGCGCCGCACGCCCGGGGCACGTCGGGCTCGCGCTCGTGCGGCAGACGGCGCGGGAGCGCGGCGGACGGCTCACGATCGTCTCCACGCCGGGCGCCGGCACGACCGTCACGGTCTCGCTGCCGACCTGACCGGGCGAGTCGGCGGGCGACGAGCCAACCGACGAGAACCCCGCCGCCCACCGGGATCTCGGCGACGAACACGAACGCCCGGAACAGCAACACGCTGGCCAACGCTCCGTTCGGATTGACCCCCAGCGCGATCAGCGCGCCGGCGGTGCCGGCCTCGACCAGGCCCGCGCCGCCGGGAGTGAAGGCCACCAGCGTCATGGTCCGTTCGACGAGCAGGCCAGCGAGCACCACCGGCGCCGACGCCGGCGCGCCGACAGCCGCCATGCACAGGCCGAGCAGCACCCCCTGGAGCAGCCAGTACCCACCCGTGCCACCGGCCAGCTCGCGCCACCGGTGGCGCACCAGCCGACCGGCGCCGTCGAGCAGGGTGCCGGCAGCGGTGGTCCAGCCGGCCCGCCGGGGCAGACGCGTGACCGTCCAGGCCCGCTCCGTCCACCCAACGACCCGCAACAGCGGCCGGGCCCAACCCACGAGCCCGGCGACGACGATCCCGCCGACCGCCGCGGACAACGCCGCCGACAACGCCGCCGCGGAGAACCACGCGGCCGAGGCACCGGGTGCGGAGGCGTCGCTCACGAGCAGGCCGGCGACCACGATCATCGGAAGAGCCAGCTTCGTCACCAGGTCGCAGGCCTTCGACACCACGACGAACCGGACGAACTCGGGCGTATGGTGGCCCCAGGCACGGGCCATCGCGAGGTTCACGGCGGTTCTGGCGACCGCGCCGAACGGCAGCAGCTTCGTCACGGCACTGCCGGACAGGCTCAGCGTCAGGGCCCGTCGGCGCGTCAGCCCCGGCATCGACGCGGCGAGCGCGACCGTGTGCACGGCCTGGCCGAGCAGCCACACGACGGCCAGCACCACGGGCCAGGTCCAGGACAGGCCGAGGATCGTGTGCCACGCCGCTGACCACGACACTCCCGCCGCCGACAGACGTCGCCCGGCCCAGACAGCGACGACCCCGGTCGCCAGCAGCAGGCCGGCCCGAAGCAGCCAGGAGGGACAGCGCCGGGTCACGGTCGAGCAGCGGTTCGGGCGAGCGCGATCGGACTTGCGGCGACCGTCACCGCGACCGCCAGCAACCAGCCGGCGATGACGTCGGTCGGCCAGTGCGCGATCAGCGCCACCCGGCTGACGCCGACCGTCACGGCCCACGCCGACGCCGCGACGGCGACCACCGCGACGACCGGGCCGCGGCGCAGCAGGGCGAGGGCGAGCACGATCAGGACGCCCGCGGTGAGCGTCGAGTATGTCGTGTGCCCGGACGGGAACGCGTACCCGGCCGACGGCGTCAACCGGTCCGCCGGACGTGGCCGGGCGACCAGATGCAACAGCCCCGTCCGCGCCGTCACACCGACGACGGCGGCCACGCCCACGAACAGCAGCTCCATCCAGCGGCGCCGGACCGAGAGCGCCACGACCACCAGGGCGGCCAGGCCCAGCAGCACCGGCGGATCGGCGCTGTGTGTCACCACAGACATCGCCGACCGCCAGCTGGGATGCGATCCGGCGACGTCCCGGGCAATGGAGCTGAGACGCCCGTCGACGGAGGTGAACCCGGCGGCCACGGCGATCGTCAGCGCCAACAGCGCGATCGACGCCACCGTCGCGACCACGACCACCACCGGCCATAGCCACCCCGGGTCGCCCGCCGCGCGGTCCGGGTAGGGGCGCCCGGTTCGAAGCGTTGCCATGTCCCCAGGGTCGCGGCCGGAACCTGAAGATTCGCCGAACGCGACACGGGCGCAGTACCGGACAAATCCGCCTATCTCCTACAAGATGTAGGTGTGCGGAGATCAACGACTCTGATGATGCTCGCCGCGTGCGCGGCAGCGATGTGCGTCACCGTTCCGGTGCTCGCCGATACCCGGCCGCCATCGGCGCGGCCGGACCACGTGCTGATCGTGGTGATGGAGAACAAGCGGTACGACGCGGTGATCGGTCACCGGTTCGCGCCGTACGTCAACGAGTTGGCCCGGCGCGGCGCGAACTTCACCAACGCCTACGGCGAGACCCATCCGAGCCAGCCGAACTACCTCGCGCTGTTCTCGGGCTCGACGCAGGGTGTCACCGACAACCGGTGCGGCCACGCGTTCCGGTCGGTGCCGAACCTCGGTCGGCAGCTCGTCGACGCCGGCCTCGGCTTCGCCGGCTACTCCGAGGACCTGCCGGCACCCGGCTGGACCGGCTGCGCCGACCGGGACTACGTGCGCCGGCACAACCCGTGGGTGAACTTCGACAACGTGCCGGCGGAGAGCAATCTGCCGTTGCGTGACTTCCCGACCGACTACGGCCGGCTGCCCGCCGTGTCGTTCCTGATCCCGGGGCTGTGCCACGACATGCACGACTGCCCGAAAGCCGAGGCCGACGCGTGGCTGCGGCACACCCTCGACGGGTACGCGACGTGGGCCGGGACCCACAACAGCGTGCTGATCCTGACCTTCGACGAGGACAACCGCACGAACGGCAACCACATCCCGACCGTCGTCGTGGGCGAACACGTCGCGCCGGGCGACCGCCACGAGCGGATCGACCATTACTCCCTGCTGCGCACGATCGAGGACTGGTACGGGTTGCCGCCGCTCGGCCATGCGGCCGACCGCGCACCGATCGCTATGCGCTGAGCCAGGTCGCGGCCACGCCGACGAAATCGACCAGCGCGGCGCCGCCCGCGACGAGAGACACCGCCACCGTGACCGCGGTGGCGGTCGCGCCTCCACCCGTTCCGCCGGGCGGGTCCAGGAGCGCCTCGACGCGGCGGACCGTGTCCGACGCGGCCATCCCCAGCCCTCCGGTGCCGCGCGGGCCGGTGGCCAGCGCCACCGTGCCGATCGCCCGGGCGACCAGCACACGGTCACCGGCCTCGGCCGCGGCGTCCTCGTCGGCACCGCGCTCGACCAGCAGAGCGACCCGGTCGGTCACCGGACGGAGCAACGGGTTGAGCGCCGCCGCCGCGGCGGTGACCGCCACGATGTGGTGGTGCCGACGGCTGAGATGGGACCGTTCGTGTGCCAGCACCGCGGCCCGTTCGGCCGGATCGAGAAGGCGAAGGAGTCCGCTGGTCACCAGAACGAAGCCGGCCCGACCGGCCAGGGCCGGCACCGCGACGGCCGCCGGCCGCGACCACGCCGCGACCAGGATCCCCTCGTGCGGGGTTCCGCATGCGTGCAGGTGGCGGGCCGCCGCGACCCGGCCGCGGTGCTGCCGGACCGACCGACAGGCGAACCAGACGAGAGCGGCGGCCGCGGCCAGGGCGACCGGTCCCGGCACGGGCTCGGGCAGGGTGAAGTTGGACCGGTGCTCGCGCACCTCCATCGTCGGCAGGTCGTCCAGCAGCGTCAACGCCAGCAGGACGAGGCTCGCGGTACTCGCCGCCGCGGCCATCGCCGCAACCGCGGCCAACCACCGCGCGACCCGCTCGGGCCGGCCGGTGGCGGCAAGCCGAACGGATCCGAGCGCCAGCAGGCCGGGCAGCAGCAGCGGAAGGTAGACGAGGAACGTCATGCCTCGCCACTCCGGCGACGGGTGCGGCGGAGCAGCGCTCTGAGGGTCTCGGCGTCGGCGTCGTCGAGGTCGTCGGTGAACCGGCGCAGCACCGCGCTCCGGTCACCCGGCCCGTCGAGGGCGGCGCGCATCTGCCGGGCCGCGGCGGTTGCCGCGTCGTCGGCCGGCCAGTAGACGTGTCCGCGTCCGGCGGACCGGCGCTGCACCAGGTCCTTGTCGAACAGGCGGATGAGGATCGTCTGGACGGTGTTGTAGGCGAGGCCGGCGCCGAGCGCCTCCTGCACCTGAGCGGGCGTGAGCGGCTCGGTGCTGGCCCACAACGTCGCCATCACCTGTGATTCCAGGGATCCGGGAGCACGCCGTTCCGCCACCGCGTCACGATACCCGGCCCCATCGCGGCCGTGGCCGTGTCCCCGGCCGACAATGCGCTCGCGACGACCTGACCGATGCTCGCCACGCTGTTCTTCGCAGCAGGCGCCACGCCAGACTCGGAGGAGCGGATCTCGGTCAGCCCTGGATCGGCACGATCGCCCATACCAGTTCCTGCTTGGCGGGCAGGTGATGCGACCAGTGGACAACGCGGTTGTGGCGGACGATTTCGCACAGCACGTCGCAGGGCCCGTAGCCACACGTGTGAACCAGATCCGGATCCGGAACCTGCCGGTGGTCGAGATAGCCGAGGAGCCGACCGAGTCGCTCCTGGTCCGCAGGCACCAGCCGTGGCGCCCACTGGGCGGCTTCGTCCCGCAGCCAGGCGACCGCGTCATGCGGATCTGTACAGGTTTTGACCAGCATTGACCGGGGCTTGTTCAACCAGTCCCGCACCAGCAGCGGCGGTGTGGGGGATGCCGGGTCGCGACGCTGCCAATCCGGTACGACCGCCCCGGTCCAGCCGTAGCACCGCCAACGGTCGGGCTGTGGCGGCCCCGAGTCGTTCGAGGACGCCCCAGCCGTCGACCTGTTGATGAGATCGGTGCTCACGCCACCCGGGCCATCTGCGTCTTCAGGAACTCGTTCCACTCGGCCGCGGTGAACCGCAGTTCGCCCGCGTCCTCACGCTTCGAGTCCCGCAGGACGACTGCCCCGGGTACGCCGGGCACGCCGGTGATCAGCACGCAGCTCTCGCCGTTCTCGGTGCCCTGGTTGCAGCCACACGGCCGGTCGAACGCCACTGAACTCACCTTGATCGCGTACAGGTCGTCGATCTTGTTGTCGCTCACGACAACGCTCCCTTCTCGAACACCTAGCTCCAAAGGCGATCGCCGAGCGGTGCCGGGAATCTCGATCTAGCCCTTGGTGACGACGTGCGCGCGCACCAACGACGCTATGTAGTCACGTGGGAGCGGTCTAGAAATTTGCTGCAATTTGCTCGAACTAGCGGTGAGAATCTGTCGCCAGTTCGATCACCGCACGGGCCTCGGGGCCGTAGACGGCAAGAGCGGTCAGCCTCTCGAATGCTCGCGCGTACGTCGCGATCTCGTCGGGCCTGGTGAGAGACAGTTCGGCGGTGTAGGTGTCGAACTGGACGAGTTTGTCGTCGAGGATCCAGAAACCGTTGTGGAGCGGCACGCGGTAGGCCGCGTCGAGCGGGACCACACCGAGACGAACCTGCGGCAGCTTGATTGCCGCGGACAAGCGCTCGAGTTGGTTGCACATGACGTCTCGCCCGCCGACGTTGGTCCGGAGGGCCTGCTCGCCGACCAGGATGTGGAAGCGTCGGTCTCGGTGGGTCAGGATCGCCTGTCGGGCGAGTCGAGCCTCAGCGCCCTCGTCGGCGTCATCGGGGATCTGGAAGAAGTCGATCGTGACGGCGAGGACGGCCTGCGCGTAGTCCCGTGTCTGGAGAAGACCGGGTATCACGGCGGGCTCGTAGATACGAAAGAGGCGTGCCCGCTCGTGAGCGGACGCCGATGCTTGACGGAGTTTGGTGCCGGCTCGGAGTATGCGGCGCCACTCGGCAAATTGGGTCTCGATGGAGCGAACGGCTGCGACGAGGTCCGGAAACTCGGCCATGGCGCCGCAGGATCGACACCACGCTTCAAGATCTTGCTCGGTCGGGGTCTGCTTGCCGTGCTCGATCTTGCTCACCTTCGACGACAGCCATGAGTTCGCTGCGGCGAGCCGGACGCCCGACAGGCCCGCGTCTCTTCGAATGTCGCGCAAGCGGACACCCAGAGCGGCGCGGGCCTGGTCAGCGTTGGTGGACATCGTTCAGTTGATCGAGGCCAGGTACTCGCTGTACGGGGTGGCGCGAGCCCACACCTCGTTCCGCACTGTTTGGCACTGTGCCAGCAGTCCGGGGTCATCGGCCGAGGCGAAGCCGCCCTGGCGGCCGTCATCCGAGAACACGCTCAGGATGATCCGTTCGTCGTCGAACAGCCAGAAGTCCTCTTTCGGAAACGGGATATCCAGGGCTTGTTCACGCGGAAGGTATCGAATGTCTTCCCCTGCCCGCGTCAGCGCTGCCGCACACGCAAGGCCCCAGCTGGTGTAGTCGCTGTGAGGCAAAGTGACGAGACGGGCTCGCTGGACCACGGTTCCGCGCGCCGTGACCTCGGCGATGAAGCCGAGCCACTCGCCAAGCCACGAGTAGTCGTCGTGCTCGCCGGCCAGGAAGCGCGCAAACGGGTCGTCCTCGGCCTCGACGTTGTAGGTGTCGCTCATCTCGATGTGCCACGCGCGGCGGCTCGCACGAATCGCCGCCTGGAACTCTCCGTAGGCGATAGGTGTCACCCGGGGTCCTTCGGCAGGTGCTCCATCAGCTTTCTTGGTACGCGAATTACCAGCTCGCCAGCAGGAAGAGCTCCCACCTCGGCCAGCGTGGCGGTATCCAACTCGAACCCCTGGATCACGTAGTCGTCCCCATCGGCCCACAGTGTCGGCGAATTGCCGCTCTGCGTCTCCTTGCCGAGAAACCGTAGCGCCATCGGTTTACCTCCACTCGGAAAGTTGCCTGAGTTTGCTCAGGTTTCCGATAGTGGCCGCCTCGCCGGCCGTCGTCAAGCGAGGGGACATAGACCCGACGGGAACCTCGTGCAGGAGCCGGAGCAGCTGCTCGTCCGGCTCGGCGCTTTAAGCGCTCTTTCAGGACGTGTGTCGCACCATCGTTGGAAAACAAGTCGAAGAAGCTCAGCGAGGTGTGTGCCATGACCGATTCCGTTGCCGTGCCGACGACCAGGGGCGTCCGCTGTTCCGACGCCGACCGTGAGCGGACGTCCGCACGCCTGCGTGACTCCGCCGGCGCCGGATACCTGACGATGGACGAGCTCGAGGAGCGTCTCACCCGCGTGTACGCCGCCCGGTACGGGCACGAGCTCGACGTCCTGGTTCTCGACCTGCCGTCCGCGACCAGGTCCGGTTCCGGGACCGCGTCGGGATGGCTGGCGGTTCTGGCCGTGGCCTGGACGCAGGTCGGGATGGACCTGGCGCTGCTGTTCGGGCGCCGCGGCACCGGATGGAACCGTCGTCGCGTTGTTCTGGCGGTGGTCGCCGGGGTGGCGGTGGTCGCCGTGATCGGGTTCGTTCTGAGCGGCTTCGAGCACGAGGGCTTCGAGCGACACGGGTTCGAAGGCCACGAGTGACCGTCCACTCCGCGATGCGGGAGAAGCGGGTTACGCCGGCCGCACCCTTCGGTGTGGGGGCCGTACCCCTCACCGGCGGGCCCGGAGACGGGACCGCAGCAGTTCGATCCCGATCGGCACGACGGACACCACTACGATTCCGATCAGGATGAGTTCGATGTGCGATTTCACGAATGTCACCTGGCCGAGGAAGTAGCCGGCGACGGTGACACCGGTGCCCCACAGGATCCCGCCGATGATGTTGTAGAGGACGAAGGTGCGGTAGTGCATGTGTCCGGCGCCGGCGATGATGGGCGTGAACGTCCGCACGATGGGTATGAACCGGGCCAGCACGATGGAGCGGGCGCCGTGGCGGTCGAAGAACGTCTGTGCCCGGTCGAGGTTCTCCCGTTTGAACAGCCGCGAGTTGGGGCGACGGAACAGGGCCGGTCCGACCCGTTTGCCGAACAGGTAGCCGATCTGGTCGCCGGCGATCGCGGCTGTCGACACCAGCAGGCACACCAGCCATAGCGGCACGTGCAGGTATCGGCCGTCGGCGACGAGCAGGCCGGTGGTGAACAGCAGCGAGTCGCCGGGCAGGAAGAAGCCGATCAGCAGGCCGGACTCGGCGAAGACGACCACCAGGATGCCGAGCAGCCCGAAGGTCGAGACGAGCCATTCCGGGTCCAGCACGTTCACGCGGTCTCCTTGACTGTCAACGGTGCAGCTCCGGTGCGGATCCGATTTGCGGTCAGGACGGCCGTTACGGCGAGCACCGCGATCGCGAGGCCGGCCAGGATGTCGCCGGGGTAGTGGACGCCGACCCAGATCCGTGCCAGTCCGACGGCTGCGGCGGCGACGAGCAGGGCGATGCCCCACCCGCGGTGCAGGAACACCGCGACGGCGAGGGCGACGGTGAACGCGGCGGTCGCGTGGTCGCTGGGGAGCGAGACGCCGTTGCCGTGCGCGATCAACTGGTGGACGTGGTGGGTCTGGAACGGTCGCTGTTGCCCGTTGAGGTGGCTGAGCGCCCGTGCCGACACGAACGCCACCGCCAGGGCCACCGCGGTGTCGCCGACGCGGGCGCGGTCACCGCGACGCACCGCCAACACCATGGTCACGGCCGCTGCCGCGAAGATGCCGAATATGAGCCACGTCGCGGCGAACTCCATGGCGTCGTCGAGTGGGTCGAGCCGTCCGGCCAGGTCGTTGATCGCCTGGAACAGCTGGTAGTTCATCCGGTGTCCACCTTCCGTGTCGGGTGGCAACCTAGGGACCCGTTCCTGAAAATCCGGTTAATGCCGGTCGGCCCGGGCGAGGACCGGCGACGGCCGGAAGAACTGCGCGAGCATCAGCACGGCGTAGCCCAGCCAGGCGACGATCTCCAGCACGCTGGCCCGTGGGGTCAGGTTGACGGTGCCGGCGAGCACCGTGGCGTACCACGAGGTCGGGTCGACGGTGGTGCTCAGGTCGAAGGCGTCCTGGTTGCCGCCGGGCAGGACGCCGGCGCTCTGCAGGCCGTGGACGCCATACTTGAGGATGCCGGCCGCGACGAGGATGAGCAGGGCGCCGGTCCAGGTGAAGAAGCGGCCGAGGTTGACGCGCACGGCGGCGGTGGTGACCGCCCACCCGACCGCGACCGCGACGGCTACCCCGGTGATCATTCCCACGAGCGGCGCCGCGGAGTCGCTGGCGCCCTCGGCGGCGGCGAAGACGAGCAGCACCATCTCCACGCCTTCGCGCACGACGGCGAAGAAGGCCATCGTGGCGACCGCGAGTCCGCCCATGGCGAGAGCGGTTTCGAGGCGGCCGGCCAGTTCGCCCTTGAGCGTGCGGGCCGTGCGCCGCATCCAGAAGATCATCCAGGTGACGAGGGTGACCGCGACGAGCGAGGTCACCCCTTCGAACAGTTCCATCCGCACGCCGCTGCCCAGTTGGGCGGCGACCGAGGTCAGCAGCACACCGACCGCGGCGGACACCAGGACGGCTGCGGCCACGCCGAACCACACCTGACGCAGCCGGTCCCGACGCTCGGCCTGGCTCAGGAATGCGACGAGGATGCTGATCACCAGTGCGGCCTCCAGGCCGTCGCGCAGGCCGATGAGAAAGCTCGCGAAGAAGACCGTTCCCATTGACGCGCTCCAGGTAAGGGTTGCCTGACCTCGAAACACTCCTACAACTTGTAGGAACAGTCAAATCGGGGACGTCGGAACCATTCAGGATGCCTTAAGGTCCGCCGACCTAGCGTCGCCGACCATGCGACACAGGCTGCCCATCGCGCTGTTGACGGTGCTGCTGACGGGACTCGTGACGATCGCCGGATGCGGTGGCAAGCCGGCCGACTCCAGTGGCGTCGGTGACATCCCCGACAACCAGGCCTTCGTGGAGTACCGCCCGCCGGCCGGGCGGTACGCGGTGAAGATCCCGGAAGGGTGGGCCCGCACGGAGTCCGGCGACACCGCGACGTTCACCGACAAGCTCAACACCGTCACGGTGACGTCGGTGTCTCGGGCGAGCGCTCCGGACGTCGCCGCGGGACACGCCGACCTGGACGCGTTGCGGGCCACGGCCAGGGGCTTCACCCCCGGCGATGTGACGATGGTGCACCGCAACGCCGGGGACGCGGTGCGGCTGACCTACCGGGCCGACGCCGAACCGGACCCGGTCACCGGCAAGGTCGTCAACGATGACGTCGAACGGTACGCGTTCTGGCACGACGGCCTGCTGGTGACGCTGACCCTCGCCGGCCCGCACGGTGCCGACAACGTCGATCCGTGGCGGACCGTGACAGATTCCCTGCGGTGGCTGCCGTGACCCCCGTGCTGCGGGCCGAGCGGCTGTTCCGGTTCTTCCACGCCGGCGATGAGGAGGTGCTGGCCCTGTGCGGGGTCTCGCTCCAGGTCGAGGCCGGGGAACTGGTCGCCGTGACCGGCCCGTCCGGCGCGGGAAAATCGACCCTGCTGTCGTGCCTGGCCGGAATCGACGAACCGGATGGCGGCAGTGTGTGGGTCGCCGGCCGGCGGCTGTCCCGACAGCCGGAGGCGGTGCGGGCGACACTGCGGGCCCGGCACATTGGGGTGCTGTACCAGCACAGCAATCTGCTGGAGCACCTCACCATCGGCCGGAACATCCGGCTTGCGCAGCAGCTCCGCCAGCGCCGGGCACCGCATGACGGCGTCGACGCGCTCCTCGCCACGGTGGGTCTGGACGGGCGCGGATCGGCGCTGCCCGGTGATCTGTCCGGCGGTGAGAGCGTCCGGGCCGGGCTCGCCGTCGCCCTGGCCAACGACCCGGCGATGCTCATCGCCGACGAGCCGACCGGTGAGCTCGACGAGATCACCGAGCGTCTGGTGCTGCGGCTGCTGGTGGCCCGGGCGGCGGCCGGCACCGCGGTGCTGGTGGCCAGCCACAGCCGGGCCGTCACAGCCGCCGCCAGCCGCGTCGTCCACCTGCGCGACGGGCGAGCCGCATGACGGCGGTGTTCACCGGGGTCGATCTGAGCCGACGCTTCGGGACGCTCACCGCGCTGCACGACGTCACCTGCACGGTGCCGTCGGATGCCCGGATCGCGGTCACCGGCCCCTCCGGATCCGGTAAGTCGACCCTGCTGCACCTGGTCGCCGGCCTCGACCGTCCCAGCGGGGGAACCGTGGCGTGGCCGGCGCTGGCGGCGCATCCGCGTACCCTGCCGGGCCGGGTCGGCGTGGTCTTCCAGGCACCGTCGCTGCTCGACGTCCTCGACGTGCGGGAGAACGTGGAACTGCCGCTGCTGCTCGGCGGCCGCGGGGTCGGCACGGCGGCCGACGACGCCCTGGCCCGCCTGGGTCTCGAGCACCTCGCCGAGCGGCTCCCGCACGAACTGTCGGTCGGGCAGGCGCAGCGGGTCGCGGTCGCCCGCGCCCTGGCGGCCGGTCCGCAGCTGCTGATCGCCGACGAGCCCACCGCCGCGCTCGACAGCGCCACCGCGGCGCAGGTCGTCGACGTCCTGATCGCCGCGGCCGATGAGGCCTCCGCCGCGCTGGTCGTCGCCACCCACGACCCCGATGTCGCCGGCCGGTTCGCCGAACGGTGGCGTATGGTCGGCGGCCGGATCGACCGGGAGACCCCGGCGTGATCATCTGGCTCACCGGGCTGGCCCGGCACCGGTTCGGACGGGTGGCCGGTCAGGCCGCCGGCATCGCGGTCACGATCGCGCTCCTCACCAGCCTCGGGACGTTCCTGGCCGCGTCACGCGCCCAGATGACCACGGCGGCCGCCTCGACCGTGCCGGTCGACTGGCAGGTCCATCTCGCCGCCGGCGCCGACCCGGCCGCCGCCGCCGCGACGACCGCCGGCGAACCCGGTGTCGCCACCGTCCTCCCGGTCGGCTACGCCACCGTTCCCGGACTGTCCACACAGGACAATCAGGCCGCACGGACCACCGGTGCGGCCGTCGTCCTCGGCCTTCCACCCGGCTACCGGGACACGTTCCCGGCGCAGGTGCGCACGCTGTCCGGCACCGGCGCCGGGGTCCTGCTCGCCCAGCAGACCGCGGCGAACCTGCACGCCGCACCGGGCAGCACCGTCGTCATCGAACGGCCGGGGATGTCACCGGCGCGGGTCGCGGTCGACGGCGTGGTCGACCTGCCGCACGCCGACGCGCTGTTCGCCCCGGCGAGCACCGGTACCGCGATCGGTACCGCTGCCGGTACCGCTGTGAGCGGTGCGGCGGCGCCGCCCGACAACGTGCTGATCCTGCCAGCCGACACGTTCCACGCCCTGCTCGACCCGCTTGCGGACGGCAGGGTGGGCGTCCAGTTGCACGTGCGGCGCGACCGGCGGCTGCCCACGGACCCCGCGGCGGCCTACACCGCCTCGTCCGGCGCGGCCCGCCACCTCGAATCCCGGCTCGCCGGCGCCGGTCAGGTCACCGACAACCTCGCGGCCGCGCTGGACGCGGCCCGCACCGATGCCGCGTTCGCCACCGTGCTGTTCCTGTTCCTCGCCGCGCCGGCGGGCGCGTTGGCCGTCGTTCTCACCGTGACCGTCGTCGCCGCAGGCGCGGTCCGGCGCCGGCGCGAACAGGCACTGCTGCGCACCCGCGGCGGCGGCACCACGCAGATCCTCGGCACAGCCGCGATCGAGGCCGGCCTCGTCGCCGTGGTCGGCGCGGTCGCGGGGGTCGCCCTTGCCGCGGCGATCGCGCCGGTGCTGGACGGGCCGGTCGTTGCGTCACTGTGGTGGGGTGCCGCGGTCGTGGCCGGAGCCGTGGTCGCCGTGGCCACCGTCGTCCTGCCCGCATGGCGGTCACTGCGCGCCGATGCCGTGCGGGTCGGGCGGATCGCGGCACCGTCGGCGCACCGTCCACTGTGGATGCGGCTCGGCGTCGACGTCGTCGCGCTGGTCCTGGCGGTCGTCGTCGTGGCGGCCACGTCGCGCGGCGGATACCAACTCGTACTGGCGCCCGAGGGCGCGCCGCGCATCTCCGTCGACTACTGGTCGTTCACCGGGCCGGCCCTGCTGTGGCTCGGTGCGGCACTGCTCACCTGGCGGCTGGCCGTCACCGCACTGCGGCACGGCCGTCCTGTCCTCACCCGCCTCCTGCGTCCGCTCGCCGGTCCGCTGGCCGGCACGGTCGCGGCGGTGCTGCGCCGCCGACAGCGGCCGATCGCGACCGCCATGACCGTGCTGGCCGTGGCGACCGCGTTCGCCGTGTCCACCGCGACATTCAACGCCACCTACCGGCAGCAGGCCGAGGTCGACGCCCGGCTCACCAACGGCGCCGACGTGACGGTCACGGCCGGACCGACCACGGCCGACCTGCGCGGCACGCTCGCCGCCACGGCCGGGGTGCGCCACGTCGAGACGATTGAGCACCGCTTCGCCTACGTCGGCGCCGACCTGCAGGACCTGTACGCCGTCGATCCGGCCACCGTCGTCGCCGGCGCGCACCTGACCGACGGCTACGTCACCGGCGGCACCGTCGACTCGCTCATGCGCACGCTCGCCCGGGAACCGGACGGGGTGCTGGTGTCGGCGGAGACGGTGCTTGACTACCAGTTGCGCCCGGGCGACCGGATCACCCTGCGCCTCACGGGCGTCGGCACCGGTGCCGGTTCCGGCCAGCCGGTTGCCGTGCCGTTCCGGTTCGTGGGGGTCGTCAAGGAGTTCCCGACCGCGCCGACCGACAGCTTCCTCGTCGCCAACCGAGACTACGTGCGGTCCGCCGTCGGCGTCGGGCCGAGCACCTACCTGGTCGACACCGGCACGGCCGCCCCGCGCGTCGCTGCCGGTCTGCGCCGGCGGCTCGGCCCCGACGTGACCGTCACCGACATCGGGACCGCCCGCGCCACCGTCGGTTCCAGCCTCACCGCCGTGGGCCTGCGCGGCCTGACCCGGGTCGAGCTGGGCTTCGCGCTCGCCCTCGCGGCCGCCGCGGCGGGGCTGGTGCTGGCCCTCGGCCTGGCCGAACGGCGGCGGACGTTCACGATCGCGGCCGCGCTGGGCGCCACCCGACGGCACCTCGCCGGATTCATCGTGGGGGAGGCTGCCGTCATCGTCAGCGCGGGGCTGGTCTTCGGCGCGGCGATCGGCTTCGTCGTGTCCCAGGTGCTCGTCGTCGTGCTCACCGGTGTGTTCGATCCGCCGCCCGAGCGGCTCGCGATTCCCTGGGGATATCTCGGCGCGGTCGTCGCCGTGGTCGTGGGAGCCGTTGTCGCCACGGTGGCGGCGGTGCTCCGCCGGACCGGCACGCCCGACATGAGTCTGCTGCGCCGGTGAGGCCGCCGCCGAGAACCGTCAATCACCCTTGTCCTTTTGACAAGTGTCCTTGACATCAAGACAAGCTCCCTTTACGTTCTTCGCATGAGGAAGAGGCTGGAGAACCGCCAAAGTCGAAGCGACAAGGTCCGCACCCGCGCCTGGTTCCTTGACTGGCTACCCGCACTTGTCGCCCTCGGGATCCTGAGCGTGATCTCGGAGCTCGGCCTGTTCGGTTCGGACGGCTCGTGGAAGCTGTTCTGGTCGCTGCTGTATCTCGCCCCTGGGCTGTGGATCGTCCGTGCCGTGATAAGGAGCCTGCGCCGCGCCGACGAATACCAGCGCCGCCAACAGCTCGAGGCATTGGCGATCGGCTTCGGCGTACTGGTCATGGCGATCTACGCCATCGGACTGCTCCAGGCCGCAGACGTGGGCGACCTCAGGCAACAGGTCCAGATCAGCTTCATCGGAAGCATCCTGACCTGGATCGCGGCCCTGCTGCTCAAGACCGCACGAACGCGATGAAGAACCGGCTCAGAGAACTACGAGCGGCTCGCCGCTGGAGCCAGGCCGACCTTGCCGACCGCCTCGACGTGTCCCGGCAAACGGTCTACGCCATTGAAACGGGTCGCTACGACCCGAGCCTGCCGCTCGCATTCAAGATCGCTGCGGTATTCGGAGAACCGATCGAGGATCTGTTCGTTCCGGACGACGGCACGGACTCCGAGCACCCCTGATCCGGACTTCGCCGGCCGCACGACTGACCGAAACGAACAAAAGCTTCTTCCCCACCACAAGCGTGACCCACGTCACCGGCGGCACGACCATTCCCCTTCACATGTGCGTCACATTCCCGCCGATGAAGGGGCGCCCAGAATGAGGAAGACCGCCGCCGCGTTCGTCGCCGGCCTGGTCCTGACCGTCACCGCGGCATGCGGTGACACTACGAACAAGGCCGACACCGTCGAGTACCCCACCCGAACCTTGCAGATCATGGCGCCGGCCGGTGCGGGCGGCGGGTGGGACATCACCGCCCGCACCATGCAGAAGGCGCTCAAGGACGGCAACCTCGTCTCCGGGGGCGTCGAGGTCACCAACGTCACCGGCGCGGCCGGCACCGTCGGCCTCGCGCAACTGGCCACGAAGCACAAAGGCGACCCGCACCAGTTGATGATCACCGGGCTGGTGATGGTCGGCGGCATCGTCACCAACAAGTCGGCCATCGACCTCGGCCAGACCACCCCGATCGCCACGCTCACCGCCGAGGACGAGGTGATCGTGGTTCCGGCCGCCTCGCCGCACAAGACGTTGAAGGACCTGGTCGAGGCGTTCAAGGCGGACCCGGCCGCGGTCAAGTGGGGCGGTGGTTCGGCCGGTGGCACCGACCAGATCCTCGTCGGCCTGCTCGCCAAGGCCGCCGGTGTCGACCCGAAGAAGATGAAGTACATCGCCTACTCCGGCGGCGGCGAGACCAAGGCCGGCCTGCTTTCCGGCGACCTGACCGCCGCGGTGTCCGGCGCGAGCGAGTTCAAGGATCTCGTCGCGGCCGGCAAGGTGCGGGCGCTGGCGGTCTCCGGGGCCAAGGGCGTGGACGCCGGTGCGGGCTCGCCGGCGCCGACCATCAAGGAGTCCGGCTACGACGTCGAACTGATGAACTGGCGCGGAATCGTGGCTCCGCCCGGCATCAGCGCCGGCGAGAAGGCCGCCGTCATCGCGCTCGTCGACCGGCTGCACGGGTCGTCGCAGTGGAAGGACGCGATGAAGCAGCTGGGCTGGACCGACTTCTACCGCAGCGGCGACGAGGCGGCGGCGTTCTACGACAGCGAGGCCAAGCGGATCCGGAGCGTGCTCGTCGAGGCCGGGGTCGTCTCCTGATGGACGCCGTCCGGGCCCGTCTCGTGGGGGTCGTCCTGCTCGTGTCGGGGCTGTCGCTCGGCGCCGTCGCCGTGTGGGAACTCGACGGGGCGGCCCCCGCGGTCGACGGGCCGCGCTTCGCGCCGATCGCCGTCACCGCACTGTGGACCGTCCTCGCGCTCGTGTACGTGCTCCGACCGTCCGATGTGGACACCGAGCCGGTGGTGCACCGGTGGGCACCGGTGCTGCTGGTCGTGGCGCTGGTGGCCTACGTCGCGGTGCTGGAACCGGTCGGCTTCGCGCTGGCGAGCACGGTGTTCTACGTCGGTGCCGCGCGGATCCTCGGCAGCCGGCAGTGGATGCGGGACGTGCTGGTGGCCGTGCCGCTCGCATTCGGCGTGTACCTCGCATTCACCCGGTTGCTGGACATCCGGCTGCCGGCGGGGGTGCTGCCGCTGTGAGCGAGCTTTGCGAGCGAACCATTGGCTCAGTGAGCCGCGAATGCGTCGCCGCGCGGAGCGGGGCGGCGCCATGAGCGACCTGCTGAACGGGTTCGCGACGGTGCTGACCCCGACGAACCTGCTGTTCGCGATGATCGGTGTCACCGTCGGCACGTTCATCGGCGTCCTGCCGGGCATCGGGCCGGCTCTCACCATCGCGCTGCTGCTGCCGATCACGTTCAGTCTCGACGATCCGGTCGGCGCGCTCATCATGTTCGCCGGCATCTACTACGGCGCGATGTACGGCGGGTCGACGACGTCGATCCTGCTGAACACGCCGGGGGAGTCGGCGTCGGTGGCGACGTCGATCGAGGGTCACCAGATGGCGCGGCGCGGCCGGGCCCGCGCCGCGCTCGCGACGGCGGCGATCGGATCGTTCGTGGCCGGGACGATCTCGACGGTGCTGCTGACCGTGATCGCCGAACCGGTCGCGTCGCTGGCGACGTCGTTCCGGGCGGCCGACTACTTCGCCCTGGCGGTGCTGGCGATGGTGTGCGTCACCGCGTTGGTCGGCCGCTCGGTCGTCCGCGGCCTGCTGTCGTTGGTGTTCGGGCTGTTTCTCGGCCTCGTCGGGATCGACTCGCTCACCGGGCAGTCGCGGTTCACGTTCGGCAGCCTCGAACTGCTCGACGGCGTCGGCATCGTCGTGGTCATCGTGGGGCTGTTCGCGATCGGCGAGACGTTGCACGCGGCCGCCCGCGGGGACACACCGTCCACAGTGGACCCGGTGGAGCCACGCGGGTTTCTCGGCTGGCTCAGCCGCGACGACTGGCGGCGGTCGTGGAAACCGTGGCTGCGCGGCACGGCGTTCGGGTTCCCGCTCGGGGCGCTGCCGTCGGGCGGTGCGGAGATCCCGACGTTCCTGTCCTACACCTACGAGAAGCACCGCTCGCCGCACAAGGAGGAGTTCGGCAACGGGGCGATCGAGGGCGTGGCCGGGCCGGAGGCGGCGAACAACGCGTCGTTCTCGGGCGTGCTGGTGCCGTTGCTGACGCTGGGCATCCCGACATCGGCGACGGCGGCCGTGCTGCTGGCCGCGTTCCAGATCTTCAACGTGCAGCCCGGCCCGCAGTTGTTCGAGCGGTCACCGGAGCTGGTGTGGGCGCTGATCGCGTCGCTGTACATCGGCAACGTGATGCTGCTGCTGCTGAACCTGCCGCTGATCGGGCTGTGGGTGAAGGTGCTGCGGATCCCCCGTCCGCTGCTGTACGCGGGGATCCTGCTGTTCGCGACGCTGGGCGTGTACGCGGTGTCGAACAGCGTCGTCGAGGTGCTGATCGCCTACGGCATCGGGGTGATCGGGTTCTTCATGCGCCGGTACGACTTCCCGCTGGCGCCGGTGATCCTCGGCGTCATCCTCGGGCCGCTCATGGAGGAGCAGTTCCGGCGGGCGCTGGTGATCGCCGACGGCGACCTCACCGTGTTCGTGACCCGGCCCCTGACCGTGGTGCTGCTGATGTTGGCGGTGCTGGCGCTCGCGGTCCCGTACCTGCCGCGCCTGGTCGCGCGGGCGCGGGGACGCAGCGCGGAGAAGTTGGCGTTCGCCGAGGACGACTGATCAGGGACCGGTCCAGTAGTAGCGCCGTTCCGGCCGTCCGGTTCCGCCGTAGCGCAACCGGACGGCCGCCGTGCCGGACTCCACGAAGTATTCGAGGTAGCGGCGGGTACTCACCCGCGACAGCCGGGCCACGTCGGCGCACTCGCTCGCCGACAGGTCGCCGACGGCGGCGATCAACGCGGTGCGGACCAGGTCGGCGGTCGGCGCGGTCAGCCCCTTCGGCAGGCTGATCCTGGTCGGCCGCAACGCCCCGAACAACCGGTCGACGTCGTCCTGCGCCACGTCACCGTCGCCGGCGAGCCGGCGGTGCGCGGCGCCGTAGCGGTCCAGCCGCTCCCGCAGCACCTCGAACGTGAACGGCTTGATGAGGTAGTGGATGACCCCGCCCCGCAACGCGGTGCGGATCGTCGCCACGTCCCGGGCCGCGGTGATCGCGAGGACGTCGACCGGCGCCGCGCCCTCCCGGACCCGGCGCAGCACCTCGAGGCCGGAGATGTCGGGCAGGTAGATGTCCAGCAGCACCAGGTCCGGACGCAACGACCGCACCGCGTCCAGCGCCTCCGCCCCGGTGTGTGCGACACCGTCCACCGTGAACCCCGGCACCCGTTCCACGAAGCCGCGGTGCACGCGCGCCACCATGAAGTCGTCGTCGACGACCAGGACCCGGATCATCGGGCCGCCGCCCGGACCCGGGGGACGACCGCCGTGAACGCCGAGCCGTCGACGGTCGCCGACCCGCCCCGCCGCACGCAGATCGAACGGGTCAGCGCCAGCCCGAACCCGCGGGTGCCGGCGGCGTCCTTCGTGCTGAAGCCCTGCCGGAACACCTCGTCGGCCTGAGCCGGGGCGACGCCCGGGCCCGAGTCACGCACCCTGATCACGACGCCATCGCCGTCCGTGATCGAGACCGACACCCAGCCACCGGGTCCGGCGGCGTCGATGGCGTTGTCGACGAGGTTGCCCACGACCGTCACCAGGTCGGCCGCCAGCTCCTCGTCCAGCGGCCCGATCGCCGCCGCCGGATCGATGCGCAGGTCGACGCCGCGCTCCGCGGCGAGGCTGGCCTTCGCGACCAGCAACGCGGCCAACGCCGGATCGCTGATCCGCGACGTCACGTCGCGCAGGCTCTCGTGCCGCCGGCTGGTGCCGTCGACGTACCGGACCACCTCGTCGTACTCGCCCAGCTCGACCAGCCCGGCGATGGTGTGCAGCCGGTTGGTGAACTCGTGCGCCTGCGCGCGCAGGGTGTCGGTGGCGAGCCGGCTCACGTCGAGTTCCCTGCGCAGCGCGGTCAGTTCGGTGCGGTCCCGCAGCGTCGTCACCGAACCGACATCGCGGCCGCGGACGATCACCGGCATCCGGTTCAGGACGAGGACCCGGTCGTCGCGCAGCACCACCTGATCGGCACCCGCCGTGCGGCCGGTCAGCACGTCGAAAACGCCGTCGGCGAGGCCCAGCTCGGTGAGCGGCCGGCCGACGGCGTCGGGCGGGAGCCCGAGGAGCCGGACCGCCTCGTCGTTGGCGAGCGTGACCCGGTCGGCGGCGTCGGTGCCGATCACCCCCTCCTTGATGCCGTGCAGCATCGCCTCCCGGTGCTCGACGAGGCCGGTGATCTCGGTCGGCTCCAGGCCGAGGGTCTGCCGCTTGACCCGCCGGGCCAGCAGCAACGATCCGGCGACGCCCAGCACGAGCCCCAGCGTCAGGTACACCAGCAGGCCCGGGGTGGCATTCGCGAGTTGACCCGCGAACGTCGGATAGGTCAGCCCCACCACCACGAACCCGACGATCTCGCCGTTGGACTCGGCCAGAACGGGCACGTGCGCGACCAGCCGGCGGGCACCGTCGTCGAGGACGCCGACCCAGGCCCGGCCGCGCAGGACGTCGCTGTCGCCGAGGTCGGCCGGTCGGCCCGCGCCGGGGCCGGTGACGAGGACACCGGCCCGGTCGCCGATCACCACATATGTCGCCCCGGCCACCGCCCGGGCGCTCTCCGCCCGGGCGGCCAGCGCGTCGTACCAGAGCGGGTCGGTGATGCCGGCGCGCACGGTGCTCTCCGCCGCGAGGTTCTCCGCGACCGACCGCAGGCGGCGGCCCTCGTCGGTGCGGAACGCCGCGTCGGCCTCGGCGAGGGAGACGGCGCCGACGGCCACGACGACGGCCAGCACGATCCCCAGCTGGGACAGCAGGAGCTGCCCGGCGAGGGAGAACCTGCGGCGCATGGTCCCAATAAAGGCCCCGGGACGGCCCGAGGCAACCCTCCGGCGGGGACGAACCGCGACCAAAACGACCACAACCGGTGCCGACCCGACGCCGCGTGGCAGGCTGGCGCCATGTCCCTGCGGCGGCTCCCGGTGGTGGCGGCGGTCGCGGCGGTCCTGGCCGTCGCGGTGACGCTGCTGCTGGTCGTCGACCGGGACCGCGACGACCTCGCGGGCCTGCGCATCATGGTGCCCAACGCACCCGGAAGCGGGTACGACGTGACCGCCCGCACCGTCGCGAAGGCGTTGGAGGACGCCGGGCTGGTGCGCGGTGTCGAGGTCTTCAACCTGCCCGGCGCCGGCGGTTCGGTCGGCGTGCGACGGCTGGTCTACGAACGCGGCAGCGGCTCGCTGGTCATGCTCATGGGGCTGGGCGTCGTGGGCAGTGAGTACGGCCGACCGGCCCGGAGACTGACCGGGACGACCCCGGTCGCCCGGCTCATCCAGGAGCCGAACATGGTCGTGGTCACCGCCGACTCGCCGTTCCGGACCCTGAACGACCTCGTCGCGGCCTGGCGGGCCGATCCACCGGCGGTCGCCGTCGGCGGCGGCTCGTCGCCCGGCGGCCCCGACCACCTGGCCCCGATGTTGTTCGCGCGGACCATCGGGATCGCCCCGCCGGTCGTGCGGTACGTCCGTTACGACGGCGGGGGAGACCTGCTGGCCGCGATCCTCGGCAAGCGGGTCGCGTTCGGCGTCGCCGGCGTGGGTGAGTACGCCGACCAGGTCCGGTCCGGCCAGTTGCGGGTGCTCGCCGTCACCGGGCCGACCCGGGCCGCCGGACTCGACGCGCCCACCCTCCGCGAGGCCGGGGTCGACCTGGAGTTCACCAACTGGCGCGGGATCGTCGCACCGCCCGGCCTGTCCGCGCGTGACGCCCGCGCACTGCGCGACGTCGTCGGCCGGTTGGTCCGCTCGGCGGCGTGGCGGGCCGCGCTGACCCGCAACGGCTGGGCCGACGCGTACCTCGGCGGGCCGGAGTTCGGCCGCTTCCTGGCCGACGAGACGGCCCGGCTCGACTCGGTGATGGCCGACCTCGGACTGGCACCGGCGTAGCCCGTGAGCCGTGCCGCCGGCTCGGTCGTCAGCCTGCGTTCAGCGACCGTCCCCTATCGTCGCCGCTCATGACAGTCGCGGGCGCCGGCCTGTACCACATCTACCGCGAGGGCGAGATCGAGACGGTGGCGTTGCGTGGCGCGGACATCGTGCTCGCACCGTCGTCGTGGACCAGCCTGATGGGCCCGTCGGGGAGCGGGAAGAGCACGCTCCTGCACATCCTGGCCGGGCTGCTCACCCCGACCGCCGGTTCGGTGATCGTCGACGGTACCGACCTGACCAAGGCGGACCCCGTCGAGAAGGCCCGGCGCCGACGGCGCATCGGCGTGGTGCTGCAACGGGACAACCTGCATCCGGGTCTGGACGTCGTGGACAACGTCGCGCTGCCGTTGCGCCTGGACGGGCGTCCCGGCGGGTCGGCCCGGGAGCGGGCCCGGCAGTTGCTGGCCGAGGTCGGCCTTGCCGGGTACCGCCGCCGGCGCGTCGGGCAGCTGTCCGGCGGTGAGTCGCAGCGGGTGGCGATCGCCGTGGCGCTGGCGTCGCGACCCGCCGTCCTGCTGGCCGACGAACCGACCGGGGAGCTCGACGAGGACACCGCGGCCGGTGTGCTGGACGTGCTGGAGACGGTTCGCGTGCGGGAGAACACGGCGATCCTGACCGTCACCCACAACCGGCAGGTGGCCGAGCGGGCCGGCCGCCGCCTGCTCATGCGCGACGGGGTGGTCGTCGATGAGCGCTGAGGCCGCCCTCCAGGCGATCGAACTGACGCGCCGGTACCGCCGGGTGGCGGCCCTGTCCGGGGTGTCGATCGCGGTGGCCCGGGGAGAAGTGGTGGCAGTGACCGGACCGAGCGGCTCGGGCAAGAGCACACTGCTGCACCTGCTCGGCGGACTCGACCGCCCCGACGCCGGGCGGGTGCTGATCGGCGGGGTCGACTGGCGGACGCTGGGCGGGGCGGCACGGTCGCGGTTGCGCCTGCGGTCGTGTGGGTTTCTGCCCCAGGGCATGAGCCTGCTCCCGCAGGCGACCGCGGCCGAGAACGTCGAGGTGCCGTTGCTGCTCGGTGGTGCACCGCGGGCCGAGCGGTACGACCGGACGCTGCGGGCACTCGACCGGGTCGGGCTCGCCGAGCACACCGACAAGCTGCCCGACCAGTTGTCGGGCGGCCAACAGCAACGGGTCGCCATCGCCCGGGCGCTGATCGCCGAACCGGTCGTCGTCCTGGCCGACGAGCCCACCGGCAGCCTGGACTCCGCCAACGCGCAGGCCGTCACGCGCCTGCTGATCGCCGCCGCCACCGAACGGCGGGCCGCCGTCGTGCTCGTCACCCATGACCCGGCGGTCGCCCGGCACGCCGACCGGATCGTCACCCTCCACTCCGGACAGTTGAACGGGGAACCGTCGTGATGCTCTGGTTGTTCGCGCGAACGGTCCGCCACTCGCTGGTCCGGTTGACGCTCGCCGCTGTCGGCGTCGCCTTTCCGGTCGCCGTGCTCGGCGCCACGCTGCTGTTCATCGACGGCGCGGTCAGCCAGATGACCGCCCATGCGCTGGCACCGGTCCAGGTGGAGATGCGTGCGCTGGCCACGTCGCTGGACGTCGACATGAACGCGGTCGGTCGGGGGCTGGCCACCGTGCGCGGCGTCGGCCGGGTCGACCGGTTCGCCACCGCGGACGTGGTGGTGTCGGCGCCGGGGACGGGACGGCTGCCGGCCCGCCTCTACGCCGTCGATCCGTCCTATCTGGACAGTCACCCGTGGGTGCGGGCGTCCACCCGCCCGGGTGGCGGAGCTCTTCTGTCGACGCCGCTGCCCGGCGCCCCGGCCGCCACGACGATCACCGTCGATCTGCCGGGGGAGACACCCGAGGACGCGCAACCGCTCGCGTTGTCACTGCCGGTCCGCGGGGCCGTCGACGTCCGTTCGGCCCACACCTGGTCGGCGATCCCGCTGGGTGAGGTGCAGGGCGACATCGCCGTCGTGCCGCGCGCGGTCCTGGTCGACTACGCCACCTTCGAGTCCCTGGTGCTGCCCGCGGTGAAACGCCTTACGGTGGACGGCGGCACGGGGGTGTTCAACCAGGGCGCCACGGACCTGCCACCGGTCAGCGTCGAGTTCCACGTGGCGGTTTCGCACGACGCGTACCCGACCGATCCGGCCCGCGCCCTGGCCTGGTCGACGGCGTTGCGCCGGACGCTGGAACGGCAGGTTCCGGGTGCGGTGGTGGTGGCCGACAACGCGGCGGAGGTCCTCACGATGGCCACCGAGGATGCCACCAACGCCAAGATTCTCTTCCTGCTGCTCGGCATCCCCGGCGCGTTGGTGGCCGGCGGGCTGGGCGTGGCCGCGGCGACCGCGATCGGCGCGGCGCAGCGGCGGGAGGAGGCACTGCTGCGCCTACGCGGCGCGACCAGCGGCCAGTTGGCCCGGCTGAACGCCGCACACACGGCGCTGGCGGGAGCGGTCGGCGCGGCCATGGGGTTGGTGGTGGCCGGCCTCGCCGTCGCCTGGTCGAGCGGCCGCGAGGTATGGCGCGAGGTCCCACCGGACCGGTTGGCCGTGACCGGGCTGATCGCGGTCGCCGCCGGCCTGCTGACGACGGTGACGCGGCTGGTACCGCTCGTCCGGGCCGGCCGGCACGTCGACGTGGTGACGGCGCGGCGGCCCGTCGAGCGACGCGCCCCGACCGGCGTCCGTCGGGATGTGGTTCTCGTCGCGGTCGCGCTGGCGATTCTCGGCATCAACGCCCTCGCCGGCGGCCTGCGCCAGACGACGATCGAGGGTCAGACGCTCGCGCTGGCGTTCTACGTTCTCCTCGCCCCGATCCTGCTGTGGTTCGCCGTGACCATGCTGGTGATCCGCGGCCTGCGTACGGTGCTGGTGCGGCGGACCCGACGGCCCGGTCCGCTCGGCACCTGGCCGGGTGCCGCGTTGCGGTGGTTGGGTCGTCGGCCGGCGCGCACCGGCGCGGCGCTGGTGCTGGGAACGCTCGCCGTGGCGTTCGGGACCAACGTGGTCACGTTCACGGCCACGTACCGGGCCGCCCGGCTCGCCGATGCACGGGCCGCGTTCGGCTCCGATCTGCGCTTGACCCCCGCCGACGCTTCGGTGGCCGCTGCCGCGGTGCCGCCACGACCGGGACCGGCGGTCGTGGCGACCACCCCGGTGCGACACGTGCCCGCTCGGGTCGGCACCGACCGGAAGAACCTGCTCGCCATCGACGTCGCGACCTACCGGC
The DNA here is from genome assembly GCF_016863635.1 of Virgisporangium aurantiacum. Lineage (GTDB taxonomy): Bacteria > Actinomycetota > Actinomycetes > Mycobacteriales > Micromonosporaceae > Virgisporangium > Virgisporangium aurantiacum. The sequence goes on along the minus strand of NZ_BOPG01000011.1, from coordinate 55,824 downwards.
GGACCGTCACGATCGCGCCGTCGATGCTGGTCGGCCGGGGGGTCGAGGCGCTGGCCGAGAATCCGAACGCGGTCCTGGTGAACTTCGAGATCGCCGACGGCTTCGCGGTGAGCCCCGGTGACAGCCTGACGTTGACCGTCTTCCCGGACGATCCGAACCGCACCAGGAACCTGACCCTCCTGGTCGCCGGCGTGTACCGGTCCTTCCCGCCCGACGACCCGTTCGCCGAACTCGTCACCGCGGCGGCGGCGATCCCGGGGCCGCCGGTACCGGTCGACTTCCATCTGGCCAAGGTGCGGCCGGGCACCTCGGCTGCGGACCTGGCCCGGGCCAACCCGGGTTACACCGTCACCACGCTCGGGCAGCAGGTCGTCCAGGAACAACGCAGTCTCACGACGTTGGACCTGCGTGGCCTGAGCCGTCTGGAATCGCTGGCCGCCGCGACGGTGGCCGCGGTCGGTGTGGCGGTGCTCGGTGCCTTCCTCGTCCGGGAGAGAGGCCGTGAGACGGCGATCCTGCGCGCCGGCGGCGCCACCACGGCGCAGGCGTTGACCGCGCCCGCGGTCGAGGGTGCGATCGCTGTCGTGGGCAGTCTGCTCATCGGGATCCCCCTCGGCATCGGACTCGCAGCGCTGGGCATCCGCGTGCTCCAGTTGTTCTTCATGCGTCCGCCCCCGCTGATCGTCGTACCGGTCGGCGCGTTGGCCGGGCTCGCCCTGTGCATGGTCGTCCTGTCGGCGGTGGCGCTCGGCGGTGCGCTGCGCCGAGCGGCCCGTCAGGACACCGCATCCGCTCTGCGCGAATCCGACGGCCAGTGACGGACTTCAGTGCTGCCCGCGATCGCCACTGGCAGGTTCAGCATCCGTTCAGGTCGGCGTCGGCGACCATGACGGCCATGGCCCTTCTGGACGAGCCGGCCACGAAGGTCGAGGCGATGGGCAAAGCGCTCCTCAGCCAGAAGGGCGTCGGACTGGGCTACCGCGTCCCCGTATGCGGGTCCCCGGGACGATCGCCGGTGGGATCGGAGTGACCGGCGTAGGCGGCGGGGTAGCCGTCGAGAGGCGCCGAAGGGGCGCGTTCGGGCGGCGGTAGAGCAGCGTGGGATCCGGCAGACCGTCGAGATCGGGTGATGGGTGAACGGGCGGAGTTCCGGTTTGCGGCAGGAACGGCAGCAGCCGCTCGTACACGGCGAATGCGTCCTCGGGACGCTGGTCGGGCGCCTTGGCGAGCAGGTCGAGCGCGAGCCGCTCCAGAGCTACCGCGTCGAGAAGTTCGTCGACCGCCACGGGCCGCCGAGGATCACCCTGCACAAGGTCAGGCACCTCGCCGCGAGCCTCCAGATCGCCGCCGGCGTCGACATCGCGATCGTCAGCAAGAGGCACCGACACAGCTCGATCAAGATTACGAACGACACCTACGGCCACATGATCGGCACCATCAGCCGCCAGGCCGCGGAAGCCGCGGCCGCGCTGGTTCCGCTGCGACACGCGAATGGACGTGTCCGCTTTGAGGCCGAGGTGGCTATGCGCCGAGGATCACAGTGTGCGTACAACTACGCCGAGGACCTTGTCTGCGGCGAAGTATCCGTTCAGGCGGGAGTCGTAGCTGGCCGTCGGGTTGTCGCCGAGCAGCACCAGCCGGTCGGGCGGGACCGCCCGATCGGTGGCCGGCAGGATCGGGAACCGATCCGTCGGGACCGGGTCGCCGGGAACGGCAACCGCCCGCTTCACCAGCCAAGGCGGAGCGCCGTGCGTGTGTGGCGGTGGCATCTTGATGACCACCATGTCGCCGGGCCCAACCCGCGCCAGCTGAACGCGGCGCACCAATACTCGGTCACCATCGCGCAGCGTCGGCGTCATGCTCGTACCGTGGACCCGCACCACGATGTAGCACCTTCTGAGAACGGCGACCGTTCCGGCCAATGCGGTCAGGGCAAGGCCTCCGGCGAGCCACATCATCGCGACACCACCGGGCCGGCGTTGGTCGACTCGTCGCGGTAGCCATCGGCCTGCAGCCCGAACTGGTCGGCGTAGTCGCCACTTGCGGCGATCAGCTCGTCATGGCGACCCTGCTCGATGATCCGGCCATCGGCCAGCACGACGATCCGGTCAGCGTCGCGCACGGTGTTCAACCTGTGCGAGATCAGCAGGCTGGTGGCACCTTCACGCCGGTCGCGTAGCCGGTGGTGGATGTCGTGTTCTGCAGCGGGGTCCAGGCCGGAACTCGGTTCGTCGAGGATCAACAGGTCGCGCCGGTCGCGCATGAACGCGCGGGCGAGTGCCAACCGCTGACGCTGGCCCCCGGACAGCAGGAGACCAATGTGCGTTTCATCGTTGTCGGTGTCCAGGAATATTCGAGACAGCAGCGTGTGGTAGCCGCGGGGCAGGCCGCGGATCGTCTCGTGCAGGCCAGCCCGACCGGCTGCGGCCTCGATCCGCGCGGTGTCGAGCAGCGCCGTCACCTCACCCACGCCGATGTTCTCGGCGATGGAGACCTCATATTCCATGTGGTCCTGGAACACCACGCCGATGTGGTCGCGCAGTTCCCTCACCGACAGGTCACGCAGGTCCACCCCGTCCCACAGAATCGCTCCGCGTTCCGGGTCATAGAAGCGGCACAGCAGCTTGACCAGCGTGCTCTTTCCGGCGCCGTTGCGGCCCACGAGCGCGACTGCGGTGCCATGCGGGATGTACAGGTCGATGCCGCGCAACACCCACGGCTGGTCAGGTGCGTACCGGAACCACACGTCCCGCACCTCGATGCCCCGCCGCAGCGTCGGCACCGGCCGCGGGTCGACGGCCACGGCCAGATCTGGCTCGACTTCCAGAACGACGCGGTAGTGGTCATACATGATCAAAGCCTGGTAGCCGTCCGCGACCCGCGCGACTGCCACGGTGACGCCAGCCAGTAGCGCCGCAACTGCGCCCGCAAAAGCCGATACATCCCCGATCGTCAGCCGGCCCCGGCCAGCGGCCCCGATGGCCCACACCAGACCGCCACCAAGAAGCGACGCCGACATGATCCCCAGTCCGACCTGCACGCATAGCTCGCGGCCGTCGATACGGCGGCGCTGTTCGTCCGCGGCACCCAGTTCGGCCAGCATCCGGCCCCGAAACAACGCGGACAGGCCGAGCAGTCGGAGCTCCATCGCCGCGGTCAGGCTGACCAACAGCTCCGAGTAGAAGAACTCACGGCGCATCAATGGGCTGATCCGCCAATAGGTACGGGCCGCCGCCCTGGCCAGCTGGATCTGCGCAGCCAGTGCCGGTGCCAGGCCGAGCAGCGCCACGCCGGCCATCGTCGGGCTGATCGACCACAGGACACCGATCATCCCGGTCAACGACAGCAGGTCCCGGCCAGTACCGAGCACACCGTCCAGAACATTGCCAGGACCGGTACGACCGGCCTGCTGAGCCAACCGTAGCCGGTCCCGAAACGACGGGTCCTCAAGCCTGGCCAGGCCATCCAATCGTTCGGTGGCCAGATATAACTCCGCTTGGGATCGCCGGCCGATCACCCGCCCCAGGTGCGCGTTGACGTACTTGTGCACCGCAGGCAGTACCGTGGTCGCCAATCCGACCACGACCAGACCCCCGGTGATCAACGGCAGCTCCGCCGACCGGCGACCGCTGATCGCGTCGAGAGCCGCTTTCATCAACCACACCGAAATTACCGGCGGCGCCGCCAATGCCACGTTCAGTACAACCTGCAACGCGACCCATGCGGGCGCCGTACTCACAGCTAAACGGAGCGCGTGCCAAGATCCACCGAGAACACGACCGAGTGCAGGAGTTTCGCCAGCGGTCATACCGACGTGCTAGCCGCCAGGGCGGACGGCGCGAACCCGCTCGCCCGCACCACGCCACCAGCGTCCAGCAAGCCGAACGTCGGGAACGCCTGGATGTCGAACGCGCCGGCCATCGGACCACCCACGGGCTCCGCTACAACCGTGGCGATGCCGTCAAATGCCCGGGTCATCGCAGCCGCGTCAGCACCGCTGCCTACCACTACACAAAGGACCGGGCCGGCGTGTTCCTCGGCGAACCTGACGAGCTCCGGCAACCGCTCAACACACGTGGGACAGGCGGTGGATACGAAGCTGACCAACGTGCCTGCGCCGAGGCTCCGCCGCGAAACCGCCTCGCCATCGACAGCCACCACACTGAACTCGCCAACCGTGCCACCGGCCAGCATCATCGCGCGGTCCGGCCGAGAGTTCCGTCGATTCAGAATCTCGGTATGCTCCCGTAGACGTCGAATCACGCCGAATGAGAACACCAGATTCACCACGCCGAGCGTCCGATGCCGATTATCGCAGCGACTGAGAAAGCCACTGGCTCTGCCTCCCACTCAGCAACGGCCGAGATACACGCAGTTCGCGTACTCGCACTTGCAGGTCAACTCGCATCGCCACAGGAAGGTTTCTTTGCAAACGATTCGCGTGCCTCCATCGGGGCACGGGCAGGCACCGGCGGTCGTGCGGGGAACTACCAGGGCGAGCAAACGATCGGCGACCCCACCGAGAGCATTTCGCATCTGCGATGTCCTTTCGTTGGTAAAGGTCCGACTGTGGAATTGAAGGCTGGCATATACACCCTTTCACGATGCTTTCACGTGTCTGACTGAACAGTCCGACGACTCTGCCGTTGGGTCTCGACGAACGAACACTCGCCGTTGACCTGCTCGTGCAGCTTGGCCTCGGGCAGGAGCCGGCGCGGTCGAGCGTCGACTCCCACTGCGTCTCGATGGCATCCGGGCAGCCCGGTAGTCGACGGAGGCGCGGCGTCGCGTGCCAGCACCCGCGTGGGATGCCGCCGGTAGCTCGGCCTCGATTTAGCCAGTCACGTCGACGTCGTTGACAACGACACGCTCGAACGCGCCACCGAGGTGGACGTCGCCCCATAGCAGTCCACGATCTTTCAGGCCGCTGACCTCGCAATCGCGAATCTCAAGACCGGCAAGATCGCACAGGTGGATGCGGGCACCACGGAACTGGTCACTCTGGGCGTACACAGCAGGCACCGGGACAACATCCCGCATCCGTCAACGGATAGCACAGTGTGAGGGTAGTCGTACAGCGGGCGGCGGGTGGAGCTGATATGGACGGGGTCCGCGCTCGGGGTGCGGGTCAAGCCCGGCGGGTCAAAGGACAGCCGCCTCCGTCGGCGAGACTCCGTCGGCGAACCACGTCGCCGCCTGCATCCGTACCGCCTCACGCTTGTCACGCGCCCGGGTGGACAAGCCGCCACAGTCGTGATACCTCATGATCCCGGAATGCGCCCATCTGCGGTCACGCCCGGTGCGGCACGCCACATCGATCCCTGCGAGAGACCACGCGACAAGTATTGGCACGGTACGGGGAGAGGGATGCAGCAATGCATCCCTCCTACCCGATTAGTGCTTACCTGATCGGCCTTTCATGACCAGTAAACGAAGTACCACGCCATCTTGATCGGGTTCCAGTCGCACGGGCTGGCTTGCCAGCCGTTGTTGATGTTTACCTGCCGCTCGTAGTAGCACTCCCAGTAGTTGTCGAACGGACCGTCAGTGAACGGGCCGGCCTTGACCTGAACAGACTCAATAGACGACCCTGCCGGTAGGCGGAACGGTTCGGCATTGGCCGCGCTGGCTGGACCCACCGGACTGAGTGTCATGGTGACTGCGACAGTAGAGCCGACGATCAACCGTTTCAACAACCTCATGCAGTTGTGCCTCCTCACCACTGATCATCCACTTCGCTGTATCGATTCGATGCCGGATCATTCCAACACAGCCAATCTGTCACGTTGCTTTCATCGCAGTCGGTTCAAGATCGATTAGTGCGAGCGGCTGGGGCGCGCAGGTCACTCGCGAACGAGTGAAGCGACAACGGTGGCGCGATCTTCACGTACTGGTGTGCCGAATGCCGATGCTCCTCACGGGAGGCTCCTTGATCTGCCCTGGCGCGAACTGGACACCAGCGCAGCCGGGCTATGGCCATATGCAGTTCTGCGTAGGCTCAATCACAAGTGAGCCGGCGGCCGGGTTCCTTGGATGCACCCGTGACTTCGGCGCTCCCTGTGTGCACGAGTACAGCGGCATACGCTGTCCACTCCTGCGACCGGACCCGGCCCAAATGCCGCGCCTGCAAGAGATCCGCGACAACCACCGCCCGCGTCCCCGAGGCTCACCGGCGAAGGCTGGTTCGGCGAAGTCGCTGGGTTGGAAGCCACCCTGGTCGCCGCCGACCAGAAACTGCAAGGCATGAACAGATCGTCCGTTTGGTGTTGCCCTGCAGACTGAACACGTTTGCCCGAACAGATCGGCGACCGTGTCGGCCGAAACCCGATGGCCTTGTGAGAGGTGAGTGCGGCGGCGAGATTGCTAGTGGACGTCGTCGTCCATCGCAGCGGTGACATCGGATCGCCGACCCGGGTGTGTAACCCAACCGCGAAAGCTCACCAGCGAAACCATCGGCATACTCGGCCAGCGGTCCAGCCACGCGCGGACCCAAGCGACCACCCTTGATCGCCCCCTCTCACCAACTTCGAGAGAATGACGCCCGATCACATCGCCGGAATACGCTGACCCAGCAGCAGTCACTCCAACGAGTGGACCGGCACCCGCCGCCACGTCGGCATAAGCCGGACCTCGGCGTAATGGGTCTTATGCCGACGTCGGCATAAGACCCGGTTCCGCAACGCCTCAGGGTGCACGCCGAGCTGCTCGGCCAGCTTGCGAATCGTCGGCTTCGGATCCGACTCTCGGTACAGCCGCACTGCACGGGCTTTCAACTCATCCGGGTACTTCTTCGGTGGTGCCACGGTGGGACTCGGCCAGTCGGTCGGCGGCCGGTGTGATCGTGAACCGGTCGAGGAGTGCGTGGACTTGGTCGGTGGTGAACCGGCGTTTGCGGGCGAGGTGCACGTGGGTGGCGTGGCCGGGGTGACGAAGAATGCCGCCCAGCGTGGGTGGGGGAGTAGCCGGGACAGGGCGGCCAGCACCACCCGGTCGGCCGGTTGAAGGTCGGGGCGGTGTACCTGGCGGCGTAGTACCGCGACCTGGTGGCGGAGGACCAGCAGCTCGACGTCTTTGGCTCCGCCGTCGCGGACGAGTTGGTTCAACATCTGCAACACCTGGCGCAGCAGCAGGTACACCAACGAAGCGCTCATGGCCGTGATCGTCGCAGCAAGCTCGACACCGGCTTCGCGCAAGTCGCACGTCAGACCATCTGAACCGGGTTTACGAGCCCCGCAGGCTTCCGGTCTCGGCTCCCGCCTGCGGTCCCGACCTCAAGCGGTGCAGACAGATCCCACGGTGCACGCACGCGGTATCCCCTACCAGGGCTCGACCGCGAAATTGCACCCCACGCAGCGAACTGTGTTGTTCGTCCGGGCCTTCTACGAGGACATCGCTCAGTCCAAGACGACCTCAAGGGCTCGTTCAACCTTCCACTGACTTCTGGCGATGCGGTTTTACTGGCGAGTGGCTCGTATCATCGCCTTCAAGCTTGAGGAGACAATGGTTCGTAGGTGCTCGGCTGACGTGTAAAATTGAACGCGAAGCGGCGCGATGTCAAAGTGCAGCTCCGTGCCGGCCTTAGCTACCAATAGGATGTCCATGTTTTCGTTGCCCACGCCATGGGCATAGCCCAGCTCGTAGTATACGTTGGGTCTCTCGTCGGTGAGGTCACAGACAATGAACTCGGCGCGCTCGATTAGTTCGACAACCTCTCGGATCACAAATCCTGATCCCGCGTACTCATCTGCCCGACGGGTATTGAGGCGTAGCTTGCGGCATTCATCCTGAACCGCAGCGTAGACTTCCGTCATCTCGATGCCACGAAACGGCATGATCACGAAAACAAGGTTCTTCTCAAAGTCTCCGCCGTCGTCCGCATCAAACGCCGGAGTGCGAAATTCGCGATCCATAAATGAGTGTTTGCGACCCATTAACGGCTTCCTTCCGGAGGGAACACCGAAAGTTGATCTTGACGACACGCTGCGAGATGCGCCACGATATCACGAGGCCGGAGTTGATCGCGCCACAGGAGACAGGAACTCCAACGGCCCAACTGATCAATGCGAGTACGCGAACTTCGTTCGGGTTGGGCGGCACGATTCCGCGGTCAATGCTTCGGCGACTACGACGCCTGGCGCGACGGGACAGTCGGGTGTGCTCGCGGCATCCTGGCGAAGGCTGGCCAGACCGCGGCCTGCCGCTCTTGTCGGATCTCTCCATTGGCGGCGCCTTGCCGCCAGTGACCCTCTCGGGCGCCCGGTTCGCCTTTGAGATCGGACGCCGGCTCGGCCAACCCGACTACCGGCCCAAGACCGTCGCTGACCCCATCGCACACATCATGCCCGGCGCGGTAACGCCGTAGGCGGGCCGGCTCCCGTGAGGAGACCGGCCCGCCTACGGCGTTAGGGGTTCAGTGGTAGACGATGTACGAACCCACCTTCAGCGGTCTGCCTCCGGAGCGCGTGTCGACGATCCGGAACTGGTAGTCGTCGGTCGGAAGGTCGCCGAAGTAGAACCAGTCGACGGTGTCAGGCAGTACATGATCTCCTCTGCCATGAGCTGCAGGGTGTCCGCGTTGATCACCTGGACCTTGGGGTTCGCGCTTCAGAAGTTGAAAAAGATGTGTGCGTCGTAGCCGTCCCTGAGGTTGGTCCAGCGATACGAGTAGAAGGTCGAGTTCGCGGGTGCGTTCGAGATCCTGTGAGGTCCCATGACGCCGGCGTGAGCGGCCGACGCGGGAACGATCGCCGCCACGGCGGCGACCAGGGCCACGACCATCACGCGCACGTCGAGCCGACGTATCAACGGCCATTTCATCGTTGGATTCCCCCGGACTGTGTGGGCATCGGCGGTCCGCCGGGTGGCGGCGCCGGTCACAGCGTCGCGAACCGGGTCACGCGCCGCGGCGGCCAGCTGCGAACGTCCACGACTCGCAGGTCATGGTGGCGTTGCTGGACTCGATCGCCCCGATCCGCTCCCGCCGGGGCGGGCCGCGGCACCGTCCCGCCAAACTCCATGCGGACAAGGCCTACGACGTTCCGGCCCTGCGGGCGGAGGTCCGCAGACGCGGGATCGCCGTGCGGATCGCCCGCAAGGCGGTCGAGAGCTCCAAGCGCCTCGGCCGGCACCGCTGGGTCGTCGAAGCCTGCCTGTCCTGGCTCCAGCCCAACCGTCGACCGGGCCGCCGCTACGAACGCAAAGCCGAGCATTTCCAAGCCTTGCCGACCTCGGCTGCGCCCTACTCGCCTACCGACGACTCACCAAGGTCACCAAGTGCCATCAGCCCTGAAGTTGCGCCGATGCCGCGCAGGCCCGCCCGCGCGGCATCCGGCCATCGCGGGAGTGAGCGTCCCCGAACGCAGAGAGCGCATCGATGATCAACAGATGATGAACCTGTGACGAAGCTGCGTAGCTTTCGCCGCACGGTTGGCTTCGGGGCGAGGTCGAATGCGAGGTGCGCCATGGGAAGCAGGCGGCCGTGGGCCGATGTCGCGGGGTTGGTGGCGTCGACGCGACCAGCCGGGAACCGGGCGCCGCGCGGGCGCATCCGAACGGTCGTCGGTGTGGCGGTGGCGGTGGTGCTCGGCGTGCCGGTGGCCGCCGTGCTCGATCCGGTCGCGGCAGCCGCGCAGGACCGGCCACGCCCGCAGGTGGACGGGACGGTCCCGGCCCGGGTGGCGGGTGCCGGCCCCGGCCCGGTCGCGAGTGCGGTCCGCCCGTTCACGTTGCCCGCGCCCGTGTGGCCGGCGGCGGGTGTCGCCGAGAAGGCCTCCGGGTCCTCCCTGTTGCGGGTGGAGACGCTCGATCAGAAGGCCGCCCGCAGCGCCGGTGTCGACGGCGTGCTGCTCCGGGTCCGCCCGACCGGCGGTGCGGCCGCGACCGGCACGGCCGCCGCGACAGGTGACGCGCATCTGGATGTGGACTATTCGGCGTTCCGCTATGCCTACGGCGGCGACTGGTCGGCCCGGCTCGGTCTCTATGTCCTGCCGGAGTGCGCGCTCTCGACGCCGGACGCGGCCGGATGCCGGCGTGTTCCGGTGGCCTCCCGCAACGACATGCGCGCCGGTGTCGTCTCGGCCGACCTGCCCCTGACCGCAGGCGAGGACACGTTGATCGCGCTCGCGGCGGGACCGGATGGTTCGGCGGGTGACTATGCCGCCACCCCGCTGTCGGCGTCGTCGACCTGGGCGGTGGGCGGCGGCTCGGGCGCCTTCGTGTGGGCGTATCCGATGAAGGTTCCGCCGTCACTGGGCGGGCCAGAACCGGGGCTCTCCCTGAACTATGCGTCCGCGAGCGTCGACGGGCGGATGGCCGCGTCGAACAACCAGCCGTCGTGGATCGGGGAGGGCTTCGAGTTCAGCCAGGGGTTCATCGAGCGGCGCTACCGGCCGTGCGCCAAGGACGGCGGCAACGGGGCGAGCGCCGGTACGAACAGCGGTGACCTGTGCTGGAAGACCGACAACGCGGTCCTGTCGCTGGGCGACCACTCCTCCGAGCTGATCAAGGTATCGGACACCGAATGGCATGCCCGGGCCGAGGACGGGCTACGGATCGAGCGGCGCGACGGCATCGTCAACGGCGACAACAACGGTGAGCACTGGGTGGTGACCGACACCGACGGCGTGCAGTACTGGTTCGGCAGGAACCGGTTGCCGGGCTGGCAGACGAACAAGGCGGAGACCGGCTCGGTGTGGACCGTGCCGGTGTACGGCAACCAGTCCGGTGAGCCGTGCAATGTGTCCCCGGGCTGGTGCCAGCAGGCGTGGCGATGGAACCTCGACTACGTCGTGGACCCGTTCGGCAACACGATGGCGCTCTGGTACGCCAAGGAGGGCAACAAGTACGCCCGGAACATGAGCGGGTCCACCCTCACCGAGTACGTCCGTGGCGGTTTCCTGGACCGGATCGACTACGGCGCGCGCAGCGACACCGCGTACGGAACGGCACCGATGCAGGTCGAGCTGACCGAGGGCGACCGGTGCACGGAGAGCTGCGGCAACCGCAACGCGTGGCCCGACACACCGTGGGACCTGGAGTGCACTGACTCGTCCTGTCTGATCGGCAGCCCGACGTTCTGGACCTCCAAGCGGCTGGCCAAGGTGGCCACCCGGGTCTGGACGGGTTCGGGTACCAACTACCGCGAGGTCGAGTCGTGGACCCTGACCCACGGCTTCCCGAACCCGGGTGACGGTAACCACGCTGGCCTGTGGCTCGACCGGATCTCCCACTCGGGTGGCGGCACCTCGTTGCCCGACATGAGCTTCGTCCCGACCGCGCTGCCGAACCGGGTCGACGGAACCGACCACGCGCCGGCGATGAACTGGTGGCGGATGGCGCACATCAACACCGAGTCGGGTGGGTCGGTCTCGGTGACGTACTGGCCGCAGGACTGTGCGACCGGCACGCGGCTGCCGACGGCACCGGAGTCGAACACCCTGCGCTGCTACCCGGTGAACTGGAAGCCACCGGGCGCCAGCAAGCCCGTCACCGACTATTTCAACAAGTACGTGGTCCGGGCGGTGACCGAGTCCGACCTCGCGCTACCGTCCGACGCACGCGGGCCCGGCGTGGTCACCACGTACGACTACCTCGACGACCCGGCGTGGCACTACACCGACGACGACGGGCTGATCGCCGACGAGGACAAGACCTGGGCGGTGTGGCGCGGCTACGGGCGGGTGCGGACGATGCGTGGCGAGGGCTCCACCCGTACCCGCACCGAGACGGTCTACTTCCGCGGGATGCACGGCGACAAGCTGCCGAGCGGTACGCGGTCGGTGTCGTTGCCGGCGGCGGGTGGCGCGGCCACCGTCGCCGACGAGGACGAGTACGCCGGGCTGGTCCGCGAGCAGATCGTGTACGACGGGCCGTCGGGTGGAGAGATCACCGCGGCGGTGCAGGAGCCGTGGCGGTCGGATCCGACGGCGTCGCGGACCATCGGCGGGACGACGGTGTACGCGCGGCACGTCGACATCGGCGTGACCCGGACGCGGACCGCGCTCGACGGCGGGCGGGGCTTCCGGCAGACCCAGACCCGGACGACGTTCGACGCCTACGGCATGCCGGTACGGGAGGAGGACCTCGGGGACGAACGGGCCCCCGGCGACGAGCAGTGCGTGCTGACCACGTACGCCCGGAACCTCCCGGCGTGGCTGGTCGAGTACGAGAGCCGGAAGCGGACCCTGGCGACCGACTGCACCAGGGCCACCGGCACCGGGCTCACCGAGGCCGACGTCATCGACGACACCTACACCGGTTACGACCAGCAGGGCCGCGGGGTCGCCCCGACCAAGGGCGCGGTGAGCATGATCGAGGAGCTGACGGGGTGGCCGTCGACCTACCGGACGACCGCGCGGGCGACGCACGACGAGTACGGCCGCGTCCGGCAGGAATGGGACCCGCGCAACGTCCTGACGACGACGGCGTACACCCCGGCGGCGGGCGCACCGGTCACCGGGATCACGGAGGTCAACCACCTCCGCTCGACGGTCAATCCCGACGGCTGGACCACGACGACGACGCTCGACCCGGCGTGGGGCCACCCGACGCTCACGGTCGATCCGAACGGCAAACGCACCGAGCTGGCCTACGACGGCCTGGGCCGGCTCACGGCGGTGTGGCTGCCCGGCCGGGCCCGGTCCGCGACGGCCAGCCGCACCTACGGCTACCGGGTGAACAACAGGACCTCCAGCACGGTGACCACCAGCACGCTGAACGCGTCCGGCGGGTACACGACCGAGGTGACCCACTACGACGGTCTGCTGCGGGTGCGCCAGACACAGTCGTCGGAGGCCGGCCCGGGCGGTGGGCGGGTGCGCACCGACACGTTCTACGACGCGGCCGGGCGCACCGTCCGCGAGGACTCGGGCCTGGTCGTGGACGGGCCGCCGAGCACCACCTACCTGCTGCCGGTGCCCGACGCGCAGGTGCCGACGCAGACCCGCACCCGCTACGACGGGGCCGACCGGGTCCGGGCGTCGGTCTTCGCCAGCCGCAACGTGGAGAAATGGGCCACCACCAACGACTACGGCGGTGACCGCACCGACACCACGCCACCGCCCGGCGGGATCCGCACCTCGACGTTCACCGACGCGCGCGACCGGACGACGCGGCTGCGCCAGTACACCGGCACCGGCACCTACAACGACACGACCTACGGATACAACGCCAAGGACCAGTTGGTGTCGATCACCGACCCCGTCGGCAACGTCTGGCGCTACACGTACGACCTGCGCGGTCGACAGACCACAGTGGACGATCCCGACGCGGGCGAGTCCAGGACGACCTACAACGACGTCGGCGACGTCGTGTCGCGAACGGACGGCACCGGCAGGACCGTGGCGTACACCTACGACGCGTTGGGCCGCCGCACGAGCATGCGCGACGGCACCGTCACCGGCGCCAAGCGCGCCGAGTGGGTGTTCGACCGGCTCGCCAAGGGCCAGTTGGACCGGTCGATCCGCTACCTCGGCACCGACGCGTACGTCAACGCCGTCACCGACTATGACGACGCCTACCGGCCGGAGGCCCGGGAGATCACGATCCCGATCGGTGAGGGCGCGCTGGCCGGAACCTACACCTACCGCTACACGTACAGGCCCGACGGGAGCCCGGCCACCACCGTGCTGCCCGCCGTCGGTGGGCTGCCCGGGGAGCGGCTCAGCCACGGCTACAACGCAGCAGGCATGCCGGAGACGCTGCAGACCAATCTGTCGCCCACCGGTGACGACGCGTACCTGGTCGACGGCACCGGCTACACCCGGTTCGGTGAGCTGGCGATGGTCGGTCGCCGGTACGCCGGCGGGTCGACACTCGACACGCTGTTCCTCTACGAGGACGGCACCCGCCGCCTGGACACGGCGACCACCACGCGGCAGGCGACGCCGGCAGTGCTGGCCGACCTGAACTACCGCTACGACGCGGCCGGCAACGTCATCCGGATCTCCGACCGGACCGCGGGCGACCACCAGTGCTTCGCCTACGACGCCCTGCGCCGGCTCACCGAGGCCTGGACGACGGCGGCCACCGACTGCGCGGGCGCCCCGTCGGTCGGCGGTCCGACGGGACCGGCACCGTACTGGCACTCGTTCACCTACGACCGGGTGGGCAACCGGACCGGTTCGGTCGAGCGGATCCCGACGTCGACGTCGACGCGCAGCTACACCTACCCGGAGGCGGGCGCCGACCAGCCACACACCACGCGCACGGTGACCACGACAGGTGCCGGCACGGTCAACTACACCTACGACGCCGCCGGGCGCACACTCACCCGTCCGGGTCCGACGGGCACCCAGACGTCGACCTGGGACGCGGAGGGGCGCCTGGACAAGGCCACCGAGGGAAGTAGCCAGACCAGTTTCGTGTACGACGCCGACGGCAACCGGCTCATCTCCCGTGACCCGGCCGGCCGGACCCTGTACCTGCCCGACCAGGACCTGCGGGCCACCACGAGCGGTGCCACGACCGGCGTCCGCTTCTACCGGCACGCCGGCCAACTCGTCGCGGTGCGCACCGGCGCCGGGCTGTTCTGGCAGGTCGACGACCACCAGGGCACCGCGCAGATCACGGTCACCTCGTCGCCCGACCAGACGGCGGCGATCCGCCGGCAGACCCCGTTCGGTACCGCGCGCGGCCCCGCCGCCGCCTGGCCCACCACCCGGGGATTCGTCGGCGGCACGAACGACCCGACCGGCACCGTCCACATGGGAGCCCGCGAGTACGACCCGGGCCTCGGCCGGTTCACCGCGGTCGACCCGCTCGTCGACAACGAGGACCCGCAGCAGATGCACGGCTACGGGTACGCCAACAGCACCCCGGTGACGATGAGCGACCCCGACGGCCTCAGCCCGGTCGGCGATCCGCAGCAGAAGAAAAAGAAGTCGGGCAACAGCAGCGTCAGCGACCACAAGTCGAAGAAGCCGACCAGGAGCGTCAGCAACAACCAGAAGAAGAAGCGGCAGAAGATCGACTACCGCCAGGTGATCAGGCGCGCGCCGAAGGCGGCACTCGAACGCTACAAGCAGACCGACATGTACAAGCGGTCCAAGAAGAAGCCCCAGCCCAGCCTGAGCAAGGTGCGTCCGTCGAGGTCCTCGGCGGGAGAGACGTTCAACTTTCCGATCGGACCGGGGGCCGGCGCGCCGGGCGAACCCGGGGAGCCGGGTGCGCGTGAGGGGTTCGGAATCTGCAACCCCCTGGTGACGCGCACCCCGGAGTGCCTCAAAGCGAACGTCGAGTACTACTTCGGCGACGCGATCGAGAAGGGCGTCCTGGCCTGGAAGTACGTCAACGAGAAGCAGACCGAGGTCATCATCTGGGCCGCCAACGGGTTCAACGCCTTCCAGAACTGGTTCTGCGGCCTGAGCGAAGGCGAAAAGCTGATCTTCGATGCAGGGGCGATCGTCGTGTCGCTACTACTCACCAAGAACCCGATCGCCGGGGGTGTCGTTACCGGAGCGGTCTTCGGACTCACCGTCAACTGCTGGCTCATCAAGAACTACTACCGGAAGTGGTGGCCCTGACGTGAGACTCTCGACAGGAGAGCGCGATGCGCCGTAGACCAGCCCTTGCCATGGTGACCGCTCTGGCCGTCACCGCCGCGACGTTGACCGTCCCCGCATCACCGGCCGCGGCGCGGGAACCGGTGGCCGAGGCCCCGCAGGCGACGGCCCAGGACGCGGACCAGGCGGCCACGCAGGCGCGACGGACCGGTGTGGCGGTCGAGGTCGAGTCGTTACGCACCGAGCGGGAGCGGCGGCTGGTCAACCCTGACGGGACCTGGACCCTGGAGCAGTCGGTCGAACCCGTGAGGGTGCGCCGGTCCGACGGGACCTGGACCGCCGTCGACACCACGCTGCGGCGGGCCGGCGACCTGGTCCGGCCGGCGGCGGTGACGGCCGACGTGGCATTCTCGGCGGGTGGCACCGGGCCGATGGCGGTTCTCGGCACGGGGCGCGGCCGGCTCGCGCTGACCTGGCCGGGCAACCTGCCCACGCCGACGCTGGCCGGCGACACCGCCACCTACGCCGAGGTGTTGCCCGGGGTCGACCTCGTCCTGAGGTCCACTGTGGACGGATTCGCGCATGTGGTCGTGGTCAAGAACCGGGCCGCGGCAACCGATCCACGGCTGGCGACGCTGCGCTTCGGGATGAGCGGGGGCGACCTGCGGCTGCGGCCGACGGCCGTCGGGGACCTCGAAGCGGTCACCGGTTCGGGAACGGTCGCCGCCACCGCCGGTGGTGCGCTGATGTGGGACGCCGGCCCCGGCGACCTGCGCTCCACAGTGGCCGTGGCCGGCGAACGGGCCCGGCGGGCCGCCCCGCGCACCCGGGTCGAGGGCGCCGACCTCGTCATCGAACCCGACCTCGCGATGCTCACCGACCCGTCCGCGCGTTTCCCGATCTTCATCGATCCCTCCTACGCCAAGGGCTACCGGGCGTGGGGCTACACGAACTCGGCCAACGAGAACAACGACCAGACCGTGGCGCGCGTGGGCAGAAGCCCCGACAGCGGTGCGGTCTACCGGTCGGCGTTCCGGTTCGACGTGAACCAGTTGCGGCACACCCGGATCCTCGACGCGAAGCTGCAGACCACGCTGACCCACTCGTGGTCGTGCGCGGCCACGCCGGTGAACCTGTACCGGTCGGCGAGCTTCGGCGCGGGCAAGCTCGCCTGGGCCGGCCCCGCGCTGCAGGTGTGGATCGACGAGCGCAGCGGCAACGCGCACAAGGGCGCCAACGACTGCGGGAACCAGCCCGACCTGCCGATGGAGTTCTCCCGCAACCTCAAGGCCGACGTGCAGGCAGCCGCGAACGCGAACTGGGGCAGCTACCACCTGGTGCTGTCGGCCCGCAAGAACGACGGCAGCGGCGAGTCGACCGAGTCGTGGTGGAAGAAGTTCTCGCCGTCCGCGACCAAGCTCGTCGTCGTCTACAACTCCGCGCCCGGTGTCCCGGGCAGCCTCTCCGCCGACGGGGCCGGCTGCGGCACGGGCAACGGTCGGCCGCTGGTCTCCACTGCCAACCCGACCCTGCGCGCGCTCGTCACCGACCCCGACGCCGACGAGACCGACCTGCGCGCCTCGTTCGAATGGCAGCGCTACGACGGCGCCGCCTGGGTCGCGCTCGGTTCCGGCCAGCAGACCGCGCTGCGCACCGGCGCCACCGCTCAGTTCCGGGTCAACACCACCCTTGCGCACAACGGGATCTACCGCTGGCGGGTGAACGCGATCGACCCGTACTCGCACGCGGGTGTGAGCGGCGTCGACGAGTCCGGGTGGTCCGCGTACTGCGAGTTCGGGGTGGACCTCGTCGGCCCGGGCAGCCCGCCCGGTGTCTCCTCGGCGGTGTACCTGCCCAACCTCGACCAGTCCTACGGCGCGGTCGGCCTCAGCGCCGACTTCACCTTCACCGCGGCTGGAGTGTCCGATGTGGCCGGTTACAAGTGGGGCTGGGCCGACCCGCCGACCACGCTGGTGAGCGTGGCCGCGGGGGCCTCGGCGACGCTTCCCCTCACTCCGCCACCGATCAGGGCCGATCCGACCTCCGGCGGACCCATGACGCTCTACGTGGTCAGCGTCGACGGGGCCGGGCGGGCCAGCCCGCTCAGGACGTACACGTTCCGGGTGGGCCCGGCCACCGGCCCGGTCGGGGTCTGGTTGCTCAACGAGGCGGCCGGAGCCACCACGCTCGCGGACACCAACCAGCGCGGCACCCAGCGCCCGGCCACGCTGACCAACGGCACCGCCGGTGTGGCCGGCCTGGAGGTGGGCAGCCCGGCGAGGGCCGCCGCCACCGCGGTCCGGTTCAACGGGTCGACCTCGACCGCGGCCACCGCCGGCCCGGTCGTGGACACCAGCCGGAGCTTCAGCGTCTCGGCGTGGGTGCGGCTGAACAATGCGAGCGCCCCATTCCAGACCGCGGTCGGGCAGGCGGGTACGGCCGGCAACGCGTTCTTCCTGCAGTACAACAACGGCCGCTGGGCCTTCGCCGCGCCCGACGCCGACGTCGCGAGCCGGCCGCTGTCGTCGGCCAACACTCCGGCGGGGACGCCGACCCGATGGACGCACCTGATCGGCGTCTACGACGCGCAGGGCAGCCAGATGCGGCTCTACATCAACGGGGCGCTCGCCGCCACCGCGACGCGGACCAACCCGTGGAACGGCAGCCGGTTCCTCACGATCGGGCACGTCAGGTACGGAGCCACCACGGCGGACGCGTTCAACGGCGAGATCGCCCAGGTGCGCGTCTGGGACCGCGTCGTCTCCGCCCGGGAGGCCGCGCCGATGGCCGCGACCCTCGTCGGCCGGTGGCGGCTGGACGGCGACGGCAGCGACGCGACCGCGTACGCGCGCACCGCGGCCCCAACGGCCGGAGTGGCCTGGGCCGAGGACCGCGATTTCCTTCCACTCTCCGCCGCCGGGCTCGCCGCCGCCGACTCGCTCACTACGGCCGGGCCGGTCGTGCGCACCGACCAGTCGTTCACCATGACGGCCTGGGTGTCGCTGGACAGCACGGCCGCCGGGGCGCAGATCGCGGTGAGCCAGTCCGGCACCCGCGTGCACGCGGCCCGGCTGGGCTACTACGGGACCGGCACCACGTACCGGTGGCTGTTCCGGACGGTGCCGGGCGACGCGGACACGCCCGGGTCGACGCTGTACTCGACCACCCCGGCGGAAGCGGGGGAGTGGGTCCACCTGGCCGGGGTGTGGGAGGCGTCGACGGGCACGCTCCGGTTCTACGTCAACGGCCTGCTGGAGGCGAGCGCCGTCACCGGGGAGCCGTTCGCCTCGACCGGCCCGATGACGATCGGCCGCAACCTCGTCAGCGGGGTCTACGGCGAAAGCTGGCGGGGCGCCGTCGACGACGTCCGCCTGTACGCCGGCGCGCTGCCGGCCACCGAGATCGCCACGTTGTGCGCCTGCTGATGCCTACCGGATGGAGGGACCTGTCGTGACGCGAATGCCGCGCGGGCTGATGGTCGTGATACTCGCGTTGACCACGACGCTGGTGGTGGTGGCGCCATCCACCGCTCAAGCGAGGCCGACGCCGAACGCCGGTCAGGTTGAGGTCGGCAACACGGCCTGGCTGGAACTGGCCCAGCAGGCCGCCGCGGAGTCGGCCACCGCGATGCCGTTCGTGGAGGACTCCGGCCAGAACATCCCGGTGTGGTGGATCGCGCCGGTCGCCTGGTACTCCGGCAAGACGTTCGGCTGGCAGGCCACCGCCACCAACTTCTGGATGGGCCGGGTCTACGCCCGGCAACTGCCCAGCGGCGGCTTCGGCCTCGGCTACGCCTGGGACTGGCGCAACGACGGCTCCGTCAACCCGGCCGGCACCGCGTACACCATCACGACCGCCGGCCACGTCGGGCGGATGCTCATCGAGGGCTACGACGACGGTGGCGTGCCCCGGGACCGGGTCCTCCGCGCAGTCACCTCGCTGCTGAACACCTCCACCACTGCCGGCGGCCGGTGCATCTCCTACTCCGACTCCCCGAACGACGCGAACAAGCCGTGCGTGTTCAACGTGAACGCGACGGCCGCCTGGTTCCTGTGGAGCGCCTACCGGCGGGGCATCGTCCCGTCCGGCCGGGACGCGGAGATGAACGGCAAGTGGCGGACCTTCCGGGACTACAACTGGACCCATGGCTTCAGCGACGACCTGACCGGCTGGAACGGCGCCCCCGGCTTCCCGTACGAGCAGGGCCAGACGACGCTTCAGGACCCGTGGCACCACGCCGCCACGGTGTGGCCGCTCTACGAGATGGATCCGGCCACCGGCATCAAGGGAATGAACGGCCACTTCGCGAACTACTCCTCCAGCGCCAACGCCGACCTTGTGGTCTACGACTGTTCCCGGATCTCCTCGAGCCTGCTGGGGCAGGCCCGTACGCACGCCTTCCCGGCCTACAACAGCCAGGCCGAGCGGCTGCAGAGCCGGTCCCGGTGGACCATCATGGCGTTGCGCGTGCACCGCGCCTGCTACAGCGTGGCCGGCGAGCCGACGAACATGGGTGACTTCGACAACGACGGCCGCGCCGACTTCGCGTTCCGGCGCCCGTCGGCGCACACCTGGTCGATCCAGTACTCCGGCGGCGGAACGCTCACCGACCACCCGTGGGGCGGCAGTTCGGACGACGTCCCCCTGGTCGGTGACGTCGACGGCGACGGCCGCGACGACCTGGTGATCTGGGCCCGGGCCGCCGCGACGTGGTCGGTCTGGTACACCTCCGGCGCGCCGCCGCGTCAGAACGTGCAGTTCGGCCAGGCCGGCGACGTGCCGCTACTGGCCGATGTGGACGGTGACGGTCGCGACGACTTCGTCGTGCGGCGGACATCCGACGCCACCTGGTCGGTGTCGTACGCGAACGGCTCGCCACCGTTGCTCGGGCTTGCGATGGGTGCCGCGAGCGACCTGCCGCTCGCCGGCGACCTCGACGGTGACGGCCGCGACGACCTCACCCTGTGGTCGCGCAACGGGCTTTGGTCGGCGCGGCTCTCCGCGGGTGGCTCGCTCAGCCAGCAGTGGGGCCTCGCCGGCGACATCCCGTTGCTGGGCGATGTCAACGGGGACGGCCGTGACGACTTCGTCGTGCGGCGGCCGTCCACCCGGTCCTGGTTGGTTCAGCACACCTCGGGCGGCTCCACCGAGTACGGCTGGGGCGGCAGCGTCGGCGACGTGCCGCTGCTGGGCGACGTCGACGGTGACGGCCGTGACGACCTGGTGATCTGGGCCCGTGGCGGCGGATGGTGGGTCTACTACACCTCGGGTGCCCCGCCGCTGAACCGGTACCAGTTCGGCCAAGCCGGCGACATCCCCGTCTAGCGCGATGGGCATCCGGGTCCGGGCCGCGCTGCTCGCGGTGGTGTGCGCCGTGACGACGGTGGTCGTCGCCCCACCGGCCGCGCGGCCGGCCCGCGCCGCCGTTGCACCGGAGGACGGGCCGGCCGCGATCTACCGGCAGGCGCTGCTGCTGAACACCCCGTTCATGGAGAGCACCTGGGACGCCGCGGCCGGCACCTACCGGATCCCGGACTTCTACTTCGGCGGGGTGCTGGGCAACGCGGTGCTGCTCACCTTCGGCGGGTACGACGAGCGGGTCGCGATGGTCAGCGCCGCGACGCTTCGCGACCACACCGTGCGGACGATCCGGACGGCGGCGGCGCAGAGCCGGTGGGTCACCTCCAGCGGAACCTGGGGCGGCCGCGTCTACTGGGACTCGACGTTCGAAAGCTACTTCGTGGCCGCCGCCCGGCTGCTGTGGTCCGATCTCGACGTCACGACCCGGACCCGCGTCGACACCATCGTCCGAGCCTCGGCCAGCAACATCGTCAGCGTCGGCTCGGCCGACGTCGACGGGTGGTCGACCAACGGGTTGGCGGGCGGCTACGCCGGCGACTCAAAGATCGAGGAGATGGGCATGCGCAGCATGCCCCTCGCGGTGGCACTGGCGTGGCTGCCCGGCGACACGCAGGCCGCGCAGTGGCGCGAGTGGAGCACCCGGTGGCTGTCCAACATGGGCGGGCTGCCAGTGGCCGACCGGGCCAACCCGACCGTCCTCAATGGACGCGCCGTCTCCGCGTGGAACACCGCGCACAACACGTGGGACACGTTCCTGGTCGAGAACCACGGCTCGTGGTCGCCGATCTACCAGCAGTCCGCCGGCGGCTATCCGGGCCGCAACGCGGTGCACTACCTGCTGGCCGACCGGCCGCTGCCGGAGGAACTGCGACAGGTGACCAACAGCGACGAACTGTGGGACACGATGGGCCGGCTCGCGACCGACTCCGGCGTGGCGCAGAGCTTCACCGTCGCCGACCGGCACCACCTCTACGGCCGGACGCTGCTCCCGATCACCGCCCGGGCCATGCTGACCGGTGATCGGTACGCCGCCCGCGCCGAACAGATGCTCGCCGACCGGCTCGTCCCGTACGTGCAGTACGCCCCCGCGGGCCGGCTGACCAAGTTCAGCGGCGAGCCGAAGTACGAGCCGGAGGCGCGTGCCGAGATCGCCATGGCCTATCTGCTGCACGTGTGGCGGGACCGGCTGTCCGGCGACGTCACGCCCGTCAGCGAGGCCGAGTACTTCACCCGCTTCGCCGGAAGCGTCGACCACGGCGCCGGCCCGGGCCTGGTCGCGCACCAGACCCCGCGCGCCCTCGCCGCCGCGGTGACCAAACCCGGCTTCGTCAAGTTCGCGTACATGCCGCAGCACGACGACTGGTTGTTCAACGTCGCCGGGAGGAGCGCCGCCCTGCTGCCGTCGGTCGACACGCAGGTGTCGGCGCGGAACGCGCATGCCTACACCCGCCTCCGGGACGGCGTCGACGCCTCGGCCACCGCGGTGCGCACGCCCACCGGCGTCGCCGGGTTCACCACGTTGCCCGACGGCAGCATGGTCTACGCGACGTCTGGTGTGGCGGCCGGCGAGGGCCGGCTCAACCTGTACAACCTGAGCATGCCGGGCGTGCCCGGTCTCGACGGGAACCGCACCTTCACCTGGGCCGGCGGCTCGGCGGACCTGACCGGCGCGGACGGTGGCGGGGTGCACGACGTGCGGTTCGCGGCGACGTCGGCGCGGTACGTGCGGATGTCCGGGGTGACGGCGGCCACCCAGTACGGGTTCTCGGCCTGGGAGATGGCCGTCCACAGTGGAACGGGTGGGAACCTGGCGGTCGGTCGGCCCACGTCGGCGTCCTCCGCGGACCCGCGGTTCCCGCCCGCCGCGGCGACTGACGGCAACGCGACGACGCGGTGGGCGGTGGCGATCGACCAGCGGTCGGCGCCGGGTTGGCTGACGGTGGACCTCGGCACCGTCCGTTCCGTCGACCGGGTGGTGCTGAACTGGGAGACGGCGTACGCGTCCCGGTACCGGGTGGAGGTCTCCGCCGACGGCCTGGCGTGGCAGACGGCGGCGACGGTCTCCGACCGCGTGGCCGCCGCCGGCGACTGGCTCAACGTCGACGGCCGGGCCGGGTTCGTGGTGCGTGGCGGTATCAACCCGATCACCGTGGCCTCGACCGGCGTCGTGCTGTCCGACGGCCCGGCGAGCGGCAGCGCCGGCATCGTCGTCGAGGGCTTTCCGGCACAGTCGCCGGCCGAAACGGCGCAGCGCGCCGCCGCGCCGTCGCCCCGGGACCTGCCGGCCGGGCTCGCCGCCAGCCTCGCCGGTGGGCACCTGAGCATCTTCAACCTCGGCGCGAGCGGTGCCGACGGCGCCTACTTCACCGTGCCGCAACCCACCGCGGAAACCGTGCTGTACCAAGGGGTGCAGCAGGTCGCGACCGGCGACACCACCCGGTACATGGTCACCATCGCGGCGGCGGACGCCCGCGTCACGCCGGCCCGGTTCGCCGCCACCGGCCCGTCCGGCGCAGCGCTGCGACCGGGGACGGGCATCTACGTCCGGGGCTCCGGCACCGTCGACGTCACCGCGCCTGCCGACGCGGGCGTCGAGGTCCGGTTGCGTTCGCTGGTGACCGGCGAAGCCGTCACCGTCACCGCGGGCGCCGGCCAGACCGTACGCGCCGACTTCGCCGGCCCGCGTACGCCGGCGTCCGACCTGGCCCGCGGCCGACCCACCTTCCCGACCTCACCGCTTCCGCCCGGCATGACCGATCCGGACCACGCCGTCGACGACGACCCCGCCACGTCGTGGACCCCCGGTGCCGCCGGCCGGCGTATGGTCGTAGACCTCCGTTCGGTCCGCGCGATCGGCGGCGTGTCGCCCACGTGGTCCTCCGCTGTCGCGCCGGCCACGCGCATCGAGACCTCCACCGACGGGCTGACGTTCCAGCCGTACGTCACGGGCACCACCGTCAGCGCCCGCTACGTGGCGGTGACCGCGACGACGTGGCAGTCCGGCGACGGCCTCACCAGCCTTGTCGTGACGGCGTGACGCGCGGCGCGCTAATCAGTTAGGGGTGAGGGGTGCCACTTCAGGGTGAGGCTGTGACCTGGGGCGATGCTGGCTGGCATCGTGGGTTGTGTGGTGGTCCGGACGGTGGCGTTGATGGCCCTGCGCCGGCAGGTGGCAGCATACGAACCCGCTTTGCTGCCGTCCTGAGCTGCAGTTTCTCACCTCCGCTGGTCCGCGAGCGACGCTCGGGCCGGGCGTAGAGGCGTTGCAGCGAGGCCGCGCCGCCAGGTACTGGTCCTGGACCGCCGGCAGGTTGAGGTCCGGACGGTGGCTGAACGCACGCGTCCGCATCGGAGTTGAGGGTCAGTTGCTGGTGAGGACGTCGGCGAGGTTGAAGCTGACGGGGCGTTCGAGTTGGTCGTAGGTGCAGGAGCGGGGGTGGCGGTCCTCGCGCCAGCGGACGAACTGGGTGGTGTGCCGGAACCTGGGTCCCTCCATGTAGTCGTAGCGCACCTCGATGACCCGTTCGGGGCGAAGCGGGATGAAGGACAGGTCCTTGCCGTTGTTCCAGCGGCTTCCCTCGTTGCGTCGCGGGGTGCGTTCGCCCTGCATGTGGGCGGCCCAGTTCCACGGGTGCGCGTCGAAGGTGGTGACGAGGGGCTGCAGCTGGGTGAACAGCTCCGTCCGGGTGGCCATCGGGAATGCGCCGACTACGCCGACGGAGGCCAGCGTGCCGTCGGCGGTGTAGAGCCCGAGCAGCAGTGAGCCGATGCGGCCGTCGCCGGACTTGTGCACCCGGTAGCCGGCGACCACGCAGTCCACGGTCCGCACATGTTTGATCTTGGACATGACCCGCTTGTCGGGCTGGTAGGTCAGGTCGAGCGGTTTGGCGATCAGCCCGTCCAGGCCGGCGCCCTCGAACATCTGGAACCAGCGCCGGGCGGTGTCGACATCGCGGGTGACCGGCGTGAGGTGCACC
Source organism: Virgisporangium aurantiacum (assembly GCF_016863635.1). Lineage (GTDB taxonomy): Bacteria > Actinomycetota > Actinomycetes > Mycobacteriales > Micromonosporaceae > Virgisporangium > Virgisporangium aurantiacum. Next base: position 30,986 of record NZ_BOPG01000011.1, on the reverse strand, counting down.
GGTGGCCGGGCGTCGGCCAGCGCCCGTTCCAGGATCTCCCGCCGCTCGCCGAGGGGCCGCCCGGTCAGGTCGTCGTTGTCCAGGGCGAGCAGGTCGAACGCGATGAAACTGGCCGGGGTCTGCTCGGCCAGCAGCCGGACCCGGCTGGCGGCGGGATGGATGCGCTGCTGCAGAAGCTGGAAGTCCAGCGTGTCGCCGGCGGCGGCGACAACGACGATCTCCCCGTCGATCACCGCCCGGGGCGGAAAGTTGGCCAGCACCGCGTCGACGACCTCGGGAAAGTAGCGGGTCATCGGCCGCTCGTTGCGGCTGCCGATCTCCACCTCGTCACCATCGCGGAAGATGATCGACCGGAAGCCGTCCCACTTCGGCTCATACAACTGGCCGGCAGGAATCTCACCGACGGGCTTGGCCAGCATCGGCGCCACCGGCGGCATCACAGGTAGATCCACCACGTCATCGTCCCCGCTCCGCGTTCGACGTGTCGAGGACGGACCCGACAAGCCCGGGCCACGGAGAACCTCCCTGTCCTGGAGATCGTCGGTCGCCGTCTCCGTCTGATTCCGGCCTTCTGTGCGACGTTGTGGACGTCAAGGAACCCCTGGCAGATGGCGCTCGGAGACGGTTTCGGCGATCGGACGATCTCCTGGGACAAGTGGTGACCTCCTGACATGTCATTGAGTCGCAGTGCCCGCATCCGCGATGCTGGGGGTGGGAGGCGGGGCAAATGATCACGTTCTACCGAGCTCGGGACATTGTCATCACCGCAGAAGCGATCGAGTCGTTCGACGGATCGACCTGCCGCTTGAGCGAACTTCACGACATCGGCAGGCTGATCACCCGCGAGGGTTGGCGCCGGCGGCGGATCTACGAACTCCGGGCGGTGCACCGCGGACGGGAGATCGTGCTGTACCGCACCGCCGACCGCATCGTGTACGGGCAGGTCACGCGGGCGCTCGTGCGGGCGCTCGAGGAAGAGCAAAGGGGGATCACCGGCAAGACCCGTTGACGGTTGACAAACAGCCCGCGGGTTCCTGGGTGAGCCGCGGCCGTGAGGGACATGCGGCGCGGCTGGGACTGGCCTTTCTTGGCCGTCGCGGTGGCCGGGCTCGACTGCTGGCGTTCCGCGTCAGGCTCCGCCCGGGTCAGGGCACCCGGATCTCGTACAGGCCCCGGCCGAACGTCGCGGCCACCAGTCGGTGGTTGCTGTGGTCGTACTCGATGTCGTCGACCGGTACCAACGGCATGCCCCGGCCCAGCCGTCGCCAGGCCCAGCCGCCGGTGTGGCTGACGAATACGCCCTGGTCGGTGGCGATGTAAAGCGTGAATGCCGGCCCGATGACGAGGTCGTTGACCGGTGCCTGGGGCAGCTGGCCGGTGATGTCGGTGAAGTGCTGCCCGCCGTCGATCGAGGCAAGCACGTAGGGCCGGTTGGAGCCGGCCCGGTAGGCCGACAGCGTCACGTACACCCGGTTCGCCCACCGCGGGTCCACCACGATCCGGGTGACCCACGGCTGCCCAGACAGCAGCAGCGTCCAGGTCGCGCCGAGGTCGCGGGTGACCCAGACCCGGCCATCGTCCGTTCCCGCGTAGACCGTCCGCCCGTCACCGGCCGGCGCGATCGTGGTGATCGTGCCGTAGTTGGTGTAGATCGGGTCCGGGCCGGGGCCGCCGGTCAGGTCGCCGCTGATCGCGGTCCAGGTGCGGCCGCTGTCGGTGGACCGGTTGAGCACGTTGGCGCCGTAGTACATGACGGCCGGGTTGCGGGGATCGAAGACCAGCGGGGTGAACCAGTTGCGGCGGCTGGCGACCACCTGGTCGCCGAAGTAGGTCATCGTGTCGCCGCCGTCGGTGGAGTGGAAGCAGTTGCCGTACTGGTAGCAGGCGTACACCTCGTCCTTGTTCAGCGGGTTGATCTGGTTCTCCTCGCCGTCGCCGCCGAGGTACTCGTTGAACGCCGGCCCGTTCCACGACCGCAGCGACCCGTTGTCCTGGGTTCCGCCGGAGACGCGGGTGGTGTCCTGCGGGGTGATTGCGGCGCTGTAGAACTGGGTGTACGGCTCGTGCACGGCCTTCACCCAGCCGCCGTACCCGTCGGCGTCGGACCGGTAGGTGCCGCCGTCGTTGCCGAGGTACACCCGGCCGGGCCGGCGCGGATCCCAGATCAGCGCGTGCTGGTCGACGTGGATGGTGGTGCTGTCGGCGGTCCAGGTCTGCCCGCCGTCCTTCGTGCTCATCAACGGCACGCCGGCCACGTGGACGTTCTGCGGCTGGTCCGGGTCGACCCACACCTTGCCGAACCACCAGCCGAACGAGGACTGCGACGCCCGCAGCTCCGGGGTTTCGGGCAGCCGCGTCCAGGTGTCGCCACCGTCGACGCTGCCGTAGAAGCCGGCGAACGGCCCGCTCGTCTGGTTCACGATCGCGTACAGCCGGTCGGGTGCCGACGGTGCCTGGCCGAGCCCGATCCGGCCCACGTCGGCGGTGCCGCCCGGCAGCCCGCCGGTCAACCGCTGCCAGGTCGTGCCGCCGTCGGTGGAGCGGTAGACGCCCGATCCGACCCCGCCGTACGTGCGCAGGTCCGGCTCGCGCCGGTGGTCCCACATGACGGCGTAGAGCCGGTTGCGGTCACGCGGATCGAGGAGCACCTCGGTGGCGCCGGTGAACCCGTTTGCGCCGGCCAGGACCCGCTGCCAGGTTCGGCCGCCGTCGGTCGTCCGGTAGACGCCCCGCTCGCCGCCGGCGTTGTACAGCGATCCGGCCGCCGCCACGAACATCCGCCGCGGATCGGCGGGGTCGATCGTGATCGCACCGATCGCGCCGGAGTCGCGTAGCCCCAGCGGGCGCCAGTTACGGCCGCCGTCGCGGGAGGCGTACAGACCGGTCCCCTCGTAGGTGATGCTGCCGCCACCCGGGTTGACCTCACCCGTCCCCGCGTACACGGTGCCGTCCGGTGCCGTGGCCACCGCACCCATCGCCTGGGTCAGGTCGGCCGGCCAGGCCGGTTCGAAACGCTGACCGGCGTCGCGGCTGACCCACAGGCCGCCGCTGGCCGCCGCGGCATACACCGTGTCCGGCCGGCGCGGGTCGAGTGCCAGCGACGTGATGCGTCCACCGATGTTGGTCGGGCCGATCAACGTCCAGTCGCCGCCGGCCGTAGGCAGCCGCCGGGCCGCATCGGCCGCGTTCGCGTACGCATGCCTGGGCAGCGCCTCGCCGCGCACCGTCTTCTGCTGGTAGCGGAACTCCGCGGGGGCGGCCGGCCCGCGCACCGGCCGGTAGTCGTCCACAGGGGGCGGCGGACCCGCCGCGGCAGGGGAGACAGCGGCGCTCACGCCTGCTGTCAGTGTCACAGTCAGGACGACCAGGACCCGGCGCGCTCGCATCATTGCGGTCCCCCTCGGGGCGCGGGCGAAGTTCCAGACAGGACGAAACTTATGACCGTCAATGTCCGGCGTCAACCCGCTCCGGTGCCTTTCCCCGCGGCTCCGCTTCCCGTGGCGCCGCTACCCGACGCTGCCACGACGCGCCGCAGGGGGCTGCGCGACGGCGCAACGACGCGTCGGCCACGCGGCGTCGACCGGGGCTGACCGTCGCATCGCGGTGGGCATACGGGCCTACACCGCACGGCCCCGACATTGTCGGATGGAACCCGACTCGCGATGGCTGTCGTCGGCTCGTCGGCGGGTGGCGGCTGATCTTTGCCCGTGTGGCGGGGTGCGGGCAGGATGGTGTGGTGCCGTCGTCGATCGCGTCGCGGCCGGCTCCGCAGGTGTTGGAGGCGGTCCTTGAACGGCTCACGTATGTCAACGAGGAGACCGGATACACGGTGGCCCGGGTCGCGACCGGGCGTGGGTCGGACCTGCTGACCGTGGTCGGTGCGCTGTTGGGTGCGCAGCCGGGGGAGAGTCTGCGGATGCGGGGCTGGTGGTCCTCGCACCCGCAGTACGGTCGCCAGTTCGAGGTCGCCTCGTACACGACGGTGCTGCCGGCGACGATCCAGGGCATCCGCCGCTACCTCGGGTCGGGGCTGATCAAGGGGATCGGGCCGGTGTTCGCCGAACGGATCGTCGCCCACTTCGGCGTGGACACGCTGCAGGTCATCGAGGAGGAGCCGGGCCGGCTGGTCGAGGTGGCCGGGCTGGGCCCGAAACGCACGGCGAAGATCAACGCGGCGTGGCAGGAGCAGAAGGCGATCAAGGAGGTGATGGTCTTCCTGCAGGGCGTCGGGGTGTCGACCTCGATCGCGGTACGCATCTACAAGAGGTACGCCGAGAAGTCCATCGAGGTGGTGAAGGCCGAGCCGTACCGGTTGGCCGCCGACGTGTGGGGGATCGGGTTCAAGACCGCCGACACCATCGCCCAGGCGGTGGGGATCCCGCACGACAGCCCGGAACGGGTGAAGGCCGGGTTGCAGTACACCCTGTCGGAGGCCACCGACGACGGACACTGCTACCTGCCCACCGACCGGCTCGTCGCTGACGCCACGAAGATCCTCGACGTTCCCGCCGACCTGGCCGCCCGCTGCCTCGACGACCTGGTCACCGAGGAAGGCGTGGTCCGCCAGACCGTGCCCGGACCCGACGGCACACCGGTGGCGGCGATCTACCTGGTGCCGTTCCACCGGGCCGAGCAGTCCCTGGCCGGTTCGCTGCTGACGCTGCTGCGCGGCCCGGCCGACCGGATGCCGCACTTCGCCGGCGTCGACTGGGGCAAGGCGCTGGCCTGGCTGAAGAAGCGCACCGGCACCGACCTGGCGCCCGAACAGGAACAGGCGGTCCGGCTCGCGCTCACCGCCAAGGTCGCCGTACTGACCGGCGGTCCCGGCTGCGGCAAGAGCTTCACCGTCCGCTCGATCGTGGAACTGGCCGCCGCGAAGAAGGCGAAGATCCTGCTCGTCGCACCGACCGGCCGGGCGGCGAAACGCCTCGCCGAGTTGACCGGCCAACCCGCGGCCACCGTGCACCGGCTCCTCAAACTCCAACCCGGCGGCGAGGCCAGCTACGACCGGGACAACCCCCTCGACGTCGACCTGCTCGTCGTCGACGAGGCATCCATGCTCGACCTGATCCTGGCCAACAAACTCGTCAAAGCCGTCCCGCCCGGCGCGCACCTGCTCCTCGTCGGCGACGTCGACCAGCTACCGTCCGTCGGCGCCGGCGAAGTCCTCCGCGACCTCCTCGCCGCCGACACGGTCCCGCGGGTCCGGCTCACCCAGATCTTCCGGCAGGCGGCCGACTCCGGCGTGGTCACCAACGCCCACCGCATCAACGCCGGGAAACCGCCGATCCTGCCGGGGATGCGGGACTTCTTCCTGTTCCCGTGCGAAGACACCGACGAGGCAGCCGCGCTGACCGTCGACGTCGCCTGCACCCGGATCCCGGCGAAGTTCGGGCTCGACCCACGCCGCGACATCCAGATCCTGACCCCGATGCACCGCGGCCCCGCCGGCGCCGGCGCCCTGAACACCCTGCTCCAGCAACGACTCACCCCCGCGCGGGAGGGCCAGCCCGAACGGCGGGTCGGCGGCCGGGTCTTCCGGATCGGGGACAAGGTCACCCAGATCCGCAACAACTACGACAAGGGCCAAGCCGGGGTATTCAACGGCACCCTCGGCGTCGTCACCGCCCTCGACACCGACGAACAGACCCTCACCGTCCGCACCGACGAAGACGAATCCATCGACTACGACTTCGACGAACTCGACGAACTCGCCCACGCCTACGCCATGACCATCCACCGCTCACAAGGCTCGGAATACCCGGCCGTGGTCATCCCCCTGACCACCAGCGCCTGGATGATGCTCCAACGAAACCTGCTCTACACCGCCGTCACCAGAGCCAAACAACTCGTCGTCCTCGTCGGCTCCCGCCGCGCCCTCGCCGCCGCCATCCGCACCGTCAGCGCGGGCCGCCGCCACACCGCCCTCACCCACCGCCTCACCTAACCGAACCTGGATAAAACACGCTGACGCGGTGGGTTCGTCGTTGCCGGAGTTCCTTGCCTCGCCCGCCAGCCAACGTGCACGCAAGCATCTGCCGAACAGCAACGTCCGCGCTGTCGATGAGCTGTGCAGGTAGAGGTGCTACTCGCCGCTGCCCACATCGATCCCTCGCGAGGGCGGAGCGCAGGTTCGAATCCTGCCGGGGACACAGAACGTCCCACTCGCTTGACGCGCCAGGTCGAGCGCGCAGACCCATTGGCGAGCGGCAGGTCCGCCTCTGACGAGGGTCCAGCACTTGCTCGTCGGCCACGAGCGGGCGGCTGCGAGAAGTAGCGAACACCGGCCATGCATTGCTCGGCGATGCTGAAAATGCCGATGTCGCGGGCGATTTTCGGGCGCTGGCGACTCCAATGCTGCCTCACGCCCGGCGTCGTTTGATGTGGGGCGGCACCGTGTCGACGGTTCGGTCGTCAAACTGGCGGCCTAACTGGTTGGGCCCGGCTCGCCACGGCTCGACCGGTCTCGCAGATGGCCAGTTCCGGCGCGGCTACCTCACCTACAGTGACGACCCGGTGGGCGCCCTGAGCGTAGTCGGCCGCAGTTCCGCTCGCGGCACGCGATCAGTGGCACACGATCAGTAGGCCGAGACAATGGCATGAGATCAGAATCGTCAGGGTGAGCACGCATGTTGCTCGAAGCGCGACGTCGGCTGCACGTCGGCGCCGCGAGGTAGCCAGTAACCCCACCTCAATGAAGACCGCACTGAACCATACGATCACCGCCAGCACGAGATAGCCGTCCCAGTTGGGATTGTCGAATGCGCTTGCGTTGCCGGCCGAGTTGGGGCAGTCCTCCTGTCGTGTGACCGGGTCGAGCGCAAGCAGGGTCGATGTGATGGCGGTGCCACCGACTATGAAGGCCCAGAAGCCGTCTACAACGGACAGGCGGCGGCGTTCGACCATCAGCGCAGGATAGGGAGACGCGCTGGCGGAAATCGGTAGGAACGTGTGTCGATCTGGTGAAGGTCGATGCGCGCATGCACGGGCGTGAAACGCGACAATCGACGAGTCGATATCCGCTTACCTGCACATCCGTTCACCGCTTGGCCGCCAGCGGCTTGATCCGCAGGCGACGGCTGGTACTACTCCACCGGCGACCCGGTACCCGCTCGTCGGTGTCTGGAGGGGCAGCCAGCCGCCGCTATGATCGCGCGGTGACCATCGATGCCACCCGATCCGAGCGCCGCTCCGCCCTCTCCTTCTCCATCGCCGCGCTCGGCGCGCTTGTCACCCTGATCATGCTGTTCCTGCCTATCTCCGTCGACCGGCCCGGCGATCACGAGGCTCAGTTGGCCTGCGGCAACGCGTTTGACATCGAGGTCATCTTGAACGTCAACTCCGATTCGCCGGAGTCCTACTGGCGAGCCGGCTATGACCGCTGCACCGGCGCGCGCGGCGACCGGCTCGCCAAGACCGTTGCGGCGCTGGCGGTGACGGTACTGCTCACCGCGGCCGCCGCCGTGTGGCCGCGCCGCGGCGCCCCGGATCGGTGACACGGATCCGGCCGCGATGAGCGGCTACCTGAGCCGCGACAATTCCCCGGCGGGGATCACGGACCGGGCCAGGTCCTCCGGCGGACCGGGCCGCCCGTAGTGCCAGCCCTGGCCGTAGTCGACGCCGATCGCGCGCAGTGCCGCGGCGTCGTCGGCCGTCTCGATGCCCTCGGCGACGACGTGGCTGCCGCACCCGCGCGCGAACGCGACGAGCGAGGCCACCAGGGTCCGCAGCACCGGGTCGGTGCTGACGCCGGCGACGATGGCGCGGTCGAGCTTGATGACGTCGGGGGTGGTGAGTACGACGTGCCGCAACGACGAGAAGCCGGAGCCGACGTCGTCAACGGCGAGGCGCATTCCCGCACCGCGCAACGGAGCGAGGATCCGCTTCAGCCCGTCGTAGTCCTCGACCGGGTCGTGTTCGGAGAGTTCCAGCAGCACCCGGTCAAGCGGCAGGTCGGCGAGCAGGTGTTGGCAGTCGTCGGTGAGCAGGGTCGCGGGGGAGACGTTCATGGAGACGTAGCCGTCGACGCGGTGGAGGAGGTCGGCGGCGCCGCGCAATGCGAGGACCTCGAGGTGGTGGCCGCGACCAACCCGGTGCGCCTCGGCGAAGCACACGTCGGGCGCCTTGCCCCAGTCGCGCGGGAACCGGCTCAGCGCCTCGGCGCCGACCCGGACATCGCTCGCGATGTCGACGATGGGCTGCAGCACCACGTCGGGTCCGCCGTCTGCGACGACCTGGCTCATGCGGCCCTCGATCTCGGACCGCTCGGCGGTGTCGCGGACGCCGGGTTCGATAACGACGGCCGCAGCGTGGGCAAGTACCTCCATCAGCGCCCGGTCGCGCTGGCTCAGGCCGTTGTCGGAGGTGAGGCCGGCCGCGCAGAACGTGCCGTAGAGGGTGCCGTCGCTCAGAACCACCGGAACAGACACGAAGCTGCGGATCCGAGGCATTCTTGCGGCCGGTAACTTCATCGCCTCGGGAAAGTCGCGCAGATTGGGAATGACGTTCGGGAGCTTCCCGTCCTGGATCGCTTGGCACAGCGACGTCGCCTGCGGCCGCGTGACCCCCTCGCGGAACAGCAACGGCACCGACGACTCGACGACCTCCAGGTGCTGCGTGGTGCCATCGAGGCGGCTGAGGAAAGCGACGCTGAGGCCCAGCGCCCTTTTCGCGGTCACAAGGAGATCCGCGACCTGCTCGCCGGCCTCCGACCTGGGCTTTCCCACGTCGGCTCATCGGCCGTCGGCGCGTTCTACCTGAGTGATTCGGGGGAGATCGGCGAGCCGGCGGTCCTCGCCGCTCGTCCAGGTCTCGAAGAAGGTGTCGTCGGACAGGTTGGCCGGAGCCGGTTGGCCCCTTGACTCCGTCACCGCACCTGCTGGTGGGGGTGGCTTGTTCCACATGTGAGTTCAGTCGGGGGATCAGGGCTGCTATGGCTTGCCGGAGGTCCGCAAGATCTTCGCCGGGCCGGTGGGCTTGAGCTTCACCGGTTCACCGGTGACGGGGATCAGGCGAGGGGGATCCGGTGAGTGGGCGGTCGCGCGCCGAGGAAGCGCGGGGTCGATGGGTATCCCCGCCGCGTCCGTGGCGGTGCTGTATCCGTCGGCCCGCGCGCGGGCAGCACAGGTAGACGTCAGGTCCTTTGATCAACGCGATCCGGGGGTGACCCAGGTCGAGTAGATGCCGCGTGGCGGCCAGGCCGCCGTTCCAGGTTATGGCGCCGACGGACGGCATGCGGTGCAGGGGCACCACTCGGATCGAGGATGACCAGTGGGATCGCCGCGGTGGACAACTGAGCCAGTTGCTGCCCGGTGAGCTCTGCGGAGACGGCGACGACGCCGGCGAGGCGGCGTTTGAGGATCTGATCGGACCAGCTCCGTCCGGGAGTGAGTCGACCCTCCATCCCGGTCAGCGCGACGGCGAGGTCATGCCGCTGGCTGCCGGCGTGGCCTCTGCAATCAGTTCGACCTGGTGCGGTCCGGTATCTCCGCGGTGGTGGACAGACGGGGCCAGCGTGACCGAAGTCAGATGGGATGGCCGTCGTGACCGTCGCCGTTCGGGCGCGGTATTCGCACGGCGTAAGCGCGGTCGCTGCGCCCTGCCCGTTCGTCGGATGCGGCCGGAGCGCAGGATTGCGGCGCCGATGAACAGTGCTGTGACCGCCAGTGTCAGGCGCCACCATATGGGCCTTGGTCCCCGCTCGACGTCGCGGTCGCGCACCTGGGCGCCGGTGACGAGGGCCTCCGCCAACTGGACCTCGCCGGGGCGGCCGAGGCCTGAGACGCCGTCGGGGATGCGGCTGAGCCGATGACGTGGGCCGCCCGCGACCGGTACCTCGATGATCCCTGCAGCGTCTGCGCCGGCCCGGACGAGCCGGCGGTACGTGCGCCCGTCCACGCCGATGACCACGTCCTGACTGGTGCCCAGACGGGTGCCGAGCCCCCTGCCGGTACAACGCGATCGCCGGGCCGGGCGGCGCGTCGGACACGCTGGCGGTAAGTAGTGACATGCCAGCGAACTCGGTCGGCAGCACCGGGGTGCCGGCCGGCACCCCGGTGCTGCCGGAGCCGCGACCCGGTCCGGGAAGCGCGCTGAACCAGGAGAACCCGGGGAGCACCACCGCGGCGGCGGTCAGGGCCGGCGCCCGCCCGTGGGGCCTGCACCAACCGCGTCGCCTGACGACTCGCGACGCCCGCGGGTCGGTCACCAGGACTGGAGATTCAGCCAGAACCCTTCCCATTCACCGGGCGTGTCGGCCCGGGCCCGCAGGACGTCGGCGGTGTCGCCCGGGTACCCCGACTCGTGGGAAACGTACTTGCCGTTCTGGTACGACCGGAGCGTGTAGACGCCCAGGTAGTTGCCCGGGTCCTCGATGCTCACCGGGTGCCGGGCGGCGAAGAACAGCTCCCACGGGCCCACCGATGTGGCCCGGGCACGCAGCATGCCGTTGAGGTCGCCGGCGTAGTTGACCTCGACCGATACGAAGTAGAACCGCTGGTCGCGGTCGAACCAGTACTGGAGGTAGTAGAGCCCAGTCGCGGCGTTCCGGCAGATGACCGCGCGCTCCCAGTCGCCCTGGCCGCCGTACGAGCGGGCCCGGAGCATGCCTTTGTTGCTCCCGCCGTACAGGAACTCCGCCGCGACGGTCCGGCCGGCATGGAACCCGCCGCCGTGCCCGTCGATGTAACGCTCGCGGCATTGGTCGGCGGCGTCGAGCTTCAAGGGTTGGGCGTCCGCGACGCGCCGCGGACGGCTGTCCGCGGCGGCGGGTCCGGCGAGCGGGACGATCATCGCCGCCGCGGCGACGAGCGCCGCCGCCAGCCGGGCTTGCATCGATACGCGTGTCTGCATGTGCCGAGTTTGCGACGGCGCGCTTGCAGAGTTCCTGCAGAGGATCCTAAACGGCTGGTGGGCCGCGTCCCGGGTCGTCGGGCAACCGGACCGGGATCGGCGATGGGGGGATCGGTCAGGGTACTGGCGTGCCTGTTCGATCGCTGGAAACCAGCGTCAGCGACAGACCTACTAACCGAACAGCCGGAAACACCGATCCTGGCACGGACCCCGGGCTCATCATTGTCAGACGAACCGGGCGTGGTGGCTTACCGGCTGACTATCGCACCCCCGACGCGGTCGGCAGTGGGGTCGGGTTACTCGATGCGGTCGGCGGTGGGGTCGGGTTGGTCGACGCGGTCGGCGGTGGGGTCGGGTTGGTCGACGCCGTGGGCGGTGGGGTCGGGTTGCTCGATGCGGTCGGCGGTGGGGTCGGGTTGGTCGACGCCGTGGGCGGTGGGGTCGGGTTGGTCGACGCCGTGGGCGGTGGGGTCGGGTTGCTCGACGGGGTCGAGGGTACGGCCGGACGATGGTTGTCGGATCTGGTCGCAGCGATTGCAACCGGCGCGGCGATGAGTACTGCGGCGAGCGCGCCGGACGCCCCCAGGGCCAGGGTCGTGCGGCGGCGCAGCCGGGCCCGTCGCTGTGCTCGGCTGAATTGGTCTGCCACTGTTGGTGCCTCCTCGGCTAGTTCGGAAAGGGTCGAGCGGATGAGGTCTTCAAACGCGGTGGTCACCGCATCACCTCCAGGCGGTGATCGTCCGGCAGCAGTTGGCGTAGTCGGCCGATCGCACGATGCGTTCGGCTTCGCACGGTGCCGACGGAGCAGCCCAGCGCATCTGCGATCTGGGCCTCGGTCAGGTCCTCGTAATAGCGCAGGACCAGAACCGTGCGCTGCGCCGGCGGCAGCCGACGCAACGCCGTCCGCATGGTGAGCCGTGTGTCGGTATCACTGCTCGGATCCGGTTCGATCCCCTCATGCGCGGTGGTCCGTAGGATCTCCCGGTATCGGCGTAACCGCCGCCACAGGCTTACCTGCTCTCGGTACATCACTGCCCGGACGTATCCCTCCGGGTCGGCGTTGCGCAGGGTCGGCCACTTCGCGATGGTCTTGGCCAACGCCGCTTGAAGGAGATCCTCGGCGCCGCGTGGATCTCCCGTGAGCAGGTATGCGACCCGCATCAACGCGGGAGTACGGCTTGTCACAAACTCGGTCAGTAGTGCGCTGTCGTCCTTGTCCAATCGACCCGCCCCTTTGGTCGTCGATCACCTATACAGACGCCTCGGGTGAGCAGACCTATCCATTGCCTCGTCAGATTCTGAAACCTCCAGGTAGGGCGAGCGGCGCTCGCCGTTCAGCGTCGCAAGGAGATCCCTCTTCCGCCGCGACGCGGCCGGTCAGGGAACCACGGCCGATCCCCGCGTTTCAGCAATGCCGGATCTACATCGGGGACGAAGCCGGTCGGGCGGCCGGTGCCGACCCTGCAGGAGGCCCCGCCGGCAATGACCAACTCGCGGGGCTTCGGGTGTAGGACGCGGTGACGGCCGCTCCTGGCGGCGCCCTGGCCATCACCGGGCCGGTGCCTGGGGGCGATGGAGGAGGCGATGGCTGAGATTCACCCCGGCGGCGGCGCCGTCACGCCGTTGACCGAGTCGAACCGCCAATCTGCGGCGGCCGCCGAACTCGACGGGCGCTACCTGAAGATCATTGAACGGTCAATGGAGATCTGTCCATATTTACGAATGCTGAACAAGGCGCTGCCGCCGCACAACAGACTGGCCGGAAGAGGAGGTTTCCAGAGCGAACGTGTCCTCGATCAATTGGAGTACGGATGAGATTTCGAGATCGCCTGCTCGGCGTTCTGCTCGCGGGCGGTGTCCTCACGTCCTCGGCACTCCCCGGTGGCGCGGTCGCGACGGCCGGCAGCCGGCCCGTCGCGGCGTGGCCAAGGGTGGCGCCGTACACGGTGGCGCCGGCCAGCGGATCGAAACCCGTCATCGTTACGCTGATCACCGGTGACGAGGTCATCGTGTCCGGTCCGGACCGGGCGAGCATCGAACCCGGTCCGGGCCGGCGACACGTCACGTTCACCGCAAGTCGCGCCGACGGACATCTGAGTGTGGTGCCCTCCGACGTGCTACCGCTGCTGCGGGCATGCCGCGTCGACGAGCGCCTGTTCGACGTCACCGCACTGATCGAGTTCGGGTACGACGACCGGCGGGGCGACCTTCCGCTGATGGTCACGGGCCCGGCAGCCGGCGCACGTTCGGTCATCGCAGGGGCCACCGGCATCCGTGGAATTCCGGGCGGCACGGCGATGCGGGTTGCAAAGGCCGGCCTCGCTTCGGCTTGGCAGGGCATGTCGGCCGGTGTTCGCGCGGACGGCACGGCCTGCGGTGGTCAGGCGTCGAAGATCTGGTTGGACGGTGTACGCAAGCCCCTGCTGACCCGCAGCGTGCCGCAGATCGGTGCTCCCGCCGCATGGGCTGCCGGCTTCGACGGCACCGGCGTCAAGGTGGCCGTCGTCGACTCCGGCGTCGACGCCGACCATCCGGACCTCGCCGGACGCGTCGTCGCCCGCGAGACCTTCACCGAAGACGGTGACCCGCTCGACCGGGCCGGCCACGGTACCCACGTTGCGGCCACGATCGCGGGCACCGGCGGGGCGCCGGGCGGATACAAGGGCGTCGCGCCGGGGGCCTCGCTACTCGTGGCGAAGGCCTGCGAGGAGTGGGGCTGCCTCGACTCGTCGATCCTGGCCGGCATGCAATGGGCCGTCGAGCACGACGCGAAAATCGTCAACCTCAGCCTCGGCCACACCGACACTCCCGACCATGATCCGATCGAGGCGGCCGTCGAACAGTTGACGGCGCGTTACGGAACTCTGTTCGTCGTCTCCGCCGGCAATGAACGGAAGGAGGGCATCAGCTCGCCTGGAAGTGCGGACGCCGCGCTCACCGTCGGCGCGGTCGACTCGGCCGGTGCCCTGGCCGAGTTCTCCGCTGGCGGCCCGCGCCTCGGCGACTCCGCGCTCAAACCCGACATCACCGCACCCGGCGTGGAGATCACCGCCGCGTTGAGCTCGGACGCCGCGGGCGCTCCCGCCGGCCAGCTGCACGTGGCCATGTCCGGTACCTCGATGGCGGCGCCACACGTGGCCGGCGCGGCGGCGATCCTGGCACAGCAGCACCCCACCTGGAAGGCCGCCGAGCTGAAGGCCGCGCTGATGGGATCGGCGCAGCCGAACGCCGCCGCCGCGGTCTACGACCAAGGTGCCGGACGGGTCGACGTGGCGCGTGCCATCACGCAGACGGTGACCGCCGACCCGGCGAGCATCAGTTTCGGCCTCCAGCAGTACCCGCACGGCGACGACCGGCCAGACACCCGCACCCTCACCTACCACAACGTCGGCACCAGCGACGTGACGTTGAACCTCAGCCTCACCGGTGACGCACCGACCGGGCTCTTCAGCTTGTCAGCCACCCAGGTCACCGTCCCGGCCGGCGCCACGGCCGGCGTGTCGCTGACCTCCGACACCCGGACAAACGTGCCCGACGGCCGATACGGCGGTCATGTGGTCGCCACGACCGGCGACGTCCAGGTGGTCACTCCGTTCGCCGTGGACAGGGAGACCGAGAGCTACGACCTGACGATCGACCGACTCGACCGCGCCGGCCAGCCCACCGCCGACGCATCGGTGTACGTGGTGGACCTCGACAACGGCGGATATCTGCGGCCCGATCCCGCCGAAAAGAGTGCCCTGCGGTTGCCAAAGGGCCGGTACAGCGTCTGGAGTGTCGTCAACGACGGCGACGCCCGCTCGGTGGTGGTCGACCCGCTGGTCACCCTCGACCGGACGACGGCCGTGACGCTCGACGCGCGGATGGCCAGGCCGATCTCGCTGACGGTGCCGGCCGCCGACGCCGTGCCGACGCTGGGCGCGGTCGACCTCCATGTCACCGGCGCCGGGTGGGAGTTCCAGTACACGGTGCTCGACGGGACCTTCGACAACCTGTACGTCGGCCAGCCGGATCCGACCGAGCGGCTGCCGGAACTGTCCACGATGTTCACCGGTCACTTCAAGCAGAGGCCGGGGCAGGACCCGACCACGCCCAGCCCGTACGTGTACAACACGGTGGCACCGACCACCGGACACGCCCCCAGCGGATTCGTCAAGCGGTTCACCGACGGGGAGTTGGCCAGAGTGGAGGCGGCCTACGCGGGCCAGGGTGTCGCCACGGGCAACGCGGGTGCGTACGCGCACGTCAAGGACGGACCCGTGTCCTGGGCGACGCTCCTGCCGGTGGCACTGCCCGGCAAGCGCACGGAGTACTACGCCATGCCGCCGACGGTTTCCTGGAGCCGGGAATTCCTCGAAGGCGGGTTCATCTCCGGCGGAAGTCGGCAAGGGTCTTCACCGACCCGGTTCCCGACCGGCAGGACCACGAGCGAACGGATCAACCTGGCGGCGTTCGGTCCCGGCTTCGGGGGCATCAACAAGGTCGAACGCTCCGGTGACACCCTTCTCCTCAGCCCAGGGATGGTCTCGTCAGCCGGCGACTGGTCCGGCAACACGACGAACTTCGCCGGCCGGCTTGTCCTCGAACAGGCCGGCCGGGTAGTGGCCGACGCGCCATACACCAGCGTGAACGTGACCGGCCTACCCGCCGCCGAAGCGCCGTACACACTACGGGTCGAGGCGACCCGGGGCGCGCCGAACCGGCTGTCGACAACCGTCAAAGCCGAGTGGACCTTCCGCTCCGGTGCCACACCGGCCGGCCCAGCAAGACCGCTCGCCCTGTCGGCCGTGCGGTTCGCACCGCCGGTCAGCGACACCAACACCGCCCCGGCAGGACGAGTCTGGACGGTACCGGTGACGGTGCAGCAGCAGCCCGGTTCGGCCGCGGGCAAGGCCAGAACGCTGACCGTCGAGGTCTCCTACGACGACGGCACGACCTGGACCAGAGCTCCTGTCACCGGGTCGGCCCAGAATGGCGTGGTGACCCTGAAGCACCCGGCGCGGACTGGTTATGTGTCACTACGGGCCGCGTCGACCGACACGGCCGGCAACACGGTCACGCAGACGATCATTCGCGCGTACGAAATCGCCTAGAACCGACCCCCCGTCGACGGCAGGTGCCCAGGCAATCCCGATGGGTTTCCTGGGCGCACGCGGTTGTCGACCTTCAGCCCGGCAAGCCGAGTTTCGCCCTTCTCGAGAAGCTCAACCTTGTCCACATCCCCGGCACCAGAAGTCCGGCCGATTCCGTTACAACGGCTTCCATCTCCTGTCGGAGCCTGCGCCGCCCCGCGCTGGAGGCCGCGGTAGTGCGCCTGTCCGACGCGACGGCGGGGGTGCGCTTTCTCATTGGTCAGTGCGCCGCCGGCGGCGGTCGACGAGAAGGCGGTGCGGGCGTTGGCCGAGGCGATCGTGCGGTCAGCGGTCCCCGGCTGACCGGGCGGCGCCGACCAACGACATCCTCCGTGGCGGCTTCGGCACGCCGGCGGACGGGTGGGTGTTGAGGTGGCTCAACTCCGGGTTGTCCAGGGCCGCGCTGGGCTATGAGGCGACCGTTCGACGCCTGGAGGACTTGCTCGTCACGTGCCACCCATCGTCCTGGAGTTGGTCTAGCCATGCAGTCTCGAATCGGGGGTTGGAACGCGTTGTGAGCGACCCGGCTGCGCACCATCGGCGGCCAGATGTGTGCGTTGCGCGAGGCCCCGGGCGCGGCGGTGCTATGGGTTGGCGCCGATGAGGTGGGCCAGGGCGTGACCGTCGGGAGGTCCGGTGCGGCGATGGCTGTCCACACTGCGGTCTGTGCGCTGACGGCGATGGCGACCCGCGCGGCCCCTTCGAAGCGGTACACGGCGTCGCAGTCCTGGTTCATGGCCCAGCCGTAGGTGGTTGGCAGCGCGGTGAGGCGGCTGGTCAGCGTGCCGAGCGCGGCCGGAGCGAGTGGATGGTCGAAGTCGGTGAGCGGGTCGGCGCGCCACAGTTGTGCGTCCCAGGAATGGGCGTAGGTGTAGTCGGAGAACCTGTCCGCGTACCACGTCCGGGTCAGGCAAGCCTCGTCGTCCGGATCGATGAGATAGACAGGCGGGTCGTCGTCCGTGCCGGAGGCCGCGACAACCCATCGACAGGAATGCTGGCTGTCGGTCTCCAACAGCACGGAGCCGGCCCTCACGAACCGGTCCACCGTCCCCGATGAGAGATCGTCGGCCCGGGTGATCATGTTGGCGCTGATCGCGGCGAGTCGGGCCGCGCCGCCCCGAACGAACCACTCCCGGACAGCCGCCGGCAGCCGACCGCCACCAGGCACGTTCCGGTCATCGACGAGATCGGAACGCCCCGCTGGCGGCTCGGTGTCCGCCCCGCCAAGCACCTCGTACGCCGCCGCGTTCCACTGCACGAACCTGATCTCACCACATCGCACGTGCGACACCGTCCCTGGCCAAGCCGTCCACACGAGCGGCATCTCCCACGCCGCGTAACGAGCGATCTGCGGCAGAAGCGGATTCCAAGATTGCGCGCTACGGCCACCTTGGCGTCTAAGGGCAGGCTGATTGGGCCCGGGTTGTCGGGTTAGCTCGATGGCTGGTGGCAGCGCGCGGATCGCCAGACGTTCGTGGCCCAGCGCGCGTCTTGCCGGTCGTCGTACATGCACGTGACCGCGAGCACGGCGCCGGGCGCCGCGACGTGGCCGTAGAACTCGTGCTGCGGTCGACCGTTCACGGTGGCGGCGAGCCAGAACGCCCGGCGGAACAGGGGGCCGTCGCGTTCGAAGAGTTCACCGTCGGGCGGCGGCGCACCCTCGATCATCGTTGCGATCACGTCTTCCGCGCTGGCCGCAGTCGGCGTGTTGAAGGGTTCGAGATGAACGGTCCGACCCGGCCCGGCGAAGATCATGAGGCCGTCGGAAACCCGAAGCGCCAGACCGACGGTGCGCTCTACCGACCACTCCGCGGTGACCGGCTGCCGGATCGAGACGGGCAACGGATCGCGGTTACAGCCCAACACGTCATCGCGGTCCCACTGCTGACTGAGGACCCGGGACAGTACCGTGCCCTCGGCGCCGATCAGGTACGGCAGGCTGCCGGTATCGCGGACCTCGGCCCGGGCCGGTTCATCGAACACCTCGGGCCAGGGCAGGACCGCGTTGGCTATCACACCGTGCAGCCTGAGTTCGGCGTAAGCGGACGTCTCCCAGGCCGCGCGCGCCTGCCCTAGGTCGTCGGGATGCACTTTCAGCCACACCGAGTAGGTGACCATCCCGGGCCCGGTCAGCCGTACCGGCATCAGGCAACGGACGAACGCGCCGACACCGTCGGCCTGCTGAAAGTTCCGATCTCCGACGACTCGCGCACCGGATCCGGAAACTTGAAGCGAATGTCCAGGTCAACCGGATCCAGCGGCGCACCGCAACAGGAACAACCCGGAACATGATCTGGCATCCGCGCACCCTACGACACCGACCCGACCAACGGACAAGCCCGGCGACAAAGATCGTCGGACGCCCTGCCAGCCGCAACCGGCTACCGTGTGTCATCAAGCTGCGAGTCAGACATAAGCACGACCGGCGGCAGATCCGGACGCCTCGATGTGGCTACGTTCGCTCCGGGACGTTGTCGGAAAGCCCTCTCGCCAAGACGGTTGACGATCCGCGCACGGGATCAGGACGCGCGTCGCCATTCGGGCAATCGTGTCGCGATCCGTGTCACCGGCAAGTGCGGCTTCACCGTTGTCAACCCGCAGTCCCGACCGCCATGCTCCTCAGCGTGGAAGTTTCCGTCGCCGCGCAGCTCAACACCCTCGTCGACTTCTGCGCGCGGCGTGACGTCGGCACGTTGAGCCGCCTTGTGGTCGAGGAGGCGGCGGGTGGACGGGTCGACGTCGGGATTCTCTTCGGTGGCAGCATTCTCGCCGGCGGCGACCTGTTCGCCCGGGCCATCGCCGACGACCTCGCCACCCATTTCATGATCGTCGGCGGCCAGGGCCATTCCACCGACGTCCTGCGCGCCGCGATGCGCCACCGTATGGGCTGGGACGACGTGGCCGACCATACCGAGGCCGCTCTCTTCGACCGCTACCTCGCCGAACGGTACGGAGTTCGCGCCGACCTGCTGGAATACGAATCCACGAACTGTGGCAGCAACGTCCGCAACGCCCTGGAATTGCTCGAGGCCTTTGACATCCCGTGGCGACGCATCCTGATCATCCAGGACGCGTCGATGCAGCAGCGCATGGACGCCGGATTCCGCCTGCACGCTCCTGACGCTCGGGTCGTAAACTTCGCCGCGCACCGGACCCATGTCGAACTGGTCGACGGCGAACTCGGTTTCCGGACCCCGCTCGACGGTATGTGGCCGATGGACCGGTACATCTCCCTCCTGATCGGCGAGATCCCCCGACTCACCGACGACGCCAACGGATACGGCCCGGCCGGGCAGGGATTCATCGCCCACGTAGACGTACCGGACGACGTTACGCGGGCATACACGTCCCTTCAAAACGCGGGAGTGGGAGCGCCGCGGACGGCCGATCAGCGTTGGGCCGACACCGTCTCCTGACGTTTGTAGTGCTCCCGGCCGCAAGCGCCACCGGCATCGCGGATCACATTGTCGGGATTGGCGGAGACGCTGAGTGGCCAGGCTCAGGACATGTAGATCGGGGACCAGGTCGTGGATCCGTTCGGGGGCTGGCGGCAGAAGGGCGACTTCGCAGCCGGACCCGGTCGCGCATATGCTCCAGCATCGCCAGCGCCGCCAGCGTCAGGTCCCGACCCACAGACCGCGACTTCGCCGAGCGACGATGGGGCGTTCCGCGCCCGATACGGCGCCGGCAACAAACCGCCTTCGACACAACAACAGCGGCATGTCCGGGCCGCACCTGTCCGTTCGATTATTTACAGACCGGAAGCGAGGAAATAGTAGTGGACCCTACGCCGTTGATCGCGACCGCGCTTGGTGGCTTCCTTGTACTTGCGGGGGACCTTACATCGCGAATATCGGCAAGGCGGCAATCCGACCGCATGCGCATGGTGGCGATCGAAGACGTCGAACGCGGGCAGTTGCTTCAGATCGAATGCGGTCAGATTCAACTGCTACAGATGGCTCGGCGCCCTGGTTCGAGACGAGCGAGAGGTACCCGAGCCCACAACGGCGTGGAAAGTTCAGCTTGGAGAGATTACCCGCCGCCGGTGAGCGGTTCCGGTCGAGAGTGCACGCGGACGGATTCGAACTTGAGGACACACTCGATTACCTTCTTTAATGTTCGAAACGCTTGATCACGTAAGCGCTCATCGGCATAGCGGGCGAGCTCGGGGCCGGGTATGAACGACGGACCGCTGGGAGCTAACCGCGCTCCCGACCCGGCAGGGGTGCCCCGCGGAGGAACGCTTCGTATACCTCACGGATATCATCGTCGATCTCGGGTCGGATGTTGCTGTAGCGAGTGTCGACCTGGTCACGGTGCGGCCCGGAGAGCCAGTATTCCTCGTGCGTTTCGACGTCGTAGAAATTGGCGTCGAACATGCCCGACCAGCGACGGAGGGTCTTGCCGTGCCAGTAGGCCGTCTTCCAACTCTTGTTGAAGCGCACACGGCTGATCCAAGCGGGTCCTTTGTCGGTGTTGTGACCGGTTTTCAACTGTACGAACATCACTCGCTCGGCCATGAACAACATCGTCCTGCGGATCACCCCGGCGCGCATCGCCATTACGCGTGCGGCGCTTCATCGGCCACGTCCGCCTCTCGCCCGCACGCTCATCGCAGATGTGTGACGGCGCCTCGGGCTATTGTCCGCATGCAGTCTGAGCTGCCGGTGGATATACGAGATCACGTTGTCGGGATCGGCGAGTGAGTTTGGCCGCTTTGGTGGATGGTCGCATCGAGCGCGACCCGCGTCTGGTACTCAACATCGACTGTATCGACGTTCCGTTCGAGCTCGGCGCGTCTGGTTGGCCTCGGCCGGGTGCGAATCAGCTCGGCTTGTAGGTCGCCGAGGGCATGGAGACGAGGCCCCGCGCTTGGGTAGCTGTCCCCAGGGGTAAATCTTCGGCGGGTCGGTCTTCGGCTACGTTGGCGCCACGTCGCGAGCAAGCCCCGGGCACCATCGAGTGGGAGTAGGAGCGCCTCAGAGGCGCTCCACGCGGTCGGCCTGCGGGCCCCGGTCGCTCTGACGCACCGTGTACCGGACCTGGTCGCCCTGCTGCAGCGGTTCCGACCCGGCGACCACGGATACGTGGACGAACAGGTCGTCACCTCCGGCGTCCGGGGTGATGAACCCGAACCCGCGGTCGCCGTGGTAACGTGCGACGACGCCCTGGCCCGCGCGTGCGGGCACGCCCCGTGACGGCGGCTTACTCCTGGCGGGTGCCGGCCCGGCCGGTGCCGGGCGTCGCGGTGGCGGTGCGGGCTCGGCCCCTCGGACCAGCTGCACGTCGCGTGCCTGCGGGCCCTTGTCGCTGCTGACCACCTCGTACGCCACGCGGTCGCCCTCTGTCAGCCAGGTGAGGCCCTCAGCCAGGGACCGGGCGTGGACGAAGACGTCCCCGCCGCCGGAGTCGGGGACGATAAAGCCGAAGCCCTTGTCCTCGTCGTACCAGGAGACGGTTCCGTCCGCCCCGTCCGCCCCGTCGGCACCGCCGGCCCCGGCGGACAGGCCAGCCCCGGGACCGAGCGGGACCACGTGCGCGGCCTGCGGGCCGCGCTCGCCCTCGACGACGACGAAGGCCACCCGCTGCCCGTCGCTGACCACACCGCCGGTCACGATGGCCGAGCTGTGCACGAAGATGTCGGGGCCGCCGCCGTCCGGCGAGGCGAACCCGTACCCCTTGGTCGGCTCGTACCAGTTGACCGTTCCGAGCAGGCCCACGGCTCCGCCGGCGGCCTGCTCGGCGGTGACGCGGACGCGCAGCGCCTGGGGACCGCGGTCGTTCTTGCCGGCCTCGAACTCGACGGCCTGGCCCTCGCGGAGCACCGTCGGGCCGCCGTCCCCGACGATCTCGGAGGCGTGCACGAACACGTCTGGTGATCCGTCGTCAGGCGCGAGGAAGCCGAACCCCCGTTCGGCGTCGAACCAGCGGACGATCCCGTGCGGCATAGGAAAGCTCCAGGTCGTTAGAGCGGCATTGCTCCCAGTCTCGCTGACGTCGTCGTGCCCGGGACCACCGGGACCGGCCACGGTCAGCCGGTTGTCAGGAGGTCGTAGGCGGCCAGGACGCGGGTGGCGGTCGCGAACGACTCCGACCGGCTCGTCGCGCCGGCCCGCCCGCCGCGCGGCCGCTCGACGTGGCCGACGATCAGATCGACTCCGTGGCCGAGCGCGTCGTTGCCTGGTGGGCCCGCTCAGCGCCGACGGTGACCGGTCCAGACGCGCCGACACCGTGCCCGGCATGCAGCGCTGACCTGGACCAGTCCACCGACCCCCAGCACACGCTGCTCAGCGTCTGCTACTGCGGTCATCCCCGCTTCCTACGACTACAAGCACCAGGACGAGGCGTGCCCCTGCCTCATCGCGCGCAACGTGACCAGCCCTCGATAACCAACGACGCATTGACAGCAGCAAATCAGTGCGTCATGGTCGTGAGCGCGCTCCGGTGAGTACCGTTTCGTCGTGCTCCGTGGAGCGGTCTTCTTCGACGTCGACGGGACTCTGACGCCGGTCAGTAGCGGCCGTCATCTGGCCGAGTGCCTCGGCAATGCCGGGGTGATCCATGCGGTCCAGAAAGCGTACGGTGCGGGGATCCTGAGCAGCCGGGATGCGGCCATTTCCGAGGGTCGGGTGTGGACGGGACGTACACTGCGCAAGCGCACGCGGCTCTGGAGTCGCTGCCGCTGGTGGACGGCGTCGCCGAGACGGTTCTGTGGTGCCGCCGACGCGGGCTGCTGCCCGTACTCGCTACGCTGGCGTGGGAGGTCGTGGGTACCCACCTGTGCGACCGCTTCGGCTTCGACCGCGCGTGCGGGCCGCGGCTGCAGATGGTCGACGGCCGATACGACGGCCGGGTCGCCGAGTACTTCGACGAACTCTGCAAGCGCGACTACGCCCGGAGCGTGGCCACCGACCTGGGAGTCGACCTCGGTCGGTGCGTCGCCGTCGGCGATGGTCGCTCCGACGTGCCGCTGTTCGCCGACGTCGGGCTGGCCATAGCCTTCAACGCAACACCAGCGGCTCGCGCAGCCGCTCATGTACACGTCGATACGACCGATCTGCGGGCTGTACTGCCCCATATCGCCGCCTGGCTCAACGCCGCCCATACGTCGCCATCGGATTGATCAACCCTCTCGACCATCTGACCGCCCGGAATCGGCAAGCCGCGCCCGCTCGGCGGCAGAACAGGATGCGGGCAAACGGCTCCGATTGGCGTCGAAGAAGCTGCGGGCGACGCGCGGAGTGCGGGTTAGGAACTCTCGGTGCTGGTCCCGCTGCGGGCATCGCTTCCGGCTTGGATGATGCGCTGCAGTATGTGCTGGTAGTTGTTGAAGGCGGCGGTTCCAGCGGCGGTTAGCAGGATCCATGTCTGCGTTCGCCGTCCGAGGCGTCCTTTGCTGATCTCAACGTAGCCGGCGTTTTCCAGCGCGGCCAGGTGCTTCGACAGCAGCGAGTCACTGACCTCGACGGTGTCTCGGAGGAGGCGGAAATCCATCCGGTCTGCCGCGGCGAGGGCCGCAACTATCGATAGCCGGACGGGCGCATGGATGACCTCGTCCAGTTGGTAGCGAGGGTGGGAGCCGGTGCCGATCACCGCAATCGGGTCCAGGCGATGGCGGCCAACCCTGGCAGTGTGGGCAGGATGGCGACAGCAATCGTCTGGGGGGACAGACTTGCGGGCATGAAGTCCACCAGCACGCCGGAGGCGAGCACGAGCATGAAGGTCGTGGGCCATACCGCGTGGATCCATCGTGAGGGCGCGCGGTGGACTCGGCGTCGCCACAGGTGGATCGCCAGAGCAACGCCGGCGCAGACGAAGTAGACGACGGTCCAGCGCCACCCCAACTGCGGCCATTCGTGCCGGCCGATGACCAGCCCAGCGGAGCACACCCCGACTATCAGCGATTCGCCGGCGTGCCAACGGTCGCTGACGGCCCGGACGCGCCGATCAACCCGACCGATCGTTTCAATGACGTCCTGCTCGTTCAAAGTGTCGACCGGCTCCACCCTTAGCCTCCAATGCAATAGCTTGAAACTATAGCAACCGCTTGAATGAGATTCAAGTATCCCTTCCACGGAGGCAGAAGCGCTCGCCAAGGCGCAACCTCGGAGCCCATGCCGTGCCGCACTATCATCGGCAAAGCCGTGAGATGATCAGCCTGTCGGTCATGTGCCGGAAGCCATGAAGGCGGCGAGGATGTAGTTGGCGTGCCGGTCGAGATTCTTACGAGCTCGGTCGTAGCGCATCGTCGTCCGCGGGTCGGCGTGGCGGGCGGCGATCTGGACATCGCGGAGGCTGACGCCGGCGTCGAGCATGGTCGTGACGAACGTGTGCCGGAGCATGTGAGGGTGCATGCGCGGCATCCGGATCCCGGCGGTCGCGGCCAAGTGCTTGAGCCGGCGGGTGGCAGCATGCCGGTCCATCCGGCCACCGAGCATGTTACGGAGGATCGGACCGTCGTCCCGATCGCCGACCGCGCGGTCGATGGCCCGACCGACGATCGACAACCGCCGCGACACCGTCGAGGGCTGAAACCGCCGGACCTCCTGCAGCCAGCGTACGTAGCGCTCGATGTCGGTCCGGACCGCTGACAGCGGGAACAGCTTCTGCTCGTCGCACCAGCGCAGAAAGATCCGAAGGTCCGAGTTGGTGTGGAGACGGGTCTGGCCGCGGTAGCGGCCCAGATATGCGGCGACCGCCGCCCGCAGCACGAGTTGATCAGACGACACGACGACGGCGTCGGAAACTGGGAAGGCAGCCATATCTGACCGTGCGCCGCCCGCCACGCCAGCGCCACCACGTTCGGGGTGTCACGTCGGCTTGCCAACAGCTGGTCGTACTTCTCCACGCTCGGCAGCGGCCGAGTGTCGGCCGGGATGTGGGCGCGGAGCCGGCGCTCGGTCAGCGATCGCACGGCAGGGATCTCGCCTTCTCCGCGTGCCCTGTCGCCGCTCATCAGGGACTGGTGGTCCGCTGTCGTGTCGTCGGCTCCGCCATCTGCTGTATCGCTGTACTTGCGCGCTTCCAACGCGACAGCGTCCGCGGTGAGCGCGCCTGCACGCAGCGCCGTCGCGAGTCCGGCGACGACGTGGTCGTGTGGAAGGTGCCGGTGCAGCATCAGGACCTCAATGAGGGCACGGGTGCCGTCGGCGTCACCGTGGGCCTTGCAGGCCGCGGCCCACCAGGCGTCGTGAACGGGCGTGAACCGCCCGGATGCCCTGGCCTGCTCCAGCGCTTTCGCACCGGGTAGCGCGCCCGGTTTGCGGAGGAGGACCTTGAGATAGTGGTCCAGGTCGACCCGGGTCGAGCCCTTGGTCATGAGCCGTTCGTGGCGGGCGATCTCGGTCCTGCCGTCGAACACGACCAGGTCGCTGGCGTTCAGGAGCACCCGGGCTTGACGGCCGACCATGCGCGCGGGCACGGAGTACTTGTTCATCCGGACCGTGACCTGGGCGTACCGGTCCACGCGCGGGGTGAACCAGCGGCCGGTCTCGAACGGCTCGGTCGGAAGGGGCGCGAGGAGTGGCTGCTCGGTGGCGAAGTGTTCCCCGACCGTGCGGGCGCGGGACCCGATCCGCCGGGCGTCGTCGGCTTCGTCCCAGGCGTCGACCATAGCGTTGAGCTCGGCGAGGGAGTCGACTTCTGGGATGGGACGAGGTGGTTGCGTCGGAACCAGCCGATCTGCCCCTCGACGCCGCCCTTCTCGTGCGCACCTTGGATTCCGGGCTGGCAATAGAAGGCTTCGATGCCGTAGTGGGAACGGACGGCGGTCCACCTGTCGGCCTCGACCCGCTGGCGGGAGAACCCGATCACGCTCGCGACGGCGGCCTTGAGGTTGTCGTAGCGGATCTTCCCGGTCGGCACCCCGCCGAGCACGTTGAAGGCGTGGACGTGACCCTCGAAGAAGGCTTCCTGCCCAGCCGAGGCACTGACCCTGTGCACGGCCTTGCCCGAGTAGGAGAGCCGAAGGCTGAACAGCGCGCAGGTTACGAGCTCGCCGCGCAGGCGGATGGCGACGTCGCCGAAGTCAACCTCGGCCTCGCGGCCCGGGAGGTGCTCTTGCGGGATGTACGCGTTGGCAGGTTCCCGTCCGACCTCGACGCGAATCTCACGGCGTCGGGTGGCGACGTACTCGCGGACCATCCAGTACGACACCACCCCGGCCCCGTCATGTTCGTCAAGCAGTCGATCGAAGATCCGCTTCGCCGTGTGTCGCTGCTTCCGCGGCGCGTCGAGGTCCGAGCGCAGCCAGTCGTCGATCACCACTCGGTACGCGTCAAGCCGTGAGCCGCGTTTGGGCGGTTGCTTTCTCTCCTTCAGCCATACAGATTCCAGCGCCGCTGTCACGGTTCGGAAGCCGACGCCGTGCTTGCGCTGCAGCGCGCGGTTGGACATCCCAGATCGGGCATCCCGTCGGATCGCCGCGTACAGGTCGACCCGGGAACGCGGCTGCGTCATCGGTGGCACTCCTGACGTGAGCACACCGTGGGCACCACCTTCGGCACCGGGCCACCGCCCGGGAGCGGTGACCGCATGCGACCCACAGCCCGGAATGACTGGCCCTACCGAGGTGCCAGATCATGTGCTGCGCAGGGCTTCGGTGGGCGGTACTGAGTCGGCCCGGAGTGCGGGGTACGACCGACGACGGAGCCGATGAGCAGCGAGTAGGCCAGGTCGAGTCCCACTGAAGCCCAGGTCAGTACGACGGCCCGGCCTTGCGTGGTGACGAAGACGTTGGTGACGAGCACGCCCAGGATCAGGCCTGTGATGCCGCCGACGACATCAACCTCGACACTACCTGTCCGCCCCGTGTCCCTGGCGCGACGAAGATCTGCTTGCGCGGTGCCTAATCGGCCTTCCCGCAACACCTCGCGGGCCCCTCAGTGTTCGGTGCTGAAGAACCGTAGCAACAGCGGGCCGACGGTCTGTGGGTCGACGACGTGATCCGGCCCCTCGAGGGTCTCCCGTTGAGCGTGGGGTAGTAGGTCTGCAAGCTCGTCGGCTGCGCGGTCGAAGAAGTCCGAGGGCAGGCCTGCCATATAGGGGACCGTGATCGGTCCTCCGGTGGTGACCAGGACCGGTTGGGTGACCGTTGCCAGTCGATCGGCCGGCAATTGGTAGCGGTTGAGGAAGACGCTGTCGTGGACCAGCGTGGGCGCGAGGGCGACCGAATGCGCCCAATGCGCCGTCTGCTTGCCTGCCGCTTTCCTGGCCGCGATGTTGTCGTCGGAGGCGCCGGTCATGCGCATGAACAGTTCGAGAACCTCCTCGTCTCGCCCGGCGTCGAAGGCGCGTCGGGTGTCTGCGATGTACTCCTCGAATCGCGGGCGTATGTCGTCCCCGACCGCGTAGGGCACCTCCCAGACGGCGATCGTGTCGATGGCTGACCCGGCCGCGGCGGCTTCCAGCGCCAGCGCGCCGCCTGAGGACGCCCCGAACAGGTGTGCCGAGCCGCCCGCCTCCGCGATCAATGCATCCAGGTCCTCGATCTCCCTTTCCACGGCGTACGGCTCGGTGAAGCCGCTCGCGCCGCGTCCCCGACGGGCATAGTTGTAGACCGTGAAGTGCTCGGCGAGAGCCGGCGCCAAGGGAGCGTTCTCCACCCCCTCGTCGAGTGCTCCGCCCACCAGAATGACGGCCGGACCGCTTCCTTCCCTGTCGTAGGCGATGGTGGTGCCATCGTTTGATGTCACGCGAAAGGCCATCTCGTTCATCTCACATCTCCGTTCGAGAGGTTTGTTTCAGCGCCTGAGCAGCGTGCCGACGACGGCCTCGGTGCGCGACCACCGCGTCCTTGCGATCACGGCCGCCACGACGAGTAAGGCGAGCGGCAGCCAAGGGCTCTGCTCGAGCACGAACTGATCGGTGATGACAGCACCGGTCAGCAATGCCGCCAACCCGAGACTGGCCAGGCCCGCCAGAGCCGGGATCAGAAGTCCAACCCCTCCCGCGACCTCCAGCGCTCCGACCAGGTACCGGAGCCACTGGCCAGCCCCGATGTCGGCGAACATGTCCACCATTGCCGGGTCGCCGGCGAGCTTCGAGATTCCGCCGCCGGCGATTATCGCCGCCAGCACGACTTGCAGAATCCAGACCCCGATGCTGCTCGCCCGCCCGGGCGTGTGCGCAACGGTTTCCGAGTTGTTCTTGGGGATGGTGCTCATTCGGCTCTCCTTGTCGTGTCCGGGCCTGGTACCGGTGATGGCGTTGGCCGAGTGGGCCGGGTTGTCGGAGTTGATTTCGACCAAGTGCTCGCGGTAGCGGCATCTACTTCTTGTTGCGGTAGAGGACCATGGTGATGGGACCGAAGACCGCGACGAGAAGTACGGACGAGACCAGCACCCAGCCGATTTCCCCGGCGGGCACCGAGCCGTGCATCAGGCCGCGTACCGCGGTCGCCAGGTGGGTGATCGGGTTGACCTCGACGACCGCCTGCATCCACCCGGGCATCGTCTTCGGGTCCACGAAGATGTTGCTCACGAACGTCAGCGGGAACATCACCATCATGCTGACCCCCGCCACCGAGTTCGGCGTGCGCAGGATCAGGCTGAGCATCGTCCACAGCCACGACAGGCAGAACGAGAACACCAGCAGCAGCACCACCGAGAGCACCACGCCGACGGCGCCACCCTCCGGCCGGAACCCTAGGACCAGTCCGAGCGTGATCACGATCGCCGACCCGATCGAGTAGCGCATCACATCGCCGAGCAGGGCGCCGACCAGCGGCGACGGTCGCCACACCGGAAGTGACCTGAACCTGTCGAACACCCCCTTCTGGATGTCGGTGTTCAGCGTTATGCCGGTGTTCATGGTGATCATGACGTTCGCCTGCACCAGGATGCCGGGCAGCAGGAACTGTAGGTACGCCTGTGTCGACCCGGCGAGCGCGCCGCCGAACAGGTAGGTGAACATCAGCGTGAACATGATCGGGAACATGGTCACGTCGACGAGCTGCTCCGGGACGTGTTTGATCTTCAGCACAGCGCGCCAGCCGAATGTCAACGAGGTGAGCATCGGGCCGGGGCGAGACGGCCGCTCACCGGCCAACAGCACACTGCGCAGCGCGTCCTCGGTGACCGGCGCCGACGCCGGTTCTGCGGTCGTGGCATTCATGCGGCATCCTCCTCGGGTGTCTCCTCGGCGGCGTGTCCGGTCAGGGTGAGGAACACCTCGTCCAGGCTCGGCTGACCGAGTGCGAACTCGGTGACGTCGATGCCGCTGCGGGACAGCTCGGCCAGGGCGCGGGCGACCCGCTCGGGGTCGGAGATCCTTGCGGACAGCGCGGCCGGGTCGGCGGACGGCTCGGCCGGCACGTCGAGGACGCCGGCGAGGACCCGTTCGGCCTCGGCCCGCTGCTCGGGCGCACGTAGCCGTACGTGCAGCGAGCCGGCGCCGACCGATGCCTTGAGCTGGCCGCTCGTGCCCTCGGCGATCACCTTCCCGTGGTCGATCACCGCTATCCGGTTGGCCAGTTGGTCGGCCTCGTCGAGGTACTGCGTGGTCAGCAACACGGTGGTGCCTTCGGCGACCATGCCTCTGACGATCTCCCAGACCTGGTTCCTGCTGCGCGGGTCGAGCCCGGTCGTGGGCTCGTCGAGGAAGATCAGTTCGGGGGTGACGACGAGGCTGGCCGCGATGTCGATGCGCCGGCGCATCCCGCCGGAGTACTTCTTCACCTGCCGGTCGGCCGCCTCGGCAAGACCGAACGCGTCGAGCAGGTCGGTCGCCCGCTCCCTGCCTCGGCGGCGTGAGTAGCCGAGCAGTCTGGCGAGCAGCAACAGGTTCTCCACCCCGGTGAGGTCCTCGTCGACCGACGCGAACTGCCCGGTGAGGCCCACCCTGCTCCGCACCGCCTGGGCGTCACGCACGACGTCGTAGCCGAGCACTTGCGCCTCTCCGGCGTCGGGGCGCAGGAGCGTGGCCAGCATGCGGATCGTGGTGGTCTTGCCCGCCCCGTTCGGACCGAGCACGCCGTACACGCCCCCGGCGCTCACGGCCAGGTCGACACCGGCGACCGCGTGGGTCGTGCCGAAGCTCTTCTTCAACCCGCTCGTCTCGATCGCGAGCTTTCCCATGGGTTCGATTCCTTCTCTCGGTGGTGCGAACGGATTGGTAGAGACTAGTCAAGTTTGACTACTTGGCCAGAGTGCATGAGGAGGAAACATCTAGTCAAGTTTGATTAGAAGCGCATCTTGAGGGGATCGGGGACCGTTCGCCACGAACCCGGATCATCGGCCATGGTGTAGGCGCCCTCAGACAGTCGTTTGCTCAGGCTCTTCGCCCACTCCAGTTCGGTGCGTGCGTGTCCCGCCCACAGTTCGGCCTGATCGCGGACGTGCTCGGGGGTGTCCCGATTGGGGTGCTCCCGCCACTTGGCCTGCACTACGAGCTCCGCTTCCAGGCGCGCGACCCGCTCGTTAATGTGCGCGATGGCATCTGTCCTGGTCAGCATGGGCAACATGGCGATGGACGCGTTGAGCATGTCCGGGTCGTGGGTGCGCCGCAGACCGTCGCGGACCAGTTCGACCATCTCGTCACGTCCCCGAGTTGTCGCGCGGTACAGAACGCGCTCCGGCCCGGAGTTGCCCGGCTCGGCGTGTTCGGTGAGGAGGCCATCAGCCGCCGCCTTCTTCAGCGCGTGATAAATCGAGCCGGGCTTGATCTTGGCCCAACTCTCCGCACCCCAGCTCTGCAGTTCGGACCGCACCTGGTAGCCATGCGCGCCGCCGGAGAGGTGCACGATACCGAGTACCAGGAGCTTCGTCGCCGACACGCGCCCACCTCCGCTCAACCCTCTCGTCTCGATCGCGAACCTTCCCATGGGTTCGATTCCTTCTCTCGGTGTTGCGAACGGCTTGGTTGAGACTAGTCAAGGTTGATTACTTGGCCAGAGTAAACGAGGAGGAAACGTCTAGTCAAGGTTGATTAGAAGCGCATCTTGAGGGGATCGGGGACCGTTCGCCACGAACCCGGATCATCGGCCATGGTGTAGGCGCCCTCAGA
>NZ_BOPG01000010.1 GCF_016863635.1 Virgisporangium aurantiacum | reverse complement strand
TGCGTGTCCCGCCCACAGTTCGGCCTGATCGCGGACGTGCTCGGGGGTGTCCCGATTGGGGTGCTCCCGCCACTTGGCCTGCACTACGAGCTCCGCTTGCGCGCCCGCCAGGGTGGTGTCAACTCCCACCATAACTAGGGTGCCCTCCTGGTCCGGGTGGTGTCAGCACTGACCTACAAGCGGTGCTGGTGGAGACCTCCAAAGCCAGCTGGCCGTGACCGGTCTCGTGGGTAGCCTGCTGGTCGTCGATGGCGGCGAGGACGATGGCCGGGTCTCCGGCCGCGCCGTGCTCGTCGAGCTGTCGACCGCGGTCTCGGCCGCCGCGCTGCGCGACCTAACCAACGTCGGCCGCTTCACCGGCTGTGGCGGCGCGAAGCAGAACGACCTTCGGACCGATGATCGGCGGGTCGAGACCACCTGAGCAGCGCCCTATCAACGGCTACGTGCATCATGATGCTGCATCGTTGCCCTCTCCGCGACGGCGGAGACAGCCGAAGGAGCAGGATTGGGCGCGAAGACCGCATTGCTCGCCTTTACCGATGGCGACTTGTGTCCGGCGTTGCTCGGCGCCACCCGTTGCGACCAGGCCGAGGCCGAGGAACTCGTCCGCGAGGTCCATCCCGGCTACGACGTGACGCCCATCGGCGACGGCACGCTGCTCCACAACACCGACCCGCCGGACGACATCACGTACGCCACCGTGCTGGCCGGGGCAGAACTGCTGTGCGACGGCCGACTCGTCCTCGATCGCCCCTCGCACCTGCCCGAGCACCTGCGCACGGCCGGCGCCGGGCGGCGGATCATCATGCACGGGATGCACTCAGTAGCTGACTGGCTCTGCTTCGCGGTCTGGGAAGACGGCACCCTCGTCCGTTCGCTGAGCCTGTCCCCGGACTCCGGCATCATCGAGAATATCGGCGAGCCCTTCGTCTTCGAGCGGCCGTACTGGGCCGGCGAACACCCCGTCGAGCCTGAGCACGGCTGGCCAGACGAGGAGCCGTATCCGCTGCCTTTCCACCCCCTCGAACTCGGCGAGGACGCGCTACGAGGGCTCTTCGGCTTCATCATCGAAGGCCACCCCCGCCCCGACGACGTCGATGCAGAAGCCACCCACGTACACGGGTTCCGCGTCACCGACCCCTCCTGAAACGAACAAGCCGCCTCTGAAGCCGCGTACGAACACACTCGACGGACCATCGGACCGCCGGGGAGATTCTGGATGGCCGTCGACGGATTGAGTAACGTTCTGAGATGCTCTGCGGCCGCGGTCTTGTGATAAGGCATCGCTCGTCGCACCGAGCGTCGGCTCTCGAATCTCCGTAACGCTAGGTAGCGGACGACCAGCGGCATATCAGTGCGCTTCCGTCGCCGTCCAGCACGGCGCAGCATGATTGAAGACCTCTGGACGGATGACGTTTGACAGTGCTACCGACGCTGCCTACCTCGCCATAATGGCCGGCGGATAGGTCCTCATCAGGAGCTCCGCGCGTCTGGAGCCAGCCGGTCGCGGTATTTGGCTGGTAGCCGTTCGCGGTCGGGGTCCAAGAATTCGATGAGGTCGACCAGCGCGTTCTGCAGCCGGATGAGGCGGGTCTGGTTGTCCCGATCAGGGTGGACGAGATCGTCGACGTTTCTACGGAGCCGGGCGAACCAGGCCCCGAATGTGGCGTCGGTGTCGAGGCGTGCGCAGTATTCGACGTAACCGATGGACTCGTGCCGGGCGGCGTCGGCCGCATCTGTCTCGGTCATCATCAACTCGCCGATGGCGCGTTGCTGGCCGCGGAACAGTTGCCATGCTTGTGCCGCCCACCCCCTGGACAGGGTTCGGTGACTGGCCTCGATGAGTTCGACGAAGGTTCGGTTGCGAGCGATTCCGCGTAGGTCGAGGAAGCGTAGATCACGCCGGATGATCTCGGCCCAGCACAGGTATTCGGCGAGGACGTAAACGGTGTAATCGCGGGCGTACCGCCGTGTGTCGGGGTCGTCGTCGGTAAGGTAGCTGGCCAGGAAGTCTTTGTTGACGATGTTGTAGAGGCGGGCCTGCAGATTGTGCGCCGCACCGAGCAGAGGCTCACGGTAGCGGCTGAGCATGGCTTCGGCCTGCTCGGCCTTGTTCTGGGCGCGGTCCTGGACTTCGATTGACCGATCGAACTGCCGGACGCGCCGCGCCGACCACGCGGTCGCCCAGCCTACGACGACGGCTCCGAGCAACGACACCACCGCGGACACGGTGCTGATAACCACCTCTGGACTCACGCCGACATCCTGCCGAGTCTGTTCAGTGCGCGAGTCCCGGCGTCATCTTCCGTGCAATTGCCCCTCACCCAGTCATTTCACTCGGCCCGACATCGTGGAGCATCAGAGGATTCCCGAGCCGCCAGGGAACCCTAAGAAATGGCCCGACGTCTCGATGTCGCTGATGGTGCGGCCTTTCTCGGCGGGGTCACGCCAAGATTCTCGGTGATCATCGGAACCCGACGTGTCGATGTTGGCCCCAAGATCCCCACCACGAAGGTTGAAATGGCCCGACCTCCCACCAGCCGAGACGTCCCATAGAGATCGCCAAGGGGGCCAGTTCAAGCCGTCATGCGCGGCCGAGGTGGGTCCAAATCAAGCCGTCCTGGTGGAGCCAAATGAAACCGTCATAGCCAGCCCGGCTGCGCGGCGTGCGGATCTGGTAGCCGAACGTAGTGCATCCGATCTTGAGGTACAGGCGCCTCGACCTCAGGGATTTGAGGTGCGAAGGCGAAAGCGGTGCGCGGACGCCTCGACAGCCATCGTGGCGCTCCCCGTATCGAGCGGCTCACAGTAGGCGGCGGCCATGGAAAACGACCGCCGGTTCACGCGTCGAGTGGACGCGGCGCCGAACGGCCGCTACGGTCGAAGGACGTTAAACGATTAACAAGGGAAGGATCATGGACGGACGGCTCACTCTGAAGACGGTCGCCGCAGCGGCGGGCGTATCCACGGCGGCGGTGTCGTACGCGTTCAACCGTCCGGGACGGCTGTCCGAGCCGGTGCGCGAGCGCATCCTCGCCGTGGCGCGGGAGCTGGGCTACGCCGGTCCGGACGCCGCGGGACGCACCCTGCGGACCCGGCGCGCCGGCGCGATCGGCGTCATCTTCACGGTCGGCCTCAGCTACGCCTTCTCGGACCCGTACGTGCTAGCAATGCTTAGCGGCCTCACCGAGGTGGCCGAGCCGGCCCGCACGAGCCTCGTCCTGATTCCGTTCGACCTCGGCGCCGACGGACACGACGATGACGGGCTACGGGAGGGACTGGTCGCGGTGCACCGCGCCGTTATCGACGGTGCGATCGCCGACGGCCCGGCCGACGACCACCCCGCGGTGCTGGCGCTGGCCGCCCGGAACATCCCGCTGGTGCGATCCTCTACGACCGCATCGGGACCGAGCGTGTGCATCGACGATCGCGCGGCGGGGGTGGACGTCGGTCGGTACCTGGCCGGCCTCGGTCACCGCGACGTGACCGTCGTGGTCGCCTGCCCGCAGCCGCCCGGCGTGCCGGTCCCCGTGGTCGACGAGGCCACGCTGTACCCGTATTCGGCGCTGCGACTGGCCGGCATCCGGGAAGGGCTCGGCCGCCGCGCGCGGGTCCGCGTGGTCAGCGGCGGTCGCAACGCGCCCGAATCGGGACGCGCGGCCGCGGCTCTGGTCCTCGACGGTGACCGGCGCCCGACGGCCATCGCCGCCGACAGCGACATGCTCGCCGCCGGCGTGCTCGACGCGCTCCGCCAGCGCGATCTCGAGCCGGCGCGCGACGTATCGGTCTCCGGCTTCGACGACTCGTCGCTGGCCGGACCGGCCGGCCTCACCACGGTTCGTCAACCCGTCCGGGAGAAGGGCCGGCTGATGGCCCGGATGCTGCTCGACCCCGACTTCACCGAGCGCCGCGTGATCCTGCCGACGGAACTGGTCGTGCGGTCGAGCACGGGACCGGCGACACATCACTGATCCGGAAGGAACTCTCCATGTCGAATGACCAATGGCACACCCGGCGACTCGACCTCGACGCCTATCTACGCCGTGTCGGGTACACCGGCTCCCCGGAACCCGACGAGCGGACACTGGAGGCATTGCACCGCGCACACATCGCGTCCATCGCGTTCGAGAACCTCGACGTGATTCTCGGCCGGGGTATATCCGTCGACCTCGTCGACGTCCAGGACAAGCTCGTCGAGCACGGCCGCGGCGGCTACTGCTACGAACACGCTGTTCTGTTCGGCGCGGTACTCGAACGGATCGGTTTCCGCGTCGACCGGCTTCTCGCCCGCACCGGCGACCCGGCCGAGCATCCGCGCCCCCGCTCGCACATGGTGCTCGGCGTCGCCACCGGTCCGCGCCGGTGGCTTGCCGACGTCGGGTTCGGGTCCGGCCTGCTCGCACCGCTGGCGTTGTCCGCCGACGGCGTCCACCGTCAAGGCGGGTGGTCGTACCGGCTACTACGGGGAGACGACGGAGCCTGGCGGCTGCGCGAGCACAATGGCGACACCTGGACGACCTTGATGACGTTCACCGAGGAACCGCAGTACCTCGTCGATGTCGAGGTCGCCAACTACAACACCTCGACGAACCCGAACTCGCCGTTCACCCAGCGGCCGGTCGTGGTGCGCAAGGACGACGCGTCGGTGCGCAGGCTCCTCGGTCGCGAATACAGCATCGAACGACCCGGCGAGCCTACCCGGCAGCGCCTGCTCGCCGACGACGAGGTCGCCGAGACGCTCACCGGCGAGTTCGGGCTGCCACTAACGCCCGCGGAGGTCGCCGCGCTCATCGACGACAAGGTGGTGGCACGGTGAACCCCGAACCGTTGCGCCTCGCCGTCGTCATCGCCAGCGTCCGCAAGGACCGGGTCGGGCCCAGCGTCGGCCGCTGGTTCCTCGGTCGGGCAGACGCGGCCGGTTTCCGCGACGTCGACATCATCGACCTCGCCGGGCTGAACCTGCCCGACGACCTGGCCGGCGGCGGCGACTCGGAGCTGTTCACCAAACGCATCGACAGCGCCGACGCCGTCGTCCTGGTGACGCCCGAGTACAACCGCGGCTATCCGGGCGCGCTGAAGACCGCGATCGACACCGCCCTGCCGGAATGGCGTGCCATGCCGATCGGATTCGTCTCCTACGGCGGCGTCTCCGGTGGCCTCCGCGCCGTCGAACAGCTCCGCAGTGTCTTTGCAGAACTTCACACGGTCACGATGCAGGCGACCGTCGGCCTGCCCTACGTCTGGGACCAGTTCGACGACACCGGCGACCTCCGCGAGCCCTCGCGGGCGAACTCCGCCGCGACCACCCTGCTGCGCCAGCTCACCTGGTGGGGCCACATCCTCCGGGACGCCCGCACCGCAGCCCCGTACAACGGCTGACCCACCACGACGACGGTGAGACGAATCCACAGTGACGTTCAACCGCAGGGCGACGTGGCAGAGGATTCCGGACCTGTGTGGCCAGCCGCGTTGCCCACGCCGGTCTCAACGCCGGTCGAAGACGGCCCGCAGGTTCGTTGGCACGCGCTCGTAGAGCCGTCGATGCGCGGTGAGTTGTCAGGACTGCGGCTTCGATTCGGACGAGCGACATGCCGAGACAGACGTGTCGACCATGGCCGATCGCCAGGTGTGGCGCTGCGGGGCGGTAGATGTCGAACGTGTCCGGATCGGCGTAGCGTTCCGCGTCGCGGTTGGCGACACCCAGGTGCGCCACGACAACCGAGCCGGCACGGATCGGGACACCGGCCAACGCCGTGTCATGTCTGGCCATCCGCCACACACTCGGCGTCGGCGGCGTGGGCAACGGTCTGGCAGATAAGTGATGGGCTCGGTATGAACCGGTTGCGGAGCCGACAATTGTGGGTGATCACGGCATGCGAGCGACTGTGGTGCACAAGGAGACCCTGTCGCATCTCAGGGCTCAGGTCTGATGGATTTCGATGGAGGTAGCTATGATCTGCCGGATCTGGCGTGGGTGGGCCACGCAGGAGAATGCGGACGAGTACGAATCGATCGTCCGTGGCCAAGTCATTCCCGGTATCGAGGCGATGCGCATCCCGGGTTTCCAGCACATCGATCTCATGCGTCGCGATCTTGATGACGAGGTCGAGTTCCTGACCGCGATGTGGTTCGACGACATCGACTCGATCCAGGCGTTCGTCGGAGAGGACTACGAGGTGAGCCACGTACCGGCGGAAGCACAGGCGGTACTGTCGCGCTTTGACCACCGGTCAAGCCACTATGCGGTACTTGAGAGGCGCGCCCAGCGCGATAACGATGCGGGACAGTCCAGGAGTTAGCAGATCCTGCGGTCGCTGAGCCTGGGTGGCGGCACCTTCACCGGCACTCCACAAGACAGCCTCGACTGCGGTGACGTCGACGCGACCGATTCCTGCGCATCTGCGGGCGAGTTTGCCGCGGAGGCGCGCCTGCTCGGCGTTCAATCCGATGCGGGTCGCGGCATCGAGCCCGGTCTCCAGCGACAACGCGCCGTCTGGACCGGCATGCCGGGTGCCGGCGATCGTAGAGACGCGAGGACCGGCAGGATCCGTTGGGTGAACTCGACGGATGCGAGCACCGTGAGGGGTGCCAGTTCGCGGATCGATCGTCTGGTGCGTATGGCCCAGCTCCGGTGGGGTGGGCGGTGATCCCGGCCAGGTGCACTTTCCGTCGTTCGACTTCGACGACGAACAGCACGTACAGGCGGGTCAGGCCGACTGTCTCGACGGTGAAGAAGTCCGTGGCCAGCAGCCCGTCCGCCTGTGCGCGCAGGAACTGAGTCCAGGCAGGTCCGCCTCGGCGCGGTGCGGGGCCGAGGCGACCGGCACTCGCCGACGATGCGGACATATCCCCAGCGGGGGTTCTCGGCGGCCAGCCGCACCAGGAGCTCCACGGCCCGGTCGTCGAGACCAGGATGCCGCGGCCACGGCTGCCGCGGCCGGTGTGCGGGAAGGTCCAGCGGCGGGCGATCAACTCGCGGTGCCAGCGCAGCAGCGTCGCCGGGGGTCACCAGGAAGGCCGGCCACCGGTTGCGTGGCAGCATCCCGGCCAGGGCGGCGAGCAGAATCCGATCCGCTGGCGTGTACCGCGGCCGGACCACCTACCGTTGCAGCACCGCGAACTGATGCCGCAACACGGCGATCTCGACCTCCTTCGCGTCCGGTGTCGGGCCCACACCGAGCACGCCCAGCAGCCGTCCCAGGGGCCATCAACGGTCTGCGACCCGTCTGATCACTCCGGCCGCGCATGCAACCCACCCCGAGCAGCTCGCGGCAGATCCGGACGGCAGCGTGTACAGCGCATCCTGTTGGCGGATCAGCAGCCGATCATCTGCGACTGCGCAAGGTCATCGAGATCCGGCAACATCACGGTTGGTTCTACCCCCGGCTCGATCCCGCAAATGACCGGAACGATCAAATACTTAACTTGTCCTTCCAGCGCCACGACGAAGGGCCTGTAGTCCCGACCATGACGCCAATGCAGGCATCCGATGTGTCCGAACCGTGTCACAATCCCGACCAGATCGAAACCGCCCATCTCTCGGTCATCTGGCGCGGCGTATAGAACTCCAACGTGCCACGGACGCCCCTCTCCATCGGTGCCCTCGCGCCTGCTCTGAGTCATGCGTACAACTCGGTTGCCATTCCTCAGTGGTGCGCCAATTGTCGCGGACTCCCAAGCCCTTGATCTGGTTGTCCACCAATCGAACGTTACGAAGTTGCCTTGGGACGTTCCCTTATCCACGAGCCGGGCTGCATGGCTCCAATCGATCGCTGGAGGCTGCTTTCGTGCGTAGACACTTTCGTTCTCGTAAGACCACCCTTCCCATCCCAGCGGGGGCCAGTACGTGAAATCCAACTTTGCTCCTGTTGTCAGTCTCGGACCTGGACGACACAGTCAACGGCTCCGCCCCAGATTTGGCCAGATCGCCTCCTTCTCGTCATTCCTAAACCGTGGATGAACCTCGGCAGGCAAGATCACGGCCCGATCAAAACCGTCACGTTGTACGTTCCAGTGTTGTCGGGAGTGTACTGGTCGTTGTAGCCGAGAACGATCGTGCCGGCGGACTCGGCTGTGACGGCACGGGTGCTGCCGACCAGGAACCATTGTCCTGAGCCGATGCGGGCGATCAGGGCGCCGACGGGGGCGTTGGGTAAGGGTGCGTTTGCGTCCTGTTTCGATGTGCATCTGTGGGCTCCGAGCCAGCGGTGTCCGTCGGGCTCGGTTTGCGGGTACCCGGCGCAGTCGGGTGCGCCTTCGTAGCCGTATCCGACTCGGCCGGAGGCCTCGAACCGAACTGTCCCTCCTGCGGATATGCGTACACCGGTATCTATTCCGGTGAGGGGATCGACAGTCCCCGGCAATGTGACGTGAGTTGAGGAGGGCGTGCCGCTGGGGGCCACGGCGGTCGGGGCGGCATCGATCTGGATGGTGTCTTGTGATCCGCCATCGCGCGACTCGATCATCATATCCAGAGCCGGGATCGCACGCAGTACGACGGAGAGCAGGCCGAGCGCGTTGCGGGACACGGCAAGGCCAGCAAACTTGACGGTCTGACCGACGCCGATCCACTGCTCGTCGGCTTTGTCGGCGATCCGGTCCGCGATGCATCCCGCCCCAGCTCGTCCGCGGAGATGAGCCAAACTCACTGCGGACGGCCTCCGCGGAGTACACGATCGAGGAGCTGACATCTCCAACGGCGTCGGCTGGCCAACACGATCGGGGCCGCGTGGTCAGCTTCGTCATGGCCTCCTGTCGGTGACACGAACGTCATCGAGCCGAAGCGACGGCCACTACCTGAGTTGTGCGGCGACGGCGTCGACGATCTGCAGGAACTGCTCCGCCGACAGCACCGATCCGCTCGCCTCGGGAGTGTGATGGATGATGATCACCCGGTGACCCGGCAGTTCGACCGCGGCCCGGACCAGTCGGGAACCATCCTCGATCTTGCCACCATCGAACGTCATCATGTCCCGACCACCAGGCGACGTGCCCTGGACACAGCCGGTCATAGCAGGAGGACACGTGAGGGCGGGGTCCCTCGTCGGTGAGGCCACGCCGCCCACCGTCATCACGAAGATGGTCCCGGCCCGCCCGCCCGCTTCGAGCTTGCCGGAGCCCGTCCACTGTTTCGTTCCGTCGTCGATGAACTTAATGTTGAGTGGGCCGACCCAGACGGCACCGGCCGCAACGTCCTTCGTCGCCTTCTCCAACAGCGCGGCCAGCTGCTTGGCGCTCGCGTCGCCGTCGGTCCTGGTGTCGGACTTCAGCTGGAACCGGTTGTCCGGCGGCGGGGGCGCCGCGCTGGTCGGGGTCGCCGCGTCTTTGGCCACCGGCGGCGTGTCGACCGGTGGGTTGTTGCCGATCAGAACGGCGCCAGTCAGTCCCGCCACGACGAGGGCGGTGGCGGCGACCCCGATGCGTCGTGTGGTCCGGGTCCGGCGCACCCGCCGTTCGATGACATGGGAGTCGATGGTGGACGGCGGTGGTGTTCCGATGATCTCGTCGAACTGGGCACGCATGATCGCGGGTCCTCTCAGGTGGAAGTGGGCGAGGTGTTGCGGAGCTGTTCCAGCGCGCGGGTGCATTGGCCGCGTACGGTCGACGGCGTGACGCCGAGGATTCCGGCTGTTTCCTCGACCGAGTAGTCCAGGTAGTAGCGCAGGATCACCGCTGCCCGCTGGCGGGGGCCGAGAGTCTCCAGCAGCTGCGCAAGCGGCAGCCGATCGATCACCCGCTCGTCCTGGCGGTGCGCGGTGACGGGCCCGGTCTCCGGCACGGTCCCGGTCGTCCGTTCCCGCCGCCACCACGCCCGCCGTCGTTCGGTCAGCCAGCACCGCGCGAGGATCTTCTGCGCGTAGGCGTCCGGGTTGTCCGACCGGCGGACCCGCGACCAGTGCTGGCACACGCGCATCACCGCGTCGCCCACCAGGTCGTCGGCCAGATGCCAGTCGTCGCACATCAGGTAGGCGCTACGTCTCCACCGGTCGAGTCGGGCGGCGACGAAGGTGTGGAAGTCGTCGGTGGTTGCCAACAGGTCCCTCCTTGGGGTGGCGTCAACGCTCTTACGACGCGCATGACGTTGCGTGGCGCTGCACGCCGGCCAGCTGAACACACCGGCAGGGTTGACCGGCCGGGCACTCAGCATCGACAGGCCGGTCGCGGTCTTGGCCAGGTGCGGCCATACATGACGGGGTGCGGGATTTCCAGCGGTGCTCCTCCGAGGGTCAACGCGAGCACGGCGGCCACAATCAGCTTGATCGGCTGAGCACATCTGGCCGCGATTGGCTCGGTCACTCGAGGCGGGATGAGGGTTGGTCGGCGGGGCGCCGATTCATGATTACGAGGGCAGCGCTGGGCGGCACCGCAGGATCTGTGAAGGAGCCGGACTGCCATTAGCCCGCAAGGATGGCGTCCGGCTCTTCGACCGTGCTTGAGATGGCGGCCGTCCACTGCCGGTCGCTCGGCGGCGTTCGAGGGTGCCCGAGCGCCTGCCGTATGTCGGTCAAGCTGTCGGTCGGCCTCCGCTACGCTGCGGTGTGACCGGTCGAGTTGAACAGATCGTGACCTATCCGGTGAAGGCCGCGCGGGGTACGGCGTCGGCGACCGCGAAGGTCGAGCCGTGGGGACTCGCAGACGACCGGCGGTGGGCGATCGTCGACGACCGGCACCGGACGGTCGACGTGGTCAACTGCCCGGCGATCATGACCATTACACCCCACGTCCAGGCCGATGGAGGGCTGATGCTCACCGCGCCCGGGAGGCGGCCCGCGCTGGTTGCGCTGCCCGGACCGCAGGCCCCGCGCATCGCAGTTGGATCCGCAGATCTCGATCTGTCCGTCGCGGGCGCCCCGGACGTCGATGCCTGGCTGGCAGCTGTACTGGGTCGCCCCGCTCGGCTGGTCCGGCAGGACGAGCCGCATCGCAAACCGATGTCCGCCGACGACGGTGGACGCGACGGAGATGTGGTCAGTCTCGCCCATGCCGCACCCGTGCTGCTGACCTCGATCGTCTCCCTCCACCAACTGGACCGCTGGATCACGGCAGGAACCGAACCGGCGCCGCCACCCCTAGACGTCATGCGATTCCGGCCGAACATCGTCGTGGACGGATTCCCGGCCTTCGCCGAGGACTCCTGGCGAAGGGTCACCGTCGGCGACGTCGGCTTCCGCGCGTCCGCGCCCTGCTACCGATGCGCCGTCACGCTGATCGACCCCGATACGCTCGCCCGCGGCAAGGAACCTCTCCGCACCCTGGCCCGGCACCGCAAACACGGCAACCGTCTCCACTTCGGCATCTGGCTCGTGCCGGCAGGCGACGGCGACCTACACGTCGGCGATGCCGTCACGCCAAGCTGAGCCGTCCAATTGTCAAAGACCGGTGCGCGCATCCGCGAGCAGCGCACATGAAATTGTGCTAAGGCGTCCTGCATGGCCGAAATATGACGGTCGTCAGGGATTGCGGCGGGTAGCGCTGGAAAGCGCGTTCAGCACGTGATCGCGGTGAGGAGCGTCGACAGGGATGAGGCTGAGTGCTGCGGCTGCGGCGAGACCGATTTGGATGCTGGTCAGCGCGGCGCCGGTTGCCGCGACTCCGGGTATGTGGGGAAGACCGATGGCGGCGGCGGTGAGGACGCTGGCGGGCAGGATGCCTTTGGCGAGGCGGACCACGATCGCTGGTCGATGGGGATCGTCCTCGTCCGTGGTTACCTGCGACCAGTCGCCGCGGGCAAGCGCGGTGACGAGCCCTACAGCGTCGCTGACGACACGGTCGTATTCGTGTAGGTGGTCGTCATGGATCATTCGGACTTGTAGCTGTCGGAGGTGAGCGGTCAGCCGGCTGGCCTTGCTCGCGGCATCGGCGATGACCGCTGTGCCGAGGCCTAACACTGGTGCGGCGTTTCGTATCTCCCAGTCGGTCCGGATGATGAGGGTCTCCATCTCTCGAACAGCGCCCGCGCGGAATCGGGACTGTCGGCATCGTGTCCGCACCGCGTGTAGGCGGTGGAGCAGTTCCATGATCCGCACGGCTGCCAGCTGTGGCGGCATCGGCCAGCCTCCAGGCCGGGCGGCCCAGGGGCGGATCACCCGACGGCGTGTCAGGGTCAGCGCCGCCTCGCGCAGCGCCAGTAGGGCCATGAAGATCGATA
This sequence comes from Virgisporangium aurantiacum, assembly GCF_016863635.1. GTDB lineage: Bacteria > Actinomycetota > Actinomycetes > Mycobacteriales > Micromonosporaceae > Virgisporangium > Virgisporangium aurantiacum. The sequence goes on along the minus strand of NZ_BOPG01000010.1, from coordinate 34,396 downwards.
CAGCCGTGACTGCCGCGCCGAGACCGCGCGTGAGCCACGCATTGGTTGATTCGACCAGTGCGACGGCGACAGCAGCAGTGACGAGTGCGGCGAACGTGATTCCGACGGGGATCTGGGCCCGCCGAATCAACCTGGCGAACTTGGGTCGCGTTTCCAGACCCCGGAAGTGTCCATAGGTCACCACTATCGCCGCGATGGTGACGAGGTAGATGCTCCCCGCTGACAGTCGCGAGCCCGGTGCCGCTGGCGGAAGCCACCCGACAGAAATCCATGCCGGAGCTACCACGCACGCAATACCGGACAGTAACCTGAGCAGGTCGTACAAGCGCCATGGTCGAGCCAGGGTCAACGCGGCCTGCTGAATGGCGAAGCTTCGCAGAATCGGTCGTAGCACCTGCCGTACAGCAGGGTCAGGGAACGGCACCTCGACAAGGGTCTGGAGCGCAGACAGGTAGTTCGTGCGCGCCACCCCGAGTACCCGTAGCCGCTGACGTGCTCGACTCCGGCGCCCGGCAGAGATCAGCAGGCGGGCCACATGAGATTGGAGGACCGGCATCCCGCAACGTCAGCCTCGGTCGGCCCGCGATGTCAAGCCAAGACGTCCACGCTGAAAGTCAGTTCACCGCGACCTCGACAGCGGGTGATGCGCACGCCGATGCCGGGGCGTCGCTCCGCTGTCAAGAGTGGATCCGGCGGCCAGCCGCGAGCGCTTGCACTCCGAGCGATCATCGGCAGTTGCGGAGTGTGTTGCGAACAAGGTCGGCGTCGGGGTGGCTCAGCTCGTCCAGGATGGTCAGCGCCTGTTGCCAGGCTTGCTGAGCGTCGTCGTGGTGGCCAGCGGTGTGGTCGGTGTGGCCCAGGTTGGCGAGTGATTCGGCTTCGTGGTAACGGTCGCCCAGGTCGCGGTAGAGGGTAATGGCGTAACGGTAATGGTCGATGGCGTGTTCGCACTCGCCGAGGTGGCGGTAGATGTAACCGAGGCTGTCGTGGGTGGCTGCTTCGCCTGGGCGGTCGCGGAGCACTTGCTGGATGGCCAGAGCCTGCTGGCACAGGGTGACGCCTTGGTGGGGCTCGCCGAGGTGGGCGTGGCACCAGCCGGCGGCGTTGAGGGCGTTGGCGTGTCCGGGCCGGTGATCGCATGCCTGATACAGGCCGACGGCCTGCAGGGCGTGGTGTAGTGCGTCGCGATAGTTTGTCTGCCGCTCGTACATCGCGGCGAGATTCTGATGGGTGTCGGCCTCTCCCACCCGGTCCCCGCATCGGCGGTACAGATCGAGGGCCAGGTCAAATTCGCCTCGGGCCTCGTTGGTGCGGCCAACTTGGCGGTAGGCGCGGGCGAGGTAGCGGTGGGCGAGGGCTTGCGCGGCCGGGTCGCCCAGCCGTTGGGTCGCGGCGAGGGCGTGACGCTGGACGGCGATCCGGTCGTGCCAGTGGCCCTGCCGATCGAGAAAGTCGGCGAGGGTCCAAGCGAGTTGCCATGGATACGGGTCGAGCCGATTGTCTGCTGCGTAGTCCACGCTGGCGAGCAGCGTCTGGTAGTCGGTGGCGAACCAGGCCAGCGCGCGCCGGTGGTCGAGCAGGCGCTGCGGTGTCACCCCCGGTTGGGGAGGGCTGAGGGTGATCGGGTCTCGATGCGGGTACAGGAGCCTGGCTGCCCCGTAGGCGGTGTGCAGGTGGTGGTCGAGGATGCGCCGTGTCGCGGCGTGCCGTTGGTCCTCCGGGTCATGGACGTACGTGAGTTGGTGGGCGTACCCGCGGAGCAACTCGTGGAAGGTGTACCGGCCCGGTGCGTGCTCACCGAGGAGGTTGGCGTCGACGAGTTCGATCAGTAGCGGCCGGACCTGGTTGGTCGGTAGGGCGGCGAGGCTGGCTGCGGCGGCGAGGGTGATGTCTGCGCCGGGGGGCAGTCCGAGCAGCCGGAACAGCCGTGCTGCGGCGCTGGTGAGCGTGTCGTAGGACCACGAGAACACGGCACGTACGTCGGTGGCCGGATCGGTGGTGGCCAGGGCCTCCAGCCGGGTGCGGCGGTCATCCAGGTCGTCGACCAGTGCGGCGAGCGGGAGACGAGGGTGGGTCGCGGCGCGGGCAGCCACGATGGCCAACGCCAGCGGGAGCCGTGCGCAGGCGGAGATGATCTTTTCGACCGAGTCTGCCTCGGCCTCGAGCCGGGCGGCGCCGAGGCGGTGGGCCAATAGGTCCCGCGCTTCGGCAGGAGACAGCACGTCCAGGCTGACGGGGTGGGCTCCGTCGCCGGCGACCAGACCGGTGAGTCGGTTTCGGCTGGTGATCAGGGCCAGGCAGTTCGGCGAGCCGGGCAGCAGTGGCCGTACTTGTTGCGAATCGCGGGCGTTGTCCAGGACGACCAGCACCCGCCGGTCGGCGATCATGCTCCGGTAGAGCCCCACCTGAGCGTCGGGGTCGGTCGGGATGTGATGAGACGGCACGTGGAGGGCGTCGAGCAACCGGCGGGTGGCTTTGGCAGGGCTCATTGCGGTACCCACGGAGTCGAAGCCGCGCAGGTTGATATATAGCTGGCCATCGGGGAACCGGTCACGTACCCGGTGGGCCCAGTGCACCGCCAGGGCGGTTTTGCCAACGCCGGCGGTGCCCGACAAGGCCGAGATCACCACGGCGGTCTGTGCCCGTCTATCCAGTTCTGCGAGAAGTGCGTCAAGCTCGGCCAGCTCGGCTTGGCGGCCGGTGAAGCCGAACACGTCCGGGGGCAGCTGTGCCGGTGTCACCACGTTGACGGGCTGACCGGTCGACGCTCCGGCTGCCACCTCGCAGAACCGGTCGCGGGCAGGGCCGGTCAAACCGAAGGCATCGGCGAGCAGCCGTATGGTCGTCGGCCGGGGTGACGCGATCCGACCTGCCTCCAGATTTCGGATGCTGCGTGACCCTAGACCCGACTTGTCTGCCAGCTCCTGCTGGGTCAGGCCAAGCCGCTGCCGGTGCGTGCGAACCAGCTGACCGAACATCCCGCTCCTCCGCCGCGGATCCACAGTGCTCGGCGAGGCACAAGGCCAAGGTGGGCAACCGGCGCCCGGAAACTGCCGCTGAGTGGCCGCCGGCCTACCTCCCGCCCCGTCCGATCGTGCATCAGAGTGGAACTCGAGTCGAGCGAGTAGTGAGCGGAACAACCTGCCCAAACCTGGCGCTCGGCCGTTCGGTGTCAGCACGTCTGTGGCGATCGCTCGTAGTCGATCATCGACCGGGCGTACTGGTGGTTTGTTGCATCGTGGGCGGACGGATTCTTCCGGACGTCGGCATGGGGAGGTCGGGCCGGTGCTGACTATCGGAATTCTCGGCTCGGTGGAGGTGGCGGGCGCCGCGCGACTGTGCGGGATCAAGCCGAAGGCGCTACTGGTGGCGCTTGTGATGTGCGCCAACGAGTGTGTGTCGGTCGAGCGGCTCGTGCGTGTCCTGTGGGACGGGGAGCCGCCGCGCTCTGCGATCGCGAACCTGCGCAGCTACGCCTGCGGGCTGCGGACCGCGCTCGACCCGGCCGGAGCGACCGTGGTCTTCGAGGCTGGCGGCTACCGGCTGCGGGTGGCGCCGGAGCGATGTGATCACCTGACCTTCGGCCGGCTCGCGTCCGCGGGCGGCGCGGCCTGCGCGCGGGGTGAGCCGGCGGTCGCCGTCGACCTCTTGACCCGGGCGCAGGCGCTCTGGCGGGGTTCGGGGGCAGCGGCGGGTGTTCCCCGCCATGGCCCGCTGGGTTGCTGGCTCGACAGCCTGGACGAGGAGCGCCTACGCGCGGTGGAGGACCTGGCCGAGGCGCGGCTCGCCGCAGGCACGCCGCGTGACGCTGCCCGGGATTTGGCCGGCGTGCTCGCGGTGGCGCCGTTACGGGTGCGGGCCTGGCAGCTGCGGATGCTGGCACACCACCGGCTGGGTGAGCACGATCTGGTGGATGCCGTGTTCCAGGACGCTCGACAGGTATTCGGCGCTGAGTTGGGTCTCGACCCGGATCCGGACCTCACCCGGACACACCGGTCCCTGCTGCGGTGGAACGCGACCACGCGCAGTCCCGCACCGGTCCAGCTCGCGCCGTCACCGGTCCGGCTGGTCGGCCGCGATGCGACGGTGAACGCCGTTGTCGACGCGGTGCGGGCACGGGAGGTCGGCCGAGGACCGTACGTGGTGGTCGCCGACGGGCCGGTCGGCGTTGGAACGTCCGCGATGGCGTTGCGCGCCGCGCACGAGCTCGCCGACGACTTCCCCGACGGTCTGCTGTACATGGATCTCGGAGACCTCGGTGCCGACGACCCGGATCCGGTCGCGCGGGTGCTGGGCCGACTGTCACGGCTTCTGAGACCGCACGAGCCGGCTGTCGACGCGATCGAGGCGGCCGCCGTGGTCCAGCGGTTCACAGCCGATCGGCGGCTGCTGGTCGTCGCCGACAACGTCGCGGTCGCTGCCCACGTCCGTCCGCTCATGGCCGTCGGTACGGGTTGCTGTCTGCTTGCGGCCAGCGTCAGCCCGCTCGGGATGGTCGACGCCGACCGTCGCGTTCACCTTGCCCCGCTGGCCGACGCCGAGGCGGTCGACCTGCTGGCCGAGCTGCTGGATACCGACCGGTCCAGCCGGTCCGACCTGGACCGACTCGCCCGCGCGTGCGCAGGCCTGCCGCTGGCCCTGCGAATCGCGGCGGCACGTCTGATCGACCAGCCCGAGCTACCGGTCGGGGTACTGGTGGACCGGGTGCTGGACGACCGAAGGGCGCTCGCGGAGATGGTGACCGACGGTCTCAGCCTCCGCTCCCGGCTGGGCGCGGCGCTGCGGGCGGTCGACGACTGCGTACGGTCGGCGCTGCCCTGCCTTGTAGCGCCCGGTGAGCTCGACATGGTGGACATCGCGCGTCGCCTGGGCCGTACCGGGCCGGCCTGCCAGACGGTGCTGGACCAATTGAGCCGGATCCACTTCGTCGTCCCGGTCGGCCCGGACCGGTTCCGGTTACCCAGGTTCGTCCGGCTGTTGGCAACCGAACTGGCCGCCGGAGATGCCCCCCGACGCGAGCCGTCGAGCGCGGTCGAGGGGCACGTCGTCGCCGGTCGCTACACCGAGCAGCAGCCGGAGAACTGCCAGTTGCCGCAGCCGTAGCAGGTGTTGCAGACGCGCCGGTAGTTCTGCACGTACCACGGGCTGCTGTTGCTGACGCACCTCGATACGCCACAGTCGTTCTGGACCAGGTCCTGGCATGGCGGCCCGGCGGCCGCGGTCAGTTTCGGCACGAACAGGCCGAGCAGGCCGTCCGCCACCGACCGGAATCTGAGCATCGATCTCCCCCTTCGCCGTGTCCGGCCGCGAGATGCGGCCGGCGGAGCCGTTGAGCGTTGTCGAGGGGCACGCCGTCGCCCGGTCGTTACACCGAGCAGCAGCCAGCCTGCCACCCGTACCCGCAGCCGTAGCAGGTGTTGCAGACGCGCTGGTAGGCCTGCACGTACCACGGGCTGCTGTTGCTGGCGCACCGTGCGCTGTACGCGCACCAGTATTCGATCAGGTCCTGGCATGGCGGCCCGGCGGCCGCGGTCAGTTTCGGCACGAACAGGCCGAGCAGGCCGTCCGCCACCGACCGGAATCTGAGCATCCGTTTCCCCTTCGCCGTATCCGGCCGCGAGATGCGGCCGGCGCGAGGAGACGCTACGAGTCGAGCCGACAGACTCGATACAGCTTGCGTTGTACGCGAACTGGCGTCGCTGTCCGTATGGTCCGGTTCATGAAGTACCTGGAAGTCGTTTGCCGCTGTGTCGTCGGGCTGACCTTCGCGGTGTCGGCCGGCAGCAAGGTCGCCGGTCCGCGCGCGTTCGGCGAGTTCGTCGGCATGCTGCGGACCACTCGGCTCATCGGCAATGGAGTGCTGCGGCCGGCGGCGGTCATGATCGTGCTGGCCGAGATGGCCGTCGCGGTGGCGCTTGCGATCGGTGCGCCGATCGGCTACCTGATCGCCGGGCTGCTATTGACAATCTTCATCGGCGCGATCGCGGTACTGGTACGGCGGGAGACGGCGGTGCGGTGCCGGTGCTTCGGCCCGGCCCGCGCCCGGCTCGGCTACCTGGACCTGGCCCGCAACGGCGTGCTGTGGGTGATCGCCGGTGCCGGTCTGCTGGCGTGGCTGCTGGACGGGCACGCACCTGTGGCATCCGCGGGCCAGGTACTGGCCGCCGTCACCGGTGTCATCGTCGCCGGCCTGCTGATCTACCTCAACGACCTCGTTGAGGTATTCGTCACCTGAGTAACGGACCTGGAAGGGGTACCGATGTCGATCCTTGTCGCAGCCGTCGTTCTCGTCGGCGGGGTGGCGCTGGTCAATCTGCTGCTGACCTACGGAGTGATCAGGCGCTTGCGGCAGCACACCGAGCTGCTGTCGCAGCGCGGCGGACGGAACGTCGGCGACGACATGGTCCTACCGGTGGGCACGCCGGTGGAGGACTTCTCGGCGGTGGCCGACGACGGCACAGTTGTGTCTCCCGGACTGCTGTCCGGCCCGACGTTGGTGGCGTTCTTCGCTCCCGGTTGTCAGCCGTGCGCCGAACTGCTGCCGCGCTTCCTCGCGACGGCGGCCGCGACCGATCGGCCGGCGATCGCGGTGGTGACCGACGGCGACCCCGCTGAACAGGTCGGCTACCGCGAGCGGCTGTCGGCGGTGGCGACCGTGGTATCGGGAGCGCAGGCCGCCGTGGTGAGCGAAGCGTTCAAGGTTCGCGGATTTCCGGCGCTGTGCCTGGTCGATGGCGGCGTCGTCACCGACTCCGGACGGCATCTGTGCGACACGACCACCATGCTGGCACCGGTATGACACCGGGGGAGAGCGGGGTCTCGTGGCCGCGTGCCGTCAGCTCCGCGCTCGCGCTGTGCCTGAGCGCCGCACCGGTCGCACTGTGCGGCGTCATCGCGCTCTCACTGGCCGTCGCCGTGCTGCCGGTGGCCACCGCCTGGCTGGTCAAACATCTGCTGGACCACTTGACCGGTACGGTGCCGTCGTGGCAGGAGGTGTCGGCACTGGCGGGGGGCTTGGTCGTCGCGGGGCTGCTCAGCGCCGTCGAACCGCATGCCTCCCGGTACGCCCAGGCGGAACTCGGCCGGCGGAGCAGCCTCGCCGCGCAGGACCGGCTGTATCGGGCGGTCAACCGGATCAGCGGTCTCGCGCCGTTCGAGAGTCCCGCGTTCCTTGACCGGTTGCGGATGGCGGAGCAGGCCGGACTCGCCACCCCGGGGCAGCTCACGATGGCCGCACTGACCCTGCTGCGTAACTGCGTCACCTGCATCGGCTTTGTGGCCTCGATCATGGTGATCAGCGCGCCGCTGACCGCCATCGTCCTCTTCGCGGCCGGTCCGGCCTTCCTGGGTGAGCTGCGCCTCGCCCGGGCGCGGGTCGGTGCGCTGGTCACGACAACCGGCATGCAGCGCCGCGAGTGGTTCTACGCCTCGCTCCTGGGCGATCCGCAGGCCGCCAAGGAGGTCCGGCTGTTCGGCATCGGCGATCACCTGCGCACCCGGATGCTGGGGGAGCGGGCCGCGATCAATGTGTTGCAGCGCCGGCTCGACCGCCGGACCGTCGCCGTCCAGGGCGGCCTCGGCCTGCTCTCCGCCACGGTCGCGGGCCTGGCTCTGGGGTGGGCGATCTGGTTGACGACCTCGGGTGGCATGACGATCGGCGAACTGTCGATGGTGCTGGCAGCGCTGGCCGCAGTTCGGGGCAGCCTCGACTCGCTCGCTTTCGGCGTGGCGGCGTGCGTCCAGCACGTAACGATCTTCCGGCACTACCAGGGCGTCGTCGGAGCCAGCGGCGACCGCCCCGGTGCCAAAGCCAGTGCCGGTACCGGGGCCGGCCATGCCGTGCCGGGTTTGCGGCGCGGGATCGAGCTGCGCGACGTCTGGTTCCGTTACTCCGAGGACCATCCATGGGCGCTGCGCGGCGTCACACTGACGATTCCGTACGGCGCCTCGGTGGGCATAGTGGGCGCCAACGGCGCGGGCAAGAGCACCCTGGTCAAGCTGCTGTGCCGGTTCTACGACCCGACCCGGGGCAGCATCCTGTGGGACGGCGTCGATCTCCGTGACCTGCCGGTGGCCGACCTGCGCCAGCGGATCAGCGCGATCTTCCAGGACTTCATGCGGTACGACATGACCGCCGCCGAGAACATCGCCCTGGGTGACATGACCGCCGACAAGGCCACGATCGAATGGGCCGCCGAGCTGGCCGGTGTCCACGGTGTCCTGACAGAGCTTCCGCAGGGGTACGACAGCCTGCTCGGCCGCTCGTTCGGCACCGACGACGGAGTGAACCTGTCCGGTGGGCAGTGGCAGCGTGTCGCGGTCGCCCGCGCACTCGTCCGCGAGAGACGCGATCTGATCATCCTCGATGAACCGACCTCCGGACTGGACGCCGCTGCCGAACACGAGATCCACGCCGGGCTGCGTCGTCACCGCGGGGATCGGACCAGCCTGCTCGTCTCGCATCGGCTGGGTACGATCCGCACCGCCGACATCGTCGTCGTCCTGGACGACGGGCAGATCGTCGAACGTGGCGACCACGATTGGCTGATGGCCGCCGACGGCGCCTATGCGCGCCTGTTCCGGATGCAGGCAGAGGGCTACCTGCCGACCGCCACGGTCGACGCGCGATGAGCGTGATAGGCCTGGTCATGGTCGGAGTGCTCGCCGTGGTGGTTGGTGGCGCCACGCTGGCGTGGCTGCGTCGATACCTCGTGATTGTGACGGTCGACGGAGCGAGCATGCGCCCGGCGCTCGAACCGGGCGACCGGCTGATCGCGCGGCGGGTTCCGCGCGCCCGCCTTGCGGTCGGTCAGATCGTCGTCGTCGAATGGTCTCCGGTGCGGATGGGCGATCGGTACGGCGGCCCAGGTGCACCTGCCCCGACCCGGTGGCTGGTCAAACGGATCGCAGCCCTCCCTGGCGACCCAGTCCCGGTCGAGCTGCCCTGGACCGGTCGGGTGGCACCTGGCCAGCTGGTGGTTCTCGGCGACAACCGGCCTGCCAGTGGTGACTCGCGCCAGCTCGGGTACCTACCGGTCGGCCAGGTTCGCGGCGTGGTGGTGCGCCGGATGGGCCGGGCGTCGATGCCTTCGTGATTGGAGGCAAGATTCGCCTTTGCGCCGGTGTCGTTACGTGGTTGTCGTTGCGGGGGTGGCGTCGTGCGCCATGTTCCGGAACGGTCTTGCGCTCGACCGGTGCCTGCCGCCCGAGCTGTTCCGGCGGTTGCTCGCGACGACGGGCCACGGTTACGCCTTGACGCCGGCCGGCGATGATTGACGCGCCTGGCCGAGCAGGGTGTGGTACCTGCCGGCCGACGTCTCATCGCCGCGGGCGGTGTACGCGTCGGCGAGGAGTTGGAGCGCGCGGATCAGTCCCTGCCGGTGACCCGTGGCGTCGTGGATGGCGTACGCCTCGGTGGCCAACGCGATCGCCTCGCCAAGCTCGCCCAGCGCCAGATGGACTGAGGCCCGCGCCGAGCGGGCCTCACCGCGGAGCACCCCGAGACGCATCGTGTCGGCGATCGCCAATGCGGTTCCGGCCAGCAAGGCGGCTCGGTCGTGGTGCCCGCGGCCGGTGTGGGCCGTGGCGAGGCTGACCAGGATCTGCGCCTCCAGTTCCGGGTTGCCGGTCGTACGGGCGGTCGCGAGTGCGCGGTCGTAGTCGCTCATCGCGGTGTCGTGCCTCGCCATGGCGGCGTGTACGAGGCCAAGGTGGTGCCACGACTGGGCCTGGTGCTCGGGATGGTCGGCCAGTTCCGGGATGGCCAGTGCCCGTTCGGCGTGATCGAGGGCGCGGGCCGGGTCACCCGCCGCGCGGAAGGTCTCGGCCAGGTCGCACAGGGCCATGCCCTCGCCGACCGCACTGCCCAGCTCCCGGTATACCGCGAGCGCCTCCCGGCCGTATGTGATGGCCTCCGGCAGGTGGCCCAGCTCCCGGTAAATCACCGCAAGGTTGTTGAGCTGCATGGCCTGGCCGGACAGCACCTTGCCGGCCCGGTGGATCTCCAGCGCCTCGGTCATCGCGTCAGCCGCTTCCCTGAGCCGGCCGAGCCGGTCGTAGACGCCGCCGAGGTTGCCGAGGTTGACGGCGACGCCGGCGGGCTTGTCGAGGCGCCGGTGCAGGATCAATGCCCGGCGCTGCCGGTCGAGGGCGTCGTCCAGCTCGCCTTGGCGGGCGTGCAGCACGCCGAGGTTGCTCAGGAGTGCGGCCTGTGCCTCGGTCCAACCGGCGGTCTCGCTCAGTTTCAGTGCCCGCTCATAGTGGTCCCGGGCATCCGCGAGGCGGCTGCTCATCATCGCCTCGTGCGCGAGGCCGAGGTAGCTGGCGATCTGACCGGCGGCGTCTCCGGCTGCGCCGGCCGCGGCCAGTGCGGTCCGCCCGACCTCGCGCAGGATGAGTGAGGCACCGCGCTGGCTCAGGTAGGCCCGCATCGCGTCGGCGAGCTGCCAGGCGGCGGGCAGCTCGCCGTGCCCGGCGGCGTGGTGGATCGCGGCGATCAGATTGGGCTCGTCGCCACGCAACCAGGCCAGTGCGTCGGTGTCATCGGTGAACGCGCGCGCGGGCGCGGCGGCGGGCAGGCGGAGCACGTCCGGGTACAGCCGTTCCCCGGCCGCCCGGGCCAGGTTGAGGTACCACTCCAGCAGCCGGTGTACCGCCTGTTGGCGCGTCGAGGGTGACAGGTCGCGCACTGCGACGTCGCGTGCGAAGGCGGCGAGCAGGTCGTGCATGCCGAACCGGCCAGGTGCGTGTTCGTGCAGCAGATGCGCCCGTAGCAACCGGCGCAGCTGCTGCCCCGCTTGGTCGACCGGGACACCGGCCAGGGCGGCGGCCGCGGCGTCGCTGATGTGCGGACCTGGCACACCGCCGAGGAGCCCGTACAGCCGCCGCACCTCGATCGGCAGGATCCGGTAGGTGAACTCGAACGCGGCCCGGGCGCCGAACTGTGGCGCGTCCGGGATATCCAGGCCGGTGAGGGGATCGGCGCGCAACCGCTCCACATAGGACGCGATGGACAGGGACGGTTCACCGAGGAGATACACCCCGGCGATGCGCAACGTCAGCGGGAGCCTGGCGCAGACCTCGACGAGGTCGGCGGTCGCAGCGTCCCGCCGGATCCGGCCCGCACCGAGGACCGACGCGAGCAACGCCCGCGCTTCCGCGGCCGGCAGCGGTTCCAGCCTGACCCGGCGGGCCCCGTCCCGGGCGACCAGTGCGGTAAGCGGGTCGCGGCTCGTCACCAGAGTGAACGACTCGCCCACGCCCGGCAACAGCGGGCGTACCTGCTCGGCGTCACGGGCGTTGTCGAGAACCACCAGCATCTTGCGGTCCGCAAGGAGGGTGCGGTACATGCCTGTTGCATCGTCGAGGTTGTCCGGTACGCGGTCCGGTGGTACCCCGAGGGCGAAGAAGAGCCGGACCAGTGCCTCGATCGGGCGCAGCGGCGCCTCCTGCGAGTAGCCGCGCAGGTCCAGGAAAAGATGGCCGTCAGGGAACGTTCGGCGTACCCGGTGCGACCAGTGCACGGCGAGAGCGCTCTTGCCGACACCCGCGGCACCGTCGAGGGTGACGATCCTTAGCGCGTCGGGAATGCCCCGGACCAACGCGTCCAGCGCGGCCAGGTGCTCGGCGCGACCGGTGAAGTCCGCGACGTCGGCCGGCAACAGTGCCGGTGCGTCCACGGTGGGCGGTGCGCCGCGTGACCGGGCGGCCGGGCGCGGCGCGGCCGTTTCACCCGACCGCGAATCGCGGGCAACCGAACCGGTGTCGGCGCCCGCCTCCGTGCCGGTGCGGGTGTCCGCCTCCTCGCCGCGCAGGATGCGGAGGTACAGCCGCTGCACCGTCGTTCCGGGCTCGATACCGAGGTGATCCCGCAGCAGGTCCCGGAGCTGGTGGAACTCGTCCAGCGCCTCTGCCCGTCGGCCGCACCGGTGGAGCGCGAGCATGAGCTGCTCCCGCAGGCTCTCCCGGAACTGGTAGGACCGGGTCAGGTCGGTCAGCTCGGTGACCACGTCGTTGGCCTGGCCCAGAGCGAGGGTGGCCGCGGCCCACGATTCCACGGCGTCGAGCCGGAGGCGGTCCAGCCGTTCGGCCTCGCGGGAGACCAGGTCGCAGTCCGGGAAGTCCGCGTAGGCGGGGCCGCGCCACAGGTCCACCGCGCTGCGGAGCGTGCGGGCGGCGACGGCAGGGTCGGCGCCGGATTCGGCCAGCGCCGCCCGGCCGGCCACGACGGTGCTCTCGAACCGGGCTGAGTCGAGCCCGTCGCCGACGACCACGCAGTACCCGCCGGCCCGGCCGGGCAGCCGGTGCGGGCCGAGCGTCCCGCGGAGCCGGTGGATGTACTGGTGGAGGTTGCGGCGCGCGGATGGCGGCTCGGCCCCCGACCACACGGCGGAGATCAAAGTGTCGGTGGGCACCCACCGGCCGGCGTGCGCGAGCAGGACGGCGAGGGTCAGGCGCTGCTTGTAGGCGCTGGGCAGGGTCAGCTCCACACCGTCGTTGATGACCCGCAAAGCACCCAAGACTCGAAACTCCACCGCGGCCCCTCGTACGAGTTCGATGTCCGTCATCAATTGAACTCCGTCTGTCAAATGGCCCCTGCGCTCCGCGTTGTATCGCGGTTGTACCGGCGGTGAACCGACGGTCCGGACGATGTCACCGTCGGTCGGCACCGGGCGCCGACGAGGGTCGGCACCCGGTGCCGTGAACCCACGCAACGAGGAGACGTACATGATCAGATGGCGCATCGTTGTCGGCACGGCGATCGCCGTGCTGGCGACGCTCGGTCCCGCGATCCCGGCCCAGGCGGCCGGATCGGAGCGGCCCGCGTCCATGGCGGCGGTGTCGGAGCGGCCCGTGCCGACGGACGCGGCTCAGCTCGCGCTCACCGGCTGTGGCACGAAATGTGACTTCCAGAACCCGCACACCTACTACATCTACTACTGCGGGCCGGCATGCGAGGACAACCTGAAGTGTGAGGACGACGCGATCACCATCAACCGGCCGACCGGAACGGTGCCGGCCTTCCGGTACAGCCCGACGTGCAAGACCGGCTGGACCCGGGCAAGCGGCTGCTACGACGGCCAGGGGAACCTGATCGCGACCATCAGGTTCTACAGCCTCAACACCGCGGACTTCAACAACCAGCGCGCCGTGACCACCGGACCGGCATCGAGCGGTGTCTGCTACACACGGATGTTGAGCATCGGCAGCATCTGGGGCGTCGGCTCCTACTCGAGCGGACCGGGCACCTCCTACACACCCACCCTGTACGGCTACTGAGATGAAGCCGGTGGGTCTGTTGAGAGCGTTGCAACGGCCACGGGGGCGTTCGCGGCCGGGACTCCTGGCGATGGTCGCGACCCTGCTGTGCCCCCTTGCCGTTGTTCCCTTGACGCCCATCGCGGGTGGGGCGGCCGCCGCCGTCCCACCCGTGCAGGGCGCGGACCACTCGCGGGTCGGTACGGACCGGGACCGGGTGAGCGAGCCGGACCGGATGCTGGGCGCCGACTGGCGTACGTCAACCGACCGGGCGGTGACCGGTTCCGGCGACGAGACGGGGTTTCACCTGCTGGTGGCTGACGAGAAGGACGCGTACCGGTGGCGAACGGTGGCCACGCTGGTCGAACCGCGCTGGCAGACCGACCACTGGATCGGCCAGTTCTGTGTGACCGGCTCGGGGCGGCGGGCGGTCGTGGTGTATGCGCCACGCCAGTTCACCAACCGGGAAGACCTGATGGACCGGGGCGGGTACGCCGCCGTGGTGGACCTGTCGACCGGTGCGGTGACCAGATTGGGAACCGGCGCCTCGCTGGCCTACTACAACCCGGCCTGCGGGGTCGACGAGACCGCGGTGGTCTCCCGCCTGGAGTTCGACCGGGGAACGGCAAGGACCTGGCTGGGCGTGGTGGACGCGGCCGGCGGCCGGATGGCCCGTCGGGCGTGGGCCACGGGCCAGGTGACCTCGCCCGTCCCGTACCGCGGCGAGGTGGTGGCCGCGCGCGGCGCGTCGCTCGTCGCGTTCGACACCGCCGGGCGTGAACGCCGGCTCACCGGTGCGCCCGGCACGCCGTTCCGGATCTACCCCGACCTGGAGGCCGGGCTGGCGTTCCAGACCATCGACGCCTCGAGCGTCCGCTTTCACCGGTACGCGGGGGGCAAGGTGACCGACGTGGGCAGCGCGCCCAGCGGCACGCTCAAACTGCGCCCGGGGGCGGGCGGACGGGTCTTCCTCACCGGCTACCGGGCCGGCGAGCGACTGCGCCAACCGATGCCCGGCGGGTGGAGGACCATTGACACGGCGCCGGACAGCGACATCTCCACCACCGGGGCGCTGGCGGTGTCCCGCGTCGACACCCACGTCACGGGCGGGGCCATGACGCCGAACGACGGTGCGCCGGCCCAGGTACGCATCGACGCGCGTACCGGCACCGGATCGGCGGTCGCCTTCGAGGTGCTTCCCGAAGCCGCGACCCGGCAACAGCCGCCGGCCGGACCGCCGGCCGGAACCAACCGCATTCCGCCGTACGACTACTCCACCGTGCCGTACGAGCCGGACCGGCTGTGCGCGGGACCCCGCAACGATCCGGCGGTCCAGGTGTACCAGCCCTCCTTCAAGCAGGTGGAGTGGGCCGCCGATCTGGCGGTGCGCGGCATGCTGACGTTCCAGCGGCCGGCGAACTGGTCCAACAACGGCCTTCCGGCCTACTCGCCGCAGGGGCTGTTCCCGTCCCTCACGCTCGCCGGCGTCGGCGGGACGGTGCCGGAGCAGGTGCTGCTGGGCATCCTCGCCCAGGAGTCCAACCTGTGGCAGGCCAGTTGGCACGCGGTGGACGGCTCGGCCGGCAACCCGCTGACCAGCGCGGGCTACTACGGCCTGGATCTGGAAGCACCCAGCGTCATGGACATCACCTGGCATGACGCCAACCCGAAGGTGGACTGCGGCTACGGGGCCGCGCAGGTGACCACCGGCATGCTCCTGGCGGACCGCGGCCAGGTCGTGGACGGGCTGACCATCACCAAGCTGCACCAGGACGCCGTCACGCTGGACTACGCGACGAACATCGCCGCGGGTCTGCGCATCCTGCAGGGCAAGTGGAACGAGACCCGCAACGCCGGTTTGATCGCGAACAACGGGGATCCACGGTTCATCGAGAACTGGTGGTTCGCCCTGTGGGCGTACAACACCGGGTTCTGGCGGTACGAGGACCGCGGCCAGCACAACGGATCGTGGGGGGTGGGCTGGTCCAACAACCCGGCCAACCCGAAGTACCCGGCGGACCGGCAGTTGTTCCTCAAGGCCCCGCTCGACGTGCCGAGCCAGGGAATCGACGACAACATCGGCTACGACAACGCCAAGCACCCCAACCACTGGTCCTACCCCGAGCGAGTGATCGGCTGGGCATACACGTCACTCATCAAGATCGACTATGCTGCGCACGACTTCGCGCCCACCTACCTCACCGCGCGTGCGGGAGCGGACATGTGGGCGGCGCAGCCCGGACGCTTCGCCTTCTGCACGCCGGCAGCCATCGACGGTGGCGGGAACGAGTGCGCGCCGGGCACCGAGAACCCGAACAACCTCGGTGACCCTTACGGTCCCTGTACCCGACCCGACCTGACCTGCTGGTGGCACTACCCGAAGACGTGGATCGACTGCTCCGCCTACTGCGGTACCGGAGCTTCGCGCTTCACGAGTGTCGAGCCGCGGCCGCTGGTCGACAGCGTCTACCCGTCCCAGTGCTCGGTGGCCGGGCTGCCCGCCGGCGCACGCATCATCGACGACATCACCGTCACCCAGAAGGCAGGGCCCGGGGGGTGCACGCCGAACTGGACCCGCGGCGGCACGTTCAGTCTCAAGTTCGGCGAGTACGTCCGGAACGGGTACACCATCTATCCGTCCAAAGTGGATTTTCATCAGATCGGCGCCGGGTTCGGTGGGCACTTCTGGTTCGCCCACACCATGAAGCCGGTCGATGTGAGCCTCCCCAACGACTACCGGAAGGTGACCGGCACCTGGACCGTCGATCCCACGACCGCGTGGACCCGGGTGTTCGTCCACGTCCCCGACCACGGTGCGCACACCCGCCAGGCCGACTACAAGGTCTACCTGCCCGGCCAGTCCACCTCAACCCAACACCGGACCATCCCCACCAGGTGGGAGCAGAACAAGTGGATCGACATCGGGGTGTTCGACTTCACCGGTGCCGGCAATCCGCGGATCGAGCTGTCGAACTTCGCCGGGGACGGCCGCTACGTCGAGGATGTCGCCTGGGACGCGATCGCGGTGCAGCCGTTGGGCGCCAAGCCGAAGCACTTCGTGGTCGCGCTCGGCGATTCGTACTCCTCCGGCGAGGGTGCCGGCACCTACAGCCGGGTCAGCGACCAGTACGCCGAAGATCCGGCCCGCCGCAACGCCTGCCGGCGAGGTGTCAACGGCTGGGCGAGATTGATCGCGCTGCCCGGCTCACCAGGTCGGTTCGGAGACCTCAAGGACGTCCTCTATCCGACCATCGACTTCCAGTCCGTCGCGTGTGTAGGGGCGACGACCAGGAATCTGCGAACCGCGGGAGGTGGGCAGCCAAGTGGCTCGTGGGGCGAGGTCAACCAGGTCGACTCGGGCTTCCTGGATGGGAACACCACCCTGGTGACGCTCACCATCGGCGGCAACGATGCCGGCTGGTCGAATCTCCTGAGGGTCTGCGCGATGGAGGAGAACTGTCCCGCCGTCCGATCCGAAGGCGGTCGGACGTTGGCGGATGTCACCCGCGACCGGATCCGGAACGAGGTCAGGCGGAACGTCCAGCTGTCGATCGCCGAAATCCGTACCAGGGCACCGAACGCCCTCATCGCGCTCGCCGGCTACCCGCTGCTGATAGCCCCGGGGAGCTCGCTGAGCGTACCGATTGTGTGGCCGCCGGGGACGGTCAACGTAGTCACGGTCGGCTTCGATCCGAACGAGGTGGCATTCATGAACGAGATGGCCAACCTGCTCGCCACCGAGGTACTGGGCAGTGTCGGTGCGGGTGTCGTCCCGGTCGACGTCCGGTCCGAGTTCGCCGGTCACGAGCTGCTTGGAGTCGGGTTCCCCTACTACCTCAACACCCTGGTGCCCGGTGACCTGATCGAGGACGAGGACGGCGAGCCGGTACAAGTGCTCGGCATGGAATCCTGTCATCCCAACGCCTACGGTGCCGCGGCATACGGGCGAGCGGTGACGACCGCGCTCAACAACAGGTACGTCTGGTAGCCCGAGCTGACGGACGGCACGACGGCGCCCGCGACCACGTGGATCACATGGCCCACTGGTCGCGGGTCCGCTTGTACGGCCGGCTGATCGCCGCCGACGGCGATCGAACGACCCTTGAGCCGACGTCTCACGCCTGTTCAGCCGACAAGTCGGGTGCCAACTCGGCGGCATAGGCAGTGGCTGCGTCGATCGCTGACGCAGATCGTGGTCTCGCTTCCGTCATCTGTGTGACGCTTGCATGCTCTGAGCGGGCCTGCGCCCCTCAACTGGTTCGGGTACCGTGCGGCCGTGGCGTGCCGGGGGATGTTCTTTGCGCTCACTGCCGATCAGGAAGCCGCGCTGATGGCGACCCGTGACGACGCTGAGGTTCGGGCGTTCGTTGAGGAGGTCGATTTGGGCGACTGGGACGGTGAGCCGCTGGACTGCGAGACCGACAAGGCGTGGGACGCCATGCACCGGTGTCTGAGTGATGGAACCCTCGGAAGTGGCCGGCGCCTGTCCCCGCTCGACCTGGCCGTGCTCGGCGGCGGCCATCATTACGAAGGCGAGGACTACGTCGTGGCCCATGTGCTCGTTGATGAGGTCGTCCAGGTCGCCGCGGCCCTTGAAACTGTGGATGCGGCGTGGATGCGGCAGCGGTACGACCGTATCGACCCGGCAAGCTACCAGGGCGCGCTCAGCGACGAGGACTTCGAGTACACCTGGTACTGGTTCACGCAGGTACGTGACTTCTACCGCAACGCCGCGGCCGCCGGGCGGGCCGTCATCTTCACTGTCGATCAGTAGCACTGACCATCAAGGCGGCGGGTCGCCCGGCTTCCGCTCTATGCCGCAATTGGCTCGATCACGTGGTAGCGGGGTGAGCGTTGGTCGGCGGCATCGCCAAGTTCGTGATCACGATGGCGGCGTTGGGCGGCAACGTAGGACTGCCACTAACCGCAAGGACGGCGTCCGGCTCCTCGATCGCTCGCACGCGCTGCTCTGCTGCGCGAACATGCCGATTACAGCTCACCTGATCATGGTGTCAGTAGAGCGCCTGGATACTGGTCGATTCGCGGTTGTTGCCCCGGGAAGTGGCTCTCGCCGCGACGGACGGCGCGTTGGCTGCTGCCGCCGTGGACGCGGTCGGGCGCTAGGGCTGCAGCAGGCCGAGGTCCCGGCCCCGTGCGACGGCTTGGGTGCGGCGGGAGCACTGCAGTTTGCGGTAGATCGCGGTGGCGTGGGCCTTCACGGTGTTGACGGAGATGTGCAGCTCCTCGCCGATCTCGCCGTGGGAGAGATGGGTCGACAGTAGTCGCAGGACCCGCATTTCCGCGCCGGTCAGCGCCATCGCGCTCGGGACCCGGACATGCCCGCCGTCGTGGGTGAGGCGGGCCAAGACCTGCCGCAGTTGGTGTCGCAGCATTCCTTCGGTCAGCATTCCGGCCAGATGCCGTTCGGCCTCCTCCGCCCGGAAGCGCGCGGCGGCGAAGTCGTTGAGGTCCAGGAAGATCTCGGCGAGCGTGATCGCCACCTGGGCCGACAGCCACGGGATCACCGCCGGTGACAGCGTGGTGTTCATCCGTACGACGGTGCCGGCGTGACGGCGGGCGGCCGCCTGGTTGCCCTGGTGGGCGGCGGTCCGGGCGACGGCGAGGTAGCCCAGGATGCTGAACAGGTGCTCCTCGATGCCGGCGGTCTCGATCACATTGACCGCCTGGCCGGCCTTGTCTTCCGCGTCGGTCCAGTCGTTGCGGTCCGCGGCGAGGAGTGACAGCTCGGCCAGGGCGGCAACGGTGGCAGTGGGGGGTCGCCCTTCCGCGCCGAGCTGGGCCGCGAGGGCGAGCTCTTTGACCGCCGCATCGGTGGCGCCCGTCAGGACGTGGGCGATGCCGAGCGTCGTCATCGCCGAGGGAAACCACGGGCTGCCGGGTGGCTCACTCTTCGTGGCCGCGGTCGCGTCGAGCAGCATCTGGTCGATTCCCAACGCGCCCAGGGACGCGCGCAGGACCGTGATGGCGGACGTGAGCGAGCTGCTGCCGTCGGGCATGGGACCGTCGAACGATCCGCGCTCCGCGGAGTGCAGGCACCGCTGCGCGCCCGGCCCGTCTCCGATGAGCGCCAGCGTCCACGCCGAGGTGATCGCCAACGGCGGATAGCGCACCAGTCCGTCCTGGCCGAGGGCGTCCAACCACCGGCGGACCGTCAGAAGCCGACCGGCGGCGACAAAGTCCGGCGCGTGGCGGTTGATCGACCGGGCCGCCGCGAGAGTGTCGCCACTGGCGAGCCGGTGCTCGATCGCCCTCTCGGGCTGGCCCTGCTTCTCGTACCACTCGGCGGCGCGTCGGTGCACCCGCGACTCCTCGCCGGGTTCGTGAGTTCGGAGTTCCGACAGCAGCATCTCGGCGACCAGGCCGTGGTAGCCGTACCACTCCCCGCGCCGGTCCAGCGGGACGACGAACAGGTTCCGTCGCGCCGCCTCGGCCAGCCGGTGGGCGGAGTCGCTGCGGCCGAGTACGTGGTCGCAGAGTGCGCCGGACATCTGATCAAGCGCGGCCGTACGCATCAGGAACCGCACCATCTCGGGAGGCTCCCGGACGAGGAACTCGTCCCGGATGTAGTCCAGGATGTACGGATCGTCACCGGTCAGCCGTTTCGCCGCGAGAGCGGGATCCGACGCGGTGCGGATGGCCCGGGCGGCGAGATAGACGCCGGCCGGCCACCCCTCGGTGCGCCGGACGACCGTGTCGACGGTGTCGTCCGTGGAGTCCACCCGGCGTGGGCGAGGACAGCCCGGGCCTCGTCCTTCGTAAACGCCAGGTACTCCACGCCGAACTCGACGGAGCGGTCCTCGCTGCGGAGTCGACCGAAGCCGAGCATCATCCGGGACCCGACCGCGAGTTGGAAGCCCGCCGGCAGGCCGGCGGCGAGCGCGCGGATGAAGTTCATGGCTGTGACGTTGCGCAGCTCGTGGACGTCGTCGAGCACCAGGACGCCCCGCCGGTTCCCATTCCGTATGGACGTCAGAAGGTGACCGAGCGCCGTCAGATGCCGGGACCCGTCGCCGACCGCGAGGGCCCGGAACACCGCCGGATCGAGCGGCTGGATGCGGTGCAGCGCCAAGGCGACGTGGCCGGCGAGACGGACCGGGTCCCCATCGGCCTCATCGAGGGTCACCCAGGCAAACTCCCGGGAATCCTCAGCCGCCCACTGGCTCAGCGCGGTCGACTTTCCGTACCCGGCCGGCGCGGTCACCAGGATCAGCGAGATGCGCTCGGGCGTTGCGGCGAGAGCCTCCAGCAGCCTGGCACGCGCGATCAGGCCCTCTCGGTGGACAGGGCGCAGGATCTTCGCCTCGACCGCGGCGAAAGGAAGGTGCGAGCGCGCATCGCGCACCATCCACCACCCTCCTCGGTCGAGCGGCAGCCCGTGCCACTGCCACGGTCTTGAGCAGTCGTCCTACGCTACATCGCGACCGGAACCCACCCAAAGCGGATCGTGCCGCACCTGGCTACGACATGGTTGGCACGGCCCAATATGCCCACATATACCGCGGTGAGGGCGCTGCTTGACCGTGGGCCGTCACAGTGATAGCGAAGGCGAACACGCCGGCAACCGCGGCGTGATTCAACCGCCGATGGACGCGGCGATCAACCTGACCGGTGCGGCGCGACAGCTCCTGCCCCGGGCCCTGCCTGCTGGATGCCTTCCACGTCGAGCCGGGTCGGGTGCGAGTGGTCAGCCGCAATGACCGCGACGTCACCAGCCATTACCCCGAACTGGCCGTCCTGCCTGATCTTGCTCGGCCGGCGGGATGTCGTGATCGACGGCGAGATCGTGGCCCTCGACGAGGGCGGCCGCCCCGCGGGCAAGCCCTGCGCCGCGTTACACACGAGGCGCCGCCCGTCCAAGCGTTCGGCCTTCGGTTGTTTCAGGTTGGAACGGTTGCACCGGCACCCGCTCGAGATGACGCGCGCCATGCGGCGGTCCTCGGGGCGGCGCACCCATGGGCGTCGTCTTATCAGGGCCACCCGGCTGTTTCAGTTCAACGCTCCGGGACGTCGTGTCGGCTATCGGGCTGAGGCTGCCGGGTGCTGCCTGCGTAGCTGCAGGTGCTTGTCAATCGCGACGATGAGCGGTGCGAGCAGGGAGAGCGCGAGGACGACCGACCACTGCCTTCCGGTCAAGGAGACGGTGTCGAGCAGGCGTTGCAGCATCCCCAGCTCCACCGCGGCCCAGGTCAGGGCCCAGCCAAGGATGATCCAGCCCATGTAGGGGAACATCGGGGACGTCCAGGCGGTCTGCCGCTCCCGACGCAGGATCACCCCGAGATTGACCGCGCTGAGCGCGACGATGGCGAACGCCATCGTCATCGAGGCGGACGGGTCCGTGGTGCTCGGCTCGTCCGGCCCCCACTGCAGGACGGCCAGTGCGCCGCCCGCCACGGCGAAGCCGCCCACAAGCCAGCGCACGATCTGTGGGCCGGTCACGATCTTCGTGCCGGGCTTGCGGGGCGGCCGTTGCATCACGCCCGGGTCTGGCACGTCGGCGACCAGGCCGATCACGACGGTCACGACGATGAAGAACTTGCAGAACAGCAGCTGCATCGGGAACAACGCGACACCATTGTTGATATTGAAGATGGTCGCCAGCAGCATGAGCTGCAGGACCGCGGACAGGATGGTCAGCTGCAGCTTCACGTACGTCGTGATGCGCCGGTAGATGTCGCGGCCGAGTTCGACGGCACGTACCAGCGTGGAGAAGTTGTCGTCGGTGAGCACGAGCTTGGCCGCCTGCTTGGTGACCTCGGAGCCGCTGCCCATCGCGACACCGATGTCGGCCTGCTTGAGGGCGGCCGCGTCGTTAACAGCATCGCCGGTCATCGCGACCACGTCCCCCGCCTGCTGCATGAGACTGGCCAGTCGCAGCTTGTCTTCCGGGGCGACCCGGCCGAACACGTGCAGCTGCGGCAGCCGTGCGATCACCTCGTCGTCGGGCAGCCGCTGCAGCTCCGTGCCGGTGATCAGGCCCGGTCCAAGGTCGAGCTCGTCGGCGATCGCCCGGGCCGTCACGGTGTGGTCGCCGGTGATCATCCGGACGTCGATCCCGGCGTCGAGGGCGACCCGGACGGCGGCCTTCGCCTCGGCACGGAGGGGGTCGATTATTCCGACCAACGCCACGAAGATCAGGTCCGTGACCGCCGCCATCGGGTCCGTGTCCGCAGTGGCCATGTCGGCGTCCTCGAGATCGCGAGCCGCGAAGGCCAGCACGCGAAGGCCCTTCTCCGACAGCTGCTGATTCGCCGCGAGCAGGTCGGCTCGCACATCGGCCATCGGCACCTGGCGCCCTTTCCACAGGGCGGTGGCGCAACGGTCCAGGACGATGTCCGGAGCACCCTTGACGGTCATGAAATGCCCGGCCTGCAGGACGCCACCGGCCAGCCATTCGGGCCGGTCGTGGATGGTCGCCATGAACTTGTAGTCGGAGTCGAAGGGAACCTCCGCCCTACGGGGCAGTGAGCGGCGGCTCTCCTCGGCGTCGACGCCGACCTTGGCAGCGAGCACAACGAGGGCGGCCTCGGTCGGGTCGCCGATGACCGAACCGTCGTCGGCCACCGTGGCGTCGGAGCACAGCACCAGCCCGAGCCCCAGGCGCCGGAAGTCCGGCACGGCCGCGCCGGCGGTGCCCAGGACCGCACCGGTCTTCCGGTAGCCGCCACCCTCGATCCGGAACCATTGGCCGTCGGTGAGCATCGACGTCGCGGTCATCGCATTCATCGTCAGCGTGCCGGTCTTGTCGCTGTTGATGACCGTGGTCCCGCCGAGGGTCTCGACGTCGGTCAGCGACTTGACGACGGCCTTCGACTCGGCGAGGTGCTGGGCGCCGGACGACAGCATCGCCTGCACGAAGGTGGGCAGGCCGACCGGGATGGACGCGATGGCGGTCGATATACACAGCAGCAGGAGCGTCTCCACCTCCTGGCCGCGGAGGATGCCCACGATCGCAATCACGGTCACCGTGGCCCAGGCAAGGAGGCCGAAGATCTTCGTCATGCCGTCGAGTTCGCGCTGGAGCGGCGATCGTTGCCGCTTGGTCGCGGTCACCATGTCGGCGATGCGGCCCATCTCGGTGGACTGGCCGGTCGCCGTCACCACGAACGCGGCGGTTCCGCGGGTCACCTGGGTGTTCTGAAACACCATGTTCGTCCGGTCGCCCAGCGCCGTCTCGGCGGCGCCCAGCGCGCCCGGGTCCTTGGGCACGGGGGCGCTCTCGCCGGTGAGCGCCGCCTCCTGCACCT
This sequence comes from Virgisporangium aurantiacum, assembly GCF_016863635.1. GTDB lineage: Bacteria > Actinomycetota > Actinomycetes > Mycobacteriales > Micromonosporaceae > Virgisporangium > Virgisporangium aurantiacum. The sequence continues at coordinate 10,874 of NZ_BOPG01000010.1, read as the reverse complement.
CCAGACTCGCGGAGCTGATGATGCGACCGTCGGCGGGCACCATGTCGCCCGCCTCCAGCAGACCCACGTCGCCCGGCACCAGCCCGGTCGAGTCCACCTGCTCCACCGACCCTGAGCGACGCACCCGGGCATGAGGGACCTGCAAGTCGGCCAGCGCCTCGACGCTGGCCCGGGCGCTCATCTCCTGGTTGGTCCCCATGATGATGTTGAACAGGACCAGGGCGGTGACCACAAGGCCGGTCGGGACCTGACCGATGGCGAAGCTGGCCACCGCGACGATCGCCAGCATGATGTTCATCGGGTTCGACGCCTGACCGCGCGCGACCGCCCAGCGGCTCGGCGGTGGCTCGGTCGGCAACTGGTTCGGCCCGTACGTGGCGAGCCGTTGCTCCACGTCCTGCGTGCTCAACCCCAGGTCCGGGCGCACGCCGAGGTGCGCAGCTGCATCGGCCGCCGCCAGGGTGTGCCAGGCCTCCTTGTCGGAGAGCCGCCCACTCACGGTCATGTCAACTTCCCTCCAGCTGCGGGCTTCTCGGCGCTGCTCATCGCGGTTCTCCTGTCGTCGCTGACTTCGCCTCGGCCATCGCGTTCGGCCTGTAGGTCACCAGCCGCCGCTGCGCCTCCGCCGCAATCAAGACCCGTCGCCGGACCAACCTCGAAACAGTTCGCGACCTCGTCCGCCGTGAGCGCGTGCCACGCAACGTCCGGCGCTCGCCGGATTAGCCCGGTAGGGCCACGGAACATCTCGGACATGGCGGCGTCCGCATCCGGGCGGCCGGTCCCATCAACTGTCGGCGCCGGGCGGTGGAACCTGGTCGACGGCGGCGCCGACGGATCAGCCGAGCATGCGTTGCGGCCCATGTTCCCTCAGTCTCATGGCGTGAGCTGTCATCGCGGCCGGTGGCGACTGCTTCGAAGATCAGCGAGTCACGAGGTCCGTCATACGCCTTGACAGAAGGAGAACATCCGTGGGCGCGTCGACGCCTCATCCAGTTGGGATGAGCGTCCGGCGTTGTCGGCCGCCGGGCCGAGCCCAGGTGCGCACGCCGAGAGGTGAGCTGGACCTCCCCGAACCGGACCGACATCCCACCCGCCCACGTGCGCCGCGATCACCCCACCAGGCGACGGTTCCTTCTAGCCAAGTTGTTGCGCGAGGACTCGAGAGGTCGCGTCCTCCTTTAGCTGGTGCCGTCCTCGATCAGCCGGCGGTAGTCCCCGAGAACGGCACCCTCCAGATCGTTGGAGAACAGCCCCAGCCCCACGAACCGATCGCACACAATCTGCGCTGCTCAACAAGTGCAGCAACCGCGAGAGCAGGTCCGATAGCAGTTGTGGGCTTCCAACCCCCGCACACGCGTCAGCACCGACCTTACGATGATGATCGCCTCACACCATGAACACCGAGGGCCAGGGCGAGCCGATTATCACCAAGATCAGGTGCGCGGATCTGGCCGCCCTGCGCGCGCCTGGAGCTGTGGCGCTGGCTGGTTCTCGCCGGCGTTGAGGGTGGTGCAGAATCCGAGCTCATGAGCATGATCGTGGAGTACGTGAGGTTGCGACCACACGAACTTGCTGAGCTTCGCCGGCTGCTGGTCGAGGAGCCGGACAGTGCCCACGAGTACGCCGGTGATCTGCGTATGGGTGACGAGGACGAGGCAGTGTCCTCACGAGGAATGGATACCGACCAGGCGTGGGCCGGTCTGCGTTGGCTGTTGGATGAGGCCGGCAGGCGGCCGAGGTCCGGCGGTTACGGGGAGATGTCAGTGGGCGACGAAGTCGTACTCCTGGAAGGCGTCGACCTCGGTCTTCCATCGGGTCTCGACGAACTCGACGTGCGCCGGATGCGCGTTGTACGCGTCGTAGGCGGCTTGGTCGGCGAAGACCATCGAGAACTGCCACGTGAGATCGCTCTTGGGGCTGACCTGACGGTTGACTGCGAAGGCAGTGACGCCGGGGATGGAGATCAGGGTCGCCCGCCCGCTCGCGAGGAACTCGATCTCGGCGGTCGATCCCGGCTCGTGGACGAGCCGGAAGACGACGGTGTGCTGGATGGACATCAGGCCTCTGTCTCCGAACCTCGCGGCGCTCGCAGGCGGCCCATGCCGCCCCCTTCTGACAGGTTCTCATGCCGACCAGGCCGGGGAGTTGGTTGCCGGCCCTGGATCCGTGCTCATGCTCTACGGGGGGCGTTGCGGTCCGGGCCGGCTCCTGGTCACCGTCGCCAGCCCGAGGCGAGTATGTCGAGCTAGCCCTCAGACATCCGCTTCTGGCGCGGACAGCGCGGCTGCGCTGATCGGCGAAATTCGTTCGGGCGTCCCTTGCCAGCTCGTCATCTTCCCTGCGCGGACGAGAGGATCTGTAGGCTGCGCCGGTGCAGTACAAAGCAGTCGAGGCCGCCATCCTTGATGCGATCAACGCCGCCGACTGGAAGAGGCTCAGCACTTTCGGAGCCGACACCGTTGTACGGCTCACCCGAGACAACGAACTGCTCACCTCTGTATCCAGGCATGAATTGGACAGCAATGCGTGGCAGGCGCTCAACGACTCGTGCCGGCACGTCCTCACAGCGGGTCCGGCCGAACTCCGCCGCTACCTGGCGCAGATCGACGCGGGCGTACTGACCGATGGTGACATGGATGGCCTGCTCGTCATGGTTCTGGACGCCCTCGACCATTGGGCGACCTTCCGCGAGACCGGCGAGCGCAACGCGCTGTACGAACTCGCCATCCGATCCATCGAGTTGGTCGACTTCCAGGTGGAAGACGCTGACCCGGTCGACTTTCTCGCCGCGCCGGCCATGACCGCCGAATATGACCGCATCATGCGAGCACTCACCGACTGAAAGAACTTGATCATGACGCCCTGATTTGGCCGCAAGTCGCTCGGCATATGATCGGCGTGTGGCTCGTGGTGAGGGCAACCGTCGCGAGCCGTTGTCGCCAGACGTGGATGACCACGACCGGCCGCTGATGGTGATCACATTCCCCGGGCTCGTCGCCGAGATCGATCGGCTCCTGCGCATCGTCGATCCGTCGCATCCGCTGGCCGGCAGGGTCGGAGACCTCCGACACCACGGCCGCTGCGCATGCACGCCGACCTGCAGGAACATTCTGACCGCACCGGCCGGATCCGCTGGGCCCTACCTGGTCCAGCTTCAGCGAGACGACGAGGACGTCATCTGGCTGAGCCTCGATCCGGCCTGTACCGCCGTCGTTGACATTGAAGTGCTGGACGAGAGCGGGCTTGGCATCCGCTAATGCCGCGATTGGCTCGGTTACCTGATGGCCGGCGTGAGGGTCCGTCGGTGGGTGCCCCGATTCGTGATCACGCTGGCAGTGCTGGGCGGCACCGTGCGATCTGTGAAGGAGCCGGACTGCCATTAACCCGCAAGGATGGCGTCCGGCTCCTCGATCATGCTTCGTTACGGACGTCCCCCATCGGCCGCTCGGCGGCGGCGACGGTGCATGGGCGTCGACGCCGCACCGGCCGGCGCACCTCGAAGACCGACCGCCCAGGTCACACGGCGCCGCTCTGCTGCGCGAACATGCCGATTACAGCGCGTCCGCGAGGGCCCGGGGCGGCACTGCCAGACGCCGTTCACCCGACGCGTCCACCCCCGGTAGGCGATCGGCCTTCGGCGACCGCCCACGTGCCTAGTTACATAAGTTGTGCGCTATATAACCTTGCACTAATATCCCACTGTGAGCTGCTGCACCCTCTGGCTGAGCCGCAGCCAACGGGGCTTTGCCACGCCATCGGCCGAGGTGCTCCGACACCCTCGAACGACAACTGGAGAATCCATGACCTACGGAACCCTGGAAACGATCGGCGGCCGCCCAGCGCTGCGATTCGAACGCACGCTCACCCACCCCGTCGAGCGCGTGTGGCGGGCTGTCAGCGTGCCGGCCGAGATCGAGTGTTGGTTTCCCGCAGCCGCCGACTGGACACCGGCGACAGGTGAGACCTTTGAGGCCGCCGGCGCCACCGGTGAGGTAACCGACGTCGTTCCAGGCCGTCGCCTGGCTTGGACCTACGCCGGCGAGCCGCACAGCTTCGATCTGGCCGTGCACGCAGACGGCTGTCGGTTGACCTTCACCCACGTCATCACAGACCGCGCGCTCGCGGCACAGACCGCAACCGGCTGGGAGACCTACCTCTCACGGCTCGAACCCCATCTCACTGGCGGTTACCTGTCCGAAGAGCAAGCGCACAAGCCGTGGGCGGACATTCACGAACGCTACGCCGAGATGTTCGGGGTCGACCCGACGCCGGGACGGCGCTTCGCGGAGAGCCTACGCGCCGGTCAGTCACCATCCACCTAGCCCACTCGTGACCACGAAGGCGGGATGCCGCGCGGCCCGGCATGCCGTCCGTCGCGTCGACGGCGGACGACGTGCTGACCCGGCGACGAGCGAGGTGACGATGTCGTCCGAGAAACTCGCAGGCGTGCCCGACAGGTTCGGGCGGCACCACCCGGGGACTGATCCGGCACGGCTATACATCAGCTGGTCCGCCCGTGGGGCCGATTCAGCGGCCGCGGAAGCCCTCGAGAGTGCTCAGTTCGCGGATCAAGAACTACACCGATGTGGTTTAGGTCGCAGGCCAAGGTCCATTTGTGGGTTCTCAAGGAACGTGATCTGTTTCTCAAGGAATCTGATCCGCTTCACGGGCCGGGTGTTGGGACAGGTTGGTCGAGGGCCAGGGCGAGTAGGCCGGTGTCGTGTCCGACGATCACGGTCGGGTTGTGTCTGTCGCCGGTTGTGGTGAGGCAGCGTGGCCGGGTGTCGAGGGCGATCGTGGCGACGGTGCCGAGGTGGGGGTACCACACACGAAGGCCGTTGCGGCCGGCGGTGACCACGGCCAGGTCGCCTCGTGAGTCGTGGAGGGTGGTGACGTCGGTGACAGGGGCGTGGTCGGGGTCGGCTGGGAGTGGGTCGGTCAGCCGGATCCCGAAGGTCTCCCACATGGACGTGGTGCCGTTGCGGTCCGCCAGCAGCATGGGCCGGTTCCGTCCTGGCGTCACGGACGGGGCTGCTCCGACGATGTGGCGATGGCCGGCCGCGGCCAGCTTGGCACGCGACGGTGCCATCGTCGAGCGTTGGCCATGGACGCTGTGGGAGCTCCAGACGTCCACCGTCAGGTCGTCGAAGATGGCGACGAGATCGGCGTGGCTGTGCCGCTCGCCCGCGACGGCGTCGCCGGTAGCCAAGGCGAGGACCGGCTGCCCGGCACGCTGGAACAGCTGCGGCAGCGGGTTGCGGGTCCGCGAATCCCACAGCCGGACCGCTCCGTTCTGGTCTCCGGCGGCCAGGACGGTCCGTCCGTCACTGATGGCTGACATCCACCCCACGGTCCGGTACCGGTCCGCCGGTTCGGCTGGCATGGTGATGGCCGCGAGCGAGACGAGCGGTGCCGGACCTCTGGCATCGCGGCCGATGCGCCGCCCGGTGCCCGGATCCCACCAGCGCAACGCCCCGTCAGCGCCGGCTACTGCGAGCAGATGGCGATCGGCGACCGCGACGGCGGCCAGGGCGACCGCACCACCGGCCGACGCCGGGCCCATGGCCGCTCCGGTCTCCAGGTCCCAGTACGTGACGGCCCGGGCGGTTCCCGCCGCGACGATGCCGGGCCGGCCCGGCACCACGGCCACGGTGTCCACCGCGCCCGCCTCGGCACGCCACCGGATCCGCACCGGCACGTCGACCCCGCGCGGCGTCCAACCCGGTGCCGGCCGGAAGCCGCTGACCGGGTCGGCGACCGTTGCCACCGGCACGACCCGCGCCACGGGCGCACCTGCGGGTGCCGGCAACAGAGCGGTCTGGACGCCATCGGACAGGACGCGGTCGGGCAGGACGCGGTCGGTCACGGTGACCGGGTGCGCGTCGGGCGGGACGGCGACCACATCCGCCACCGACCACACCAGGTCGCAGCCGGGGCAGCGCACGTGCCCCGCACAGCGGAAAACCGCCCGCGCCCACCGCGGCGCATCCGCGACGGGTCTGGTAGCCAGCATCGCCGCGACCAAGCACCACATCACCGGGGCCGGAGCATCCGGTGGGAGGCCGTTGCGGGCGACCCGGCTGGCGACGGCGAGGAAGTCGTCCCAGCCGGCACCAAGGACTCCGGCACGCCTGACGTCATCGATCGAGTCGGCGACCGCCGACCACGGCCCACCACCGGTCCCCGTCGGCTGATAATCCGGCGCGGGACACGGCGGCGCGAACGGATCGCAGAACCCGTCGATCTCGAGGCCGGCCTCACAGCCGGGACACGTGCCGCGCACATACCCCATCGGCAGGTACGGAGCCTCCAGTGTGTCGCGACCGGCCCAGGGCCTGGCGAACGAGACACACGCCATCGCGAACATCACTGCGTCGCTCGCGGACATGGCCGTGTCGGCCAGGAAGTCCCGGACCGACGCACCGACTGCCACCCGTAACGCGGACGTGAGTCCCTCCTGCAGACCCGCAGCCGGCGGCGAGGGGAACCGGTCGGCGCCGCTGCCGATCAGCAGCCCTACACAGATCCACAGCTCGCGACGATCCGACACCGACAACTGCGGTGCCAGATCGACCAGATGAGGGATCGCCGCCGACGAGATCCCGTAGACGTCACCCTGGTGCAACGCCTCGCCGAGCAGGTCCTTCCATGCCTGACCCAGCTGCCGGGTCGCCACCACTGTCCGCAGACTCTCGACCGCATCCCGCCGCGAATAGCAGGCCGACACCTGCTCCCACAGCGGGCTGTCCAACGGAATCCGATCGATCACCACAGCATGCTAGACCGGCCGCAACGACTGGCACCGCCACCAACGGGCCGACGTCTGGCAGAGCCGCGAGGGCCGACCCGCCACACGACCGGACTGCACCCATCCGCCGCAGCCAAGGTCACGTGCGCTGTCAAGTAGCGACCCGTGCGCGCATCCTCGCCTGCAAGATCTGCAATGCGCGGCAGTACGTCGCCATGACCGAGCGGACAGGTGCAGCTATTCAGTACTTCTTCACTAGGTACGTCGACATCGGACTAGTTTGCTAGCATGCTAGCCTGAGGCATGGCCGCGCCGCCGAAGCAGCAGTTCAACATCTACCTGCCCGCCGATCTGATCCGGCGGGTCAAGCACGCGTCGGTCGACGCCAACGACTCGCTGTCCGCCTTCGTGGAGCGGGCTCTGGAGGCGTATCTGCACCGGCTCGAATCCGAGCGTAGGGAGCCGTCATGAGAGTCGTCCCGATCCGGTACACGACCGATGTCGACGCGGCCCTGCGGTTCTACCGGGCAGTCGGGCTCGAGGTCGGTGCGAGATCCCGTCCCGGTGCGTGGGTCGAGATGCCCGGGGCCGCCGGCATGCTCGCGCTGCACCGGGCCGGGGAAGACGACGCCGGGCGGTGCGAGTTGGCGTTCGAGGCCGACGAGCCGCTGGCCCAGGTCGCCGACCGGCTGCGCCGCGCGGGCTTCGAGCCGGGGCCGGTGGTCGACGAGAACTTCGGCGAGTCGCTGCGCGTGTGCGACCCGGACGGTGTCTGGGTGCAGATCAACCGGCACGACCGCGAGCTCTATACATGACCACGACGACCCGGCCGCCGGGAACGACGACGCTGGCGGTCGGCATCGTGGCTCTCGAGTTCGCCGCCGCCGTCACCACGTTCGTGGCGTCGACCCTGCTGCCCGTCATCGCCCGTGACCTCGATGCCCGTGGCGACCTCGGGCTGCTCCTGGCCGGCTCGACCCTCGGGTTGTTCGTCGCGCTGCCGCTGGCCGGCCGCGTCGTGCGGCGGCTGGGCGGACGTCGCACCCTCACCGTCGGCATGGTGGGCTACGTCGGTGGTCTGGCCATCGCGGCCACCGCCGGTCACGCGTGGGTCTTTGCGTTGGGCGAGTTCGTCGGAGGCGCGGCGAGCGGGCTGCTGGCCGTGTTCGGGTTCAGCGCCGCGATCCAGCACCTCGACGAGGCGCTGCGGATGCGCGTCGTGGCCGTGGCGTCGGCGATGTGGATCGTGCCCGCGCTCGTCGGGCCCGCCGCGACCCTTGGACTGGAGCATCTGGCGGGCTGGCGCTGGACCCTGCTGGCCCCGGTGCCGATCGTCCTCGTCGGACGGTTGCTCATGACGCGCGCCGCGCGCCCGGATCCGCAGGAGGAGAACGGGGACCGGCCCCTCGGCCTGCTCGTTCCGCTCGGCGTGGCGGCGCTCGTGGTGGGTGCATGGTGGCCGCTACAGGTGGTCGGGGTGGTGGTCGCGGTGGTGGGCGTCGCCGCGATCCTGCCGCGCGGCACAGCCACGCTCCGACCGGGCACGCCGGCCGCGCTCGGCGCGCTACTCCTGTTCGGCGTCGGCTACTTCGGTGCCGACAGCCTGATCACGCTGATGCTCACCGACGGGTATCGCACGAGCCTGGCGCGCGCCGCGGTCGTGCTCAGCGCTGCGCCACTGGCCTGGGCCCTGACCAGCCTGGCCGTGCCCCGCCTCATGCGCCGTCCGGACCTGCGCCACCTGCCGCCGTTCGGGCTGGCTCTGACCGCCCTCGGCGTCGGGACCCTCGCCGTGGTGCTGGCCTTCTCACCGTCGTTCGTCGCCGCGCTGGTCGCGTGGACGGTAGGGGGTGTCGGCGTCGGTCTCGCCTACCCCGGCCTGTACATCCGCGCCACAACCGCCGGCACCAGCGGACTCACCGCCACGCGACTGGCGACCGCCGCGATCACCGCAGAGACGTTCGGCAGCCTCCTCGGCCGGGCGGTGGGTGGCGCGATCAGCTCGCTAGACACCCCGCGGGGTCTGATCGCGTCGTACCTGGTGTTCGCCGGGGTGCTCGTCGGTGCCGTGGCCGGCGCCGCCCGGTCAGCCGGGGACCGCTGGCCGCACGATCGCCTCGGCCAACGCCAGCACCGCCTTCTCGTCGACCGCCGCCGGCGGCGCACTGACCAATGAGAAAGCGCACCCCCGCCGTCGCGTCGGACAGGCGCACTACCGCGGCCTCCAGCGCGGGGCGGCGCAGGCTCTCCAGCCTCAGTTCGAGGATGGCCAGGTAGCGGGCGCGGCAGATGGCCGCCGCCAGCAGCGAGCCGGCGATGATGTCCACCGCCCGGCCGGCGGGGTCCACCGCCGCCAGATCGGTCGCGTCGTACGGCTCGAGCGCGAGTACGACGGAGCAACTCGTCCCGCCGGCCGAACGAGCGTCCGCAGAGCGATCTGCACTTCGAATGTCGCCACCCTGCCACGACCGCGATCAAGGCGCCCTCATTTAGCCGCTGACCGATCGCTAACGACCGTGACGAGAGTTGGATGCTCCCAGCGCTCGGTCATGCCGATGTCGGCGCACATGAAGGTGGCCGTTGGGCAGGGCCCGGCAAGGTCGTGTGGGCGTTCGGGTTGAGGCGGTTGACCGCGGCCGTGCTTTCGGGCGAATCTGCTCTTCGATACGGCGCCGGCGCGGACCTGAACCCGGGTTCCGACCCCGGGCCGTTACTGGACCCGTCCGTGTCAGGGTTCGTCCCGCTACCGCGGACGATCTCACATTCGGGTGCCGGCGGCTAACATCGCCTCGTGCGGTGGCATCTGATAGCGGGGTTCCTGCTCGCGGTGACGCCCATCTGTTTGACACCTGGGGCGAGCTTCACGCTGGTCACCCAGCGGGTAGCGGCTGGCCGGCGCCGAGACGGGATGCTGGTCGCGGCCGGCACTGCGACGGGACTCTGTGTGCACGCCACCCTCGCCGCGGTCGGGCTCTCCGCCGTGGTGATGCGGTCGGCCGAGGCTTTCATGGTGGTCAAGCTCGCGGGAGCGGTGTATCTGATCTGGCTCGGGGTCACCACATTCCGGTCAGGGCGGCGAGTTTCCGAGGCGACAAAGGCGCCGGCGCGACCACCGTGGGCCGGGCACGGCGGCTATCTCCAGGGTTTTCTGGGCAACGTGCTCAACCCGAAGGCGGCCGCGGTGTACCTGACGCTGGTACCGCAGTTCCTGGATCCCCGTGCCGGCGTGGCCGGGCAGATCGCCGTGCTCGCCGCGGCCCACGTGACGGTGGCGGTGACCTGGCTGACGGCATGGACGTTCGTGGTGGCCGCGGCGCGACGTGTCATCAGGTCGCGGATGTTCAGGACCGCCATCAACCGGGTGTCCGGCGTGGTCCTGGTCGGGTTCGGGGTACGGACCGCCGTCAGTGGCTGACCCTTCCGGATGGGGCCGCATCGCGAGCCGTCACCGATTGCGGCCCCGTCCTGCGCCCGTAGCCGCCGTCGGGCTCACTGTTCGGTGCTTCCGCTGGGCCCAGCACGGGCGTCCAGCCGTGGGCACAAGCTTCCTGCTCGGGCCGCGCTGAAAGAAGTACACCAGCATCTGGTCCGCATCGCGATCTTGGAACTCGGATCTGCCGCCAACAGCGCTGCGCAGATGGTCTCCGGCACGCTGATCGTCGATCAGACGGAGTTCTGCTTCGCTGTCGCCACGGCGTCGATGACCTCCGGCGGCAGGTCGGCCGGGTCGAGGTCGACGGCGGCGACAGCCGCTGTGAGGCGCCTTCGTCCGTCCTGCAGGGTGACCCACGTGGACGACGGCAGCCGGAGGACGGTCATCAACAGGTCTCCAGGATAGAAGTCGCCTTCGGCGAGGGGGTTGTCCACGAGCATGTCGACGGCGAGCGGTAGCAGGATGGGCACTGCTTCCCGTTGCCCGAGCATGATCCGCAGGTCCTCAGGTGTGAAGCGGTCCAGAGACTTGCGTCGCAGTGTTGTACAGCGTCGGACCAGAGTCGAGCTGTCGTGCGGCGGGTCACCCCGGTCCACTCCGTCGATCTGCTCGATCGTGGTCACCGACTGACCGTAGCTGCTCGGCCGGCTCCGCGATGCAGACCTTTGCGTCGCATAATCCCGCGTCCGGATC
>NZ_BOPG01000009.1 GCF_016863635.1 Virgisporangium aurantiacum | reverse complement strand
CAAGGTCACCTGAGCAATACATCACTGACCGTGCCGGTGGACGGGCGGCAGCGCGATACTGATGATCTGACCGGTACCTCCTCGGTAAGGACTGGATCATCATGAGCGCTCCGCCGCGCGTTCACCCCGGGAACGGCGACAACAACGGGGTAACCGTCAGCGTGATCGGCGCCGGCCGCGTAGGTACGGCGCTCGCTGTGGCCCTCGCTGCCGCCGGGTACGGGGTCGTCGCCGTGTCGACGGTCTCGCACCGTGACCGGGTCGGCCGGCTGCTTCCGGGCACACCCGTGCTGCCGCCCGACGAGGCGGCAGTGGGTGAGATCGTCATCATCGCCGTCCCCGACGACGTGCTCGCCGGGTTGGTACGTGGGCTCGCCGCGGCGGGCGCGTTCCGGCCCGGCCAGTTCGTGGTGCACACGTCGGGCGCGCACGGGTTGGCCCCGCTGGAACCGGCCGCCGAACAGGGTGCCGAAACGGCGGCGGTGCACCCCGTGATGACGTTCACCGGTGAAGGCGGAGAAACGCGGGACGTGACGTTCGGCGTCACCGCCGAGGGGGCACCGGCCAGACGACGCGCGGCCCGGCTGGTCGCCGACCTTGGCGGGATCCCCGAGTGGATCGCCGAACCCGACCGCACGCTGTACCACGCGGCGCTCGCGCACGGCGCGAACCACCTGGTCACGCTCGTCAACGAGGCCCGTGACCGGCTGCGTGACGCGGGCGTCCGCGACCCCGAGCGGGTGCTGCGCCCGCTGCTCCAGGCCGCGCTCGACAACAGCCTCGCGCTGGGCGACGCGGCGCTGACGGGCCCGGTGTCGCGGGGCGACGCGGGCACGGTCGCCGGGCATCTGGCCGCGCTGGGTGCCACCGCGCCCGGTTCGGTGCCGCCGTACCTCGCCCTGGCCCGGCGCACCGCCGACCGGGCGATCGCCGCCGGCCGCCTGCGCCCGGCCGACGCCGTGCCGTTGCTGGAAGTCCTCGAAACCGCGAAGGAGCGCGTGTGATCGTCGCGACCACCCGGGAAGAACTGGCCAAGGCCCGGCAGGACCTGAGCGGACGGGTGGCCGTGGTGCCGACCATGGGCGCGCTGCACGCGGGGCACGTGAGCCTGCTGAAGGCCGCAAGGTCCGGTGCCGATCACGTGATCATGACCCTGTTCGTGAACCCGCTGCAGTTCGGGCCGAACGAGGACCTCGCGACGTACCCGCGCACCTGGGCACGGGACCTGGCCATCGCCGAAGCCGAGGGCGTCGACGTGATCTTCGCGCCGGCCGAGGCGGAGATGTACCCGAACGGCGCGCCGGCGGTGCGGATCGACCCGGGGCCGCTCGGCGGGATCCTCGAGGGTGCCAGCCGTCCGGGGTTCTTCCACGGCGTGCTCACCGTCGTGCTCAAGCTGCTGCACCTCACCCGCCCCGACGCGGCGTTCTTCGGCGAGAAGGACTACCAGCAGCTCACGCTGGTCCGCGCCATGGTGCGCGACCTGGACCTCGGCGTCGACATCGTCGGCGTCCCCACCGTCCGCGAGCCCGACGGGCTGGCGCTCAGCAGCCGCAACACGTACCTGTCCGCCGAGCAGCGGGTCACCGCGCTGGCGTTGTCGCGGGCATTGGCCGCGGCCGCCGCCGTGGGTGGGCAGGGCGCCGCGGCGGCCCGCGCCGCGGCGGGGGAGGTGTTCGAGGGGACGCCCGGAGCGTCGCTCGACTACGTCGTCGTCACGGATCCGGACCTCGGGCCCGCCCCCGAGCAGGGTCCGGCACGCATGTTGATCGCTGCCCGGGTGGGCACGACCCGCCTGATCGACAACGCTGCGTTGCGTCTCTGATGCGGGGCGGTTCGTACCTGTGCGCTAGCGTCGAGGTGACTCGACCGGGAGGGGTGCAGGTGCGGAACAGGCGTCTGGGCATGAGCGCGGTGGCCGTCCTCGGGGCGGCGACGCTGCTGTTGAGCGCCTGTGGCAACCCGCCGGGAACCGACGGCAGCCTCACCAACAACTGGAAGGCGATGCCGGAGGCCGCGATCCCGACCCCCGTCGCGGGCGCCTGCTACAGCGTCACCACCGACGACCCCGCCAGCGTCACCAAGTGGCCGGCGCCGGTCGAGTGCACCGCCGCCCACAGCGTCGAGACCGTGTTCGTCGGCCGGTTCACCGGCGACGAGGCGAGCCAGGCGTCGGCGCCGTCGAGCGGGTCGGCCGGTCGCAAGACCGCCTACGAGACCTGTGCCACCGAGGCCAAGACGTACCTGGGTGACGACTGGCGCAACGGGCGGCTCGACCTCTCGGTGGTGCTGCCGATCGCGCTGCACTGGCAGGGCGGCGCCCGCTGGTTCCGCTGCGACGTGATGGAGTACAAGGATCTCAACGACTACGACGTCGTGCAGCGCACCGCCAGCCTGAAGGGCGGCCTCAGCGGCGAACGGGCCGTCGGGCTCGGTTGCCTCACGGTCACCGTCACGTCCGACAACCGGGTCGACAAGATGATCCCGATCGCCTGCACCTCCGCGCACAACGGCGAGTTCGCCGGGGTCTACGACCTGCCCGACGGGCCGTACCCCAGCGGCGAGGCGGCCCGGAAGGCCCGCCTCGACGGCTGCGCGCCGGTGATCGCCACGTACGCGGGCGTTCCCAACGACTCCGAGCTCACGTTCCGCGTCGGGTGGATCTCGTCGCCGTTCAGCGAGGTCGAGTGGGGTCTCGGCAACCGGGGCGTGCGCTGCTACGCGCACAAGGCCACCAACCTCACCAAGTCGATCAAGGGTGCCGGCCCGAGCGGGCTTCCGGCCGACTGACCGGTCGAGTGACGGACGTCGTAGCGCGTTAACAAGCGGGTAATGATTCACTGAACGGATGGGTTCAGCCAAGGCCAGACTGGCCGGGCCGCCTCCCGGATGGGCAGAGCGCACCGACGTGGTCGTGGTCGGGTCCGGGATCGCGGGCCTCACCTGCGCTCTGCACCTGCGTGAGGCGGGTCTCCACGTCACCGTGGTCACCAAGGTCAACATCGACGACGGCTCCACGCGCTGGGCGCAGGGCGGGATCGCCGCGGTGCTCGACCCGCTCGACACGCCGGCGGCGCACGCCGAGGACACGCTGGTGGCCGGCGTCGGGCTGGGCAACCCGGCGGCCGTCGACGTGCTGGTGCGCGAGGGGCCGGCCCGGGTCCGCGAGCTGATGCGCTGGGGTGCGGCGTTCGACCGGCACCCCGACGGCTCGCTGATGCTCACCCGCGAGGGCGGTCACCACGCCAACCGCATCGTGCACGCCGGCGGCGACGCCACCGGTGCCGAGGTGCAGCGGGCGCTGCATGCCGCCGTGCAGCGCGACCCGTGGATCCGGTTGATCGAGCACGCGCTGGTGCTCGACCTGCTCACCACGAAGAAGGGCCGGGCCTGCGGGGTCACCCTGCACGTGCTCGGCGAGGGCGCGGAAGACGGCGTGGGCGCCGTGCTCGCCCGCGCGGTCGTGCTTGCCACGGGCGGCATGGGCCAGATCTACTCGGTGACCACGAACCCCGCCGTGTCCACCGGCGACGGCGTGGCGCTCGCCCTGCGTGCCGGCGCCGAGGTCACCGACCTCGAGTTCGTGCAGTTCCACCCGACCGCGCTCTACACCGCCCGGGGCGGTGCCCAGCAGCCGCTCGTCAGCGAGGCGCTGCGCGGCGAGGGCGGGTACCTGCGCGACGCCGACGGCACGCGGTTCATGGTCGGGCAGCACGAACTGGCCGAACTGGCCCCGCGCGACATCGTCGCCAAGGGCATCCACCGCGTGATGGCCGCCGAGGGCTCCGACCACGTGTGGCTCGACGCCCGCCATGTGGAAGACGTCACGAGCCGGTTCCCGACGATCACCGCGTTCTGCCGGGAGGCCGGGGTCGACCCGGCGCACGACCTCATCCCGGTGGCGCCGGCGGCCCACTACGCGTCGGGCGGGGTGCGTACCGACCTGCACGGGCGCACGTCGATCAAGGGCCTGTACGCGTGCGGCGAGGTCGCCTGCACGGGTGTGCACGGCGCGAACCGGCTGGCGTCGAACTCGCTGCTGGAGGGCCTCGTGTTCGGCCGGCGGATCGCGTCGGACATCGCGGCCGACCTGCCGGAACAGGGCGAGCCGGCGGACGCGCCGACGAACACCGCCGACGCGGTCGCCGCCTCGGGGCGGTTGCCGCTGCAGCGGGGGATGAGCCGCGGTGCCGGTGTGCTGCGCAGTGCCGAGTCGCTGAAGGAGGCCGCGGTGGCGGTCGCCGCCGCCGAAGCCGCGCCGGCGGGCACCGCCGCGTGGGAGGCCGCGAACCTGTACACGGTGGCCGGTGCGCTCGTCGCGGCCGCCACGAAGCGCGAGGAGACCCGCGGCTGCCACTGGCGCGAGGACTTCCCCGAGGCCAGCGACGCCTGGCTCGGTCACCTCCTGGTGTCGCTCGACGGCAAGGCCAAGTGGGAGCAGATCAAGTCATGACTCCGGAGATCGCGGCGCAGCTACAGGCCGCCGGGATGGAACCGTCCGCCGTGGCCGAGATCGTCGACAGAGCGCTGACGGAGGACGTGGGCAGCGGCGACGTCACGAGCCTCGCCACCATCTCGGCCGAGCAGCACGACGTGGCCGACGTGGTGGCCCGCGCACCCGGTGTGGTGGCCGGGTTGGCGGTGGCCGGTGCGGTCTTCCACGCGGCCGCCGCTAAACAGCGTCCCGTTGCCTTTGAAGCGCATGTGCCCGACGGCGCCGCGGTGGCCCGCGGCGACGTACTGGCGACGGTGGCCGGGCCCACCCGGGCTCTGTTGACCGCCGAGCGGACGGCGCTGAACCTGCTCTGCCGGATGTCCGGGGTGGCGACGCACACGCGGCAGTGGGCCGCCGCCCTGGCGGGCACGAAGGCGCAGGTGCTCGACACCCGGAAGACCACGCCGGGGCTGCGGGTGCTGGAGAAGTACGCGGTGCGGGCCGGCGGCGGCACGAACAAGCGGATGGGCCTGTACGACGTCGCGATGATCAAGGACAACCACAAGATCGCGGCCGGTGGGCTCACGGCGGCGTTCCGGTCGGTGCGCTCCATGTACCCGGATGTGCCGGTTCAGGTGGAGATCACCACCGTCGACGAGGCGGTGGAGGCGGTCGAGGCCGGCGCCACGTTCCTGCTGTGCGACAACATGGCGCCGCCGTTGCTGCGCCAGGTGGTGGCGGCCGTCGGAGACCGGGCGGAGCTGGAGGCGACCGGTGGGCTCACACTTGCCGAGGTTCGTGCGTTCGCCGAGACCGGCGTCGACTACCTTTCGGTCGGGGCGCTGACCCATTCGTCGCCCATCCTGGACATCGCGCTCGACCTGCGCCCTCGCTGAGGTGGCCTGCCTTGCTCCTGTGCATCGACATCGGGAACACGAACACGGTGCTCGCCACGTTCGAGGGCGACAAGCTCGTGCACTCCTGGCGCACGAAGACCGACGCCCGATCCACCGCCGACGAACTCGGCCTGCAACTGCGGGGCCTGCTGGCCGGTGACGCCGTGGAGATCACCGGGATCGCGACGTGCTCCACCGTGCCGGCCGCGCTGCGCTCGATGCGCTCGATGCTCGCCCGCTACTACGCCGACGTGCCGGCCGTGATCGTGGAGCCGGGCGTGCGCACCGGCGTGCAGCTGGCGATCGACAACCCGAAGGAGGTGGGTGCCGACCGCGTGATGAACACGCTGGCCGCGTACACGCTCTTCGGCGGGCCGGCCATCGTGGTCGACTTCGGCACCTCGACCAACTTCGACGTCATCTCGGCCCGGGGCGAGTTCCTGGGAGGGGTTCTCGCGCCCGGAATCGAGATCTCGGTCGACGCGCTGGCGGCCCGCGCCGCCCAGCTACGGAAGATCGAACTGGTCAAGCCGCCCCGCATCATCGGCAAGAACACCGTGGAGTGCCTGCAGTCGGGCGTGGTGTACGGCTTCGCCGGCCAGGTCGACGGAGTGGTGCGCGGCATCATCTCCGAACTGGGCGCGGTGAAGGCCGTGATCGCCACCGGCGGGCTGGCGCCGGTGGTGATCGGCGAATGCGCGACCGTGACCCACCACGAGCCGTGGTTGACCCTGATCGGCCTCCGGCTGGCCTTCGAGCGGAACGCCCCGGCCAGCCGTTCCTAGCGCCGGCGTCCGTTTGGACGCCGGTGTCAGTAGCTGCTGCCGCTGTTGGCGAAGATCGAGAAGCAGCAGCAGATCAGCCCGACGACCAGGGGCACCGCCATCAGCGCGATGGTGAGCCCGATGCCGTTGTACTTCTGCGGCGGCGTGCCGAGCGAGCCGGGCGAGAACGCGAACGCGGGCGCCCGGTACTCCAGTTCGATCGGCTGACCGCCGCCGACGTTCACCGCCAGGTCGGCCTTGCCGATCTGGCTCGGGATCAGGTACGGCACGTGGACGTGCACGTGGTACTGCCCCGGCGGCAACTGGATCGGCGTCCGCTTGCTCCACGGCACCTGGTACTGCTGGCCGTTGATCGTGACGACCGGCTTGAAGAACATCAGCAGGAAGGCGAGCGGGAAGAACTTGAGGGTCAGCGCGATTCCGTCGCCCCCGCCGCCGTAGCCGCCGCCGGGCGGCCCGTAGCCACCGCCGTAGCCGGGTTGCTGAGGTTGTTCGTAGCCGGGCTGCTGGCCGCCGTAGCCGGGGCCCGAGGTGGGCTGGCCACCGCCGTAGCCGGGGCCGGACGTCGGCTGGCCGCCGTAGCCCGGCTGGCCGCCGTAACTCGGGCCGGACGTGGGTTGGCCGCCGTAGGCGGGGCCGGACGTGGGTTGGCCGTAGCCGCCCGGCCCGCCACTCGCGGGCTGGTTGGGGTACTGCGAATAAGGAGGCATGCTCACAGCTACGGCATTCTGCCCGATCAGGCGCCGGTCTGGTGCACGCGGCCCGAGGTTGCATGCCCGGGCCGGCATTTTGTAACGCATTGCAATGCCGCCGCCACCGATTTGTGCGGTCAGATCGAGGTGAAGCTATTCCGCGTGCGCGCTGCGGTACCGGACGTCGAGTGCGTTTCGTCCGATCAATCTTTAGCGTCGCGGGGGCGTGGCGTGAGTGGGTTGTGGAACCGATCCTCGTCTATCATTATCCGGTGCGACGCGGACTCTGGTCAGCGGTCGCCCTGCAGTGTGCGGTGAGTGGCCCAGTGAGTACCACCCATCGTATTCGGTGGAGTTTCGTCCCCGATGGTACGCGGCGAGTATTTATGGAACTCCGGCTACTCAATCCCACCCGGCATGCGCTAAAGTTTTGCGCAATTGCGGGGAGTCCCCATTCGGGAAGGAATTGACGTGGCCAGGCGAACGATTCAGGTGCTCACTGACGACCTCGACGGCGGCGAAGCCGAGGAGACGGTGAAGTTTGGCCTCGACGGGGTTCAGTACGAGATCGATCTGTCGCCCGGTAATGCGGCGAAGATTCGTGACGTTCTCGCGCCCTACGTCGGTGCGGGTCGCAAGATTGGTCGGGGCGGAGTGGTCCCCGGCGGTCGTGCCGCCGCCGCCCGGGTGCGTGGCGGTGCCGCCGCCGACCGTGACCAGAACCGGGCCATCCGCGAGTGGGCGCAGGCGAAGGGCATCAAGGTGTCCGACCGCGGCCGCATCAAGCAGGAGATCGTCGACCGTTACCACGCCGAGGCGGGTCGGTAACGACGTTCCCGAGGTTCACAGCCCGTCCGGTGCCTCGGCGCCGGGCGGGCTCTGCTTATCCGAATCCCGACGCCCGCCCGCCGCCGTGCTGCTCAGCCTCACATTTCGCTCTGGGCGTACCCGGGCTCTTCCTGGAACATCCGCACCTGGCCTGCGGTTGGGCCGTACACCTGGTCAGTGCACAGGTAACGCGTTTGACTTAGTGCTCGCACCCGGCGAGATCGCAGGGTCGGCGGAGATAGAGTTATGGCACGGTCACGTCGGCAGGGCACGGCGTCGACGGACACGGCATGTGAGGGAGCAGGGATGTTCGAGCGGTTCACCGACCGAGCCCGAAGGGTTGTCGTCCTGGCCCAGGAAGAGGCCCGGATGCTCAACCACAACTACATCGGCACCGAGCACATCCTGCTCGGCCTCATCCACGAGGGTGAAGGCGTCGCAGCGAAGGCCCTGGAAAGCCTGGGAATCTCGCTCGAAGGTGTCCGTCAGCAGGTCGAGGAGATCATCGGCCAGGGGCAGCAGGCACCGAGCGGGCACATTCCGTTCACGCCGCGCGCCAAGAAGGTTCTGGAGCTGTCCCTGCGGGAGGCGCTCCAACTGGGCCACAACTACATCGGTACGGAGCACATCCTGCTCGGCCTGATCCGGGAGGGTGAGGGCGTCGCCGCCCAGGTGCTGGTCAAGCTCGGCGCCGACCTCAACCGGGTCCGCCAGCAGGTCATCCAGCTCCTGTCCGGCTACCAGGGCGGCAAGGAGCCGGCGGCTGCCGGCACCGGCGCGCCCGGCGAAACGGCGCCGTCCACGAGCCTGGTGCTCGACCAGTTCGGTCGCAACCTCACGCAGGGCGCCCGCGAGGGCAAGCTCGACCCGGTCATCGGGCGTGAGAAGGAGATCGAGCGGGTCATGCAGGTGCTCTCCCGCCGTACCAAGAACAACCCGGTGCTCATCGGCGAGCCCGGCGTCGGCAAGACGGCCGTCGTCGAGGGTCTCGCCCAGCGCATCGTCAAGGGCGAGGTGCCCGAGACGCTGAAGGACAAGCAGCTCTACACCCTCGACCTCGGCGCGCTGGTCGCCGGCTCCCGCTACCGCGGTGACTTCGAGGAGCGCCTGAAGAAGGTGCTCAAGGAGATCCGTACCCGGGGCGACATCATCCTGTTCATCGACGAGATCCACACGCTCGTCGGTGCCGGTGCCGCCGAGGGCGCGATCGACGCGGCGTCCATCCTGAAGCCGATGCTGGCCCGGGGTGAGCTGCAGACGATCGGTGCCACCACGCTCGACGAGTACCGCAAGCACCTGGAGAAGGACGCCGCTCTCGAGCGCCGGTTCCAGCCGATCCAGGTGGGCGAGCCGTCGCTGGCGCACACGATCGAGATCCTCAAGGGCCTGCGTGACCGCTACGAGGCGCACCACCGCGTGTCGATCACCGACGCCGCGCTGGTCGCCGCCGCGACGCTGGCCGACCGGTACATCTCCGACCGGTACCTGCCCGACAAGGCGATCGACCTGATCGACGAGGCCGGTGCCCGCATGCGCATCCGTCGCATGACCGCTCCGCCAGACCTGCGTGACTTCGACGAGCGCATCGCACAGGTCCGCCGCGACAAGGAAGGCGCGATCGACGCGCAGGACTTCGAGCGGGCCGCCCAGCTGCGCGACAAGGAGAAGCAGCTGCTGGGTCAGAAGGCGCAGCGGGAGAAGGAGTGGAAGGCCGGCGACCTCGACGTCGTCAGCGAGGTCGACGACGAGCAGATCGCCGAGGTGCTGGCGAACTGGACCGGTATTCCGGTCTACAAACTCACCGAGGAGGAGACCTCCCGGCTGCTCCGCATGGAAGACGAGTTGCACAAGCGCATCGTCGGCCAGAAAGACGCGGTCAAGGCCGTCTCCAAGGCGATCCGCCGTACCCGCGCCGGTCTGAAGGACCCGAAGCGGCCGTCGGGTTCGTTCATCTTCGCCGGCCCCTCGGGTGTCGGTAAGACCGAGCTTTCCAAGGCGCTCGCCGAGTTCCTGTTCGGCTCGGAAGACGCGCTGATTCAGCTCGACATGTCGGAGTTCCACGACCGGTACACGGTGTCGCGTCTGGTTGGCGCGCCGCCCGGATACGTGGGTTACGACGAGGGTGGTCAGCTGACGGAGAAGGTGCGCCGGCGTCCGTTCTCGGTGGTGTTGTTCGACGAAATCGAGAAGGCCCACCCAGACGTCTTCAACACGCTGTTGCAGATTCTGGAAGATGGTCGGCTCACCGACGGTCAGGGTCGCATTGTCGACTTCAAGAACACCGTCATCATCCTCACCACGAACCTGGGCACCCGGGATGTGGCGAAGGCGGTGTCGCTGGGCTTCCAGGCATCGGAAGACAGCGAGTCGAACTACGAGCGGATGAAGCAGAAGGTCAACGATGAGTTGAAGCAGCACTTCCGTCCGGAGTTCCTCAACCGTATCGACGACACCATTGTGTTCCACCAGCTTGACGAGAACCAGATCCTGAAGATCGTCGACCTGATGATCAACCGGATCGAGGGTCAGCTGAAGAACAAGGACATGGGTCTGGAGCTCACCGACAACTCGAAGAAGTTCCTGGCGAAGAAGGGCTACGACCCGGTGCTGGGCGCGCGGCCGCTGCGGCGCACGATCCAGCGCGAGATCGAAGACTCGTTGTCGGAGAAGATCCTGTTCAACGAGCTGCGTCCGGGCCAGATCGTGGTGGTCGACTGCGAGGGTGACCCGCACGACGTCGAGCACTCGAAGCTGGTGTTCCGCGGTGCCGACAAGCCCGAGCTCGTTCCCGACGCGGTCCCCGTCGACCTGGGCAAGGCCGTCGACGAGTAGTCCGCATTAATGCTGAAGGGGCGCCGGCCATGTGGCCGGCGCCCTTTCGCGTCAGCGGCCGCATTTCAGCGGGCGCCCGGTAGGGCGTACCGGCCGGGCTCGGGGGTCACCACCAGGCCGTCGGCCAGGAGGGTGGCCAGCGCCCGGTCGCGTTGGACCGCGTCCGGCCAGACGATGTCGAGGCGGGTGGCGGGAACCGGGGTGTCGGCGTCGCGGAGTACCGCCAGCAACAGGCCGCGGACCTGGCGGTCGGTGCCGGCGTAGGTCTGGGTGCGCTGGCCGGGCACCTCCGCCGGGGGCGAGCCGGCGCGGCGCCACGCGCACGTCGTCGCGACGGGGCAGGCCGCACAGCGTGGCGACCGGGCCACGCACACCACCGCGCCCAGTTCCATGAACGCCGCGCTGGCCCGGGCGGCGTCGGCCGCGGCCTCGGGCAGGAGGGCGGCCACGGCGTCCAGGTCGCGCTGGGTGGTGGCCGGGCCGGCCTCGGCGCGACCGCCGACCGCCCGGGCCACGAAACGCCGCACGTTGGTGTCGACCACCGGGTGACGCTGCCCGAACGCGAACGCGGCCACCGCCCGGGCCGTGTACGAGCCGACCCCCGGCAACGCCAGCAGCGCGTCGAGGTCGGACGGGATCTCGCCGCCGTGCCGCTCGACCGCCGCCACCGCGCACTCGTACAGCCGGAGCGCCCGGCGCGGATAGCCGAGCCGGCCCCACATCCGGATCGCCGCGGCCGGTTGGTCGGGGTCGGCGGCCATCGCGGCCGGCGTCGGCCAGCGCGCCAACCACGAGAGCCACGCCGGCGTCACCCGGCTCACCGGGGTCTGCTGGAGCATGATCTCGCTGACGAGCACACCCCACGGGGTGGTATCAGGCGAACGCCACGGAAGATCCCGGGCGGCCGAGTCGAACCAGAGGGTCACCGCACCGGCGAGCGAAACAGACATCGTCCGCGACGGTACAACGGCGCGCCGCCACAACGGACAACCAACCCGGTACTAACGTGAATCCATCATGAGACTGACGGTTGGGCCGTTGTCCCCGAACGTTTACTGGCGCCGCCGGGCTGTGGTGCTCGCCGGGGTGCTCGTGTTCGTCCTCATAATCGCCTACTCATGTTCGGGCGACGACGAGCCGGGCAAGAAACCGACGGCCAACAACCCCACGACCACGGGCGCGCCGACGGAGACGTCGACCGCGCAGGCACTGCCCACGATCACGCCGAACGCGTCCGACCCGACGTCGGGTCGGCCGGTGACGGGCGGCGGCGGCACGGGCGTCACCGGTGAGGGTGCCAACGGCGAGACCTGCACCGACACCGAGTTGCTGGTCACCGCCGCGGCCGAGAACGCGTCGGTCCGCCAGGGCGTGCCGGTCACGTTCTTCATCCGGATCAAGAACGTCTCGACGCGGACCTGTTCGCGCGACGTCAGCGCCCAGGCGCAGGAGCTGTACCTGGAGCAGAACTCGGCGAAGCAGTGGTCGTCCGACACCTGCAGCAATGCGTCCAACGCCGCCGACGTGCGCCGGATGCAGCCGAACGACTCGCCGCTCCAGTTCAACGTGCCGTGGAACGGCCAGGGGACCGCGCAGGGCTGCACCAACCGCAAACTGCTGAACCCGGGCACCTACCAGCTCCGGGCGCGCCTCGGGAACATCGTGAGCGAACCGGTGACGGTCACCGTCAACGCCTAGCGTTCTCTAGACGTAGCGCTCCAGGATCGAGGCCTCCGCCAGGCGGGACAAACCTTCGCGGACGCCGCGCGCCCGGGCGTCGCCCACCCCGTCGACCGCCTGCAGGTCTTCGACCGTGGCGCCGAGCAGCCGCTGCAGGCTGCCGAAGTGATCGACCAGCCGGTCGATCACCGGCACCGGCAGCCGCGGCACCTTGGCCAGCAGCCGGTACCCGCGCGGCGACACGGCCGCGTCCAACGCGTCGGCCGCGCCCGGATAGCCGAGCGCCTTCGCGACCGCGACCAGGTCGATCAGCTCGGTGGGGGACAGGTCGTCGAGCGCCTCGCACGAGTCGTCGGCCTGCCGGACCCGACGGCTGGCGTCGCCCGGCAGGTAGTCGCGGATCACCAGCGTGCGGTCGGCCTCGACGCCGGCCATCAGCTCCTCGAGCTGCAGGGCGAGGAGCCGGCCGTCGGTACCCAGTTCGACCACGTAGCCGGCGATCTCGTCGGCGATGCGCCGCACCATCTCCAGCCGCTGCACCACCGCCACCGCGTCGCGGACGGTGACCAGGTCTTCGATCTCCAGCGCCGACAGCGTGCCGGACACCTCGTCGAGGCGCAGCTTGTACCGCTCCAGCGTCTGGAGAGCCTGATTCGCCTTCGACAGTATTGAGGCCGAGTCATCGAGAACGTGACGCTGCCCGCTTACGTACAAACCGATGATGCGCATCGACTGGCTCACCGAGATGACCGGGAATCCGGTCTGCTTCGCGACCCGCTCCGCCGTACGGTGGCGGGTACCCGACTCGTCGGACACGATCGTGGGGTCGGGCATCAGGTGCACCGCCGCCCGCACGATGCGCGTGCCGTCGCTGCTGAGCACCACCGCGCCGTCCATCTTGCACAGTTCACGCAGCCGGGTGGCGCTGAACTCGATGTCGAGCGGGAATCCGCTACCGGTGCAGATCGACTCGACGATCTCGTCGTGCCCGAGCACGATGAGCGCGCCGGTGCGCCCGCGGAGAATCCGCTCCAGGCCATCGCGCAACGCGGTGCCGGGCGCCATCAGGGCCAGCGTGGCGCGCATCGGGTCGCCGGTGCCTACCGGGCTGCTGGACCAGACGACATCCGCGGCAGGCGCCGCCGGCCGCTGGGGTTCGCGCTCGATCGGCACTCGCACAGTCTACGGACCTGGAGCCACCGGGTTCCGTGGCGGGCCGCGTCACAGTCCGTAGAGTGAGCGGGCACTTCGGGGGAGGCATGGGTACGGGACACATGGTCGCCGGGGAACGGATCGAGTGGCGGCGGAGTTTTCCGCGCCACCAGGTGAGAGTGCTGGGTGGTTGCGCGGCCGGCGGCGCGTTGGTGGTCGCCGCGGCCTGGATGTTCTTCGGCGCCGAACCGGCCCGGCTGAACACCGGTGCAGCCAACCCGCTCGCGGTGGTTCCACAGTGGACCCTCGGGGCGGCGGCCGCCGTGGTGCTCGCGGCCGCGGCGCCGGTGCTGCGCCGCCCGATGGTCGCGGCGAGCGAGGGGACGCTGTTCGTGCGGCCCGGCGCGTACCGGACGCTCGAACTGCCGTGGGCCACGGTTGCCGGACTCGCCGGCGTGGCCACCCGGGGCGGCGAGTTCCTCCTGATCCGATTGCGCCCGCCGCCGGGAGGCGACGGCGCGGCGCGGCCGGGAGGCGACGGCGCGGCGCGGCCGGGAGGCGACGGCGCGGCGCCGCCGGCCGGGGCCGGCGAGCCGGCTCGCACCCGGGCGGGCCGGCCGGGGTTCTTTGACCGCACGGTGCTGCGCTCGGCCGCCCGCAGTTATCCGGCCGCCGCCGGCTACGACCTCGCCGTGCGGCTGCGCGACTTCGCCGGTGCCCCCGCCGCGAAGATGACCGCGCTCGCCGCGTACGCGCCCGAAGCCGTCGACATCACGTGCCGTCTGTAGCCGCCACCCCGGCCTGCGCCGACTCCCGCAGCGCGCTCGCGATGTCGGTGACCTCGCGGACCCGGAGCCCGGACGGCGTCGACCCGTTGGCCGCCGGACCGCAACCGGGTGGCACCAGCGCGTGCCGGAACCCCAACCTGGCCGCCTCGGCCAACCGGTTGCGCACGGCGCCGACCCGACGGATCTCGCCGGTGAGCCCGACCTCGCCGATCGCCACCATGTCGGGCGCCAGCGCCACCTCGTGGTAGACCGACGCCACCGCCAGCGCCACCGCGAGGTCGGCCGCCGGTTCGATCACCCGGATGCCGCCGACGGTGGACGCGAACACGTCACGGTCGTGGACGCGCACCTTGCCCCGCCGCTGCAGCACGGCCAGCACCAGGTTGAACCGCGACATGTCGAGCCCGCTGACGGTGCGCCGCGGCGTCTGCGTCGGGAACGCTCCCACCAGCGCCTGCACCTCGGTGACGAGCGCCCGCCGGCCCTCCATGTTCACCGTGACGCAGGTGCCCGGCACCGGGTCGGCGTGCCGGTTCAGGAACAGGCCGGACGGGTCGGGCAGGCTCGTGAGCCCCCGCTCGTGCATCTCGAAGCAACCCACCTCGTCGGCCGTGCCGAACCGGTTCTTCAACCCGCGGATGAGCCGCAGCGACGAGTGCTTGTCGCCCTCGAACTGGAGCACCACGTCGACCAGGTGCTCCAGCGTGCGCGGGCCGGCCACCTGCCCGTCCTTCGTGACGTGCCCGACGAGCACGACGGCGATGCCGCGCTCCTTCGCGACCGCGACCAGCGCCGCCGTGATCGCGCGGACCTGGGTGACGCCGCCCGCGACGCCGTCGCTGCCGCTCATGCTGATCGTCTGCACCGAGTCGAGCACCATGAGGCCCGGCTTCACCGAGTCGAGATGGCCGAGCACCGCTTCCAGGTCGGTTTCGCAGGCCAGGTAGAGGTTCTCGTGCAGCGACCCGATGCGCTCGGCCCGCAGCCGCACCTGGCTGGCCGACTCTTCGCCGCTGATCACCAGTGCCGGCGTGCTCTGGCCGACCGCCCACTGCTGCGCCACCTCGAGCAACAGCGTGGACTTGCCGACCCCGGGCTCTCCGGCGAGCAGCACCACGGCGCCCGGCACGATGCCGCCGCCGAGCACGCGGTCGAACTCGCCGACGCCGGTGGCGCGCGCGTGCGCGGGCTCGGCGCTGATGCTCGCGATGGGGCGCGCCGGCTCGGCCGGAGCGCGCACGGTGACGGACTTCCCGCCGACGACAGCGGCATTGGGCTTGGCCTCGATCACCGAGCCCCACTCGCCACAGTCGGGACAGCGCCCGACCCACTTCGGCGGGCGGAACCCGCACACGTCGCACTCGTAGGCAGCGCGCTTGTTCGTCACCCGCGGAACGCTAGCCGGGGGGTACGACTATTCGTGCTCGCCCTCGTCGAATTCCATCGGGCTACGCGCTGGCGGCGACATCGGTACCGCGATCGGCACGGGCGTGGTGATGGACGTGCCGTCGTCGAAGCGGAACGTCATCTGCACCGTGTCGCCCGGCTTGAGTTCCTCGCTCAACCCGCTGATCTGCAGGTACCGGTCGAGGCTCGGGTCGAGCACGACCAGGTCGTGCGCCGCGATCTCGATGTTGATCGTCGGGTTGGTGGGCGGGCCGGACGGCGTGGCCGACGCCGACGGCGTTGTGGACGCCGAACCGGAAGCGGACGCCGAGCCCGATGCCGAGGGCGATCCGGAGGCCGAACCGGACGCCGACGGCGCGGCCGTGGTTGGCGGCGTGGTCGGAGCCGGCGGGGTGACCCCGCGCCCGGCCAGCACCACCGGACCCGCGTCACTGGTGACGCCCACCAGGCGGATCGCCTTCTCGTTGCGGTTGATGATGCGCAGGTGCAGCGGCACCGAGTCGCCGGTCTCGTAGCCGGCCGGGTCGTTGTACTGGAACGACACGTTGCGCAGTTGCACCGTGCCGTCTTCCGAGTCGACGTTCACGCCGCTGATCGGCGGGTTCTGCCCCTCGGTCTGCGTGACCTGACCGGCGCCACAGCCAGAGAGCAGCAGCCCGGCCGCCATCGCGGCGGACGCGACGAAAACCGCCGCGCTCCGCATTTTAGAGCGAGGCATCTTCGAGCGGGTCACGTTGGATCCTCCTCCAAAGCCCAGAGCCGGCCGTTGTACAGCCTAGATGGGCACCTGGCGGCATATGCGCTTACCCCAAGACCCCGCCGGCGACCAGCAGCACCACGTCTACCAGGGCCACTCCCATGACGCCGCGGAAGGCCCAGTGCCGGGCGCTGCTCCGGCGTCCGAAATACGCTCCTGCCAGCAGGACCGTGGCGGCGAACGCGCCCGCCACGGCCTGGACCGGCCCGGGCGGCCCCGGCGGCCCGAAGATCAACAGCGCCGTGACGATGAGCAGCAGCACGCCCGACGCCGCGAGCGAGCCCTGCGGCCCGAACCGGTGCGGCAGGCCGCGCACGCCGGTGCGTTCGTCGTCGGCCATGTCCGGCACGACGTTGGCGAAGTGCGCGCCCACCCCCAGCAGCCCGCCGGCCGCGATCAGCCAGACCGGCACCCGGTCGCCCGCCACCAGAACCACGAACGACGGCAGCGCCGCGAACGACACCGCGTACGGCAGCGGCGAGAACACGGTGAACTTGACCGGCCAGTTGTAGGAGAGCGCCGACAGCAGGGCCAGGATCGCCACCGGCGCCGCCGTGAGCGAGGTGACCAGGGCGATCACCACGCACGCCAGCGAGGCCACCACGGCGGCGACGGCGGCGGCGCGGCGGGTGACGCCGCCGGTGGCCACCGGCTTGTCGGCGCGGCCCACCTGCGCGTCGCGGGAGGCGTCGATGGCGTCGTTGGCCCAGCCGATCGCCAGTTGGCTGGCCAGAACCGTGGCGGTGACCCCGACGGCCCGCACCGGATCGACGCCGGCACCGACGCACAGCAACGCGGTGACGGTGGTGACGGCGGCGGCCGGTTCGGGATGACTGGCGCGCAGCATCGCCAGCGGCCGGTTCAGCTTCAGCGGGGTCGTGGACACCGGGCAAGTCTGGCTGGCGAGACGTATTCATGTCAGGCTTCATCGCATGCCCTCCGCGTTGGTCCAGGTGAAGCGGCCACGGAACGACGTGGGGCAGTACGACGACCTCGCGGCCGAGTGGTGGGATCCCGACGGCCGGTTCGCGATGCTGCACTGGCTGGCGAAGGCGCGGGCCGCAATGGTGCCGCCGGCGGCGCGGCCGGGCGCGGTGCTCGTCGACGTCGGTTGCGGCGCCGGCCTGCTCGCACCGCATCTCAGCGGGTACCGGCACATCGGCGTCGACCTGGTCGCGTCGGCGCTGAAACAGGCGGCCGAACGCGGCGTGCGGCCGGTCCGGGCCGACGCCGCCCGGCTCCCGTTCGCCGACGGCTCGGCCGACGTCGTGTGCGCCGGCGAGATTCTCGAGCACGTGCCCGATCTGTCCACAGTGGTCGCCGAGGTGTGCCGGGTGCTGCGGCCGGGCGGCACGCTCGTGCTCGACACGCTCGCCGACACGGCGCTGAGCCGGTTCGTCGCGGTGACGCTGGCCGAGTGCGTGCCGGGTGTGCCGAAGGGCATCCACGACCCGGCCCTGTTCGTCAACCGGCGCCGGCTGGTGGCGGAGTGCGCGCGGCACGGCGTCCCGTTGCGGTTGCGCGGTATCCGGCCGGCGGTTCCGTCGCTGGTCCGCTGGATTTTCAATGGCCGCAAGGGGGAGGTACCGATCGTGCCGAGCCGGTCGACAGCGATTCTTTTCCAGGGCCGCGGAGTCAAACGATGACGTCATCAGCGGTCGAGGCCGCGGCCCGGCTCGTGCCGCGGTTCGCGGCGCGGGCCGCGCAATACGACGAGACGGGCACCTTCCCCACCGAGGACTTCGCCGACCTGCGCGCCGAGGGCCTGTTCGGCCTGATGGTGCCGACCCGGCTCGGCGGTCTGGGCGCGGGCTTCGCCGAGTACGCGAAGGTGGCCTACGAACTGGCCCGCGGCAACGGCGCGACGGCCCTCGTGTTCAACATGCACGCCTCGGTCACCGGCGCCCTGGCCGGGGTGCCCGACGTGATGGTGGAGGCGCTCGGCGTCCCGGAAAGCTTCTACGCGGCGCGCGACCGGGTTCTGGCCGCGGCGGCCGGTGGGCACTGGTACGCGGTCGCGATGAGCGAACGCGGCGTCGGGTCGCGGCTGTCGCAATTGTCGACGTCCTACACGGCGGTGCCGGGCGGTGGCTGGCAGATCAAGGGCTCCAAGACGTTCTGCTCCGGAGCCGGCAACAGCGACGCGTACCTGGTGGCGGCCCGCAGCACGGCGGATCCCTCGCTGGTCTCGCAGTTCCTGGTGCCTTCAAGCGCGCCCGGGTTGACGGTCGAGCCCACCTGGAACGCGCTGGGCATGCGGGCGACGTCGTCGCACGACCTGCACATCGACGTCACCGTGCCGGAAGACGCCCTCGTGGGCGCCGTGGAGGGGCTGGCGGTGCTCGTCGCACAGCTGATGCCGCACTGGATGGTCGCGAGTTACGCGGCCGTCTACGTGGGCGTCGCGCAGGCCGCGATCGACGCGGCCGTCGCCCATGTCCGCGACCGCAAGCTGGGCGGCCTGGCGTCGGTGCGGTCGCGGATCGGGCGGGCCGACGCCGCCGTGGCCGCGGCCCGCCTGGTGGTCGACGAGGCGGCCCGCCGGGTCGACGAGGCGCCCGGCGAGGAGGACACCAACCGCTGGGTGTGGCGGGCCAAGCTGCTGGCCGGCACCACCGCGGCCGAGGTGGCGGCGAGCCTGCTGGAGGCCGCCGGCACCAGCGCGACCCGCCGCGGCCATCCGCTCGAACGGCTGTTCCGCGACGCGCGGTGCGGGTCGCTGCAACCGGCGACGTCGGACGTGTGCGCCGACTGGCTCGGCGTCGCCGCGCTGGGCGGCGATCCGGAGACCGACGGCTCGGCACCGAGATGGTGACCGTCGCCGGGATCGGCATCGCGCACCCGCCGCCGTTCTCGCAGGCCGACCTCTGGCGCGACTACTTCGACCGGCACTACACCGGCGTGCAGCGGGGCTTCGCCAAGCGCATCT
Source organism: Virgisporangium aurantiacum (assembly GCF_016863635.1). GTDB lineage: Bacteria > Actinomycetota > Actinomycetes > Mycobacteriales > Micromonosporaceae > Virgisporangium > Virgisporangium aurantiacum. The sequence goes on along the minus strand of NZ_BOPG01000009.1, from coordinate 399,378 downwards.
TCGAGAACGCCGGCGTGGTGACCCGGCACGGCGTGATCAACCCGTCCGTCGAGGACGTGTCGGGCTGGTCGACCCGCCAACGCATGGAGCGGTACCTGGTCGAGGCGCTGCCGCTGGCCAAGGAGGCGGTCGGCCGCGCGCTGGGCGCCGCCGGCCTCGACCCGTTGGACATCGGCCTCTTCGTCGTGTGTTCGTGCACCGGGTACGTCACGCCGGGGCTCGACATCCTGCTCGCCCGCGATCTGGGCATGGCCGCCACCACGCAGCGGCTGTTCGTGGGGCACATGGGCTGCTATGCGGCGCTTCCCGGCATGGGTGCGGCCACCGACTTCGTAGCGGCCCGCGGCCGGCCGGCCCTGGTGCTGTGCTGCGAGCTGACCAGCCTGCACGTGCAGCCGGCCACCCGCGACCCGCAGCAGATCATCGCGCACTCGCTGTTCTCCGACGCGGCGGCCGCGCTGGTGCTGATGCCGTCGGGCGCCGGGTTGGCGGTGCGCGAGGTGACGGCCATGACCGACACGACCACGTCGGACCACATGACCTGGGACGTCACCGATCTCGGGTTCCGGATGGGCCTGTCGCCGAAGGTGCCCGACGCGCTCTCGCTGCACGTGGCGCCGGTGGTCGACGAGCTGCTGGCCCGGCACGGCCTGGCGCGCGGCGACGTCGACGGCTGGGTGGTGCACCCCGGCGGCCCCCGCATCCTCGACGTCGTGCGCGACGAACTCGCGCTCACCGAGGGCGATCTCGCCGCGTCACGGCGGGTGCTGGCCGAGCACGGGAACTGCTCCTCGCCGACGGTGTTGATGATCTTGGACGCGGTGCGCCGCTCCCGTCCGGGCGGCCGCCGCGTGATGATGATGGCCTTCGGCCCCGGCCTGACGCTCTACGCGGCCCTCCTAGCGGACTAGGTTCGCCAGGTCCTCTTTCAGCTGGTTGACCGGTGTCGACGTCGACACCACCCGCACCACCGCCCAGTCGGCGCTCACCAGCAGGATCGTGCCCTGCTTGGGCGGCTGGGGCCCGAGCTTGGGCAGCCCCGGGATCGACTCGCGGAGGAGGCCGGCCGGGTCGAGCAGGCGCCGCACCCCGCGCGGTGCCGACGCGCTCGGCCGCGGTGACCCGCTCGGGTCGGTGCTGGCGCTCGGCCCGCCCGGGACGCCGGGTGCCGACAGGCCCGGCTCGGCGGACGCCGACGCGTTCGGATTGGGCGTGGTGACCACCAGGACGCTGACCCGCGGGTCGACCGACCCGGCCAGGTTGGTGATCACCTTCTCGCAGTCGCAGCCGTCGACGAGCACGATGACGGCCGGCGACAACTCGCGGATCGCGACGTCGACCCCGTTGGTGTCGCGCAACCTGAGGTCGGGCAGCGACAGCGGCCGCGCGTTGGTGGTGACGCTGCCGGCGTTCGGCGAGCCGTCGGGATAGCCGCCCGGCCACGCCACGGCGAACAGGCTGATGAGCGTGGCGACGACGGCGATCGCCATGATCGCCAGGGGCACGGCGAGCGAGGCGGACTCGCGGTTGCGCGGGACCGTGAGGCGGAGGCGGCGACGCCACCGGTACCGGCGGGCATCGCGCCGGAACTGCTTGCGGATCGCGTCTGACTCGTCGCTCAGCGCCGAGACGTCGTCGGGGATGATCACCGGCCCCCATTCGGGGGGCAGGCCGGAGACACCGTCGAACGGCCCACCGCCGCCCGGCGGCTGTTCGTCGCCGTTGCCTCCCCGAGGCGTACCCATTGACCGACTCCTTGCGCCCGTACCCAAGTGTCTGGCACCCGGCCGACACACGCCAGTGGGTGAGGGGGGTCGCGGTGACGGATGTTCGAAGACCGGGGTCACAATGCTGTCCGCGCATGGTGACTCTACGTGCATTGACCTGTCATAGTCGGTAGGAGACCGGGTGGGTCGCCGAAGCGGCCGCCCATAACGCTCTGACCAGCACTCCTACCTGTGCTCTGACCTGGTGGGAGCACTGTTCGTACGCCGTGTCAAGCGGGAGAAAGGGGACTCACACCCATCCTGACCTGCGCTAATGCGGCCGCTCAGGGTAGGAAGTCGGGGCCACCCCGTGTTACCCTAGACACAGCGAAAGGGGTTTCGAACCTATGGTTTTCAGTGTCGGCGAGACCGTTGTCTACCCCCACCACGGGGCCGCACTCATCGAGGCAATCGAGACCCGCGTCGTTAAGGGCGAGGAGAAGCTTTACCTCGTCCTGAGGGTTGCTCAGGGTGACCTTACGGTGCGGGTGCCCGCCGAAAACGCCGAGATCGTCGGTGTGCGCGAGGTCGTGGGAGAAGAAGGCCTTACCAAGGTCTTCGACGTTCTGCGTGCTCCTCACACCGAAGAGCCGACCAACTGGTCGAGGCGTTACAAGGCGAATCTCGAGAAGCTTGCCTCGGGCAACCCGCTCAAGGTGGCTGAGGTCGTGCGGGACCTCTGGCGCCGTGAGCGTGAGCGCGGCCTTTCAGCAGGAGAAAAGCGCATGCTCGCCAAGGCGCGAGACATTCTTGTCGGCGAGGTGGCGCTCGCTGAGAAGAGCACGAAAGACGAGGCGGAAGTCCTGCTCGACAAGGTCCTCACCGAGGCCTGAGCACGTCTTCTTCTCTGCAGGAACAAGGACCGCGACGTGACGGCGCAGATGCTGCGTGGTGACGTCGCGGTCCTTGTTCCTGCTGCGGGTGCCGGCGTTCGGCTGGGCCCGGGCATACCCAAGGCGCTGCGTGAACTCGCCGGTGAGCCGCTGCTCGTGCACGCGGTGCGCCGGCTGGGCGCGGCGCCTTCCGTCGGTCAGATCGTCGTGGCGGCTCCGGCCGGCGACGTCGAGGCCGTCCGCGAGTTGCTGGCGCCGGTTGCGGCGGTCGACGTGGTGGCCGGTGGTGCCAGCCGCCAGGCGTCGGTCGCGGCGGCGCTGAGGGCGGCCGACGCGTCCCTCGGCATCGTCCTGGTGCACGACGCCGCCCGGGCGCTCACGCCGCCCGACATGATCGAGCGGGTCGCCGCCGCGGTGCGCTCCGGGCTGCCCGCGGTGATCCCGGTGCTTCCGGTGGTCGACACGATCAAGCAGGTCGACGACGCCGGTCGGGTGGTCGGCACGGTCGACCGGGCGGTGCTGCGGGCCGTACAGACGCCACAGGGGTTCCTGCGAGCCGTGCTGGTGGCCGCGCACGAGGCGGCCGTCGACGAGCACACCGACGACGCGGGCCTGGCCGAGAAGCTGGGTGTGCCGGTGCACACGGTTCCCGGCGACGAGGTGGCGATGAAGATCACCCGACCGCTCGACCTGCGGATCGCGGCGGCCCTGCTTACTTCGTGAGGCTCACCGCGGGCGCCGCGTGCGGGCGCCGGCGCCAGACGAGGTAGGTGCCGATCACGCCGCAGGCGCCCAGAGCGAGCACGCAGCCACCGGCGACCTTGGCGCCCAGCCAGTCGCCGTGCATGGTGGCGGAGCCGAGCGCCGAGTACGCGAACGTCGCCGGCAGGGCGCCCAGCATCGTCCCCGCGATCATCTGCCGGGGCCGCACGGACGTCGTCCCGAACGCGTAGTTGCTGATCGCGAACGGGACGATCGGGATGAGCCGGCACACGACGACCGCCCAGACCCCGCGCCGGGCCACCGACGCCTCGATGAGCGCGAACCGGCCCCGCAGCTTGGTGGAGACGAAACTGCGCCCGAGCAGCCGCCCGACGAGGAAGGCCAGCGCGGCGCCGGCCGTGACCCCGGCCAGCACGTACATCGCGCCGGCCACCGAGCCGAACAGGGCGCCACCGGCGAACGCCAGCCAGGTGCGCGGCACCATCGCGGCCACCAGCAGGGCGCTGCCGACCACGGCCGCCACCGGCGCGAACATGCTGCCGCCGCGGGCGGCGTGCAGCAGCGTCTCGCGGTCGGGCCCGGCGATCAGCGCCGTGGCCAGGAGCATGGCCACCAACGTGACCAGGATCATGAACCGCAGCGCGGGACCGGTGGGACGGCTCCACTGCCGCCGCCAGGGCGGCGTTTTCCGCACGGATGCCACCGCGCGACGGGTCATGATCAGGGCCTGCCTGATCTCGTCACGGGCGCTGGGGAGGGAGCCGGGCACGTCGACCAGGGTAGACAGGCGATGCAGCTCACGCCGAATCTCCTGGTCAGAGCGTTGCGCGTGGGTCAGATAGATACTGCCGGTACGCTCCGGAGCGTGATCGTTCCGCTCGTCGGCGTAGGCACCGACGTCCACGCCTACAGCGCCGATCGCGAGTGCTGGGTCGCCGGCCTCCGCTGGGACGACGCGCCCGGGCTCGCCGGCCACTCCGACGGCGACGTCGTCGCCCATGCCGCCTGCGACGCGCTGCTCGGCGCGGCCGGCCTCGGCGACCTCGGTCTCAACTTCGGCACCGCCCGTCCCGAGTGGGCCGGCGCGTCGGGCGTGGCGCTGCTCGTCGAGACGGCCCGCCGGGTCCGGGCCTCCGGCTTCGGGATCGGCAACGTGTCGGTGCAGGCCATCGGCCGGTCACCCAAGATCGGACCGCGCCGGGCCGAGGCCGAGAAGATCCTCGGTGACGCCGTGGGCGCGCCCGTCCGCATCGCCGCCACCACCACCGACGGGCTGGGCTTCACCGGGCGCGGCGAAGGGCTGGCCGCCGTGGCGGTCGCGTTGATCTACGAGAATCCTTCATTGTCTACTGTGGACGGTTGACGCGTTGTTGTTCGCCGATGCGGGCGTCCGTTAGGTTGCTGAACGTGCCGAACAGCGTGCCGCCGCTACTGGTGGACCTCCTCGACGACGCCGCGATGTTCCCGCCCCGCGGTGCGTCGATCAATGACGCGCTGGACGGGCACCGCGAGGCCCGCTCGTCGTGGTACGCGCCGCTGGTGGGGCCGCTGCTGGTACCCGCCGACGAGGTCGGTGCGCTGTGGTCGCGGCTGCGCGACTCCGGCGACCGGCTCTCGATCGGGCTGGTCGGCCCGCTCACCGTGGTGGCGGGTGCGCTGGCGGCCGCGGGCGACCAGGTGGACGTCAAGCACATCGAGGCGCCGGTGGCGAAGCGCGGCGAAGACCCGATGCCCGGGCTGGCCGCGTTCCGGACGATCGCCGCCGGGCGGGCCGGGTACGCGGAGGTGCCGCTCACCTGGGGCCTGCTCGCCGCGCTCGACACGCTGGCCGGTGCGCGTGCGGCCGGTGAGCGGATCGCACCGAAGTTCCGCACCGGTGGCCTGGCCGCCGAGCTGTTCCCGACGCCGGTCGAGCTGGCCGCCGTCATCTGCGCGTGCCGCGACCGCGACCTGCCGTTCAAGCTCACGGCCGGCCTGCACCACGCGTTGCGGCACACCGATCCGGAGACGGGCTTCCTGCACCACGGGTTCCTGAACGTGCTCGCCGGCTCGATCGCCGCGGCCGACGGTGCGGAGGCGGCCGACGTGGCCGAGGTGCTGGCCACCACCGACGCGGTGCCGCTGGTGGAGACCGTGCGGGGCCAGCTGGCCGCCGAGCGTCCGCTGTGGATCGGGTACGGCACGTGCAGCATCGCCGAGCCGGTCGACGACATGCGCCGGCTCGGACTGCTGCTGCCGCCGGCGTAGTCGCTCAGGCCGGCGAGTTAGAGTGCTAGCCCGATGAGTCCTGTGCTGACGAGGCCCGCCACCTGGCCGCGCTGGGCCCGGTTCTCGGTGATCGCCCTGGCGGTCGTCTGTGTGCTGGGTGCGACGGCGGTGGTCGGCTACCGCGTGCTCCGGCCCGCCGAGTCGGCGGTCGAGGCCCGCGGCCCGTATCCCGACCGGCCGGCCGCCGAGCCGGTCCGGTACGGCGAGCTGACGTCGGCGCCGCTCATCGTCGACGGGCGGCTGCGCGTTTTCGCCGACGCCCGCCGGGTGTGGGCCGACACGTCGTTGACCAGCCGCACCGAGGCGACGCCGTTCTGGTCGATCCGGCGCTGGCCGGCGGAGGTCGCCGGCGTGGTCGCCGTCGAGGGCAGCTACGAGGGCGTCGCCCTGGTGATCGTCAAATTTTCGGACGGCGTCGTGCTGGCCGTGATCCCGAAGACCGGCCGCATCGCGTGGCAGGACCAGGCCCGGGCGAGCGAGGGGGAGACGTTCGACGGCCGGCGCACCGGCGGCGCGACCGTCTGGCGGCCGGTGGGGATCTTCACCGCGCGCTCGAACACCGACGGCGGGGCCGTGCTCGTCGTGGCCGGCGGCGACGAGGTGATCGCGTACAACCCGTGGACCGGCAAGCGCCGCTGGGAGTTCACGTTCCCCGAGCACCCGGGCTGCCACGACACCGACTGGACCAGCGAGACGACGTACATCGTCAAGGACTCGTGCGCGGCGCCGGCCACCCTCCAGATCTTCGACGTGGCGTCCGGCACGCTGATGAACACCTGGATCCCGCCGGGCGCCTCGGCCGGCCCGGCCGACGCGGCCAACTGGTACGTGGAGCCGATGTCGTGCGCGCGCGGGCACTCGGAATGCGGGCTGCTGAAGGCCACCGGCGGAAAGTCGGTCATCACCCCCAAGCAGGACTACGCCGGCGTCAAGGGCACGAGCGGCGGCGTGTGGCGGGTGAACTCCGACGGCGCCGTGACCCCGGAGAAGTGGGTGTCCGGGAACCGGACGTATCTCCAGGCCGGCTTGCTGATCGAGAACGCGGGCGACACCAGCGGCGTCATCTGGGCCTACGACCGCGCGTCCGGCCATCCCGAGTGGCACAGCAAGGCGGGATTCCGGCTGGTCGCGGTGGGAACGATCGGCGTGTACGCGATCGACGACAACCTGAACCTGGTGGTGCTGCACCCGGCGAGCGGTGTCGAGTTGTCGCGCACCGATCTCAAGAAGGTGCCCGACGAGCGGTGGGTGCCCGGGCTGGTGCACGTCGCCGGCCGGTTCGTGGCGGTCGAACGGCTCACCGGGGGACCACCCGAAGAGCCGGACGACCGCTACTTCCTCGGCTCGACGCCGGTGGTGCTGGCCGGCGTCTAAAGCGCCTTGGTTGCCGCCTCCAGGAACGCGTCGTTCTCGTCGGGCGTCCCCACGGTCACCCGGACGCCGTCGCCGGCGAACGGCCGGACGATCACCTTGTGCTCCTCGCAGGCCTGCCCGAACCGTTGTGCGTCGTCGCCCAGCGGCAGCCAGACGAAGTTGGCCTGCGTCTCCGGCACACCCGGCACGAGGTCGCGGACGGCGTCGAGGAGCCGCTCGCGCTCGGCGACCACGAGGCCGGCCCGGCGGGTCATCTCGGCGTCCGCCTTGAGCGCGGCGAGCGCCGCGGCCTGTGCGGCCATGGAGGTGGAGAACGGGGTGACGACCTTGCGGACGGCGGCGGCCACCTCGGGTGCGGCCACCAGGTAGCCGATCCGCAGCCCGGCCAGCCCCCACGCCTTCGACAGCGTGCGCAGCACCACCACGTTCGGCCGGTCACCGTAGGCCGTGAGGCCGTCGGGCACGTCGGGGTCGGTGACGAACTCCCGGTACGCCTCGTCGAGCACCACGAGCACCGTGGACGGCACCGCGTCGAGGAAGCGGTCGAGCTCGGCCCGCCGCAACGCCGTCCCCGTGGGGTTGTTCGGATTGCAGACGAAGATGAGCCGCGTGCGGTCGGTGACCGCCGCGGCCATCGCGCCGAGATCGTGCCCGTGATCCTTGGTGTTGGGGACGCGCACGCTGGTGGCACCGGCCGACGCGACGATGATCGGGTACGCCTCGAACGAGCGCCAGGCGTAGATCACCTCGTCGCCCGGCAGGCAGGTGGCCTTGACCAGGTGCTCGGCGAGCGCGACCGAGCCGCAACCGGTGACGATCTTCTCCGGGTCGGCCTTCGTGCGCGCCGCGAGAGCGTCTCGCAGCGCGACGACCCCCATGTCGGGGTAACGGTGAACGTCGGCGATCGCGGCCGTGAGCGCCTCGACGACGCCGGGCAACGGCCCGTACGGGACCTCGTTGCTGGCCAGTTTGATCGCGCCCGGAATCGCCTTGCCGGGTACGTATGCGGGAAGTGCGTCCAGGTCTGCCCTGGTGAGGCGGGTCATGCGGGCCGTCCCTGTTGATCGTGGTTGGGCTGGGTCTGCTGCTCCGGGGTCGGGCGGGGTTCGGCCTGCACCACCACGGTGACCGCCGACTTGTCGTGGAGCGCCTGGTGCATCGGCCGGTCGATGGCGGCCCAGAGGCAGTCGACGAACTGCAGGACGAAACCGAGGCCGAAGCAGGTCCACAGCAGGGTCGGCAGGCCGAGCGTGTTCCATCGCCGGATCGATCTTCTGAAGCCGAGCGCCTCGTCGCTCTCCAACCGCATGACCTTGATGCCGAGGAGCCGCTTGCCGAGCGTCTGGCCGTTGTTGGCGTGTGCCGGCACCTCGTAGGCGAACCAGAGCGCGGCGGCCAGAATCAAAATGATGATCAGCAGGGTTGAACTGCGCTCGGGCGGCTCGACCCCGGCGGTCGACTCGCCGGCGTAGAACCGGCGCGAGATCTCCTGCCAGAACGGCAGATTGATCTTGTAATACTGGTACACGAAATAGCCGTTGACCAGGATGTTCAGCCCGAGGACGGCTAGCGTGTCGACGAACCGCGCCACGAACCTGGCCCCGAGGCCGGCGAGCCGGTAGCCGTGCGGCCGGGGTGCGGGCAGCACCAGGCGTGGGTACGCGGGCCAGCCGGGCATGGGACCGCCGGGTTGGATGCCGGGCGGTGGCGGGGTGCCGTAGGGCGGCGTCATCGGGCCCTGCTGCCCGGCCTGCCCGGGTGCGAACGGCTGGTAGGGGCCGCCGGGCGGATAGGGACCCGGGGGTGGGCTCTGCGGTGGGGCGCTGATCTGGGCTGGAGCGCTGTTCGCGACGCCGGCGCCGTGGGTCGATGGAGCCTGGGACTGCGGATCCTGGGTCTGGCTGCCTTGGCCGGCCTGGGCTTGGCCGCCTTGGCTGGCCTGGGTCTGGCTTCCCTGGGTCTGGCTGCCTTGGCCGGCCTGGGCTTGGCCGCCTTGGCTGGCCTGGGTCTGGCTTCCCTGGGTCTGGCTTCCCTGGGTGTGGCTTCCCTGAGTGTGGCCGGCCTGGGTCTGGCCGGTCTGCGCCGGGCTGGCCTGAGCCGGGCTTACCGGGGCTGGGCTGGCTTGGGCTGGGCTGGCTTGGGCCGGGTTGGTCTGGGTCGGGCTGGTCTGGGCCGGGGGTGGGGGTGGGGTGGCGTCGGCGGGTGGGCCGGGTGGTGGGGTGGCGTCGGCCGGTAGGGGCTCGCCGAGGTAGCCCTCGCCGTCCCAGTAGCGTTGGATCGTCGGGTCGACCGGATCTCGGTACCAGCCCGGCGCGATGCCGCTCACGGGTTCGCTCCGCTCCACTCGTAGCGCTTGCTCACGCTGGCACCTTAACCACGACGGTCTTCGCGAACTTGTCGTGGAGGCACTGCCGGTAGGGCTGGTCCCACAGGCACCACAGCGGGTTGAGCAGGCTCAGCCCCGGCACGAGCCCGCCCAGGCCGCTGACCAGCCAGCGCTTGGCCAGCACCCCGCGGTCGAGCGGCAGGTTGGGGTCGAGCGGCGTCACGCGAAGTTTCATGATCCGCTTGCCGACGGTTTGACCTGTGCGCTTGCACATCTCCACGTCGTAGACGTACTGCGCGACGAAGGCCAGCAGGAAGACGACGAGTTCGCTGACGAGGACGACGACGAGGAACGAGAGCCCGCCCGTCGTGTTGCCGTTGGCGTCGGTCTCCAGGGAACCGAGGCTCACGACGAACACGACGATCATGATGGGAATGGCGATGATCGTGAGCACCCCGCCGACGATCAGGCCGTCGACCAGACGGGCGACCAGGCGCATCCACACGTCGGCGAGTTCCTGACCATTGGGTGCGGTCGGCTGTTGTGACGCGTACCCGGCGTTCTGCTGCCCGGCGAACCCGCCCGCCGGCGGGTACCCGGCGTGCCCGTACCCCGGCGTGCCGGGCGGCACCGCGTACCCGGCCGACGGCGGCTGGGTATGGCTGGCCGGCGGGTACTGCGGCCCCTGACCGTACTGGCCAGACTCCGGGTACGGGTATCCGTGCTGCGTCACCGGTCCATCCTCCCCCACCCGCACGAGTCACCGCCGCCCCGTGCGGGCCGGGACGGTCAGAGGTTGCCGCGGCGCTCCTGCTCGCGCTCGATCGCCTCGAACAGGGCCTTGAAGTTGCCCTTGCCGAAGCCCATGGAGCCGTGGCGTTCGATCAATTCGTAGAAGACCGTCGGCCGGTCCTGCACCGGTTTGGTAAAGATCTGCAGGAGGTAACCGTCTTCGTCACGGTCGACGAGGATGCGGCGGGCCCGCAGCTCCTCGATCGGCACCCGCACGTTGCCGATGCGCTCGCGCAGGGTGTCGTCGTAGTAGGCGTCGGGCGTCTCCAGGAACTCGACGCCGGCGGCGCGCATCGCGTCGACGCTGGCGAGGATGTCGCCGGTGGCCAGGGCGATGTGCTGGGCACCCGGCCCGCCGTAGAACTCGAGGTACTCGTCGATCTGCGACTTCTTGCGGGCGATCGCGGGCTCGTTCAGCGGGAACTTGACCTTGCGGGTCCCGTTCGCGACCACCTTGCTCATCAGCGCCGAGTAGTCGGTGGCGATGTCGTCGCCGATGAACTCGGCCATGTTGGTGAAGCCCATGACGCGCCGGTAGAAGCCGACCCACTCGTCCATGTGCCCGAGTTCGACGTTGCCGACGATGTGGTCGACCGCCTGGAAGAACCGGCGCCCGGGCGGCGTGACCATCGGCGCCCGGGCGACGAACCCGGGCAGGAACGGGCCGGTGTAGCGCGACCGGTCGATCAGCGTGTGCCGTGTGTCGCCGTACGTGTCGATCGCGGCGTACCGCACCACGCCGTGCTCGTCGGACCAGTCCTCTGGGACGTCGCGACCCCGGGCGCCCTGCTCGACCGCGTGCTTGTAGGCCACGTCGACGTCGGGCACCTCCAGCGCGATGTCGACGACGCCGTCGCCGTGCCGGGCGTGGTGCTCGGCCTCGGGGGTACCGGCACGCACACTCCCGGCGAAGACGAAGCGGGACGAGCCGGACTTCAGCACGTACTCGGCGACGTCGCGGTGGCCGGTCTCCGGACCCCGGTAGGCGACGAGGGTCATCCCGAACGCGGTGGAGTAATAGTGGGCAGCCTGCTTGGCGTTACCGACCACGAAGCGCACGTGGTCGATGCCCTTTACCGGAAACGGGTCGTTGTCGATGTCGTGGTCGACGGCGCCGACGAGTTCGTCCTCGATAGCACTGGTCATGTTATGAGGATTCCGGCGCGACGAACTATGGGCAACTGTGGCTATGATTGGTGGTCACCTTGTACAAATCGTCCGCCCTCCAACCCGTTGAGGTGTACAGATTGACCAGTAATCTGGATGATCTCGATGCTCGCCTGATCGCGTTGCTGGCGGCCGAACCCCGGCTCGGCATCCTGGAGTGCGCCCGCCGCCTGCACGCCGCGCGGGGCACGGTGCAGGCCCGGCTCGACAAACTCATCTCCCGGGGAGTGGTGCGCGGCTTCGGCCCCGACGTCGCGCCGGCCGCCATCGGGTTCGGAGTCACCGCCTTCGTGACGCTCGAAATCAGCCAGCGGCTCGGCCACGAACCCGTCGCCGCCCACCTCGCCGCCATCCCCGAGGTGCTGGAGGCGTACACGATCACCGGATCCGGCGACCTGCTGTGCCGGGTGGTCGCCCGCGACAACGCCGACCTCCAGCGGGTCATCGACCAGGTGGTGGGGCACGACGGCATCGCGCGCGCGATCACCAACATCGCGCTGGCCGAACAGATCCCCTACCGCGTGCTTCCGCTCGTGCGCGCGGCGGCGTCTCGAGCCGGAGCCGTGCCGTAGTACTCGGCGAGCCGCGCCACCGTGGCCCGCAGCATGTCGCGCAGTTCCGGCGGTTCGAGCACCTCGACCTCGGCGCCCAGCCGGAGCAGTTCGCCGTGCGCGTGCCGCACCGACTCGATCGGCACCACCGCGCGTGCCCAGCCGTCGGCGTCGGGCGGCTGGATCGTGTGCTGGGTGCCGCGCGCCATCGCCCTGGTCATCAGGTACGGGATCATCTCGACGCCGTGCGGCGACAAGCGGATCACCGCCTCCCCCCGGAACAACCTCCGTTCGAAGTCTTCGGCCCACTCCGTCCAGGTGGCGGCCAGGTCGAAGTCGGCGGGCCGGGTGAACCGCTCGTCGAGCACGGTGAGGTCGACGATCGCCGCCACCCGGTACGTGCGCAGGTCGTCGCCGACCCGGGCGACGAAGTACCAGACGCCCGCCTTGAGCACGATCCCCAGCGGATCGACCACCCGCTCGACAACGCGTGGAGCGGCGTGCCGCTCGTAGGTGAGGCGGACCCGGTGCTCGTCCCAGACGGCGCCGGCCAACGCCGCCAGGTGCGGGTTCGTCTCGGTGTCTCGGAACCAGCCGGCCGCGTCGAGGTGGAAGCGGTCGCGGACCCGCCCGACCTGCCGGTTGAGGGTCGCCGGCAGGGCCGCGCGCAGTTTCAGTTCCGCGGTGGCGAGCACCGAGCCGAGGCCCAGTTCGGCGGCCGCGGCGGGCAACCCGGCGAAGAAGATCGACTCGGCTTCCTGCTCGGTGAGCCCGGTGAGCCTGGTGCGGAAGCCGTCGACCAGCCGGTACCCGCCCCCGTGACCGTGCTCCGCGTACACCGGCACACCCGTGGCGCTGAGCGCGTCGATGTCGCGGTAGACGGTGCGCACCGACACGTCGAGTTCGTCGGCGATCTGCTGCGCCGTGAGCAGGCCGCGGTTCTGCAGCAACAGGAGGACGGACAGCAGTCGGCTGGCGCGCATGACGTTCAGCCTTTCGAACTCGACTGACAGAAGGTGTCAGCCGAGACTGCCACGCTGCTCCGTGATCACTCGAACGAACACGGGAGAAAATCATGACCGCCATAGCCCGCTACGTCGGCGTCTCCATCGACTGCGACGACCCTGCCGCGCTGGCCGACTTCTACCGCCACATGCTCGACCTCGAGGTGAGCTACACCACCGACGACTTCGTGTTCCTCGGCGAGATGGGACCGAACGGTATCGGCTTCGTGCGCGTCGCGAACTACGTGCCGCCGACCTGGCCGAACCCCGACGTGCCGAAGCAGGCGCACATGGAGTTCGGTGTCGACGACCTCGACGCCGGCGAGGAGGCGCTGCTCAAGCTCGGTGCCACCAAGCCCGACGAGCAGCCGCAGCCCGACCGGTGGCGGGTGCTGCTCGACCCGGCGGGCCACCCGTTCTGCATCTCGAACGCGGGGGCCTGACATGCCGAGCAGCACGACGCCGTTCACGGTCGAGGACTGGCAGCCGCACGCCGTGGAGGAGGCCGCCACCGGGGCGGGCGCCGAAGCCACCGCCGGGGCCGGCACCGACCTGGCGCTGGGCCGGGTGGCCTTCCGCAAGACGTACAAGGGCGACGACCTCACCGGCACGGCCGTTGCCACGATGCTCAACTGCGGCCAGCTGGCCTACACCGCGATGGAGCGCGTTACCGGGACGCTCGGCGGCCGGACCGGCTCGTTCGTGCTCGTGCACGGCGCCGCGCCGGGCGGCGACCGGCCCGACGTGGCCACCGGCGTGATCGTGGCCGGCTCGGGGACCGGCGAGCTGGCCGGCCTCACCGGCCGCATGGAGATCCGGCACGACGAGGACGGCCCGAGACTGTTCCTTGAGTACGATCATTCTCACAACGTCTCATAATATTTTCGAGACGGCGAGCAATTTTGCGATCAATTGAGATAGCGATACACCGTTGCCCGTGAGACGCCCAGCTCGGCCGCGATGTCGTCGACGTTGTGCGCGCCGCTGGCGTACATCTCCTTGGCCCTGGTGATCCGCTCACCGCTCAGCACCCGGGGGCGGCCGACCCGTCGGCCGCTCCGCCGGCTGCCGCCGTAAACGACGTTGGCCGGCGGCGGATCGGCGACCTCGGGCGCCAGAACGGGCTGGAAGCCGGGGCGCGGCCACGTCATGTCCATCCGTGGGGGTGGCTCCGGCAACCGGCTCGGCGGCCCGGCGGCCAGCAGGCTCAGCGTTCCGTTGAAGATGGCGGCGCGCAGGTCGGCCGTCGGCGCCTCGGCGAAGAACAGCACGGAATCGCCGAGGGTGCCCATGAGCTGCACCGCCCACACCTTGTCTTCCAGCGGCGCCGCCGGCCCGACGATGATCGCGATGACGCGGGCGGGCATGCGCATGAACCGTTGGTACGTCTCCTCGTGCGTGAAGATCGACGCGTCGGTGCGGGCCATGAGCAGCAGTCGCTGGTGCGCGAGGTAGGTGTCGAGGATGCCTTCGAGCAGTGCCAGCCGGGACGCCGGGAACGGCAGCGCCGCGGCCCGCTCGATGGCGTCTTCGATGGCGGCCACGAACGGCTCCATCAGCGCCTGGATGATGCGGTCTTTCGCCGGGAAGTGGTAGAGGATCGCGGCCTTCGTGACGCCCAGCCGGTCGGCCAGCAGGCGCAGGGTGGTGCGGTGGTAACCGTGCCTGGTGAACATCTCGATCGCCTCGGCCAGGATCCGTTCGCGCGTGCCCTCCGCGCCGCCCTCTTGCGGGCCTCCTGTTTCCGGTTCGGCCGTGACGTCGGTCATCTCAAAACTATAGCTGTTGCGCTGACCGCTGGGCAGGCGTAGCTTCGATGCGCTGACCGCCGGTCAGTTGGAACGAGGTCTCACCGACAACGAGGGAAGACGGAGAGGGACCATGACCACCGCCATCTCGGCCACCGACCTGGTCAAGACGTTCGGCCGCACCCGCGCACTCGACGGTCTCACCCTGTCCGTCGACACCGGCGAGGTGCACGGTTTCCTCGGCCCCAACGGGGCCGGCAAGTCCACGACCATCCGGGTGCTGCTCGGTCTTCTCCGGCGCGACTCCGGCGAGGTCCGGCTGCTCGGAGGCGACCCGGTGCGCGACGCGGTGCAGTTGCACCGGCGGCTCGCGTACGTCCCGGGCGACGTGAACCTGTGGCCGAACCTGTCCGGTGGCGAGGCGATCGACCTGTTCGGGCGACTGCGCGGCGGTGTCGACGAGGCGCGCCGGCGTGACCTGCTGGAGCGGTTCGAGCTCGACCCCACGAAGAAGTGCCGCACATACTCGAAGGGCAACCGGCAGAAGGTCGCCCTGGTGGCCGCGTTCGCGTCCGATGTGGAGCTGTTCATTCTCGACGAGCCGACCTCCGGGCTCGACCCGCTGATGGAGGCGGTGTTCCGAGACTGCGTGCGCTCGGCCAAGGCCGCCGGCCGCACCGTGCTGCTGTCCAGCCACATCCTCGCCGAGGTCGAGGCGCTGTGCGACCGGCTGAGCATCATCCGGGCCGGCCGGAACGTCGAGAGCGGCACCCTCGCCGACATGCGTCACCTCACCCGCACGGCGATGACCGTCGAAACCGAGCGGCCGGTGGAGAACCTCGAGTCGGCGGCGGGCGTGCACTCGGTCAGCGTGGCCGGTACCAAGGTGTCGCTCGACGTGGAACCGGGCGCGATGGGCGAGGTGATCGCGTACCTCACGCCGTACGGCATCCGCGATCTCACGAGCCGTCCGCCGACGCTCGAGGAACTGTTCATGCGGCACTACGGCGGCTCGGAGGCGCCCGAGGAGCGGCAGGCGGTGCCGGCGCGATGAGCGATCGCATGGGCAACTTCACGGGCACCGGTGCGCTGCTGCGGCTGGCGTTGCGGCGCGACCGGATCCAGATTCCGGTGTGGCTGTTCGCGCAGGCGGCCGTGCTGGGCGGCAGCGGGTCGAGCATCGTCGGTCTCTACGACACGCCCGAGGAGCGGGTCTCCTACGCCACCACCAGCGCGTCGAGTGTGGTGACGGTCGCGTTCAACGGCCCGACCTCCGGGCCGGCGCTGGGCGCGATCATCACCAACGAGACGCTGTTGGTGTCGGTGGTGATGATCGCCCTCATGACCACGTTCATGGTCGTGCGGCACACGCGGCAGAACGAGGAGACCGGCCGGGCCGAGATGGTCGGCGCCGGTGCGGTCGGGCGGTATGCGATGGTCGCCGCCGCGCTCTGCCTCGCGGTGCTCGCCGACGTGGCGTTCTCCGCGCTGTCCTTCCTGGTGCTGCTGAGTTTCGGCCTGTCGGCGTCCGGCGCGTTGCTGTACGGGGTCGCGCTCGCGCTCACCGGGATCACGTTCGCCGGGGTGGCCGCGGTCACCGCGCAGATCGCCGAGAGCTCGCGCGCGGCGAACGGGATCGCGGCGGCGTTCGTCGGTCTCAGCTTCCTGTTGCGGGCGGTCGGTGACGCCACGGGTGAGGTGGTGCGGAACGGGCAGTACGTGGAGAGCGCCTGGCCTTCGTACCTGTCCCCGATGGGCTGGGCCCAACAGGTGCGGCCGTTCAGCGAGAACAGGACCGCCTTCCTGGTGCCGTTGGTCCTCCTGTTCGGGGTGCTGCTGTACGTCACCACGATCCTGGCGGCGCACCGTGACGTCGGCACCGGCATGCTGCCGGTACGGCCGGGGCCGGCGCGGGCGCCCCGTTCGCTCGGCAGCCCGTTCGGGCTCGTGTGGCGGCTGCAGCGCGGCTCGCTCCTCGGGTGGGCCATCGGGCTGCTGATCCTCGGTGTCTCGTTCGGCGCCGTCGCCGACGAGGTCGACGACCTGATCAGCGGCAACGAAGACCTGGCCGAGGTCATCGAGCAACTCGGCGGCACCGGGAACCTGGTCGAGGGCTACCTCTCGGCGATCATCGGCATCGGCGTCCTGGTCGCGTGCGGCTACGTGATCCAGGCCCTGCTCCGGATGCGCACGGAGGAAGCGGGCGGCACCCTCGAGCCCGTGCTCGCCACGGCCGTGAGTCGCACCCGTTGGCTGGGCGCGCACGTCGTGTGCACGTCGCTCGGGCTCGTCGCCCTGGCGCTGCTGTTCGGCGGGTCGCTCGGGTTCGCCTACGGCGTCGCCTCCGGCGACGTGGGCGGCGAAACCGTCACCGCCATCGGAGCGGCGCTGGTGCGGGTGCCCGCCGCCCTCGTGATCGGCGCGATCGTGGTCGCGGTGTTCGGGATCGCGCCGCGCCTGGCGGTGCCCGTCTCGTGGGGTGTGCTGGCGGCGGCGTTTCTGGTGATGCAGCTGGGTGCGGTGCTCGACCTGCCGCAGGTGGTGCTCGACCTGTCGCCGTTCACCCACGTGCCCAACGCGCCGGCCGCCTCGGTCGAGGCGCTGCCGCTGGTGGTTCTGGGCGTCGTTGCGGTGGGGCTGTGCGGTGCCGGCCTGGCGGTGTTCCGCCGCCGCGACCTGGCCATGTGATCAGGCGGCGCCGGCGAGGCTGGGGCGACAAGCGTGGCGACGGCTGAGGCGACAAGCGTGGCGACGGCTGAGGCGACAAGCGTGCCGGGACCGGAGACGGCCCGGGCAAACGGAACGCCCGGCCGGTTCGAGTGAACCGGCCGGGCGCAGACGCGTCCTGTGTGCGCTTTTACCAAGCGCGCCAGGAGACACCCCAGCCGGGCGAGTCGCCGGCGGACAGCCAACGACCCACCGTGTTGTGAACCGCCTGCATGCCGGGCAGGCCACCCGTGGCGCCCGGGGCACCGTGGTCGAACCAGTCGCCGTAGCCGCCCGGGCCCATGTTGCGACCGAGGACCTTGACCTTGGCCTTCTCGTCCTCACCGGAGTCGAGGCCGTGGGCGACGATGACCGTGGTGCCCGCCACGTACGTGGGCACGCGGGTCTTGAACTCGCCGTCCTTGTTGGTCCAGACCTTTTGTCGGTAGGTGGTGAAGCCCGCGAACCAGTAGCCGTCGCGGGGGCGGACCTTGGTCACGATGATCACCGGTTCCCGCGCCCCGAACCCGGAGCCGTACACGCCGATGCTGTTACCGGCGCGAACCGTACCGGAACTGAGCGTCAGATCAGCCGGCGGTGGTGGGTAGTCGGGCGCGGCACTCGCCGCGCCCGGTGCGAGCAGGACACCGACGGCGGCCAGCAGGAAGGCCCCGACTGCGGCAAGCAGTGCCTTGGTGCGTTGAGTGCGCATCAAATCCCCTTAGGAAAGGTTTCTTAGGTTCTAACACGGAGAACCCGCGCCTAACTCACGAATCCGGCAAAACGGCTCACTTATCGCAGGGCTTGCCAGGGGTGATTGCGGTGCGCCATGGCGACACACCGGGCGTGGTCCAGACGACCGGGGTGACGGGTGTGTCCACTGTGGGCAGTGTGCCGGTCAGCAGCGTGACGGAGAGCGTCTTCCGGGTCCCCGGAGGCAGGTCGATGGTCACCACCGCCACCTGCCGGCCGCGCTCGAATCCGGAGCCGATCGGCGCGGAGGCGCCGTCGATGGACGCGTCGGCGATCGACCCGCCGGTCGGGCTGAACACCATCAGGTTGGTGCGCACCGTGTACGGGTCGCCGGAAAGTCCGAGCCCCAGCACCGACTTCGACAGCCCGGAACCGGGTGCCGACGAACCCAGCGTGACCTTCACCCGGAGTTCGCGCCGCCGGTCGTCGGTGCAGTCGCCGGTGGTGATCTCGGCCGACTGGGTCAGGTAGTAGCCGAGTTTCGCGCCGCTGCCGTCGTTGAGGAACAGGCCGACGCCCGGCTTCGCCCCGTCGTCGGCGGGCAGCGTGCCCTCCAGTCGGGTGCCGGCGAGCGCCTGCTGCTCGTCGGCGTCGGCGCTCCAGAACAACAGGCGTCGCTCCGTGACGGCGCGCATCAACGGCGCGGCCAGGCCGCGCGGATCGCCGGGCCGCCTCGTGAGGGCCTCGAACGTCGCGCGCGCGGCGGTCGCGAAATAGGCGTCCTGTTGCGCGGACGTCATCGTGCCGGCGTACACCTGCGACAGCAGCAACCGGACGGCCGAGTCGGCGGTCAGCGGCGGTCCGCTCGGCATCTGTACGGGACCGATGGCCGCCAACAGATACGACAGCGCCACCGGGTCGGTGGCGATCACCCCGTCGACGAGCATCCCGGTGCGCACCCGGTACATCTCGCGGGCCAACCGCGCCGCGGTCGGGAAGTCCGGGGTCAGGTTGATGTCGGCCGGATAGGTGCCCAGGCGTTCGGAGTAGAGGTCCTCGGCGTCCGGGTCCAGCGGCAGCACCGGTTGGTCGAACACCTGCAGGGCGCCCGCGGCGCTGCCCTGGTTCACGATGCTGACCGCGCCCCGGTTCGCCTCGACCACCACGAAAGCACCGGGCATGCCGCCGGTGGCGCGCACCTCGGCGTTGTTCTGGAACAGCATCAGGTACCGCCGCGGCGCGTCGGCACCGAGCACCGCGGGGAGCAGGCGGGTGACCCGCTCGATCGGCGCGAGCATGCCGGAAAGCTTCGACAGTCCGCCGTCGAGTTGGCTGATGGCCGTCCGCACGTCGGCGGCGAGCCCGCCGGTCGGCACGGCGGCGATCCGGTCGGTGGAGCGGTTCACGACGTCGACGCCCGTGGCGAGTGACTCGGCGGCGTGCGACAGCACACCGACGTCGATCGTGCCGACCGCCGGCGTCAGCCCGCCACCGGTCAGCGCCTCGGCGGCGTCGAGCAGCGGCGGGATCCCGTTGTCGGTCAGGTCGGCCAGCGTCGCGGCCAGCGTGCGCGCGGCGACCAGGTCGTCGCCGACCCCGGGCAGCAGACCGGCCGAGCGCCACACGACGCCGCTGGTGCGCTCGTGCGCGGCGCCGGCCTCCCGCTGCAGAACGCGCAGCGTGCCGCGCGCGCCCGGAAGGTCGCCGACGAGCACCTGCTGGCGCAGCGTTCCGACGAGCGCCGCTGCGGTGCGGAGGTTGCCGGCGGCCCGCCAGCCGTCGAATCCCACCCATCCGGCGCCGGCCAGAAGCGCCAGCGTCAGCCCGGCCGCGATCGCGACGTGCCGGCGGCGCAGGGGTCTCCGGCGCCGGAGACGCCGGAGGCGACGAATGAACGTCGGCCGTTGCGGCGTCGGGTCGCTGCGGCGCGTGCGCTTGAAGGCGATGTTCGGTTCGGTCGCGGGCGGGGTGAACGCAAACGGTGTTTCTGCTGAGCTGTCCACGCCGAGAGTTTATGCGCTTTAGTACGAAAGCTACGTTTAAGTCGCTTTTGCGTGTGTAACGTGAAGCTCGTCCGATCACTCCATCCCGCCGCCGTGAAGCGGTGGCAGACGGGAGGAATCGTGGGATCCCCAACGCTTGTCGGTGGCTTGCCCGGGCCGCAGGGCGAAGCTTCGCGGGCCGGGCTTGCCGGAGGTCGCTTCCTCGTCACCGGTGGCACCGGTTCGTTCGGCCGGACCATGGTCGCGCGACTGATCGCGGCGGGCGCCGCGGAGGTCCGCGTGTTCAGCCGCGACGAGGCGAAGCAGGACGACATGCGCCGGCACCTCGGCGACGACCGGGTGCGGTTCTACGTCGGCGACGTGCGCGACCGCGAGGCACTGTTCCGCGCCACCCGCGACATCGGCTACGTGTTCCACGCCGCCGCGCTCAAGCAGGTGCCGTCGTGCGAGTTCTTCCCGCTGGAAGCCCTGCAGACCAACGTTCTCGGCAGCGCCAACGTGATCGACGCGTGCGAGCGCAACGGCGTCGGAAAGCTGGTCTTCCTGAGCACCGACAAGGCCGTGCAGCCGGTGAACGCGATGGGCATGACCAAGGCGCTGATGGAGAAGGTCGCGCAGGCACACGCCCGCAACAACCCCGGCGCCCACACGAGTGTCTGCTGCGTGCGCTACGGCAACGTGATGTGTTCGCGTGGCTCGGTGATCCCGCTGTTCATCGAGCAGTTGCGGGGTGGCCGGCCGCTCACCGTCACCGAACCGGCGATGACCCGGTTCCTCATGACGCTCGCCGAGTCGGTGCAACTGGTGGAGCACGCGTTCATGCGCGGAAGACCGGGCGACATCTTCGTGCACAAGGCACCCGCGAGCACGATCGGCGACCTGGCGGTGGCCGTGGCCACGCTGTTCGACGTCGAGCCGAAACTGAAGCTGCTCGGCGTGCGGCACGGCGAGAAGATGGCGGAGACGCTCGCCAGCCGCGAGGAACTGGCCCACGCCGACGACCTCGGCGACTTCTACCGCATCCCGATCGACAGCCGCGACCTGAACTACTCGCTCTACTTCGACGAGGGTGAGTCCACAAAGGACCGGCTGTTCGACTTCACGTCGTCGACAGCGCGGCGGTTGGGCGTCCCCGAGATCATCGATCTTCTCAGGACGCTGCCGGAGATCCGGGCGCAGTTGGAGTTGGCGGCATGATCACCGAAGCGAAGCGGTATCTCCCGGAGAGCGCGCGCAAATGGATCAACGCCCGGCGGCTGCGCTCGATGCGTAGCCGCAACAGCCGGCGCTCGGTGGAGGAGGTCTTCGCCGACGTCTACGCCAACGGCCGGTGGGGTGGCGGCGGGCCGGGCTTCAACTCCGGGACGGGCTCGCGCGGCTGGGCCGCCGAAAGCTACGCCTCCTACGTGCGGGAACTGCTCGACATCAACGGCCCGCTGTGCGTGGTCGACGTCGGATGCGGCGACTTCGAGGTGGCGTCGGCGTTCGTCGACAGCGCCTACGAGTACATCGGGCTGGACGTCGTGCCCGCGCTCATCGAGCGCAACCGCGCGTTGTACGGAAGCGACAGCGTCGACTTCCGCCGCCTCGACGCGACCGCCGCGGAACTCCCCGAGGGCGACCTGTGCCTGGTGCGGCAGGTGTTCCAGCACCTGTCGAACGAACAGATCGACCGGATCCTGTGGCAGTGCCGGCACTTCCCGGCGGTGCTCATCACCGAGCACTGGCCGGCGCCGGAGCTGGCGTCCGAACCGAACGTCGACAAGCCGCACGGGCCGGACACCCGGCTCGACAGCGGTTCCTGGGTGGACATCCGGCAGGCGCCGTTCAGCTGCCGGCACGTGACGGAGGTGCTGTGCGTCCCCGCGCCCGCCCCGCTCTACCACCGCGGCGAGACCATCCGCACGTTCCTCTGGCGTCCCTATGGGTAACTCGATCGTCCTCAGTGGAGGGTCCGGGTTCCTCGGGTGGCACACCCGCGTGCTCGCCCGCGCGCTCGGGCTCCCCGCGCCGAAGCTGTTGAGCCGTGGCGATCTCACCCAACCGGCACGGCTGGCGGGGATCCTCGACGGCGCCGACCGCGTGCTGCACGTCGCCGGGGTGAACCGGGGCACGCCGGCCGAGGTGAAAGAGGGCAACGAGACGGCCGCGCAGGCGCTCGCCACCGCGATACAGCAGTGCGCGACCCCGCCGAAGACCGTCGTGTTCGCGAACTCGACCCAGGCCGGCAACGGAACTCCCTACGGCGACTCGAAGGCCGCCGCCGCCGCGACGATGGAGGACGCCACCCGCTGGTGCGGCTCGCAGTTCGTGGACGTCAAGCTGCCGAACCTGTTCGGCGAGCACGGCCGGCCGCACTACAACTCGGTGGTCGCCACGTTCTGCCGCACCCTGGCCGACGGCGGCACCCCGCAGGTACAGGAGGACAGGATCCTGGACCTCGTGTACGTGCAGGACGCTGCGCGGGCGCTCCTCGGCCTCCCGGAGGCGGACCTCGTACCCGGCCGCCGATCGGTGCTCGACCTCAAGGACACGCTGAGCGGCTACGCGGAGACCTACCGGAGGACGGAGATCCCCGCCCTCGACGGCCCGTTCGGGCTGAAGCTGTTCAACACCTACCGCTCGCACTGCTTCCCCGCGCACTACCCGATGCCGCTGCCGAGGCACGAAGACACGCGCGGCGGGCTGGTCGAGGCGGTCAAGTCGCACGGCGGTGGCGGGCAGGCGTTCTTCTCGACGACCCGGCCGGGCGTCACGCGGGGCGAGCACTTCCATCTGTCCAAAGTGGAGCGCTTCGTGGTGGTCAAGGGTGAAGCCGAGATCCGGCTGCGGCGGGTGCTGCACGACGACGTCACGATGTTCCGCGTCACCGGCGACGAGCCCGCGGTGGTCGACATGCCGACGATGTGGGTCCACAACATCACCAACGTCGGCACCGACGACCTGCTGACGCTGTTCTGGACCAACGAGATCTTCGACCCGGCGCGGCCGGACACCTATCCCGAGCGGGTGTCGCCGTGAAGATAGGCATCGTCAGCCAGTGGTATCCGCCGGAGCCGCCGAACATTCCGGCCGACCTGGCCGCCGAACTGACCGCCCGCGGGCACACCGTCCGGGTGCTGACCGGGTTCCCGAACTACCCGGGCGGCGCGCTGTACGAGGGGTACCGGCAGCGCTGGTCCACTGTGGAGTCACATAACGGGGTGACGGTGCGGCGCGTGCCGCTGTACACCAGCCACGACTCGTCGGGGCTCAAGCGGGCGGCGAACTACCTGTCGTTCGCGGCCACCAGCGCCGTCGCCGCGACGACGTTTCTCAACGGCGCCGACGCGGTGTACGTCTACCTGACGCCGGCCACCGCGTTCGCCGCGCCCGCACTTCTCAAGGCACTGCACGGGATTCCGTCGGTGATCCACGTGCAGGACGTGTGGCCCGACTCGGTCACCGCGTCCCCGCTGGCCCCGCGCGGCCTCGCCGGCCGCGCGATCCACCGCGCGCTGACCGCCGCGACCAACCAGATCTACCGCACCGCGTCGGCGATCGCGGTGATCGCGCCGTCGATGCGCGACCTCCTGGTCGCGCGCGGCGCGCGGCCGGAAAAGATCCGGGTGGTGCTCAACTGGGCCAACGAGTCATTGTTCCGGCCGGTCACGGCAAATGCCGATATCGGACGCCGGCGGCGCTGCACGTTCATGTACGCGGGCGCGATGGGTCCGTTCCAGAACGTCGGTGACTCGGTGTGCGCCGCCGCGGCGGTGTCCGACGTCGCCGATCTCGTGCTCGTCGGGTCCGGTATCGACGAGGACGCGGCGCGCGCGATGGCCGCGGACCTCAAGGCCGACAACGTGAGATTCCTCGGCCGCCGGCCGGCCGAGGAGATGGCCGCGCTCTACGCCGCCGCCGACTTCCAACTGGTGACGCTGCGGGACCTGCCGATGTTCCGCGGCACCATCCCGTCGAAGCTGCAGGCGGCGCTCGCGTGCGGATCGCCGGTGCTGGTGTCGGTGCCGGGGGACTGCGCCGAACTGGTCGAGCGGGAGGGCGTCGGGTTGGCGTGCCCGCCGGAGGACTGGCGCGCGCTGGCCGACCGGATGCGCCAGGCGGCGAAGCTGCCGCCGGCCGAGCGGGCCGAGATGAGCCGGCGGGCCGTCGAGACCTACCGGACGCGGATGTCTCTGAAGGCCGGCGTCGATGCCATCGAGGAGATGCTGGAGGCTGTCTCGTGACCCGTGTGATGACCGTCGTCGGAACCCGGCCGGAGATCATCCGGCTGTCGCGCGTGATCGACCGGTTGGACCGCACGCTCGACCACATCCTCGTGCACACGGGCCAGAACTGGGACCCGATGCTCAGCGACGTGTTCTTCAAGGAGCTCGAAATCCGTTCCCCGGAACGGTTTCTCGGCGTCGACACCAGTTCGCTCGGGCGCGTGCTCGGCGGCGTGCTGACCGGCGTGGAGCAGGCGATCCACGACTACCGCCCGGATGCCCTGCTGGTGCTCGGCGACACGAACAGCTGCATCGCCGCGCTGATCGCCCGGCGGATGAAGGTGCCGGTGTACCACATGGAGGCCGGCAACCGGTGCTTCGACCAGAACGTGCCCGAGGAGACGAACCGGCGCCTGGTCGACCACGTCAGCGACTTCAACCTCGTCTACACCGAGCACGCGCGGCGCAACCTCCTCGCCGAGGGCATCCATCCGCGGCGGATCCTGCACACCGGCTCGCCGATGCGCGAGGTGCTCGAACACTTCCTGCCCAACATCGACGCGTCCGACGTCGTGGAGCGGCTCGACCTGACGCCCGGCGGCTACTTCCTGGTGAGCGCGCACCGCGAGGAGAACGTCGACGATCCCGCGCGGCTCGCGCTGCTCCTGGACTGCCTCAAGGCGGTGCGGACGGAGTTCGGCCTGCCGGTGCTGGTCTCGACGCATCCGCGGACGCGTCAGCGACTCGGCGGCACCTTCGAGATGGACGGCGTCGACTTCCACGAGCCGTTCGGCTTCTTCGACTACGTGCGGCTGCAGACGCAGGCCCGGTGCGTGCTGTCGGACAGCGGCACGATCAGCGAGGAGTCGGCGATCCTCGGCTTCCCCGCGCTGACCCTGCGCGACTCGATCGAACGACCGGAGTCGCTCGACACCGGTTCGATCCTGATGACCGGGCTGGACGCCGACGGCGTCGTCGAGGCGGTGTCGGTGGCCGTCGAGTCGGAACTGCACCGGGTCACGTGTTCGCCCGAGTACCAGGTACGGGACACGTCGAGCCGGGTCGCGAACTTCATCCTGTCGACGGTCCGCCGGCACCACGAGTGGGCGGGAATCCGGCCATGTATCGCGTCCTGATGACCTCGCAGGTGTTCGAGCCCGGGTTCCGCGGCGGCGGGCCGGTGCGGTCGATCGCGCGCATCGTCGACACCGTCTCCGACCGGATCGGTGTGGCGCTGGTGACGCGCGACCGCGACCACGGCGGTGTGGAACCGTATGACGGACTGAGCGGCCGGTGGCTGCGCCGCGGCGGCGCGAACGTGTTCTATCTCGGCACGCGGAGCCTGCGGCAGTGGTTCGGGCTGCTTCGCGAGTTGCGCCGGCAGCGCTTCGACCTCCTGTACGTCAACAGCCTGTTCGCGCCGATGTTCACGATCCTGCCGGTGCTCGCCGTGCGGGTCGGGCTCATCGGCGCCGACCGGGTGCTGATCGCGCCGCGCGGCGAGCTGTCGCCGGGCGCGCTCGCGTTGAAGGCGACCAAGAAGCGGCTGTTCCTGAGGTGGTGGAGCGCGGTGCTGCGGGACATGGCGGTGATCTGGCACGCGTCGACGCCGATGGAGGCCGGCGACATCAGGTCGGTGTGCCCGTGGGCGTCCGTCGAGATCAACGAGAACCAGACGGCACTGCCGGACGAGCCCGAACTACCGTCCACAGTGAACACCGGACCGATCCGGCTGGTGTTCATCAGCCGCATCACGGCGAAGAAGAACCTCGACCTCGCGCTGTGCGCGCTGAGCCGGGTGGTGTCGCCGTTCGTCTTCGACATCTACGGACCGGTCGAGGACGAGCGGTACTGGGCCGAGTGCCGGTCGATCATCCGCGACATGCCGCCCAACGCGCGGATCACCTACCACGGCGAGGTGCACCCGGACCGGGTACGGGACACGTTCGCGAGCTACGACGCGTTCGTGTTCCCCACCCGGGGCGAGAACTTCGGGCACGTCATCGCGGAGAGCCTGTCGGTGTCGTGTCCGGTGGTGTGCTCGGCCGAGACGCCGTGGACCGAAGTGTTGAAGACCGGCGGCGGCACGGTCGTGTCCGACCTCAGCGTCAACGGGTTGCGGACGGCGTTGCAGCGGCTGGCCGCCGAGGGATCCGTCGAGCGGGCCCGGCGCCGGGTCGCGGCGGGGGAGGCCTACCGCAGTTGGCGCGCCGGGACGCGCGACGTGAACATCCTCGACCACGTGGTCGGCGAGTCGTCATGAGGCGGGTCGCGATCGTCACGCACGGGTTCCACACCGGTGGCGGCGTGCCCGCGGTCGCGCGATGGTTGCGCGCCGGCCTCACCGCCACCGGTCGGTACACAGTGGACATTCACGACCTGGCGACCTGGAGCCGCGACCCGAACAGCCGCCGGCTCGCCGTGCCGGGTACCTGGCGTCGACGCGATTTACGCGTGGCGGATACTGCTGCTGATCTGTCGCCGAGTGAGGCGACGAGAGACCCGTCCACATTCCACTGGGGCGCGAATGCGGTGGAGATCGAGTTCATGCGGTACCGCCCCCGAACCGGGCTGACCCGCGTGCTGCGCGAGTACGACCTGATCCAGGTCGTGTGCGGCACCGCGGCCTGGGCGGGGGTGGCAGATCGGGTCGGTCGTCCGGTCGTGGTGCAGGTGGCCACGTGGGCGGCCTGGGAACGGGCTGTTCAACTCTCGGCGGTCGGCCGGCCGCTACGAACCTGGAGGCAGGCGATGACGGCGATCACGACCCGGCTCGAGAAGTCGGCGACGAAGAAGGCAAGTGCGGTGCTCGTCGAGAACGACGCGATGGTCGCCGCGGTCGCGGAGACCGGGCAGCAGCAGGTCGTCAAGGCGCCGCCCGGCGTCGACACCACGCGGTTCCTGCCGCCGTTCGACGGCTGGCGGAAGGACGGGTACTTACTGTCGGTGTGCCGGCTCGGCGATCCCCGGAAGGGGCTGGACCGGCTCATCCGCGCGTACGCAGTGCTGTGCGCCGAGGCGGAGCCGGCCCCGCGGTTGGTGCTCGCCGGCAAGGGCCCGCTGCTGCCCGTCAACCGGGAGCTCATCGAGGATCTGAAGCTCACCCAACGGATCGACGTCCGCACGGACGTTCCCGACGCCGGCCTCGCCGAGTTGTACCAGGGCGCGTCGGTGTTCGTGCAGACGTCGCACGAGGAGGGGCTGGGCATGTCGGTGCTGGAGGCGATGGCCAGCGGGCTGCCGGTGGTCGCCACCGACTCGGCCGGTTCCCGCGAGACCGTGGTCGACGGCGTCACCGGCTGGCGGGTTCCGCAGGGCGCCGACGAGGACGTCAGCGCCGAGGTGGCCAAGCGCGTCCGGCAACTGCTCGTCGACGGCGAGGCGGCCAGCCGCCAGGCCCGCCGCCGGTGCCTCGACCGGTTCTCCGCCGACGCGACGCTCGACCTGTACCTCGGCGTCTACGAGAAGCTGCTGGGCAGCGGCTACGAGAGCCTGAAAGCGGGAGTCGAGTGAACTGCCCCACCTGCGGGGAACCGGGCGAGGTGGTCTCGGGCCGCTTCGACGGCTACGTCGAGGGTTACCGGGTCGCGATCGTCGAATGTGGACGGTGCCGGCTGCGCTACGCCGACCGGCTCGACGTTCCGGAGACGTTGTACGAGTCCATCTACCGGCACGCGGCCGTGCTGCCGGGGTACGACCGGTACGCCCGCTACGCCGGTGCGGTCACCCGCAGCCCGGAACCGCTCGACCTCCTCGCCGGGGCCGAACTGCCGTACCGCTTCGCCGCCGACGCGGTGCGGCTGCTGCCCCGCGACGCGGTGGTGGTCGACCTCGGCTGCGGCGAGGGCTACCTGACGTACGCGCTGCGCCGGGCCGGGTACACGTGCCTCGGCGTCGACCTCTCGCAGACGGTGGTCGACCGCGCCCGCCGGCGGTTCGGCCACGACGACTGGTTCGCGACCACCGCGGAGCTGGACCTCGCCGGTGCCGACCTGGTCCTCGCCCTGGAGATCATCGAGCATGTGCCGGACCCGGTCGGGTTCCTGCGCGACGCGATGACGTATCTCCGTCCGGGCGGGTCCGTCGTCGTGACGACCCCGAACCGCGACGCCAGCCCGGCCGACGCGATCTGGGACACCGACCTCCCGCCCGTGCATCTGCTCTGGTTCGGGTCCACCGCGATCCGCGAAGTCGCGCGGCGCGCCGGATGCGACGCCACGTTCCTCGACGCACCTCGGTACGGGCGGGCGCCGGCGCGCACCTGGCAGCCGCTGCTCACCGCCGACGGCCGGCCGTCGGCGGCGGTGCGGCGGGTCCGCGGGCTCGGCTGGCGGACGCGGAACCGGGTCTGCCGGTTCCTGAACAGCGGCCTGCAGCAGCCGTTCCGGGCGCTACCGGAGCCCGCCGGGAAAGACGCGCCGACCCTCGGGGTGGCGTTCCGGCCACAACCGGTCGAGGCCGGCGCGGCCCGCTCGGCGGCCGACGGCGGCGCGGCCCGCTCGGCGGCCGACGGCGGCGCGACCCGGTCGGCGGCTGACGGCGGCGCGACCCGCTCGGCGGCCGGCGCCGGCGCGACCCGCTCGGCCGCCGTCGGCGCGCACCGTTCAGCGGCCCGTTCCGCCGCACCGGATGCCGGGCGCGTCTCCGAATAGCTCATGCACCTCAGAGGCCTGGCCGGCGGTCGCCTGCCGACGCTCGCGGCGAACGGGGCGTTGCTGCTGAGCGGCGTGCTGTCGAGCGTGTGCATCTCGCGTGCGCTCGCGCCGCAGGGGCGCGGCGAGTACGTCACCTGGCAGGCCTGGGGTGCCGGGGTGGCGATCCTGGCGATCGGCGGGCTGCCGCAGGCGCTCGTGCTCGACCGGCGGCACCGCCTTCCGGCCGTCGTCACCGCGCTCGCGTCGACGCTGACGGCCGCGCTCGTGGTGGTGGCCGTCCTGGCCGCGACGCTGCATCCCGCGCCGTTGCTGGTGGTGGCGACGGTGCTCGTCGTGGTCGCCAACCAGGTGGGTGCGATCGGGCCGGCGCTCGCCCAGCGGGCCGGCCGGATGGGCGCCCAGTTCAACCTCGCCCGGCTGGCGCCGCAGGCCGCGGCGTTCACGGCGATCGCCGCGCTGCTGGCGACCGGCGACCGCACCGCGGCACACTGGCTGCTCGCCATCGCCGGCAGCCAGGCGGTGGTCGCCGTCGGCTGGGCGGCGGTCGCGCTGCGCCGGCTCCAGGGTTCCGGTGCGCCGCGCCGGCTCCAGGGTTCCGGCGCGTCGCGCCGGGTGCGCGGTGCCAAGGGCACGGGGCTCACCGCCCGCACATGGCACCTGTTCCCGGCGAACTTCGCCACGCAGGTGCAGTACCGCTTCGACCTCATCGCGGTCGCCGCCCTGTTCCCGCACACCACCGTGGCGTTCTACGCGGTCGGCGTCGCCGCGCAGGCGGCCGTGCTGGCGATGGGCCAGGCGAGCGGCATGTACCGGTTCGCCAACCGGTCGGGCCGGCTCACTGGCGGGCAGAGCGGCGGGCAGAGCGGCCTGCGCGACGAACTCCGGCACGCGCTCACCAACGCCGGCCTGATCGCCGTGCCCCTCGGTGTGTCGAGTCTGGTGTGGGTGCCGGCGGTCTACGGGTCGACGTTCGCGCCGGCGGGGCCGATCGTCACCGTGCTGTGCCTGGCCGGGGTCGTGCAGTCGGTGGACTATCTGCTCGTCCATGAGGTGCTGCGGCGTCGCACCGCGGCCACCCTGCTGCGCGGTCGGCTCCCCGGGCTGCTGACCGTGGTGACCGGGTTCCTCGTCGTGTGGTGGCTCGCGTTGCCCGTCGCGGTGCTGGGGCTGGCGCCGCTCGCGGGTTACGCCGTCTCGTCCGTCTCGTTCCTGCGCGCGCTCCGCCGGCCGGTGCCGGCGCCCGCGCCGCCCGAGTTGGTGGGAGTCAGATGATCACGGCGGTGGTCGTGCACTACGGACCGGTCGAGCCGACCGTCGACCTCACCCGCCGCATCGACGGGTACGCCGACGAGATCGTCGTGGTGGCGAACGACGGCCGGGCCCGGCCCGCCGGCCTTCCGTCCACTGTGGACTGGATGGTGGCGGACCGGAACCTCGGCTACGGTTCGGCGTTCACGCTCGCCGTCCGGGGGCGCGCTTCGGACGCCTACCTGTTGCTCAACACCGACATCGAGTTGCCGTACGCCGCCTACCGGCGCTGCCTCGACGTCCTGCTGTCCACATCGGACACCGGGATCGTCGCGCCGGTGCTGCGGTACTCCGACGGCACGCTGCAGTCCGGTGCCGCTCGACTGTCGCGGTGGCGGCGCGCGCCGCTGGTGCTCGTCGAGCCGGGCCCGGCTCCGGTCGAGTGCGAGTGGGTCACCGGTGCGGTGATGTTCATCCGGCGCGAGGTCGTCGAGACGGTCGGCATGGACGGCTCGTTCTTCCTCGGCGGCGAGGACGCCGACCTGTGCGTGCGCGCCCGCCGCGCCGGTTGGCGCGTGGTCTGCTGCGGCGACGCGGCGGCGGTGCACCACCGGTCGCAGGTCATCACCGGTCCACGGTGGACGTACTACTCGATCCGCAACCGCGTCTGGTTGGCTCGGGCCAACTTCGGCCCCGTGTCGGCGATCCTGTCCTGGCTCGGTAGCGTGCTGGCGCTGCCGCGGCTCGCCGTGGGCGACGCCGTCCGGCGCGGGAACTTCAGCGTGTCCCGGCTGGGGGTGCTGGCCCTGGCCCACGCCTGGATCCGCAAGCCGGCCCGGGCCGAGGGCCCGCGCGCCGACGAACCGTTGGCCGGCCGCGTCATCCGCTGGTGAGCAGCACCCGAACGGACCTGAGGGCGGGCCAACAACAACGCGATCAGGATCCATACGATCGTCGCGACCCGGTTGGCGGTAAGGGCCGGCAACCCCATCGAGGCGCCAAGGAGCAAGAGTGCGAGCCCGCCCAGCAGGTCGGTGGCCGAACCGTCCGGGCCGAGTCGCCACACGACCAACAGGTAGCTGAGCACCAGCGAATAGACGACCGCGCCGACCAGGCCGCCGACCACCAGCGCCTCGACCCAGCCGTTGTCGTACGCCACCGCGAGCCCTTGCACACCGACTCCAAACGACGGCGCCGCGTCGAGCACCGACTCCACCAGTGCCCGCAGCGTCGAGTCGTCCCCCAGCCGGCCGGCGGTGTACAGGTCGACCGCGCTGCTGCCGCCTGCCGGTGGAACGAACAGT
The DNA here is from genome assembly GCF_016863635.1 of Virgisporangium aurantiacum. Lineage (GTDB taxonomy): Bacteria > Actinomycetota > Actinomycetes > Mycobacteriales > Micromonosporaceae > Virgisporangium > Virgisporangium aurantiacum. The sequence goes on along the minus strand of NZ_BOPG01000009.1, from coordinate 368,009 downwards.
CGAGCCAGATAGGTGCCACCGGTCCAGCGGGTCTCCGACCAGACGACCGCCGCAAGTGAGCCGATCAAAACGGTCGCGCCCACCCCGACCAGCCGCAGGGCACGCCGTCCCCGGGTACGCAGCAGCTGGAACAGTCCAATCGGAAGGCCGACGAGAAGGAACACCTTCGAGACGGTGAGGACGCCACCAGCCAGGATCACCGGCGTGACGAAGGCAAGTCGCACGGTGTTGGCGCGGTAGAGGAACACCGCGACGATCAGCGCAATGCCGTAGAACAACCCCGCTTCGGCCGGCTGATTGAAGATGCCGGTGAATCGACCGAGTTGAGCCGCCCGTTCCGCGACGGCCTGCGCTGACCCGTTTTCCCAGAAGCGCGCGAGTACCGGCGTGAGATCCATCGTGATCGACATGGTCGCCGCGACCGTGTTGACGACCGCCGCCCACACCACGATCCGGCACACGACCAGCAATGACTGGTTCAGATTCGAACAGCGCGTTGTCACGAACCAGACGGCACCGATCGTCGCCACGGGGAGGAGTACGTTGTCCAGCCCCGCGATGAGGCCACCCGACACGAAACCGGTCAGGTTCGGCGCGCGGTCGACACTGCCGACGATCGCGATGAACGCGAGGGCCGCCATGAGCACCGCGGGCACGATGAGCCGGGCCGGCGCCCGGCCGCGGATCCAGTTCAGCCGCAGCAGCCCGAATCCGAACGTGGCGTAGACAGCGATCTGTTCGGTGCGGACGCCCGTGACCGGTGTGTAGGGGCCCAGCGCCGCGACGGTCAGTAAGCCGACGATGCCTGCTGCGGGTGTCACCGCACGGGCGTGTCTTTCACGATGAGCGTCGGTGCGGATCGTCCTTGCCGTAGCACCCACGCAGACATCGTCGGTCGCGGCGGTTCGGCGAACTCCCCAAAAGGTACAAGTCCCCCATTGGGGTTGTCGTCGGGCGTCAGGCGTGGACGAACGCCGAGACGTCGCACAGCGCGGCCAGGTCCACCACCAGCTGGGCCGGATCGCCGTCCGGGTCGAGGTACTCGACCTTGCCCGGGTCGAGCGGCGGCACCTCCACCTGCGAGATCAGCTGGTGCAGCGGCCGCACGTCGCGTTCGCCGGCGCCGAACAGCTCCTCGTGCAGCTTCTCGCCCGCCCGCAGCCCGGTGTAGACGATCTCGACCGGGCGCGGAGCCTGCTCGATCAGCTGCCGCGCGACGTCGGCGATCCGTACCGGCTTGCCCATCTCCAGCACCAGCGCCTCGCCGTCGCGGCCGATGGCGGCGGCCTGGATCACCAGTTGCACCGCCTCCTGGACGGTCATGAAGTAGCGGGTCACCTCGGGGTCGGTCACCGTGACCGGTCCGCCGCTGGCGATCTGCGCGGTGAACGCCGTGAGCACCGAGCCGCGGCTGCCGAGCACATTGCCGAACCGGACGTTGAGGAAGGTGCCCGTGTGGCGGGTGCTCGCGTGCGCGGTGAGCCGTTCGGTGATCCGTTTCGTGTAGCCGAGCACGCTGGTCGGGTTCGCCGCCTTGTCGGTGGAGATGTTGACGAACCGTTCCACGCCGTGCGCGTGCTCCAGCATCGTCTGCGTCCCCCAGACGTTGCTCTTCACGGCCTCGCCGGGGTGGCTCTCCAGCAGCGCGAGGTGTTTCAACGCGGCCGCGTGGAAGATCACCTGCGGGCGTCGCTCGGCGAGGATCCGGCGGATGGCCGCGGTGTCGCGGAGGTCGGCGAGGATCAGGTCGCGGCCATCGAGAAGCGCACGGCCGTGCAAAGACAATTGGACCGCGTGCAGCGCCGACTCGTCGCGGTCGAGCATCATGAGCTCGGCCGGCGCGAACCGGTGGATCTGCCGGCACAACTCGGAGCCGATCGACCCGCCCGCACCGGTCACCAGCACGCGCTTGCCGGTCAGGTAGCCCGCGATCGCGTCGAGGTCGGTCTCGATCTGGTGCCGGCCGAGGATGTCGGTGATCTGCACGTCGCGCACGTCGCCGACGCTCACCCGGCCGTCGAGGAGTTCGCTCACCGACGGCAGCACCTTGAACTTCACGCCGGCCCGCTGCGCCAGGGCCTGCACGTCGCGCACCAGGGCACCGTCGGCGTTCGAGACCGCGAAGATCACCGTCGCGGCGCCCGTCTCCGCCGCTGCTTTCGGGATGTCGTGGCGGGTACCGAGCACGCTCACACCCGCGACGCGCAGGTGGCGCTTGGCCGGATCGTCGTCGAGCACCCCGACGGGCACGTAGCGGCAGTTCGGGTCGCCGAGCATCGACCGGATGAGTTGCTGCCCGGCGTCACCGGCACCGAACAGGAGGACGGGTGCGGCCGTGCGCGCGTCGGGGCGCCGGATCCGCTGCCGGTGCAGGCGCCGCACGTACCTGATCCCGAGCATGAGGACGAGCGTGAGCGGACTGCCCACCACGACGGCGCTCAGGGGTACGGGGCGGGTGGTGGCGAGCAGGGCGACCGTCATCATCGCCGCGGCGCACACCAGGACCGTGACGGTCACCGCGCGGACCTCCTCGAACGTGCCGAAGCCGTAGCGGCCCCGGTAGAGGAAGTGCATGTGACCGAGCATCGTGTGCCCGCCGATCGCGAGCACGATCATCGCGGCGGTACCGGCGAGCCGCTGCTGGGTGAGGTCCCATTCGAAGCGGGCGAGCACCGCGACGGTCAGCCCGATGCTCCACGCGACGGCGTCCACCGCCCACGTGAGCACGACCCGGATCCGGTTTCGGTGCTGCGGCATGGTTGTCGTCGGAAGCTGCATACATCCCCCGTTGCAAGACATGAGCCCTTCGTGCGATCAGTGCTATTCAGGTCTAACCGACGCTTAGTACTCGTGAAGGGCGTTCGCGGCAGACCGCTCCCATATAGTGTTCATTCGGACAAAGCAACCGCCTTCGGGGAGAGGTGCCGCCGATGGATGTCCGTGACTACCTGCGTGCCGTACGCCGGCAGTGGTGGATGGTGGTGACGGCGGTCGTGCTCGGGATCGGCGCCGGGGTCGGCGTCACCGCGATGACGCCACCCGAATACGCCGCCTCGGTCACGTTCTTCGTGGGCACGCAGACCAAGGGCGTGTCCGACGCGTATCAGGGCAGCCTGTTCTCCCAGCAGCGCATCAAGTCCTACGCCGACCTGCTCACCAGCGACCGGTTGGCGCGGGTGGTGGTCGGCCGGGAGCCGGCCGCCCGGTCGGCGACGCGGGTGCAGAACGCGATCACCGCCACGCCCGTCCCGGACACGGTCCTGTTGCAGGCGACCGTGACCGACCGGAACCGCAACCGGGCGGTGATGCTCACCCGCGCGGTGGCCGACGCGTTCGTCGACCTCGTGCGGACGCTGGAGACGCCGCCCGGCAGCACGTCGCCGACCGTGTGGGTGGAGGTGGTCGCCGGCCCGACCCTCGCCGACGAGCCCGTGTCGCCGCAGCCGGTGCGCAACACCGCGCTCGGCCTGGCCGTCGGGCTGCTGCTCGGTGTCGGCGGGGCGGTGCTGCGCGAGGTGCTCGACACCAGCGTGAAGACCGCCAGCGCGCTCGCCGAGCTCACCGGGTCACCGGTGCTCTCGTCGGTGCCGGCCGACAGCCGGGCCCGGCGGGCGCCGCTGATCGTCGCCGGCAGCGCCGGGTCCGTCCGGGCCGAGGCCCTCCGGCAGCTGCGCACCAACCTGCAGTTCGTGAACGTCGACGAGCCGGCGCGCACGCTGGTCGTCACCAGCGCGGTGCCGGGCGAGGGCAAGTCGACCACCGCCTGCAACCTGGCGATCGTGTTCGCCGAGGCGGGCAAGCGGGTGGTGCTGGTCGACGCCGACCTGCGCCGGCCGCGGCTGGCCGAGTACCTCGGGGTCGACGGCACGATCGGGGTCACCAACGTGCTGGCCGGGCAGGCCACGATCGGTGACGCGCTGCAGGAGTGGGGCACGAGCGGCGTCTACGTGCTGCCGAGCGGCTCCGTGCCACCGAACCCGAGCGAGCTGCTCGGATCCCGGAACATGGCCGCCCTGCTCGGATCGCTGCGGGACGGCTTCGACATGGTCATCGTCGACACGCCGCCGCTGCTGCCGGTCACCGACGGGGCGCTGGCCGCCACCCTGGTCGACGGCACGGTGCTGGTGTTCCGGTGCGGGAAGACGTCGGCGAACCAGGTGCGGTCGGCCACCGAGGCGCTGGCCGCGGTCGACGCCAAGGTGCTGGGCTGCGTCCTGAACATGACGCCGCGCAAGGGCGAGGCCGGGTACGCCTACTACGGGTACGAGCCGCTGGGCCGGCCCTGGTACTCGAAGGCCGCCGCCGCGGCGCGGTCGCCGCTGGCGGTCGTCTACCGCTCGTCGGAGGACGGCCCGGGTCCGGAGCCGGAGGCGGGTGCCCGCCCGCCGCAGCCGGTCGAGTCACCGGTGAGCCCCGCACCGGTAGCGGACCCGGACGACCCGACCCCGGTGACCGGCCCGCCGGCCGGTATCGGCCGCGCGAAGGTCCGGTCCTTCAACGCCGATTGATATAAACGACGCTCGATCCGTGCGCGTCGTATATACAAAACCGGCTGTCAGCCGGTCGCCGCCAGATCGGGGGCGGGCGTGGCGATCACCTCGGTCAGGGTGTCGATGGTGCGCTGGATCTCGTCGGCGCACTCGCGGAACTCCTCGATCGGGCCGCGCACCGGGTCGGCGAGGTCGTCCTCGGCGGGCGGCACCGACGGGAGCCGGTTGCGCACCGAGGCGATCTCGTCGAGCAGCGCCTGCAGGCGACGGGTCGACGAGTCCCGGGCGATGCCACCGGTCGCGAACGTCGTGCTGCGCCGGGGCCAGGTGCTGAGCGTCCCGACCGTGGTGGCCAGGCGGGCGAACTGGCGCAGCGTGAACGTCCGCCGGGCCACGCTGGGCAGCAGGTTCATGCAGGCGGCGCGCTGGTCGCGGGTCGCGGTGAGGATCAGGTCGGGCGTCGCGAGGATCGGCGGGGTCAGCAGCCGGCTGCTGAAGCGGTCGGCGTAGGCGCGTCGCTCGCGCAGCACGCCGGCAGCCGTCTCGTGCATCGGCAGGTCGGCCCGCGCGTGGGTGCCGGCGCTCGACACGGTCAACCGGGACCCGCGAACCCCGATCCGGTCGGCGAACGTGCGGTTGGCCAACCGCTCCGCCATCGCCGACCGGCACAGGTTGGCATGGCAGACGAAGAGCACCTCGAACCGGTCCTGCGTCACGGTTGCCACCTTCCTGCCGTTTGTCAGCCGAATCCGCGAGAAGTAGTCATGTGAGGGCATTTTGCCCTATTTGGTAGTTCAACGCGCCACCGCGTCAGACGATGTCCCCGTTGGTGTCTGCGCTGGAGAGGGCATAGAAAACGTGATCTTCCTGTCCGCACCGGACGTCGGAGCACTCGAGCAGGCCTACGTCGCGGAGGCGCTCGCCTCGGGCTGGGTCGCTCCCGCGGGTCCCGACCTCGACGCGTTCGAGCGGGACCTGGCCGACCGCGCCGGCGTGCCGCACGCCGTGGCGCTGTCATCCGGAACCGCGGCGCTGCACCTGGGCCTGCTCGCGCTCGGCGCCGGACCGGGAACGGCAGTGATCGTGCCGACGCTGACGTTCGCGGCCACCGCGAACGCCGCCGTCTACACCGGTGCCGAACCGGTCTTCGTCGACTGCGACCCGGCGACCGGCAACCTCGACCCCGCGCTGCTCGCCAAGGCCCTGAAAGAGCACGACGTGTCGGCGGTGGTTCCGGTCGACCTCTTCGGCCGCTGCGCCGACTACGACGCGATCCTGCCGATCTGCGACCGGTACGGCGTGCCGGTTCTGGAGGACGCCGCGGAGGCGCTCGGCGCCGTCTACGGCGACCGGCCGGCCGGGTCCTTCGGCTCGGCGGCGGTGTTCTCGTTCAACGGCAACAAGATCATGACGACGTCGGGCGGCGGCGCGCTGCTCTCGGAGTCGAAGCACCTGGTGGACCGCTGCCGGTACCTGTCGACGCAGGCGCGCCAGCCCGTCGTCCACTACGAACACACCGACGTCGGCTACAACTACCGCCTCAGCAACGTGCTCGCCGCCCTCGGCCGCGCCCAGCTGAAGCGCCTCGGCGAGATGATCGACCGCCGTCGCGCGATCCGCGAACGCTACGCGAAACTGTTCGACGGTGTGCCCGGCGTGACCCTGCTCGGCGCCGACGACCTCGGCTCGAACTGCTGGCTCACCACGGTCGTGGTGGATCCGGACGAGTCCGGCTGGTCGGCGCGGGAACTCGCCGCGTCGCTCGCCGGGCTCGACATCGAGACCCGCCCGATCTGGAAACCCATGCACCTGCAACCGGTGTTCGCGAAGGCGCGTTCGTACGTCACCGGTGCGGCGCAGCGGCTGTTCGAGACCGGGCTGGCCCTGCCGAGCGGGTCGTCGCTCGGGCCGGTCGACGTGGATCGGGTGCTCACCGCGGTCCAAAATTTTTTGGACGCGCGGCAGTGAGCTGGCCTACGGCAAAGCGCGCGATCGACGCCGTGCTCGCCGCCATCGCGTTGGCGGCGCTGGCGCCCGTACTGCTCGTGGTCGCGGCCGCGGTGGCAATCGCGCTGGGACGCCCGGTGCTGTTCCGCCAGAACCGGGCGGGCCGCGGCGGCGAGCCGTTCTCCGTGCTGAAGTTCCGCTCGATGCGCGAGCCCGACCCGGCGCGCGGCATCCTCAGCGACGCCGACCGGCTCACCCCGTTCGGCCGGTTCCTCCGCTCGACGAGCCTCGACGAACTGCCGTCGCTGTGGAACGTGCTGCGCGGCGACATGAGCATCGTCGGCCCGCGCCCGCTGCCGGTCGCCTACCTGCCGCGGTACTCCGCCGAGCAGGCGCGCCGGCACGACGTGCGGCCCGGAATCACCGGCCTGGCCCAGGTGTGCGGCCGCAACTCGCTCTCGTGGGAGGAGAAGTTCGCCCTCGACGTCGAGTACGTCGAGGACGCGTCGTTCGCCCTGGACCTGCGCATCCTCTGCGCCACCGTCGGCGTGGTGCTCCGCCGCGACGGAATCTCCGCGGCCGGTGAGGCGACGGCCGCCGAGTTCCGGGGAAGCCGGATGGCGGCCGATGTCTGATCCGCTGGTGATCATCGGCTGCGGCGGGCACGGCCGGGAGGTCTTCGGGATCGTCGAGGCCATCAACAGCGGTCCCGGCGGCGAACGCTGGAAGGTGCTCGGGTTCGTCGACGACTACCCGCGGGCGCAGGACATGGCCCGGGTCGGCCGGCTCGGCAGCACCTACCTCGGCACCACGGCCTGGCTGGCCTCGCTGGAGCGCGGCACCCACTACACCCTCGGCATCGGCGACCCCCAGGTGCGCTCGACCGTCGACCGGAAGATCGAGATCCACAACCTCACCCCGGCCACCCTGATCCACCCGGACTCGACCATCGGCGAGGACAACAGCCTCGATCCCGGCGTGGTGGTCTTCGCCGGCGCCCGGGTGACCACCGACGTGCGGTTGGGCCGGCACGTCCACCTCAACCAGAACTGCACCGTCGGCCACGACTGCGTGTTCGGCGCCTACGCGTCGGTGCACCCGCAGGCCGCGGTGTCGGGCTCGTGCACGATCGGCGAGCGGGCGATGATCGGGGCGAACGCCGTGGTGCTGCAGGGGCTTTCGGTCTGTCCCGGCGCGAGCGTCGGGGCGGGGGCGTGCGTCGTGCGCGATGTGCCGGCCGATCTCACGGTGAAGGGCGTGCCCGCACGGTGACCCGTGTGCTCGCGGTATGGCTCTTCGTGCTGCCCTCGATGGTCGGCTACGTGCGCCTGCCCACCGGCGGCAACGTGTACCTGCACACCGGCGAACTGGCGCTGCTCGGCACCGCGTTCCTGGCCCTGCCGGTGCTGGTTTCGCGAACCCGCGGCGGATCCCTGGGCGTCGGGACGGTGCTCACGCCCGTCGTGGCCCTGGCGCTGCCGGTGCTGTACCTGCTGGTGTGGCCGTGGCTCGGCGGCTCGCCGCTCGCACAGCCGTCGCTGGCCCTCGGGGTGTCGGCGGCCCTGTACGTGATCTGGGCGATCATGTACGCGCACCTGTTCCACGATGATCATCTGCTGGTCGAGACGTTCCTCCGGGTGCTGGTCGTCGCGTTGGCGGTGGCGTTTCTCGCGTACCTCGCCTGTATGACGGTGGGCCTGCGGTGGCTGGTACACACCCAGTACGGCACGCCCCGGCTGCAGGGGCTGCTGTCCGAGCCGTCCGGCTGGGGTCCGTTCCTGGGGGCGGCGATCCTGCTGGGCATGGACCGCCGTCGCTGGTGGCTGGTCGTCACCGGCGCCGTGGCCGCGGTGCTGACGAAGAGCCCGACCACCATCGCCTGCGTAGGCCTGGCCGTGCCGGCGTACCTGCTGCTGGCCCACCGCTGGCGCAAGCGGCGGGCGGCGATCATCATCGCCGTCACGGGTGTCGGCTGGTGGGCGTGGCTGGAGATCACGTCTGTGCGGGTCACCGACTCGGTGTCGACCGGCCTCAAGGACCAGATCGTCGCGCGGTTGGCGTCCGGGATCGCCAATATCCAGTCGGGCCAGACGCAGGGCCGCAACGACCGCTGGACGAGCCTCCAGGCAATCCTCGACGCGATGACCGGCCACGGCTGGTGGTGGACGGGGATCGGCCCCGGTTCCGAAAGCTACTGGCGCGACACGCTGGACGGGGTGCTGCCGAACTCGTTGCCGGTGTACGTGGCGGGCAGCTTCGGGGTCTTCGGGGTGGCGGCGCTCGGGGTGCTGCTGGTGCTCGCCGTGGTGCGGCTGCGCCGATCGGCGCTGTTCCCGCTGATACTGCCGTTCATGGTGGCGTCTTTGATCAATTCCGCGGGTGGGTGGGAGTCCTACAAGTACGCGGTGCTGGCAATGGCCCTCGCCTGTGGCACCCGCAGCGGCGACAGGCACAGCAATCCTCGCCCGGACACAGACGCTCAACGTCGACTTCCGACGAACGGCTGAATGTGATCAAAGATAACACTCAGTGGTGGACTCTGCCCGTTTTCGGGCCTGCATGCCGTTATGCTCCGCTGCGAAAGGGTGTCGCTTGGGTTCGGCTTAAGTCGATCATCAGCCTCCATGCCTGATCTGCGCCGTTGTCAGCCGGTGATCGACATCGCTGACCGACGGGACGTCGCATCGCTAGAAAGATCGATAGGCTTCGGCGAACACTCAAGGTAAATTGCTTGTGCGCCAACTTCAAAGGAGACTTTGATGGTTGTACCGGACATTAAGTTCAAATCGCCTAAAAGGTGCACCGGGGGTGCTTGCGTCGAAGTCGCCAGGTCGGTGGACAGCGTTCTCGTGCGCGATGGCAAAGACCGAGACGGCGACGTTCTCTCCTTCGGAAGCGTTGAGTGGATGAGCTTTCTTGAGGCAATCAAGGCGGGAATGGTTGCGCCCGTGGGCGGGCACTAGCCTATTCGCGTGATTGAAGGCGGCCGGCGTGGATCTCGTCGACGATTCGGGCGAACTGGCGCCGGCCGATCCTCCGCTCGCTCTCGTGGAAGATGGATCCGGCGGTCTGCCACCACTGCGCGATCTCTTCGTCCCGGAAGATGCGTTCGCAGGTCCAGCGGAGTTCTGATTCAGTCAACTTCTTGAGGCCGTATGCCATCCACATGTAAGTGAAGACCATGGACGAATAGGCCTCCACCTGGGCTCTCGCCGCGTTGCTCGTGTCGAAGCCCCAGGAGGCAAGTAGCCGCGGGTTGTTGATGGCGAACTGAATTAAGTCAGCCCGATGGTTACTTGCTGCTTCAATTCGTGATATTTCCGTCTGTTGCGCTTGAAAGTAGAGGGCGGCGGCCACACCGAGGAGGGCCAGGGTGGACAGGCCTGTCGCTAGGACGTTGGCAGCATCAGCAGCGCCGTCCTTCCACGAGACGTAAATGATCGAACCGATGATCGTGGCGGGCACGCCCGCCAGGAGTATTCCGCGCAGCAGCCACCGGAACTTGGCATTGAGCATGGCAATTCCTCGAGTCGAACCCTCCCCAGAGACTCATTGTGAGGGATGAATGCCCCTGTCGTCTGGCGTTCCGGTTCGTGCGCCGAGAAACTATTCAGACACCGCTGGAAAGATCTCCATGGCCAACACCAAGATCGCGGAGATCCCGGAACCACAGTATGAAATAGCTGCTCGCCTAAGCGAGGAGTTGATCGCCGAAGGGCGGATCGATCACTTGATCAGTTCGCTGATTGTGGTGATGAGGACGGTCAGCAGCACCGCCGTGAGGATGCCGGCCCCGGTCCAGGTGAAGGCGCGGTACGGCAGTGCCCGTAGGCGGCGCCTCGCGTGGCGGGGGGTGTGGCCGCGGGCGATCCGGGTCCAGTCGATCTCGAGGTGGTTGGGCCAGCCGGGATTGTCGTTCCAGGCGAGGTTGCGGCGGCCGATGGTCAGGTCGGCCAGGGTGAGATCCCGCTCGCCGGAAGGTGGCACCGACGGCGTCGGGATCCGAGAGGCCTGGGTCGTGCCGGGGATCCGGAACGGCAGTGGCGACTCGGGCGAGGTGGTCCAACCGGGCTCGGGCTGCAGGGTGAGGTCGAGGGCCAGGAGGGGGTCCGGAGCGCTCGCGACCGTGCTGGCCCACCCGGTCCGGCGGCAGCCGATGGCGATGCGACGGGTCCGCATGGGCGAGAACGGTATGCCGGCCGGCCGCGTGGTGCGGGCGGAACGCCCCGGTTGCACCTGACCGGGCGTGATCGCCTGGCCGGACCGGTGACCCGCCACGAATGACGTCGGGCAATAGCCATCGACACGGACCATTCGGGCTGACCCGTACCGATCGCCTCCGAGGCTAGCGTGATCAGCGTGGCGAAGCGGAGCGTCGGCAGCCGGATCGAGACCGGCCTCGGCTGCTTCGGCATCATCGCGCTGGGCGTCACGCTGGCGATCGTCCTCAAGTGGAACCCCTGGCTGGAGTTCAAGGGCTGGCTCGACGAGCGCACCAGCACCCTGTCCGAGCCGAAGGGTGCCTGGACCCAGCGGGTCGCCGGCCAACCCGACGCCGCCGGCATCACCGACACCGCCGTGGTGGCGTTCATGGGTGACATGGTCGAGTCCCGGGCCCGGAACAACGGCGAGTTCAAGTGGCGCAAGGAGACCGACTGGGCGGCGCTGGCCGGCCCGTCGTCCGGCGGAGTGGTGATCATCTCGAAGGTCAACGGCAAGGGCTTCGACGCCGTCGACCCGCTGAGCGGCGCCACGAAGTGGACGGACCCGGACGGCGACGGCGCCTGGACCTACCGGGACGCCGTCCTCACCGTCGACTGCCCCAAGAGCGGCTGCTCGATCGTCAACCGGAACCCGGACACCGGCGAGGTCCGCTGGAAGATCTCCACCGGAAACGCCATCCGGTCGATCAACGGCGACAACTCCGGCCGGGTCGGCCCGCGCAGTCTCGACGACAAATGGAACGACGTCCGCAACGCCGACCCCCAGCCGATGCCCCGCTACCTCGGTTACCTGTCCGACCGGAAGCTGCAGGTCCTCGACACCCAGGCCGGTCGGAAGGTGCGTGAGGAGAACGTCCCCAACGACTCCCGGGTGGTGGTGGCGGCCAACCGCACGGTGCGGGTGGCCGGCTCGGTCGCCAGCAACGGGTGCCGCATCGTGGTCTCCGGTCGCGAGGCCGGCGGCGGCCAGCAGCTCTGGCAGAAGGACGGCTACGACCTCAGGACCACGGGCGGCGCCGGTTGCGAACCCCGGAACGACCCGCCCGGCGGCGGCACGGTGTTGATCGCCACCCGGCTCGACCAGCGGCAGGTGCTCCTGTCGGCGGTGGACGGGCGCGAGCTCGCGGTGGCCAACCCGGGCGAGACGATCCTCGGCACCGACGGCGAGGTGGGGATCGTGCGCGCCGGCGACGGCAAGCAGATCCGGGCGATCCGCCTCGACGGCGGCGGCCAGGCCTGGGCCCGTCCGGTGCAGTCGAGCGCCAAGGTCGGCGTCACGCCGCACGCGATCTTCATCACCGACGCGGCGACCGAGCGCGTGGTGGCCCTCGACGGCGGGTCGGGCCAGGTGCGCCTCGACCTCGGCACGGGGGCCGAGGTCATCGGCGTGCACCAGGCCGGCGTCGTGCTCGGCCGCGGTCGCACGGTCGGTTTCAATTCATTTACCGGCGGGGCATGAGACCGCGGGGCATGAGACCGCGGGGCATGAGACCGCGGGGCATGAGACCGCGGGGCGTGAGGCGGTCGCGCCGGCGCCAGGTGATCGCGGCAAGGACAACCAGGTAGACGATCGGCAGCGCCGGGTTCTCGTCGACCACCGCGACGTTGGTGACGATCGCACCGACGACCAGCGCGCTCAACGCGGCCGCCGCCAGCCCGCACAGCCACGGGATCATCAGCCCGATGCCCCCGGCGACCTCGCACGCGCCGACGAAGTAGCGCAGCCAGTCCCCGGCACCGATCTCGTCGAACAGGTCGACCATCGTCGGGTCGCCGAAGAGTTTGGCCATACCGCCGCCGACGAACATCAGGCCGACCACGACCTGGACGACCCAGGTGGCGATGTTGGCGACCCGGGACGTGCGGCGGGTGGCGAGAGTGGTCATGGCTTCCTCCATCGTGTCGGTGTGTCACCAGGACGTCGGAGCAGGCCCGCGGATTTCGACACGACGGCGCAAGGCAATATGTAGGCCATGGAGTACCGGATCGAACGCGACACCATGGGCGAGGTCAAGGTTCCGGCGGATGCCCTGTACCGGGCGCAGACGCAGCGCGCCGTGGAGAACTTTCCGATCTCCGGCCAGCGGCTGGAGTCGGCGCACATCCGGGCGCTGGCCCAGATCAAGGGGGCGGCCGCCGCCGTCAACGCCGACCTCGGTGTGCTCGACCGGTCGATCGCCGACGCGATCGTCGCCGCCGCCGCCGAGGTGGCCGGCAACAACCACGACGGGCACTTCCCCGTCGACGTGTTCCAGACCGGCTCGGGTACGAGCTCGAACATGAACATGAACGAGGTGCTGGCGTCCATCGCCTCGGCCGCGACGGGCGGGAAGGTCCACCCGAACGACCACGTGAACGCCTCACAGTCGTCCAATGACGTTTTTCCCTCGAGCGTCCACCTGGCCGCGACCGCGGCGGTGACCACCGATCTCCTCCCGGCCCTCGACCACCTCGCCGCCGCGCTCGAGACGAAGGCGTCGGCGTTCGAAAATGTGGTCAAATCGGGTCGCACCCACCTCATGGACGCGACGCCCGTCACGCTGGGCCAGGAGTTCGGCGGGTACGCCGCGCAGGTGCGCTACGGCATCGAGCGCCTGCGCGCCACGCTGCCCCGCCTCGCCGAACTGCCGCTGGGCGGCACCGCCGTCGGCACCGGCATCAACACCCCGGCCGGGTTCGCCGCCCGGGTGATCGAGCGGCTGGTCGCCGACACCGGCCTGCCGCTCACCGAGGCGCGCAACCACTTCGAGGCGCAGGGCGCGCGCGACGCGCTGGTCGAGGCGTCGGGGCAGCTGCGGGTGATCGCGGTCGGCCTATACAAGATCGTCAACGACATCCGGTGGATGGGCTCCGGGCCGCGGGCCGGCCTGCGCGAGCTGGCGATCCCCGACCTGCAGCCGGGCTCGTCGATCATGCCGGGCAAGGTGAACCCGGTGGTGCCCGAGGCGGTGCGCATGGTGTGCGCGCAGGTCATCGGCAACGACGCCGCGGTCACGTTCGCCGGCAGCCAGGGCGACTTCGAGCTGAACGTGATGATCCCGGTGATGGCGTCGAACCTGCTGGCGTCGATCCGGCTGCTGTCGAACTCGAGCCGGCTGCTGGCCGACCGCTGCGTCGCCGGCCTGGCGGCCAACATCGAGGTGGCCCGCGGATACGCCGAGGGATCGCCGTCGATCGTCACGCCGCTGAACAAGTACATCGGCTACGACGAGGCGGCCTCGATCGCGAAGCAGGCTCTCAAGGAGAACCGCACGATCCGCGAGATCGTGGTCGAGCGCGGGCACATCAAGGACGGGAAGCTGACAGAGGAGCAGCTCGACGAGGCCCTTGATGTTCTTCGCATGACGCACCCGTAACCTAGAACGCGTGACCCTGAGGCTTTACGACACCGCTACCCGTTCGGTGCGCGACTTCACGCCGCGCGTTCCCGGCCAGGTGAGTGTCTATCTGTGTGGGGTCACCGTGCAGGCCGGGCCGCACATCGGTCATCTCCGCTCCGGGGTCAACTACGACGTGCTCCGGCGCTGGCTGCTGCGCGCCGGCTACGAGGTCACGTTCATCCGGAACATCACCGACGTCGACGACAAGGTGATCGTCAAGGCGGAAGCGAAGAACGTTCCGTTCTGGGCGCTCGCCTACACGAACGAGAAGATCCTCGACGCCACCTACGCGAAGCTCGGCGTCCTGCCGCCCACCTACGAGCCGCGGGCCACCGGGGTGATCACCGAGATCCACGAGCTGATCAAGCGCTTGATCGACAAGGGCCACGCCTACGTGGCCGACGACGGCAGTGGCGACGTCTACTTCGACGTCCGCTCGTTCCAGCGGTACGGCTCCCTCAGCGGCCAGCGGATCGACGAGATGGAGCCCGCCACCGACGCGCCGCAGCGAGCCAAGCGCGACCCGCGCGACTTCGCGCTCTGGAAGGGCGCCAAGGCCGACGAGCCGCCGGAGGCGCAGTGGGTGTCGCCGTGGGGGCCGGGCCGGCCGGGCTGGCACATCGAGTGCTCGGCGATGACGTGGCGGTTCCTCGGCGAGGAGTTCGACATCCACGGCGGCGGGCTCGACCTGCGGTTCCCGCACCACGAGAACGAGGTCGCCCAGTCGCACGCGGCCGGCATGCCGTTCGCCCGGTTCTGGGTGCACCACGCCCTGCTGCGGCTCGGCGACGCCAAGATGGCCAACTCGGTCGGCAACGTGATCTCGCTGGAGTCGCTGGTCGAGAAGGGCCTGCGGCCGGTCGAGGTGCGTTATTACCTCCAGGCGCCGCACTACCGGTCGGTCATCGAGTACAGCGACGAGGCGCTGTTCGAGGCCGCCGCCGCGTACCAGCGCATCGAGAACTTCGCCGTCCGCGCCACCGAGGTCGTCGGCGTGGTCGAGCCGGCCACCGAGTTGCCGGCGGAGTTCGTCACGGCCATGGACGACGACCTCAATACATCGCGCGCACTCGCCGTCGTGCACGAGGCCGTCCGTGACGGCAATGCCGCGCTCACGTCCGGAAAAGACGAGGAGACGCGCGCAGCGCTGGCCTCGGTACGGGCGATGACCGCGCTACTGGGGATCGACCCGCTCGATCCACAGTGGACCGACGCGGGTGGCCGGCTGGAGCCGGTGGTGGCCGCCCTGGTGGCGCTCGCCCTGCAACAGCGCACCGACGCCCGCGGTCGTAAGGACTGGGCGGCGGCCGACGCCATCCGCGATCAGCTACGCGCCGCCGGCGTCGTGGTGGAAGACACTCCCAACGGTCCAAGGTGGACGGTCGATGCCCGGTAACGATCAGCGCCGTAACAAGCGAACAACCAGCAAGAAGGGCGCCACGGTCGGCTCCGGTGGCAAGCGCCGCCAGTCGCTCGAGGGCCGGGGTCGCACCCTGCCCGCCGAGGAACGCCCATGGCACAAGGCCTACGAGGGCACGGGCGACATCCCGAAGCGCACCGCGTGGCGGCAGGACAAGGAACGCCGCGCCGCGGCCGCCGAGGGTCGGGCACCGAAGGCCGGCAGCGGCAAGGGCACGGCGTGGGAACGCGGCATCGGCGGCGGCGGGAAGGCGAAAGCCGGCGCGTCGAAGGCGGCCGGCAAGACCGGCGGCGGCCGGGCCGGTGCCGCGGGCGTCGCGCGCACAGCGGCGACCGACCGGGCCGCGGCGAAGGCGCGTCGCGCCGCGCAAAGCCGCACCCCCGGACGCGCTCCCGGCCGGCCGACCGGTCCACGGGTGGCGCCCGGGCGCAAGAGCACCCCGCCGAAGGACGTTCCGGAACTGCTCGTCGGGCGCAACCCGGTGGTGGAGGCGCTGCGCGCGCACGTGCCGGTCACCGCGCTCTACGTGGCGCAGGGCCTCGACATCGACGAGCGGGTCGCCGAGGCGGTCCGCACCGCCGGCGACCGGGGCATCCCGCTGCTGGAGATCAGCCGCGGCGAACTCGACCGGATGACCGGTGGGGTGCTGCACCAGGGCATCGGCGTCCAGGTGCCGCCGTTCGCGTACGAGGCGTTCGAGGACATGCTCGCCGCGTCGCTGGAACAGACGGCGCCGCTGCTCGTCGCGATCGACGGGCTCACCGATCCGCGCAACCTCGGCGCGGTGCTGCGCTCGGCGGCCGCGTTCGGTGCCAACGGCGTCTTCTTCCCCGAGCGGCGGGCGGCCGGCATCACCGCGACCGCGTGGCGCACCAGCGCCGGCGCCGCGGCCCGGGTACCGGTGGCCCGGGTCACGAACCTCACCCGTTCGATCAAGGCCTGCCAGCAGGCCGGGTTCATCGTCGCCGGGCTCGACGCCGACGGCGAAGTGTCGTTGTACGCGCTGGAAGCGGCGGTCGGCCCGATCGTGATCGTGGTCGGTTCCGAGGGTCGGGGCCTGTCCCGGCTCGTGGGCGAGTCGTGCGACCTGCGGGTCCGCATCCCGATGTCGTCCGACATCGAGTCGCTCAACGCGTCGGTCGCGGCGGCGGTGGCGCTGGCGGAGGTGGCGCGTAGGCGCGGTTGACCAGCGGGCGTAATCTCGGCGCGGTGACCGCTCCGCACGGCTACGCGATGGGTGTCGATCTGGGCACCTCGAACACGGTTGCGGTCGTCCGGTGGCCGGACGGCCGCACCCGGCCGCTGCTCGTCGACGGCGTACCGGTGCTCCCGTCCGGTGTCTACCTCGACGAGCACGGCCGCCTGCACGTCGGGCGGGACGCGCACCGGCTGGCCCAGGTGGAGCCGGCCCGCTACGAACCGAACCCGAAGCGCCGCATCGACGAGGGTGCGGTGCTGCTGGGTGACCGCGAGGTCCCCGCCGTGCACCTGCTCGCCGCCGTACTCGGCGGGGTCGGCCGGGCGGCGCTGGAGGCGGTCGGTCATCTGCCACCGGCGGCGCTCACCTACCCGGCCTCGTGGGGCTCGCGCCGGCGCGACATGCTGGTCGAGGCCGCCGCGCTGGCCGGTTGGCCACCGGTGAAACTGGTGCCCGAGCCGGTCGGCGCCGCCCGCTACTTCGCCGACGTGCTGCGCCGTCCCGTGCCGTTCGGGTCGTCGCTCGCGGTGTTCGACTTCGGCGGCGGCACGCTCGACATCGCGGTCGTCCGCAACGACGGCGCCCAGTTCTCCGTGCTCGGCTCCGGCGGCATCGAGGACCTCGGCGGGCTCGACATCGACTTCGCGCTCGTCGAGCACCTGGGCCGCATGATCTCCGGCACCCGTCCGGATGTCTGGTCGGCGCTGGCCAACCCCACCACCACGGCGCAGCGGCGCGACCGCCGGCTCTTCTGGGACGACGTGCGCGGCGCGAAGGAAATGCTCTCCCGGGTGGCGGTCGCCCCCGTGACGGTCCCGGGCCTGGACGCCGCGGTGCACCTCACCCGGGAGGAACTCGAATCGGTGGCGACGCCGCTGCTGCGGCGGGCGGTGCACGAGACCGGCGCCGTGATCCGCGCCTGCGGCCTGCGCCCCGACGCGTTGGCCGGCCTGTTCCTGGTGGGCGGCTCGTCCCGGCTGCCGCTGGCGGCGCGGCTGCTGCACCACGACCTCGGCATCGCCCCGACGGTGCTCGAACAGCCGGAACTGCCGGTCGCCGAGGGTGCGATCGCGGAGTTGGCCGCATCGGCCGCATCCGCCGCGCAGGCCGCGCCGGTCTCCGGGCCGGTCGCGGCGCCGGTGTCGGGGCCGGCCATGGCACCGGTGTCCGGACCGGCGGCGGGCCCGGTATCCGGCGGGCCCGGCACGACCACCTACGGTCCCACCGGCACCGGCGGGTATGGCCCGGCCGGCACCGGTGTGTACGGCCCGGCCGGGTACGGGGACCAGACCGGTGCCGGATCCGGGCCGATCGGTCCGGCGTCGCCGGCGCCGTACCTGTCCTCGGAACCGATGTCCGCCCCGCCCGGACCGATGGCCGCGCCGCCTCTCCCGGTCGTCTCTCCGCCGGCGCCCCGGCGGCTGTGGCAGCGGGCCGGGGTGCTCGCCTCGGCCGTCGGCGTGCTGCTCGTGCTCGCCCTGGTCGCGGCCGGCGGCTGGTGGTACTTCACCCGCGAGACGCCGGTCGACTTCGTGGCGCTCAAGTCCACCGGGCCCACCGTGCCCTACGGCGACGGCTCGCCCGACCGGGTCGCCAGCTACACGCTCGGCGACGTCACCTACCTCGCCTGGACGCGTGACAAGGCGGTCGACGTCGCCGCGGTCAACGTCGCCACCGGGAAGCGGCTGTGGCAGAAGCAGGCGCCCGCCGGCGCCGACGTCTGGGAGAAGATGTACGCCGGGCCGGCCGGCATCGTGCTGTTCCCGGGCTCGATCAGCTCGTCGGAGCCCGAGCCGATGTTCGTGCTCGACCCGGGCAACGGCTCGCCGAAGTGGCAGCGCGACGTGACCTCCAACGAGCGGGTCCTCTTCTTCGAGGCCGCGATCGTGGTGCAGTCCGAGGACGGCAAGTCGGTCAGCGGCCTCGACTGGCGCACCGGCAACCAGAAGTGGGGCCTCGGCAACCGCACCGACGACGAGAACAACGCGCTGGCCACCCGCAACGTCAAGGTCGAGGCCGGCGACGAGGCCAGCGTGGCGTCGATGAGCGGCGACCAGGTGCGGGTCACCCCGGGTGACGGTGCGCGGCTGCTCCAGTTCGACAAGGACCAGGGCATGCGGGTGGTCGAGGTGGCCAGCGGCAAGCAGCGGACGGTGACCGGTGTGGAGGTCGACTCGGAGACCCCGATCCTGGCCGCCGGTGACAAGGCGTACCTGGTCGTGGTCTCCAACGGGTACCAGGTACGCGAGTACGACCTGACCAAGCCGGGCAAGGCCCGCGTCATCTTCACCGAGGCGAACAGCGCCCGCAAGGTCACCACGCCGCCGGTCCTGTGCGGCGAGAACCGCCTCTGCTTCATCGAGCACAACGGGTCCGACGCCAAGTCGACCCAGGTGGTCGCCGTCGACACCGAGGCGGGGAAGCTGGCCTGGCGCAAGGCGGCGCCCGGCGTCAACAGGCTGGAGCCGATGGGCACCGGCGTGCTGGCGACCACCGACGGCTCCACCCCGGTCAGCCAGCTCTTCGACGCCGACGGCAACCAGGTGATCCCCGACGACGCGAAGGCCACGGTCGGCGTGCGGGTGAACCCGTCGAGCTCGCTGCTGTTCTCCCGCCAGTTCTCGACGTACGCCGACGACGTGGCCCTCGACGGCGTCACGATCGACGGCAAGCGCACCGCGCTCGGCTCGATCAACGTGTCCACGAGCAGTTGCTCGTGGAACGCCACGTTCCTGGTCTGCGCCGCGGAGAAGGAATGGAAGGTCTGGCGCTTCGCCGAGTGACCACCGGCGAAACGCCGGAGACCCAGGCCCGTGCGGGCCTGGGTCTCCGATCGCGGTGAATGAGTTTAGAGGCGCAGGCCCGTGACGCTGTGGAACGCGTGGTGCGAGTCGGTGCGCGGCCGCGCGTACACGGTCGAGCCGAGCTCGGGAGCCTTGCGCGGGTCGGTACGGATCGTGAACCGCTCGTCCTGGCCCTCCAGGGCCACCGTGCCGTAGACGTAGGCGTCGGAGCCGAGCTCCTCGACCAGGTCGACGACGATCGGCATGCCGGGGATCTCCTTCGACAGGCCGCCGCCGGTGCCCTCGGTGACCAGGTCGGTGTCTTCCGGACGGAACCCGACGGTCACCTTGCCGTCGCCACCCTCGCGGGCGGCCGCGACCTGCTCGCGGGTGAGCGGCAGCACCATGTTCTCGAACTTGCCGCCCTCGTCGGTGAGCGGCACGGTCTTGATGTTCATGGCCGGCGAGCCCATGAAGCCGGCGACGAACGCGTTGGCCGGCTTGTCGTACAGCGCACGCGGGGTGTCGACCTGCTGGAGCACGCCGTCGAGCAGCACCGCCACGCGGTGGCCCATCGTCATGGCCTCGACCTGGTCGTGCGTGACGTACACCGTGGTGACGCCGAGCTTGGCCTGCATGGTGGCGATCTGCGAACGGGTCTGCACACGGAGCTTGGCGTCGAGGTTCGACAGCGGCTCGTCCATGAGGAAGACCTGCGGGTGACGCACGATCGCGCGGCCCATCGCCACACGCTGGCGCTGGCCACCGGAGAGGGCCTTCGGCTTGCGCTGGAGGAAGTCGTTGAGCTGCAGCATCGCCGCAGCTTCCTTGACCCGCTGGTCGATCTCGGACTTCGGCGTCTTGCGCAGCTTCAGCGCGAACGCCATGTTGTCGTACACCGACATGTGCGGGTACAGCGCGTAGTTCTGGAAGACCATCGCGATGTCGCGGGACTTCGGCGGGAGGTGCGTGACGTCGCGGTCGTTGATGAAGATGCTGCCCTTGTCGACGTCTTCGAGGCCGGCGAGCATGCGGAGGCTGGTGGACTTGCCACAGCCGGAGGGGCCGACCAGAACGAGGAACTCCCCGTCGCCGATCTCGAGGTTGAGCGAGTCGACCGCCGGGCGGGTAGTGCCCGGGTAGATGCGACTCGCATCGCGGTAGGTGACCGTAGCCATGGTGGAACATCCCTTCACCGGCAGGAACGTGCCGGACGATCCGAGTAAAGGTTGGTCCCCGCACCTTAATCGCGAGATCGAGTTACCGCTAGCGCAGCACAGCGTCGATCTTGCGGCTGTGGGTGCACACCCGCAAGATCGACGCTGGGAGAATTGTCAGACAGTGACGCCGAAGTCGGACGCCACGCCGGCCAGGCCGGACGCGTAGCCCTGGCCGACGGCGCGGAACTTCCACTCGGCGCCGTTGCGGTACAGCTCGCCGAACACCAGGGCGGTCTCGGTCGAGTAGTCCTCGCTCAGGTCGTACCGGGCGAGTTCGGCGTTGTCGGCCTGGTTCACCACGCGGATGTACGCGTTGCGGACCTGCCCGAAGGCCTGCTTGCGGGTCTCGGCGTCGTAGATCGACGCGATGAACGCGATCTTGTCGACGTCGGCCGGCAGCCCGGCCAGGTTGACCTTGACGACCTCGTCGTCACCCTCGCCGACACCGGTCTTGTTGTCGCCGGCGTGCTCGACGGCGCCGTCGGGCGACTTCAGGTTGTTGAAGAAGATGAAGTGCTGATCGGAGAGGACCTTGCCGGTGGCGCCACACACGACGGCGCTCGCGTCCAGGTCGAAGTCTTCACCGGTGGTGGTGCGGACGTCCCAGCCCAGGCCGAAGAACACCGCGGTCAGCCCGGGTGCCTCCTTGCTCAGGTTGACGTTGGCCCCTTTGGTGAGGCGTACTGCCACGGCGGGCTCCTCGGATAAGTCGGTTGCCGTATTCCGCCGCCAGGCTAGTCCCCCCGGGCCAACCCGCGCAGGCACTGCCACTGGTTCAATAGCTCTCGTGAGGCAAGCCTTACCTGAGGACGAGAGCCTGGCCGGGCTGCTCGGCGGCCGGCGCGGCGCGGTCGACGCCACCCTGCCGGGGGTCGGTTACGTGATCGCCTGGGTGATCGCGGAGCGATTCGCGCCGGGTTCGACGGCAATTGCGGTGGGTTGTGCGGCCGCCCTCGCCGT
Organism: Virgisporangium aurantiacum; assembly: GCF_016863635.1. Taxonomy (GTDB): domain Bacteria; phylum Actinomycetota; class Actinomycetes; order Mycobacteriales; family Micromonosporaceae; genus Virgisporangium; species Virgisporangium aurantiacum. Next base: position 346,388 of record NZ_BOPG01000009.1, on the reverse strand, counting down.
CGGGGTCGCGGTTTCGATCGTGAGACTGCGGCGCGGGTCGGCTCCGCGGGCCGTCGTGCTCGGCCTGCTGGGCGTCGCCGTCGCGGCCGTGATCGCCCTGCACACCGGCCGGGCCGTCGACTTCTTCCTGGTTCAGGTGCTGTCGAACGCGGCGAGCGCGTTGGCGTGGGCGGCGAGCATCCTGATCCGCTGGCCGTTCCTCGGCGTCATCGTCGGCCTGGTGCTCGGCCAGCGGACCCGGTGGCGGCGCGACCCGGCCCTGCTGCGGGCGTACATGCGGGCCAGCTGGGTCTGGGTGGGGCAGTACCTCGTTCGGCTTGCGGTGTTCGTCCCCTTGTACATGGCCGACCAGGTGGTTGCCCTCGGCGCCGCCCGGGTGGTGCTCTCGTGGCCGCTGGTCGCGTTGTGCCTGGCCGCGAGCTGGTGGGTGCTCCGCCGGTCGCTGCCACCGGATCATCCCGGGCTGCGGCATCCGTCGGGTTAGCGCTTGCGTTCTGGGCTCGCGTTGGCGACGCTGTTCTATTGGCTGAACAGCCGAAAGATCGCCGAGGCGGGGAGGTGGGCGGATGCGGCTGGAATCCGAACGCCTGGTGCTCCGCCCGTGGACCCATCATCCCGACGAGCTCGACCGGCTCGCCAACCTCTACTCCCGTCCGTCGTTGGTGCGCTTCCTCGGCGTGGTGCGCGAACCCGTCGGCCGGATGGTCGACGACTGGGCGATCCGCATGGCTACCGATCCGCGGCAGGTCATCGCGGCGATCGAGGTCCGGGCAACCGGCGTGATCGCCGGCACGGTGCTGTTCAACCTGCTGCCGGGCGAGCACCACATGGAGGTCGGCTGGCACCTGCACCCCGACTCCGAGGGGCACGGGTACGCCACCGAGGCCGGCCAGATGGTCATCCGGCGCGGGTTCTCCCTCGGCGTGCCCGAGGTGTTCGCGCTCGTCGTCCCGAAGAACGTCCGCTCACAGCGGGTCTGCCGGCGGCTGGGCATGGCGCACCTCGGCCGCACCACCCGGTACCACGACACCGAGTACGAGTTGTTCCACCTCCTCTCGCGCCGGCGTAATTCGGTGGCGCGGGTGCGGCAGGCGGCCCGATCCTAGGTTCATGTTCGCGACGGCCACCGCTCTGATGGTGCTGTCGCTATCTCTATTCGACGGCGCACGACGCTGACCATTCCCCGGTAGCTGTTCCGGGGAGCCCGGCGGGGAATGGTGAGCGCTTCGCGCGGGTTCCCCGTGTGGCCGGATCGATCGAATAGGGAAAGGTCAATGAAGCAGGCGTTCGTGCGGACGAAACCGCACCTCAACATCGGCACGATGGGGCACGTCGACCACGGCAAGACCACGCTCACGGCGGCGATCACGAAGGTGCTCGCCGAGCAGGGCCGGGCCGAGTACACGCCGTTCGAGCGGATCGACAAGCACGCCGAGGAGACCCTGCGGGGCATCACGATCAACATCTCGCACGTCGAGTACGAGACGGAGACCAGGCACTACGCCCACGTCGACATGCCGGGCCACGCCGACTACGTGAAGAACATGATCACGGGTGCGGCCCAGCTCGACGGCGCGATCCTGGTGGTCTCGGCGCAGGACGGCGTGATGCCGCAGACCCGCGAGCACGTGCTGCTCACGAAGCAGCTCGGGGTCCGCTACGTGGTCGTGGCGCTGAACAAGGCCGACGCGGTCGACGACCTCGAGCTGCTCGACCTGGTCGAGCTGGAGGTCCGCGAACTGCTGGCCGCGCACGGTTACCCGGACGCGCCGGTCGTGCGGGTCAGTGGGCTGCGGGCCCTCGCCGGTGACCCGGAGTGGGTCGCCGCGATCGGTGCGCTGCTCGACGCCGTCGACGAGCACGTGCCGGTGCCCGACCGCTACCTCGACGCGCCGTTCCTCATGCCGGTGGAGAGTGTCCTGACGATCTCCGGCCGGGGAACGGTGGTGACGGGCGCGGTCGAGCGCGGGGTGGTCCGGCTCGGCGAGACCGTCGACGTGCTCGGGCTCGGCGGGTCGGTGCGCACGGTGGTGACCGGCATCGAGACGTTCGGCAAGCGGATGGAGAGCGCCGAGGCCGGTGACAACGCGGCCCTGCTGCTGCGCGGCGTCAAGCGCGACGACGTGCGGCGCGGCCAGGTGGTCGCGGCGGCAGGCAGCGTCGACCCGGCGTCGTTGTTCACCGCGCACGTGTACCTGCTCACCGCCGAGGAGGGCGGCCGGCGGACGCCGATCGTGTCGGGTTACCGGCCGCAGTTCTTCGTGCGGACCACCGACGTGGTTGGCGAGCTCGACCTGGGCGAGGCCGACCTGGGCATCCCGGGTGACCGGCTCGACGTCACGGTGCGGCTCGGCAAGCCGGTCGCGCTCGCAGCCGGGCAGGGCTTCGCGATCCGCGAGGGTGGCCACACGGTGGGCGCCGGCACGGTGACCGAGGTGTTGGCGTAGTTACGTTCCTCTATGCGAGGATCGTGACTCACGTGAAGGTGGGGGGCCTGACGGGGAGGTCCCCCACCATGCGTTTGTTGGTACTCGTGGCGGTGCTCACGGCGTCACTCATCTTTCCCACGAATGCGGCGAGCGCCGCCGATGCGCCGCACACCCAATTGATCTACAACGATCCGACCGGCGACGACGCCGCCAAGAACCGCATCTACACGCGGCTGATCGAACTGATCGACGGCGCCGAACCGGGATCGACGATCCGGATGGCGACCTACTACGTCGTGATGACCTCGGTGCCCGACGCGCTGATCGCGGCGAAGGGCCGCGGCGTCAACGTCCAGGTGATCACCGACGAGAAATCGCGGACCGAGAGCGCGACCACGTGGAGCCTGCTCGCCGCCGGGCTCGGCACCGACACCACCAAGGGCTCGTTCCTCATGTCGTGCCCGGCCAACCGCGGCTGCATCGCCGACCAGGCCGAATGGTCGATCATGCACAACAAGTTCTACCTGTTCACCCGCACGCTCGGCGTGAACAACGTGCTGGTGCAGACGTCGGCCAACCTCGGCGGCACCGCCTGGCGCGACGGCGGCAAGGGCTGGAACGACGCGCTGGAGGTCACCGGCAACGACGCGCTGTTCACCTCGTACACCGGCTACTTCGCCGACCTGAAGGCGAAGACGGTGAACAACAACTACTACGACACGCGGGTGCCGCTGCAGGCCGGCGCCGCCAAGGTCTTCTACTACCCGCGCGCCGGCTCCTCGGTGAGCGGTGATCCCGGCGAGAACACCGTGATCACGATGCTGAACAACACCGACTGCTTCGGCAACACGACCGTCGGCACGTCGGACAACCACCGCACGATCATCCGCGTCAACACGATGGCCATCAATCTGGCCTACCTCGCCGAGAAGCTGGTGGAGAAGGACGCCCAGGGCTGCTACGTGCTGGTGAACGTGCGGGTCGACCCGGCCGACGCCAACCAGATGGCCGCGCTGCGGATCCTGCTGCGCGCCACCAGCAGCGTCTACAACGGTGTGGTCGTGCGCTACTACTGCATGGCCGACCCGGTGTGGATCCACTCGAAGAACTGGTCGATCGAGGGCAAGTACTACGGCAAGGCCGACCGCAGGATCGCGTGGACGGGCAGCCTCAACTGGACCGGCGGCAGCCTGCGCGGCTCCGACGAGATCATGCTCCAGATGGAGACCAACCCCGTCTTCGACGCGCTGAAAGCCCAGTTCAACGCGACGGCCGCGGCGATCACGCACAAGCCCGCGAACGGCGCTGCCGTGGCCTGCTGAGGGGGTCGCTGCCGTGTGCCGCGCCGGAAATTCGGTGGGGCAGGTCGCGTACGATCGAGACGTATGCCGACGTGGCGCAACTGGCAGCGCAATCGACTTGTAATCGATAGGTTGCGGGTTCAAGTCCCGCCGTCGGCTCCACAAAATGGGCCCTGGCCAGCGGAAACGCCGGCCAGGGCCCGATTACGTCAGGACGGCAGGGGGCAGGGGTTCACGGGAGGCGCTGAAGGTGCTGATGCACCCGTACTTGATGAGGCACTGCTCGAACATGCGCTGGTAGAACGACCGGGTGACCGGTGAGGGTGTAGGGGTCTGGCTGCTGACGATCTCTTTCGGGAAGTAGAACCCCACGTTGTAGTCGATCCGGTCGTACTGCGGGCCGTCGTACCGGGTGATGACGGCGCCGTCGTAGCAGGCGCCGACATGGTGGGTCCACTTCAGGACGATGTCGTTGAAGATGAAGGATCTCCACTGGAGGCCCGACTCGACCCATCCGCACCGTTCCGGGAACACCGCCGCAACGTTGCCCGACGCCGACTGCTTCATCGCCTCGGCGAGGTTCGGGCTGAGTACGGGCTCGACGACGACGGGGCTCTTCTCATGTGTCTCCCTCCGAAGGTGAGTTGCAGAACTGAAGGCATGCGCTCTCGATCCGCCAGGTGGCGGTGGCGCTCCCCGTGGTTCCCGTCGCGTCGGTCGCGGTGACGGTCACGGTCCAGGTGGACTTGCCGGGGACCCGGCCGCTGATCAGGCCGGTGGTCGGGTTGATCGTCACTCCGGTCGGCAGACCGGTGGCCGACCAGGTGTAGGGCGCCACGCCGGCCGCGGCACCCACCTGCCGGGAGACGGTTCGCCCCGGGAGGCTGAGGAGTGCGGGCAGGCCGCTGACGACGGTCCGCGGCACGAACAACAGCCGGTTCGGCTGCAGGCCGTAGTTCGGGATCGCGCCGTGTATGGCGATATGGAGCACGTCGTTGGTGATCTCGGCCGCGGTCCGCGACGGGTGCAGAGACCAGACCAGCGCGGCGACACCCGACGCGAACGCGGTGGCCTGCGACGTGCCGGACCGTTCCCGCATCGCGGTGTCGAACTCGCTCGACGCGGAATTGATGTTGTTGCCGGGGGCGAACACGTCCACGCAGAAGCCGTGGTTGGAGTAGTCCGCCTTGCTGTCGTTGCCGCTGTTCTGCGTCGCGCCGACCGTGATGGCGTTGGTCATGTTGCCGGGCGAGAAGGCGCAGGCGTCGGCGTTGAGGTTGCCCGCCGCGACGGCGTACACGATGCCGTCCGCCATCGACCGCTCCAGTGCCAGGCTGACAACCGAACTGGCGCTGTCGGCGCTGATGCTCATGTTGGCGATGGCGCGTTCGCCGGGGTTGTGGTGGGCGGTCACCCAGTCGATTCCGGCCAGGACGCTGGCGGTGTCGGTGAGGCCGCCGCAGGTGAACACCTTGACGGGCACGAGCGACACACCTTTTGCCACGCCGAACAGCCGGCCGCCGATGATGCCGGCGACATGCGTGCCGTGCCCGGAGCAGTCGTCGGTGGACCCGCCGAAGATCACGTCCACACCGGGCTGGACCCGACCCCCGAAGTCGACGTGGCTGGCCCGGATTCCGCTGTCGATGACGTACACCCGGATGCCGTCAGCCGTCGTCGGGTACGTGTACTGGCTGTCCAGCGGCCAACTGGTTTCGTCGATCCGGTCCAGCCCGAAGTTCGGTGGAACCAGTTGGGTGTCCTGTTGCCGCATGACGCTGTTCTGCTGCACGTAGTCCACTGCGGGATCGGCGGCGAGTCGCCGTGCGGCCGCTTCGTCCAGGGAGACCTCGAAGCCCTGCAGCGCGTCGGTGTAGACGCGGCCGACCGTGCCGCTCTGCTTGTTCGACAGCGTTCGTGCCAGCGCGCCGACATCCGGCCGGGCCACCTTGTCCTGCTTGAGAACCACGATATAGCTGTTCCGGATCGCCGCTCCGGGCCGGGCAGGCAACAGCGTGCCCGGCGGTGACTCCGGGTCGGCCGCCATTGCGGGCTGCGCGGCTCCGGACAGGACGACAAGCGACGTCGCCAGCGCGGCAACACCGCGAAGATGCCTTGCTCTCAACGGGAGTTCCTCCTCGGACTGATCGCGCGAAAGCGCATCTGGACGCGCCCACTCAGCCAAGGATCTGGTCGGCGCTGGACGGCTAGTTGACGCTGTGTTGACGGTCGGAAATCGACCGGTTTGGATAGGGCCGGCGGTGGTTCGCTCGAGCCCGAGGCGGTGGCATGGAGGTCCGGTTGCTGGGTCCGGTCGAGGTGCACTCGGCCGGGCGCGTCCTCGACCCGGGCCGCCCGCAGCAGAGCGTGCTGCTGGCGGCCCTGAGCGTCGACGCGGGGCGCCTGGTTCCCGTGGACGCCCTGGTCGACCGGGTGTGGGGCGATGTCCCTCCCGAGCGGGCCCAGCGGATGCTGCACACGCTCATCACCCGGGCCAGGAGCCTGCTGCGGCAGGCGGACGACGACGGCGGTGCCGTGCGGCTCGTCCGGCGCGCCAACGGATATCTCCTGGACGCGGCCCCGGAGCAGGTCGACCTGCACCGCTTCCGGCAGATGGTCGGCCGGGCCGGGAATGCGGACCTGTCCGCCGAGCAGCGGGCGGCGCTGCTCCGTGACGCGCTCGCCCTGTGGCGCGGGGAGCCGCTGGCCGGGTTGGCCGGGCCGTGGGTCGACCGCAGCCGGCTCGCCTGGGAGCAGCAGCGGTCGGCCGTCGTGGTGGCCTGGGCGACGGCGGAGTTGGCCGCCGGCAATCCGGCTGCGGTGGTCGATTCCCTGGTGGAGGAGGCTCGCGGCTCGTTGGTCGAGCCTTTGACGGTCGTCCTGATGCGGGCGTTCGTGGCGCTCGGACGGAATCCCGAGGCTCTCACGTGCTACACGAACATCCGTGAGCGGCTGGCCGACGAGCTCGGTGTCGATCCCGGTCCCGAACTCCAGGCCCTGCACGGGGCCATCCTCCGCGGCGAACTCCGGCCGCCCACGGTGCCGCCCACGGTGCCGGACGCCGCGGCACCGACGGTCGACAGCGCCGATCACCCCGTCCGCACACCGGCGCAACTGCCGGCCGCAACCGCGGTGTTCGTGGGGCGTGCCGAGCAGCTCGGGCGGCTCGACAAGCTCGTGTCGGCCCGGCCGGTCGCGGGCACCGTGACGGTAGCGGCGATCGTCGGTGCCGCGGGGATGGGCAAGACCGCGCTGGCGGTCCACTGGGCTCACCGGGTCAGGGACCAGTTTCCCGACGGGCAGTTGTTCGTGAACCTGCGCGGGTTCGATCCGGCCGGTTCGCCGGTGCTGCCGGCCGAGGCGATCCGCGGCTTCCTCGACGCCCTGCGGGTGCCGCCGTCGTCCATCCCCACCGGCCTGGACGGGCAGATCGGCGTGTACCGCAGCGAGCTGGCCGACCGGCGGGTGCTGATCCTGCTCGACAACGCCCGCGACACCGAGCAGGTCCTGCCGCTGCTACCCGGTGCGTCCGGCTGTCTGGTGCTGGTCACCAGCCGAAGCCGGCTGATCGGCCTGGTCACCGAACACGCCGCCCACCCGGCAGCCCTCGGTCCGCTACCTGCGGCCGAGGCGGAGTTGGTGCTGGAGCGCCGGCTCGGTGCCGACCGACTCGCCGCCGAGCCGCGGGCCGTCGACGAGATCATCGACCGGTGCGGCGGGCTTCCCCTGGCGTTGACCATCATCGCCGCCCGGATCGTGTCCGAACCCACTTCCTCCCTGGCGGCGGTCGCCCGGGAACTGCGGGGATCCGGGCCGGGTCTCGACCCGTTCGACGGCGGGGAGCGGACGGCCGACCTGCGGGCGGTGCTCTCCTCGTCCTACGACACGCTCACCGCCGCGGCGGCGCGGCTGTTCCGGCTGCTGGCCCTGCACCCCGGCCCCGACATCGGCGCACCGGCGGCGGCGAGCCTGGCCGGGGTGCCGGTGCGGGAGGCCGGGCTGGCACTGGCCGAACTCACCCGGGCGCACCTGATCGACCAGCCCACCCCGGGCCGGTTCCGGTTCCACGACCTCATCCGCGCTCTGGCCACCGAACTGGTCGCCGGCCGCGACAGCCCGGAGCAGCAGAACGCCGCGACGCACCGCCTGCTCGACCACTACCTGCACACCGCCGGTTCGGCCGCCGAGGCCCTCTGGGAAATGCACGACACGGTCGGGGTCGGTGCGATGGCCGAGGGGGCAGCCCCGGAACAGTTCGCCGATCCGGACCGGGCCCGCGAATGGTTCATCGCCGAGCATCCGGTCGTGCTACGCGCCATCACGTTGGCCGAGAATGCCGGGTTCGACCACCACGTCTGCCAGCTTTCGTGGACCGTCGCCAGGTTCCTCGAACGGCGCGGACTCGGACACCAGGCCATGACCGTCCAGCACGCCGTCCTGGCCGCCGCGCACCGGCTGGCCGACCCGGCACTGATCGCCCGGGCCCACCGCGGCCTCGGCGTCGCCAGCGCCTACCTCGGCGACCTACCGCAGGCACGGACCCACTGGCAGCACGCCGTGGAACTCTTCGCAGACCTCGACGACCCCGTCGGCCAGGCACACACCCACAACAACCTCGCCTGGCTGTGCAGCAACCTCGACCAACCCCGGGAATCGATGGCCCACAAGCGGCACGCCCTGGACCTGTTCCGGGCGGCCGGAGAACAGGCCGAGGTGGCCGGCACGCTCGGCTCCATCGGCTGGAGCCACTACACGCTCGGCGACTACCAGCAGGCACTCGTCCACTGCGAGGAAGCGCTGGACCTGTTGAAACAGTTCGGAAAACGGCATGAGCAGGCCACCGTGACGCACACCCTGGGCCTGGTTCAGCACCGGCTGCGGAACTACCGGGAGGCGCGCCGCTCGTTCGAGCTTGCCCTCTCGCTGTTCCGGCAGTTGGGTGACCGGATGGGCGAGGCGGAGACGCTCGCGAGCCTCGGTGACACCTGGTTGGCGGAGCCGGACGTGGAGCAGGCGCGGGCCGCGTGGTCGGCCGCTCTGGCCATCCTCGACGAGTTCGGTCACCCCGACGCGAACGAGGTACGGGCCAAACTCACGGCTAGCCCGCTTCCTCGCGACGGGTGATCTCGGTGAGGTCGCGCCAGTCCCACGGGCCGACCTTGCACCGCTCGACGAAGTCCCGCGCCTCCTGCTCGGACGTGAACTGGAAGATCCCGGCGGTGCCGTCGGCGCCGCCCTGCCGGGCTTCCACCTCCCACACCTGCTCCACCCGCAGAAAGACATCGCGCCTGGTCATGGTGCCGAGACTGCCGTTCCACCAACGCCCAACCGTCTCCATGACGCTGCACACTATCGAACACCAGTTCTAGCCGCACCTGTTTCGACCCACGAATTGGCAGCGTGACAGGCTGTTGCGCATGTCCCGTGCTGTCCTTGTCACCGGCGCCTCACGCGGTATCGGCCGCGCCACGGCGCGTGCCTTCGCCGCGTCCGGCGATCGGGTCGCGGTCCATCACCGCGACTCCGCCGATCTTGCCGCCGGGCTCGTCGCCGAGTTGGCGGGCGAGGGCCATGTCGTGGTCCAGGGAGACCTCGGCGATCCGGCCGCGGTCAGAAATTTCGTGGACGCGGCAGCGCACGGCCTCGGCGGCGGTCTCGACGTGGTGGTGAACAACGCGGCGGTGTTCCCCCGGCACCCCATCGACAGCGGCGACTACGACGGGTGGCAGCGGGCGTGGCAGGAGACGATCGGCGTGAACCTGATCGGCCCGGCCAACGTCATCTGGTGCGCGGTCCGGCACATGCGGCCGGGCGGACGGATCGTCAACGTGTCCAGCCGGGGCGCGTTCCGGGGTGAACCGGAGCAGCCGGCGTACGGCGCCAGCAAGGCGGGGCTGAACGCGCTCGGTCAGTCGTTGGCGGTGGCGCTCGCGCCGAGGGGCATCACGGTCACCGCCGTGGCGCCCGGTTTCGTCGAGACCGACATGGCCAACGAGCACCTCAAGGCACCCCGCGGTGCGGAGATCCGGGCACAGAGCCCGTTCAACCGGGTGGCGCAGCCCGAGGAGATCGCCGCCGCGATCCACTGGCTGGCCTCTCCCGGAGCGGAGTGGGCAAGCGGCGCCGTCCTGGATCTGAACGGCGCCTCCTACCTCCGTACCTAGGGCAACCGGGCCAGTGCGGCGGAGATCGCCGACGCGAACGTGGAGACCTCGGTGTAGACGCCCGGGTAGTTGGCCCGGGCGCAGCCGCGGCCCCAGCTCACGATGCCCACCTGGGTCCAGGTGCCGTTGACCGACTTGATCATCGGACCGCCGGAGTCGCCCTGGCAGGTGTCGGTGCCGCCGCTGATCGGGCCGGCGCACAGCATCTCGCTGTCGCTGAACGCGTAGCCGGCGCGCCGGTAGTTGGTGCCGCAGACCGAGTCGCTGACGAACGGCACCTGGGCCTTGAGCAGGTAGCGGCTGGACGCCCCGCCCTCACGGGTGGCACCCCAGCCCATGATCGTGAAGGTGCCGCTGTTGTTGGCGGCGTTGGTGTTGTAGGCGATCTGACCGACCGGGAGATCGGCGGCCAGCTTGATCAGGGCGAAGTCGCCGTCGTCGCTGACGTCGTAGCCGCTGTACACGTACGTCGAGCGCGCCGTGTACGGGAAGCTGTTGCGGTCGACCGAGCCGGCCCGCGCCGTGTAGGCGGTGGTCGCGCCGGTTCTGCCGACGCAGTGCGCCGCGGTGAGCACGACCCGTGGGGCGATCAGTGAGCCACCGCACCCACCCAGATAGACCATGAAGGGGAACTCACCGGCGGCCGCGCGCGTACCGCCCACCACGAAGACCCCGGCGTCGCCGTCGGGGGTGGGTGGTTCCGCATAGGCGGCGGTCGGTGCGAGCACCAGCCCACCGAGGGCGGCGCCCAGAAGCACGGCACGCCGTACGAAGTTGAGGCCCATTGTCGCTTCCTCCCCTGCTCAGGACCTGATCGCATGACGATAGACATCGATGTATCGAGATCGGTAGATCCCGGCGGGTCCATACCGGCAGGGATGATCGACTATCTGCGCCCGAGGGGTTGCTCTCCGTAGTGGCGAAATCCCGGGAGCACACCCGGTCAGAATTGCTGTCAACTAATTGGCCATGAGAATCGCACTACGTCTGTTGCTCACGTTGAAGTCGCGTGCTAAAGCGCGACTAAAGATTGTTTTAAGGTGACCGTGACGCGTGGAAGTGTGGCGCTCGTCTCGTAACGCTGGTGAGCTGCGCAAACTACGGAGTGTAAGCAGAAATCCAGCGATCGGTATGCCCGACAGGACCGGCAATATCTACGTTCCGTCGCAATGTGCTTATCGTGCGTAGTGAAATCGGTGTTAATCGACAACCGTCAGCCCCGGTGAACACGGGTATTCACACACCGACTGTTGCGGGATGCCCGTTTTGTATATCAGCTATCCGCACAGTTTCGGGTGCAGTCCCGTTACAAGACGGTTGGTTTCCCTTAAGCTCATCGGCGTTCCTTCCGGGTGGCCCGCGCGATATCGCCGACCCTCCCATGTGGAGGGTCGAAGCACAGTTGAGGGGGCTTGCGTGGCGGCGACCGACATTGCGGCGAGTGATACCGCCGCATCCGTCAAGGTGCCAAGCGAGAAGACCACGGTGGTCCTCCCGCGGGCCCTTCCGCGGCCGACGGCGCTCACCGGTCCGGCGCGCTGGGTCTGGGAGACGAACTACATCCGCAAGCTGGTCGTGCTCGACCTGCTCGTCGGTGTGGTCGGCGCGCTGGCGGCCCTGCAGTTCCGGGTCGGTCCGGGTACGGAGTTCTCCAACCAGGTGATCATGGTCCTGGTCTTCCCGATGGTGTGGGTGCTGTCGATCGCGCTCGGCCGGGCGTACGAGTCGCGGTTCCTGTTCGCCGGCAACGACGAGTACCGGGCCGTGTTCCGGGGCGCGATCGGTCTCATCGCCGTGGTGGCGATGGGCGCGTACATCATCAACACCCAGTTCGCCCGGCGGTACGTGATCATCGCGGTGCCGGTCGTGCTGATCCTGACGATCGTCGCGCGGTACCTGATGCGGCAGCGGCTGCACATGTCCTGGGGTCGCGGCCAGCGGCTGCGCCGGGTGATCCTGATCGGTCACGGCGCCGCGGTCGTCCAGCTCACCCGCCAGTTGCGCCGCGAGCGCTTCCACGGCCTCGGCGTGGTCGGCGCCTGCCTGCCGGCGAACTCGCCGATGCACCGCGAGAAGGCCCGCGACGGCGCACCGCCGATCTACGGCACGTTCGACGACGTGGCCGCGGCCGTCCGGTACGCCCGCGCCGACACCGTCCTCGTCCTCTCCTGCCCCGAACTCGACGGCCCGACGCTGCGGCGGATGGCCTGGCAGCTGGAGAACGACAAGATCGACCTCATCGTGGCCAGCACGCTGGTCGACGTCGCCGGCGACCGCACCACGATCCGCCCGGTCGACGGCCTGCCCCTGCTGCACGTCGAGCACCCGAAGCTGCGCGGCATGCGCCGGGTCATCAAGGACATGTTCGACCGCGTCGGCGCGCTGCTCGGCCTGATCCTGATCTCGCCGCTGCTGCTCACGATCGCCGCGCTGGTGAAGTTCGGCCCCGGTGGTGGCCCGGCGTTCTTCCGTCAGGTGCGGGTCGGCCGCGACGGGCAGCAGTTCAACATCTTCAAGTTCCGCACGATGCACACCGACGCCGAGGCGCGGCTCGCCGAGATCATGAACCTCAACGAGCACGACGGCGCGCTGTTCAAGATGCGCAACGACCCCCGCATCACGCCGGTCGGCCGGTGGCTGCGCCGGTTCTCGCTCGACGAGCTGCCCCAGCTGTTCAACGTGCTGCTCGGGCACATGTCGCTGGTCGGCCCGCGGCCGCCGCTGCCGGCGGAGGTGGCCAAGTACCCGGCCGACATGCGCCGCCGCCTCGTCGTCAAGCCCGGCATGACCGGCCTCTGGCAGGTGTCCGGCCGATCCGACCTGTCGTGGGAAGAGTCCATCCGGCTCGACCTTCGTTACGTTGAGAACTGGTCGCTCACCATGGACCTGGTCATCCTCGCGCGTACGATCACCGCCGTAGCGCGGGTATCGGGTGCGTACTGAGGAGAAATAATCTTGGCTGAGCCAATCACCGGCGTCGCGGCCTCCGCGACGCCGGTTTCGTCTGTTCAGGACGGCGAACTGGCCGCCTGGTTGGCCGGCCGCGCCGGGGTCGAGCTCATGAAGCTCCGGGACGCGCTGGGCTTCGGCGATCCGGGTGCGTTGAAGGCGGCGGGTGACCGCCAGTCGCACGAGCTTCTGTTGGCCGAGCTGGCGCGGCTGCGTCCCGGCGACGCGGTGCTGTCGGAGGAGGGTCGCGACGACCCGGTCCGGCTCACCGCCGACCGGGTCTGGATCATCGACCCGCTCGACGGGACGCGGGAGTTCGGCGAGGACGGCCGCTCCGACTGGGCGGTGCACGTCGCGCTGTGGTCGCAGGGTGAGCTCGTCGCCGGTGCCGTGTCGCTGCCCGCCGCGGGCAGCGTCTACAGCACCGCCGGGCCGCTACCCGTTGCGCCGGAGGCCGGCGACCCGATCCGGATCGCGGCGAGCCGCACGCGTCCGCCGGCGTTCTTCGCCGGGCTGTGCGAACACCTCGGCGCGGTCGAGGTGCCGATGGGGTCGGCCGGCGCGAAGATCATCGCCGTGGTGTCCGGTGCGGTCGACGCGTATGTGCACGCCGGCGGGCAGTACGAGTGGGACTCGGCCGCACCGGTCGCGGTGGCGCGGAAGGCCGGCCTCCACACGTCCCGGATCGACGGAAGCCCGCTGACCTACAACCGCGCGGTTCCGGCGCTGCCCGACCTGCTCGTGTGCCGGCCCGAACTGGCCGATCGAATCCTCGGCTATTTGCAGGCGGCCTCGACCGAGTCGTAGACGTGCAGGGCGTCGCGCACGCCGACCACGGTCAGCAGGTTGAGAAGGAACGCGTTCGGCCGGGCGAGGCGGAGGAAGCCACCGGCGGCTTCACACGTCCGCCCGGCCACGACCAGCGTCGACAGGCCGATCGAGTCGCAGAACGTCAGGCGGCCGAGGTCGACGACGATCCGGGTGCGGCCGGCCTCGATCAACCCGTCGAGGGCGGCCTGTAATCGGGTGGCGGTCTCCATGTCGAGCTGGCCGTTGGGCTGCACGACCTGGCATGTGGGTCGGTCATCGACCTGGACATCCATGCTGACCCTCCGTAATGACTGATCCTCTAGATTAGGGCCACCGCGACCCTGAGTCATGTCGACCTTGCGCGGACGTGCGACCCTACGCGGCGTGCCCTCCGACTTTCTCGACCGTCTGTTCTCGGTCCAGCCCGAACCCGAGCGGCTGGAACTCGTCGTCCTCGGCGCGGCGCTGCTCGCGCTCGCGGTAGTGGTGTACCGGCCCACCTGGCGGTGGAGCCGGAACGTGATCACGATCGCGCACGAGGGCGGCCACGCCGTAATCGCGCTGTTGAGTGGACGCCGGTTGCAGGGCATCCGGCTGCACTCCGACACGTCCGGGCTCACGGTGTCGGCGGGCCGGCCGACCGGGCCGGGCATGATCATGACGCTGCTCGCCGGCTACCCGGCGGCGCCGATCGTGGGGCTGATCGGCGCGGTGCTGCTGACCGCAGGCCGGATCACGCTGATGCTGGCCTTCGCGCTGGTGATGCTGCCGCTCATGCTGGTGATGATCCGCAACCTGTTCGGCGTGCTGTCGGTGGTGACGGTGTGGGCCGCCGTGTTCCTGGTGGTCTGGTACGCGTCGGACCTGTGGCAGTGGGTCTTCGCCTACACGCTCGTCTGGTTCCTGCTGATCGGCGGCGTGCGCCCGGTGTTCGAACTGCAGCGGCAGCGGGCCCGGGGCCGGATGCCCTATTCCGATGCTGATCAAATCGGCCGGCTCACCCGAATTCCGCCGTTGGCATGGGTGGGCGTGTTTCTCACCGTGGCTGTTGTGGCGCTGGTTGCCGGTGGGTGGTTGCTGGCGCGGTGGTTGCTGCCCGGTGTGGAAGCCGTCTGAGGGAGCGCTCTCTGAGGCTTATGATCAAATTAACTAGCTGTAGCTGATTGGTGACCCTGACTAATGCCGGAAACATGACCGATCCTCCGATTAGCCGGCGTTTCCCCAGGTCAGGACGATCAACTAAAGAGAATTGAGATCGTTTCGTTATCTTTTTCGGATCGTACGGTCGGCTGAGGCACGTACCCCTAGTTAGCGATACGTTAAATCGCGCTCGGGTTTGATCCCGGGGGTTGTTTTATCGCCTACCGCAGATAGTGGTGAATCGCCGGCATGGGACGCCATAGACGGCCATCGAGATCGCGCACCGGGTTGCAGACCGCAGGCGTCGCCGTCGCGGTGGTGGCACTACTCGCCGGTGCCCTCTTCGGCTACCGCCAGTTCACGGCCGACGACGCCGCATCAGCCGGGTGCGACAACCCGCTGCGGCTGAGCCTCGCCGTGTCGCCCGAACTGGTCCCCGTCGCCCAGGCGACCGCGACCGACTGGGTGCGCAGCGGCGTGAGCGTCGCCGACCGGTGCATCGCGGTCGACGTCACGAGCGCCGACTCGGCCGACGTCGCCGCCGCGCTCGCCAGCAAGTCCGAGCTGAACCTGCCCGGCGTCACCGGCGCGCAGCAGGTCAAGGTCCCGAACGTGTGGATCCCCGAATCGTCGACGTGGCTGCAGCGGCTGCGCACGCTCGGGCCGAACCTGGCACCGAACGAGGCACCCTCCGTCGCGTCGAGCCCGGTCGTGGTGGCGGTTCCGCAACCCGTGGCCACCAACGTCTTCCAGTGGCCGCAGGCCAAGTTGACGTGGAAGGACCTGCTCAAGAGGATGACCACCGGCACCGGCCTGCGCGCCGGCATCGTCGAGCCCACCCGTGACGCCGCCGGCCTCGCCGGCCTGGTGTCGCTCGCGGTGGCCGCGAACGACGGTGGGGCGAACGCGCAGCAGACCACCGCCGCGGCGATGCGCGGGCTGGTCGTCGGCCGCTCCGCCGTCCGCGACGACCTGTTGCAGCGGTTCCCGCGCGCGGCCGACCAGGCCACGCTCGCGTCGGCGGTCTCCGCCGCGCCGCTGTCGGAGCAGACGGTCAACGCGTACAACGCGAAGACGCCGGCCGTTCCGCTCGCCGCGCTCTACCCCGACCCGACGCCCGCCGCCCTCGACTACCCGTTCACGGTCGTTCCCGGCGGCGACGCCGACCGCACCACCGCCGCCGAGCGGCTGCGGGCCGCCTTCACCGGCGACAAGTACCGCGACCGCCTGGCCGCCGCCGGCCTGCGGGCCGCCGACGGCTCCACCGGCAAGGGCTTCCCGGCCGCGCCGGGAGCGCCCGCGGCCGGCGGGCAAGGGGCCGCCGCGCCCAACCTCCAGGTCGTCGACCGCATCCTGAGCACCTGGACCGCGATGACCGCGCCGGCGCGCACGCTCTCGGTGTTCGACGTCTCCGGCTCGATGAACCGCACGGTGCCCACCGCGGGCAACCTGCCCCGGATGCAGGTGCTGCTCGAGGCGGCCAAGCGGGGTCTCTCGCTGTTCGACGACACCTGGGCCACCGGCCTGTGGATCTTCTCGACCGAGCTCGACGGGCCCGGCACCGCCGACTACAAGGAACTGGTGCCGATCGGCCCGCTGACCACCAACCGGCAGACGGTGCTCAACACGCTGAACGCGATCACGGCCACCCAGAACGGCGACACGGGTCTCTACGACACGATCCTGGCCGGCTACAAGCGGCTCAAGGACGGCTGGGAGCCCGGCATGGTCAACACGCTGATCGTGATGACCGACGGCGAGAACGACGACAAGAACGGCCTGAACCGCGACCAGTTGCTGAACGAGCTGGGCAAGATCAAGGACCCGGCGAAGCCCGTCCGGGTCCTGATCATCGCGTTCGGCCCGGACGTGGCCCCGGACGGCCTGAAGCCGATCACCAACCTCACGTCCGGCGGCGTCTTCGCCGCCCCGGACCCGGCGAAGATCGGCGACATCTTCCTCCAGGCCATCACGACCCGCTGACTCCGAGGCGGAGCCAGCGGGCCGCTCAGGGGATCAGAGGCGGAGGCGCACGACCTGGGGGTCGTGGTCGCTCGCCTGGTCGGCGTACTCGGCGTTGGTGTGGACCACGTCGTGGTCGAACCCGCGCAGCAGCAGCGGCAGCGAGATCAGGATGTGGTCGAGCACCTGCGAGTTGCCGTCGAACACGTACGTGTAGCGCTCGGCCGGCGGCAGCAGCCTCGGCAGGTCCCACATGAACAGGTCATGCGTGAGGATGTCGACGGTCTCCGAGAACTCGAAGTCGTTGACGTCACCGAGCACGATCACGTTCGCGAGCGGGTTGATCCCGCGGATGTCGTCGATGAAGCTCTTCACGATCGTCGCCTGGGCGTGCCGCTGCACCTCCGACGACCGCGTCGGCGGCTGGAACCGGCCGAACAACGGCTGGTCGCCGCCCTTCGAGTTGAAGTGGTTCGCGACGACGAACAGCGGCTTGCCGTTGAAGCGGAACTCGCCGGCGAGCGGCTTGCGGCTCGCCGCGAAGGCCGGGTTCGTCGGGTCGATCCGACCCGGTGACGCCGTGAGCGCGGCCCGGAAGAACCCGGTCCGCTCGACGCCGACCGCGGTGTCGGTGCCGCCGCCCGGACGGTCCACGAAGGACAGCCCGCGGTCGGTGCGGAACAGGAAACCGACCCGGATGTTGCCGCCGGGCTCGCCGCCGTCGGTCTTGTTGCCCGGGTCGATCTGGCGGAACTGGTAGGTCGGCCCGCCGGCCCGCGTGATCGCCGCGATCAGCGTCGCGTACGTCTGGTCGGCCGCGACCACGCCGTTGTCGGTGGCACCGTTGTTGTCCTGCACCTCTTCGAGCGCCAGCAGGTCGGGCGAGGCCAGGCTGGTGACGATGCCGGCGGCCAGCCGGTCGAACTTCTCGACCGGATCGCCCGGGTCGAGGTTCTCGACGTTGTACGTCGCGACGGCCAGTTCGCCGGGCCGCTGCTGGCGGGTCACCTCGCGCACCGGGCCACGGTCGACCACGGTCGGAGCCGCCAGCACGTTGAACTTGAAGTTGCCGAACGAGTAGTCCACCACCGCGTCGACCGGGCCGGGGAGGAAGTCGCCGGTGTCGGCGGCGGGCATCCGCGTGATGTTGTCGTCGAGGATGACGCGCTCGGAGTTCGGGTCGGCGTACGTGTACCGGATGCCACCGCGCACCGTGCGCGGCGAGCCCTGGCCACCCGGGAGCACGGTCAGCTCGCCGTTCGACGTGGTCGGCCCGCTGGCGACGGAGTCGACCACCCGGACCTGCATGCCCTCCAGCGACTCGTAGAAATCGAGCGCATTCGTCGTCACATTGAAGTTTGCCGAGGCCTCGACGTCACCCGGAGCGTCCGTGCGGACCGCGGCCGGAGCCCGCCGACCGCCCGGACCGACCAGAACCGGGGCCGGAACCTCGATCCCCCGTGCGACCACGGTGACCGTCGGGGAACCGAGCTGGGTGACGGTGAGGTTGTTGGCGTCGCCGCCCGGCCGGAACTCGCTGACCCGGCCGACCACCGAGACGCTGTCGCCGCGCGCCACCGCGGGCGCCGACGACGTGAAGACCAGGACGCCCTCGCTGGTGGCGGGGTCGCTGTCGGGAGCCGGGTCCTGGATGTAGAAGCCGCGGCTGTAGGTCGCGGTGACGATGCCGGCGACGCGCACCAGGTCACCGGTCAGGGGTGACACGTGCCCGGCGCCCTGCACCTCGCGGATCAGGCGGTCGGTCGGCTCCTCCGGCGGGCCGCTGCCGGCGTTGCGCGGGCTCGGCGCGGCCGACGAGAAGTCGGTGCCGTTCTGGTCGGTGTCGTTGCCGGCACCGCGCAGCGCCGCGGTGGTGTTGGAGAGGCCCGGCGCCGCGGCGGCGCCCTCGAAGTCGTTGGCCGTGCCGTAGCCGACGAAGTCGCGTACGCCCGGCGCGGCGTCGCAGTCGGCGCCGCAGCCGAGGGCGGCGCTCGCCGTGGACAGCGCGACCTTGCCGGCGGTGGCGCTCATCGCGATCGAGCCGGAAATGTCCGGCGTGGGCAGCGGGGTGGTGCCGCCGGCGCCGGCCCCCTCCTGCACGAGGAAGAAGCTGTTCGGCGCGATCGTGCCGGACAGGACGGTGACCTGCCACGTCGTACCGGCCGCGGAGGCGTACTGCACGCTCCACCCGGTGACGTCGACGGGGCTTCCGCTGCGGTTGTGCAGTTCGATGAAGTCGTTCGTGTAGGTGGCGCCCGAATTGCCACCCCCGCCGTAGACCTGGCTGATGACCACGTCGGGCGATGCCGCAGCCGCGGGGCTGACGGCGGCGAGACTCGCCGCGACGGTCGCGGCGGCCGCGGCCGCCGCGAGGGTTCTTCTCTGCATGAGGCGTGAATACCAGCCTCGATGCGGTGGGGTCGAGGTCGAACGGGTGAACGTAAGGGTAGGTAGTCAGGTGATCGAGACGATGCCGACCGGTTTGCCGCCTTCTGTTACCAGTAGCCTGCGCACGGCGTGTTCGCGCATGAGCCGCATCGCGTGGTCGACATCGTCGTCGGGGGTCACGGTCACCACGCCGCGGGAGGTGCAGCAGCTTGCCAGTGCCGTCGAGAACGGGTCGAGGTCCTCGGCGATGCCGCGGACCACGATGTCCCGGTCGGTCACCAGGCCGGCGATCGAACCGTTGTCGGTGACGACGACGACGCCCACGTCGGCGTCGCGCATCTGCTTGGCGGCGGCGGCCAGTGTCTCGGTGCTGGCGAGCGTGATCGGATCGCTGGTCATCACGTCGCGAACCTTGTCTGCCATGGGGGCCGCGGTACCCGCTTTGGCGATCCACTAACGGGGTAGGACTCCGGACATGCGGATCGTGGTGGTCGGAGCGAGTGGCAACGTGGGCACGGCACTGTTGCGGCGGCTCGCTGACGAGCCTGGTGTTGATCACGTGGTCGGTGTGTCGCGGCGGATGCCACCGGACTCGCCGCCGTACCAGTCGGTGGAGTGGTTCCCCTGCGACATCGGCGCCGACGACGCGGTCGACGGGTTGACGCGCGTCTTCGCGGGCGCCGCCGCCGTGGTGCACCTGGCCTGGCAGATCCAGCCCAGCCACCAGCCGCGCCTGTTGCACCGCAGCAACATCGTCGGCTCGCGGCACGTCGCGGAGGCGGCGGTGCGGGCGGGCGTTCCGGCCCTGGTGGTGGCGTCGTCGGTGGGCGTCTACTCACCCGGGCCGAAGGACCGCAAGGTCGACGAGAGCCACCCGCGGCAGGGCATCACCGGTTCGCTGTACAGCCAGCAGAAGGCCGCGGTCGAGGACATGCTCGACGAGGTCGAGGCCGCGAACCCGGGCCTGCGCGTGGTGCGGATGCGGCCCGGCCTGATCTTCCAGTACGAGGCGGGCGGCCAGATCACCCGCTACTTCCTCGGCCCGTGGGCGCCCGTCGGCCTGCTCGGCCGGCGCCGGGTGCCGCTGCTGCCGCTGCCGAAGTCGATGCGCATCCAGTGCGTGCTCGCCGGCGACGTGGCCGACGCGTACACCCGGGCCATCCGCTCCGACGTGCGGGGCGCCTTCAACGTAGCGGCGGAACCCGTGCTGGACCCGTCGACCATCGCGGGCCTGCTGCACGGCCGCGCGGTGCGCGTCCCGACGGCGCTACTGACCTGGGCCGCGGCTGCCAGCTGGGTGACCCGGCTGCAGCCGACGGACCCCGGCTGGATCTGGATGGCCACCCAGATCCCCTTGATCGACTCGATGCGCGCCCGGACCGAACTCGGCTGGGTGCCCCGGTACGACTCGCTCACCGCGCTGAACGACCTGCTGGCGGGCATGGCGGCGGGGGCGGGGACGCTGAGCCCCGCGTTGCGGCCGGGAGCCCTGTTCGCCGACCGGGTGTCGGCGGTGGCACACGGCCACTTCCCGGGCCACGGCAGCCCGTACTGATCAACGGGGAAGTACGTCCACGTGCTGGTGTGGACGAACTTCCCCGTTGTTCTTGAGTTATCCACAGGCGGTTATCCACAGGTTCGAGGCCGGTCTTCCACAGGGCCGCCGGCTCCGGCACCGTGGTCCGGTGCTCTCCGAGTTCACCCGTTCACAGGCCGGCGTCGTGTCGCGGGCGCAGGCCGTCCGCTGTGGGCTCACCGACTCGTCGATCGGGGCCCGGGTACGGTCCGGCCGCTGGCAGCGGATATATCCGGGCGTCTTCGCGACGTTCAGCGGCCCGCTGCCCTGGCGGGCGCGCCTCTGGGCCGCGGTGCTGTTCGCCGGACCGGGTGCCGTGCTCAGCCACCGCACCGCGGCCGAACTCCACGGTCTGGTGGCACGGGACGGTAGGCCCGTGCATGTATCCGTGCCGCACACCCGGCGGGTCAGGGCGCCGGCCGGGCTGGTGATCCATCGCGTCGTCGATCCGGGCCGCCTGCGCCATCCGGCCCGGGTGCCGCCCCGCACGTCGGTGGCGGAGACGGCGCTCGATCTCGCTCACACCAGCCGAACCCTCGACGAAGCGGTCGGGTGGCTGCTCACCGCGGTGGGCAGCCGGCTCACCACCGCCGACCGCGTCGGCGCCGCTCTGGACAACCGAGGCCGCATGCGGTGGCGACGGGACCTGCGAAAGGCACTCGATGACGCGGCGGCTGGTTGTCACAGCGTCCTCGAGTTCCGCTACAGCCGCTCCGTGGAACGCGCGCACCGGTTGCCGATCGGCATCCGGCAGTGGCGCCGCGCCGGCCGGTACGACGACGTCGCCTATCCCGAGTACGGGGTGCACGTCGAACTCGACGGGCGGCTTGCCCATCCCGACAGCGCGCGCTTCCGGGACCACCGGCGTGACAACGCGGCCGTGGTCGGCGGCGGGAAGGTGCTGCGCTACGGCTACGCCGACGTGGTCGCTCGTCCGTGCACCGTCGCGGCGGAGGTGGCCGGGGTGCTCGCGGCATCGGGGTGGGTGGGGCAGCAAGCGTTGTGTCCCGAATGCATCAACGGGGAAGTTCGTCCACATCAGTACGTGGACGAACTTCCCCGTTGATGGGGGGAGCGATGCCTCAGACCGAGTGGCGGGCGGTGTACTGGGCGCGGTGCTTGCCACCGGTCAGGCCGTCGGCCACGCCGCCGACCACGGGGATGCCCCGCGTGTCGGGGAGCGGCATGCCGCGGGTGCCCGACGGGCCGGTGAGGCCGCCGACGACGGGGAGGGCTTCGTCGCTGATCGGCAGGGACTCGGTGCCACCGGCGTCCTGGGCCAGGTTGTTCACGGTGCCGGTGGTCTGGTCCAGCGTGTTGCCGGTGGACGCGCCGGTCGCCGCCGTGCCGGGGGCGAGCAGGTTGTGCACCGGGATGGCCGGGGCACCCGGCAGCGTGTTCACGTTGGCCTTGGTGGGCAGCGTGCCGCCCTGCAGGACCTCGCCGACCACGGGCAGGCCACCGGCCGAGGGCAGCCCACCACCGGAGAGGCCGCCGCCGGAGAGGGCACCGCCGGGGAGGCCGGCCTCGGCGCGGTGCCGGCCGGCCCAGGCCGAGCCGCCGAACGTCGGCGCACCGAAGGACGGCGCCACCAGGGACTCCGTGCCGAAGGACCCGGACGGCCCGGACGGCAGGACGTGCACGGCGTCGCCGGCGAACTGGTTGCGGGAGGACTGGGCGGTCGGCGTCGTGTTGGCGCGGCCGCCGGACGGTGCGGACTGGGAACCCTGAGATCCGACCAGCGGGAGACCGCCGAGCGGCGACCCGCCGCCCAGGGGCGATCCGCCACCCAGGGGGGACCCGCCGCCGAGCGGCGATCCGGCACCCAGCGGCAGTTGGTCGCCCAGCGGGACGCCGAGTCCGTTGCCGGCCAGGCCGTCCTGCGCGAGATCGTCGCCGCCGCCCAGGGCGTCGCCGGCCATGCTGGTGCCGATCGGGAGGTTGCGCACCGGCAGGCCGGTGGCCTCCAGCGACTCTTGCGACTGCGCCGGCAGCGTGCGGGGCATGCCGAGGCCGTCCATCGGCACGACGTCGGTGATCGGCAGTGCCTGGAAGATGTCCGGCGTGCGCCCGTTGGCGAAGACGTCGCGTGGCTGCCCGTCCTGGGTGGGCGCGTGCACCACCGCTCCGAGTTCGCCGTTGTTGGTGCCGGAGCGCACCGGGCCGTTGCCGTCGGGCAGCAGTCCGACCGTGTCCCGCTGGCCGGGCGTGTCGACCGAGACACCGACCCCGCCGAGCCCATCGTCGACGTTCGCCGTGTCGGTGAGGCCGTGAAGCGACTGCGGGTCCGCGATCACGGGGTTGTCGGCATGCGCCGCCGTGCCGAGCAGCAGCGCACCACCGGCGATGCCCACGGTTCCAGCGGTCCGCCGAATCCACTTGTTCATTCGTGTTCCATCCGTCGCGTACAGGGTGCCGTACAGAGGTGACTAACGAACAAGTCGGGCAAAACGTTCTGCTGGAGGCTGACCGATAGGATCACCGTCGATGGCTCGCGCGACGTGGCTCACCCGGGCAGGGGTTCCCGGCCGGTACGTGCGGCGGCGCTCACCGGAACCAACGGAGCAACGGGGGCGTCCGGTTGCGGGTCACCTGATCGTGTGTGGCGACGATCCGCTCACCTACCGGCTCGCCAGCGAACTGGTCACCCAGCACGGCCGCCAGGTCACCGTCATCCTGCCCAACCGCCGGCGCAACCACGGGCCGCAGATCTCCCGCCTCGCCGTGCGGGTCATCGAGTCCGAGCGCCTCGACGCCGACGCGTTCCGGCGGGCGCGCGTGGCCACCGCCGACGCGGTGGCCGTGATGCGACAGGACGACGTCGGCAACATCCACGTGGCGCTGCAGGCGCAGGAGTTGAACCCGCGCGTCCACCTGGTGCTGCGCATGTTCAACCTCGGGCTGGGCCTGGGCGTGCGGACGCTGTTCCACGACTGCGTCGTGCTGTCGGACGCAGCGATGGCCGCACCCGCGTTCGTCGCGGAGGCGCTCGGCGAGGCGGCGCCGGTGCAGGTGCGGCTCAGCGGCCGGCGGGCGCTGCACGTCGTCGCCCGCGAGGCGGTGCCCGAGTCGCGGATCGTCTGCGCGCTCGCCGACACCCGGGGTGATCGCACCGTGCTGCTCCCGCGCGACCCGGCGTCGGCCAACCTCGTGCTGGCGCTCGCCGACACCGACGACGAGCCGACCACGCCCCCACGGCGCAAGGCCCGTCCGTGGGCCGCGATCGTGCTCATCGCGAACCGCAAACTCGTACAGGCGGCGCTGGCCCTCGTCGTCCTCCTCATTGCCGGAACCGGCGTCCTGGCCATGGTCCGCGGGGACCTGACCTGGTACGACGCCGCCTATCTCACGATTCTGGCCGCGCTCGGCGGCGCCGATGCCAACGTCGACGCCGGCGCCGTCGAGAAGATCCTCCAGACGATGCTCACGGTCGTGAGCATCGCGCTCATTCCGGTGGTGACCGCCGCGGTGGTCGAGGCCGTCGTCAACGCGCGGCTCGCGATCGCTCTCGGTGGACTGCGGGACCCCGTGAGCGACCACGTCGTGGTGGTCGGCCTCGGGAACGTCGGCACGCGGGTGATCCGGCAGTTGCACCAGCGCGGCATCCAGGTGGTGGCGATCGACAAGACCGACGACGCCCGCGGCGCCGCCCTGGCCAGGGAGCTCGACGTCCCGCTGATCGTCGGTGACGCCAGCCGCGAGGAAATCCTGCGGGCGGCCTCGGTGCAGACCTGCCGGGCGCTGGTGGTGCTGTCGACCGACGACGTCGTCAACCTGGAGGCCGCGCTGCACGGCCGGGCCCTGAACGCCGGCGTGCGGGTGGTGCTGCGGCTGTTCGACGGGGACTTCGCCGACCGGGTCGAGCGGGCGTTCCGCATCGACGTCTCCCGGAGCGTCTCGTACCTGGCCGCGCCGGCGTTCGCCGCGGCGATGCTGCAGCGCGACGTGATCGGCGCGATCCCGGTGAACCGGCGGGTGCTGCTGATCGCCGACCTTCCGGTCTGCGCGGGGTCGGCCGCCGTCGGCGCCCGGATCGGGACGCTCAATGCGATGGACGGCGTGCGCGTGATCGCCGTCACCCACAGCGGTTCGACCACGTGGTCACCCGGCGCCGACCGGCAGGTGCACGTCGATGACCGGTTGCTCCTGGTCACCACGCGCGACGGCCTCGGTCGGGTGGTTGCGGCAACTTCCGCCTGATCTCGTCGTTGACTTACTCGTAATTTCGGACAAAACGAGTGAGGGGCGGCCTCTTTATGCGGCGAACGTTCGGGTTGGCTGTGGCGCTGTGCGCGCTCATCGGCGCCGCCGGTGTCACCGGGGTGTCGCTCGCCGACACGCAACCGAACGCCGTGGTGCAGACGCCCGTCAGCGAAGCGGTGAAGCTGCCGCGGATCGGCGCGGTCGAGAGCGTCACCGGCGTGCTCGAGCGCCGCGGCCGGCTGGTACCGACCGAGAAGACGCTCACCTACCGGTATCCCGGTGCCTCGTACGTCAAGCTGCACTTCAACCGCGCGACGCTGCGGCCGGGCGACCGGGTCGTGGTCGCCGACCCGACCGGCACCGAGTCGTACGCCTACACGGCGGAGGACCTCGCCGCCGACCCGTGGGCGATGTCGATCAGCGGTGACACCGCCACGGTGCGGCTGGAGCAGGGCAGCTACGACCCGCTCGGGCTGCGTACCCGCCTCTCCGGGCTGGGGATCGGCGTCGACCAGGTGGCTCGCGGCTTCCAGGAGTCGGTCGGCGACGGCGCGCCCGAGGGTCCCACCCAGAAGAAGAACCGCGAGGAGAGCATCTGCCGCGGCTCCGACGAGAAGTTGGACGCGGTCTGCTACCGCTCGTCGCACCCGGTGCAGTACCAGAAGTCGAAGGCGGTGGCCCGGCTGCTCATCAACGGCGTCGAACTGTGCACCGCGTGGCGGATCGGCCAGGGCAACCGGATGCTGACCAACAACCACTGCACGTCGAGCGGTTCCGACGTGCGACGCACCGAGGTCTGGTTCAACTTCGAGTGCGTCCAGTGCAGCGGCAGCGCCACCCGCCGCGTCACCAAGGTCTACGGAGACCAGTTGCTCGCCAACGACGGGACGCTCGACTACGCGCTGTTCAGCGTGCAGAACTTCGGCGCCGTGTCGCAGTACGGCTACCTCGAGTTCGACCTGAGCCAGCACCGCACGGGCGAGGAGTTGTACATCCCGCAGCACCCGCGCGGCCAGCCGACCTCGATCGCCATGGACGACCCGGGCGAGCGCAGCGGCACCTGCGCGATCGACGACCCGCGGTACAACGGCTACGACGAGGCCACCGACGTCTCCTATTTCTGCGACACCGACGGCGGTTCGTCCGGTTCGCCGGTGATCTCGGCCACCACGCACAAGGTCGTCGCGCTGCACCACTTCGGCGGCTGCCCGAATTCGGGGGTCCGGGTCGACCTGATCAACAGGGACATCGCCAAGCTCCTGTAGAAAAGACACCATGAGACGACGGGGATGGCTGCTCGATGCCGTCCTCGTCGTCGTTCTGGCGGCGATCACGGCGCTGGCGTGGGCCGGCGTCACGCACGGCATCGACCTCGACGTCCGCGACTGGGCCGACACCCACCGCCCGACCCCGGCGTACGTCGCCGCCCGGGTGTTGAACTACCTCGGCCAGGGCACGCCGCTGTCGATCCTGGCGATGGGGCTCGCGGTGCTGCTGGCCTGGCGGAAGCACAGCGTGCGGCCGGTGCTGCCGGTGCTCGCCGCGTACCTGCTGCTCATGTTCACCGTCGGCCCGATGAAGGTGCTCACCGACCGGGCCGCGCCGCACAAGCCCGAGGGCGTGCCGAACCGCGAGGAGTTCTTCAGCGGCGGCATGTCGTACCCGTCCGGGCACACGGCCAACACGATCGTCTGGTACGGCGTCCTCGTCCTGTTGCTTTCCGCTCTTGCGCCGACCACCATGCGCCCCGCCGCCCGCCTCGCGCTGCGATTCGGCCCCCCGCTCATCGTCGCGGTCGTGACCACCTATCTCGGCTTCCACTGGATCACCGACACGGTGGCCGGGCTGATCGCGGGGTTGCTGCTCGACCGCCTGCTGCGGCGGGTCGATTGGGACGCGGTACCGCTGCACCGGGTGCCCGGAACCCGTCGGTTGGCGGAACGTGGGTGGTTTGGCAGGGTTCCTGACCTGGCCCTGCGCTAGGGTGCGCGAATCATGTGAACGCCTGGGAGGCCGCGTTGGACCGGTATGCGCGCTGGAACGCGCTGCTGGAGATGCTCACCGAAGACGGTCGGGTGAGCGTTGAGGAGGCGGCCGATCGGCTCGCGGTGTCGCATGCCACGATCCGGCGCGACTTCGACCAGCTCGCCCAGCAGCAGATGATCACCCGCACGCGGGGCGGCGCGGTCGCCAGCGGCGTCTCCTACGACCTGCCGTTGCGATACAAGACGGCCAAGCACTCGGCCGAGAAACAGCGCATCGGCGCGGCGGCCGCGGCCCTGGTGACGCCCGGGATGGTCGTCGCCCTGAACGGCGGCACTACGACCACCGAGGTGGCGCGGGCGCTGGCGGTGCGCCCGGAACTCACCGGCCACGTCGACGATGCTCAGCTCACCGTGGTCACCAACGCCCTGAACATCGCCAACGAACTGCTCGTGCGCTCGCGCATGAAGATCGTGGTGACCGGCGGCATCGTGCGGCCGCAGTCGTTCGAACTGGTCGGTCCGCTCGGCAGCGCGGTGCTCGGCGAGGTGACGTTCGACATAGCGCTGCTCGGCGCCGACGCGATCGACGTGCGGCTGGGCGCGGCGGCACACCACGAGGGCGAGGCGGGCATGAACGCGCTGATGGTCGCGCGGGCGCGGCGCGTGGTCATCATCGCCGACTCGTCGAAGCTGGGCGCGCACGCGTTCGCCCGCATCTGCGCGATCGAACGGGTCGACACGTTGGTGACCGACAACGGCGCCGGGCCCGACCGGATCGCGGAGTTCGAGGCGGCGGGCGTTCACGTCATCTGTGCGTGAGAATGAGTCACGTGAGTGACGAAGACGTTCCGGCGGAGTCCACTGTGGAGGATCCGCCGGCCGGGCTCGGCGAGCGGGCGCTGGAGATGCTGGCGTTCGAACGGAAGTGGTGGAAGCACGCCGGTTCCAAGGAACAGGCGATCCGCGACACGTTCGGCCTGTCGGCCACCCGGTACTACCAGTTGCTCAACGGGCTGCTCGACGATCCCGAGGCGCTCAAGCACGATCCGGTGCTGGTGGGGCGGCTGCGGCGGCTGCGGGCGTCGCGGGCGCGGCGGTCAGGGTAGTCCTCAGGACGGTCACAGCGATTTCCGCATACGGTGTGCAGGTGGTCAAAGCTCCGTGGTGGCGTCGTGTGCTGCCCAGAATCAGGTGGACCCGACGGCGCCTCGTGACCTTCGGCGTGGTGACCGTCCTGGTCCTGGGCCTGGTGGGCGTCGCGGCCTGGCCGGAACGGGCCAGCTACCGCACCGAGCAGCTCCGCATCCTGGTGCAGACCGGACCCGCCGGCGATCAGCAGGTCGACCTCGACGCGACGTTCTACGTCCCGCGGTCGGCGTCGCGGTCTTCGCAGGTGCCGGCGGTGCTGCTGGCACACGGGTTCGGCGGGACGAAGGACTCGGTCGCCGCCGACGCCAAGGACCTCGCCGACCTCGGTTACGCCGTGCTCACCTGGACGGCGCAGGGCTTCGGTAGGTCCACCGGCGAGATCCACCTCAACAGCCCCGACTGGGAGGTCCGCGACGCCCAGCGCCTGCTCGACTGGCTGGCCGCGCGTCCCGAGGTGCGCCGCGACGCCGACGGTGACCCGCACGTCGGCGTCGTCGGCGGCTCGTACGGCGGCGCGCTGGCGCTGATGTTGGCCGGGCTCGACAACCGGGTCGACGCGATCGTTCCGATGATCACGTGGAACGACCTGTCGCGGGCCTTCCTGCCCGAAGCCACGGGCCGCGGGCCCGAACAGGGTGTCTTCAAGAAGCAGTGGGCCGGGCTGTTCTTCGGTTCCGGTTCCGGCAGCGACCTGAGCGCGCTGCTCGGCGGCGGCGGCGACGGGCCGCCGTCGCCGGCCGGCTCGAACCCCCAATGTGGACGGTTCGCGGCCGACGTGTGCGCCGCGTACCTCTCGGTGGCCACCTCCGGTCGGCCCACCCAGCAGGTGATCGACCTGCTGCGCCGGTCGTCGCCCGCATCGGTCGTCGACCGGGTGAAGGCGCCGACGCTGCTGATCCAGGGCACCGCCGACTCGCTGTTCCCGCTCTCCGAGGGCGACGCCAACGCCCGGGCCATCGCCGCCACCGGCACGCCGGTGCGGGTCGCGTGGTTCAACGGCGGCCACGACGGCGGATCCGGCCCGCGGACCGACCGCGACCGGCTCAAGTTCCTTACGGCGCAATGGCTCGGGCACTACCTCGACGGCTCGGGGTCCGCTCCGTCGCGGAGCTTCACGTACTCGAGGATCACCGGGCTCGACGCCACCAACCGGGATCTGGTGGCGTCCGGCTACAGCGTCACCGATTATCCCGGTGTATCGGCGCCGGGCCGCTCGGTTCAGATCAGCGGGCCGCCACAGTCGATCGCGAACCCGCCGGGCGGCACGCCGGCGGCCATCTCGACGCTGCCCGGTGGGCTGTCGTCGTTCGTCGGCGGCACCGGACTCGACGTTCCCGGCCAGTTCGCCCGGTACGAGAGCCAACCGTTCGACACGATCGTCGACGTCGTGGGCGCGCCGACCGTACGGCTGCGGGCCGCGTCGCCGACGGGGGAGGCGGTGCTGTTCGTCAAGCTCTACGCGGTGGGTGACAACTCCAGCAGCCTGCCCGGTGGTCAGGTGGCCCCGATCCGGTTGACCGGGCTGCCGGCCACGCTCGACGGGGCGCAGCCCGTCACCGTGACGCTGCCGGCGATCGTGCACCGGTTCGAGCCCGGACACCGGTTCGCGATCGTGGTGTCCACATCGGACCAGGCGTACGCGACCCCGGCCGAACCGGCCGTGTACCAGGTGAGCGTCGAGGGTCAGGTCACTCTGCCCACTGTGGACGGTGCGCCGATCCGGAACCCGAACGTGGTGTGGTGGTACGCGCTGTTCGCGCTGCTGGCCCTCGTGGCGCTCGGTGTGGTCGCGGCCGTCGTGGTGGCCCGGATGCGCGCGCGGCGTTCCATCCGCGCGGTCGACGCCGAGCACGTGGACACGCCGCTGGTGGTTCGCGGGCTGCGCAAGGAGTACGCCGACGGGTTCGTCGCGGTGCAGTCGGTGAGCTTCACCGTCCATCGTGGACAGGTGGTCGGGTTGCTCGGCCCGAACGGTGCCGGAAAGACCACGAGCCTGCGCGTCCTGATGGGCCTCACCCGGCCGACGGCCGGCGAGATCCTCGTGTTCGGCCACCGCCTGGTGCCGGGTGCGCCGGTGCTGTCGCGCCTCGGCGCGCTGGTCGAGGGTCCCGGATTTTTGCCGCACCTCACCGGGTTGGCGAACCTGGAGCTGTTCTGGAAGGCGACCGGCCGCCCGGCCGAGGACGCCCGGTTCGAGGAGGCGATGGACATCGCGGGCCTCGGCACGGCCATCGACCGCCGGGTCAAGACGTACAGCCACGGCATGAAGCAACGGTTGGCGATCGCGCAGGCGATGCTCGGTCTCCCCGAACTGCTCGTTCTCGACGAACCGACGGACGGCCTCGACCCGCCGCAGATCGCCGAGATGCGGCAGGTGCTGCGCCGCTACGCGACCGACGGGCGGGCCGTGCTGGTGTCGAGCCACCTGCTGGCCGAGGTCGAGCAGACCTGTACCGACGTCGTGGTGGTGCACAAGGGCGAGGTGGTGGCTTCCGGTCTGGTGGCCGACATCGTCGGCGACTCGCCGACCGTCCAGCTCGATGTGTCCGATGTGGACGCTGCGACCGCGGTGCTCGACGCGCTCGGCGGGGTGCGGTCGGTGGTGCCCGACGGCGCGAGCCTCGTGGTCGACGTGAACGGCACGCCGCGCGCCGACGTGGTTGCGGCACTGGTGAACGCGGGCGTCGGTGTCGACCGGGTGGTGCCCCGGCGCCGGCTGGAGGACGCGTTCCTGGCCCTGGTCGGCGGCGACACGAAGGCGAGTGGTGAGCGATGAGCGTCTCGACGGATCGCGCGGCCGGTTACCGTCCGAACCGCACCCTCTCGTTCCCGACGGAGTTCCGGCGGCAGTTGGCCCGGCGCCGTACCCAGTTCGCGCTCGGGTTCATGGTCCTGCTGCCGCTGATCATCCTCGGCGCGTTCACCTGGAACCCGGGCGGCGGCGACAACGCGGAAAACGACGGCGACGGCTTCAGCTCGCTGATCGACATCGCCACCGCGGGCGGGCCGAACTTCGCTCTGTTCACGCTGTTCGTGTCGTCGGGGTTCCTGCTCGTCGTCGTGGTCGCGCTCTTCTGCGGTGACGCGGTGGCGAGCGAGGCGAGCTGGGGAAGCCTCCGGTACCTGCTCGCCGTCCCGGTGCCGCGCGCCCGTCTCCTGGCCGCCAAACTGCTCGTGGCACTCGCGTACAGCGCGCTGGCGATCCTGCTGCTCGCCGGCACCGCGTTGCTGGCCGGCACGATCTCCTACGGCTGGGAGCCGTTGCAGGCACCGGTCGGCGGTACGCTTCCGCCCGGCGAGGGCGTGCTGCGACTGCTCGCCGTGATCGGCTACATCTCGGTGACGCTGCTCGTCGTCGGCTCGCTGGCGTTCCTGCTGTCGGTGTCGACCGACGCCCCGCTGGGTGCGGTGGGCGGCGCCGTGATGATCTACATCGTGTCGAGCATCCTCGACCAGATCTCGGCCCTCGGCAGCATCCGCGATTTCCTGCCGACCCACTTCAACGAGGGCTACCTGGGCCTGCTGTCCTCCCCGATACAGACCGACGACGTGGCGCGCGGCACGGTGAGCGCCGTCGTCTACTCCACCGTGCTGCTGTCGCTGGCCTGGTGGCGCTTCCTACGCAAGGACGTCGTCTCCTAGACCTTGAACTCGGTGACCTTCTCCGGGTTCACCCGCACGATGAGCCGCTTCACCTCGGCCGGCTCGTCCGGGTTGGCGTTCGCGTCGCCGAGGTAGCGCTCCGCCAGCCGCGCCGGCAGCGCCTTCTCCGGGTCGTCGACCAGTTCGGCCGTCCCGCGGATGTCGACCGAGTGGTAAGGGTTCTCGCGGTCGGAGACGGTGAGGCTGATCCGTGGGTCGCGGCCGAGGTTGCGGGCCTTCAGCTTGTCGGCGGTCACCGAGATCAGGACCGCGTCGCCGTCACGCACGTACCAGACGGTGGAGGTGTGCGGCGCCCCGCTTGCCGTCAACGTCGCCACGACGGCGAAGTTGGGTCCGTCGAGCAGAGTGCGGGTCGCATCGTCGAAGATCGTCACCCTCCCAGTGTGCCTCGCCCGGGTGGCGACGGAGTGCTACACGTCACGCGCCGCTCGTAACGGGTGGTTGGTTCCGTTATGCTTACGCGCACAACTGAATACCTCATCCAGAGGGGCTGAGGGACCGGCCCGTTGACGCCCCGGCAACCGCCGCGCATACGTACCTCATCGTCGAGGCCAGCGCGAGGCAGGTGCCAATTCCGGCCCGTGGCACACCTAGTGCCCGGGAAAGATGAGCAGGAAAGGGCCTCATCGTGACCAGCACCCTCGGCACACCCGTGTTCTCCGACTCGCCCGCCCGCGATCTCGTCTGTCGTGGCTGTGGCACGCACTTCCCGCTCGCCGCGCAGCACGCCTGTTTCGAGTGTTTCGGACCCCTTGAGGTGGGCTACGACGCGGCCGCGCTGGCATCGGTCACCCGGGAACAGATCGAACGCGGTCCCAAAAATATCTGGCGGTACGCGGGCCTGCTGCCCACCGGCGCCGACCCGGCGTCGCGCGTGACGCTCAACCCCGGCTTCACGCCGCTGGTGCGGGCCGATGCCCTCGCCGCCACCGTCGGCCTGCGGGCGCCGCTGTACGTCAAGGACGACTCGGCCAACCCCACCCACTCGTTCAAGGACCGCGTGGTCTCGGTCGCGTTGACGGCCGCGCGGGCGCTCGGGTTCGAGCGTTACGCCTGCGCGTCCACCGGAAACCTGGCCAACTCGGTCGCCGCGCACGCGGCGCGGGTCGGTGCGCCGTCGGTGGTGTTCATCCCGTTCGACCTGGAGCAGGGCAAGGTCGTCACCACGGCCGTCTACGGCGGCGACCTGGTGGCCGTCGAAGGGTCGTACGACGACGTCAACCGGCTCTGCTCCGAGCTCACCGAGACCGACGAGTTCGAGAAGACGGCGTTCGTCAACGTCAACGTGCGTCCGTTCTACGCCGAGGGGTCGAAGACACTCGGCTTCGAGGTCGCCGAGCAACTGGGCTGGCGCATCCCGGCGCAGGTCGTGATCCCGATGGCCTCCGGTGAGCTGCTCACCAAGATCGACAAGGCGTTCACCGAGCTGGTCGAGACCGGCCTGGTCGAGGCGCCGGCCGACGGCTGGAAGGTGTTCGGCGCCCAGTCGGCCGGCTGCAACCCGATCGCGGTCGCGCTGCACGGCGACACCGACGTGATCACGCCGGTCAAGCCGACCGGCATCGCCAAGTCGCTGAACATCGGCGACCCGGCGGCCGGCATCTACGCCCTGGAGGCGGTCCGCCGCACCGGCGGCTGGATGGACTACGCCGACGACGACGAGATCCGCGACGCGATCCGCCTGCTCGCCCGCACAACGGGCATTTTCGCCGAGACCGCCGGCGGCGTCACGGTGGCCGTGCTGCAGAAACTGGTGGACGCGGGCCGGCTCGACCCGGACGCTGAGACCGTCGTCTTCAACACGGGCGAAGGGCTGAAGACGCTCGACGCGGTTGCCGAGCAGGTCGGGCCGACGTACCGGGTGCGGCCCTCGCTGCGTGCCGTCCGCGAAGCGGGACTGCTGGATTGATTTTTTCCGGCCGAGGCCTCACCGATGGTGAGGTATTTGTTGTGTGAGGCCGCGAAATCAGGCAGCTGTCACTCCTGGTGGGTCGGCTGTCCGTTTCCGGTCACTGTCCGGTTGGCGTCGCGATGGTCGCGTTCGGTGACCATCGCGCGCCCGTCGGTGGAAAGCCCAAGCGTCTGGTGGGCTTGACGTGGAAAGCGCACACGCGCAGGATGCTGCGTGCGGGAGGACGTATCGCCGCTCGGATCCCTCACCGGACCTGAGCGCCAGCGGCGCCGGAGGCGTTGTGCGAACGTCCTCTCGACCATTTTCTTGAGAAATGCGGTCAGGGTAAATGACTCGCGCTGAGCGGGTACCGGTAGCACCCTGCGGGGTATGCCGACCGCCACGCTGACTATCTCCTCCCTCCGTGCCGACGATCCGGCCGAGGTCGAGGCCGCACTCCAGGTCCAGGCGATCGCCCGGGCGCACGACGTTCCCGACTTTCCGCCCCCGTGCCGCCGCGCCTTCGAGACCGGGCTGCGATTTCCGTGGCCGGGCGAGGAGACGCACTGGTGGGTGGCCCGCGCGTCGGGCGGTGGCATCGTCGGTTGCCTCGAGGTGCAGATGCCGACGCTCGACAACCTGGAGAACGCGTGGGTGGCCGCCACCGTCCTGCCGGAGCATCGTCGGCAGGGCTTCGGGCGCGCTCTCTACGACCACGCGACCGCGTTCCTCCGCGAGCGGGGCCGGCGCCGCGTCATGGCGTTCACCGGCGAGACCCTGCCCGACGGCGG
Source organism: Virgisporangium aurantiacum (assembly GCF_016863635.1). Classification (GTDB taxonomy): domain Bacteria; phylum Actinomycetota; class Actinomycetes; order Mycobacteriales; family Micromonosporaceae; genus Virgisporangium; species Virgisporangium aurantiacum. The sequence goes on along the minus strand of NZ_BOPG01000009.1, from coordinate 311,987 downwards.
GGAGCCCCGCGACCCGGGTCCGACCGCGTTCGCCCGCGCCCTGGGCATGACGAGCGCGCTCCCCGAGGTACGGCGCCGGCTCGACCTGGCGACCCTCGACCGGGCCGGGCTCGACGGGATGCTCGCGCACGCGCGGGCCGCCGCGACCGGCTACAGCCTGGTGCGCTGGGGCGGGGTCACCCCGGAGGAGTACCTGGCCGACGTCGCGTATCTCGACGGCGACTTCCTCAACCAGGCGCCGCTGGGCGACCTCGCGCTGGAGGCCGAGAAGGTCGACGCGGCCCGGATCCGCGCGACGGACGCGGCCCGGATGAGGACCGGCCGGGTGGTCGTGAACACCGCCGCCGTGCACGACGCCACCGGCGACCTGGTCGCGTGGTCGGCACTGAGCCGCTCGGCGACCCACGTGGAGCACGCCGGCCAGGGCATCACGCTGGTGCATCCGGCGCACCGCGGGCACCGGCTCGGGCTGCTCACGAAGATCGAGAACCTGAACTACGGGATCGCGGAACTGCCCGGCCTGCGGTACATCGACACCTGGAACGCGTCGGTCAACGCGCACATGATCGCCATCAACGAGCAGATGGGCTTCCGCGCCGTCGACCTCTGGCACAACTGGCAGGTGGAAATCTAGGGCGCCCGGGTCACGTCCTCGTGCGCGACGACGAACACGGAGTACGGCTGGCCCTCGGGCGCCAGCGGCAGGTCGGCGAAGTGCTTGAGCACCGCGCCGAGACGGTCGCACAGGTCCTTGTACTGCTCCGGGGTCAGCCGTAGGCCGAGCCGGTACATGAGGGTCTTCTCGTCGAGGTCGACGCCGCGCACCTCGTCGACGAAGGCCTCGATCATCGCGGGCATCGAACCGGTCTCCTCCATCGCCCACGACTTGCCGGTGGCCAGGTAGGGCACCTCGCGGGAGCCGCGCTTGCCGCGCCGGGGCGGCCGCGCCTCCAGGAACCCGGTGTCCACCAGCGTGCGCACGTGATGCAGCACGGTGGCCGGGTTCGCGCCGAGCCGCTCGGCGATCTCCTTGTTGGTCAGTTCCTGGTCCAGGCACAGTCGCAGGATCCGCAGCCGCACCGACGACGCGAGGGCCTTCGCCTCGGCCTCGGTGGCGGCGCGGCGCTCGGGCCATCGACGGGCCGCTGGCTGGTACTTCGGTGCGCTCATCGCCCCACAGCGTAACTGGTTGACTTTTCCCAATCAGTCGGTGAGGCTGACGCCCGTGAACCGCCGCCTCGGCCTGCTCCGCGAGTACGACTTCCGTCAGCTGTTCGTCGCCGACACGATCAGCCAGGTCGGCACGCAGGTCACCCAGATCGCGTTGCCGCTGGTCGCCATCCTCGCGCTCGACGCGACGCCGCTCGAGGTCGGCGTGCTGGCCGCCTGCGAGACCGCGGCGTTCCTGCTCGTCGGGCTCCCGGCGGGCGCCTGGGTCGACCGCATGCGGCGCCGCAGCGTGTTGATCTTCGGTGACGCGGCCCGCGCCGTCCTGCTGGGTTCGGTGCCACTGGCGTGGTGGGCCGGGACGCTCACGATGCCGCAGTTGTACGCGGTCGCGCTGCTGCTCGGCGTCTTCACGGTGTTCTTCGACGTCGCCTACCAGAGCTACCTGCCGCATCTGGTCGGCCGCGAGAACCTGGTCGAGGGCAACGCCAAGCTGGAGGCGGTGCGCGGCGTCAGCCAGGTCGCCGGTCCCACCGTCGGTGGGTTGCTGGTGCAGTGGCTCACCGCGCCCGTGGCCATCGTGGTCGACGCGGTGAGTTTCCTCCTGTCGGCGGTATTCGTCGGACTGATCCGCAAGCGCGAGCCGAAGCCGACGGCCGCGCCCGACCGGCACCTCGGCCGGGAGATCGGCGAAGGGCTGCGGTTCGTGCTCGGCAACCGGTTGCTGCGGTCGATCGCGATGTGCACGGGCACGGCGAACCTGTTCATGTCGATCGCGATGGCCATGTTCCTGGTGCTGCTCGCCGACGACCTCGACGTGTCGGCCGGCACCATCGGTCTGCTCATGTCGACGGGTTCGATCGGCGGACTGGTCGGCGCGTTCACCGCGATGCGGATCGCGCGGTGGCTCGGGCAGGGGCAGACCATCGTCTACGTCATCGGGGTCACCGCACCCTTCGGTCTGCTGATGGCGGTGGTGCAGCCGGGGTGGATGCTGTGGCTCGGCGCGGCCGGGTTCGGGGTGACGATGTTCGGCGCGGTGGTCTACAACATCGCGCAGGTGAGTTTCCGCCAGGGTCTCACTCCCGAGCGCCTGCTCGGCCGAATGAACGCCACGATGCGATTCCTTGTGTGGGGAACGATGCCGCTCGGCGGTCTGATCGGCGGTGTGTTGGGTGCCAACGTCGGCGTGCGGGAAACCGTCATGATCGGCATGGCCGGTGCCTGCCTGGCGTTCCTTCCGGTGTTCTTCTCGCCCCTTCGCACCATGCGTGAACTGCCCAGAGGTGACGAACGGGAACCGGCACCTGTCGGCTAGCCGCAGACTTCGGTCAACGTGATTGACGAAAGGCCTGACTCTTTATGCCGGCCGCATCATCTCCAGCTCCATGAACGGCGCGAGGTAAGGATGCGGATGGCGATTGCCGGTTACCGAGAAACCGAGCTTTTGATACGCCCGGATGGCGCGGTGATTGCGCTCCATCACTTCCAGCAACAAGTCGCTCCGGCCGATCCGCTTCGACCATTCCGCCGCGGCGTCGACCAACCCTTTCAGCACCCCCTGCCCGCGGGCGTCGGGACTGACGTACGCCATCACGAGCCCGGCGTAGCCACGCTCGTCGACCACGCCCAGGTGCCCGACCAGCGCAGCGTCGGGCCGGTCCGCCAGTTGGGCGACGAACAGCGCCCGGTCGGGTTCGGTCACCCAGCCCTCGACACGGTGGTGGTATTCCCGTAGCCCCCGTGCGACCGCGCGGTCGAGGGTGTCGAGATACGCCAGTGGGGCGTCGGCCAGCATTTCCAGCCGCAAAGCCCACAGCCGGGGACCGTCATCAATGTGAGCCTGCCTGATGCGCACCCAGCTTTCCTACGTTGGCGGCATCCGGATTGCAACGTCGAAGTGTCCGAATCAGGGGAGTGCGGCGTTGGGAACGCTCGTGTAGCGTGCGTTTCGGCGCCGCGACCGCTGCGCCGGGCGGCGAGCCGGGAATGGGCACGGCGCCAGCACCACCGAAGTGAGGAAGTGCACCGTGGCACAGGGCACCGTCAAGTGGTTCAACAGCGAGAAGGGCTACGGTTTCATCGCGGTCGACGGAGGGCCGGACGTCTTTGTCCACTTCTCCGCGATCGAGATGGACGGCTACAAGCTGCTTGAGGACGGACAGCGCGTGGAGTTCGAGATCGCTCAGGGCCAGAAGGGGCCCCAGGCTGAGAAGGTACGCGTGCTCGCCTGAACCCCTGCTCGCACCACTGACGGGGCACCGTTTGCCGCCCTCAGGCACGAGGGGCGGAAGTCGGTGCCCCGCGTGGTATCTGCGCTGCCGCGTGCATGCAAAGGCAGACAACCAAACGTAGATCGAGATCGCTGTTTGCGGACGGAAAGTACGGCCACTTTCCCCGGAGGCAGCGATCTTTCCGTATTCCTGGGCAGATTCCGGGCCCGCGGGCCCGGTGACCGGGCGTGACCCGTTAACCGGGGACTCCTTGCACTCGACCGCCGAGAGTGCTAAACAAGAGCTTGGCACTCGCCGCTGTCGAGTGCCAACCAGGTCGGTGCGGTAGGGCCATCGATCGCCGGGTTCGCCCAGGGTTTGCTCACCAGAGTCAGCTCAGGGTGGCCGGGCGTTCGGGGCCAGTCGTCGCGGGCTGTCCGCCCCGGCCGGCGGGTTGTCGGGCACTGTCGCTCGGGTGTGAAGCCCGGGCTTCGTGTGCGCGCGACCCGGCGACAAGGTGGATACCTAGGCGGTGCGCTGTATTCCGGGCGGGCCGCGAACTGTCCAGGAGGACAACGCCGAATGGCCAAGATTATCGCGTTCGACGAAGAGGCGCGCCGCGGCCTCGAGCGGGGCATGAACGTCCTCGCCGACGCCGTGAAGGTGACGCTCGGCCCCAAGGGCCGCAATGTCGTACTCGAGAAGAAGTGGGGCGCTCCCACCATCACCAACGATGGTGTGAGTATCGCCAAGGAGATCGAGCTCGAGGACCCCTACGAGAAGATCGGCGCCGAGCTGGTCAAGGAGGTCGCGAAGAAGACCGACGACGTCGCCGGTGACGGCACGACGACGGCGACCGTCCTGGCCCAGGCGCTTGTCCGCGAGGGTCTGCGCAACGTGGCCGCCGGTGCCAACCCGATGGCGCTCAAGCGCGGCATCGAGGCCGCCGTGGCCGCCGTTGCCGAGCAGCTCGCCAGTCTGTCGAAGGAGGTCGAGTCCAAGGAGCAGATCGCTTCCGTGGCTTCGATCTCGGCCGGCGACGCGAGTGTCGGCGACATCATCGCCGAGGCGATGGACAAGGTCGGCAAGGAAGGCGTCATCACCGTCGAGGAGAGCAACACCTTCGGTCTCGAGCTCGAGCTCACCGAGGGCATGCGCTTCGACAAGGGCTACATCTCGCCGTACTTCATGACCGACGCCGAGCGCATGGAGGCCGTCCTGGAGGACGCCTACGTGCTGATCGTCGACTCGAAGATCTCCGCGGTGAAGGACCTGCTCCCGGTGCTGGAGAAGGTCATGCAGTCGGGCAAGCCGCTGCTGATCATCGCCGAGGACATCGAGGGCGAGGCGCTGGCCACCCTGATCGTCAACAAGATCCGTGGCACCTTCAAGTCGGTCGCCGTCAAGGCTCCCGGCTTCGGCGACCGCCGCAAGGCGATGCTGGGTGACATCGGCTTCCTCACCGGCGGTCAGGTCATCAGCGAGACCATCGGTCTCAAGCTCGACGGTGTCACGCTCGACATGCTCGGTCGCGCCCGCAAGGTCCAGGTGACCAAGGACGAGACCACGATCGTCGACGGCTCCGGCGACCAGGAGCAGATCGCGGGCCGGGTGGCCCAGATCCGCGCCGAGATCGAGAAGAGCGACTCCGACTACGACCGCGAGAAGCTCCAGGAGCGGCTCGCGAAGCTGGCCGGTGGTGTCGCCGTCATCAAGATCGGTGCCGCGACCGAGGTCGAGCTGAAGGAGCGCAAGCACCGCATCGAAGACGCGGTGCGTGCGGCCAAGGCCGGCGTCGAGGAGGGCATGGTCCCCGGCGGTGGTGTGGCGCTGGTTCAGGCCGGCAAGAACGCCTTCGAGAAGATCGACCTCACCGGCGACGAAGCCACCGGTGTGAACATCGTGAAGGTGTCGCTCGACGCCCCGCTGCGGCAGATCGCCGTCAACGCGGGCCTCGAGGGTGGCGTCGTGGTCGAGAAGGTTCGCAACCTCGAGCCGGGCAAGGGCCTCAACGCCGCCACCGGCGAGTACGTCGACATGCTGGCCGCGGGCATCATCGACCCGGCCAAGGTGACGCGTTCGGCGCTGCAGAACGCCGCGTCGATCGCCGCGCTGTTCCTCACCACCGAGGCCGTCGTCGCCGACAAGCCGGAGAAGTCCCCGGCCCCGGCGGGTGGCGCGCCCGGCGGCGGAGACATGGACTTCTGATTCTCGAGTAGTCCGCAGTACAAACCAACAGCGGGCGGGACGCGTATGCGTCCCGCCCGCTGTCGTGTTGTTCTATCCGGGTTGGTTGCGCCGCTTCTTCGCCATCGAGATCGGCGACGGGTCGCTGCTGCTACCGGTCGACGTGCGGCTCTTCGTCGCCGTCCGCTGTGCGGCACGGGCCGCTTCCTGTGCCGGTGACGGTGTCGGCGGCCGGCTCGACGGGCTCAGGTTCGGCTCGATGGAGGTGTCGCCGGTCATCCGCTCGCCCATGCCGGTCAGATCCATGTCGGCACTGGTGAGGCCGTTGGCACCGAGTGAGCCCGGTGCGTCGTCGGAGAAGTCGTCGGGTTGGTTCCTAGCCATGTGGTCTCCCCCTTCCAGGAACAGCCTCACCGTAGAACGCTCGCCGACGCCGTCGCGCGGATATCGATCTACTGTGGTTCCCCATGGACGAGCGCATCCGCCGGCTGCTGGCCGCGGCACCCGTTATCGACGGCCACAACGATCTGCCCTGGGCCCTGCGCCGGCGGCGACGCACCGACGACCCCGCCGTCGACCGTGACATGTCAGCCGACGGCCTGCACACCGACCTGCCACGGTTGCGGTCGGGCGGGGTCGGTGCGCAGTACTGGTCGGTGTACGTGCCGAGCCACCTGAACGGCCACGAAGCCGTCACGACGACGCTGGAGCAGATCGACCTCGTTCACCGGATGATCGACCGGCACCCCGACCATCTTGCGTTGGCCACCACCGCCGACGAGGTGGAGCGGGCCCGGAGCAACGGGCGGGTCGCGTCGCTGATCGGTGCCGAGGGCGGGCACAGCATCGCCGACTCGTTGGGTGCGTTGCGCGCGATGCACCGCCTCGGCGTCCGCTATATGACCTTGACCCACAACGACAACACCTCGTGGGCCGACAGCGCCACCGACGAGCCCGAACACGGCGGCCTCACCGACTTCGGTCGCGACGTGGTGCGTGAGATGAACCGGCTGGGGATGCTCGTCGATCTGTCGCACGTGGCACCGACGACGATGCACGCGGCGCTCGACGTGTCGACGGCGCCGGCGTTCTTCTCCCACTCCTCGGCGCGCGCCCGCTGCGACCACCCGCGCAACGTTCCCGACGACGTGCTCGAACGGGTCCGCGCGTCGAACGGCGTGGTGATGGTGACGTTCGTTCCGGGCTTCCTCACCGAGGAGTGCCGCGTGTGGATGGCCGCCGCGGTGAAGGCCGAGGCCGAGGTCGTCGTCGATGCCGCCACCGAGGAGGCCGACGCCGCCCGCGCGGCCTGGCTCGCGGCGAACCCGCGCCCGCCGTGCGGAATCGCCGACGTCGCCGACCACATCGAGCACGTCCGATCGGTGGCCGGTGTTGACTGTGTCGGCATCGGTGGTGACTTCGACGGCGTCGGCGCGCTGCCCGACGGCCTCGGCGACGTTTCGACCTATCCGGCGCTGCTCGCCGAACTGGCGCGCCGGGGCTGGTCCGACGCCGATCTCGCGAAGCTCACCTGGCACAACGCGCTGCGCGTGCTGCGCGAAACCGAGGCGGTCGCGGGCTGATCAGCCCATCGCGCGGGCCGCGGTCACCGCGGCCAGCGCGTCGACCTCGCCCGCGCCGCGGACGTTGCGCTCGTCGCCACATTTCCGGTGGACCCCGTGAGCCCGGACACCCGCGCCGTCGAGCGCAGTATGTCGGCGGTGCGTCCGATGTCTCCGACGAGGCGCGGGTTCGCCGACCACATCAGCGCGACCACACCCGCCACGTGCGGCGCGGCCATGCTCGTTCCGTCGAGTGCGCCGTAGCCGCCGCCCGGCAGCGCCGAGAGGATGTCGACGCCGGGAGCCATCGCGTCGGGTTTGCTGGCGCCGGGTACCGGTCCGCGGCTGGAGAAGTCGGCGATTTCCCGGTCCTCCGTCACCGCGCCGACGGCGAACGCACCGGGATCGGTCGCCGGTTCGTCGGTGATCGACCCGCACCGCGACCCGGTGTTGCCGGCGGCGACCACGACGAAGATGCCGGCGGCGGTCAGCGCGGCCACCGCCGGCCGGAGGACGCGTCCGTCGCAGCCTTCGAGTTCGGGGCAGCCCCACGAGTTGCTGAGCACGTGGGCGGCCCGGTCCGGCCGGCCGTCGCGGAACGGATCGCCGTCGTGGGGGAACGGGGCGAGCATGAACTGCAGGCAGTCCAGGTAATGCGACGGGCTGCCGAGGTTGCGGGCAAGGTTGACGCAGCCGATCCAGGTGGCGTCGGGTGCGACGCCTATTCCGTCGCGGCCGAGTGCACTGCCGAGCGTGTGGGTGCCGTGCCCGTTCTGGTCGGTGGGGCTGGTCGTGTCGTTCCACGGGTCGTACCAGGAGTCGTCGCCGCCCCGGAAACCCGGCGCCAGCGCGGGATGCGCACCGTCGACGCCGGAATCCGACGAGCCGACCACGATGCCGGCGCCGCGGGCGTCGGCGAACTCCCAGACCCGGTCGGCGTTCAGTGCCTTGACGTTCCACAGTGGACCGTCGGGTTTCGGCGCGTCGCCGCGCATCGGTTCCGGGTCACCCGGCAGCGGGCGCAGCACCGGGTTGGTGAGCACCCGGTCGACATCGGACCGTCGTTCCAGCCAGGCCCGCACCACCGGGCCACCGTTCACTTCGAGGCCGTTGACGAGGTAGTACGGCCGGGCGTCGACCTTCCACGTGCGCAGGTCCCGCCGGATCGCCACCTGGCTGCGTTCGGCGGTGTCGACCAGCCTTCGGTACGTCTGGCGCAGCCGCTCGGTCCGGTCGGTCACGGCGCTGAGCCCGGACAGGTCGGCCTGCTCCTTGAGCACCACGAACAGCCGATCGCCGGACAGGCCGGGCTGGCCGGCCGCGACGTAGACGGCGCCAACACCCAGGGCGAGCGCGACCACGAGCCCGGCGGCGACCGGACGTCGCATCGGTATGTCGATGTCGCCCGGCCCGAACGCCTGAGCGGCGATGCTGGCGAGCACCGCAGCCAGCGCCGTGATCAGGAAGGCGGCCGCCGTGGCGAGCAGTGCCCAGAAACCGACATCCGACGCGCCCAGCAGCGGGCTGGTCTCTTCCGGGTCGACGAACGTCAGCGGCCCGAACGCCGTCAGCGCTACCAGGACCGCCGTGCCGCGCCGCAGCACGTCGACCGCGAATCCCAGCATCGGCAGGACGCACAGCTGGATCAGTGGGATGCCCGGCTCGCCCGCCGCACCGGCGAGCGGCACGATCGCGACGCCCAGTACCAGCCCGACGCCGAGCGCGTTGGCATGCCCCCGCCAGCCGTTGGGCCGGTACACGCTGTACGCGTGGGCGGTCGGCTCGACGATGCGTCCGGCGAGCACGCCCAGCGCGATCGCGGCCGCGGCCGCCCCGACGGTCTCGACCACCCCGCCGAGCGCACCCACGTAGACCCACGGCACCAGCAGGACGAGCCCGAGCGCGGCGGCGGTCACCATCGCGGCGCGCGGATGCGCCCCGGTGCGGGCCGGTTCGGTGCGCTTCAGCCAGGGGAGCAGCAGGCACGCGAACGCAAGCGCAGCGAGTCCCCAAAGGTAGGCCTCGTGGAACCAGAGCGGTGCGGCCCGCGCCACCGCAAGCACCGCGGCGGCCGCGCCGGCCAGCGCCCAGGCCCGCATCGCCGCCGCGACGCCCGGAGCGAGCGGCAGCCGCATCAGGACCGCCGGCGGCACGGCGACCAGCACCGCGGCGACGATGCCGGTGAGCACCTGCGAGCCGTCGGAGCCCGGCTCGCCCCGGGTGAGGGCGGCGATCGCGTCGAGTGCGTACAACACGAACTGGGCGACGACGGTGACCGCGATGACCCAGCCGCCGACCAGGACAGCAAGGACGAAGTGCCAGAACGGCGGCCGGGGCTGGTTCACGCCGGTGAATCTACTGGTGGTGCGATCACCTTGCCGGGATTGAGGATGCCGGCGGGGTCCAGCGCGGCCTTGACCGCGTGGTGCACGCGCAGGCCGACCGGGCCGAGTTCGCGCTCCAGCCAGTCGCGTTTGAGCAGGCCGACGCCGTGCTCGCCGGTGACCGTCCCGCCGAGTTCGAGGCCGAGCGCCATGATGTCGTCGAACGCGCGGCGGCCGGCGGCGAGGCTGGCCGGGTCGGTGCGGTCGATGATGAGGTTGGGGTGCAGGTTGCCGTCGCCGGCATGCCCGACCGTGGCGACGATGACGCCCGTGCGCTCGCCGATCCGCGCGATGCCCTCGATGAGGTCGACGAGCCGGCTGCGCGGGACGGCCACATCGTCGACCACCACCGCACCGCCGCCACCCGGGAACGTGGTCGCGGCCAGGTGCTCCAGCGCGGGATGGGCGTTGCGGCGGGCGGCCAGCAGGGCGTCGGCCTCCTCGGCGTCCGTCGCCCGATGGACCTCGGCGGACCCGCAGCAGGCGGCGATCCTGTCGAGATCGTCCGCCGCCTTCGACCCGGTGTCGGCGGACGCCAGCAGGAGCGCGCCGACGCCGGTGTCGAGCCCCATCGGCCGGTACGCCTCCAGCGCGGCGACCATCGGGCCGTCGAGGAGTTCGAGCAGGCTCGGGGTGAGGCCGGCGGCGGTGATCCGCGCGACCGCCGCACCGGCCTCCGCCACGCTCGGGAACTCGGCCACCAGGGTGAGGCCCGGCTCGGCCTGCGGGCGAAGCTTGACGGTGACCTCGGTGATGACGCCGAGCGTCCCCTCGGAGCCGACGAACAGGCGGGCCAGGTCGTACCCGGCGACGCCCTTCGCGGTCTGCCGGCCGCAGCGCAGCACCTCGCCGTCGGCCAGCACCACGGTGAGCGCCAGGACGTACTCGGCGGTGACGCCGTACTTCACGCAGCACATGCCGCCGGCGTTGGTGGCGACGTTGCCGCCGATCGTGCTGGTCTCCCACGAACCCGGATCGGGCGGGTAGGTGAGGCCGTGCTCCCGCGCCGCCTCCCGGAGGGCCCGGTTGATCACGCCGGCCTGCACGGTTGCGGTGCGGTTGGCCGGGTCGACCCCCAGGATGCGGTTCATCCTGGTCATCGAGATCACCAACGCGTTGGCGCCGGCGTTGGCGCCGCCCGCGAGCCCGGTGCGGGCACCCTGTGGCACCACCGGGATCCGGTGCGCGGCCGCCACGGCGACGAGTCTTGCCACCTCGTCTGTGGTCGTCGGGCGGGCCACCGCGAGCGGCGGCGCAGAATCGCACAGGTCGGCCTCGTCGCGCTGGTAGGAGACGAGCAGGTCGGGGTCGGTGATCAGATCCGTGCAGGCCGCTGCCAGTGCTTCGATCACGCCTAGTTGCCGCCGGTGACCTGCAGCACCACCTGGTCGTCGGTGATCGACTGCACGGTGACGGTGAGACCGGCCACCTGGGTGCTGCCGTCGGCGCCGACCGGCACCGTGACCGTGTTGCCCTCGACGTCGAGCGTCACCTGCTGACCCTGGACACTCTGCAACTTGACGTCGACGCCGAGCACGCTGGCCGAGGCGTCGACGCCACGGTCCATGGTGACGGTGCAGGAGTTGAGGTTGCAGTCGACGTCGGCACCTTCGCTGCTGCAGCCGGCGAGAACGGATCCGGCAAGGGCGGCGGCAAGGGCAAGGGCGGCGAGACGGCGTCGCATCATGATTGCCGAGTTTAGCCGGGCAGCGCTCGTCACCTGGCCGCCTCGAGCGTCGCCAGTTCGCGGTAGAGGTTGTGGTGGGCTCGGTCGGTCCAGGCCGCTTTGTCTGGTATTACGCGGAACAACGTCGGACGATCGAGGAAGCTGCGCAACACGCGGGAGCGTCCGGCGCGGTGGCCGCGGCCGCCACCGGGTCGACGCTTGGTGGCAGGGCCGCGAGGAGGTTCACCGGCGTTCGGCGGCGATCAGTTCGGCTACCTGGACGGCGTTCAGGGCGGCGCCCTTGCGGAGGTTGTCGCTGGAGCAGAACAGCGCGAGCCCGTTCTCGGCGGTCTCGTCGGCGCGGACGCGGCCGACGTAGGTCGGGTCCTGGCCGGCTGCCTGCAACGGGTTCGGAATGTCGGTGAGGACCACACCCGGGGCGTCGGCGAGCAGGGCGAGGGCCCGGACCGGCGTGATCGGGTTGGCGAACCGGGCGTTGATCTGCAGCGAGTGACCGGTGAAGACGGGGACGCGCACGCACGTGCCGGACACCTTGAGGTCCGGGATCTCCAGGATCTTGCGGCTCTCGTTGCGGAGCTTCTGCTCTTCGTCGGTCTCGTCGGAGCCGTCGTCGACCAGGGAGCCGGCCAGCGGCAGCACGTTGAACGCGATCGGACGGGCGTACTTGTTCGGCTCGGGGAAGGCGAGGGCCGCACCGTCGTGGGTGAGCTTGGCGGCCTCGGCGGCGACCTTCTGCACCTGCTCGTCGAGCTCGGCCACGCCGTCGAGGCCGGAACCGGACACGGCCTGGTAGGTGGCGGCCACGAAGCTCACCAGGCCGGCCTCGGCGTGGAGCGGCTTCAGCACCGGCATCGCCGCCATCGTGGTGCAGTTGGGGTTGGCGATGATGCCCTTCGGACGGTTGGCGACCGCGTGCGGGTTGACCTCGCTGACCACCAGCGGGACCTCGGGGTCGAGCCGCCACGCCGAGGAGTTGTCGATCACCACGGCGCCGGCCGCGGCGACCTTCGGCGCGAGCTCCTTCGACGAGGCCTTGCCGGCCGAGAACAGCACGATGTCGAGCCCGGTGAAGTCGGCCGTGGCGGCGTCTTCGACCGTGATCTCGGTGCCCTTCCACGGCAGGGTTCGCCCGGCCGACCGGGCCGAGGCGAACAGCCGCAGCTCGTCCACCGGAAACTCACGCTCCGCCAGGATGGCGCGCATGACGCCGCCGACCTGCCCGGTCGCTCCCACAATGCCGATACGCATAGGGCCAGAGTCTACCGACGGTTCGCCGGTCGCCTCTCTCGGCGACAAATCAGCCGCTGCCGGTGATTTTTCTTCTCCGAGGGTGCAGGATGACCGTGACTCACGGCCGTCGATCCCGCCCGGTGGCCGGTGACCCGAGGTGGTGCGCCCGTGCGCAAGCTGCTCGCCGTCGTCGTCCTGTCCCTGTTCGTCGGCCCGGCACCGGCTCACGCGAGCAACGGCAGGGTCGACATCGACGTCGTCTCCAGCCCGAAGCCGACTCTGGTCACGGGCGGATCCGCGCTCGTGCGGGTCACCGGGACCGGCCAGGTCACCGTCCGGGTCGGTTGGCGCGACGTCACGAAGGCCTTCAAGATCCAAGCGGACGGGTCGAGGCTCGGCCTCGTCGACGGGCTCCCGCTCGGCAGCAGCGTGATCACCGCCTCCGTGCGCCGCGGGTCGCCCGCAGCGGTGCGGGTGGTCAACCACCCGGTGACGGGTCCGGTCTTCAGCGGACCGCAACAGGTCCCGTTCTTCTGCGAGACAACGGCGTTCGGTCTGGCACCCGCGACGCCGCCGAACTGCGCGGCGCCGCCGGTCGTCAGCTACCAGTACCGGACGACGCGGGGGACGTTCGCCGCGCTGCCCGATCCGGCCCTGACCCCGCCCGACGCGACGGTAACCACCGTGAACGGTCGAACGGTGCCGTACGTCGTCCGGATCGAACGCGGCACCGTCGACCGCGCGGTCTACGAGATCGCGGCCCTCTACGACGGGCAGGCGCCCAGCCCCACCCGCACGCACGACGCGTGGAACAAGCGGCTGGTCTACACGTTCGGCGGCGGCTGCAACGTCGGCTACCACCAGGGCGCCACCACCGGCGGCGTCCTCAACGACCTCTTCCTGTCACAGGGGTACGCGGTCGCGACGTCGAGCCTGAACGTGCTCGACAACAACTGCAGCTACGTCATCTCGGCCGAGGTCGCGATGATGGTCAAGGAGCACTTCGTCGAGACGTACGGCCCGCCGGCGCACACGATCGGCTGGGGCGGCTCGGGCGGCGCGATCCAGCAGTACGACATCGCCGACAACTACCCCGGGATCCTCGACGGCATCGTCCCGCAGATCTCCTTCCCCGACGCGGTCACCACCGGCGGCACGGTCGGCGACTGCCGCCTGCTGAACCGGTACTTCACCGCGACCCCCGGCTACACCGACGACCAGCGGAAGGCGGTGTCCGGGTACGGCGCGTGGGGTTCGTGCGTCAACTGGGACCTGGCGTTCGCGAGCCGCGGCAACGCCACCGAGGCGTGCCCGCCGGCGATTCCGGTGCAGTACCTGTACAACCCGACGACCAACCCGGGCGGCATCAAGTGCACCACCGCCGAGCAGTTGGTGACCCAGTTGGGACGCGACCCGGCCACCGGGTTCGCGCGCGGCTACAACGACAATGTGGGCGTCCAATACGGTCTTGATGCGTTGAAGGCCGGCCGGATCACGGCCGAGCAGTTCGTCGACATCAACGAAAAGGTCGGCGGCTACGACGTCGCCGGAAACGTGGTCGCGGCCCGCACCGCGGCCGACCCGCTCGCGTTGACCCGGTCGTACCGCAGCGGGCTGGTGCTCGCGGGCACGGGCGGCCTGGCCGCGACGCCGGTCATCGACCTGCGCGCGTACACCGACGCGGTGAACGACATCCACACCCGGTTCTGGAGTTTCACGGTGCGGCAGCGCCTGGTGGACGCGTACGGGCCGTCCGGCGCGGCGGGACAGGCGATGCTGGTGACGCCGCTCGGCACCGACCGGTCCGGGTACGCGCTCGCGTCCATGGACGCGTGGCTCACCGCGATCGCCGCCGACCGGCGTCACGGCGACGGCCGCGCGAAGATGCTCCGCAACCGCCCGGCGGACCTCCGCGACGGCTGCTGGACCGCCGCCGGCGAGCGCGTCGCCGAACCGTTGCGGTGGAAGGGGACCGGCACCTGCGACACGCTCTACCCGTCGTTCGCCGACACCCGGATCGCGGCGGGCGCGCCGTTGCGCAACGACGTCCTCAAGTGTCAGCTGAAGCCGCTGGACCTCACCGGGTTCACGACGGAGCAGAAGGCACGGCTGCGGGCGGTGTTCCCGACCGGCGTCTGTGACTACTCGCGGCCCGGCGTCGGGCATCGCGGGTTGGCGGGTGTGTGGCAGTCGTACTGAGTTAGGGTTTGCCCATGATCCGTCGGCGGGTTCTGATCTCCGGGCGGGTGCAGGGCGTCGGATACCGCGACACCTGCCGGCGGGTGGCCACCGAGCGCGGGGTCACCGGCTGGGTCCGCAACCTCGGTGACGGCCGGGTCGAGGCGGTGTTCGAGGGGACCGTGGAGCAGGTCGACGCGATGGTGGAGTGGGCGGAGCACGGGCCCGGTCTGTCGGCCGTCGCCGACATCGCGGTGCAGACCGAACCCGCCGAGGGATTGACCGAGTTCGTCGTGCGATAGGTGGGCGTCAATGGTGCGGTTGGACGGAACGGTCGCGCTCGTCACGGGCGCGTCGAGCGGCATCGGCGAAGCGACCGCCGAACAGCTTGCCGCGCAGGGTGCCGGGGTGGCGCTGGTGGCCCGTCGGGCCGACCGGTTGGAGACGCTCGCGGGGCGGATCCGTGACGCCGGCGGCACGGCGCTGGTGATCGAGGCCGACGTCACCGATCAGGAGCAGGCGATCGCCGCGGTCGAGCGCACGGTGGCCGAACTCGGCCGGCTCGACACCCTCGTGAACAACGCCGGGGTCATGCTGCTCGGTCCGGTGACCGACGCGCCCACCGAGGAGTGGGACCGGATGGTGCGCGTCAACCTGCTCGGCCTGCTGTACTGCGCGCACGCCGCGCTGCCGCACCTGGTGCGGGCGGCTTCGGACAGCCCGCGCCGCGTTTCGGACATGGTGAACGTCAGCTCGGTGGCCGGCCGGGTGGCCCGCTCGGGCAGCGGCGTCTACAACGCGACGAAGTTCGGGGTCGGCGCGTTCAGCGAGGCGTTGCGCCAGGAGGTGACGCAGAAGCACGTGCGGATCTCGCTGGTCGAGCCGGGTGCCACCGACACGGAACTGCGCGAGCACAACCGGCCGGAGGTCATGGAGGCGATCATGGCCCGGTTCAAGGGCGTGGAACGCCTGCAGGCGGAGGACATCGCCGACACGGTGCTGTACATCGTCACCCGGCCGCGGCACGTGGCGATCAACGAGCTTCTGGTGCGCCCGACCGAACAGGCCGGCTGACCGTCGTTTCCTGACCGTCGTCTCCTGACCACGTGCCCTGATCGGCTCGCCGAACCGGGCGGGTGACGCGGGCCGATCGCCCGATCGCCGCTCCCGAGCGGCGATCCTTATGCTGCTCGACGTGCCAGACGCTGCGCTTGGTATCGACTACGGAACGTCTAGCACGGTGGCGGTGATCCGCAGCCCGGACGGCCGCATCCGGCCGTTGCTGTTCGACTCGTCGCCGCTGCTGCCGTCGGCCGTGTTCATCAACGACGCCGGTCGGATCCTGGTCGGGCGTGACGCCGAGCGGTCCGCCCGGCTCGCGCCGGAGCGCTTCGAACCGCACCCGAAACGGCGCATCGACGACCTGGACGTTCTGCTGGGCGAGCGGGCGTACAGCGTCACCGATCTGGTGGCGGCGGTACTGGCCCGGGTGCGTGACGAGGTCGCGCGGACCCTGGGCGGGACGCCCCCGTCGGTGACGATGACGTGCCCGGCCACCTGGGGCGCGGCCCGTCGCCAGGTGCTGCTCGACGCGGCTGCCGCCGCCGGGTTGCCGCCGCCGACCCTGGTGCCCGAGCCGGTCGCGGCGGCGACGTACTTCGCCGCGGTGCTGGGGCACGCCGTCCACATCGGACAGTGCGTGGTCGTCTACGACCTGGGCGCCGGCACGTGCGACGTGAGCGTGGTGCAGCGGACCCCGGACGGCTTCCGCGACCTGTCCTGTCAGGGCCTCGACGACGTGGGCGGGATCGACCTCGACGCGCTTGTGCTTTCGCACGCCCGCACCGTGCTGAAACCTGAGCTGTGGCAACGCCTGTCGGCGCCACAGACGGTGGCCGATCGGCGGCACACCACGATGCTGTGGACCGATGCGCGGCACCTGCGCGAGGCGCTGTCGCGCGAGTCGTCGGGGAGCATGTTCATCCCGGCGGCCGACGAGGAGGTGCTGCTCACCCGTCAGCAGTTCGAGCAGGCCGCCGAGCCGGTGCTGCGGCGGACCGTCGACCTGGCGCTGAGCACGCTGCGGCAGGCGAGGGTGCAGCCGGGCGCCGTCGCCGGCTGGTTCCTGGTCGGTGGACCGACGCGCACCCCGCTGATCGCGACGATGCTGCACCGGGCGACGGGCGTGGCGCCGACGGTTCTGGAGGAGCCGCAACTGGTCGTGGCCGAAGGCGCGCTCCACCTCGCGGGGGCCGCGGCTGCGCCACCATCCGCCCCACCGTCCCCACCGTCCGCACCGTTCGCCGCGCCGGTGTCGGCTCCGCCCGGTGTCCCCGTGTCTTCTCCGCCCGGCATGCCCGTGTCGCCTCCGCCCGGCATGCCCGTGTCGCCGGGCGTCGCGGCGGGGCCGTTCGGCCCGGCTCCGATGTACGCGCCGCCGCCATACGCGACGCCGCCGTCCGAATCGTCGTGGCCGCCGACCAGTCCTGTCTCCGGGCCTCCCACCGGTGGGACCACCCCGCCGGTTGTCTCCGTGGCCATGGCCGCACCCGCTTCCGAGGCGACCGGCGCAGCCGTTTCCACACCCGCCCGGGCGGTCGGCACCGGGCTTGCCGAGCTGTACGGCGTCGTGGCGGCGGGGTTCGCCTCGATGGTGCTGCTGCTCATCTACGGCAACTGGGGCGCGCCCAGCTCCTGGCTGGTCGCCGGCCTGCTGATCGGCGCGGCCGCGGCCTGGCGGGCCTGGCGACTCGTGGGTCCCGGACCCCGTGTGGCCGACTGGACCGCGATCGTCCTCGCCGGGATCGGCGCCGTCGTGATGCTCGCGTACGCCGCGATGGAGGTGGCCTGATGGCCGAGTCGGTCAACTCGTACGCGGTGCTGACGTCCGTCTCCGCGGTGCTGGCCGGTGGGGCGACCGTCATCTGGGCGGTGCGGTCCGCGCGGTCGCCGGCACCGGTGCCCGGCGTCCGGGCGCCGAAGGTGCAGGCAGGGCCCGTGGAGTTCGGTGGCCTGGTCGGGCTCGTCATCGCCGCGGGCGCGCTGCTCACGGTTGGCGACCTCGGGCCGGTGCGACCGATCGAACAGGTGGCCGCGCTGGCCCTTCTGGTGGCGACGACCCTGCGCGTGTACCGGTTCAACCGCGCGGGACCCATGGCCGTCGACCGGTTCGGGGTGGCGCTCGCGCTGGTGCCGGCGACGGCTCTGCTGGCCGGCAGCGCGTTGGTGTTCATGCTCGACGCCCGCCCGTTCGACGAGTCGGCCCTCCAGTGGTGGGGTGGCTATCTCGTCGCCGGTGTGGTCGCGCTCGCGGTCGGGCTCCGCTGGCGTCACCTCGCATCGACCACGCAGAGTGAGATCAGCGCAACCCATTGACGTGGTTCACTGCGGCGGCGCAAACTCATCTCCCGCACCGTCCGCCGCCACGGGGGTTGCCATGGGTCGCACCTCACGCGTACTCGTTGCCCTGTTCGCCGCCACCACGATCGTCTTCGCCGGCCCGAGCGCGGCCGGCGCCGCCGCGCCCACCGGGCGGTACGTCGCCCTCGGCGACTCCTACACGTCCGGGCCGTTGATCCCGACCCAGGTGGACCTGAACTGCGTCCGCTCGAACCGCAACTATCCGGCCCTCACCGCGTCGGCGATCGGCTCCTCGGCGTTCGTCGACGTGAGCTGCGGCGGCGCGACCACGGGCGACATCCTGAACCCGGGCGAGGGCACGCTGGGCGTCGCGGTGCCGGCGCAACTCGACGCGGTCACCGCGGCCACGGCGCTGGTGACGGTCGGCATCGGGGGTAACGACATCGGCTTCAGCGACATCATCACCACCTGTGCCGAGGAGAGCGTCAACAGCCCGTTCGGCACCCCGTGCAAGAACCGGTACACGGCCGGCGGCACCGACCAGTTGCAGGCCCGCATCGCCGCCACCGCGCCGAAGGTGGCCGCCGTCCTCCAGGCCGTCCGGGCCAAGGCGCCGAACGCCCGCGTGGCGGTGGTCGGGTACCCGGCGATCGTGCCCGACACCGGGTACGGCTGCTGGCCGGTGGTGCCGATCGCCTACGGCGACGTGCCCTACCTGCGCGGCGTGGAGAAGTCGCTCAACGCGATGCTCGCCAACACCGCCGCCGCCAACGGCGCGCGGTTCGTCGACACGTACACGCCGTCGATCGGCCATGACGCCTGCCGGGGTTCGGGCACGCGTTGGGTCGAGGGCCTGGTGCCGGCCACGTCGGCGGCGCCGTTCCACCCGAACGCCGCCGGCGAGCGCGGCATGGCGACGGCCGTGACCGCGGGCGTCTCGTAAAGAGCTCGTAAGCAGCGAAGCGGAGGTGCCCTCGCCGGTCGAGGGCACCTCCGCCGTGCGCGGCCTCGCTACCCCTTTCAGGGTCTGGAGAGGAGCCGGTGATCAGCGCGCGCTTGAGCCGCGCCGCTCATCACGGAGGGTGGTGGAAACCGCAGCCGCGGCGGGCATCAGCCCGCGTGCCGGGTCTCCTGCGCGGCGTCGGCCGCGAGCGCCTCGGCGATGGAACGGTTGCGGTTGACATAGGAGTGCAGGGCGCGCTCGATGACAGCGGTCATGGTCTCGCCGCGAGCCTCGGCGATCGCGGCGGCCTGATCCCAGACGTGACCGACGCGGATGTTCCGCTTCGGGGTGACGCCTGTCCGGGGGCGTCCACGGCGCGGGATCTGCTGCTCGTTCACCCATTTACCGTACCACAAAAACGTCTTGATCAGAACCCTTAATTTCGCTGATCAAGGCCAGTTTCTGTACCACATAAATTGAGCCTGACCTGGGCGGCTACGAGGCTTCAAGCGCCCAGCGCACGAACCGCAGTCTCGACGTGAAGCCCGCCTTCTCGTAGACCCCGAACGCCCCCGAGCCGTTCGCCGAGTCGACCCGCAGGCTGGCGCGGCCGTAACCCCGATCGCCGGCCGCCCGCAACGCGTGCGCGATCAGCGCGCTGGCCACGCCCCGCCGCCGGTACTCCGCGAGGGTGCCGATGACCATGAAATGCGCGTCACGGATGCCGGTGGCCACGGTGTCGGCCTCCCAGTACATGGTGACGAGCATGCCGGCCGGAGCGCCGGTCGCCTCGTCGCGCATGAGGAAGCTGACGTCGGGCCGGAACGTGTGATTGGTGATCCGGTTCTGCCAGGCATCGGCGGTCATCGGTGCCGTACCCCAGTGGAACCTGAAGGACTCGTTCCGGATCATCCGGAACTCCTCGTCGTTCCGGTCTGACCACGGCTCGATGCGGAGACCGGCGGGGATCGGCGTGTCCCGGATCGCCGCGCCCAGCGGGTGCTCCATGTGCTGGTAGTAGCGGATCGGCGCGAAGCCGTGGAAGCCGAGGAGTTCGGCCACGCCGGCGGTGTGCTCGGCCTTCTGGACCTCGAGCACGAGTCGCAGCCCCGGGTGGTGGCGCTCGTGCAGGTCCTTCGACGCCGCCATGCCGGCCTTGAGGAGGGTGGTGCCGATGCGCCCGCGCCGGTAGCCCGGGTGCACCCCGCCGTCGATGAGGATCCGGTGGACGTCTTCCGCGACCGGCTTGTACCTGGCCTTCATGAAGGCGACCATCACGTCGCCGTCGAAGGCGGCGAGGCTGGCCCGCTCCAGGTCGGCGTAGGGGTCAACCAGTTCCTGGAAGGTGTCCTCCTCGGTGTAGTTCTCGCCGATCCGGTCGACGGCCTCGATGGCGGCGAGGAGGTCGGCCGACGCTTTCGCGTCTTCCGTGTTGAGGGGACGCCACGTCAATGCTTCGCGCATGCGGCCGACCGTATGGACCCCGCGCTCGGGCGTCACCTTGTTTTACCGGGTTCGCCGCCCGGGGTGACGAGGCCGGTCTCGTAACCGAACACGACGGCCTGCACGCGGTCACGGAGGTTGAGTTTCTGCAGGATCCGGCTCACGTGGGTCTTGGTGGTCTGCTCGGAGATGAACAGCGCCGCCGCGATCTCGGCGTTCGACATTCCCAACGCCAGGAGGCGGAGCACCTCGCGCTCGCGGTCGGTGAGGGCGTTGAGTGCGGTGGTGCCGGCCGGCCGGCGCGGCCGCGCCTCGACGAAGTTCTCGATGAGACGACGCGTGATGGTCGGCGCCAGCAGCGCCTCGCCGCCGGCGACCACCCGGACGGCGCGCAGCAGGTCCTCCGGCTCGTTGTCCTTGAGGATGAAGCCGCTGGCACCGGCCTGCAGGGCGGCGTAGATGTAGTCGTCGAGGTCGAACGTCGTCAGCATGAGGATCCGCGGCGTGTGGTCGCCGGCGCGGTTCGGTCCCAACAGTTCCCGCGTGGCGGCCAGGCCGTCGAGCACCGGCATGCGCACGTCCATCAGAACGACGTCGGGACGCAGGCTGCGGCACCGCTGCACGCCGAGTTGCCCGTTCTCCGCCTCGCCGACGACCGTGATGTCGTCCTGCGACTCGAGAATCGCCCGGATACCCACCCGGATCATCGACTGGTCGTCCACGATCAACGTGCGGATCACTCGGGACCTCCGATCGGCAGCCTCGCCACGACCCGGTAGCCGCCGCTGTCGCGGGCACCGGTCTCCACCATTCCGCCGGCCAGGCGGGCCCGCTCGCGCATCCCGCGCAGCCCGTGCCCACCACCGCCCGCCGTATTCAGGATCGGCAGCGTCGCCGCGTCGTTCTCGACGACCACGACCAGGTCGGGACCGTCGACGTCGACGCTCACCACCGTGCGGGCGCCGGGCGCGTGCCGGATGACGTTGCTCAGCGACTCCTGGATGATCCGGAACGCGGCGACGGTGACGCTCTCCGCGGGCGTCGCCGCCGGCACGGCCATGCGCAGCTCCACCGGAACGCCCGCCCGCTCGGCCGACTCGACCAGCTCCGCGACGCGGGCCAGGTCGGGCACCGGCGTCAGTTCGGCGTCTGCGCCTTCGTCCCGCAGGACCGCCAGCAGCTGCCGCATCTCGCGCATCGCCGATCGGGCCGCGGCGGCGATCTGCGTGAACTCGGCCTTGGCGGCCGGGTCGAGGTCGGGGAGACGGTAGGACGCCGACGTCGACTGCATGTGGATCACCGACATGCTGTGCGCGACGACGTCGTGCAACTCCCGCGCGATCCGGGTGCGTTCCTCGACGACCGCCCGCTGGCTCTGCTCGACCTCGACGTCGTGCCGCGCGTCGGCGAGCTCGCGGCGGATCTGCCGCCAGCGGCGGGCCAGCACGACGGCGCCCAGCACGATCACCGACTGGATCAGGTAGGCGAGCATGGCCCCCAGCCCGTCGCTGATCGACCGGCCGCGCGGATCGAGCAGCACCAGCAGGGTGAGGAGCACGACGCTCGCCCACCAGACCGACAGCGCCGTCCGTCGCGGGTACCGGCCGGCGATCAGCCCGACGTGCGCCATCAACGCCATCATCCCGATGACCGTCAGCGGCCAGGGCGAGCCCGAGTCGGGCGGGAGGGCCACCGACATGACGGCGACCGACACGAACTGCAACGCGGTGGCCGCCTTCGGGCGCACCAGGAGCAGCAGTAGCGCGGTGCTCTGCCCGATGCCCACCAGGAACGCGACCAGCGGGTTCACGTCGAAACTCTCGGCGGCGATCGCTACGTTGAGCGGCAGCGCCACCACTGCGAGCACGCCCGTGAACACCCACCACAACAACCACGACGTTTCGGGCCGCGCGTGGAGACGGGACGCGAGGCGACGCGCTGCGAACGCGCGGAGCGCGCCGACGCGGTCGCCGACCACCCGCCGCAGCCGCTCCGATCTCGTCACGCGGGCGACCCTACCGAGATCACCCGCGCGGCGGCGTCCAACTGGAGAGGTATCCGACCCCCTACGTCATGGTGACGTGCAATGCCTCCGCAGGCAGACGCCCCGACCCGAACCGCACGCCGACCCTTCGGCGCATGGACATCATGACCTCTCCGCTGCTGTACCCGTTGCTCACCGGGCTGACCAGCCTGGACGGCGTGCTGCCGATGATCCCGTCGGAGGCGGTGGTGCTGGCGGCCGGTGTCTACGCGCCGAGCATGCTGCTGGTGATCGTGGCCACGGCGTTGGGCGTCTTCATCGGCGACCACCTCGCGTACGGCCTCGCCCGCAGCGTCTTCGGCCCCCGGCTGATCGGCCGGTCCGAGCGGATCAGCCGGGCCGTCGCCGCGGCGGGCCGGCACCTCGATCGCCGGGCCGGGCTGCTGATCGTCACCTCGCGTTTTCTCCCGGGCGGGCGGGTGACGATGAATCTGGCCTGCGGATCGGCCGGGGTGCCGCTGTCGCGGTTCAGCCCGGCGTCGGCGATCGCGGCCGTCGCCTGGGCCGCGTACACGGCCGGGCTGGGTTACCTGGGTGGGGCGGCGTTCGCCGAGCATCCGCTGCTCGGCCTCGCGGTCGGTCTCGGCCTGTCGTTCGTGCTCGGCGGCGTCATCGAACTGGTCCGCCGGAATCGCGCGGGCGCCGCCGCGCGGAGCCGCGCGGCGACCGCTGTTCGACCGCGCCGACGCCGTCCGGTTGCCAGGCTTCACGCCCCGGTTGGCGGAGCCTGACTGCGGAAGGTCCGCCGGTAGGTGCCCGGCGTGACGCCGACGGTGCGGCCGAAGTGGCGGCGCAACGTGGTCGCGGTGCCCATGCCGGTGGCCCCGGCGATCGCGTCCATGCTGTCGTCGGTGGTTTCCAGCAGTTCCTGGGCCCGCCGGATGCGCTGGGTCAGCAGCCACTGCAGCGGGGTGGTGCCGGTCGCGGACCGGAAGTGGCGGCCGAGGTGACGGGTGCTCAGGTTCGCGCGGCGGGCCAGGTCGTCGACCGTCAGCGGCTCGTTCAACCGCTGGGCCGCCCAGGCGAGCAGCTCGCTGAAGGGCCGGTCGTGCGGCTCCGGAACGGGTGTGGTGACGAACTGGGCCTGGCCGCCGGGGCGGTGCGGCTGCACCACGAGCCGGCGCGCGATCGCGTTGGCGACGACCGAGCCTTGGTCGAGGCGGACCAGGTGCAGGCACAGGTCCATCGCGGCGGCCTTGCCGGCGGAGGTGAGCACGCTGCCCTCGTCGACGTAGAGGACGTCCGGGTCGACGTCGATCCGGGGGTACCGCGCGGCCAACGCGTCGGCGTAGAGCCAGTGGGTCGTGGCGCGGCGCCCGTCGAGCAGCCCGGCGGCGGCGAGGACGAAGGCGCCGGTGCACAGCGACGCTATGCGGGCTCCGGCCTCGTGGGCGGCCCGCACGGCGGCGACGAGGTCGGCCGGCGGGTCGACGTCGAGCTCGGCCCAGCCGGGAACGATCACCGTGTCGGCTTCTACGAGCCGGTCGAGGCCGTGGTCGGGCTCCAGCAGGAAGCGGCCGTCGGCCCGGACCGGCCCGGCGCCGCAGATCATCAGGTCGTACCGGTCGGCTACCGCGCTGAACAGCTCGTACGCCAGGGCCAGCTCGAAGTGGAGGATCCCGTCGGCGATGGCGATTCCGACTGTGCTTCTGTCGCCTCCTGTGCTCACGTCCGAAATTGTACGCATCTCGTCGTTCCGGACGCTCGTGCGGCGAGTCCGGGCCCGACACCATGACCGGGTGAAACTTTCAGGTCGCACCGTGACGGTGTACGGGGCGTACGGGCACACGGGCCGGTTCGTCGTGGCGGAGTTGGTCGATCGTGGTTTTGTTCCCGTGGTGGCGGGCCGCGATCCGGACAAGCTGGCGTTGTTTCCGGGCCTGGACGCGCGGCCGGCCTCGGTCGACGACCCCGCGTCGTTGGATCGCGCGCTGGCCGGGGCCGACGCGGTCATCAACTGCGCCGGGCCGTTCGCCGTGACCGCGGCACCGGTGATCGAGGCGGCATCGCGCGCCGGCATCCCGTACGTTGACGTCGCCGCAGAGATCGAGGCCAATGTCGACACGCTCCGCCGTTCTTCCGGCGCCTCTTCTGGCGCCTCTTCTGGCGCCTCTTCTGGCGCCTCTTCTGGCGCCTTCTCTGGCGCCTTCTCTGGCGCCTTCTCTGGCGCCTCTTCTGGCGCCTCGGATGCGTTGGTCGTGCCCGCGATGGCGTTCTTCGGCGGCCTCGGCGATCTGCTGGCGACCGCGGCGATGGGCGACTGGGCCGAGGCCGACGAGATTCAGGTGGCGTACGGCCTGGACCGTTGGCACCCGACGGCCGGAACCCGCGCCGCCGGCCAGGTCTCCCGCGAACGCCGCGCCGGCCGCCGAGTCCGCTTCAGCGGCGGCCAACTGGAGTACGTCGACCACGCGCTGCTGGCCCCGCAGGAGTGGATCTTCCCCGAGCCGATCGGCAGCCGCAAGGTCATCGCGGAGTTCTCGATGGCCGACATCGTGACCGTGCCCAGCCACCTGTCGGTACCGTCTGTGCGCACGTACATGACGGTCGAGGCGGCCCGGGACATAGCCTCGCCGGACACGCCGGCTCCGCCCGCGTCGGGGCCGTCCGAGCAGCGGTTCGTCGTCGACGTCGTCGTGCACCGGAACGGCCGGAAGCGCCGCGCGGTGGCGCGCGGCCGGGACATCTACGCCGTCAGCGCGCCGCTGGCCGTGCTGGCCGTCGAGCGCATCCTCGATGGCCGGACCCTGGCCGCCGCCGGCAGTGGCGTCGCATCGGCGGGCGCGGTGTTCGACGCGCGGGAGTTCCTGGACGCGCTGGCTCCGGCCGTCGTCTCCGAGGTGGGATCCCGGTAACCTCGTTGCGTGTCTGCGTTGTGCAGTACACGCAACGAGGGCACTACCGCAGTCAGCGTCGCGGACTCAGCCGGCAAGCTATCGCCGTGACGATGACGAGCAGGAGGAGCCAGGTCGCCAATGCCGTGCCTGGCTCCGCCTCGCTCAACGCGATGGCCGTCTGTATGACGGACAATGCGATGCCGAGAACCGCCAAGCGGCGTTGCTTCTCCGCCTCTTCCACACCGAATCCCTTCTGTTGTCGGACTAACAGTTCAGGGGATCGATCGTCGCGCACCCGCAGCAGAAATGTGTACCGCCGCGGGCCTGAGCCCTGTCATAACCAAATACAAAGCAACCGGTGTCACGTGCTTCTCCAGCGCGTATCGTGCGGTTGCCCTGGTCGCGCCTGGTGGCAACGCTGATTGCGCGCGTGTTTGTCAGTACGACACCCAGTTCCGCCACTCACCTCGCGCCACTGTCCGACTTTTGTTCATCCGGAGCGAGTGTGTCTTGGTACTGCAACGGAATGTGGCGAATGTGCCCGATCGCGCGCAGTTCGCGGACCCAACCCGACGCCTCATTGCGGGTTGGGAGATCAGCCCGCGTAACCGTTCAGGTGGTGCGTGTGCGTGCCCGTCGGAGGCGGCGTTGGCACGCTTACGAGTTCGGCTGTGGTCGCTCTGGTGCGAAAACTGAACTCGTAACAGCAGCGGCCACCCCGGGTGCGCGGCACTGAGCGGACACATTTTGTAGCCAGGACTGCAAAAAGTGCCCGCACAAGCCCAAAGCCACTCGTTCCGAGCCGATCAGGCCAACCCGCACGCCATCCACAACCACCACAGTTACCAGCCCGCAAAAGTCGATCTTGCAGTTGTGGTGCCGGGTTGCGGTGGCTTTATCACGTTTTGGCAGGCACCACAACTGCAAGATCGATTGAGGGACAACCTCAACTGCCGTTGCAGTAGGGCGAACGCCGGGTGTCAAGCTCGCTGGCCTCAACCCGAACGCGTGGACCCCTCGGGAACCGCGACACAGCTTCGTGTCGGTCGCCTCGGCGCTCGGCTTGTCGCTGGAGAACATCGCCGATCTCGTCGGCACTCCGGCACGGACGTGACGCAGAAGGCCAACCGCTGGAGACCCCCTGCAACGACTGAGGGCCACTCCCGATGATGGGAGTGGCCCTCTGACCTGCTGTCGGGGTGGCCGGATTCGAACCGACGACCTCTTCGTCCCGAATCAGGTTGTTACAGCCGTTGTGACCGGCGACTTCGGCGTATGCGCAGGTCATGGCGTTGGTGTGCGTTGGTCTGGCACGGCGTTCCGGGGACGATATCGGCGCTGCTGCCCCAAGCGTGCCCCAAGCGCGACCGCCTGATCAGTTCGCCCCGATCGCCGTCCCCGGCGGCGCGCGGCGATGCCGGCCGGAGGCCGCCAGCAGCCGCAGCGCGGGCCGGCCGCATTCATGCGGGTCGGTCAGAACGGCCAGATCGGTACGCCGGCGGGGTACTGCCAGGGCGAGCTGGTGACGATGACGCCCTGGGTGCTGCGCGCCTCGTACAGCACGTGCCGCACGACGACGGAGCCGATGCTCTGCCCGGTGTCGATGGCGGTCGACTGGTCCAGCGGGGTAACGATCACCTGGCCCGGGTCGAGCACGGGTCGCCAGGCGTCGCTCGTCGCGCCGAGCACGTTGTTCGCCTCAGCGACCGCGACGGCGGGCATTACGAGGGTGAGTTCGCCCCGGTCGGCCTGCTGCCAGAACTCGAAGAGGCGTCGGTTGCCTTGGAAGTAGGCGATGATCGCCGTGTGGTCGAAGATGCGGGCCTCGGTCACGCGGCTGGGTTGGCGTAGAAGCGGCGGGCCTCTTCGTCGGCTCGGCGCTGCTCGGCGTTGAACTCCTCGCGCTCTTCGGCCGTCAACTCAGGCAGCCGATCCCATCCCAATGCCTCGCGAACACGTTCCGCGTTCGGGCTCGGATGGGTCTGGTCCGGGGTCGCCTGACTCATGTCTCGACGGTACCAATCCCGGGGCGTTGCCCGTGAGCCCGAAACCTTCGATGACGGCATGGCCGTACCACCGGCGGGGACGGCTGCGTCGGCCTGGTCCTCATCGACCTCGGCGGCGGCCGGGGATGTTGATTCGGTGGCAAGCCGCGAAGCGGCGCGGCAGCTACCACCCCTGCACTCGACGGTGGTGGCCGGGGCTGGCGATCGACATGCATTGGAAGTTCGAGTTTGGCGGCTGGCCGGCCCGTCAGGCGGCTTACCGCCCCGGTGCCGCAGGCAGCCGGGGCGGATGACCGCTGGGCCGGGTTACCGCGCCAGGCCGCGCGGAGCGCGGCCCTTGATTGAGAAGAGGCGATTTCGGCAGCCAGGCGCTACTCATGCTCGGCACGCCGAATGAACAAACACGAAGATGCAGCCGTCTCCGCATACGATTTCGGGGCGCTCCATGCGGCGCCTTCACGTCTTCCCGCTCGGACCTAAGCCTGTAAACTGCGTCGCAACACACGAGCCCTTCCAATACTCGGGCAGGTTGACACGTGAGCGTCATTGTTCCTGGCTTCATGGTTTGCGGATACCGGAGTTTCTACTCAAAGCCTCAATATATTACCCCACTTGGAAACGTAACCGTGATTGCGGGCCACAACAACAACGGGAAGAGCAACATTTTACTCAGCGCGGAGAAATGGCTTCCGAAAATTGCAAAGCTAGCACAGGACTTGGAGATGTCCTCCCTAGATCGGCCGATCTTAGGTGATGGGGTGGATGTGCCGGAGGTCCGATTGGGCGTCGCGCTCGCCGGGGATAACGCCCAGTTGTTGGATTCGCTAGTTGGAATTCTGCCCAACGCCCCCAAGCCTACGGATGACGTCTATGCGGTACTGCGACAGCTCGTTGGGAGCCAAGCTCTCCGCCGAACAGACCGCGCCGAAGATTTGGTTTGGTTCCTGTTCCGGGAGGTTGACGGAAAGCTCAAAAGGGACGGCGAGCAATTGACACGACTGTCCGAAGAGTTCAGCGGTAGGGATGGCCTCGTGTCTTCTTTGAGTTCACGTCTCTTCCGTAATACATCCGATCTCACCTCGAATCTCGTCTCGGTCTTGGACAGGTGGCATTCGCTGATTCCAAATCCTGAGGTGGTAATGGTCCCTCCACTCCGGGCGATTTCACCAAGCACTGGCACCCCTGACCCCGACAAATTTGATACATCCGGGCTTGGCCTGCCGGGACTGTTACAAGCGCTTCAGGCTCCAACCGCCGATCGATACCGGCAGGATTCCGCACGGTTTCTGCGAATCAACAGGTTTCTTAAGGATGTTTTGGAAGACGATACTGCACAGATTCTGGTTCCCCACAACCGCGGGACAGTTCATGTGAGCCTTGGCGATCGAGTACTGCCGCTAGAAAACCTAGGTAGAGGAATCTCTCAGGCTACGATTCTTGCCGTTATTGCGACTTTTTACGACGGGCGACTGATCTGCATCGAGGAGCCTGAGATTAATCTTCACCCAATTCTGTTGCGTAGGCTTACTCGATACTTGGCGACGACCAATAATCAATACCTACTGAGCACGCATTCGGCGCACATGCTCGATGATCCTGCCGTCTCAGTCATTAGGATCGGATATTCGGTAGGCGAGGGGACGGTCACCGAAGCGGCACTTACTCCCGCACAACGTGCACGGGTTTCGCAGCACCTTGGTTACCGCGCATCGGATATTCTCCAAAGCAACGCGGTGATCTGGGTTGAGGGCCCTTCTGACCGGATCTATATCAACCATTGGATTTCTCAACGTGCACCGGAACTTATTGAAGGAATCCATTACTCGATCATGTTTTACGGAGGCAGGCTGATTGCGCACCTCACGGGTTCGGAGTCGGATTTCTATGACTACAATGTCGATGATTTCGTTAGCCTGGTTCGAATCAACCGCAACATGATCATTGTTATCGACTCGGACAAGCGAGTTGCCGAAGATGATATTAATTCAACCAAGCGACGCGTCGTGGAAAGTTTCGAAGAATCTGGCGCGATTGCATGGGTGACAGCGGGACGCGAAATCGAGAATTACATTCCGTGCGAGATCTTCAACGCGGCCGCCAAGGCGGTTCACAAGACTGTCGAGCCGTCCGCAGGCGATGGCCAATACGAAGACCGATTTGTCACTGTCAAAAAACGGCCCAATAAGGTAGGAATCGCCGAACGGGTGGTTGAGACGACTGGACAGCCAAGTGGCCTGTTCGATCTGGAGGAAATGATTGGCAGGATGGTCCAGTACCTTCGCACAGCCAACGACTTGCCGATCCCAGCGTTTTCGTAGCGAGAAATCATGGTCGTCGGTTCTTAATGCGTCCCATGCCGACGAAATAGGCGCATCCTTGTCGGCGGCCAGCTGTGGGATACTCGGTAGATGGTCTCCGGGTCAGTCGGTGAGAGGATCGCAGCGTACCGACGGAGGCGTGGGCTGAGTCAGGCTGCGCTGGCGGGCCTCGTCGGGCGGTCAGAGTCTTGGTTGTCGCAGGTCGAGCGCGGTGTTCGGTCGGTTGATCGGCTGTCGGTCCTGCTTGATATGGCCAAACTCCTGCACGTCGAGGTTGAGGCGCTGATCGGTCGCCCTTGGCGGTACGCGCCCAACGGTGGCGCGGTGCTCGACGGTATCGATGAGGTGCGGACGTTCTTCAGCCGGTACGACAGTCTTCTCGACGTCGGACCGGAGGAGCCGATCGCGCTGGAAGACTTCCGGGCGCAGGTCATCGGCACTCATGAGGCGTACCAGGCGGCCAGGTATCAGGAGGTTGTGGCTGGCCTTCCGGCGCTTCTCTCCTCGGCTGACGCGGTACACCGGACGGCTGCCGGCGACACTAGGCGGGAGGCGCTGCACGAGTACGTGTCGGCCTACACCGTGACGGCGAAGCTGCTGACGAAGATGGGCGTTAACGACCTGGCGTTGCTGGCTGCCGACCGGTGCGCCACCGCGGCCGTCGACGCCGATTCGCTCTCGGCGCGCGGGATGGCGGCGTATCAGGTCGTCTGCGCGCTGATGCGCAACGACCGGATCGAGGACGCTGAGCGGTTGGCGGTCAGCATGGCCGAGCTGGTGCAGCGTCAAGCGGGACCTGGGAAGCCGACCCTGTTGTCCGTCGGTGGCGCGCTCTGGCTGGCCTCTGCGATCGCGGCGGCCCGTCGGACCGATCGGCCTGAGGCGGACCGGCGGCTCGACATCGCAAGCGGGCTGGCGACGACGCTCGGCGAGGATGGCAACTTTGCGTGGACCGCGTTCGGGCCGACCAACGTCGCTTTGCACCGTGCGGCGGTGGCGGCCGAGCTGGGCGACCCGGGTGAGGTAGACCGTGTCTCCGAAGACATCGACCCGGCCCGGCTCCCGGTTGGCCTGAGTGGGCGTCGCTCCCAGATCCATGTGGACCTGGCGTGGGCGAACGTACAGCGCAAGCGTGACGCGGACGCGTTGCTCCATCTACTGGAGGCTGAGGAGATCGCGCCGGAAGCGGTCCGGTACAACTCCCGGGTCGGGGAGCTGGTGCGCGAGATGCTGGCACGACAGAAGAAATCCAAGACGAGTGCCTTGCACAAGCTGGCCGTCCGGGCTGGTGTGCTGGACTAGGCGGCGTGACCGAACCTGCCGTTTCGCTTGTCGTCTGCGGTGCTCCGTTGACCTCTCGGACACCGGATCTCGCGGCATCCCTCATCACCAGCGGCTACCAGGTGTCGGTCATCGCCACGCCGGCGGCGTCGGATTGGCTGGACGCCGACGCGGTCGAGGCTGTGACCGGCGCGGCTCCGAGATTGGCCTTCCGGGCGCCGGGGTCGGCGAAGAGCGATGTCGACCCGATGGCGATGGTGGTCTGCCCGGCCACCTTCAACACGGTCAACAAGGTTGCCGCTGGCGCGGCCGACAGCTACGCGCTCTCGTCGATCTGCTCGGCGATGGGCGCGCGGCTGCCGTTAGTCGTGGCGCCGATGGTCAACAACAAGTTGTGGGGCCATCCGGCGTGGAGCACCTCTCTTGACGTACTCCGCTCGGTCGGCGCAACCTTTGTGGATCTGCATACGGGCGACCATCGCCCCGTGGCGGTCGAGTCGGGAACCGGGCCGCAGGTAGTTGAGCGGTTCGACCCCCGGTGGCTGGCGACCGCAGTAGCGGCAGCGCTCAATCGCTGAACGAACCCGCACTTTTGTGCGGGCCTCCGGCCGTACCTCCGTGCTGGCCGCACCCGGCTGCGCCGCCTCGGGTGACTTATGCCTCACGATTCGTGTTCGTTGATCGGCACGAGTCGTAGGAGATGGTCTGCTTGTACGCCGCAGCGGACACCGCGAACGCTGGATGTTCCTCGTGTGCTGGCAAGGGCTGGAAGTACGTGACCACGAAGGCGGCCATCCGCTCAACTGCGGTGAGCTGCGAGTCGCCGGCGCCTCGCGAACGGCGTAGTTGCTTCGACTGCCAAGGCGCGGCGAGCAGGGTGACGCCTACGACGGCCAGGTCGGCGTGATGCTGGCACCGGGGCGGGTGACGAACAGCGACTTCTCCGGTTCGCAAGTCGCGCCCGTCTCGGTGCCTTCCAACGCTGAGGCGCCATCAACGGCGGGTGAGTCTTCGTCGTTCGAGGTGTTGAAGGGCCTCGGTCGTCGGCTGGCCGTCCGGCGGGAACAGCGCGGCATGACCCGCCAGGAGCTGGCCGACTGCGTGCACTACCCGGTGAAGGCCGTCAGCGACGTCGAGCACGGGTTGAAGCCGGGTCCTCGGGTCTTCTGGGCGCTGACGGACAGGGCATTGGGCGCGGACGGAAATCTGCTGGGCGACGCTGATCGCTGCCTGCTGATCTGGGCTGCCGCGATGCAGGACGAGTTGAGCCAGCATCATCACGCTGCCCGGAGGGCGGCTGGGCCGGGGCGGGCGATGCCGTCGCGGGCGCCGGTCGTGGATCGGGTGTTCGCGAACGAGCTGGGCGCGGTCTCGGTGCAGGGTCAGCGGCCGTCGGGGCTGCTGGCCACGGTCGAGCGGTGTCGCCCACGGACGGAGCGCGAGTTGGCGGCGCTCACCGATGCGGTCCGCCTTCTGATCCGCCGGACCGACTTCGCCGATCCCGAGATCTTCGCCGTCGTGTGGCAGGTCCTGCTGCGTCAGGACCCGCGTGAGGCCGCGTTGTTGAGCGCGGTCGCGATCGTCGAGCTGGCCCGAGCGCGGTTCCAGTCCAGGGTGCGGTTCTAGGGACGACGACCGCGGGCCGCGACAACTTTGATGAGACGGAGATCTTCACATGTCCACGTCGACCCGACGTTCTGTATCTGGGCGGGCTCCCGCTGTTTGTCCGCCGTGGTGCGATGCCGATCACGCTGACCCGGACGCGATTAATCACACGCGGTTGACCGGGGCCGTGTTGCGGGACCCCCACCTGAAGTCGGTCGCGGTCGAGATTGAGCTGGCCCGTAGCGGCAGCCGGCCACCCCGGATCGTGGTGTCGATCTTCAACCGGGACCCTTTGATGGCAATCTTCACCGACCTCGCGATCGAGGAGGCGCGTCGGGTGCATGCCGCACTCGGTGAAGCACTTCGCCTCGCCGACGAGACGGCCCGGTGACATCCGATGGGCGCGACTACCGCTGTGTACCTGGGTGCGGAGGCGGCTCGTCGAATCCGGGTCGCGCAGGTCGTGGTGGACGGGCATGCGATCGACGCGGCCACCGAGCGATGCGTGCGGTGCGCCGTGCCCGGTCCGTGTGAGGCGAGACGTGACGCGCTGGCGGTGCTCGGCTCCTACGGGCGGCTTCCGCGTCGGCGGCCCGGGGCGACCCGGCCGGAGGAGATTGTCATATCTGCCGGCGCGCCGTCGCGGTCGAGTGGTCCGTCGTTCGGCTGGTTGGGGCCGGTGACGGAGCAACGGGAACCGGTGACAGAGGACTCGGTTGGCGGTCGTCACCGTCAACCCGGGTTGTAGCCTGTGCGCACGTCTATTAACGTCTGGCTCCATCATGTTGTGGCATCCGTCAAGGGACGGTGACGTCGATGGCCCCTTTTGAGGCCAGAACACCCAAGTACATCCACGTTCTCAACACTCTGCGCCAGCGCATCGGGGACGGAACCTACCGGCCGGGCATGGCCTTGCCGTCGGAGAATCAACTCGCCGCCGAGTTCGGCGTCGCCCGAGCGACCGTGCTCAAGTCGCTGCAGTCGTTGAAACAGGACGGCTGGATCGAGTCCCAGCAGGGCAAGGCCAACTTCGTGCGAGGCCAGCCGACCGCGCGACGGACGGCGCCGGCACACACACGGGCCGCGCTGGAAGCAGACGAGTCGACGGCCGTCGAACTGCTGTCGGTGACGCCGGTGCTGGCCGAGCCACGGGTAGCCGCGCTGCTCAACATCGCGGAAGGGACGCCGGTCTACCGGCGCAGCCGTCGCACGGTCAGCGATGATGGGCCGATCGACCTGGTCACGATCTACATCCCGGTGGACGTGGCGGCGGGCTCCGATGTGGGCAAACCGGAACCGATCGCGGGGAGTCTGCTCGCGCATCTGGCTTCCCGTAAGGACATCCGTGGGGACTATGCGGTCGAGTGGACGACGGCCCGCCGGCCGACGCCGGAAGAGGCGGAGCTGCTGGACATCGGTAAGGACGACCCGGTCCTCGCGGTCATGATCGCCGCGTATACCGCCGCCGGCGACCCGGTGCTCGCATCGCTGCTGGTGCTGCCGGGTAGCCGGCACGAGATCGAGGACACCTACCCCCTCGCATAGCAGAACCACCTCCGACGCCCCGGTCCGAAAGGTCCGGGGCGTCTGTGTGTTCACCATCCGCAAACACCTATACGCATAAGCAACCGCCCTTGCTTGCTTGTGCGTCTAAGCAGTCGTACCGTTAGGTACAAGCTCACCGTTGTCGATGGAGGTCACACAGGTGGTTCCCAACTCGGTCCGCTACCCGGTGCCGTTCCCGTACGCGTTCCCCGCCGGCGCCCTATTCCTCGGCGTGGACAAGCAGGTCGACTACGACCGGATCAAGGAGGCAGACAACCAGGCCCGTGACGAGAACGGCGTGCTGCTCTGGGTCGTCACGATCATCGACCAGGACCCGCAGGCCGCCAAGTTCGGCCGCTCGCCGCAGGCCAAGGTGAAGATCGCCGCCCCGCAGCAGCCCGTCCCGCCGCCGGCGGTCGAGGTCGCGGGGATGTCGATCCGCCCGGTCGCGTTCGTCGACTTGACCGTCACCCCGTACAGCGACAGCAGCGGCTGCAAGGGCGACCGCACCCCGCACCGCTGTCGCGCCCGCCTCGCCTGGTCCTACCGCGCTTCGGCGATGGTCGCCCCGAGCGAGATTCCGGCGACGGCCAAGGCGGCGTAACCGCTGCGGTGCAACACATGTAAGGCCCCGTGATGCATCGCCAGGGACGGGCCCCTCCGGCTAGAGACTCGCCCGCCCCCGGCTTTCCCAACCCCTCGTCGAGAAGGCTGGAATGTCCACGCTACCGAACGCTGCCCCCGTCCCGTCGACCCCCGCCGAGCCCGTGCTCCCGGCGGACGCGTTCACCAGCACCGATCTCACGGAGATGCGGAACGCCGGGCTCATATTTGCCGGCGCGATCGCCGACATCTCCTTTCACCACATCACCGACCCCGGGTCCTGGTACTGCTTCGGCAACGCACCGGACGAGATGGCCCGCCTCCACGCCGCGCTGGACCAGATGGCCGAGGCCATCCAGGACGCCCGCGACTGGCTGACCGCCATCGAACGCCGCGTCCGCCGCGCCGTCGCCGGTCGAGGTGGTGCCAAGTGAGGACGCATCGCCGCACCGTCGCCGCGCTCGCCGCTCCCGGCGTCGACGCCGCCCGCACTCTCTACACCACCGTCCCCTCCGACGCGGTCCGCGTGGCGGCGCTGGTCGAGATCGCCGCTGCCGCCGCCGCGCTGGCCCGCACCGTGGTCAAGCTCCGCCGGCTGGATCCAGCGCTGATCGCGCCGCATGTCGTGGACCCGGTCGACCTGCGCGCCGTCCTCGGCCGGGGCCGGTGGCTGCCCACGATGACCCGACACGTCCCGGCTCCGCCAACCGGCCCGGTCGACCTGGCCACCCTCATGCCCGCCGCACTGCCCACCCGCCCGGCGAAGCGCGCCCGCCGCGTGGTCCGCCGTGTCGGGCGGCAACCGGAACTGCCGCTGTTCGCCGATCGAGACGGCGGTGACACGTGCCGCTGATCAACGTCATCCGTGGGGAGCGGATCGAGCCCGCGCCGTTCACCGTCCGCACCCCGTACCTGCGGGTGCCGCTGTGGCTGATGCTGGCCGGCTGGCTCTGCAAGGGCCTCTACCGCCTCGTCGTGGTCTACATCCGGTTCTGGTATGCCACCGTCCCGGCAACGGTGCTGGCGTGGCTGTATCACCGCTACGGCTGGCCCGGCCCGGTCATCGCGGTCGGCATCCCGACCGGACTGCTGACCGTGTGGCGACTGGTCGACCTGGCCTCGTTCCGCCGGTTCGCGTGGTGGCCGGTCCTCGGCCGCTGGCGGCGGATGCGCTACCGCCGGCACTGGCACGCCGCCATGGCCACCGCCAACCTCGCCGTCACCTTCAAAGAAGACACCTTCCTGCCGCTCCTCAAACGGGTACGCGTCGGCGCGACCGGCGACCAGGTCACCATCCGGATGATCACCGGCCAGATCCCGGACGACTTCGCCAAGGCCGGCGAACGCCTCGCCCACACCTTCGGCGCGATCGCCTACCGCGTCACCCCCGGCACTCGACCGGACCTCGTCGTCATGACGTTCCGCCGTAGTGACCCGCTCTCCGCGATCGTGCGGCCGTTGCCGGTCCCGGCGGCGCCGAACTTCAACGGGCTGCCGGTGGCGATGACCGAGGACGGCGACCCGTACCGGCTGCGCCTGTTCGGCACCCAGGTGTTGGTCGTCGGCGCGACCGGCGCCGGGAAGGGGTCGGTCATCTGGTCGTTCCTCCGCTCGGTCGCCGGCGGCATCTCCACGGGGCTGGTGGAGGTATGGGCGTTCGACCCGAAAGGTGGGATGGAACTCGGTGCGGGGGAGCGGCTGTTCGCCCGGTTCGCCTGTGAGGACTACAAGGCGATGGCCGACATGCTCGATGAGGCCTTGGCCACGGCTCGCCGGCGGGCGGCCCGGCTACGAGGTATCACCCGCCAGCACATCCCGACCGTCGACGAGCCGCTGATCGTCATCGTCATTGACGAGCTGGCCGCGCTCACCGCCTATCTGACCGAGCGGCAGTTGAAGGACCGCATCAAGGCCACCCTCGGCCTCCTCCTCACACAAGGCCGCGCGGTCGGTGTCCACGTCCTGGCCTGCCTACAGGACCCCCGCAAAGAAGTCCTGCCGTTCCGGAACCTCTTCCCCACGCGCGTCGGGCTGCGGCTGACCGAAGAGGCAGAAGTCGACCTCGTCCTCGGCGACGGCACCCGCGACCGCGGTGCCCTCTGCGACCGCATCCCACAATCCGCACCCGGCGTCGGTTTCGTGGTCCTCGACGGCGACCCCTCACCCGTGCGGGTGCGGTTCTCCTACCTCACGGATCCCGATATCCACGACCTCGCCAGCCGCTACGCGCCGGACGCGGCCAAGGAGGCGGCGTGAACCTGCACCGCGTCCGCTGGGCCGTCCGCGCCACGCTGATCCTCGGCGTCATCGCCTCCGTCGCCGCCAACATCCTCCACGCCAACCAAAACCCCATCTCCCAGACCATCGCCGCCTGGCCACCGCTGGCGCTCCTGCTGACCGTCGAACTCATCTCCCGCGTTCCGGTGCACCGCAGGGCATTGGCCGTCGTCCGGCTCGTCTCCACATCGCTCATCGCGGGCATCGCAGCGTGGGTCTCGTACGGACACATGGTCGGCGTCACCGCCCGCTACGGCGAAACCGGCGCCGCCCCCTACCTCATCCCACTATCCGTCGACGGACTCATCGTCGTCGCCTCCATCTGCCTCGTCGAACTCGGCGCACGCATCCGCGACACAGGCGAGTCGCTGGCGACCGTCCCGACAGGACAGTCCACACAGGACGAACCAACCAAACCCGTTACACACCAACAGCTCCCGACGTTGCCAGCGCTCGCGCTCGTTCGCACCGACAACGGAACGGAGCCACGGTGACCCTGACCGAACTACCGGTCCGGCCCGACTCTCGCGCGGCCCGGCTCGCCATGCCACGCGCTGTCGACGCCCTCAAGCAACTCGCGCAGGAACACGGCATCTGCGTCCGGCCGATCCTGCTGCGGCGCACCGATCTGACCACCGGCGGCACCCAGGTCATCGACCTGCCGTGCGGCGCCACCCGCGATGACAAATGCCCGCCGTGCGCCAAACGGGCGAGAAGGCTGCGGCAACAGCAGTGCCGGGAAGGCTGGCACCGCACCGACGAACCACTCCCCGAACCCGACGAACCGTCCGCCGGACAATGTGCGCTCATCGTCCTGCGGGCACACTTCGTCTTCGAACGCGGACGGATGGAGGAGGCGGCCCGCTGGGACCAGGTGGCCGACCTCGACGCCGCGATCGACGAAGTCGACCAAGCCATCACCGAATCCGGACTACGCGGCCGGCTCACCGCCCCACCG
This sequence comes from Virgisporangium aurantiacum, assembly GCF_016863635.1. GTDB lineage: Bacteria > Actinomycetota > Actinomycetes > Mycobacteriales > Micromonosporaceae > Virgisporangium > Virgisporangium aurantiacum. The sequence continues at coordinate 274,159 of NZ_BOPG01000009.1, read as the reverse complement.
CCGGCGCCCGTCGACGCCGACGGCAACCCCCAGGAACACGAACCCGAACGCAAGACCCGACGCACCCGCTCAACGAAAAGGCGCCAGGACGCTCCGGACCTACCTCGGCACAAGGTGAACCCGTCGACCCTCGGCCGGCGGTTCACCGGCCGCGACGGCACCGTGTTTCAGCCGTCCACGTTCCTGACGCTGACCCTCGACAGCTACGGCCGCGTCCGCAACGACGGCACCCCGGTGGACCCCGACACCTACGACTACCGGCGCGCGGCCTGGGACGCCGTCCACTTCCCAGCCCTGCTCGACCGGTTCTGGCAGAACGCCCGCCGAGCCGCCGGCGCCAACCTCCAATACTTCGGCGCTGTCGAACCCCAACGACGGCTTGCACCACACGCCCACTTCGCCATGCGCGGCACCATCCCGCGTGACCTCATCCGCCGCATCGCCGCAGCCACCTACCACCAGGTCTGGTGGCCACCCACAGACGAAGTCCGCTACCCCGACCACCACGCACCCAGCTGGGACACCGACGCCAAGGCCTACGTCGACCCCGACACCAGGGAACCGCTCCCATCCTGGGATCAGGCCCTCGACGCCCTCGACGAGGACGAGACCGCCGAACCGGTCCACGTCACCCGGTTCGGACCACAGGTCCACGCAGAGGGCGTCCTCGCCGGCACCAAGCAGGCCGACAAGCTCATCGGCTACCTCACCAAGTACCTCACCAAGTCCGTCGACTCCTGCCACGCCGTCGAGACCAACGCCCAGCGGGGGCACCTCGAACGCCTCTGGCACGAACTCCGGTACGTCCCATGCTCACCCCGCTGCGCGAACTGGCTCCGCTACGGCGTCCAACCCAAGAAGGCCCGACCCGGCCAGCACCCCGGCAAGTGCAAGGCCAAGGTCCACCAGCGGACCACCCTCGGCATGGGCGGCCGGCGCGTGCTCGTCTCCCGGCAGTGGTCCGGCAAGACCCTCGCCGACCACCGCCACGACACCCGCGCCTGGGTCCGCTCCCTGCTCGGCATCACCACCACCCACGACCAGGTCGATGCGGTCGACGCGCCCGAGCTCGGCAAGCCGGCGCCGGTCGCCTGGGAGATGGCCCGCCCGGACGACCCCGACGTCGCGCCCCTGCAGCTCCGGCTCCTGCGAGCCGTCTCCGCCCGCATCCAGCAACGGGCCGAGATCCGGGCCGCGCTCGACAAGGCCGCTCAGGACCGAGATGGCCCCGACAAGTGACGACGAAGGGACTGGTTTGGAAGGCACGTCGCGTCCGCCCTTGTACCGCCCGATTGAAGTCGCTCGCCTGCTCGGCTGTTCCGAATGGTGGGTGAAAGAGCAGGCCCGCAAGCGCCGTATCCCGTTCTCCTGGATCGGCGGCAGCTACCGCTTCACCGACGACCACGTGAACGCGATCGTCGAGATTTTCGAGAAGCAGCCGACCTTCAGCGCCACGCCGGTGCCGCGGAAGCCAGCTACCCAAGGACGACCCGCCGAATCGGCAGACGCGACACAACTCAAGGCGCGGGCTCCCCGCCGACTCCGAAGCGCGAGCAATACAGCCGCCTAACCAGAAAGCAGGAAACGGGTATGGGATTCCCGGAGAACGCTGGAAGCTACTGGCGTGGGCGGTACTGGTCGGCAAACGGCAAGAAGGAGACCGTCCGGGATCCGGTGACGGGTCGGCCGGCCCGTTTCGACTCCAAGCGCGACGCCAAGCGTGCCGCTGACCTCGCGGAAGCCAAAGATGCACAGCAGGCCGAGCAGTCACGCCCGGGACCGGCCGACCCCAACATCAAGTTCGGCGACTACGTGCGCTCGTGGTACCAGGGCCAGGACCTGGCCCGATCAACGATGCAGAACTACAAGCGCCACATCGAGAACCATCTGCTTCCAGCCTTCGAGGAGGAAACGTTCCGGCAGATCCGCAACAAGGACGTGAAGGAGTGGGAGAAGAAGGAACGGGAGGCCGGATACGCCCCGGCGAGTATCAAGACCTGGCACGGCACGCTCCACCTCATCTGTGCCGATGCGCTGGAGGAGGGCGTGATCGACGTCAACCCGGCTGCGACCCGGCGCGGACGCGGAAAGCGCGCGGGAAAGCATGCCCAACGTGGGCCGGAGAAGGTCATCGTCTCCACCATGGAGCTGATCCTCCTTGGCGAACGGGCAAGCCTCCTGTCCGGTCGAGACGACGAGTTCGTAGCAGTGGTGACGAAGGGAACCACGGGTTGCCGCTGGGGAGAGCTTGTCGGCCTGGAGACGAAGTACGTCCGCCCTGCGAACATCCGCGTCGAGTGGCAGCTCTACGAACTCGACACCGGCGAGTTCATCCGCTGCCCACCCAAGGACGACTCCTACCGGACGATCGACACGCCCGACTTCCTCTCCCGCCTGATTCGAGAGCACATCAACCGGACGCAGCCAAAGCCGTGCCCATGCCACGGGCACACGTACGTGTTCAGGAGCCACCGTCCGGCAAACGGTGCGGCGAGGACGCCAGGCGTGAAACTCGTCGACGTGGCGCGGGCCGCCGGCGTGTCGACCGGCACAGTGTCGACGGTGTTGAACCGGCCCGAGGCCGTATCTCTCAGCAACCGCGAGAAGGTCATGAAGGCGATCGCGGAACTCGACTACGTCCGTGGCGGGCCGGCCGTCCGCGAACTCGCCTCACACTGGCGGCGGTCCGGCTTCGCGTCGTGGATCTTCCAGCCGGCAGCCACCGGCTCGTACCCGCCGGTCGGTGGTCGAGCGGCAAGGCCCGTGCCGATCCTCGGCAAGCCGTGGCCCGGCATCCCGGCCCGAGGTCGAGGCGCCGCCGCACGCGCCGAGGCGTGCTGGCTACCGATCGCCCCAGGGCTGACCCCGCACGGACTACGGCACTCCCACAAGACCGAGATGGACGAGATGGGCACCCCGAAGCGCCTCAAGGACGACCGCATGGGTCACCTCGACGGATCCGTCGGCGCCCGGTACTCCCACATCACCAACGCCATGCGCCAAGCACTCTGCGACGGCCTCACCCAGCGCTGGGAAGCGGCACTACGCGCTCGGAAGGCGATGGCACCGAGATCCGCCGTCGCCGTTCTTGATCGCCTGCTGCAGGCCCTGTGATGAGGTCTGCCCCAAAACCTGCCCCAAGAATGCCCCGCAACAGCATCAGAGCCGGTCCCCGAGAAACGGAGACCGGCCCTGAACTGCTACTTCATCTGTCGGGGTGGCCGGATTCGAACCGACGACCTCTTCGTCCCGAACGAAGCGCGCTACCAAGCTGCGCCACACCCCGAGCGTGCCGAGCAATACTAGCCCACCCCCCGCACGGGTCAAACTCGATACCCCGCGGGGTCGCCGAGGAACGCTGCCAGCCTCTGCTCATACCCCGCCGGGTCGACGTTCCAGGATCGGACATGGCCGCCGCCGGTGGTCTCGATCAGGGCGGCTCCGGAAGCGGCCGCGAACGCGCGGGTGGGCGAGGGGTCGACCACGCGGTCGTCGCCGTCGAGGAAGACGAGGGTGGGCACGGGAGGCTGGTAGGAGCGGAAGTCCAGGGATGCCAGTTTCGTGCCGATGCGCTGCTCGATCAACCGCATCGCCGACCAGGTCAGGGGTGCCGGCAGGCGGCGTTGGGCGGCCTGCATGCGTAGGGTGGCCGACCAGTCGACCACGGGGCAGTCGAGGATCAGGCCGGCCACGCCGGGGATCGCATCGTGGCGCAACGCGTTCAGGGCTACCGCTCCGCCCATCGACCAGCCGTACAGCACGATGCGCTTCGCGCCGGCCGAAACGGCGTAGGCGGCGGCGGCCTTCAGGTCTTCCCACTCGGTCGCGCCCAGGTGGTAGTAGCCGTCGGGGCTGGCGGGGGCGCCCAGGTCGTTCCGGTAGGAGATCACCATCGTGGTGACGCCGGTCGCGGCCAGGGTCGGCAGCACGCGGAGCGCCTCGACGCGGCTGGCGCCGCGGCCGTGTACGCCGATGACCCACGTGTCGGATCCTGGCAGCACCCAGGCGGGGAAGTGGCCCAGGTCGCCCGGCACGAAGACGGACGTGAACGGCAGGCCGTGCACCGACCGCGGGTCGCCCTCGTAGATCGATCCGCTGGTGTACGCCCGCAGCCCCGGCCGCAACTCACCCCGCAGCACCGACGTGACCTCGCGGACCACCAGGTTCCGCTCGACGCTCACCACGTCGCCGAGGATGGCGTGGCCGCCGCGCCAGGCCAGGCCCAGCGGGATCGGCCGCTCGGTGTCTTCGGTGCGCGAAAGCTCGATCAGGGAACCATCAACGGATCGCACGAGAAGCGGATACCAGCGAGCCGGCGTCAGCACCTGGGTCGCGAAGAACAGGCCGGCGCCCGCGGTGCCCGACGGCAGCAACACTGCCAGCCCGGCGGCCCCGAACGCCAGGCCGTAGCCGACGCGCCGGGGCCACCGTCGTAACGGGAGCGCTTCGGCCGTCACCGTGACACCAGCGTCAGGATCGACGCCTCCGGCGGGCACGCGAAGCGCACGGGCGCGGTCGGATGTGTCCCGAGGCCCGCGCTCACGTGCAACCACGACTCTCCATACCGGTGGAGCCCCCGGGCCATCCGCCGGGGCAGCTCGCAGTTCGTGGTGAGTGCCCCGTAGAACGGCACGCAAACCTGCCCGCCGTGGGTGTGCCCGGCGAAGATCAAGTCGAGGCCGTCGGCCACCATCGGGTCGAGCACCCGAGGCTCCGGCGAGTGCGTCACCCCGAAATGGAGATCCGCCGAAGGCTCAAGAGCAGCGGACACGTACCTGTCGCGGCCGATGTGGGGGTCGTCGACGCCGGCCAGCTCTATCGCGCGTCCACCCGCTTTGAGAACGCCGCGGGCGTTGTTCAGCTCGAGCCAGCCGGCGGACAGCAGCCCCGCGCGGAGATCGTGCGCCGGCAGCGGCGGGCCCTCGATGTGCTTCCGATCCCGCCGAAGGTAGCCGAGCGGATTCTTCAGCACCGGCCCGAAGTAGTCGTTCGACCCGAACACGAACGCGCCCGGGAATTCGAACAAGGGCGAAAAGGCCCGCAGCACCGCCGGCACGGCGGAAACGGAGGCCATGTTGTCGCCCGTGACGATCACAAGGTCGGGCTCGAGCGAGGCGAGCGAGGAGACCCAGCGCTGCTTCCGCGTCTGCGCCGGCGTCATGTGCAGGTCACTCAGATGGAGGACCCGCAACGGAGCCGCACCGGGCGGGAGGACCGGCACCACGACCCGGCGCAGCCGGTACCAGTTGCGCTCCACCAGGCTCGCGTACGCGGCCACGCCCAGGCCGAGACCAACGGTGCCGGCAGCCAAGGTCCTCAAGCGCATCCCGCAAGATTAGCTTTCAAACCCGCTCGCCATCGTCGCCTGTCCGACGGTACTTTCCGGCCATGTCCACAATGAAGGCGCGACTGGAGACGGATCTCCGCGCCGCGATGAAGGCCCGCGACGAGCTCGTCACGTCCACGCTCCGCATGGCGCTCACGGCCGTGAAGGCGGCGGAGGTCAGCGGCAAGGCGGCCCGCGAGCTCTCCGACGACGAGGTGCTCGGCGTGCTCACCAAGGAGGCGAAGAAGCGGCGCGAGGCGGCGGTCGCGTTCGCCGACGCGGGGCGTGACGCGCTGGCCACCAAGGAGCGGGCCGAGGAGGAGGTGCTCAGCGCCTACCTGCCCGCCCAGCTCTCCGACGACGACCTGCGCGAGCTGGTCGCGGGGGCGCTCGCCGCCGGCGGCTTCAGCGGGAAGCAGGGCATGGGCCCGGCCATGAAGGCGGCCCAGGCCGCGGTGGCCGGCCGCGCCGAGGGTGGTCGAATCGCGGCCGAGGTCCGCCGGCAGCTCGCGGTTTGAGCATTTTATTTATGACGGCGTGAGCGCGGCCCGGGCAGCGCGGATCGATCATGCAGCGACCCCCCAGGTAATGCACCTGGGGGGTCGCCTGTTTGTCCGGTTCTCCGGTGTCAGTCGTTCGGGCAGAGCCAGGGGAGCTGGGCGCAGCGCTGGTTGTCGCCCGGTCCGCCGCCTCCGCGTCCGCCGCCTCCGCCGCCGGGCGGCGGGCTGGCACCGGCCCCGCCACCGGCCGACGGGATGATCACGACGACGCCGCCCTTGACGGTGCTGCCTTCGGGATCGGTCTTCGCCGCGGTGCCCCTCGGGCACTCCGACGCCTCCGCCGAGCCGATCTCGACCTGGAAGCCGACCCGCTGGAGCTTGTTACGGGCGTCTTCGATCGAGTTGCACTTGACGCTCGGGATCGACTGCCGGGTGCCGAAGGCGATCTTCTGGCTGGGCTTCTCGAACCCCTGCTGCGGCTTTCCGGCCATCGCGTCGCGCATCGCGTACTCGACCGCGTCGTTGACGCCACCGGCGTGCTCGAAGCGCTCGTTGGTCTGCGGCCAGTCGGGGTCGGTGAAGAATCCGGCCATCGTGAGCGACTTGGTGGAGACGATCAGCGTTGCCGACTTCTCCTTGTCGGTGGTGCCGGTCTTGCCGAACACCGGGTGCTTGACGATGCCGCGGATGCCGCCGGCGGTGCCGCCGCCGCACTTGCCGTAGGCCGACTGGTCGCCCAGCGGGCACCGGCCGGCGTCGACCGCGCCGCGGGCCACGTCGGGGTCGACGACCTGCTTGCACGTGGGCTCGGCGCCCTCGAGCTTCTTGCCTTCCTTGTCGCGGAGTTCCAGCAGCGGCATCGGGCTGCAGTACTTGCCGTCGGCGGCCAGGGTCGCGTACGCGTTGGCCATCTCCAGCGGCGTCTGCGCGGTGACGCCGAGGGTGTAGGCGCCCCACTCGTGTGCCGCCTTGGCGAGGTTGGCGTCTTCGGTGTTGTGGAAGGACAGGCCGAGCCGCTGGGCGACGTCGACCACCTTCTCGGTGCCGATGCGCTCCTGCAGCGGCACGAAGTACGTGTTCACCGACTTGCCCAGGCCGGTCCACATGTTCACGACACCGGCCGACTTCTTGCCGGAGTTCTCCGGGCAGTAGAAGTGGGTTCCCGGGCAGGCCGCCGGGCTGCCGTCGTCGATGATGTACTTCGACTTGTACGGCGAGACCGCGTTGATCGGGTAGTCGAGCGGCAGGCCGCGTTCGAGGGCGGCCACGATGGTGAACATCTTGAACACCGAGCCGGCCTGGTAGCCGTGGATGTCGCCGCCGGCACTCAGCAGCGGCACGGTGGTGCGCGGCCAGTTGCCCCTGATCCCCTGGTTTCTCTTGTCGGGGTTCGTGTTGGGGCCGTTCTGGCTGTTGTCGTTGCTGAAGATGCGGTTGACCGCCATCGCCTGCACCCGGCCGGTGCCCGGCTGCACGCCGGTGAGCATCATCGCCTCGGACGCCTTCTTGCTCTTCATGACGTTCGTGACGCTGGACTGCGCCGCCGCCTGGGCCTGCAGGTCGAGCGAGCTGATGATCTTGTAGCCGGCCGAGCGCAGCTTGTTGAGCCGCTCGTAGCTGTCCTTGCCGAACTTCGCCTGATCGGCCCACCAGCGCACCAGGTAGTCGCAGAAGAAGCCGGCGTTCAGGTCGGGCCGCTGCACCTGGGCGCAGCCCTCCGGCGTGCGCTTGTTGACGAACGTGAGCGGCGTCGCCTTCGCCTCGTCGGCCTGCTGCTGGGTGACGTAGCCCATCTTCACCATCTGCGGCAGCACGTAATTGTCGCGCCGCTCGATGGCCCGGGGCTGCTTCCTCGGGTCGGCCGGGTCGAAGTCGCTCGGCGCCTTCACCAGGCCGACGAGCAGCGCCGCCTCGCCGAGCGTGAGGTCCTTCGCGGTCTTGCCGAAGTAGACCTGGCTGGCGGCGAAGATGCCGAACGCGCCGTTGCCGAAGGACGCGATGTTCAGGTAGCGCTCGAGGATCTGGTCCTTGCCGAGCTTCTTCTCGATCGCGAGGGCCCGCTTGATCTCGGCGACCTTGCGGGGGCCGGTGTCTTCGGTGGCGGCGACGACCTCGGACGGCGTCTTCGCCGAGTACGAGACCACCTGCCGCACGTACTGCATGGTCAGCGTCGAGGCGCCCTGGGTGTCACCGCCGCGCTGGTTGTTGACGAACGCGCGGGCGACACCCTTCATGTCGACGCCGTTGTGCTGGTAGAACCGCGAGTCCTCGGAGGCGACCATGGCCTTCCGGACGACCTCGGCCATCTCGGTGAGCGGCACGTCGCGGCGGTTCTCGTCGTACAGCAGCGCCAGCAGCGTGGCGCCGTCGTTCGCGTAGACCTCGGAGATCTGTGGCGAGGGGAGCACATCGACATCGGCCGGCAGGCTGTCGAATGTGTCGGCGCCCGCTTTGGCCGCCAGACCACCCATAGCTACGGCGGGAAACGCCGCCGCAGCCACCACCAAGCCTGCGAGCAGCCCGCATACAAGGAGCGACGCTCCGTTTGTAAGCAGGCTGTGATCGCGATTGCGCATCCACTTCACCGCCCCAGGGTACGTGACCTCATCGACGAGGCCGCGTCCTGAGTGGACGCCCCGTCGTTGGGATAGACGCACGGATGCACGCGGTTGGTTGGTCCTCAGGAGTCAATTCTCCGCCACATCTGGATCAAAAAACGGGCTTTACCGGCCAATCACCCAGAGGGCTGGAGTTTGGCCAACCGTCGGGATGACCCTCCACTGACGGTTGGCGGAGAAGAAAACGGCGGTTAACCTGGTGCAACAGCGTTGCGTAGTCGAGTGATTACAGAGCATGATGGCTCTACGGGGCCGGAAGTCATGGGACAGACAGCTTCGTCCGTTCGGGGCATTGTGCGGCCTGGCTTGACCGGGATCGGGGGGATCGGACCCGGTTTAGACCCAGCCGTCGCGGAACGCCCACGAACGTACTTGGGGGAGTACTAGGGGGGATAAGCGAGCATGAGCATGGTCGTCGACTGGCCGAGCCTGGCTGCGTGCCGGAACGGGGACCCGGACGCACTGTTCGTGCAGGGCGCTGAGCAGAACGTTGCCAAGCGCATCTGCCGCAGCTGCCCGGTGCGGATGGAGTGTCTGGCGGATGCGCTCGACAATCGGATCGAGTTCGGGGTCTGGGGCGGTATGACGGAGCGTGAGCGGAGGGCCCTGTTGCGCCGCCACCCCAACGTCACGAGTTGGCGGCGCACCTTCGAGGCCGCGATGCGTGACCGAGGCCTGGACAAGCCCCTCAGCGAGAAGGAACTGGTGAACGCCGGCTCCGTATAGGTTCCACCCGGCGGCGGGCTCTGCGTCAGCAGAGCTCGTCGCCGATTCGCCGAAGGCCGTCCAGGTCGTGGATGTCGGCGGCCTGGGTGGCTGCCGTCGCGACGGGCACGTGGGGATGCTCCAGCTTGAAGCGGGCGGCCTCGGCGGCCTGGCGCTCGGCCTGCTCGGCCAGCGTCGCGTGGACGCGCAGCAGGTCAGCTATCGGTGACGTGAGTTCCTCGGCCGCCGCCCGGGCGGCCGCCGCCGAGATGGCCGGCGCCGACACCGTGGTCATCCGGTTCAACACCAGCCCCGCCAGCGGCATGTTGTCGTTGGCCAGCCGGCCGGCGAAGTACGCCGCCTCCCGCACCGCGTCGGGCTCGGGCGTCGCCACCAGCAGGAACGCGGTCTCCCGGTCCTGCAGCACGCGGTAGGTCTGCTCCGCGCGGGCGCGGAAGCCGCCGAACATCGAGTCGAGCGCCGCCACGAAGCCGCTCAGGTCGGCCAGCAGCTGGGTGCCGAGCACCTTCGTGACCGCCCGTCCCACCACGCTGAACGACGCCGACACCAGGGTGAACACGCTGCGACCACCGGCCCGGGCGGGCGCCAGCAGCATGCGCAACATCCGCCCGTCGAGGAACCGGCCCAGCCGGGCCGGCGCGTCGAGAAAGTCCAGGGCCGACCGCGACGGCGGCGTGTCGACGATGATCAGGTCCCACGCGTCGCGGGCCCGCAGCTGGCCCAGCTTCTCCATGGCCATGTACTCCTGCGTGCCCGAGAACGTCGAGCTCATGGCCTGGTAGAACGGGTTGGCGAAGATCTCCTCGGCGCGCTTCGGGTCGGTGTGCGCGAGCACCACGTCGTCGAAGGTGCGCTTCATGTCGAGCATCATCGCGCTCAGGTCACCCGCGGCCCCGGCCACGCGGCGGGGGGTGTTGTCGAGCTCGGTGAGCCCGAGCGACTGGGCGAGGCGCCGGGCCGGGTCGATCGTCAGCACCACGGTGCTGCGTCCGTGCTTCTCGGCCGCCCGCAACGCCAGCGCGGCGGCCGTGGTGGTCTTGCCGACACCGCCGGCTCCGCAGCAGACCATGGTGCGGATCCCCGGGTCACCGAGGATCAGGTCGAGGTCCAGCTCGGGGCTCTCCGGACTGTCAGACTGCACATTGCGAGGGTATCCGTCGGATCACCGGGTCTGCTCGGCCGAGGAGCCGCATCACAGTGCCCGAGCGAGCCCGTCGTGCAGAAGCGCCGCGAGCCGGTCGAGGCCGTCGCGGGTCACCCCGCCCGCCTGCGCGGGCAGTTCGATCACGGGCAGCTCGAAGGCGTCGAGCCCGGCCCGCAGCTCCGTCTCGATCTCCAGCCGCGTCTGGTGGGCCCTGCCCTCGGCGACCAGGCCGGCCACGGTCTCCCGGTCGGCGGGCAGGCCGGCCGCGACCAGTCCCCGCTTCACCTCGGCACCGGTGACCTTCACGCCGGCGAGCACCGGCGGCCGGGTGGCGTTGACGATCACCCGCCCGAGCGGGATGCCGAGGTCGGTGAGCTCCGCCATGGCGTCGGCGCTCTCCTGTACCGGCATCTCCTCCAACAGCGTCACCACGTGCACCGTGGTCATCGGTGAGCGCAGGATCGCGGCGACGCCCTCGCTCTGCGTCTTGATCGGGCCGACCTTCGCCAGCCGGGCGGTTTCGGCGGTGACGTTGAGGAACCGTCCGATGCGACCGGTGGGCGGCGCGTCGAGCACCACGGCGTCGTAGACCCGGCGGCCGTCGGCGCTGCGCGTCACCGCCTCCTTGACCTTGCCGGTGAGCAGCACGTCGCGCAGCCCGGGCGCGATCGTGGTGGCGAAGTCGATCGCGCCGATCTTGCGCAGCGCCCGCCCGGCCACGCCGAGCTTGTAGAACATGTCGAGGTACTCGAGCAGCGCTTCCTCGGCGTCGACGGCGAGCGCCCGCACCTCACCGCCGGCCGCGGTCTTGGCGACCCGCCGCTCCTGGTAGGGCAGCGGGCCGAGCCCGAACAGCGGGGCGATGCCCTGCCGCCCCTCGACCTCGACGAGCAGGATGCGGCCGCCGTCGGCGGCCAGCGCGAGGGCGAGCGCGGCGGCGACGGTGGTCTTGCCGGTGCCACCCTTGCCGGTGACCACGTGCAGCCGGGCCGGCCAGCCGACCCCGCGCCCGTTGGAACTCATACCGCCAACCGTAGCTGTCAGCCGGCCTTGATCTCGCAGACGAGCCAGCCGTCGTCCTTCACCGTGGTGATGGTCAACTTCTGCTCGGCGGCCCGGTCGTCGCTGGTGCTGAACCGGACGGTGACGGCTACCGTGGCGGTCTCCTTGCCGGAGTTCTCGACCTTCGGCTCGTCCCAGGTGAACTGCGGATCGCGGTTGAACTTCGTGGCGTAGGCCTTGACCTCGTCGACCTTCTTCGTGATGTCGCCCTTGTCACGGGCCGACGAGCAGACGTAGCGGGCCGCCTTGGTCGCGTCCTTGTCCTTATATACAGCGGTGAGGAAGTTGGTGGCCGCCGCGGTCGGATTGGCCTGCCCTTCGCCGCCCGAGCGACCGAAGATCAGGAACGCGGTGATGCCGCCGCCGGCGATCACGACCAGCACCACCGCCGCGATCAGGCTGATGAGCAGCGTGCGCCGGCTGCGCGCGGGTGCGGGCGCGCCCGGGTAGGCGCCGGTGGGGTCGGGCCCGTAGCCGGCACCGGGATAACCGCTGGTGGGCGCGGGGAAGCCGCTGGTGGGGTAGGCGGCCTGGTTCGGGTCGTAGGGGGCGCCCGGTTGCCCGAACTGGCCGCCCGGCGGTGGTCCGTACGGCCCGCCCGACGACGGCGGAGGTCCGTAGGGTCCGCCCGAGGAGGGCGGCGGTCCGTACGGGCCGGCCGGAGCCGGCGGCCCGGAAGCGGGCGGCGGCGCGTAGGGCCCGGCCGGCGGTCCCGACGCCGGCGGCGGCGAGTACGGCCCGGCGGGTGGCCCCGACGCCGGTGGCGAGTACGGCCCGGCCGGCGGTCCCGACGCCGGCGGCCCGTACGGCCCGCCGGACGACGGCGGTGCCGAGGTCGGCTGCCCGTAGCCGGGCTGCTGGCCGGCGTTCGGGTCGTACTGGCCGGCGTTCGGGTCGTACGGCGGCTGCTGCGGTGGCGGGGGGAAGCCCTGGTACGGCCCACCCGACGTGGGCGGCTGGCCCGGCTGCTGGCCGTACGGATCAGCCGGCGGCGGGTACCCGGGTGGCGTACTCATCTGTCCGTTTCCTTTCAGTGAACTCTGAAGAGCTCGTGATTGGATGTCTCGCCTTGCGGCGGGACGGTCCCGGTCTTGCCCGCAGGCGCGGTGCCGGGTGGACGCTTCACGGCCACCTGCCCCGTGGTCGGGATCTTACGGTCGGCTCCACGTCCGTTCCAACCTTGCGGTTGCGGGTACACGGCCACTCCGGTACCCGTGATGCTGGCGAGTGCGGCGAGGTTGCGGGACGCGTTGAGATCGCGGTCCAGCCTCATACCGCATGCGGTACATACGAATAGTCGGACATGCAGCGGCAGTTTGGCTTTCACTGCGCCGCAGCCCGAGCAGATCTTGCTCGACGGATACCACCGGTCGGCCACGACCAGCCGGCCCGCGTTCCACACGGTCTTGTAGGTCAACTGCTGACGGATAGTGGCGAATCCGCAATCGGAGATGGCGCGGGCCAACCGCCGGTTGCGGACCATACCTGCCACGTTGAGGTGCTCGACCACGACAGTGCCGTAGGTAGCGGCCAGCCGCGAGGTGAGTTTGTGTAGTCCGTCGTGGCGACGGTTGGCCACCCGAGCATGGGCGTGGCAAAGTTCGGCCTTGGCTCGAAGCCACCGTTTCGACGGCTTCTGACCGGTGCGCCGGTCGGGCCCGATACGCCGGGACAGGCGGCGGGCGGTGCGTCGCAGATGCCGGCTCGCAGCGGCCAGATGCCGCGGGTTCGCGATCGTCTCGCCGGTGGACAGTACTGCCAGTTGTGACACGCCGACGTCGACACCGACGACGGCGTCCGGCCGGGCTGGAGTGCGTTCCGCCTTGTCGACTTCGCAGGCAAACGACACGAACCACCGGTTGCCGTCGCGCTTGACGGTGGCGGACAGGACCCGCGCCGTGCCGGCCTCGATGCGACGGGCCAACTTCCGGGCTGACTCGTGCAGCCTGAGCATGCCGAGCCGAGGCAGGGTGACGTGCCGACGGTCCGCCTCGATCCGAATCGCGCCGGTGGTAAAGGTGCACGACAGCGGGTCGCGGTGCTTCGATTTGAAGCGGGGGAACCGCACCGACGGACCCTTACGCTTCCCGGACTTCGAGTCCCGCCACGCATCCAACCCGCGGACCAGATTGCGGATCCCCGAGGTCAACTCACCGGTCGCGATGCCGTAGGAACGTTCGGCCTCCCGCTGATCCAGTTGCATCTTGACCAGGCCGAGTGCCCAGTTGAAGGCCTTCCGCGACGCCCCTGCGTGGGACACCAGTGCCCGCTGCTGGGCCGGGGTCGGATCGAGCGCGAACCGGTACCCCTGGTTGACGATCACGGTGGGTCCCACCCAATCACCTGTCGATGGGCTTGCAACTCCTCGGGAGAGTGTGGGGGTCAGCGTATCCCGCGTCGCCCACCCGATAAGGTCTCGGTTATGCAGAAGTGGGAGTACGCCACCGTGCCGTTGCTGGTGCACGCCACGAAGCAGATCCTCGACAACTGGGGTGAAGACGGCTGGGAGCTGGTCCAGGTGATTCCGGGTCCGAACTCGGAGAACCTGGTGGCCTACCTGAAGCGGCCGTTGCCCAACCCCGGAGACGCCCGATGACCGATCCCTTCGCGCGGCTCGCCGAACTCGGTCTCGAACTGCCCCCGGTCACCGCGCCGCTGGCGGCGTACGTGCCGGCCGTGCAGACCGGTAATCACGTCTACGTGTCGGGCCAGGTTCCGATCGCCGACGGCAAGGTGCTCGCCACCGGCAAGGTCGGTGCCGAGGTCACCACCGAGGAGGCCGCCGCGCTCGCCCGCCGGTGCGCGTTGAGCGCGCTGGCCGCGGTCGACGCGCTGGTCGGCCTAGCCCGCGTGGTGCGCGTGGTGAAGGTGGTCGGCTTCGTGGCGGCGGCGCCCGGCTTCACCGACGTGCCCACGGTGATCAACGGTGCCAGCGAGCTGTTCGGCGAGGTTCTCGGCGAGGCCGGCCGGCATGCCCGGAGCGCGGTCGGCGTGGCCGAGCTTCCGCGGGGCGTCCCGGTCGAGGTCGAGGCGATCTTCGAGGTCGAGGCGAGCTGAGAGTTCGCTGAGAGCGCACTGTCGTTGATCCTGCAGTTTGCCCACCGCAAACCACAACAAATAACCGCGAAACCGGGCAACGAGCCAGCAAGATCGGCGTTCAGGGGGGCCACGGGCCGCCGATCGGACGGCAGCGGCGTCATCTCGCGCCCGTAACATCGCTGGCATGGTGGGCCACGTCACCGCGCCTGCGGCCGCTCTGCTCGACTCGTTGCCCTCATGGGCGACGCTCGTGCGGGCGCCCAACGCCGGGCCGATGACGCTCGACGGCACGAACACCTGGCTGCTGCGTGCCCCCGGCAGCGACGCCGGCTACGTGGTGGTCGATCCCGGCCCGCTCGACGAGGGTCACCTGCAGGCCGTCGCCGCCCACGGCCCGGTCGAGTCGATCCTGATCACGCACGGCCACTTCGACCACACCGAGGGCGTGCCGCGCCTGGCTGAGCTCACCGGCGCTCCGGTGCTCGACTTCGACGGCACGTTCGAGGCCGGCGGCCTCACCGTGCAGGCGATCGACACGCCCGGCCACACCGGCGACTCCGTCTGCTACGTCGTCAACGACGAGGCGGTGCTCTCCGGCGACACCATCCTCGGCCGCGGCACCACGATCGTCGCCTGGCCCGACGGCGACCTGGGCTCCTACCTGGCCAGCCTCGACACGCTCCGCCGGCTGGGCGCGCTGCCCGTGCTGCCGGGTCACGGTCCACCGCTGGCCAACTGCGCCGCGGCGGCCGTTTATTACCGGAACCACCGGGAAGCACGCCTGGAACAGGTGCGGAGTGCGGTCGCCGCCGGTGCCGAGGAGCCGATCGACGTGGTCCGCACCGTCTACGCCGATGTCGACGAGGTGCTGTGGCCGGCTGCCGAGGCCACGGTGCGGGCCCAGCTCGCCTACCTGAAGGAACGGGATAGACCGTGACGTGCCCGGTCTGCGGAACCGTCGCGGTGCCAGGGGCGCGGTTCTGCCACAACTGCGGATCGGCGCTGCCGGCCGCCGCGTCGTTGCCGGCCACCGAGCGCCGCGTCGTCACCGTGCTGTTCGGCGACCTGTCGGAGTTCACGGCGTGGGCCGAAGACACCGATCCGGAGCGCGTGGGCGCGGTCACCGACCGGGTGCTCGCCGCGCTCGCCGGCTCCGTGCGCACGTTCGGCGGGCACGTCGACAAGCTCACCGGCGACGGCATCATGGCGGTCTTCGGCGCGCCCGTCGCGCATGAAGACGATGCGGAGCGCGCCGTGCGGGCGGCGCTGTCGATGCAGCGCGCGGTGCGCCGGGTCCTCGACGACGAGCGCGGCGGCGGCGCGCCGCTCGGGCTGCGGGTGGGCCTGAACACCGGTCCGGTGGTGGCCGGCGTGCAGGCCGACATCGAGTACACGGTCATCGGCGACACGGTGAACACCGCGGCGCGCCTGGCCGACGCGGCGGCGGTCGGCGCGGTCTACGCCGGCGCGACCACCTCGGCCGGCACCCGGCACATCGCCTCCTGGCGGGGGCTGCGGCCGCTGCGGCTGAAGGGCAAGCGCGAGCCGGTGGCCGCGTTCGAACTGCTGGGCCTGCTCGACGCACCCGGCACCCGGTCCGGCATCGGCGACGAGGCGACGTTCGTGGGTCGCGAGCCCGAGCTGGCCTGGGTGGCGAGCCGGCTGGCCGACACCATCGACCGGGGCGAGCCGCGCACGCTGGTGGTCACCGGTGAGGCGGGGCTGGGCAAGACCCGGTTCGCCGGCGAGGTCGAGCGGCTGGCCGCGGGTTACCCGGTGGCAACCGGCGGGTACGTCGTGCCCTCCGGCGCGCGGGTGCTCACCGTCCACTGCGCGGCGTTCGGTGAGCTGAGGCGGTTGGCTCCGCTGGCCGACCTGGTGCGGGCGGCCATCGGTCTGCCGGCCGACGGCGCCCAGGTGGGCCGGGCCCAGGCCGAGGAGCGGTTGCGGCGGCTGGTCCAGCGTCTCGAGCGCGGCCGGCGGCGCGACTCGCCCGGCGTCGCCGTCACCCAGCTGCTGACCCTGCTGGGATACGGCCGCGGCGAGGACCACGGCCCCGACGACGGGTACGCGTTGACGCGCGACGGCCGTCCCGCCGGTCCGGGTGACGACCTCGACCTGGAAGCCACCCCGGCCGCCGTCGCCGAGCTGCTGTCGGCGCTGGCCACCGAGAGTCCCCTGGTGGTGATCGTCGACGACCTGCACGACGCCACCGCCGAGACGGTCGACGGGCTGGCCGCCACGCTCGAGCGGCTCACCGGTCCGGTGCTGGTGCTCATGCTGGGCCGGCCCGAACTGGTCCGCACGGCCGGCATCTTCACCCGGCTCGCCGACGCGGAGGTCTACGCGCTGCCGCCGCTGCGCGGTGCCGACGCCGCCCGCCTGCTCAGCGCCTACCTGTCCGGGGGGCGGTTGAGCGCCGCCGACACCGACAAGCTGCTCGCCACCGCCCAGGGCAACCCGTTCTACCTGGCCGAGCTGATCACGCTGCTGCGCGAGCGCGGCGCGCTCACCAGCATCGCGGTGCCCGAGCACGGTCCGGCGCGGTCGCACGGTCCACTGTGGAGGCTGACGTCCGGCTCGCTCGGCGGCCGGCTGCTCTCCCGCGACCTGGCCGCGGTGCTCGCCGCCCGCATCGACGCGCTGCCGCCCGACGCCCGTGCGGTGCTCCGCGACTCGGCGGTCGTCGGCGACACCGTGCCGGCCGGCGCGGTCGAGTCGCTGCAGCAGGCCCGGTCGATGGCGGCCCGCCGGCCGGCGGCCGTGGCGGCGGTCGAACTCGAACGGGCCGTCGACGAACTGCTCCAGCGCCGGATGCTGCGCCGGGTACGGGGCGGGTACGCGTTCGCCACCCCGCTGCTGCGTGAGGCGGCCTACGCCGGAATCGGCAAGAGCAACCTGGCCGAGCGGCACGCCGCGCTGGTGCACTGGGCGATCGGCGGCCCCGGTCGCGGCGACGACGCGTTCGTCGCCGAGCACGCCGAGCGGGCGTCCGCGCTCGCCGAGGTGGTGCGGCTGCGGCCCGACGCGCCGGCGCGGGCGGTGGCCCCGATCGGGCTGGCGGCGCTGGCCCGGCTGGCCGAGCGGGCGCTCGCCGGTGGCGAGCCGGCGCAGGCGGCCCGGTACTCCGAGCGGGCGGCGGCGCTGGGCGGCGGCCTGCTGTCGGCACCCCAACGGCTGGTGCACGCCCGGGCATTGTTGCAGCTGGGACGCGTCCCGGATGCTCTTCAGTACGCGGAGAAGATTGCCGCCAATGCGACCGATGCCACGGTTCGCGCCGGTGCGCTGCTGCTGGCCGGACGCGCGTACGAGGCGAACCGGGAGCTCGACCGGGCGCGGGCCGCCTGGAACGAGGCCTTCGACGCGGCCACCGCCGCCGGACTGCCGGGTGAGCGGGCCGCGGTGCTGCGCCGGCTCGGCATGGCCGACTACCGGGCCGGCCACCTCACCGAAGCCACCGAGCGGTTCCGGTCGGCGAACCAGATCGCGGTCGCCGCCGGCGACCGGCGCAACGAGGCCTGGTCGTTGCAGGACCTGGCCTGGGTGACGGTCACCCGCGGTGACTTCGTCGGCGCCGACGTCTCGATCCTGCGGGCCGCGCGGCGATTCGCCGAACTCGGCGATCCGGTCGGCCGGGCCTGGCTGCGCGGCACCACCGCGTTCGCCCGCCTGCTCGCCGGCCGGCTCGCCGAGGCGCGGCGGCTGGCCACCGCGTTCCTGCCGTTCGGGGAGCGGGTCGGTGAGGTGTGGGCCGTCGGCACGTTGCGCGCCGTCGGCGCCTACGCGGCCGCCGAACTCGGTGACCTGGCCGAAGCCGACGCCGCGGCGCGGCGCGCCTTCCGCGACTTCGAGGCCGCCGACGACGACTGGGGACGCGGGTTGTCGCTGGTGGTGCGCGGCGTGGTGGCCCGCGGGCTGGGCGAGCCGGCACACGCCCGAGACCTGCTCGACGACGCGTACAACTGCGCGACGCGCACCGGGCACCCGCTGCTCATCGGCATGGCCGGCACGGTGCGCGGGTTCGTGCACCTCGATCTCGGCGACCCGGTGGCCGCCGCGGCCGACGCCGACCTGGTGCTCGACCGGATGCGGTCACACAACGTGCTGCCGGCGACGCGGGTCGGGCCGCGGGCCCTGCGTGCCCTGGCCGACCTGGGTGCCGGCGACACCGGCAAGGCGCTCGCCGAACTGGGCGACATCGCGGCGGCCGCGGCCGAGCCGTCGCTGCTGTTCCCGCGCCGGCAGGCGGTGGCCGGGTACGCGCAGGCGCTGCTCGCCGCCGACCGGCCGACCGACGCGCTCTGCTGGGCCCGCCGGGCCGTCGACCTGCCGGCCGAAGACGTCCGCAGCCGGGTCGTGGCCGGCCGGGTGCTCGCCGCCGCGCTGGCCGCGGCCGGTGACCGGGCCGAGGCGTTGACCGTCGCGGCATCAGCCGTGCGCGAAGCGTACGGAACGCAGCAGATCTCGGAACGGGTTGCCGCCGACGCGACACTTGCCGCTGTCGGCTGAGTTACCGATCTGGCGTACGTTGTCAACGTGACCGCCGAGCGGGTACCGACGGTGCCGGGTTTGACCGGCCTGTCCGTGCTGGCCAGGGGCGGTTACGCCACCGTGTACCGGGCGATGCAGGAGTCGGTCGGGCGGCTGGTCGCCGTCAAGGTCGAGAACGGGATCCTGGAGAACGAGCGCGACCAGCGCCGGTTCATGCGGGAGGCCCGGGCAGCAGGGCGGATGTCGAGCCACCCGCACGTGGTCGACCTGTTCGACGCCGGCGTCACGATCGACGGCCACCCCTTCCTGATCATGGAGCTGTGCCAGGGCTCGTACTCCGAGCGCATGCGGCGGATGCCGTTGCCGCCGGCCGAGGTCCGCGACGTGGGCGTCAAGATCGCCGACGCCCTCGCCGACGCGCACGAACTCGGCGTGCTGCACCGCGACGTCAAGCCGGCCAACATCCTCATGACGCACTTCGGCGAGCCCGCCCTGGCCGACTTCGGCCTGGCCGTCGTCACCGAGAACCGCGACATCTCGATCACCCTCGACGTGCTGACGCCGGCCTACGCGCCGCCGGAGATGTTCAACCACGCGCCCCCGGCACCCGCGGCCGACGTGTACTCGCTGTGCGCCACCCTGTACGCCCTGCTGGCCGGCCGGCCGCCCCGGTGGCCGAACTCCCGCGACCCGAGCCTGGCCTCGCTGGTCGACATGTTCGCCGACCCGATCCCCGACCTCCCCCACGTCCCGCGCGACCTGATGGGCCTCGTCCTGCGCGGAATGTCCAATGTGGACGCCGCCCGGCCGCGCGCGGCCGAGTTGCGGGACCTGTTGCTGGCGATGGAGCTGGGCGCCGTTTCGCCCCACGCGATCCCGACGGGCATGCTGCGGCACCAGTCGGCGCCGGGTGCCGATGACGCGGACAGCGGTGAGACGCAGGTGGTGAACCCGGGGGGACCGCTCGCCCCGGCGGCGCCACCGACGGCGCCGGTGCTGTCGGTTCCACCCGCCGCCGGTTGGCCGGGGGCGCCCGGGATGCCGGGCCAGCACGGTGTGGCCGGATCGCCGGGGATGCCCGGACCGCTCGGGCCGCCCGGTTCGCCGGGGATGCCCGGACCGATCGGCATGGCCGGTTCGCCGGGAATGCCCGGCTCGCCCGGTGTGATCGGCTCGCTGGGGATGCCCGGCTCGCCAGGTGTGATCCGATCGTCCGGCGTGGCCGGGTCGCCCGGTGACTTCGGTTCGGCCGTTTCGCCCGAGGTCGGCTCGCCCGGGTTGGGCTTCGTGCCCGGCGGCCGCGGCGGCGTGCGGTCCGCGTCCCCTCATGAGGGTGTGGCCCGGCCGACGCGGACGCCGCGCCTGCGCCGCCTCCTGATGGCCGGAATCGCCGCCGGCTATCTGCTGGCGCTGGCCGCCGTGGCCGTCGCCGGCATGCGGATGGGCTCCGCCGACCCGGCGACGACGTTCGTGGCCGCGCCGGTGAAGTCCAGCCCGACGTGCCCGCTGTCGCCGGCCGGCACCGCGCAGTGCGTGCAGCAACCGGAGTGCTTCAACGGCGTCACCGTGCAGGGCGGCGTGGCCCGCGCCGCCGCAGTGGCGTGCACCGAACCCCACGTGTGGGAGGTCTTCGCGACCGCGCCCCTGCCGGAGGGCCTCGACACCGCGTCGCACACCACGATCAAGCAGAACCAGCAGGTCCGCCAGGTGTGCAGCGCCACCAACGCACGTGCGCTGAACACCCAGCAGAACTGGCAGGTCGAGGTGCTGCCACCGTCTCGCGAGCAGGTCCGCAACGGCGACCGCACCTACCGCTGCCTGGCCGGCACCCCACCCAGCAAACTCCGCGACTCCCGCTTCGTCCGCTGACTTAGTAGCTCTTTTCCTGGCCGAGTACGTGTTGGGCGATGAAGTTCAGGATCATCTCGCGCGACACCGGGGCGATCCGGCCGGCCCGCGCGCCGCCCAGCAGGGTTGCCACGCCGTACTCGGTGGTCATGCCGTTGCCGCCGTGGACCTGGATCGCCGTGTCGACCGCCAGGACGCTGGCCTCCGACGACGCGTACTTCGCCAGGTTGGCGGCCACGCCGGCCTCCAGGTCGCGGCCGGTGTCGTAGACGGACGCGGCCTTCGCGATCGCCAACCGGGCCAGTTCGACCTGGGCCCAGGCGTTGGCCAGTTGGTGGGCGACGCCCTGGTGGGCGCCGATCGGGCGGCCCCACACGTTGCGGGTGGCGACGTACTTCGCGGCCTTCTCCAGCGCGTACCGGGCCGTGCCGGCGCCCATCGCGGCCACCGTGATCCGCTCCGGGTTCAGGCCGCTGAACAGGGCCGGCAGGCCCGCGTCGGCACTGCCGCCGACCAGGGCGGACGACGGGACCCGCACCTCGTCGAAAAATACCTGGAACTGGTTCTCCGGCGAGACGATCTCCATCTCGATCTTGCTGCGCGACAGCCCGGGGGCGTCGGTGGGCAGGAGGAACAGCGCGGGCTTCAGCTTGCCGTCGCGGGAGTCGGCGGTGCGGGCGACCACGAGCATGTGGTCGCACTCGTCGACGCCCGAAATGTAGACCTTGCGGCCGGTGATGAGGTAGTCGTCGCCGTCGCGGGTGGCGACCGTCGACAGCTTGTGGAAGTTGGAGCCGGCCTCGGGTTCGGTGATCGCGAAGCAGAACTTCACCGTGCCGTCGGCGATCCCGGAGAGGAATCGCTCCTTCTGGGCCGAGGTGCCGTGCTTGGCGACGATCGTGCCGGCGATCGCCTGCGACACCACGAGCAGGAGCAGCGGGCAGCCGGCGGCGGCCAGTTCCTCGACGACGATCGCCAGCTCGGTGATGCCGCCACCGCCGCCGCCGTACTCCTCGGGCAGGTTGACGCCGAGGTAGCCGTGCTTGCCCGTCTCCGCCCACAGTTCGTGGGTGTGCTCGCCGGCCTTCGCCTTTGCCACGTAGTACTCGTGCCCAAAGCGACGGCCGAGCGAGGCCACCGAGTCGCGCAGCAGGGTCTGTTCCGGGGTGAGGTCGAAGTCCATGAGGGGTGGACCTTTCTAGTCCGGTGCGAGCACCGCCAACAATGCACCGGCCTCCACCTGAGCGCCGGTCTTGACCTTCAGATCTGTGATCACGCCGCTGGTGGGTGCGTGCACGGCGTGTTCGAGCTTCATCGCCTCCACGGTGAGCAGCAGGTCGCCGGCCGCGACCCGTTGGCCGGGAACCACGAGCACCCGCACCACCGAACCGGGCAGCGGGGCGGTGAGCGTGCCCTCCGCCGTTTCGGTGCCGGGCGGCGGGAACCGGGGGAGTTCGGTCAACTCGACCGAGCCCTCGGCGGTGTCCACATAGGACACGTCGCCGACCCGGTCGACGTCGAACGTGTACCGCACGCCGGACACGTCGAGCACGACGCGGGCCGGTGTCGCCGAGACGATCGCGACGTTCGAACTTCCGTCGAGTTCCGGGGTGGCGCCGGGCAGGCCGACGTCGTCGCGTTCGACGCGGCGCACCGTCCAGCCGCTGAGTGCGCCCGTGCGGTCGAGCCGGTACGCGACCTCGAACGTGCCGCTCGGCGCCTCGTACGCGACGGTCTGTGGCACCGACGGGATGTTGCGCCAGCGGGCCGGCAGCGTCGCGAGCGGCGAGGCCTCCTGGCGCGCGGCCGACGCGGCCAGCGCCGCCGCGAGGCACGACAGGCGCAGACAGTCCACAGAGGACAGCAGCGGCGCGAAGACCTCGGGATGCCCGTCGAGGAAACCGGTGTCGAGGTCACCGGCCACGAAGGACGGATGCCGCAGCACCCGCACCAGCAGGTCGCGGTTGGTGCCGACGCCGTGGATGCGGGCCCGCGCCAACGCGGTGGCCAACTGGCGGGTGGCCTCGTACCGCGTCGGCGCCCACGCGACGAGTTTCGCGAGCATCGGATCGTAGTGGACGCCCACCGCAGAGCCCGCCACCACACCGGAGTCGAGCCGCAGCCCGGGTGTGACCATCGGGCCGAACTCCTGGTCGACGCCCGGAAAGTCGAACCGGTGCAACGTGCCCGTGCGGGGCAGCCACGCGCACGTCGGGTCCTCGGCGTAGATGCGCGCCTCGACGGCGTGCCCGCGCAACGGCGGCGGCCCGGAGTACGGCAGTTTCCCGCCCTCGGCGACCAGCAACTGCAACCGCACCAGGTCGATGCCGACGACCAGCTCGGTGACCGGGTGCTCGACCTGCAGCCGCGTGTTCATCTCCAGGAACCAGAACGACGAGTCCGGCTCGACCACGAACTCGACCGTTCCGGCGCCGACATAGCCCACCGCGCGAGCCGTCGCCACGGCCGCGGAACACAGCTTCTCCCGCAGGGCGGGGTCGACAAAGGGAGACGGCGTCTCCTCGATGATCTTCTGGTGCCGCCGCTGGATCGAGCATTCCCGCTCGCCGAGCGAGATCACGGAGCCGTGCGAGTCGGCGATGATCTGGACCTCGATGTGGCGGGCGCGCTCCACGTAGCGCTCGCAGAACACCGTCCCGTCGCCGAACGCCGACTCGGCCTCGTACCGCGCCGACGCGACGGCGTCCGCGAGATCCGACGCGTCGCGGACCAGGCGCATGCCGCGGCCGCCGCCCCCGGCGGACGCCTTCACCAGCACCGGATAGGACTCGACGTCGAGGGGGTCGTTCCAGGTCGGAAGCGTCGGCACGCCCGCGTCGGCGACGAGCTGCTTGGCCTCGATCTTCGAGCCCATCACGTCGATCACCTTGGGCGGCGGGCCGACCCACAGCAGGCCGGCGTCCTGCACCGCCTGTGCGAACGCGCCGTTCTCGGACAGGAACCCGTAGCCGGGGTGGACGGCGTCGGCGCCGGCCCGCCGGGCGGCGTCGACGAGCAGGTCGCCGCGCAGATAGGTCTCGGTGGGCGAGTTGCCGGGCAGGCGGACGGCGTAGTCGGCCTCGGCGACGTAGGGCGCGTCGGCATCGGCGTCGGAGTGGACCGCCACGGTCTCCACCCCGACCGCACGGCAGGTGACGATGATGCGGCGGGCGATCTCGCCACGGTTCGCCACCAGCAGTCGTCGGATCATGCTCTGCAAACCTCACATGTTTTTCTGAGCATCACATTCGGAATACGCCAAAGGGTGGCCGGCTTTCGTGCGGACTGTCCACAATGGACAGGCATAGACCGAGGATCGTGCGCGTGTCGCGCGGGTCGATCACCCCGTCGTCGTAGAGCCGGCCGGAGAGGAACAGCGCCGCCGACTCCGCCTCGATCTTCTGCTCGACCATGGCGCGCATGGCCGCGTCCTCGTCCTCGTCGTAGGTGCGGCCCTTGCCCTCGGCGGCCTGCCGCGCCACGATCGACAGCACGCCGGCGAGCTGGGTGGGACCCATCACCGCCGACTTCGCGTTCGGCCACGCGAAGAGGAACCGGGGATCGTAGGCCCGGCCGCACATGCCGTAGTTGCCGGCGCCGTACGAGGCGCCGATGTTGATGGTCAGGTGCGGCACCGTCGAGTTCGACACCGCGTTGATCATCAGGGCGCCGTGCTTGATGATGCCGTTCTGCTCGTACTCGCTGCCGACCATGTAGCCGGTGGTGTTCTGCAGGAACAGCAGCGGCGTCCGCGACGAGTTCGCGAGCTGGATGAACTGCGCCGCCTTCTGCGCCTCGGCGGAGAACAGCACGCCGCGGGCGTTCGCCAGCACGCCCACCGGGTGGCCGTGCACCGAACCCCAACCGGTGACCAGGGCCGTGCCGTACAAGGGTTTGAACTCGTCGAACTCGCTGCCGTCGAGCACCCGGGCGAGGATCTCGCGCGGGTCGAACGGCACCCGCAGGTCGGCCGACGGGATCGCGAGCAGGTCCTCCAGCGGGTACTTCGGCTCCGTGCCGCCGGGAACGGACGGCTGACGCCACCGGGTCCGCGCGACGCAGGCCCGCGCGAGGCGGATCGCGTCGCGCTCGTCCTCGGCGACGTGGTCGGCCAACCCGCTACGGCTGCCGTGCATGGCGGCGCCGCCGAGCGTCTCGTCGTCGACCTCCTCGCCGGTGGCCATCTTCACCAGCGGCGGACCGGCCAGGAACACCTTCGCCTGATCGCGGACGAAGATGGTGTAGTCGCTCATCCCCGGCACGTAGGCGCCGCCGGCCGTGGCGTTGCCGAACACCACCGCGATCGTCGGTACACCGTCGGCCGAGAGCCGGGTCAGGTCACGGAATCCGCCCCCGCCGGGAATGAAGATCTCCGCCTGGGTGGGCAGGTCGGCGCCGCCCGACTCGACCAGGTTGATCATCGGCATCCGGTTGATGCGCGCGATCGCGTGCGCCCGTTGCGTCTTCTTCAACGAGTACGGGTTGACCGAGCCGCCCCGCACGGTCGGGTCGTTGGCCACGATCACGCAGGCCACGCCCTCGACCAGCCCGATGCCGGTGACCAGGCTCGCGCCGACCGCGTAGTCGGTGCCCCAGGCCGCGTAGGGAGCCAGTTCCAGGAACGGGCTCTCCCGGTCGAGCAGGAGGTCGACGCGCTCGCGCGCGAGCAGTTTGCCCCGGGCGTGGTGCCGGGCCACGTACCGCTCACCGCCGCCCGCGCGGGCCTGGTCGGCCGCCGCGTCGAGTTCGGCCAGGCGGTCGAGCATCGCTTTTCTGTTTTCGGCGTACGCCTCGGACCTCGGGTCGAGCGAGGTCTCCAGTGCCACCATGTCTAGACCCCCAGCTGTCTAGCGATGATCTCGTTCATGATCTCCGTCGTACCGCCGCCAATGCCCATGATCCGGGCGTCCCGGTAGTGCCTCTCCACCTCGGCGTCGCGCATGTAGCCGAAACCGCCGTGCAGTTGGACCGCCGCGTCGACGACGAAGTCGCAGGCCTCGACCGCGGTGTTCTTCGCCATCGCCACCTCGCTAACGACTGGCTCACCGTTCTCGACACGCGCCGCTACGCTCTGTACGTACGTGCGAGCGACGTCGACCCGGCGGGCCATCTCCGCGAGCCGGTGCCGCACCACCTGCCGGCTCGCGAGCGGCCGGCCGAACGTCTCCCGTTGCCGGGTCCAGGTGAGGGTGAGGTCGAGGCAGCGCCGCGCGGTCGCCACCGCCTGCGTCGCCAGTGACAGCCGCTCGCTGGCGAAGTGCCGCATGATCTGCGCGAAGCCGGTTCCCTCCGCGCCGACCAGGTTCGCGAACGGCACGAGCACGTCGGTGTAGGCGAGTTCGGCGGTGTCGGAGCAGTGCCAGCCCATCTTGTCGAGCCGCCGGGTCACCCGGAAACCGGGGCTGTCGGTGTCGACCACGAGCAGCGAGACGCCCTCGTGTCCGGCGCCGCCCGTACGCACGGCGGTGACCACGAAGTCGGCGCGGGCGCCGCTGGTGATGAACGTCTTGCTGCCGGTCAGCAGATACCCGCCGTCGGTTCGCACGGCCCGCGTCCGCAGCGACGCGACGTCCGAACCACCGTCGGGCTCGGTCACCGCGAGCGAACCGATCTTCTCGCCGGCCAGTGCCGGCCGCACGTAGCGGTCGATCAGCGCCGGATCGCCCGCCGCGACGATGTGCGGCACCGCGATGCCCAACGTGAACAGCGCCGCGATCACGCCCGACGACCCACCGGCCAGGATCACCTCTTCGGCGACGGCGAGGGAGTCGAGCAGCGTCCCGCCGCCGCCACCGACCTCCGCCGGGAACGCGACGCCGAGCAGCCCGGCCTTGCCGGCGGCCAGATGCAGCGAACGCGGCACCTCGCCGGCGCGTTCCCAGTCGTTCAGAAACGGCACGATCTCGCGTTCGGTGAACCTGCGCGTGAGCTCACGGAGCTCTTTCACGACAGCACCTCGCTCCGCGAGTTGCTGTCTCGGAGCCGATCCGCTCGCGTCGCGAGCGCATCGGCTCCGCTGAGCCGGATGGTGACCTCGCACAAGTGCTCGGTCACAGCAACCTCACCGGGATCTCGACCAGCCTGGCCCGCAACAGTTCGCCGAGCGCCTTCGCCTGCGGGTCGAACCGGGTCGACGCGGCGACGCCGCCGGCACCGAGCAGCCCGCTCAGCACGAAGTTCACCGCGCGCAGGTTCGGCAGGTCGTACCGCTCCACCGGGATCGTCGCGGCCTCCGGCAGCAACGCCTTCACCCGGTCGACGGTGAGAAAACCGCGCAGCCACTCGTATCCGGCGTCGTTGCGCGCCCACACACCGAGGTTCGCGTCGGCACCCTTGTCACCCGAGCGGGCCCCCGCGACCGTCCCCAGTGGACGCAACGCCGTGGGTTCCCACGGCGCGGTCGTCGGTTGCGGTCCGCCGTAAGGCTTGCGCGCAGTCGTGGTTTTTGAAGGCGGGGTGACGGTGACGCGCGTGCCGTCGGCCAGTACCGCGGTGTGCGGGACGTCCTGCTGCGGCACGGCGACCGCCTCGAACACGCCGTACGGCGCGGCGTCGCCGGGCGGCCCGAGCATCGTGCAACCCGGGTAGCTCGCCAGTGCCAGTTCCACGGCGGCCGCCGAGAACGCGCGTCCGGCCCGCTTCGGGTCGGCGTCCTTCAGGTGGACGTGGAGCAGCGCGCTGCCCGACTCCGTGTCGGTCGGGTCGGCGTGGTCGGTGCGGGCGAGCCGGAACTCCAACCCGTCCTTGCCCACCGCACCCGTGAGCTGTTCCCGGATCAGGTCGGCCTTGTCCTCGATGGACAGTCCACAGAGGACGAACGTGACGCTGTTACGGAACCCGCCGAGCGTGGTGACGCCCACCTTCACCGTCGGCGGCGGCGGGCTGCCCCTGACGCCGCTGACCTTCACCCGATCGGGGCCCACATCGTCGAGCCTGACCGAGTCGAGGTGGGCCACCACGTCGGGACCGAGGTAGGCGGGACTGTCCACTTCGTACAGCAGTTGCGCGGTGACCGTCTCGACCGTCACCGCACCACCGGTGCCCGGGTGCTTGGTGATGACGCTCGACCCGTCCGCCTCGATCTCGGCGATCGGGAAGCCGGGTCGCCGGGCCCGGTCGGGGAGTTCGGTGAAGAACGGGAAGTTGCCGCCGGTCGCCTGGGCGCCGCACTCGACGATGTGGCCGGCGACGGTGGCACCGGCCAGCGCGTCGAGGTCGTCGCGGGTCCAGCCGAAGCGGGCGATGGCCGGGCCGATCACCAGTGAGGCGTCGGTGACCCGGCCGGTCACCACCACGTCGGCACCCGCCCTGATGCACTCGGCGATGCCGAACGCGCCCAGGTAGGCGTTGGCCGTCAACGCGTTCCGCGGCACGGCGGCGTGCGTGCGCACGTCGTCACCGTCGACGAAGGCGACGCGGACCTCGCGGCCGAGCCGTCCGGCCAGTTCGCGCACGGCGGACGCCAGCCCGGCCGGGTTGACGCCGCCCGCGTTCGTGACCAGCGTGACGCCGCGGTCGAGCGCGGTGGCGAGGCAGCCGTCGAGCTGGCGCAGGAACGTCTTCGCGTACCCGAGGGCGGGGTCCTTGCCGCGGTCGCGGCCGAGAATGAGCATCGTGAGTTCGGCGAGGTAGTCGCCGGTGAGGACGTCGAGGTCGCCGCCCTCGAGCATCTCGCGCCAGGCGCTGAACCGGTCGCCGTAGAAGCCGGACGCGTTGCCGATCCTCATCTTTTCGCTCCGGGTGGGCCGGCGAACGCCTGTGCCACCTCGAGCCACTCGGTGGCGACCGGCCCGGTCGTCTTGATGGCCAGCTCGTCGGGGTGCCGTCGCTGCGTGACCAGCAGACAGAAGTCCAGCGCGGGCCCGGAGATCTGCTCGGGCGCGTCGTCGGGGCCGAACGTCCACAGTGAACCGTCCGGTGTGGACAGTTCGACGCGGAACTCCGCCGCCGGCCGGGGCCGGCCGTGCGCCATGAACCCGTGCCCGATCGTGCGGTAACCGAGGTGGGCGACGTGTCGCAGCCGCGGCGTGAACCCGCGCTCGATGCCCAGCGTGTCGGCGACGTCGAGGCCGTGCGCCCAGGTCTCCATCAGCCGCGCGGTGACCATCGACGTCGGCGACATCGAGGTGCCGAACCAGAGCACCTTCGACGCCGTGGTCGCGGTGAGCGCGGTCGCGAGGTCGGCGCGGCCCTTCCGCCACCGGTACAGCACTTCCTGCGGCGGGCCGAGGAACGTCTCGGTGGCGCGGTCGACGAAGCCCGGGTCGGTCGCGCCGGGCGCGGACAGTTGGGCGAGGAACGCGTCGGGATCGGTGACGGCGGTCAGCGCGATCCAGTCGGTCCAGGCCAGGTGGGCGATCTGGTGGGCGATCGTCCAGCCGGGGGCGGGGGTGGGCCGGCTGAAGTCGTCGGCGGGCAGGGCCGCGACGATCCGGTCCAGGTCGGCGGACTCGGCGGCGAGGTCGGCGAGCACCCGGGCGAGGGTGGGGTCGGGCACGGCGGCTCCTAGCTGGCGTTCAGAACGGTGGCGAGCTGGTCCTTCCAGACGGCGAGCAGCGCCGCGCGGCGGGCGGAGTCGTCGGTGAGCAGGTTCGCGACGCCGAGACCGCGCATCAGGTCGAGCGTCGCCTGCACGGCTTCGCGGGCGCCGGGTGCCGACTCGTCGGCACCGAGCAGGTCGACGGCCAGCCGGTGCATCTCCCGCCCGACCTTGGCCTCCAGCGGGATGAGGGCCCGGCGCAGGTCCGGATCGGTGCGGGCGGCCACCCAGACCTCCAGCGCGGCGACGAACAGCGGACCGGTGAAGCTCGCGGCCAGCATGTCGAGCACCCGGTCGTGCCGGTCGTGCTTGGTCAGGTCACCGAGCGCGGCCGCCTCCGCCCGGAGTTCGGCCGCCCGGAGCTCGGCGAGATGCTCGACCGCGGCGAGGACGAGCGCGGCGCGGGTGGGGTAGTGGTGCAACTGGGCACCCCGGGAGACCCCGGCCCGCTCGGCGATGACCGTGGTGGTCGCCCCGGACCAGCCGTGCTCGACCAGGCAGTCGACGGTGGCGGCGAGCAGGCGCTGCTGGGTGAGCCGGCTCCGTTCCTGCTGCGGCGCCCGGCTGGTGGCGGTCACCCGCTAAGCCTGGCGGCGAACAAACAATCAGTCAAGCCTGACTGTTTTAGATCCGTTCCAGGAATCGGGCCGCGCGAGCCGTCAGGATCAGGCGCACTCGCCGGTGCTGGTGGCGTTCGTCGCCCCGCGGCCGGCGTCGGCGACCTTGGTGGCGGCACCCGCGGTGACCGCGAAGCCCGTCTCCTGATCGTCGGCGGCGGCGGCGAAGATGATCCCCAGCACCGCGCCCTCGGAGCTCATCAGCGGTCCGCCGGAGTTGCCGCTGCGGACCAGGGCCTTGATCGTGTAGACCTCGCGGGTCACCTGGCCGTTGTCGTAGATGTCGGGGCCGGTGATGTTGCGGACCTCGCGGACCCGCGCCTCCTGGGCGTCGTACGGGCCGTCGAGGGGGTAGCCGAGCACCACCGCGTCGGCGCCGGTGGACGCCTGCTTGGGGGCGAAGTTCAGCGGCGTGGCCTTCAGCTTCGGCACGTAGATGACGGCGAGGTCGCGCTCGGGGTCGTAGACGACCACCTTGCCGTTGAGGCTGCCGCTCTCGGTCTCGACCTTCACCGTCTTCGTACCGGCGACCACGTGGGCGTTGGTCATCACCCGTTCCGGCGCGTACACGAACCCGGTGCCCTCGATGCGACGGGAACAGCTCTGCGCGTTGCCGAGCACCTTCAGCACCGACGGCTGCGAGTTCCTCACCACCGGTGAGTTGGCCAGCGCCGGGTTGGGGGCGGGCACCTCGCGTTCCCGGGTGGGGCCGAACCCGTCGAACACCCGCGGGAATCCGCGCGTGTTCACGGTCTCCTGCAGCGCCTCCGACAGCGCGCGCGCCTTGTTCGGCATCGCCTTGTCGACGACACCGAGGATGATCGAGTTGTTGACCGCCCGGGCCAGCCACGGCAGCGACGACTGGCTCAGCGGCGTCGCGACCAGCCAGATGACCAGCAGCACGGCGACCACCGACACCACCGCGCCGCCGGCGTCGTCGACCCGTTGCGCGCCGCGGTGCCGGATCGCCCCGCGCAGGCGGGAACCCAGAAAACCAGCGACGGCCTGGCCGAACACGGCCAGGCCGAAGATCACGATGATCGAGACGAGCACACGTTTGGCGTCGGTGTCGAAGCGGTCGGCGAGCAGCGGACCCAGTTGCAGACCGACCAGCGCACCGCTGAAGAACCCGGCGAACGAGAGCAGGCCGACGACGAACCCCTGCCGATAGCCGTTGAAGGCAAAGATCAGCAGGAGTCCGATGAGGACGAGATCGACCACGCTTCCGTTCACCTTGTCAGCGTAGAGGGACGGCGCTCGTGTCCGGCAGGTCCTCGATCCGGTCTGTCGGCCAGGGCCGCGCCCACCCGCCGAGTTCGAGCAACGTCGACAGGACGCCGGCCGTGAACCCCCACACGAGCATCGGCCCGGCCTTGAACGCGGGCCCGACGAACCCGCTCGGATGCCGGATCCGCAAGCGGTTGTCGGGGTTCACCAACTCGGCCACCGGCACCCGCCGCACCGCCTCGACCTCGGCCAACGCCACCGGCCGCACCGGATGCGGCGCGCGCCACCAGGCCAGCACCGGTGTCACCAGGAAGTTGCTGACCGGGATCCACAGCGTGGGCAACTCCGTGACCACCTCGACGGTGTCGGCATTCAGACCGACCTCCTCCTCGGCTTCGCGGAGCGCCGTCGCGGCCGGGCCGTCGTCGTCGGGATCGGATGCCCCACCGGGGAACGCGGGTTGGCCCGCATGGCTGCGCATCGTGGCCGCGCGCTGGAGGATCAGCACGTCGGGGCCGTCACGCTCGGTCTCGCCGAGGAGGACGAGGACGGCGCTGGCCCGGCCGTCGGCGGGCGTCGGCAGACGGGTCCAGGTGGACGCGTCGGACCCGCGGGCATTGGTGAGCAGCGGCTCGAACCAGTCGGGAAGCTCCGTCACGACCGGACCTCGCGGAGCGAGGTCCGGTCTCGGAGTGGATTCGCTCGCTCCGCGATCGGATCCACTCCGCTGAGCCTGATGGTTCCCTCGCACAAGTGCTCGGTCACGGTGCCCCCAGGTACTCGCGGGCGATCCGCTCGAACCCGGCCGTGTCGAGCGCGCCGGCGCGGTGGGTGTAGACCACGGTGCCGTCGGCCGTGAGGAACAGCGTGACGGGCATCGGCAGGCTCCCCAACGCCTTGTGAAGTTTGCCCTCGCGGTCGTAGAGGTTGGGGAATCCCAGCTTGAGGTCGTCGACGATCGAGCCGGCGCCGGTGCGGGAGTCTTCGGTGTTGACGCCGAGCACGAGCACTGTTCCCCGCTGGGCGTAGGTGTTCAGCGCGGGAAGCTCGGTGCGGCACGGCGCACACCACGACGCCCACAGGTTGACGATCGCGGGCCGGTGCAGCTCGCCGATCTCGACCTTGTCGCCGCCGGCGAAGCAGGCCAGGGCGACGTCGGGAACCTTCTGGTTGCTGGCGGTTTCGACGTTGACGCCCGGCGAAGCCGAGGCGGCGGATGTCGCCGCCGGCACGCACGGGGCCCCGGTGCCCGAATCCGAGGTCACGGGCGGGGCGGACCCATCCCGTCCCCTTGAACAGCCGGAAGTGACGACGAGGGTGAGCAGCGCGACGACCGCAACCACCCTCACAGCGCCGGCTCCTCTGATGCGCCCTCCTCCGAGGTGGCGCCCTCGGGCACGGGCGCGCCGGCGGCCCGGGCGAGCTCGGCGACGCGCGGGCCCTTGAGCAGTTTCGCGGCGACGGCCGGGTCCTTGGGCCCGAGGCCGTAGGACGGGCAACTGCGCGTGATCGTGCAGGCACCGCACGCCGGCTTCCGGGCGTGGCAGACCCGGCGGCCGTGGAAGATGACGCGGTGGCTGAACATGGTCCAGTCGCGCTTCTCGATGAGGCCGGCCACGGCGACCTCGATCTTGACCGGGTCGGTCTCGGTGGTCCAGCCGAAGCGGGTGACCAGCCGCTGGAAGTGCGTGTCGACGGTGAGCCCGGGTACGTCGAACGCGTTGCCGAGGATGACGTTCGCCGTCTTGCGGCCGATGCCGGGGAGCGCGACCAGCGCCTCCATGGTGTTCGGCACGACGCCGGCGTGCAGGTCGACCAGCGCCTGGCCGAGCTTCATGAGCGCGTCGGACTTCGCCCGGAAAAAGCCGAGCGGCTTGAGCAGGCCCTCCAGTTCGGCCCGGTCGGCGGCGGCGTAGTCGGCGGCGGTCGGGTACCGCGCGAACAACTTGGGCGTGGTCTCGTTGACGCGGACGTCGGTGGTCTGCGCGGACAGCAGCGTGGCCACCGCGAGCTCGAGCGGACTCGAATGGTCGAGCTCGCAGTGAGCGTCGGGATGGGTAGCCGCGAGTTCCCGCGCCATGCGGCGGGCACGCCGCTTCAAGCCCAGCAGCGTCTCGGTCACGCAAGCCAGGGTACTTCGGCGGTACGACGTTATTTCGGCGCGGTGATGGTGCCGTCGGCGGCGATGGCCGGACCCGTGGTCGGGAAGTCCTTCTTGGTGAGGTCGCTGATCGTGGTGATCGCGCGCTTGTTCGGGTCGGCCTTCGGCACGCCCGGCGACACGATGTTGGTGGGGATCAGCGTGCCGCCCGCCCAGGTGCCGTCGGGGTTCAGGCTGACCTTGATCACCGCGGTGACGCCGAGGATGCCCGAGTAGTTGAGCGTTCCGCCGTAGCCGACGAAGTTGCCCAGGCTGTAGGCGATCAGCCGGCCCTGGTAGAACTCCATGCCGCGCACCACGTGCGGGCCGTGCCCGACCACCAGGTCGGCGCCGGCGTCGATCACGGCGTGCGAGAACTTGATCGGGTCGCACCGGTTCTCGCCGACGTAGTTCTCGGTGCCGGGCTTGACGCGGGTCTTGTCCGACCCCTCGGCGCCCATGTGCACCTGCACCACCACGATGTCGGCCTGGCTGGTCGCCTTCTTGATCAGCGCCGCCGCCGTGTCGGTGTTCGTGCAGACGTTCGACCAGCGCTCGTACGGCGAGAACCCGACGACCGCCACCTTGACGCCCTTGACCTCCTGCACCGTGATCTGGTCGGTCCAGCCGGTGTACTTGATCCCGACGCCGTCGAGCGCCTGCTGGGTGTTCTTGTAACCCTTGTCGCCGTAGTCGTAGGCGTGGTTGTTGGCCAGGTTGACCAGGTGGGTGCCGGCGTCCTTCAGGTTCTGCACCGTGGCGGGCGGGGTCCGGAACGCGATGCACGACGTGCTGTTGGCGCCGCACTTCGTCACGCCGGTGTCGTCGGTGATCGTCTGTTCCAGGTTCATCATCTGGAAGTCGGCCTTGAGCAGCGGCGCGACACCGTCGAACATGCCCTTGCCGTTGTTCGGCGCGAACCGGCCCGGCATGCCCATCACCACGTCGCCGGTGGCCGACATCGAGATCGGCTCCTTCGCCGGCGCGGACGAGGCGGGCGCGTTCGGCGTCTTGCCGTCGCCGGTGTTCGTGCCCGTTTCGCCGGCTTCGTTGCCCTTGTCGTCGCCCGACAGCAGGGTGGCCGCGGCGGCGGTGCCGGCGCCGACGAGCAGCACCGCGAGGATGGTGAGGATGATCGCGGTCCGGTTGATCCCGGAGCGTCGCCTGCGCTGGGCCGGCGGCGGTGGTGCGGCTGGCGGAGGCTGATTTCCGTACATACCGGACGTGGGGTCGGATGGCGGACCGTACGTCGGGCCCTGATACGGTCCCGGCGTGTCGTACCGCTCGGCCGGATAACTTCCGCTAGATTCGGGCGAACGGTACACACCGGGCGATTGTTCGCCCCAACCCGGCTCGTCGTCGCCTCGGCGGCTTCCGTACACACCCATCGCGCGGACACTAGCGCAACCGCGCCACTCGTGTGCCCGCTGTTCGACTGATGACGGACGCACTGCTGGGCGACGTTCGTTATCACGCCCGTTGTGCATAAACTGATCTGGCGCGTTTCGCGCGGGATTCGAGGTAGGCGCGATGGATGATGTACTGGCCCGTAGCGGCATCTTCCAGGGGGTGGATGCCGATGCTGCCGAGTCGTTGGCGAAGGAGTTGGAGTACGTCGAGGCCCGCAAGGGCGAGGTCGTCTTCAACGAGGGCGACCCTGGCGACAGCCTCTACATCGTGCTGTCCGGCAAGATCAAGTTAGGCCGGCGCGCCGCCGACGGGCGACAGAACCTCCTGGCCCTCACCGGCCCGAGCGACATGATCGGCGAGTTGTCGCTGTTCGATCCCGGTCCGCGCACGGCGACGGCCACCGCTGTCACCGATGCCCGGCTGGCCCGGCTGCGCAAGACCGCGCTGCGTCCGTGGCTCACCAACCGGCCCGAGATCGCCGAGCAGCTGCTCCGCGTGCTGGCCCGGCGGCTGCGACGCACCAACGACGCGCTGGCCGACCTCATATTCACCGATGTCCCCGGCCGGGTCGCCAAGAACCTGCTCCAGATGGCCGGTCGCTTCGGCAACCGCGACGGCGGGGTTCTGCGGGTCACCCACGACCTCACGCAGGAGGAGCTGGCCCAGCTCGTCGGGGCTTCGCGGGAGACCGTGAACAAGGCGCTGGCCGACTTCGCGTCCCGCGGGTGGCTCCGGCTCGACGGCAAGTCGGTGATAATCCTCGACCCGGAGCGGTTGGCCCGGCGCGCCCGGGTCTGACCTACCGCAGGTGGCGCGGGGAGCGCCGGTACCGGCGCAGGTAACCGCGTCGGTCGGCGTAGACGGCTGTCAGCAGCAGGCCCAGCGCGAGCATGGGCGGGCCGAGTACGCCCGCCACCGTCACGGCCGCCACCCGGCGGTCCGGCCGGTTGGCCGCCGTCTTCTCGGGTTCGGCCACCGGGTTCGCGGCGTCGGTCGCCTGGTTGCCGGCTCCGGCCGGGCCGGCCGCGCCCGGTACGCCGCCTGAGCCGGCGTTCGGCTGGCCACCGGTTGCGGGCTGGGCCAGCGACCGCACGTCGGTGAGCGGGTTCCCGGCCACCTCGGGCAGCTTCGTGGTCACCGCCGCCAGGGGGTCGACCAGGCCGAAGCCGTAGCGGTCGTCGCGGCCCGGCGGGCCCAGGTCGCTCGCGGTGGCGATCAGGTGGTTGATGACGTTGGCCGCGTCCAGCTGCGGCAACCGGGCCCGCACCAGGGCCGCGGTCGCGGTCACCAGGGGAGCGGCGAAGCTGGTGCCCTGCACCCGCCAGTAGCCGCCCGGACGGGCGCCGACCAGGCTCGCCGCGGGCGCGCTGAGCACCGTCTCCGGGCCGGTGAGCGCACCCGGCCAGAGTTCGTCGCCGGCCGGGCGGTCGAGCCAGGTCTGCCCGGGCGAGGAGCTGTTGCGCAGGCCCGTCACCGCGACCACGCCCGGCTTCCGGGCCGGGTACCAGACCCGCAGGTCGGCGCCGGTGGTCTGGGCGATGTTGCCGGTGCACGCGATCACGACCACGTCGCGCGCGGCCGCGTACTCGATGGCCGACGCGAGCAGGTCGCTCTGCGTGACGCCGCCCAGCGACAGGTTGACCACCTGCGCCCCGTGGTCGACCGCCCAGCGCAGCCCCTTCGCGACCACGGACGCGTCGTCGTACCGGTTCTGCTTGTCGAGCACGCGCACCGGCAGGATCCTGGCGTCGGGCGCGATGCCCACCACGCCGTCGGCGTCGCGCTTGCCGGCGATCAGCGCGGCGACGGTGGTGCCGTGGCCGACCGGGTCGACCCGCCCGTCGGTGGAGCCGTCGACCAGGTCGATCCCGGGAAGCACCTGGCCGGCGAGGTCGGGGTGGGTCGCGTCGACGCCGGAGTCGAGGATCGCGACGGTGACGCCGCTGCCGGTGGAGTACTGCCACGCGGCGACCGCGTTCAACGCCCCGAGCTGCCACTGTTCGTTGCGGACCGAGTCGGCGCGGGCGGGTGCCGGCATCAGGACGGCCGGCACCAGAACAGCACCAATCGCAGTCAGCGTCGCCAGGAGAATGGCGATGAACGCGGACCGACATTGATCGATGAACACACGCACGGCGCGTCCATTCTGACGGCTCCTCGCCACAACGACGAGACGGTCGTCTCTGACCGCTGTCGATGCGTGCGGGCATTTCCGGGCAAAACAAATCGCTACGCACCGTCCGGTCACATAAAGCCGTCCGAACGGCCCGCTACGGCGGTGGCAGATAGGCGAGCTGTACCAGGCGCACGCCGTCTCGCCGGGTGATCAGCCGGCCACGGCCAGGCGGCAACGGACCGGGCCGCACGTTGCCGACCAGAACGCCCTCGTCGCGGTCGCCGGACATCACCACGGCCGGGCCGGAGAGTTCCCGGATGCGCTGGATCACCTGCTCGTACATGGCCCGCGACGCGCCGCCGCTGCGCCGGGTGAGGATCACGTGCAGGCCGATGTCGCGGGCCTGCGGCAGGAAGTCGAGCAGCGGCAGCAGCGGGTTGGTGGGCCCGGTGCTCACCAGGTCGTAGTCGTCGACGAGCACGAACAGCTCCGGCCCCGACCACCACGACCGGCCGCGCAGCTGGTCGGGGGTGATGTCGGGACCGGGCAGCCGGCGCTGCATGTACGAGGCGGCCGTCTCCATCAGCTCGGTGGCCTGCCGGGCGCCGGTGCCGGTGCCGATCAGGTGGTCGCCGGTGATCGCGCCGAGCAGCCCCCGCCGGTAGTCGACCAGGATGACGCGGGCCTGTTCGGGCTTGAACCGCGCGACGACCGTGGCCGCCAACGCCCGCAGGAACGAGGTCTTGCCGCAGCCGCTGTCGCCGAAGAGCAGGAGGTGCGGCTCGGCGGCGAAGTCGACGCACACCGGGCGCAGGTCGTCTTCGGCGATGCCGACCGGCAGCATCAGCGGGTCGCCGGTGATCGCGGCGATCTCGTCGTACGGCACGAGTTCGGGCAGCAGCCGGACCCGGGGCGCGGGCGGCCCGGTCCAGGCCGCGGCTATCGCGGTCGTCAGGTCGGCCGCCGGCTTCGCGGCCAGGAAGTGGTAGCGGTCGGTGGTGATGCCCCGACCCGGTGCGAGCGGCACCGCGGCGGCCGTGCGCCGGTCGACGTCGGAGTCGCCCGGCTCGCCCAGCCGCAGCTCCAGCCGGGTGCCGAAGAGATCGCGGAGGCTCGGCCGGAAGTCGTTCCAGCGCAGCGCGCCGACGACGACGTGTATCCCGTACGCCAGCCCGCGGGTGGCGAGGTCGGTGATGGTCAGTTCGAGCTCGTCGTAGTCGGCGCGCACCGTGGCCCAGCCGTCGACCACCAGGAACACGTGGGCCCGGTGCGCGGTGTCGAGCGGCTCCCGCTCGCGCTCGGCGAGCAGCGTCACCAGTTCGGCGACGGTGCGGCGCACGGCGGTGATCTCCTGCCGGCCGGCCACGCCGCCGACGTGCGGCAACCCCGCGACGGAAGCGAGCGTGCCGCCGCCGAAGTCGAGGCAGTAGACCCGGGCCTCGGCCGGCGTGTGGGTCAGGGCCAGGCCGGTGACGATCGTGCGCAGCAGCGTCGACTTGCCCGTCCGGGCCGAACCGACCACGGCGACGTGGCCGCCGCTGCTCTCCAGCGGCAACCACAACGTGTCGCGACGCTGTTCGAGCGGCTTGTCGACGTGCGCGACCGGCACCTGCAGCGCGCCGTGCAGGTCGGGGTTGACGGTCGTCAGCCCGCGGGCCGGGTCGACCCGGAGCGGGCCGAGCAGGTCGTCGAGCCCGGGCGGGGCGTCGAGCGGCGGCAGCCAGACGCGGTGCGCCGGCGGGCCGAGCGGCGCCAGCCGCGCGACCAGGACGTCGAGCAGGCTGGCATCACTCGACGGCACGGGCGGCGCCGCGCCCGCCGGCGGCAGCGCGACATCGTGCGTCGTGTATTCCAGAACGGGGCGGCGCGGAGACCCGGCGGCCACGGCCGGCGGAACGTACGGCCCGGACGCGTACGCGGCCCGGAACCGCACCAGCGGCTCGGTGACGCACTTCAGGTACGCGTGGCCGGGCGTACGGGGCAGCTCGTACGCGTCGGGCACGCCGAGCACCGCCCGCGACTCCAGCGCCGAGAACGTGCGCAGCCCGATGCGGTAGGAGAGGTGCGTGTCGAGCCCGCGCAGCCGACCCTCCTCCAGCCGCTGCGACGCCAGCAGCAGGTGCATGCCGAGCGACCGGCCGACCCGCCCGATCTGCACGAACAGGTCGATGAAGTCGGGCTTGGCGGTGAGCAGTTCGGAGAACTCGTCGCACACGATGAGCAGCGTCGGAAGCGGCCCCAGCGGCATGCCGCCGCGCTCGTAGTCGTGGATCGACGCGAAGTTGCCGGCCCGCCGCAGCAGTTCCTGCCGGCGCAGCACCTCGCCGTTGATGGCGTCGGACATGCGGTCGACCAGCGTCAGCTCGTCGGCCAGGTTGGTGATCACGGCGGCGACGTGCGGCAGCCGGTCGAGCGAGACGAACGTGGCCCCGCCCTTGTAGTCGATCAGCACGAAGTTGAGATTGGCCGGCGGGTGGGTGGCGGCCAGCCCGAGCACCAGCGTGCGCAGCAGTTCCGACTTGCCCGAGCCGGTCGCGCCGATGACCAGCCCGTGCGGGCCCATGCCGTCGAGCGCGGACTCCTTCAGGTCGAGGTCGACGGGCTGGCCGTCGGTGCCGACGCCGATCGGCACCCGGAGCCGCTCGCGCGCCGCCCGCTGGGTACGCGGCCCGTCGAACACCGCCGCGTCGGCGATGCCGAGCAGTTCGGTGAGCCCGGTGGTGCGCCGCTCGGGCGCCTCGCCGCGACCGGTGACCGGCAGCCGCCGCGGCGCCAGCCGCCGCATCAACGCCTGCGCCTCCACCCGGCTGAGCGTGTCCGGCACGCCGACGTCACCGGTGTCGCCCACCGTCGTGGTGACCAGCCGTCCGGCGTCGGTGTCGAGCCCGATCGAGTACCGGTCGAGCAGCCTGGGCAGCGGGGTGTCGAGGTCGAGCACGGTGACGCCGGCGATCGCGCGGTCGGCCGCGAGGAGTTTGGCGCCCGTCGGGTCGCCGCCGTCGAGCACCACCACGACGTGCGGCCCGTCGATCACGCCGCCGTGGCCCGGCCGGGAACCGATGACGTCGGCCAGCCGCTGCTCCAGGTCGGCGACGCCGGTGGCGACCAGCCGCACCGGACCGGCACCGTCGACCCGGGTCGGATGCTGCGCGTGCGGCAGCCACTTGACCTCTTCCCACTCCGCGCGCCGGTCGGGCGCCGGGCACACGGCGACCAGCAGGTCGACCGGCGCGTGGAACGTGACCAACTGGGCCAGCGCCGCCCGCACCAGCCCGCGCGCGCCGTCGCCGCGCACGAACACGCGGGCGAAGCCGCGCAGCGACACCGCCACCGGCAGGTCGGGCACCACCGAGTAGGCGTCGAGGAACCGGCGCAGGGTACCGGCGGTCACCGGTTCCAGCTCGTCGAGGTCGGCGGTGACCGGCGCGAGCAGCGGGGTGGCGAGCGTCTGCGGCCCGGACCCGACCCGCACGACCGCGAAGTCGGAGTCGCCCGGCCGGCGTTCCCAGAGGCGGAAACTGTCGGCCGCGCACCAGAGCTGCTCGGGCGGCGGGTGGCGGTACGTCATCGCGGTGCGCTGGGCGGTGATCGTCGACCGGACCTGACGCCGCAGCACGGCGAGCTGACGCAGGTAGTCGCGCCGCATCGCCATGAGCTCCGCCCGCCGCGGCTGCCCGCCGCCGCCCCAACTGGTGGCCAGCATGCCGAGCGTCGACAGGCCGAAGAACGCGCCGATGACCAGCGAGTACCGGTCGCCGCTGCGGCCGGCGAACAGCAGCGCGGTGGCCACCGTGCCGAGCAGCATCGGCAGCACCTGCAGCGCACCCTGCCAGCGCGACCCGACCGGCTCCGGAATCGCCGGTGGCGGCGGCACCACGAGGTCGCCGGCCGGCAGCCGCGGCGCCGGCCGACGGGCTCCTCGGCGCACGACGACGACACCCATCGACACCTCCCCAGGTAACCGAGTGATCTCGGTCAGTCGATGATGAGGAGACTGTAAGCGACGGCTGGGACACGTGGGGTACCCGGATCCGTGGTAAACCTCTTCGCGTGCTCACCCGGATAACCGTGGCTTCCGCGCAGCGGCGGGTCGATGTCGTGCTGCCCGACGAGGTCCCCGTCGCCGAACTCCTCCCCGACCTGGTGCAGCGCGCCGGCGACGGCCTGGCCGACCGGGGCCAGCAGCACGGCGGCTGGGTGCTGCACCGCTTCGGCGGGCCGAAACTCGCGGCCACCGACTCGATGGCGAGTGCCGGCATCGCCGACGGCGAGGTGCTGCACCTGGTGCCGGCCCGCACCGACTGGCCGGAGCCCGAGTACGACGACGTGGTCGACGCGGTCGCGATCGGCGCGCGCGGCCTGGGCGCCCGCTGGAGCGGCGGAGCCACCCGGGTCGCGGCGGTGGCGGCGGCCGGGCTGATCCTCGTCATCGGGCTGATCGGCCCGCTCGGCGCTGGCTTCGCGCACGACCGCTGGGCCGCCCTGAGCCTGGCCGCGGTGCTGCTGGCGGCCGGGATCCTGGCCACCCGCGCGTACGCCGAGCCGCTGGTCGGCGCGGCGCTCGCCGCCTACTCGCTGCCGGCCGCCGCCCTGGGTGGCTGGCACCTGCTGGAATCGGGTGCTGACACCGCGTCACATATGCTTGTCGCCGCGACGGCGCTCACGCTCTGGTCGGTGGCCGGCGCTCTCGGCGCCGGCGCCGGGCAATGGATCTTCATCGCCGGCACGGCCGCGGGTCTGCTCGGCGTGGTCGGTGCAAGTGCGTCATTTGCGACGGGCACAGCGCGGGCCGCCGCACTGATATCCGTCGTGGTGGTGGGCGGGGTCACGGCCGCCCCGTCGCTGGCCGTGCGCCTCGGCCGCCTCCCGATGCCCGTGGTGACGCCCCCACCCGGCGCCACCGGCACCACCACCCCGGCCCAGCAACCCGATCGCGACCGCGTGCTCGCCGCGGTGGCCAGGGCCGACGCCATGCTCACCGGCCTGCTCGCCGGCCTGGCCGTAACGGCCGTGGCGGCCGGCTGGGCGTTGCAACCCGCCGGGCTGGCCGGCCCGCTGCTCACCCTCGTGGCCGGCCTGACGCTGCTGCTGCGGGCGCGGCTGCTCGTTACGGTCCGCCAACGCGTGCCCCTGCTGGCCGGCGGTGCCGCGCTCCTGTTCCTGCCGTTCGCCTCCGGCACTTGGACCTTGGGCCGGCTCGCCGCCCCGATGCTGGCCCTGGTGGTGGTGGGGTTGGCCCTGGCCGGCGCCCGCTACCGCCGCCGATCCCCGTCGCCGTACCTGGGCCGGGCCGCCGACATCCTCGACACACTCTGCCTGGTATCGGTCGTCCCGCTGGCCGCGGCGGTGCTGAACCTCTACGCGGCCATGCGCGGCCTGTCCGGCTGACGCCGCTCGATCCGCGTGGCGCCAGATTTCGCCTTTGGGATCGATCGCCTATTCCAGACAAACGGCGTCAGGGGTGGGTGCGGACGCCGGGCTCGTGGTACGTGCCGGCGGCGATCGCCTCCGTGTAGCGCTGCCGGGAGGCGACGATCTCCGCCTCGGCCTCGACCCGCCCCACCCACGTGGCGCCCTCGACGCTCTTGCCCGGCTCAAGATCCTTGTAGACCTCGAAGAAGTGCTGGATCTCCAGCCGGTCGAACTCGGCGATGTGGTGGATGTCGGTGAGGTGCCGGTGCCGGGGGTCCTCCGCGGGCACGCAGAGCACCTTGTCGTCGCCGCCCTTCTCGTCGGTCATCCGGAACATGCCGATGGCCCGGCACCGGATGAGGCAGCCCGGGAACGTCGGCTCGGAGATCATGACGAGCGCGTCCAGCGGGTCGTCGTCCTCGCCCAGCGTGCCCTCGATGAACCCGTAGTCGGCCGGGTACTGGGTGGCCGTGAACAGGGTCCGGTCCAGCCGGATCCGTCCGGTCTCGTGATCAACCTCGTACTTGTTCCGATGTCCCTTCGGAATTTCCACCGTGACGTCGAAAAAGTCCATCCGTGCCCCCTGCCGGTACCGGCGTCCGCTTGTCGCACCCGCGGGCTAGTGTCCCTGATGCGCGTGGACGGGGTGGAGGGAAGGCCGATGTCATTGCAGCGGGGCACGATCGTCGCGGCGGTCGTATTCGCCGTGAGCCTGGTCGTGTCCGGCGTGGGCACGTGGCGGGTCGACGACGTGGCCGGCCTGCTCAACGGCGGTCCGGCCACCGGCTGGCGGGCCGGCGCCGCCCCGAAGGATCTTGCGGTCCTGCCCGCCGCCGCCGCGGCCGCGCCGGTGCCCGACGCCACACAGGTCGCCGCGAAACTGCAGCCGTTGTTCGGCGACTCCGCGCTCGGCACCAACGTCACCGCGCACGTGATCGACGTGGCCACCGGGCAGGTTCTGTTCGGTCGGGGCTCCGACACGCCGACGGTTCCGGCGTCCACCATCAAGCTGGTCACGGCCGTGTCCGCGCTGGCCGCGCTCGGCCCGAACCACCAGTTCGTCACGAAGGCGGTGGCCGGCGCGGCCGCCGGCGAGGTGGTGCTGGTCGGCGGCGGCGACATGACGTTGTCGGCCGGCGAAACCGGCACCTACCCGGAGGCGGCCACGCTGCCCGACCTCGCCGAACAGGTGAAGAAGGCGCTGGGCGGCACCCCGCCCACGAAGATCACGTTCGACATCTCGATCTTCCAGGGCTCGGCCGTCGGCCCGTGGGACGCCGACATTCCGCAGGCCGCGCGCGTGGTCGGCCCGATCGTCGGTCTCACCACCGACGGCGCCCGGGTCGACCCGAAGGTCGGTCCCCGGGGTTCGACCCCGCGCGTGGCAAACCCCGCGGCCATCGCCGCGCAGGCGTTCGCCAAACTGCTCGGGGTGCCCACGAGCGCGGTGGCCCTCGGTACGGCGCCGCAGGGCGCGAAGGAGCTCGGCGCGGTGAAGTCGATGTCGCTGAGCCGCCAGGTCGAGCTCATGCTGGTCGAGAGCGACAACATGATCGCCGAGGCGCTGGCCCGGCACGTCGCTATCAAGAAGGGCAAGCCGGCCACGTTCGAGGGCGGCGCACAGGCCTCGATGGCACAGATCGCCGAGCTCGGGTTCGCCCCGGCCGAGCTGGCCCTGGCCGACGGCAGCGGCCTGTCCCGCGGCGACAAGGTGAGCCCGTCGCTCCTGGCCGAGCTGGTTGCGCTCACCGCGAAACCCGACCGGGCCGACCTCCGCGCGGTGCACACCGGGCTGCCGGTCGCCGCGTACAACGGCACGCTG
The DNA here is from genome assembly GCF_016863635.1 of Virgisporangium aurantiacum. GTDB lineage: Bacteria > Actinomycetota > Actinomycetes > Mycobacteriales > Micromonosporaceae > Virgisporangium > Virgisporangium aurantiacum. Next base: position 230,122 of record NZ_BOPG01000009.1, on the reverse strand, counting down.
TTCAACCGGTTCAAGAAGGCGAACGCGGGCGCTCCCGCCGCGGGGATGGTGCGGGTCAAGACCGGCACGCTGCGGTCGGTCAGCGGGGTGGCCGGCATCGTGTACACCGCCGAGGGCCGCGAGCTGGCGGTGGCGATCCTGGCCGACGGCGTCGTGGCCGGCGATGCGGGCACCCTCGCCGCGCAGGACGCGCTCGACCGGGTGCTCGCCGCGCTGGCCTCCTGCGGGTGTAAGTAGAGACCCGGACTCCACCCCGATCTTTGTGATCATCACCGGGGGTGTGGGCACGCCGCGGGTACGGTGGTGTGCATGGTGCAGTTTGTCGATTGGGATCTCGCCGCTTCCACCGCGGGTGCGCTGGGCAAGTCCGGCCCCAAGGTGAGCCTGGAAGAGGCCGCCGAGGCCGTCGCCGACCTGCGCCGCCTGGCCGACGAGGCGTCGGTGCACGTCGCCGAGTACACGCAGTTGAAGGGGCCGGAGTCACCGGTCCGGGTGGTCGACCGGAAAGACTGGGCGGCCGCCAACATCGCCGGCCTGCGGGAGGTCATCAACCCGCTCGCCGAGCGGCTCACCGGCGGCAAGAACCCCGGCGCGATCGGCACCGCGGTCGGCTCCCGGCTCACCGGCGTGCAGGCCGGCACGGTCCTCGCCTACCTCTCCGGCCGGGTGCTCGGCCAGTACGAGGTCTTCTCCTCCGACCCGGGCCAGCTGCTGCTGATCGCGCCGAACATCGTCGAGGCCGAGCGCCGGCTGGGTGCCGACCCGCACGACTTCCGGCTGTGGGTGTGCCTGCACGAGGTCACCCACCGCACCCAGTTCACCGCCGTTCCCTGGCTGCGCGCCCACTTCCTCGGCGAGGTGCAGGCGTTCGTCGACGCGTCCCAGCTCGAGAAGGACGAGATGCTGCTCCGCCTGCGCCGGGGCATCTCCACGCTGGCCGACGCCGCCCGCAACCCCGACAGCCGCGCCTCGGTTCTCGACATCGTGCAGAGCAGCGCCCAGCGCGCCGTGCTCGACCGGCTCACCGCGCTGATGACGCTGCTGGAGGGGCACGCCGAGTTCGTCATGGACGGCGTCGGCCCCGAGGTGGTCCCCACCGTCGCCGACATCCGGCAGAAGTTCAACCTCCGCCGCGAAGAGGCCAACCCGGTCGAGAAGGTCATCCGCCGGCTCATCGGCATCGAGGTCAAGATGCGGCAGTACGCCGAGGGCCGCAAGTTCGTCCACGGTGTGGTCGAGCGGGTCGGCATGGCCGGGTTCAACAAGATCTGGCAGTCGCCGCTCACCCTGCCGCGTCTCAACGAGCTCGGCGACCCGGGCGGATGGGTCGCCCGCGTGGTTCCGTCGCTCGCCGCATAAGCCATGACCGAGCGCTTGCGCGAGGGCATCATTGGGCGGAGTCCTCCCGGTCAGGGCGGCTCACCACGGAGTGGGGAGCCGGCATGACCGGCCCCTCGCGCGAGGTCGCCGCGGTTCGGCTGGCGGTCCGTCGGGCGTTGGAAGCAAGCGGACGCGGTAGGCACGGCGTTCTCGTCGCCTGCTCCGGCGGCGGCGACTCGTTGGCGCTGGCCGGCGCGGCCCGGTTCGTCGCCTCGCGGCTGGGGGTGGCCTGTGGCCTGGTCACCGTCGACCATCAGCTGCAGGAAGGGTCCGCCGAGCGGGCCGCCGAGCTGGCATCGTGGGCGCGTTCGGAGGAGTTCTCCCCGGTGCTGAGCGTCGCGGTCGAGGTCGCCGGCCGGTCCGGTGGTCCGGAGGCGGCCGCCCGGGAGGCCCGGTACGAGGCGCTGTGCAAGGCCGCCCACGACTGCGGCGGCGCCACCGTCCTCCTCGGGCACACGCAGGAAGACCAGGCGGAGACCGTGCTCCTGGCGCTGGCCCGGGGCGGCGGCCCGCGCGGGTTGGCCGGAATGCCGGCGATCCGGGAGGTCGACGGGATCACGTTCCTGCGGCCGCTGCTCGGGCTCACCCGGGCCGAGGTCCGCGCGGCGGGCGCCGAGATGGGCCTGAAGGCCTGGGAGGACCCGCACAACGCCGACCCGGCGTTCGCGCGGGCCCGCGTCAGGTCGGCGCTGCCGGTGCTGATCGACGTCCTCGGTGCCGGCGTCGTCGCCAACCTGGCCCGCACGGCGGCGCTGGTCGCCGACGACACCGCCGCCCTCGACGAACTCGCCGAGCGGGCCGTGTCGGTGGCCCGCGTGCCCGCCGGCCTTGCCGTCGACGTGCTCCTCACGCAGCCGGCCGCGCTCCGCACCCGCGTGCTCCGGCTCTACGCCGCCGAACTGGGCGCGGGCGCCCTGTCCCAGCGGCACATCGCGGCCCTCGACACGCTGGTGACCGACTGGCACGGCCAGGGGCCGGTGGGGTTGCCCGGTGGGGTCCTGGTCGGCCGCAGCGGTGGGCTGGTGGCGCCGGTTCGGGGTTAGATGGCCGCGTGCCCGCCTCTCAGAATTTCGGTCCTCACACCCGGCGTAAGCCGCTCCACGCACCGCGCGGTGTGGTGGCCACCAGCCAGCCGCTCGCCGCGTCCGCCGGGCTCGCCGTGCTGCGTCAGGGCGGCAACGCCGTCGACGCGGCGATCGCGACCGCAGCCGCCCTCGCCGTCGTCCAGCCCGGTTCGAACGACATCGGCAGCGACCTGTTCGCGCTCGTCTGGGACGGATCGGCGCTGTACGGGCTCAACGCCTCGGGCCGGTCGCCGGCCGCGCTGACGTTCGAGACCGCCCACGCGGCCGGCGTTCCGGCCAGTGCCGCCCTGGGCGGGGCGCAGGCCGACGCGGTTTCGACGATGCCGGCGCGGGGCTGGCTGCCGGTCACCGTGCCGGGCGCGCCGGCCGGCTGGCGCGACCTGCACGCACGGTTCGGCCGGCTGCCGTTCCCGGCGCTGCTGGCCGACGCCGCCCACTACGCCGAGCACGGGTTCCCGGTGTCGCCGTCGGTGGCGCACTACTGGGGCCGTGGGCTGGCCGCCGTCCGGTCAACGCTGGAGGGCCGGCCGGAGCACGCGGAGTGGCTGCGGGTGTTCGCGCCGGGCGGCCGCGCGCCGGCGGCCGGCGAGCTGTTCCGCAACCCCGACGCCGCCCGCACGCTGCGGCTGATCGGCGAGACCGGCGCGGAGTCGTTCTACCGCGGCGACACCGCGTCGGCGCTGGTCGGTTTCGCCGGTGGCACCGGCGGCCTGCTGAGCTCCGCCGACCTGGCGGCGCACGAGTCGACCTGGGTCGACCCGATCTCGGTGCGGTACCGCGACCACGAGGTGTGGGAGATCCCGCCGAACGGGCAGGGGATCGCGGCGTTGCAGGCGCTCGGCATCCTGGCCGGGTTCGACCGGCCGGTGGGCGTCCACGAGCAGATCGAGGCGATGAAGCTCGGGTTCGCCGACGCGCACGCCTACGTGGCGGATCCGGCCGCGATGCGCGTCCACCCGGATGCCCTTCTCGATGCCGATTACCTGGCGCGGCGCCGAGGCCTGATCACCGACAAGGCCGCCACGCCCGAGCCGGGTGACCCGGCCCGCGGCGGAACCGTGTACCTGTGCACCGCCGACGCCGGCGGCATGATGGTCAGCCTGATCCAGTCGAACTACATGGGCTTCGGGTCGTACGTGGTGGCGCCGGGCACCGGGTTCACGCTGCAGAATCGCGGTGCCGGGTTCGCGCTCGACCCCGACCACCCCAACGCGGCGGCGCCGTCGAAGCGGCCGTTCCACACGATCATTCCCGGGTTCCTGACCCGCGGGGGCGACGCGGTGGGCCCGTTCGGGGTGATGGGCGGCCACATGCAACCACAGGGCCACCTCCAGGTCGTCCTGTCCACTGTGGACGACGGCCTCGACCCGCAGGCGGCGCTCGACCGGCCCCGGTGGTACTGGCACGCGGGCCGTTCCGTGCAGGTGGAATCCGGGTTCGACGGGGTGGACGACCTGCGGGCGCGTGGGCACGAGGTGACGGTGGTGCCGGAGCCGGCCGGGTTCGGCTACGGGCAGGCGATCTGGCGCACCGCGTCCGATGGCCTGGTGGCCGGCACCGAACCGCGCGCCGACGGCGTCGCGCTGGGGTACTGACCGCTCACACGCCTCTCACGCCGCCGACCGCGCCCCTGAACGTGCTCCGGTAGGCCTGCGGCGTGGTGCACATCCGCTGGGTGAAGTGGTGGCGCAGCGTGGCGGCGCTGCCGAAGCCCGCGCGGGCGGCGATCGCGTCGATGCCGAGGTCACTCTCTTCGAGGAGGCGACGGGCCAGCAGGACGCGCTGGTTGGTGAGCCAGTCGTGCGGCGTGGCGCCGGTTTCGGCGCGGAACCGGCGGGCGAACGTGCGCGGCGCCATGTGCGCGCAGGCGGCGAGCGTATCGACGGTGTGCGGCTGGTCGAGGCTGCCCAGCACCTCCGCGAGCAGCGGTTGCAGGGTCGGTGCCTCGACGGTGGGCGCCATCGGCGTCTCGATGAACTGGGCCTGGCCGCCGTCGCGGTGCGGCGGAACGACCATGCGGCGGGCGAGCGCGGTGGCGACCGCGCTGCCGTGCACCTCGCGCACCAGGTAGAGGCCCGCGTCGATGCTCGCGGCGGTGCCGGCGCTGGTGATGATGTTGTCGTCGGCGACGTAGAGGACGTTCGGGTCGACCTTGGCGTTCGGGTAGCGGGCCTTCAGCTCGTCGGTGTGCCGCCAGTGGGTGGTGCAGCGGCGGTCGTCGAGCAGGCCGGCTGCGCCGAGAGCGAACGCGCCGGTGCAGACGCTCATCACCCAGGCGCCGCGGTCGGCGGCCCGCCGTAGCGCGTCGAGCGCCTCCTCGGGCGGCTCGAATCCGTTCTCGTACGGGGCGACCGCGACCAGATCGGCCCGGTCGATGACGTCGAGATCGTGCTCCGGATGGATGCTGAACCCGGCGTGCGTGCGCACCGGCTCGGCGCCCGGACTGCAGAGGGCGAAGTCGTACTTCGGCAGGTCGTCGCGGTCATAGCCGAAGATCTCGGTGAGGACACCGAGTTCGAACACCGCGAGCTCGGGAAGTGCCAGAACAGCGACCCTGGTGAGCATGTGACCCAGGATACCCGCGCTTGGCAGGATGTTGAAGATGTGTGGCATCACTGCCACTGTCGTTCGGTTGTTGCGAGGCGCATGCTTATTGACAACAGACCGGTGCGCACCGGCCAGATCCCCAGAAAACACCTATCTAAGGACTGGCCACCATGGAACTCCTCCTCCTCTCCGTCTTCGTCGTCCTCGCCCTCGCGTCCGCCCTCGGCTGGGCCGTCGACTCCCGCGACGGTGCCGACTGGTCACCCAGTGCCGATGGATTCCGGGTGGACCGCTGGCACTGACCATGACATTCCGTATACGTGGAAGGCCCGGCCTCTTCGCAGGCCGGGCCTGTTTGGTTCCGTTCCGTGAAAAGCGCCACCCGCGGCCCGCTCATACATCTTGATGGGGCAGGCTTGCCCCCATGGCCGAGGGGACCTGGTACGCCGGCGACATCGATCGCGTCATCGTCACCGAGGAACAGATCCGCGCGAAGACCGACGAGCTGGCCAAGCAGGTGGCCGCCGATCACGCCGACGCGGACTCGCTGCTGCTGGTGGGCGTGCTCAAGGGCGCGCTGATGTTCATGGCCGACTTCGCCCGGGCGCTGGGGCGCTACGGGCCGCCGGTCGAACTGGAGTTCATGGCGGTGTCGTCGTACGGGCAGGGCAGCTCGTCGTCGGGCGTGGTGCGGATCCTCAAGGACCTCGACCGCGACATCACCGGTCGGCGCGTCATCGTCGTCGAGGACATCGTCGACTCCGGCCTCACGCTCTCCTGGCTCCTGAAGTACCTGGCGGGCCGCGGTGCCGCGTCGATCGAGGTGGTGACGCTGCTGCGCAAGCCCGACGCGGTGCGGGTACCGCTCGACGTGCGGTACGTCGGCTTCGACATCCCGACGGAGTTCGTGGTGGGTTACGGGCTCGACTACGCGGAGCGTTACCGCGAACTGTCCGACGTCGCCGTGCTGAAGCCGGCGGTCTACCAGCGCTGAATCCCTCTTTGATGGGTGAGGCCTGATTCGCCCGATTTATGCTGTGAACCGGCTGAGACTTCCACCGGAGGGGTCAACCGGCGATCCACGCCACCTGAAACGACGGTGTACCGTCAAATAACCGGTTGCCGAGGGCGGCATCGGGCCCGGATCTGCCGGGATGGCTGGCTTACCGATCGGGAGGGGCCGGGCGCGCGGCGCTCGACGACGATATGGAACGTACTCGCTTGTTCCGCCGACCGCTGGTGTGGATCATCCTGGTCATCGCTGGCGCTGTCGCCCTGAGTTACCTGATTTCGGGCGGACCCACCTACACCAAGTGGGACACCTCCGACGTACTGAGCAACCTGCGCTCCGGTAACGCGAAGACGGTGCTTCTCGAAGACAAGGAACAGACCCTCAACCTTGTCCTCAAGGAGAAGCGCACGGTCAAGGGCACCGAGACCGATCGCATCCAGGCGTCGATTCCGGCCCAGTCGATGGACGAGTTGCAGGCCGAGCTCGACGAGCTCAAGGCCGCCGGCGTCATCGACAAGTACGACATCAAGGTCACCAAGGACAGCATCTTCGTCAGCCTGCTGGTCAACCTGTTGCCCATCGCGGTGCTGGTGATCCTGTTGCTGCTGTTCATGTCGCAGATGCAGGGCGGCGGGTCGCGGGTCCTCAACTTCGGTAAGTCGAAGGCCAAGCTCATCTCCAAAGACATGCCGAAGACCACGTTCGGCGATGTCGCTGGCGCCGACGAGGCCGTCGAGGAACTGCACGAGATCAAGGACTTCCTGCAGGCACCGGCCAAGTACCAGGCGCTCGGCGCGAAGATTCCCAAGGGCGTGCTGCTGTACGGGCCACCCGGTACGGGTAAGACGCTGCTCGCCCGGGCCGTCGCCGGCGAGGCCGGGGTGCCGTTCTACACGATCTCCGGTTCCGACTTCGTCGAGATGTTCGTCGGTGTCGGCGCGTCCCGCGTGCGTGACCTGTTCGAGCAGGCCAAGACGAACGCACCGGCGATCGTCTTCGTCGACGAGATCGACGCGGTCGGCCGTCATCGTGGCGCCGGTCTCGGTGGCGGGCACGACGAGCGCGAGCAGACGCTGAACCAGCTCCTTGTCGAGATGGACGGCTTCGACGCCAAGGGCGGGGTCATCCTGATCGCGGCCACCAACCGGCCCGACATCCTCGACCCGGCGCTGCTGCGTCCCGGCCGGTTCGACCGGCAGATCGCCGTCGACCGCCCCGACATGGAGGGCCGCAAGGCGATCCTGCGGGTGCACGCGAAGGGCAAGCCGTTCGCGCCCGACGTCGACCTCGACTCGGTGGCCCGCCGCACGCCCGGCTTCACCGGTGCCGACCTGGCCAACGTGATCAACGAGTCGGCGCTGCTGACCGCCCGTGAGAACAAGCGGGCCATCGTCAACGACGCGCTGGAAGAGGCGATCGACCGCGTCATCGCCGGTCCGGAGCGCAAGACTCGCGCGATGAGCGACCACGAGAAGAAGATCACCGCGTACCACGAGTCGGGGCACGCCCTGGTCGCCTGGGCGCTGCCGCACTCGGCACCGGTGCACAAGGTGACGATCCTGCCGCGTGGTCGGTCGCTCGGTCACACGCTGGTGCTGCCGACCGAAGACAAGTACACGCAGACGCGCGCCGAGATGATCGACACCCTGGCGTACGCGCTGGGCGGGCGGGCGGCCGAGGAACTGGTGTTCCACGAGCCCACCACCGGCGCCGGCGACGACATCCAGAAGGCCACCGGCCTGGCCCGCGCGATGGTCACCGAGTACGGCATGAGCGCGAAGCTCGGGGCGGTGAAGTACGGCAAGACCGACGGCGAGCCGTTCCTCGGCCGCACCGTGGGGCACGAGCGCGACTACTCGGAGAAGATCGCCGCGGAGATCGACAACGAGGTGCGTGCGCTGATCGAACTGGCCCACGACGAGGCCTGGGAGATCCTGGTCGAGTACCGCGACGTGCTCGACAGCCTCGTGGGCGAGTTGATGGAGCGCGAGACGGTCAGCCAGGCCGACATGGCGCGCATCTGTGCCCGCGTCGAGAAGCGGCCGCCGATGGCGCCGTACAACGTCAACGGGCGTCGGCGCCGGCCGGCGATCGGTTCGAACGGCTCCGAAGCGGCTGCCCTGCCCGCTCCGCCGGCATCCGGCGAGGGTTCCACGGTCTCCGTGGGCAGCAAACCCTCCGATGGTTCGGACGGCGACCACTGACCAGTTCCGCACCCGGCCGTCCCGCTGCCACCGGCAGCGCGGACGGCCGTTCCACATCCTCTGCCGGGCGTTCCGATTCCGCGTCCTCCGCCGGGCGTTCCGCTTCCGCGGACGGCCGTTCCGCGTCCTCTGCCGGTCGTTGTAGCGCGACCGAGCCGGATCCCGACGATGGCCTTCCGCCGGTAGAACTCGACTATCTGGCGGCCCGCATCATCAACGGCCGGCACGCCGGCGGCCCGGTGGAGAAGGCCGTCGACCTGCCGCGCATCGAGGCGGCGGTCCGCGAGATCCTGATCGCGGTGGGCGAGGACCCCGACCGCGACGGCCTGCGGGAGACGCCCGCCCGGGTGGCGCGGGCCTACGCAGAACTGCTGGCGGGCCTGCGGGTCAACCCGCGCGACGTGCTGACCACCACGTTCGAGGCCGACCACGACGAACTGGTGCTGGTGCGCGACATCGAGGTGACCAGCCTGTGCGAGCATCACCTGCTGCCCTTCCACGGTGTGGCGCACATCGGCTACGTTCCCGGCCCCGACGGCCGGATCACCGGCCTGTCGAAGCTGGCCCGTCTGGTCGAGGTGTTCGCACGCCGCCCACAGGTGCAGGAGCGCCTGACGGCGCAGATCGCCGACCTGCTGATGGACCGGCTGAAGCCGCGCGGGGCGATCGTGGTGCTCGAGTGCGAGCACATGTGCATGTCGATGCGCGGCGTCCAGAAGGGCGGCTCCCGCACGGTGACGTCGGCCGTCCGCGGAATGCTCCGCGACGACGCGAAGTCGAGGGCAGAGGCGATGAGCCTCATCATCCGAGGCTGATCCACTTTCCGGCTATCCGAACACCTCGAAGATGGTCCAGAGCGTGCTCACGAACGCCGGCGTGCCCGCGATCAGGCTGATCAGCATGCCGAGCACCGGTGTCCGCCGCGGCCGTAGTCCACTGGGCTCCTGGTAGGCGAACCCGATCGTCAGCCAGGCAAGCGCAAACGACACGAAGACCAGCATCACCCCGCACGGCACCGCGGCAACCGGCGCAATCCCGTCCTCGACGACGAGCATGAACAGCAACGGCACCTGCGCGAGCGCGAACAGCACCGCATACGAGAAGTAGATGATCCCGTTGCGCGCCCCCGGCGACCGCTTGATCCGCGCGTCAATGTCGGACAGTTCTGCGTCGGCCCGCTGGAGCGTCGTCCGAGCCTCCCCGATCAACGTCATCGCCGCCTCCGGCAACCGCGGATTCGCCGACGGCGGCCCGAGGCCGGTGCCGGGGGGAGCGCTGATCACCGGGAAAGCCCCGGTGTTGACGGTCGGGTACGAGCCCGTGTTCACGTGCAGCGGGTTCGGCACCCCGGAAACGGGTGGATGTCCGCCCGGTCCCGATACGGGTGGGTACCCGCCCGGTCCCGAGACCGGTGGCCTCCCTCCCGGTCCGGATACGGGTGGGTATCCGCCCGCGGGTGGTCTCCCTCCCGGGCCCGATACCGGCGGATATCCGCCCGCGGGTGGCCTGCCTCCCGGTCCTGACACGGGTGGGTATCCGCCCGCGGGTGGCCTGCCTCCCGGCCCCGACACCGGCGGAAATCCGCCCGCCGGTGGTCTCCCTCCCGGCCCTGACACCGGTGGGTGCCCGGGGTGTTGTGACCGGTCACCAGCCGGCTGCGGGTACGGAGCCGGACCATCGGGCCGCGGCGGACTGGTCACCTGCACCTGTCCCGGCCCGGCCGGGTTCCGGCCGTACGCGGCCGGCCCGGGCCAGCCCGACGTGTTCGGATGCTGCGGTGCGGGTCCCGGACGAGGCGTCACCACGGGAAAGCCGCCGGTGTTGGTCCCGGGATTGACCATCTGGCCGGTCGGAATGCTGCCGGTGACCGTCGGAAAGCTCCCGGTCGTCGACATGACGGCCGCGTGGGCCGCGGCCCGCTGCAACGCCACCTGCGCCAGCCTGCCGAGGGCCGCATCCGCCGCACTCAGATCGGCCGCCGTGGGCCGCAACGGCACCGGCTGCCCGTCGCTGACCATGTCGCCGATCCGGTTCTGCTGGATGGCGATCTGCCGACGCGCCGTCGCCAGTTCCGCCCGCACCCGCTTGACGGCCGCGGTCTGTTCCGTCACCACCTTGGCCGCCTGCCGCCGGACGGCGTCCAGCCGCTGCGCAGCCCCGACGTAGTCCCGCCACCGCTGTGGCGACGGCGCCCACATCGGCGGTTCCACGGTGCCCGGCTCCTGCTCCGCCAGTTGGGCGCACACCCGCCTGATCACGTCGGCCGGCGGTTCCGGGTCGAGGTACACCGGTGCGTTGAGGCGGGCAGGTCCGACGCCGGTGCCGGAGTAGGTCGCCCCGGGCGGATCGCCGACCCACACGTAGGGATTTCGCAGCGACACCTGCGTGCTGTGCGGCAGCGGTGCCTGGGTTGTCTCCGCGGTGAGCGGAGGCGGCGGCCAGCCGGCAACGATCAGATGCAGCCGGTGCGCGACACCCACCCGGGCAAGGTGGGCGATGCGGGCGAGGTCGCTGCCGTCGGTCAGTTCGGGCAGCGAGGCGATGACGAGAACGAAGTACCGGTCGGGGGGTGGCCCCTTGACCGTGTCGGTCGGGTCGCTGTTGGACTCGCCGCCGTTTCCTTGCGCGGTGCCTTGGGCGTTCCCCTGCGCAGTGCCCTGCGCTTTTCCTTGCGCGGCGCCCTGCTGCGCCGGGCCTGGCTCTGTGATTGCCTGTTCCGCCGCGGCCTGCCCTGTCGTGGCCTGCCCTGTCGTCGCCTGTTGTGCGGTCCCCTGTTGCGCGGCTGTCTGTTGCGCGGCTGCCTGTTGCGCGGCTGCCTGTTGCGTGGCTGCGTGTTGCGCGGCTGCCGGCGGAGCGGCTGGCACGGCGGCCTGGTGCGCCGCCTGGCCGGCGTCGGCCGGGCGAGCCACGGCGCCAGCGGGTGGCGTGCTCCGGATCCAGTTGTCGGCCTCGATCAACACCGACTGCATGCCGCCGTGGTCGGTGATCGGTGCCGGCAGGTTCGGCAGACCGGCGAACGCGGCGATCGTGTCACCCTCGCCGGCGGCGTCGATGACCCTGACGTGGAGCGCTCCCGGAATCGCCGCCGCCACCAGCCGTAGCAGCACGCTGCGCAACAGGCCGGCGACCCGGGGGTCACGCGCGTCGGCGTCGATGGCCAGGTGGCCGGTTCCGAAGAGCGGAGCGATCGCCGGGAACGCCGCGTCGTCAAGCGGATGTGCCATGCCGAGCCGGAGGAAGGCGGGTACGCCGGAGCCGCCGGCGGGGGTGGCGGCCGAGACCGCGTCGAGGCCGGAACCCAGCCAACCGGGCACCAGATCGGCCGCCGCCGTACGCAGACGCGCCGCCAGTTCGTGCTGCTCGGCGTACTGCTCGGCCGGTGCGCTGGACGGCGAATACCCGTCGACCGCGCTCGCCGTCGCCGCGATCGCCGCAGCCGCCTGCCGGTGCAGCACAGCAGCCCGCTCGACCCGCGTGCGCAGCCGTGCCACGACACCCTCCCTGCCGAGTCCTTGCCCGGAACGGTAACCTAACCCGCCGGTCGTATCGGCTCACCGGCGGATGGCTGGCACACCTCCGGCTCCATTGTCCGGGTCGGTGTAGTCGGACCGCGAGGCAGGGCCGGCTTCCTCCAAATGCGGCACTCCGTTCGGCCCGAACAGCTGTTGGCGCAACTCCTCCGGGTCCAGCTCGGTCAGCTTCTGTGCGCTGCGGCGGAGCGTCTCGGCATGCTGGGGATCGTCGAGCAACTGGTGCGGCGACACCGTGCCGCTCGCGAGCAGCCGGCCGATCTCGCGCAGCGCGGGGTCGGAGTGCTGGCTGAGCGCGGTGAATACCTTGGCGCGGTGCGCCAAGACCTCGTCGTGGAGGTGTTGGTCGAGGCTGAAAAAGGGCGAGGAGAACCCATTGGGGACGCTCATCGGCGCACTCCTTGGTTGAGAACGGGTGAGACTCAGGTGTAAGCGGGGGCCTGGCCACCACCCCCGGTGGGCAGGCTGTAACCGGGTGCTCCGGCTGATGCGAGGCTGGGCAGCGGTCCGTTCGGATCGATGACGCTGAAGCCGTCGATGCCCGCCGTGAACGCCTTGGCTCCCGACTCGGCGATCTTGATGCAGTCCAAGATCTTCATGCCGACCTCGATGAGCTGCCAGATCTTCCCGACGGCCATGGTGAGGTTCATGGCGGCCCCCAAAGCCATTCCACCGCGTGTCGCGAGGGTGAGTTCGAGCAGCGCCATGGTGGCGATGTCCGCCGCGACGACCACCATCCCGGCGACCGCCTCGGCGAGCTTGTACGTGTTCTCCGCGACGCTGATGTACTCGGCCGACAGTTCGTCGAGCTTCGTGTTGGCGCGGTTCAGCGCGTCGCCGATGTTTGCCAGGTCGCGCCGGCTCGCGTCGGCGGCATTGCCGGTCCACACGAACTGGGAGTCGATGCTGCCGCTCCGCACGTTCGCACTCATCGTGAGGGCGGCGACCGCCAGATTCCGGTGGACGTCGGCGCAGGCCCGGAAGCCCGCCCAGTCGCCCAACCAGGGCTTCAGCCACTCGACGAAGATGTCTATCGGCCGGTTCCCGATGCCGAGCTTGGCGGCCAGCCCGGTTGCCTCCCAGATGACGTTCCGGACGTGGCTGGTAGGGCTCAGATACGAGTGCCACTTCATCTCGAACCGGTACTCACCCGAGTAGTCAGGCGGGGCGGTCATGGCGTTCTGCGGCTCACCACGGTCGGCGAAGCCGAGGCTGCCCATGTCGGGTTGGGTTGTCGGCCACGCGATCACGGGCAGCTTGTCGTCGAAGGCAGCGGCCGCAGCGAGATCGGTGCTGCGGTAGGAGACCAGTGCCGAGCCCATGCCCGTGGACTGCGTCTTGGCAGCCGAGTCCAACGTGTGGAAGAACTGGCTCACCTGCTTTGTCGCCTCGCGGTGACCCCCCATGACCAGGTTGATGATGCCTTCGCCAGGACCAAGCTGCGTGTGCCTGTCCACGTAGCCGCGACCGGCGGCGGCGTCCTCCCCCAACCGGTCCAGCTGGCGTGGTAGGCCAGCCAAAGCGGCGACGTCAACCGAGAAGCCCATCGTCGTCCTCCCCAGGTCGAAGCGGGCCGTCGAGGCGGCCCGCGTCGGGCAGTTCCATGGAACGGTTCGGGTCGGTGGGCAGACAAGGGGCAATCAGTTCCTGTGGATAAGTTCAGTTGAAATCGGTCTAAATACATGTGGATAAGTCGATCGCACAGGATGTGCGACGAGCACACCGCCGTCGCCTCCAAGATTCTCCGGTCGGGACACCCGCGGTCCCGCCAGGCCTCACGGTGGGGTGAGGGAGGCGCGGGCGCGCCCCGGCCGGCGCGCCCGCAGGCCGCCCATTGGTCGCGAGCCGCCCGTCCGTCGACAGCCGGTGACGAGTCGTTACGGTGGATGCGTGGAACCCGATCCCCAGCGGGAGCGCGACACCCCCGGCGACCGCCCAGACTGGTCGCCGTACGACGAGGCCGCCGCGCAGGAAGACGCCGAATGGCGCCGCAACCGACGCCGCCGCTGGTGGGCAATCCTCGGCGTGTCTTCCCTCATGCTGTGCCTGGTAGGCAGCGCGGTCGGCTACATCCTGTACGACCGCGCCACCCGAATCGACCGCAGCACACCCGCGATCGTGGTGGAACAGTACATATACACGATCTTCGAAGACAGAAACCTTGATGGAGCCGAGGTTTTCGAGTGCCGCGACAGCAGTTCACGAGAGAGCATGCAGGCTCTATTGGCGGACATCGAGGAGCGCGAGACCAGGTACAACATCGTCATCAAGGTGTCGACTGCCAATTACGCAAGTTCTGTCGTTGGCGACAACGCGGAAGTGTCCGTGTCGCTGCGGGTCGACGTTCCGGAGGAGGACGGAAGGCCGTCGAGATCGACGCAGCAATGGCAGTTCCAACTTCGAGATGAAGATGGGTGGCGGGTCTGCGGGGCGGCCAAGCAGGAGCCGTGATCACTCGACCCAGGCGTTGTCGGCGGAGATCTCCAGGGCTTTGGGCATTCGGCCGGTCCAGGCCCATCGGTACCAGTCGAGTTCGTGCATGACCAGGAGGGTGGTTCGGCCGCCGGCGGATTGCCTCAGTTCGCTTACGGCGCGCAGGCCCCGGTCGAACCCGGGGGTGGGACCCGGGGCCAGGCAGACGATGCGGCCGCCCGTCACCGAGGCCTTTTCGTCGGCCGGAACCGGCCATCGGGTTTCCGGCCCGGCGTGGTCGACGCGGACCTCGGACGTGGGTACTTCGATCCATACCCGGGAGATGGGTACGAGCGGCGCGAAGACGTCGACGTCCTCCGCTTCGGCGCGATACCAGTCGTGTTCGGTGAGGACCGGGACCAGCGTCCGTCCGTCCTGAACAACAGTGGAATCGGCCCGGAGGTCGCGCCGCCACCCCAGCCCCGGTCGGCCCACGACGACCCGATGTCCGCGGACATCGGGCCAGTGCGCGGCCCTGGTGGCGACGATCGGCTCCGGTTCGATTGCGCCGCGCACTACGACGTTCCCTCCCCGAGCGGTGCGCCCGCGTCCCGCATGAAATTTTCCGGGTTGACGGCGCCGTTGCTGCTCCGGTCGCCATCGAGGTGGACCTCGAAGTGCACGTGCGGGCCGGACGAGTTGCCGCTGCTGCCGGAGAGACCGATCACCTCGCCGGCGGCGACGGACTGGCCGAGACGCACAGCGGGCTGCTGGATCATGTGGCAGTAGCGGGTGACGACGGCGCCCGCGTGCAGGATGTCGACGAACCAGCCGCAGCCCTTGACCTGCGGCGAGCCGTCGCGGTCGCAGCTGATCGAGACGCCGTTCAGGCGGGCGTCGCATCGCATTCTGACGACCGTACCGGCTGCCGCGGCGTGGATCTGGGTACGTTTGTCGGCGGCGATGTCGACACCGTGGTGGGTCGGCCGGCCGGCGGTGCGGAAGCCGGACACGATTTTGCCGCGCACGGGAGCGGTCCATCCCGAGGCCGAGATCTCGCCGGCGCTGACGCACCGGAGATCCACGGCGCCGCCCGCCGCCCGGGCCCCACCGTTGGTGAGGACGTTGACAGTCAACGACGCGGTCGGCTCGTGCTGCGCGTACGCGTCCGGGTAGGCACTGCGCTGGACGCGTTGCGCGGCGACGGTCAGAGCCTGCCGCTCCCAGCCCTGGATCGTCAGGAGCTTCTCGTAGAATTTCCGCGACGAATACTGCGGATCCATGATCTGCTCGGCGGTTCCCCAACCCTGGCTCGGCCGTTGCTGGAAGAGGCCGAGCGAGTCGTGGTCGTTGCGCGCGCCGAGGTTGCCAACATTGATGAGACGGGACTCCTGCATCGCCGTCGCCACGGCGATCACCCAACCCCGCGGCGGAACCTTCATCTGCTGCCCGACCTGGACGATTATCGCGGCGTTACGCATCTGTTCGTCGCCCAGTTGGCCGGCCCGGGGAAGCTTGGCGGCCCGCGGGTCCACCATCGCCCCGCCACCGCAGTTGTACCCGTAGACGTCGGTATCCTCGTCGAAAAGACCACCGAGGAAGAACACCGAAACGCCACCGCCACAACAGAGCAGCAGGAGACCGGCGGTCAAGGCGACGGCAAGCGCGACGCGTCCACGGCGGGGTTCAATCGTGGCGTCACCGCTCATGACCGCTCCCACGACACGGCATCGACCAACCAACGACCATTGCTCACCAGCAGACGGAGTTTCAGCGTTCCGGGTGTCACCGGGACATCGACCTCGGCGAGCTGACTGTCGCGCGGCCGCACGGTGGCCGGACCCCGGACAGATTCGGCCGGCACCGACGTCGGGTCGACGTCCTTGAACTGTTCGAGGAGGCGCTTGGTCGAGTAGGGCTCGAGGCTCTTGACCCACTGCGCGCTGGTCATGCCGGTACTTTTCACCCAGGCGTTGGCGAAATCGAGAGCCACCTTCTCGGGCGCGGGGACGCCGGGAATCGCGCTGATGGAGGGCGAGTCCTCGGTCGTGGCGACGCTGTCGTCCCCGAGTATTTCGGACGAGCTAGCCGACACCTGCAGCGGCGGTGGCGGCCCGGCAGCCTCGAACGGTTGCGGCCCACTGATGACCCGCGCCACACCGACGACGATCACCACCAGCACGACCCCGATGACCGCCAACCCGTAACGACTGCCGAGGAGGCGAAGGATCCGTCGTGCCACGCCACCCTCCCGTCATCGCCGAGCCGGCTCGGACTCCGGCCGATACACGGGCGCCTCCCGCGAACTCGGCCGGTAGATGGCGTAGCTGGGTGCCCCTTCGTCGTCTGGTTCGGTCCACCGGCGGACCTGTGCCGGCGCGGGGGATGGTGTGTCGTCCCTGGCCGGGCTGTCCTCCGGGCGCGGGGTGGGCTGCGAGATGGAAGTGTCTTCGTCGCGCGCCTCGGGCCTGGCCTGCGTCTGGAGGACGATCGGCGAGGCTTTCGAACCACGACCGGCTGCGGCGTCGTGGCCCTCTTCGGCTTCAGCCTTGCGGGCTTCCCTGAAGAAGAGCCGTTGCCAACCACCCAGGCTCGCGATGGGATTGGACGAGGTCTTTCCACCCAGCTGGGTGATGCGTCGGTAGGGCCTGAGTAGCATCCAGCCGACGATTCCGGTTAGTAGAATGAGGACAACCTGGAGCCAGCCGGGAATAGTTGGCGTGGTGATGATGAGGTTGACCGCCAAAAGGTAGATGGCGGATCCGGCGCCGAAAATCACAATATTGAAGGTCGCCGCCACGACCACGTTGGCCAGGCGCCGAATCCCTGAACTGGCTGGGCGAAGCAAGCCCACCGTGCCAAGTACGGGTGCAGCGATTACGGCCCATCGGAAGATCATGAATCCGAGAAGAACGAGTAACGAGGCCGCGATGTCGAACAGCGCGAAGAAGATTGCCGCAAGAATGGCGATGAAGCCGGCGCCGATGCGGTCCATCCCCCTGACGCCCTTCAGGTGTTCATATGCTTCCGGGTCTTCGGCTTTTATCTGCTGGGCAACCCTGTTCCAGTTGTTTGCCTTGCGGTCGATGATTTCCTGGCGGAACTTCTGATCGGCACGCATCTTTTCGAGTTCGTCCCAAGAGTATGACTTGGCGTCATACAAGATCGGGCCGTACCGTTGCGCCGTTTCACTCTCAGAGGATCCGAGCAGGCCTCGTAGCCAGTTTCGATAGAGAAGCCCCTGTGTCGCTGTGTCGCTCGCTCGCTGGGCGGGTGCTCGGTTGTCTGCGCAGGCTTTGGGGTCCAGATTCCGGCACCGATCTTCCGGGAGGGACTCATCTCGCGGTCCGATAGCCGTGTGTACAGCATTGAGGGACGCGGTCAGGGTCCCGTCGGCGAGATTCGCGGATTGAACGGGCCAGCGAGCCAATGCGGTGACGGCCACCATGATCAGGAGTGCCCAACCCACCGTCGTCATGGTCGCGCTCATATCCGATTGTCGTGAGCGCCAGAGAAGGTAGAGGCCGACAACGGCTAGCGTGACTCCGCCGAAAACAGTGAATACCTTCTTGTAGACCGCCTGTGTTGCGGTCTCCACGAGTGGATCTGCCCAACCCCACATGGAGTCAGGCACCCAGGCCTTCTCGCGCAGCGCGTTGGAAGCTCCGATTACCGATGACGCGAGAAGAAACTCTCCGTTCGCAACGGTATTCTCGAATTTGAAGTCGGGATGCAGTACCGCTGGAACGCACTCGGTAGTGGCGTCGTATGTGGTGTAGTCGTAACCCGCGTAGCCGTACTTCGTGTACATATCTGGGCGGCCACTCGCACGGAGGTTCTCGGCGGGCATGGTGGCGAACCAGCCGGCCATACCTGAGTCCGGCGCAGACGGAGTCGGGGCCTTCACGCAGTCAACCTTGTCGGCGCCCAGCTCGGGAAGCCCCTTTACACACCCGTCCCACAATGAGGGGTTGCGCCACTGCTCGGTCGAGCAGGGATTTGGGGCTGTAGGGGGGTCGCCGGGTGCGGCGGCTGCTGGGGAGACGCCCCCAAACAGGGTGGACATCGCCAGCACCACCGCCGCCAGCAGGCCCCCAGCAGCCCGTCTAGCGCCTCGTCCACCCGTCACGTCACGCCTCCACTTCGGTGTCGCGCGTTTTGTGGGTTGCCGGGTCCATGGGGCCGAGGGCCAGTGGGTCCTTCGGGCCGACCAGGACCGGATCGGTCGTCGACGTCGGTGTCGTGTCGAGGTAGGTGAGGAGGTCGGGGACGTACGAGACGTCTACTCGGATCTTCTGTACCCGGGCGTCGACGTCTCGCATGACGAACTCGCGGAAGCCCAACCGCTGCGACGACGATGCGTCGACCTGCGACAGCGACGCCAGCGTCTGCTCGTAGCCGACGCCGGTGGGAACGCGCAGGAGGCGAAGCGCCTCGGACGCGATCTCGGTGTCTTCGGCGATCCGGCCCACGAACACCGTGGAGACGAGGTTCTGGACGTCCAGGCCGAGGATGTCGCGGGGGTTCTGGGACGCGACCATCGCCGCCAGGTTCCACTTGCGGGAGTCTCGGGCCAACCGTACGAGGAACGACCGGCCGGAGCGCCAGCCCTCCATGAAGTGTGCCTCGTCGAGACCGACCATCTTGCGCCGGTACATGTCGCCGCCGTAGCAGCGGCGCACCGCCAGGCGGTGGGCCGTGTGCAGCATCGGCAGGGCCAGGGCCTCCTCGGCCGACCAGTATTCCCGCTCGATCTTCAGGTCGGGCAACCGCAACCCGGCCATCGTGATGACGGTGAGCGCGGCGTCGGAACCGAGCGAACCCGACGGTGGCTTGCCGAAGAACAGCATCGCCAGCGGCATCTCGGCCGCGTCCAGCAACAGGTTGCCGAGTTCCGCGGCGTCGGGGTCGCCCATCTCGCGGAGGATGCGCACCACATCGTCCAATGTGGACGTTTCCTCGGCGGGGACCTGCCGGGCGGCGTGTCGCAGCAGCGTGGCCGTGGAGGCTTCCCTGGCCACCTGCGGCGGCACCAGCATCATGCAGATGTCCTGCACCAGCATGCGCCGCTCGGCGCGGGCGTTGGACACCGCGATCTCGAACTCGCGGTCACCCTCCGCGCCGACCGCGAAGTGCATCCGCTGCGGCGTCGGGATCAGCGCATACGGCGCCAGCGTTCCCTGCTCGGAGCCGGTGAGGTTCAGCACGTGCGAGTACGGCTTGAGTTCCGGCATCTGGCACAGCCTGGCCAGCGGACCGGACGGGTCGAGCAGCGTCACCTGGACACCGCGCCGCGCCGACAGATACCCGAGCGCGCCGATCAGGGTCGACTTACCGCCGCCGGGCTCGGCCACGAACACCGAGAGGCCGGACCGCTCGCGCACCTCCATCGGGAAATGCAGATCGAGGAATACCGGACGGCGTGAGGTGCCGGCCGTGCGCCCGATCAGGTCGCCGCGGCGATCGCCCACAGTGGACGCCGCCTGCGGCAGCGCCGCCGCGAACAGCTTGATGGGCATGCGCCGCAGGTAGCCGGTGTTCGCCAGCGGCTCGCCCGGGATGAACTCGCGGGCCAACCAGTCCTGGTTCTTCGGGTGCTGCAACGAGACGCGCATCTCGCGGCTGTACAACTGGGTGAGCCGGCGGGCCCGTTCCAGGCACTCTTCCCGGGTGCGACCGCTCACCGCGATGCGGTGCCAGCCGTGCGCCCGCGACGAGTCGACCGGAAGCCCGGTGGTCATGTCGTCGCCGATCGTCAGCGCGCGCTTGGCGAGCCGCTCCAACTCCGGCGGCGAGTCCATGCCGTGCTCGGCGTAGTCCTGTTGCTGCGACCGGATCAGCCGCAGCCGGTGCTCCAGGTTCTTGAACGAGTCGCCCGGACCGAGAATGTCCACTCTGGACGACAGCTCCATCGCCCACGGCAGCCGCTCGTGGAAGTGCAGCCACGGCTCGTGCCGCTCCGGAATCTCCAGCGGCTCCATGCGTCCGACCGCGAGCACGGCCACGTGCCGTTCCTCGCCGGTCATCCGGTTCACCAGCTTGACCGTGGAGCCGTACGGGGTGCGGTACCGCTCGATCTGCTCGGTCAACGCGAGCAGGTCGCCCCGGTCCCAGGAGCCGTGCTCCACATTGGACACCGAGGCCGGCGGCGTCATCCCGAGCGCGACCGACCGGAACAGCAGGAACTCCAGTTCCTCGGCGGTGACCCGCCGCCCGCGCATGCCGAACGCACCGAGCACCTCGTCGAACTGCTCGACGGTGCGCGACATCCGGCGCCGCTCGTTGTCACCGATGCCGCGGTTGAACAGCTTGCCCATCCGTTCGGCGAACGTGGCACCGAGGGTGCGCCGCGCGAACGTGATGCCGAGGTACGTCTGCCCTTCCGCGTGGTTCAGCGCGATCAGGTGCTGCTGCGCGGCGACCAGATGGTCGGCCCACGACGGCGCCCCGTTCACCGGCGGGAGCGGGCTCGCCGTGTGCGCGTCGATCGTGCGGGCCCACTGGTCGGCCGGGAACGGCCGGGTCGTCCGGCGCAGGTGGACCCGGAACCCGGCGAGGCCGGAGTACTGCTCGGAAATGGCCAGCAGCAACGATTCCCGGTCGGCGTCGGGCCGGAACGACCACCGGATCTCCGGCAACCGGTACCACGCCGTGACCGCGTTCGGCGTGAACGTCAGGTGCCCGGCGATCTCCGTGATGGCAAGCTCCACCGAGGGATCGCGGTCCTTGTGCTTCGGCTTCGGCGCCTTCTCGACCGCGGTGCGCCGCGACCGCTTCGGTTCCGCGGCCTTCTCCCGCGGTCGCTTGGCCGGAACGGGTTCCCGCGGCGGCGGCGCCGGTACCGGCTCGCGCGCCGGCGCCGGCAGCAACGCCGTCGACGGTTGCGGCACGTCGTAGATGAAGCCGTCGTCGTCGGGATCGGGCAACGGCAGGGGCGCGTACCCGGGCTGGGCCGCCGGATAGGTCACCGGCGCGGCGTATGCCGGTGGTTGCGGTGGCGGCGCCGGTTGCGCTTGTTCGGCGGGACGCGGAAAGGCAACGGGACGCGCGTGCGCGGGGCCGAACGGGACGACCGGTGTGGCGAGCGGCGATCCGGGCTCGTTCCACATCGGTGGCGCCGGTGCGTAACCGGGCGGTGCGGTGGGTCCGTTGGTGGTGGGTGCGACCGGATACTGCGGATACTGCGGAACCGGCGGCGCGGGTGGTGCGAACGCCGTGGGTTCGGGGCGTGCGGTCGGCACGTGTGAACCGTTGCGGCCGTTGGTTTGCCGGGCCGGCGCCGCGTGTGGACCGACCGCGCTGCCCGACAACGGCGTCGCGACCGGTGCCGGCGGCGATCCGAACATGGACGGCGCGGGCGGCGGCGGAAGCGGTGGCGGCGGCAACGGCGCCGGCGCTTCGCGAAACACCGGAACGGACGGCGGAGCAACCGGATGCTGCGGGAAGGGCTGGGCGACCGGGGGACGGGCGACCGGAGGCTGGGCGACCGGAGGCTGGGCGACCGGAGGCTGGGCGACCGGGGCGTACGCGGCCGGGTGCGGCGGTTGCGGAAGCGGCGCCGGATGCCCGACCGGTTCGTCGTGCAGCGGCGGAAGCTGGAGGGGATCGATGGTCGGCAGGCCCGACGGGTCGGTGCCCGTCCACCAGCCGGCCTCGTCGCGTCCGTTGCGGGGCCGGGCCGGTGTGCCACCGGGCTCGCCGCGCTTGAAGAGGCCGAGGAACGGGGAGTCGACGTCGGGTGGGTTGGTGGGCGCCGCGGGCCGCCCTTCCGGTCCGTGGAAGACAGCGACCCGGCCGTCGTCGGCAGCGGCCTGTAGGCCGCCGTCGTAGTCGACGGAGAACGTCTCCTCGTCGCCGCCGTAGCGGGTGGTCATACGAGCTCCTCCCGAATGCGGATGCGGCTGGCGACGAGACGGGGCTCGCGCTGTTCGGTACGGGGTTCCCGGGTGCGGCGCCAGTCTGTCAGCGCAGTGCGGATAACCATTCGTGCCGGCCGATCCGGATCGACGTAACGGAAGACGAGCGACGTGGAGACGATCGCCAATGCGATTTCCCACGCCGGGAAGAGCTCGACTTTGAAGGTGAACATGTAGTGGATGAATATGTAGAGCGGTACCAGGAGCATGAACAGGCCGTACTGCGCGTACGGTAACTGCACCGGCAGGGTGTACCCGGGTGGGCCGAGGTAGACGAGCCGTGCCCGGTAGATGTCGTCGTCGGTGCGCAGCCGCATCGCTGGCCTACTTGAAGACCACGTCGATCAGGGATTCTCCGACGAAGAACAGGGTCGCCGCACCGGCGATGAACGCGAGCCCGATGATGGCGATCGCGGAGCTGGTGAGCACCCGCGACACTTCGCCCTTGCTCGCGCGGCCGATGAAGATGACGCCCAGCACCGCCAGCAGGATCGGTGCGATTTTGCTGGCGAAGAACGAGAGGATCCCGTCGGTGTCGACCTCGCCGCCACCGGGCGGATCGGGTGCCGCCAAGCCGTTGGATAGTCCGCCGCTGGAAAGAATGCTGTCTGCCAGGTGGCCATTTGCGATTGCTACGAGTCCGTCCACCGCTGGGGACAGCACCCACAGCGCCTGGCCGATCTCCACGACACTCATCTCTGCCTTACCTCCCCGGTACGCGAGGGCCTCTCAACCTCCGCGTACAGCCTTGCCGATCGGACCGCTGAGAGGTGGTAACCCCTCGTCGTGTCGCCTCGGCCTGACCGCTACCCAGGGGCTGTTTCAGGCACAGTGTGTATGCCCCGTTTCACCCTCCGAATACCGGTCACGAACAGAGCGTACGTTGCTCTTGTCCTTTCCAACAAGGTGACGACATCGTCACCGCCAGCCTGGCACGACCGTTTTGTCCAGCCTACCGCCACCCGGTCATGTCGATGATCAACACGACCAGGAAGGGTAACGTTCGTACCGTGACCGACCCGTTGACCGCCGTGTCACCCGTCGTCGTCGGTGTCCTCAACGTAACCCCCGACAGCTTCTCGGATGGCGGTCGCTATACAGGGATAGACGCAGCAGTAGCTCACGGGGTTCAAATGAACACGGAGGGTGCCAACTTCGTCGATGTCGGCGGGGAGTCGACCCGTCCCGGAGCGGAGCGCGTCGACCCGGAAACCGAGCGTGCCCGGGTGGTTCCGGTGATCGCGGCGCTCACCGCCGCGGGCGTCCCCACCTCGATAGACACCACGCGCGCGAGCGTGGCCGCGGCCGCGCTGGCCGCGGGCGCCGCCGTGGTCAACGACGTGTCGGGGGGACTCGCGGACGCCGACATGGCGCGCGTCGTGGCCGACGCCGGCTGCCCGTGGGTGCTCATGCACTGGCGCGGCCACTCCGCCCGGATGCGCGAGTTGGCCGTGTACACCGATGTGGTCAAGGAGGTCTGTGCGGAACTCGGCGCGCGGGTCGACGCGGCGATCGCCGCGGGCGTGGCCGCCGACCGGCTCGTCCTCGACCCCGGCCTCGGGTTCGCGAAGTCGCCGGAGCACAACTGGCGGCTGTCGGCCCGGCTCGACCAGCTGGTGGCGCTGGGCTTCCCGGTGCTGTTCGGCGCGAGCCGCAAGTCGTACCTGGGTAGCCTGCTCGCGGACGCGCGCGGTCCGCGTCCGGTAGACGAACGCGCGGCCGCGACCATCGCGACCACCCTGCTCGCGATCGACGCCGGGGCCTGGGGGGTGCGGGTGCACGACGTGCGCGCCAACGTCGACGCGATCCGGGTCTGGCAAGCGACGAAGGCGGCCCGATGAGCGACCGGATCGTGCTCACCGGGCTCACCGCCCGCGGCCACCACGGCGTCTACGACTTCGAACGCGCCGACGGCCAGGACTTCGTCGTCGACGCCACCCTCGACCTCGACCTCGCCGTGGCGGCCACGAGCGACGACGTGCGCGACACCGTCCACTATGGAGAGCTGGCCGGCCGGCTGGTCGCGGTGGTCACCGGGGAACCGGTGAACCTCATCGAGACGCTCGCGGCCCGGCTCGCCGACGAGTGCCTCGCCGACACCCGGGTGCGCGCGGCGACGGTCACCGTGCACAAGCCGCAGGCGCCGATCCCGCACGCGTTCCAGGACGTGGCGGTCACCATCCGGAGAGAACGGAGAGAGCGGTGACCACGGCCGTGCTGTCGCTGGGCAGCAACCTCGGCGACCGCGTCGCGCACCTGCGCGCCGCCGTCGACGGTCTGGGCGACGAGCTGCTGAGCGTCTCCGGCGTCTACGAGACCGAGCCGTGGGGCGACCCGGACCAGCCGCGCTACCTGAACGCCGTGGCGCTCGTGCTCCGGCCGGGCGCGTCCGCGGAGCACTGGCTGAACGTGGCTCGCGTGATGGAGACCCGGGCGAACCGCGAACGCGACCCGGAGCGCCGGTTCGGCCCGCGCACCCTCGACGTCGACGTCATCACCGTGAGCGCCGACGACGGGACGCCCGTGGTCAGCGCCGATCCCGACCTCACACTGCCGCACCCACGGGCGCACCTGCGCGCGTTCGTGCTGCGGCCGTGGCTCGACATCCAGCCCTACGCGGACCTGCCCGGCCACGGGCGGCTGTTCGACCTGGTGCGCGCCGACCCGGTGGCGTCCGATCTGGCCGGCCTCCGGGCGCGTGACGACATTTCCCTGGAGACTTGACGGATGCCCCCACCCGACGATCGGAAGATGCGTCCGACCAACGCGTCGACGCTCATAGTCGCCGGCCTGGCCATGGCCGCCCTGTCGTGGCTCGCCATCAGCCGGTTCTACGGCGACTTCCCGAGCATCCCGGTGCTGCCCGGCCTGACCCTGCTCGCCCTGGCCGGCCTGGAAATCGCCGCGGCCGTCAACACCAAGAACCGGATCGACCGCAAACCGGGCACCGAACGCGTCGACCCGTTGCTGGTGGCCCGGTATCTGGTGCTGGCCAAGGCGTCGGCGCTCGCCGCCGCCTTGTTCACCGGCCTCTACGCCGGCATCTCGATCTGGCTGGTCACCGAGCAGGGCCGGAACGCCCACGCCGAAGACGACCTGCTGCCGGCCGTGATCGGCACGATCGGCGGCGTCATGCTGGTGTTCGGCGCACTGTTCCTGGAACGGGCCTGCCGGGTGCCACCGCCGCCACCGTCGAGCGACCCGTCCGCGCCGGGGTGGGCCGGCGACGGCGCCGAGCCCGACGCCCAGGAAGAAGCCGGCGCCTAATCGTTCCTTAATCGTGTCCTAACCTGCTGTAGCGATGGCATCGCACGAATGTCGCCAGGGGGTGACCGGGAGCCGGATCCGCGGGTACGGTGCGTCCAAATGGCCAGCGGGTGGAGGCGGCGGCGTGAGTTACGACGACGGGTTTCGTGACAGTCCCGCGTTCCGCGACAGCGCCGCCTACCGCGAGAGCGTCGGGAAACACTCCGACGAGGAGGTCACCCAGCGGTCGTTCCTGCCCGGGAGTTACCCGGTGAACGGGTACCCGTCGAACGGGTACGGCACCGAGACCACGCTCGGTCTGCGCGAGCAGGAGTACGAGACGCTGCCGCCGGCGCCCGAGCCGGCCGCGCCGGAACCGCGTCGCCAGCGGCCGCCCCGCGACCGGCTCGGCGTCCACTTCGCCTGGGAACTGGTGCTGCTGCTCGCCGCCGGCGGCGTCGGCTTCCTGCTCTGGCGGGCCGAGCCGGCCACGCTGCGCGGCCAGGGCCTCGAAGACCTGTGCATCCAGGTGGCGATCGTCGGCATGGTCACCGTCGCGATGGGGTTGAGCCTGCGGGCGGCGGTGCCGAACCTCGCCCTCGGCCCGATGGTCTTCGCCGCGGCGATGTTCTTCGCCGAGAACTCCGGGCGCGGCGTGCTGGTCACCGCGGGGGTCACGGCGCTGCTCGCGGCCGCGGCCGGTGTGGTGATCGCGCTCGTGGTCACCGCGTTCCACGTGCCGTCGTGGGCCGCGAGCCTGGCCGCCGGACTCGGTCTCATCGTGTGGATCCAGGACCACCGCAAGCCGGTCGCC
The DNA here is from genome assembly GCF_016863635.1 of Virgisporangium aurantiacum. Taxonomy (GTDB): domain Bacteria; phylum Actinomycetota; class Actinomycetes; order Mycobacteriales; family Micromonosporaceae; genus Virgisporangium; species Virgisporangium aurantiacum. Next base: position 203,976 of record NZ_BOPG01000009.1, on the reverse strand, counting down.
GTGGTCAGCGGCGCCTACGACCCGCACGACCACGCGGTGTTCATCGTCGGCGGCTTCGTCGCCCTGTCGGTGCTCGGCGGTGTGCTCGGGCTGGTCGGCAACCTGCGCCGGGCGACCGGGCGGTACCGGCCGGCCGGTGATCCGTCGCTGCGTGGCGGCGGGGGAGCGGTGTCGGCGGCGCTCGCGCTGATCGGCTCGTCGGTGTTCGCGGCCGGCGCCGGGGTGCTGCTCGCGCTCAACAACCGGGCGATCGCGCCCACCGAGAACGGCATCGGGCTGACGCTGCTCGCGCTGGGCGCGGCCCTGCTCGGCGGCACGTCGATTTTTGGACGCCGGGGCGGGCTGTTCGGCACCGTACTGGCCGTCGGCGGGCTGGTGCTGCTCTCCCACTACCTCGCCGCGGAGGGCCGCGGGATCAGCGTGTTCGCGCTGGCCGGCGCCGCGCTCGGGGTGGGCCTGCTGGTGAGCCGCCTGGTCGAGGCCCTGGGCCGGCCGAAGCCGGAACCCGAACCGGTCGTGACGCCGGCGGAGGTGGAGTACGAACAGCGGCCGCTCGACATCCCGCCCGACGTCCAGTGGACCGGCGGCCCGGCCGAGGCGCACCCGTGGGAGCCGGAAGACGCTCCCCGTCCGGCGGAGCGGTGGGACGAGCGCTGGGCCAGCCATTAGGGTTGGTTCATGACCGACAGCGTTGCGGAACTTGACGACCAGCCCACCGAGGAACTGCGCAAGCGGGCGTTCGCCAAGGCCCGTAAGCACGGCGACATCGGGTTCTTCTGGTCGATCGTCCGCCACCTGCCGCACGCCGACGACGCCGAGTCGCTCGACGGATCGCTGGGCTCGGTCGGCGCGAGCATCGACGACGCGGTGGCGCTGTGGCGCGAACTGACCGGCCACGGTTACGGGGAGTCTGAGCCGCTGTTGCGCGCCGCATTCATCGACTACCTACAGAAATAGGCTCCGTTTAGGAATCGATGCCGGGGGACATCACCCCGCCATGGCATTCTCCCGTCGGGGTTACCGCACCGCGGCGAGCATCGGAGCTTTCGTCGCTTTCATTCTTGTGCTGATATTCGGCAGTCCCTGGTACCGGGACTGGGTCGACGACGCGAACCGCGGGCTGCTGCTCGAAACGCTGGCCTGGCCGGCGTGGTGGATCGACGACGACGTACCGCTGCGCGACCTGGTGGCCGCCAGCCTCAAGGCGATCCTCCTCGTCGTGTTCACGTTCGGCTTCATCACGCTGATGGCCGGCTCACAGCTCTCCCGGGCCCGCGGCGGCGTTGCCGCGTTCCTGGCCGGCTGGGCCTCCTACATCTTCGCCGCGGCGCTGGCCGCGCTGATCACCGCGGCGATCTACACCGACCCCGGGCCCGGTGGCGCCGTGGTCATCGCGACAACCGGCTCCAGTTACGGCCTGATCACGGGCTGGATCATCGGGTTGGCTTCGATGGCTGGGCGCCGTCCGTAGTAACCACCTCTGGTTGCTGCCCTGGCTGCGGAGCGGCCAGGGCAGCAACTATGTCGTCGACAGTGAGTAACCCTGCGGGCGTCCCATTTGATTGGACGACCACCTGGCTGCTGCCCTCCCGCAGCATCACCGCGAGCGCCTCCTGAAGCGTGGATTCGGCCGCGACCGACGGTGCCACCGCGCCCTCGGCGGGCCTCAGCTTTTCCCGCGGGATCGGGGTGACCGCGAGCAGTTTGATGCCGCGGTCGCCACCGACGAACTCGCGGACGAAGTCGTTGGCCGGCGACGCGAGCAACTCGGCCGGCGGAGCGAACTGCTGGAGCCGGCCGCCCTCGCTGAGCACCGCGATACGGTCGCCGAGCCGCACGGCCTCGTCGATGTCGTGGGTCACCAGGACCACCGTCTTGCGGACGGTCTCCTGCAGCCGGCGGAACTCGTCCTGCAGGCGGGTGCGGACGATCGGGTCGACCGCGGAGAACGGCTCGTCCATCAGCAGCACGACCGGATCGGCCGCCAGCGCGCGGGCCACGCCGACCCGCTGCCGTTGGCCACCGGAGAGCTCGTGCGGGTAGCGGTTGCCGTACCGGGCCGGGTCGAGGCTGACCAGCGACAGCAGCTCGTCGGTGCGTTCCTTGATCTTCGCCTTCGGCCAGCCGATCAGCCGCGGCACCGTGCCGACGTTGGTGCGGATGGTCTGGTGCGGGAACAGGCCCACGTTCTGGATGACGTAGCCGATGCTGCGGCGCAGCTTGTCGACGTCCTGGCGGCCGACGTCGGTGCCGTCGATGCGGATCGTGCCGCCGGTCGGCTCGATCAGCCGGTTGATCATGCGGAGCACGGTGGACTTGCCGCAGCCGGACGGTCCGATGAGGACGGTCGTCTCGCCGGCGGCCAGGTCCATCGACAGGCCTTCGACGGCGACGGTGCCGTCTGGATACTGCTTGCGGACATTCTCAAGATTGATCGGGGCGGCCGACCGGGTACCGTCCACGTATGTCCTTTCTCGCCGAAGCTGAGGCGGGCAATCCCTGGTTCTCGTGGCAGTACGTGCAAGACAACGCCGAGACTATTCGGACCGCGCTGATTGAGCACGTCAGGTTCACCGTGGAGGCGATGGTAATCGCCGCCGTCCTCGGTGTGGCCCTGGCTGTGGTGGCGTACTGGTACCGGCCGTTGGCGACGCCGATCCTCGGAACCACGAGCGTCCTCTACACGATTCCCTCGCTCGGGCTCCTGGCAATTGCCGGCCCGTTAATGCCGACGCTCCGCTCGGCGGTGGTGTTGGCACTGGTCATCTATGCGCTGCTGGTAATTGTTCGTAATACATTAACGGCTTTGTTGCAGGTGCCACCCGAGGTGAAAGACGCGGCCGCCGGTATGGGCTACGGCCGGTTCGCCCGGTTGTGGCGGGTCGAATTGCCGCTGTCGTTACCCGGGATGCTCACCGGCTTACGGCTGGCGACGGTGTCGACTGTGGCGCTTGTCACCGTCGGGGCGATCGTCGGCAACGGCGCCCTGGGCAGCCTGCTGATGTCAGGCTTCCGGAACAACTTCTACAAGGCCCAGATCAGCACGGCGGCGCTGCTGTGCGTGGCGCTGGCGCTGGTTCTCGACCTGATCCTGCTCTTGTTGGGCCGGTTGCTGACCCCGTGGCGGTCGCGGAGGGCATCGTGAGTGCTTTCGAGGACATGATCAAGTGGCTCAATGACCCGTTGAACTGGACGAACCCCGGCGGGATCATCGAACGGTTGCAGGAGCACCTGCTGATCATGGCCGGCGCGCTGCCGCTCGCGGTGGCGATCGCCTGGCCGATCGGCATCAGCCTCGGCCGCAGCCGCGTCGGCGGCAACCTCGTGGTGCTGCTGTCGAACGTCACGCAGGCGATTCCGGTGCTGGCGCTGTTGACCGTGCTGCCGCTGACGGCGCTCGGGTTCGGCAAGCCGTCGGTGATCGTCGCGCTGGCGGTGTTCGCGATCCCGGTGCTGCTGGCGACGTCGTTCACCGCGATGCGCGAGATCGACCCGGAAATCCGCGACGCCGCGCGCGGGATGGGGCTGTCGAGCTGGCAGCGGCTGTGGGGAGTGGAACTGCCGCTCGCGGTGCCGTACCTGGCCGCCGGGTTCCGCACCGCCGCGGTACAGGTGGCCGCGACGGCCGCGCTCGCGTCGTTCGTCAACGGCGGTGGGCTGGGAACGATCATCGCCGCCGGGTTCGGGCTCGGGCTGGCCGCCGCCGGCGGCCAGATCCTCGCCGGGGGCCTGCTGGTCGTCGGTCTCGCTCTTTTCGTGGACGGGATGGGAGCACTCCTGCAACGCGCGGTGACGCCGCGGCAGCTGCGTAAGGCGAAGCGCGCCTGATCTTTCAGTGTTTTCCTCGTCACGGTGACGTGGCCGACTTGTGATGCCGTTGCGGTTGCCGCGTCCGGCCTTGCGCGCTTGTCTGGTTCTTGAGCGGGCGTCTCATCGTCGCCCGTCGGACACGCGGCCGCCGCTGACTGGGGCGAGCCGGGACACGGAAGGCGGGCGATGGTGGATACCACCCTGCGAAACCGGACATTAAAGACAACTGCGGCATTGGCGTTGGCTTTTGCGACCTTCGGCCTTGCCGCCTGTGGCGAGTCGGGCTCGTCGGGCACCAAGGCGCCCGACACGGCGTCCGGGGCCGGTTGTGCCCCGGTCGCCGGCACCCAGCTCGTGGTGCTCGACGACGACAAGAAGCTGCAGACCTCCGACAACATCATCGCGGTGGTCAACAAGGCCAAGGGCGGCGACGCGGCGCTGATCGCCGCGCTCGACAAGGTCGCCGACGCGCTCGACACGCCGAAGCTGATCGCGTTGAACAAGGCCGTCGACGTCGACCGCAAGACGCCGAAGGTCGCCGCCACCGAGTTCGCCACCGCGCAGAAGATCACCGATGGCCTGGCCAAGGGCGCCGGCGGCAAGATCGTCATCGGCGCGGCCGACTTCAGCGAGAACCAGACGCTGGGCGCGCTCTACGAGATCGCCCTCGACGCGGCCGGCTTCGACGCCTCGGTGCAGCAGATCGGCAACCGCGAACTGTACGAGCCGTCGCTGGAGAAGGGCGAGATCAACGTCGTCCCCGAATACGCCGGCACGTTCACCGAGTTCCTGAACAAGAAGCTCAACGGCGCCTCGGCCACGCCGGTCGCGTCGGGTGACATCGAGAAGACCGTCACCGGGCTGAAGCCGCTCGCCGAGAAGGCGGGTCTGGTGCTCGGCAAGGCGTCGAAGGCGGCCGACCAGAACGCGTTCGCGGTCACCAAGGCGTTCGCCGACAAGAACGGTGTGAAGACTCTCAGCGAGTTCGCGTCGAAGTGCTCCGGCACCGCGACGGTCCTCGGCGGACCGCCGGAGTGCCCGCAGCGCCCGTTCTGCCAGCCGGGCCTGGAGACCACGTACAACCTGAAGGCCGGCAAGTTCTCGTCGCTCGACGCGGGTGGCCCGCAGACGAAGACCGCCCTGACCACCGGCGCCATCACGATCGGTCTGGTGTTCTCCTCGGACGGGGCACTGGCCGCCGGCTGATCGTTAGATCTTCGTTACGTGTCCTCGGCGGGCGTGGCAGGGCTAGATCTGCCTCTGTAGGGTAGGCAGCCATGTCGGCCGAGGACACGTACAGGCGTCCATCTCAGGCACCGTCGGTCTTGTTGTGGATGGCCATCGGGCTCGCGTCCCTGGCGGGTCTGCTCATCGTCGCAGGTGGCGGCGGCCTGGGTGATGGCCTGCTGTTGCGGGCCGGCGGCCTGCTGATCGTCATCTCGGCCGCCCTGGCCGGCGTGTCGCAGCTGCTGGCCCGATCCGCCGGCGGCGGTCAAGCCGGTGCCGGCGTGGAACGCTACGTCGGCCACGAGATCGAGACGCTGCGGTCCGACGTCCGGGCCGACATCACCCACGCGGCGAAGACCACCCACCGGGCGCTGGCCGAACAGGTCGCGGGCCTGGCCGACACGGTCGAGGCGCTGCGGGGCCAGATCGAGGTGCTGCGCAGCCACGTCGAACGCAACCACCTCGCGGCACCGGCCGCCGCGCCCGTCGGTACGCCCGCCGCTGCGCCGGCCGGTGCGCCCCCGGGCGTTGCCGGTGTGTACCGGGCCGCACCGCCAGCTGCCCGCCCGGCGCCTCCTGCGTCTCGCCCGGGGCCTCCTGCCGCGGCCCGCCCGGTGCCTGCTGCCGCCCGTGCGGCTGCGGATACCGAGCCCTCTGGCGCGGTGTATGCCGCTGCCGCGGTTCCGGGTGGCCCTGCTGTTGCTGCCGCTGCCGTTCCTCATGCTCCTGTTCCTGGCCCGCCCGGTCCTGGCGTTCCTGTTCCTGGCGTTCCTGTTCCTGGCGCGCCCGGTCCTGGGGTTGCCGGTCCTGGGGTTCCCGTTTTTGATGCCGGTCCTGGTCCCGGCGGTGTTCCTGGTCCCGGCCAGCGTCTTCCCGGCCCGCGTCGCGGCGACGAGCCCTCGGGTGGTTGGCAGGCGCAGCCCGTGGCACCGGAAGGCTGGTCAGGTGGCGCCGCGCGCGAGCCCCAGTTGAATGCCGAACCCCGCGTCCCCGAGGTTTCCCCCGACATGCGGCCGCCCGACCGCTGGGCCCCGCCGGCCCAACCCGATCGCCGCGACGACCGCTTCGGCCCCGACCAGACCGGCGGCCGCCGCGGCGGCGACCAACCCAGCGGCCGCCGTCGCCGCGACGACTTCGACGACGATGATGCCCAGTACTGGTCCGACCTTCGGGCCGGAACGGAGCAGGCGCGCGCCAACAATGAGGGTTGGGGCAACGAGCCGGTCCGCGGCCAGGAGATGGGCCGGCCCGCCGAGCCTGTCCGCGGTCCGGAGTTGGGTCGAGCTGCCGAACCGGTGCGTGGCCCGGAGTCGGGCCGGATCGCCGAGCCGGTCGGTGCCGAAGCGGGGTTTGGTGGCGATGCGGGGTTTGGTGGCGATGCGGGGTTTGGTGGCGACGCGGGGTTTGGTGGCGACGAGCCGGGCATCGACGCCGGCCGTGGTGGCGAGCCGGGCCCGGGTGGCCAACCGATCCGTGGCGCTGGCGGGCGCATGGCGCTTCCGCCGTCCCCCGCCGGCGGGCCGCCGCCCACATGGGCGACTGGACATCCCGAGCGGGCCGAGGAACCCGCCCCCGCACGGAGCCAGCCGACCGAGTATCGCGGCACCCGGTACGGCCGCCCCGCATCCGGTGGCGAGTACAACCATCCCGCGAGCGTTGGCGAGCCGGGCAGCCCGCCGCCGGCCGGTGGTGAATATGGGCGGCCCGTCTCCGGTGCGCCGCAGGGCCGTCCGTCCGCCGGTGGCGAGCACGGGCGGCCGGTCTCCGGTGCGCCGCACGACCGCCCGGCCGGCGGTGGCGAGTACGGCCGGCCCGCGGCTGCGGCCGAGTACGGGCGGCCAGCGGCTCCGGCGGAGTATGGGCAGCCGACGGCTCCGGCCGAGTACGGCCGGCCCGCTGCTGCGGCGGAGTATGGCCGGCCGGCTGCTGCGGCGGAGTATGGGCAGCCTGTGGCTCCGGCCGAATACGGGCAGCCTGTGGGCGCGGTCGAGGGTGGCCGGGCCTCCGGTGGGGGCGAGTATGGGCGGCCTGCGGGTGCGGTCGAGGGTGGCCGGGTGTCCGGTGGGGGCGAGTACGGGCGGCCGGGTGGCGCGGGCGAGGGTCGCCGGTCGGGTGGGGCCGAGTATGGCCGGGCCGCTGGCGGTGGTGAGTATGGCCGTGGTGGCGGTGCCGGACCTGAGCGGCCGGTGTCCGGGGCGGAGTATGGGCGTCCGGCTGGTGGGAACGAGTACGGGCGTGCGGCCGGCCCGGAGAGCAACCGGCCGATCAGTGGGGCGCAGTATGGCGGCGGTCGCGGCGCCGGTGGTGAGTACGGCGGAGCGAGCGCGAACGGCGGCGAGTACGGGGGTCGGGCGGCGGCTGGTGCCGGTCAGTACGAGGGCCAGGCCGGCCAGTACGAGGCCCAGGCCGGCCAGTATGTGAACCAGGCCGGAGAGTATGAGGGCCAGGCCGGCCAATACCAGGGCCAGGCTGGGCACTACGAGGCCCAGGCTGGGCAGTACGAGGCCCAGGCTGGGCAGTACGAGGGCCAGGCTGGGCAGTACGAGGGCCAGGCTGGGCAGTACGAGGGCCAGGCTGGCCAATACGAGGGCCAGGCTGGGGAGTACAGCGGGACTGCGGACGAGACCGAATACGGGCGGCTCCCGACCCGCGAACGGTACGAGGGTGGCTTCGACCCTAACCGGTATCAGCGGCACGAAGACGAGGAGCCGACCGGGCGCCGCACCAGGCGGTGACCTACTTGTCGATGTCGCCGACCACGAAGAACATCGAGCCGAGAATGGCGATCAGGTCGGGGACCAGGCAGCCGGGCAGCAGCTTGGTCAGCGCCTGCACGTTGGAGTAGGACGCGGTGCGCAGCTTCAGCCGCCACGGGGTCCGGTCGCCGTGGGAGACCAGGTAGTAGCCGTTGATGCCCAACGGGTTCTCGGTCCACGCGTAGGTGTGGCCCTCGGGGGCCTTGACCACCTTGGGCAGCCGCACGTTCACCGGGCCGGTCAAGGAGTCGACGCGGTCCAGGCACACGACCGCCATGTCGAGGGACGCGTAGACCTGGTCGAGCAGCACCTCGAAGCGGGCGTGGCAGTCGCCGGTGGTGCGGGTCACCACGGGCACGTCCAGCGAACCGTAGGCCAGGTAGGGCTCGTCGCGTCTGAGGTCCATGTCGAGGCCCGACGCTCGCGCGACCGGGCCCGACGCACCGAACGCCGCCGCGTCGGCGGCGGAGAGTACCCCCACGCCGACCGTGCGGGCCATGAAGATCTCGTTGCGCCGGATCAGCTTGTCGAGGTCGGGCAGGCGGCGTTGGACGTCGGCGATCGCCTGCCGGGCGCGGCCGGTCCAGCCGGACGGTACCTCCTCCTTCAGTCCACCGACGCGGTTGTACATGTAGTGCATGCGCCCGCCGGAGGCCTCCTCCAGCACGGCCTGGATGGTCTCGCGCTCGCGGAACGCGTAGAAGACGGGCGTGATCGCGCCGATCTCGAGCGGGTACGAACCGAGGAACATCAGGTGGTTGAGCACGCGATTAAGCTCGGCCAGCGCGGTGCGCAACCAGACGGCCCGTTCGGGGACCTCGAGGCCCATCAGCCGTTCGACGGCGAGCACCACGCCGAGTTCGTTGTTGAACGCCGACAGCCAGTCGTGGCGGTTGGCCAGCACGATGATCTGCCGGTAGTCGCGCACCTCGAACAGTTTCTCGGCGCCGCGGTGCATGTAGCCGACGACCGGATCGCAGCTGACCACGCGTTCGCCGTCGAGCACCAGTTTCAGGCGCAGGACGCCATGGGTCGACGGGTGCTGCGGGCCGATGTTGAGCACCATGTCGGCCGTATCCAGGCCGGCACCGGTGCCGACGACCAGCTCGGTCGGTGAAGAGGTCACGGCTACAGATCCTGCAGGATGCGTAGCGCCCGCGACACCCGGTGCATCGTGTCGGTGTCGGCGACCTCGACCCGCTCGACGAACCAGCGCTTCAGCGGTGACGACAACCGGTCGGGCATCACCACGAAATCGCCGAGCCCGACCGCCAGCGGGGAGTCGCGCAGTTCGGCCCGGTCGGTGACCTCGGCGACGATCAGCACCGGAACCTCGGTGTCGTTGAAGATGTCGGAGCTGATCACGAGCCCGAGCCGCTCACGGGCGCCTCGAATGATCCAGACCTCGCCCCGCCTCACCTAGCCAACTCCACGCCCACCTGGGCGTACTCCTCCTCGTCGGCCAGGGCCAGGGCCTCGTCGTCGAGCCCGGCCCGGCGGACGGCAGCGGCGTGCGCGGCGAAGATCTCGCGCAGCGCGCGTTCGCGGGCGGCCCGGTCGATCCAGGCGGACAACGAGACGCCGTCACGCTCGGCCAGCGAGCGGGCGTCGGAGATGGTCTGATCGGTGAACGAGATGGTCACCTTGGCGGTCATGCAGAAGAGAATACCGCGGGTATGACCGATTGGCATACCGACAAGGACAGATCGAGGGGCTGCACCACCCACCAGTGGCCGCCCAGCCCCTCTGGATCGGTCAACTCGGCCGCGGCCGAGGCCAGGGCCAGCGCGTGAACGTACCCGGTCGGGTCGTCGTGCGCCTGGCTGTGCGGCGGCCGGCGGCCGTGGACGCCGAGCGCCCGCAACGCCGTCCGCTGCGACACCACTCCCGGCTCGATGCCCGCGACCAGCGCACCGGCGGCGGCCACCGCGTCCATCGCCACGTACGCGCTGACGTCGCAGGATCCGTCGGGCACGGGGTCGACCCGGCGACCGTCGCGGTAGCCGGCAAGAGAACCGAATACGGGACGCGCGTCGCGCAGATGCCCGTAGTCGACCGCGACGGCCAAACCGCGCGAAACGGAAGCGACCGCGTCCGCCCACGCCTCGTCGCGCAGCCGGCCGATCTCGGCGCGGGCACCGGTAACCGCCGGGTGCGGCCACCACTCCCGCAACCAGCGTTCGTCGGTGCGGGACACCCGGATGCCCGGCCGCCCGCTCACGTGCAGGTACCGCGGCGTCGCGCCGACCGCGACATCGACCGGCACGTTGTCGAGCCACTCGGTGGCGATCAGCATCCCGACCGTGCCGGACGGGATCGAGGGGCCCCAGGTGATGCCCGCGTCGAGGCCCGCGGGACGCGGCCCGACCTCGACCGCCGTCCGCCGGAGGCGCCGCTGGAGATCGTCGGGAAAGGCGGTGCCCAGCGTGGTGAGCAGCTCGCCCCGCCCGGCACCCACGTCGACCACGTCGAACGGGTCGGGCCGGCCGAGCGCCTCGTCGAGCCGGGCGATCAGCCGCGCGACCGCGCTCGCGAACAGCGGCGACGCGTGCACGCTGGTACGGAAGTGCGCCGCCGGCCCCGGACCCGGCCGGGTGAAGAAGCCGTCCGGCCCGTAGAGGGCCTTCTCCATGGCGGCACCCCAGCGCACCAGCGACCACCACCCCTCACAAGAAAGCTCTGCCCTCGCCGCGGTACGTGGGCCACCGGTCAACCACGTCGGCACCGGAGACCGCCTGGAGAGTATTTACGTGCTCGCAGAGTTCACCGGCCTTGGCGTGCCGGAACCAGACCCGGTCACCGATCTTCAACGAACGGGCGCCCGGACCGATCAGCGGGGTCTGCACCTCACCGGCCCCCTCCTGGCCGATCAGGCGTAGCCCGGCCGGCAGCACCGGCCGCGGCAGGCGGGTCGGGCCCGCCTCGCCGGAGGCGACCCAGCCGCCACCCAGCACGGTCGCCAGGTCGGGTGTGGGCTTGCGCACAACGGTCATCCCGAAGAAGGCCGCGGGCTGCGGACGCCACGCCCGGTAGGCGTCGAACAGGGTCGGTCCGTACAGGCCGGAACCGGCGGCGACCTCGGTCAGCGCCGGATCGGCCGACGAGGCCGCGATGCTGCCCGTCCCGCCGCCGTTGACGAATTCGAGGTCCGCGTGCGCGCGGACCGCGGCCACCGCGGCGCCCCGACGCTCGATCAGCTCGGCCCACGACCGGCGCTGGATCGTGCGGATGGCCAGGGCACGCAGCGGCCGACCGGCCGGCCGGTCGCCCAGCCCGGCGATCTGCGCCTCGTAGGACATGAGGCCGACGAGCCGGAAGCCCTTCCGCGCCGCCACGGCCGCGGCCAACGCGTCCGCCGCCGACGCTGCGTGGATGGGCGACCGGCGCACGCCGACGTGCATCCCGGCGGGCTTCCAGGAGGCGTCGAGGTCGAGGCACACCCGGATCGGGGGACGGGCACCCGGCGCCACGACGGAGTCGACGAAATCGAGCTGCTCAACGTCGTCCACCATGATTGTGACCTTGGTGGCGGCGGCCTCGTCGGCCGCGAGCGCCTCGATCGCGGCCCGGTCGGCGGTGGGGTAGCCGACCACGGCATCGTCGGTGACACCGTCGCCGACCAGCCACAACGCCTCCGGCAGCGTGTAGGCGAGGACGCCCTGCCAGCCGGGCCGGGCCAGCACCCGCCGTAACGCCTCGCGGCACCGCACCGACTTGCTCGCCAGCCGCAACGGCTTGCCGGCGGCGTTGGCGGCCATGGCGTCGGCGTTGGCGTCGAACGCGTCGAGGTCGACGATCGCGACGGGGCTGGAGAGGGCGGCGGTGGCGCGGTCGAAACGGTCGCGCCGGTCGCGGGCGGTCTGAACGGGGGTCGCCATGCGAGCACGGTAACCGGCACCCCCAGGTGCGGCGCTAGTATGCAGCGACGAGCCTGGGGGGAGGTTCTGCCATCGCCGGGAGCACCGACGATCCGGCCGGTGTAGGCGCCGGCCGTTCCGCTGCCATGCCCGAGGACCCCTGGCCACACCTCGCACCGGGTGAACCACCGGAGATCGAGGACGACCCGGACAGCGAGTCCACCACCCGCCGGATCCACTCCGGCGACGGAGATCATCTCACCGGTTTCGCCGAGCTCAAGGCGATCCTGCGCATCCGGGCGTTCCGCCGGCTGTGGGCCGTACTCGGGCTGTCTGCGCTGGGCGACTGGCTGGGCCTGCTCGCCACCGCCACCTTCGCCGCCGAACAGGTCGACAACTCGCTCGCCAAGGGCGCCGCGTTCGGCTCGGTGATCGCGGTCCGGCTGCTGCCGGCGCTGGTGTTCGGCGCGATCGCGGGCGTGTTCGCCGACCGGTTCGACCGCCGGTACACGATGGTCGTCTGCGACCTGCTGCGGTTCGTGTTCTTCCTGACGATTCCGGTGGCGACGCTGGTCAGCGACAATCCGGCGCTGGTCGTCGGCTGGGCCGCGGTCGCGACGTTCGCGATCGAGTCGGTCTCGATGTTGTGGACGCCGGCCAAAGAGGCCGCCGTTCCCAACCTGATCCCGCGGGCGCGCCTGGAGACGGCGAACCAGATCAGCCTGGCCACCACCTACGGCCTCACGCCGATCGCCGCCGCCCTGCTGCTGGCGCTGCTCACCACGGCCCTCGACAAGGTCAACCCGCCGGCGTGGGCCGCGCCCACGAACGTCGCCCTGTATTTCAACGCGTTGACGTTCCTGGCCACCGCGCTCACCGTGTTCTTCGGCATCAAGGAGATCAGCGGAAACCGGTCGGCGCAGCAGCGCGACCGGCGGCCCGGCCTCCTGAAGGAGTTCGTCGAGGGCTGGCGCTTCATCGGGCGGACGCCGCTGGTGCGGGGTCTCGTGCTCGGCATCTTCGGCGCGTTCGCCGGCGGCGGCGTCGTGATCGGCACCGCGCAGTTCTACGCGCGCGAACTCTACGGCGGCGACTCCGCGTTCTTCCTGCTCTTCGCGATGCTGTTCGTCGGCCTCGCGAGCGGCATCGTCGCCGGACCGCGGCTGATCGGCGCGCTGTCCCGGCGGCGCTGGTTCGGGCTCTCGATCGTCCTGGCCAGCGGCTCGGTGGTGCTGCTGGCGCTGGCGCCGCAACTGGCCTTCGCCGTCGGGTTCACGCTGTTCGTGGGCGTCGGCGCCGGGATGGCGTTCCTGTCCGGCACCACGCTGCTCGGCGGCGAGGTCGACGACGAGCTGCGCGGCCGGGCGGTCGCGGTGGTGCAGACCGGTGTGCGGGTCGTCCTGATGCTCACCATCGCGTTGTCGAGCACGCTCGTCGGCGCGGGTGGGCGGCGGGCCATCGAGTTCGGGTCGCTGACCCTGCACGTGTCGACCTCGCGGATCCTGCTGCTGGTGGCCGGCGTGCTCGGCGTGCTGGCCGGCATCGGCGCGCTGCGGCAGATGGACGACAAGCCGGGCGTCCCCGTGCTCGCCGACCTGTGGGGGTCGCTGCGCGGGCGTCCGCTCAGCCCGGCCGAACCGCACCCCGTCCACGGGATGTTCGTGGTGTTCGAGGGCGGCGAGGGCGCCGGCAAGTCGACGCAGGTGCGGCAGCTCGCCGAGGCGCTGCGCCGGTCGGGGCGCGACGTCGTCGTCACCCGTGAACCCGGCGCCACCGAGGCGGGCGCCCAGATCCGCCGCATGCTGCTCGACGGCGACGCGCTCTCGCCCCGCGCCGAGGCGCTGCTGTACGCGGCCGACCGGGCGCACCACGTCGCCACGGTCGTGCGGCCGGCGCTGGCCCGCGGCGCGATCGTGGTGAGCGACCGGTACGTCGACTCGTCGCTGGCCTACCAGGGCGCCGGGCGCACCCTGCCGGTCGGCGAGGTGGCCTGGCTGTCGTCGTGGGCGACCGGCGGCCTCAAGCCCGACCTCACCGTGCTGCTCGACCTCGACCCGTCGGTGGGGCTGCGGCGGGCGGAGTCGCGCGGGCGCGGGGTCGACCGGCTGGAGAGCGAGTCGCTGGCGTTCCACGAGCGGGTACGGTTCGCGTTCCTCGATCTGGCCGCCGCCGAGGCCTCCCGGTACCTGGTGGTCGACGCCGAGCGCGACCCGGAGCAGGTGGCCGACGTGGTGCTGGAGAGAATCCAGGCGATGCTGCCGGCACCGGAGGTGAAAACGTGACGGCTCCCGTGTTCGCTCAACTCGTCGGGCAGGAGCCCGCTGTCGCGGCGCTGAGCCGGGCCGCAGCGGCGGCCGCCGCGGTGGTGGCCGGCCGGTCGGTGGAAGCCGGTGCCATGACCCACGCCTGGCTGTTCACCGGGCCGCCCGGGTCCGGCCGGTCGGTGGCGGCGCGGGCGTTCGCGGCGGCGCTGCAGTGCCCGAACGGCGGCTGCGGCGAGTGCGCGGCGTGCCACACCACGCTCGGCGGCACCCACGCCGACGTGCGGTTCGTGGTGCCGGAAGGGCTGTCGATCGGCGTCAACGAGATGCGGGCGCTGGTGCTGCGGGCGGCCAGTTCGCCCACCCAGGGCCGGTGGCAGGTGCTGCTGGTCGAAGACGCCGACCGGCTCACCGAGCAGGCCGGCAACGCGCTGCTCAAGGCCGTCGAGGAGCCGCCGGCGCGCACGGTCTTCCTGCTGTGCACGCCGTCCACCCATCCCGACGACATCTCGGTGACCATCCGGTCGCGGTGCCGGGTGGTCACGCTGCGCCAGCCGCCGGCGGAGGCGGTCGCGTCGGTGCTGCAGTTCCGCGACGGGGTGCCGGCCGACACGGCGGCGTGGGCGGCGTCGGCGTCGCAGGGTCACGTCGGGCGGGCGCGGCGGCTCGCGAACGATCCGAAGGCGCGGCAGCGTCGCGAGGCGGTGCTGGCCATCCCGCGCAAGCTCACCGGCATCGGTGCCTGTTTCGACGCGGCGAGCGCGCTGATCTCGGCCGCCGAGGCCGAGGCCGCGAACGCGACCACCGAGCTCGATGCCCGCGAGAAGGTCGCGCTGGAAACCGCGTTAGGTGCCGGGGGGACGGGCAAGGGCGCGGCCGGCGCGGCCCGCGGCTCCAAGGGACAGCTGAACGACCTGGAGCGCCGCCAGAAGACGCGCGCCACCCGGTCCCAGCGTGACGCGCTCGACCGCGCGCTGGTCGACCTGGCCGGCTTCTACCGCGACGTGCTCGTGCGAACCATGGACTCCTCCGTGCCGCCGGTGCACGGCGACCTCGCCGAGCAGGCCACCGCCGCCGCCCGGGCCTGGACGCCCGACTCCGCCCTGAAACGGCTGGAAGCCGTGCTGGCCTGCCGCACCGCGATCGACGAGAACGTCAAGCCACGGATCGCCGTCGAATCGATGATGCTCACTCTCTGGCGAGGCTGATCTTCTTTATCCACAGCGCTGCCAAAGAGTTATCCACAGGTTTTCGCTCGGGGTTTCGGCGTCACCCTCAGGTGTCGTACGGTTTCGCTCCGGGAGGCGTGCGCATGGGTCGCGAGATCGACGAAGCCTGGATCGAGGAAGCGATCGAGCGGTACCGCCGCATCGAGGATCGGGCGGCCGAGTTCGATCGGGCGGCCAGGTCGATCGATGTCAGCGTGCACTCGCCCGACGGTCTGGTCGAGGTGGTGGTCTCGGCCGACGGCACGATCAAAGACGTCAGGGTCGGCTCGCTGGCGGGTCGAACGAGCGCCGACGTGTCGCGGTCGGTGCGTGATGCGGTCTCGGCGGCCGCCGACGCGGCGGCGTGGGCGCGCAAGAAGCTTCAGGCGGAGACGTTCGGCGAATACAAGCCGTTGGCACCGGGAGGGTGAGCGTGCGTATCGGTCAGTTGGCAGACCGGCTCGAAGGTGCCGGCAACCGGCTCGCGGCCGGTGCCGGTGCGCTGGCCGACACCGATCCGGGTGCGTCGGTGTTCGGCGCCGACCAGCCGGGCCGGCTCGGTGCCGTCGGTCGGGCGCTCCACCAGCGGTGCAGTGCGGCCCTCGGCGGGCGCGAGCGCGAGGCCGCGGCCCACGGCGCCCGCCTGGTCGACGCGGCCGACCTGTTACGCACCGCCGCGTCCCGGTACGAGAGCACCGACGCCGAGGCCCGGTCCCGCCATCACATCGAGGGGCCGTGATGGACGTTCTCGACCGGGTGGCCGGGCCGGGGCGTGACCTGCTGAGTCGGGTCGACTCCGTGCTGGCCGCCGGTGGCGCGCCGGCCGATCACCCGGTCTGGCCGCTGCTGCGGCGGGTCGGCGCGCTGCCCGGCGACGTGCTCGACGCGTTCTGTGCGCTGGTGCCCGAGCAGGTCACGGCGGCCGGTGCTGCGGTCCGCGGGCGGGCGGAGGCGTACGTCGACGAGCGGGCCGACCTGGCCGCCGCCGTCGCGGCCACCACGTGGGAGGGCGACTCCGCGGCCGCGTTCGGCCAGCGCTGGACGGCTCTCGGCGGCCACCTGGGCAGCGAGGTGGCGCCCGACGCGCCGGGGCTGGCCGGTCGGCTGGCCGCCACCGCGTCCTACCTCGACGACGTGGCCGGGTGGATGCGGTCGGCCCGGCGCGACCTCGCCACCGAGGTGGCGACGGCGCTCGGGTCCATGGAGGCGGTGCGGGTCCGCGCGCCCGCCACGGGCGGCCCGGGCGACCCGGCCCGGTCCGGCCCGGCCGCTGCCACGATCGGTGCCGTGGTCCTGGCGGTCGCCGACCGGCAGGCCGGCGCAGCCGAAGAGGTGCTTGAGCGGTGGGCCGGCCGCCTGACCGACCTGCCGTACCGCCCGTCGACAGACCCCGTCGGCCGCACCGGCACCGCCACCCGCGCCGCCGTCTGACCACGGCGGCAACGGGCGATCGAGGGGCGCCGCACGGCGGGCGGTCGCCGGCGCATCCTGTGCGGGCGCCGGCCCGCCGGCCGGTTGCGGCGCTTCCTGCGCAGGCGGCGGCCCGCGTCTGCATCGGGCTTCCGGCGTCAGGCGATGGGTGGGTCGGCCCGGCGCCGGGCGAGGATCAGCAGGAACCGGCCCACCAGGAGTAGCACCACGCCGGCGCCGATGGCGGCGCTCAGCGCGGTTCCGGTCACCGGGAGGCGGCTGCCACCACCGGTCGGTTCTTCGCCGTGCGGGGGCGGCGTGCTGGCCGACGCGCTCGGCGGGGCGACGGGCTCCTCACCGGCGTCGTCGCCGTATCCGTCGTGGCCGCGGGTCGGGCCGGCACCGTCGCCGCGGCCCTCGGTGGTGGGTGCCGGCGGGGCGGTGGCGGCGGCCTCGAGCACGCCGAGCGCGAGGTCGACGAGCGTGGTGGTGCCCTCGCCGCGCACCGCGAGCAGCTTCACCCGCAGCGAGATGGCCTTCGCGTGCACACCCGAGTCGGTGACCTCCTTGGCCAGCTCGCCGCCGGTCAGCCGGAGGACGAGCGACGTCTGCGTCGGCGTGGCCGCCAGCCGGCGACCGCCTCCGACCAGGCCGCCGACCGCCGGTACGCCGGCCATCTCGGGCAGTCCGGGCACGCTGGGCGCCGAGGCGGAGCCGGCGCTCTCCGGCACCCCGGTGTCGTTGCCGCCCTTCAGGCTCTCCAGCACCGTGCCGAGCACCGGCACGGCCGAGGCGCCACCGGGGACGGCGTTCAGCAGTTCGGGGAGGGTGTTCTCGGGCAGCATCGGCATGCCCGGCATCGGCTGCGTTCCCGGGCCCGGGATGGCGAAGTCGAACGAGCGGTTGGCTTGGTCGAGCTTCACCGAGCGGCCGTCGGGGAGGTCGAGCGCGACGATGGGCGACTGGTAGTCGACCACCGAGGTCGCGGCCGAACCCGTCGCCACGACCCGCAGCGAGACGGGGTTGAACACCCGGGCGCGGAGCGCCTCGAAGATCGCCACGTTGGTGAGTCCGCCGTTGCTGACCGCCTCGGCGCCGGTGCTGCCCCGGTGGCGGACCAGCGCGGCGCGCGTCCCGGTGGTGAGGTTGTCGGCGGCCGCGACCAGCGTCCGCCGGCCGGGCAGCACAGCGGCGTCGGCCAGGGCCGCGGTCGACTCGGCATCGGCGCCGGCGTCGTGGTCGCACTGCCCGGGCGTCTCGTACGCCGAGCGCGCGGTCAGGTTGCCGGTGCCGGCGCGGGCCGGGCCGAGCGAGATGCGGCTCGGGTTGACGGCCACCGGCTCGGCGCTGGGTGGGGCGAGGCGGTACGCGGTCGCGTCGAGCGGACCGGTCGGCGGGGCGAACCCGAACACCTTGCCGACGGCGTAACGGCCCTGCGCGGCGGCCTGCCCGGCGCTGCCGGAGAAGCCGGCCCGGCTGCTGGCCAGCGTCAGGTCGACCGCCGGCGGCAGGGCGAGCCCGAGTGGGCGGAGGTCGAGCAGGCGCAGCGTCACGAGGTCACCCGCTGCGGCGGCGCTGAAGCCCGCACAGCGTCCCGGATCGGCCGGTGCAGCGGTGGCCGGCGCGACGGCCAGGCCCGGCGCGGCGGCCGTCGCCATGGCCGCGACCGCGACCGCGGCCGAACCGACGCGCCAGGTCCGCGGCGCGGCTGCGGCCCGCAAGGCCGCCACGGTCCGCGGCTTGGCCGCGGCCCGGGAGGCTGCGGCGCGCGAGGTCGCCACGGTCCGCGGCGCGGTGCGCGGCCCGGCCGGCGCGGGTGCGAGTTCCGCGGGGTGCCGGAACCATCGGGACAGCGGGTTGCTCATGCAGGGGGCTCCTCGTCCGTTGAACGGCGCGGTCGAGGGCACCAACGAAAAGCGGCGGAACGGAGTTACGCAGACGTCCCCGCATGAGCAACGATGCACCCGAAAAAACGGATACGCCCGATTTGCTACCACTTGGGCCGATGTTAGGGCGGGATAGAGTGTGCCGATGGCGATGCTGTGCGCGGTGAGCTTCAACCGGTACGGGCGTCTTTACTATTTCGACCCGGGCGAGTTCCGTCCCGACGTGGGCGACAAGGTGCTGATCCCCACCGACGACGGGCCCGAGGTCGCCGAGTGCGTCTGGGCGGCGCAGTGGGTCGACGACGCCGGTGATCCGCCGCGCCTGCTCGGCCTGGCCACCGACGACGACCTGCGCCGCGACGAGACCCTGCGCAAGCGCAAGGCCGAGGCGAAGGTCGCCGCGAAGAAGCTGATCCGCGAGCACGACCTGCCGATGAAGGTCGTCGCGATCGACCACGTGCTCGACACCGGCGCCGGCCAGGGCCCGCGCACCACGATCTACTTCACCGCGCCGCACCGCGTCGACTTCCGGTCGCTGGTGCGCGACCTCGGCGCGACCCTGCACTGCCGGGTCGAGCTCCGGCAGCTGAGTGCCCGCGACTCCGCCCGCGTTCAGGGCGGAATCGGCTCCTGCGGGCGCGACCTGTGCTGCGCCACGTTCCTCACCGACTTCGAGCCGGTGACCATCCGCATGGCCAAAGACCAGGACCTGCCGCTCAACCCGCTGCGCATCTCGGGCGCGTGCGGCCGGCTCATGTGCTGCCTCAAGTACGAGCACCCGCTGTACCAGCAGTTCCAGGCGGTCGCTCCGACCGTCGGCACCCGGGTCTCCACGCCCGAGGGCGACGGGCGCGTGGTCGGCCATTCGGTGCCGCGCGACGCGGTGATCGTCCGCATGGACGCCGACGGCTCCCGCTGCGCGTGCAGCCGGGCGAGCGTGTGCGGCCCTCGCAAGTCGCACGACGAAAAGTACAACTAGGAGATCCGGATCGGCCCGTCCGCCAGGTGGCACTCGATCTTCCGGTCGGGCTCGATCCACGGCGCGTGCGGCGCCGCCGACGGGTTCGCCCGCCACGCCCGGCCCACGCGGTCGACCCCGATCGGGTAGATCGTCAGCGACCCGTCGCGGTCGATGTGGATCCGCAGGAACGACTTCGCGTCGAAGATCCCCTGCGCCGCGAACAGCTCGTTGACGTTGACGTCGAACCCGCTCGCCACCAGCAGGTACAGGCCCACCAACTGGCTCGACACCAGCATCGCCGGCGGCAGGTAGATCACCAGCGCGGCCAGCAGCGGAACCGGAAAAGGGTGGTCGTAGAACGGAAGTTCGAGCCACAACCGCGCGCCGCCGAAGCCGAGCGCCAGGTGCGCCAGCCCGTGACCGCTGCCGAGCAGCCAGTGTTTCAGCCCCCGCGCCTCGCCGTTCGACGGCATCGCGAATGCCATCGTCGCGCCGAGCACCACCACGATCATCGCGACCAGCGGGATCGTCACCAGGCTCTGCGTCACCCCGTTGCCGATCCGCTGCATCGCGTTGCTGTAGCCCAGCATGAGCAGCAGGTGCACCAGACCGATCATCGTCACGAAGCCGAAGTTGCGCTGCGGTAGCCGGGCGAAGATGCCGGCCGCGAACCGCCGCGAGGTCGCCGTGGTGGGAAATGTGGCCCGCCGTTCGTAAACCGCTTTGGGACTGGCGTTGCGCACCCGGGTCTGTGCCGGCGGCACGGTCAGCTCCGCGGGGAGCCGGTGCGTCGGGTACAGATAGGCACCGCCGCCACCGCAGGTGATCAGCTCCCGGTCCGGGCCCGAGTAGCGGGCGTAGTGGTGCAGGTCGCCGGCGAGCATCACCCGGATGTCGGCCCCGCGCGGCCGCAGGATCTTGCGGATGAAGTAGTCGATCGTGTCGTACGCCGACGCCGCGTGCTCGGCCTCGACCCAGTCCGGCTTCGGCGGGCAGAGGATCACCCGGTCGCCGGGCCGGATCTCCTTGGCCACGGTGCGGAAGTAGGCCATCTGCGGCTCGTCGAGGTACGCCCCGAACTGGACGTCGATCGCGAGCAGCCACCACCGGTGCGGCAGCCGCAACGCGAAGTACGACCGCTGCTGGCGCGTCTCCCAGGCACCCACGTGGCTGGCCTCGGTGCGGGCGAACAGCCGCAGGAACGCGGTGAGCCCGTCGTACCAGTCGTGGTTGCCGGGCAGCGCGTACAGCGACGGCGCCTTCTCGCCGGGTGGAACCTCGGGCAGCGCCGACCGGTACGGCCCCTCGAACCGGTCCTGGTACTGGCGTCCGCTCGCGGTCGGGTAGACCTGATCGCCGCCCATCACCACCACGCCACCGCGCGGAAGCTCGTGGCCGCCGACGTGCAACGACGGCTGGGCGAGCAGGTACGCGATCGAGTACGTGGCGTCGAAGCCGTCGCCGAGGTCGGCCACGTAGTCGAGCCACAGCTCGTCGGCGCCATCCTCGTCGTAGAGTTTCGCGGGCAGGCCGCTCTGCAACTCGCGCTTGTCGAGGTAGGCGCCGAACAGTTCGGCCAGCACCACCCGCACCGCGGTGCCGGCCAGCAGTCCCGGGCTGAGCCACGGCACCGGTGCCCGCCGCGTGTACCCGATCTGCTCGGGCGTCAGGTCCTTGGGCCGGCCGGGCCGCTCACCCGCGTCGGGCGCCGGAGCGTGGCCACCGCCGGTCGCGGCACCGGCGAGGCTCTGGTCGGCGCCCGCCGTAAGCGGGCCCACGCTCGCAGGTTCGGCCTTGTCGGTGGCTTCTTCCGGGACGGGCTCAGTCACGTCCCAGACCGTACCGCCGCGTGACGGTAAACCCCTCGACCAAGCCCGGCAGGAGTCCAGTAGACTATTGGACTGTTGCCTCCTTAGCTCAGTCGGACAGAGCGACGCACTCGTAATGCGTAGGTCGACGGTTCGATTCCGTCAGGAGGCTCAGCGAAGGCCCCGACCGGCACACCGCCGGTCGGGGCCTTTCTCGGCGTCCATGCGGTCGTGATCTGGCCGTCCGCATGATCAATCTATGGCCAACCTATGACCCGCCCGTGAGCCGCGGTGTCATGCTTCGCCGCGCCTCGCCACCGACCCGGCGGGGACGACGGCGAACCCGAGGAGGCCCCATGTTCAACCCGCGCACGGCGCTCAACGCGATCGGCGACCGGATGCTGGCCAAGCTGCTACCGGCCACGACCGCCTCGGCGGCCATCTGTCCCGGTCGCAACATCGGCCAGTCGGGCAGCTGCCTCTACTTCTGCTACCAGAGCAGCTCCGGCGACCACACGACGAAGTACCGCTGGTGCTCGAACGACAGGCGCTGCGCCGTTCAGTGCTACGACTGCTGCTGACTCCGACCGGGGTGCGGTGGCGGCGCATGCGCCTGGCGTGGGGGCTGGTCTGGCGGGCCGGCCCCCACGTCCTGCTGGGTAGCTTCACGTTGGCGGTGCTCTCCGGTGGGTGGCCGGTGCTCGCCGCCTGGCTGACCAAGCTGGTGATCGACGAGTTGAGCCGGCCGGACGGCGACCGCGGTGTGCTGATCGGCCTGGCGACCGGTTTGGCGGTCGTCGGGCTGCTGACGGCCACCCTGTCGCACCTCGACCGGTACCTCGATGCCGAACTGCGCCGTCAGATCGAGCTTGCCTGCAGCGACCGGCTCTTCGCCGCCGTCAACCGGTCGCTGGGGTTGGGTCCGTTCGAGGATCCGCGCTTCCACGATCGGCTGCGGGTGGCGCAGACCGCCGGACAGGGCGCCGCCGGCCAGCTGGTCCTGCCCGTCGTCGCCATCGCACAGGCCGGCACCACCGTGGCCGGCTTCGTCGCCACCCTCGCCGTGGCCTATCCGGCCATGGCCGGCATCGTGCTCGCCTCCGCCGTGCCGGCGGTGGTGGCCGAGGTGCTGCTGCGCCGCCGCCGCGCCGGGCTGGAGGTGGGGTTGAGCCCGCTGCGACGCCGGCAGATCTTCTACGCCGGGTTGCTCACCAACGTCGGCGCCGCCAAGGAGGTGCGCCTGTTCGGGCTCGGTGAGTTCCTCCGCGGGCGGCTGCTGACGGAGGTGCGGTCGGCCAACGCGGCCGAGCGCCGCCTCGACGGCTGGGAGCTGCGGATCGAGACGTGTCTCAGCGCCCTGTCGGCGGGGGTGGCCGGTGCCGGCCTGGTGTGGGTGGTGGCCCGGTCGGCCGGTGGCGGCAGCGTCGGTGACATCGCCGTCTTCATCGCCGCTGTTGCCGGCGTACAGCTCGGAATCGCCGGCATGGTCGGGCTGGTCGGCTCGGTCTACGAGTCGCTGCTGCTGTTCGGCCAGTTCGAAGCCGTCGTGACCGCCGGGCCCGACCTGCCGTCACCCGCCCGCCCGCTGCCGGCGCGACCGCTGCGCGGCGGTATCACCCTGCGCGACGTGTGGTTCCGCTACGACGCGTCGCATCCGTGGGTGCTGCGTGGCGTCGACCTGTTCCTGCCGCACGGCGCGGAGGTGGCCCTCGTGGGCCTCAACGGGTCCGGCAAGTCGACGCTGGTGAAGCTGCTGTGCCGGTTCTACGACCCGCAGCGCGGCTCGGTCCGGTGGGACGGCACCGACTACCGGGAGATCGACGTCGAGAAATTGCGTGGACGCGTGACCACGGTGTTCCAGGACTGCGTCGCCTACGACTTCACCGCGGCGGAGAACATCGCGGTCGCCGACACGACTGCGCTCGGCGACCGGTCGCGCGTCCGTTCCGCGGCGCGGATGGCGGGCATCGACCAGACCCTCGCGGCGTTGCCCCGCGGCTACGACACGATGCTGAGCCGGGCCTTCTTCGATGCGGACGATGAATCGGCGGGGGTGCTGCTGTCCGGAGGCCAGTGGCAGCGCGTCGCGCTGGCCCGCGCCTACCTGCGCCGCGACGCCGAGCTGGTGATCCTCGACGAGCCCAGCACCGGTCTGGACGCGGAGGCCGAGCAGGCGCTGTACGCCGACCTGCGCCGCTACCGGGTCGGTCGGACCAGCGTGCTCGTCTCGCACCGCCTCAGCGCCGTTCGGCACGCCGATCTCATCGTGGTACTGGCCGACGGTCGGGTGGCCGAACAGGGTACCCACGCCAGCCTGATGGCGGCAGACGGCACCTACGCCCGGCTGTTCACCGCACAGGCCGCCGGGTACCTCGCCGACGAGCCCGTCGCCTAGGCCGGGCGGTCGAGTTTGGCGCGGACCTCGACGGCGTCGGGGTGGCCGAGCCGGTCGAGGATCTTCAACGCCTCGTGCCAGGCCCGGCGGGCGCCATCGGTGTCGCCGTGCGCGTGCCGGGCGTCGCCCAGGTGAGCGGTGGCGGTGGCGGTGTAGAAACTCTCGCCGGTCTGCCGGAACAGGTCGAGGGCGTGTTCGTAGCAGTCGACGGCGGCGGCGTGATTGCCGAGGCGGTGCTCGGCGTAGCCGAGGCTGTCCCAGGTGTGGGCGGCACCCCACCGGTCGCCGGTCTCCAGGTGGATGGCGAGCGCCTCGCGGCAGTAGGTCACCGCCGTTCGCTCGTCGCCGATCTGCGCGGACAGCCAACCGATCCCGTTGAGCGCCTTCGCCACGTCGGCCGGGTTGCCCGCGGTCCGGAACAGGTCGAGAGCGTGCCGCGCGTGGCGCAACGCGTCGTCCAGGCGCCCCTCCCGGTCGTAGGCGATGTTGATGCCGAGGTGGGCGTATCCCTGACTGGCGTGGTCGCCCAGCGCGCCGAACAGGTCCAGTGCGCTCCGGTAGTGGCCGCGTGCCTGCTCCAGGCCGCCGCGCCCGAGGTGGGCCACGGCGAGACCGCGGTGGGCGTGTGCCTGCCCGGCCCGGTCGTCCGATCGCCGTGCCGCCGCCAGGGCGACGTGCTGGATGGCGATCAGGTCGTCCCAGCGGCCCTGCCGGTTCAGGAACTGCGTGATGGTCCAGGCGAGCTGCCAGGCATGCGTGTCGAAGCCGGCCCGCGCGGCCATGGCGACGGCGGCGAGCAGCACGGGTTGTTCGACGGTGAGCCAGGCCAGCGCGCGGTCGCCGTCGGCGAGGCTTTCCGGCGAGACGTCCGGTGCGGCCGTGGCCAGGCTGTTCGGGTCCATCCGGTGCGGGTCCCGCAGGACGGCCGCCGCGTGCGCGGTGCGCAGGTAGTGGTCGAGCATCCGGTGCACGGCCGCGCGCCGGTGCGCGGCGTCGTCGATCGCGTGTGCCTGCTCGACCGCGTACGCCCGCAGCAGATCGTGCAATGTGTACCGACCCGCGAGGTGCTCGGTGACCAGGTTGACGTCGGCCAGCTCGGCGAGCAGCCGCCGCGCGACCCGCTCGTCGGTGCCGGCGAGGCTGGCCGCCGCGGCGACGCCGATGTCCGGGCCCGGATGCAGGCCGAGCAGCCGGAACAGGCTGGCCGCCGGCGCACCGACCCGCGCGTACGACCAGGAGAAGACGGTCCGCACGTCGCTGGCCGGATCGGCGCCGCGCAGGCTGTCCAGACCACCGGGGGACCCGCACAGCTCGTCCGCGAGCACGGAGAGCGGGAACTCGGGGTGGGCGGCGACCCGGGCCGCGACGACCGCCAGGGCCAGCGGCAGGCCGGCGCAGCGCGTCATGATCATCTGCGCCGCCTCCGGTTCGGCCGTGACCCGGTCCGGGCCGACCCGGCGGGTGAACAGCTCATGCGCCTCGGCGGCCGACAACACACCGAGGCTCAACAGGTGGACGGCGTCGGTCACGACCAGGCCGAACAGCCGATCGCGGCTGGTGACCACCGTCACGCACCGCGACGTGCCGGGCAGCAACGGACGGACCTGCGCCACGTCCCGGGCGTTGTCCAGGACGATCAGCGCCCGCTTGTCAGCCAGGAGGCTGCGGTACATGCCGATCCGGGCGTCGAAGCCGTCCGGGATGCGTTGTGCCGGCACCTGCAGCGATTCGAGCAACCCGCGAACGGCCTCCGCGGCACTCATCGGGGCCCGGTCCGGGCTGAAGCCCCGGAGGTTCACGTAGAACTGACCATCGCCGAAGTGTTCCACCACCCGGTTGGCCCAGTGAACGGCCAGCGTCGTCTTGCCGATCCCGGCCGGACCCTCGATCACGGCGACCGCCGCCCGCGCGGGGTCGCCGTCCGGAGACAGCAGGGCGTCGAGCCGACGCAGCTGTTCCACCCGGCCGGCGAGCACCGCGAAAGCACCGGGCAACTGGCGGGGCACCGTCGGCGCGCCGCGCGGTTCCACCACCGCGGGGGCGACCGCGGTGGCGATCGCCGTGGCCAATACCGGGTCGTTTCGCAGGATGCGATCGCGCAGGCAGGACAGTTCCGGCCCGGGATCGAGACCGAGTTCGTCGGCCAACCGCTGCCTGACCTGGTCGAAGACGCGCAACGCGTCACGCCGCCGGTCCGACAGGTACAGGGCGGTCATCAACTGGCCGGCGAGCTTCTCGTGCCAGGGATCCTGCGCGCTCAACTCGGCCAGCTCACCCACCACCTCCACGGCCCGGCCGAGCTTGATCTCCATCTCCGCCCAGCGGAGCCGGACGGTCGTGCGGCGCTCGTTCAACCGCTGGGCGGCGGCCGCGATGGCGGGCGATTCGAGACCGTCCAACGCCGGGCCCCGCCACAGCGACAGGGCATCGCCGAGCAGCTTCACCGCCGTCTCGTCCGAACCGCTGACGGCGTGCCGCTCGGCCTCCCGCACCTGCTGCTCGAAGACGTCCACGTCGAGCTGTCCCCGATCGGCCGGCAGCCGCAGGCGGTACCCGCTGCCCTGGGTCTGGATGAGACCACCGGCATCGCTGTCGACGTCGCGCAGCAGGCGACGCAGTCCGGCCACCCTGTTCTGCACCTGTACCCGGGCGCTGGCCGGCGCCTCGTCACCCCACACGAGATCGATCAGCCGGTCCACCGGCAACACCCCGTCGCGCTCCAGCAACAGCGCGGCCAGCAGAGCCTGCGAACGTGGACCCGCGACCGGGACCGCGACACCGTCCACGAACGCCTGGACCGGACCCAGAAGCCCGAACATCACCGATCGCGACACAGCATCCGCCCCCCGTGGCCTGCGCATGATCATCTATATCCGATCAAGGACCGACCGGCCATCGACCATGTCGCCAGGACAACCCGGACCGATCAGCGGCAGCCGCGGGCCACCCAGATCGTCAGCACCGCGAGGAACTCGTCGCGGTCGCCGGCGTGATCGATGGCGTTGAACCAGGCGTCGCGGACGTCGGGGGGTACCACGTCGGCTTCCGGGGGGACCGTCGGGTTGAACATCGGTAGGACGTGGCCGACCTGCGACGGGTGGGTGAAGTAGCAGACCACCGGGATCGCGATGACGTCCCGCAGCCCGGCCCGCACCAGCCGGCGCCGCAGGGTGCGGCCCATGCCCAGGTGGTGCTGCTGCCAGCGGCCCGTGAAGTAGGCGCGCACCGCGTCGATGAGATCGGCCGGCAGGCCGTCGACGGCGACGGACTCCCAGTCGGTGTCGACCACGCAGACCCGCCCGCCCGGCCGGGTGACCCGGACGAGTTCGGCGATGGCCCGGTCGGGGTCGTCGACGTGCTGCAGCACCCGTTCGCAGCGCACGCCGTCGAACGAGGCGTCGGGAAAGTCGAGCGCGGCGACGTCACCGTTGATGTACCGCACCGGGCTGCCGTCGTGCCGGTCGGCGGCCGCGGCCACGGTGGCGGTCGAGTGGTCCAGCGCCACCACGTCGGCGCCGGCCTCGGCCAGTTCGCGGGCGACCTCGCCGGTGCCGCACCCCGCGTCGAGCAGGCGCCGGCCGGAGATCGGGCCCATCGCGTCCCACGCGACCCGCCGGACCCGCTGGATCTCCGGGTTCGTCGCCATCGACTCCAGTGCGCCGATCAGCAGGGCCAACATCGGCTGCGGAACGTCATCAAGCTGGGCGAACGGCGTACGGGCGAGTGGTTCGGGAATCACCCGGCCATTCTCAAGCCCGGCAAACCCACTCCGCTGAGCGTGGTCGCCCATCCGACAACCGGGTACGTGATCTAAATCCCGTTGCCGATCGGTGGTTGCGGTTGGATGCTTGTGTCAAGCAAGTATATGAGACGAGGAGACGCGCATGAGCGGCCGGGAATCTGATGAGTACGCGGCGATCAGCCGTGAACTCGGTCAGTTCATGCGTCGCATGATGCGGGTCCAGAGCAAGCGGGCCGATCCCGACGGTCCCGCGCTCGACCGGGCGGCCTTCCAGCTGCTCCACCGGCTCGTGGCCGACGGCCCGGCCCGGTTGTCGACGCTGGCCACCGACATGGTGGTCGACCTGTCGGTGGTGAGCCGGCAGATCGCCGCGCTGGAGGCGGCCGGCCTGGTGGTCCGCACGCCGGATCCGGCCGATCGCCGGGCGAGCCTCATCGCGGCGTCGGATGCTGGAACTGATCTCTTCAACCGTAAGCGTGCGCGTTTCCAGGAGTGGCTGCGCACGATGCTGGCCGACTGGACCGAGGACGAGCGAACCGAGTTCGCCCGCCTCATGAAGCGGTTCAACGAGGCCATGGCAAGTCACGACGAGGGGAAGTAAGACATGGTGACCACCACGTTGAGCCGCCGGCAGTTAGGGCTGCTCATGGCGGGTCTGATGACCGGCATGCTGCTGGCCGCGCTCGACCAGACCATCGTGGGCACGGCGCTGCCGACGATCGTCGGTGAGCTCGGCGGCATCGAGCACTACTCGTGGGTGGTGACGGCCTACCTGCTCGCCTCGACCGCTTCGACGCCGCTGTACGGGAAGATCAGCGACCTCTACGGCCGCCGCCCCGTCCAGTTGTTCGCGCTCACGACGTTCCTGATCGGCTCGGCGCTCGCCGGGTTCTCCCAGGACATGACCCAACTGATCATCTTCCGCGGCATTCAGGGCCTGGGCGCCGGCGGCCTGATGACGATGGCGTTCACGATCATTTCGGACGCCGTTCCGCCCCGCGAGCGCGGCCGTTACCAGGGCCTCTTCGGCGCGGTGTTCGGCCTGTCGTCGGTGGTGGGCCCGCTGGCCGGCGGCTACTTCGCCGAGCACGACTGGCGCTGGATCTTCTACATCAACCTGCCGCTGGGCGTGGTCGCGATCGCGCTGTGCGCGGTGGTGCTGCGGTTGCTGCCGGTGCACCGGCGTGAGCACAAGATCGACTGGTGGGGCGCGCTGCTCCTGGTGAGCGGCGTCAGCTCGCTGCTGCTCGGCCTCTCGTGGGGCGGCACCGAGTACGCGTGGGGTTCGGCGACGATCATCTCACTGTTCGTGGCCGCCGCCGTGCTGCTGGCCGGTTTCATCGTGGTCGAGACGCGGGCGTCGGAGCCGATCCTGCCGCTGCGGCTGTTCCGCGGCCGGTCGTTCTCGCTGGCCACCGGCGCCACGATGGTGCTCGGGTTCGCGATGTTCGGCTCGATCATCTTCGTGCCGCTGTACCTGCAGATCGTCAAGGGCGCGACGCCGACCGAGTCGGGTCTCCTGATGCTGCCGATGATGGTCGGCATCATCGGTGCCTCGGTGATCGCGGGACGCGTCATCAGCTCGATCGGCCGCTACAAGTGGTTCCCGGTGGCCGGTACGGCGCTGATGGCGGCCGGGTTGGCGCTGTTCGTCGGGCTGCACGTCGACACACCGCTG
This sequence comes from Virgisporangium aurantiacum, assembly GCF_016863635.1. Lineage (GTDB taxonomy): Bacteria > Actinomycetota > Actinomycetes > Mycobacteriales > Micromonosporaceae > Virgisporangium > Virgisporangium aurantiacum. The sequence goes on along the minus strand of NZ_BOPG01000009.1, from coordinate 174,977 downwards.
TGGCAGGCGTTCATCTACATGGCCGTGATGGGCATGGGGCTCGGCATGGCGATGCAGCCGCTGGTGCTGGCGGTGCAGAGCAAGCTCGAGATGCGCGACATGGGCGCCGGCACCTCGACGGCGACGTTCGCCCGTTCGCTGGGCGGCGCCCTCGGCGTGGCCGTGCTCGGCGCGCTGCTGAACAACCGGCTCGCGGCCGAACTGCCCTCGGGCGGCAGCGGCGGCTCGATCTCGATCAACGAACCGTCGAAGATCCTGGCCATGCCCGACCAGGTGCGGGAGATGATCCAGGAGGGCTTCACCGCGGCACTGCACCCGGTGTTCCTCACCGCCGCGCTGGTCACGCTGGTGGCCGTGGTGCTGAGCCTGCTCCTGCCCAACCACGAGCTGGCCGGTGCCCGGCCGGCGCCGGAGGCGGACAAGCCGCGCAGCGAGGAAGAGGAAGCGGCCGAGGCCGAACTGGCTGCCGCGAAGGCCGAGGCTTCCGCGGTCGTTTAGGGGGTTCGCCGGGCACTCCGACGCGATGGCTATTGTCGTTGGGGTGTCCGGCGCCCTGTTCCCTCCCGGCACCGCCCGTCGTACGAAGCGGGCGGTGCTGTTGACCGTCGCCGTTCTGCTGCTGGCGACGGTGATCTGCGGCGGAGGGGCCGTGCTCGCCGCGAACCTGCTCGGCCTCACCGGCTGCGAGCCGCGGCCGCCGTACGTCAGCGCCGTTCAGGAGGACGTGCGCCGGGTCGGCTCGCTGATCCCCGCACTGGGGAACGGCAACCCGAGCGGCGCCGCGAGTGGCAGCGCAAGCGCCAGCGCCAGCGGGAGCCCCAGCGCCAGCGGCGCACCCGGCGACGGCAGCGCCAGCCCGAGTGCGGGCCCCAGCGGCGTGGTCGCCGTCCACTACCACTTCCGCGACTCGGTGCCGCACACCTGCCCGCAGATCGCCACACTCGGCACGGTCTACGAGGGCTTCGCCCAGTTGACCCCGGAGCGCGCCGAGGCGCTGCGCGGGCTCCGGTGGACGCCGGCCGACGCTCCCGACGTCCCCGATGATCTTCAGCAGTTCGCCCCGGCGAACGCGGCCTGGCAGCGGAGCGCGGACCTCGACACGGCGACCGGCGCCAAGGTCTGGTACGACCAGGCCTCCCGCACCGCGTTCTTCAGCTACTACGCGACCGACTGATCGGGCGTCCGTTCGTGGCGGCGGTCGAGCCGTGCCATGACCGGCGTGGCCGACACGCCGTGCACCACCACCGAGACGATCACCACGAACCCCACCAGCGCCCACAACTCCTCGGCCTGCGGGAACGAGACCGCCGCGGTCGCGTACGCCAGGTAGTAGAACGAGCCGATCCCGCGGATCCCGAAGAACGCGATCACCAGGTGTTCGCCCTTCGTGCTCGGTGACCCGCGCAGCGACAGCCAGGCCACCAGCGGACGCAGCCCGAACAGCAGCACCAGCCCCACCACCGCCGCGCGCCACGTCAGCGCCGACAGCAACCCGTTCACCACGGCGCCGCCGAGCAGTAGCAGCAACAGGACGGTGAGCAGCCGCTCGATCTGCTCGGCGAAATCGTGCAGCACCTGGTGGTAGCTGTGGCTCCGCTCCGAGGACCGGATCGACACCGCGCACACGAACACCGCCAGGAACCCGTATCCGCCGGCCAGTTCGGTGACGCCGTACGCGAAGAACGTCACCGCCAGCGCCACGAAGCCCTCGGCGTGCCTGGCCAGGCGTACGGCGTCCTTGGTCGCGCGGAAGAACAGCTTGCCGAGCAGCCACCCGGTGCCCAGCCCAAGCAGCAGGCCGACCGCGAGCTTGTAGACGACGTCGACGGCCACCCATTTCAGCAGGCTCTCGTGCGCCGCCACCGTGATCGCCAGGTAGACGAACGGGAAGGCCAGCGCGTCGTTCAGCCCGGCCTCCGAGGTCAGCGCGAACCGCACCTCGTCTTCGGAGTCCTCGTCCTCGGTGGGCTCGCCGACCTGGACGTCGGAGGCGAGCACCGGGTCGGTGGGTGCCAGCGCCGAGCCCAGCAGCAGCGCGGCCGCCGGCGCCAGGCCGGCCCACCACCAACCGAGGACAGCGGTGCCGGCGATGGTCACCGGCATCGCGACGGCGAGCAGCCGCCAGGTCGACGACCAGCGGCGCCAGCCGACGGGACGGTCGAGCTTGAGCCCGGCACCCATGAGCGCGACGATCACGCACACCTCGGCGAGGTGCTCGGTCAGTTCGACGTGCACCAGCGGATCGGGGACGGGCAGGTCGAGCGGCAACGCGAACACGAGCATGCCCAGCCCGAGAAACGCGACCGGCAGCGACAGCGGGCGTCCCTCCAGCAGGCGCGGCAACAGCCCGGCGAGCAGCGCCGCGACACCCGCGATCGCGAAGACCAGATCCACGGGTTACTTCGTCCCCACTCAGCCGTCGACGAAACGGCCGATCGCGTCGAGGTACTGCTGGGGGCTGGGCGTCGTGAACACGTGGGTCGCGTCGACCGGGACCATCTTGGGGCATTTCATGACTTCGCCGGAGATGTGGGCCTGGTGGATGCGCCGGCCGGTGCGGGCCTCGTACAGGGTGATCGTGAACTCGCCCCGGAACATCGGGAGCGTGGTCGGCCCGGGCCGGGACCGGTTGCTGTAGGGGCACTGGCTGACCGGTTCGTGCGGGTCGCCGTCGATGGTGATGCACGCCACCGCCTGGATCACGGCCGGGTTGCTCGACGTCCACGCGTCGGAGAACGGATTCTGCTCGTCGTAGATCGCCTGCACCGTGCTCCACTTGCCGCTGAGCTGCTGGTTGTAGTCGGTGGTGAAGACGACCGTCGGGTGCGGCGCGCCACCCTTGTAGGCCGGTGCGTCGGGGAACATCATGCCGTCGCAGGCCGGTGAGAATCCGGCCGCGCTGAACGGCAGCTCGCTGGACTCCGGACCGAACGAGCGGACCACCAGCCACGCGACGAGCGCCACCGCCACCGCGCCCGCACCGGCGAACAGCAGCAACCGGCGGTGGTTGCGGCCGGCCGGCGACTCCGTGCTGATGCGGGCGAAGACCTGTGCGGACAGCGGGTCGAGCGACGACGGCCCGACGCCATCCACCATCGTCTCCAGTTCCGGCGGCAGCACGCGGCCGGCGAGCAGGGCCTCGTCGATCGCCTCGGCCCAGCCGACGGCGGCGGTGACGAGGTTCTCGCGGAGCCGGGTGCTGCCGAGGATGGCGCGCCGGGTCGCCGTGAGCTGCGCCGGATCGAGCTGGGTGAAGCCGACCACACCCTCGGCAAGCTGGTTGTCGGCGCTGCCGGCACCCGGGACGGCACCCCGCGCGAGCGCCTCGACGAGCCGGCAGGCGATCGTTGCCGATCGTGCCAAACGTACTGCCGGCTCCATCGTCTGAACTCCTGTGGGCGTCTCGGATCAACGCCCCAAACATATCCGCGATCTTGGAGCGATCCGGCCACCCTCAGCCGCGAAAATGCCGTGAGTTCACGCAGACTTCCGAGCCCGGGTCGTCTTCTTGGCGGGCTTCTCCGCGGCGTCGGCGGTCGCCTTCTTCGCGGGTGCGGCCTTCTTCGCGGGTGCCTTCTTCGCCGGAGCGGCCTTGGGTGCGGCGGCCTTCGGAGCGGCCGCCTTCTGGGCCGACTTCGCGGCGCTGATCGGCGTCGTCCCGTCGTCGCCGCCCTCACCGCGCGCGGTCCGCGCGCGTTCGACGGACGCCCGCAGCGCGGCCATCAGATCGACCGCCGCCGACGGTGGCGCCTCGGCCTCCTCCGGTTGCACCACCTCGCGCCCGGCCGCCTTGGCGTCGATGACCTCCTGCAACGCCTCGCGGTAGTTGTCGGAGTACTGGTCGGGCTCGAAGTCGCCGGCCATCGACTCGATCAGCGAGCCGGCCATCGCCAACTCGGCCGGGCGAGCCTCGATGTCGTCGCCGAGGAACTCGAAGTTGGGTTTGCGCACCTCGTCGGGCCACAGCATGGTGTTGAGCACCATCACGCCGTCGCGCACGCGCAGCGTCGCCAACTGTTCACGCTGGCGCAGCGCGACCTTGACCACGGCCACCCGGTCGGTGCGCTCCAGCGCGTCGCGGAGCAGCACGTACGGCTTGGCGGCCGTCTTGTCGGGCTCCAGGAAGTAGGACTTGTTGTAGTAGATCGGGTCGACCTGCTCGGCCGGCACGAACTCCAGCACGTCGATCGCCCGGCTGCTCGTGAGCGGAAGATCGGCGAAGTCGTCGTCGGTGAGCACGATGATCTCGCCGCCGCCCAGGTCGTAGCCCTTGGCGATGTCGTCGTACGACACCTCCTCGCCGCAGACCGAGCAGGTGCGCTTGTACTTGATGCGGCCGCCGTCGGTGCGGTGCACCTGATGGAACCGGATGTCCTTCTCCTCCGTGGCCGAGTACAGCTTCACGGAGATCGACACGAGCCCGAAGGAGACCGCGCCCTTCCAGATCGCCCGCACCCCGAACTCCCTCCACCGGCTCTTCCCCCGACCCAGAATCCCATCCGTTTCCCCAGGATGCGAGGCCTATGGGCGATCTATCGTGGACGGCGTGCCCGGCACGCCCTATCAGCCAATGCTCGCCACGGCCGGACAATTGCCGGTCGGCGGCGGATGGGCGTATGAGTTCAAATGGGACGGCGTGCGCGCAATCGCGCAGATCTCCGACGGATCCCTGCGGCTGTTCGCCCGGCGCGGGCCGGAGATCACCGTCGCGTATCCGGAACTGGCCGGGCTCGGTGCCGCGGTGGGGCGCGACGCCGTGCTCGACGGCGAGGTGGCGGTGCTCGACGAGAAGGGCCGGCCGTCGTTCCGCTCGCTCGCGGAGCGCATGCATGTCCGCGACGCGGGGCGCGCGGCGCGATTGGCGCGCTCCCTCCCCGTCACCTATCTGATCTTCGACGTGCTCGCTCTCGACGGCGTCGAGGTGTGCGGACGGCCCTACACGGAGCGGCGGGCGCTGCTGGCCGACCTCGGCCTGGTGTCGGACCACTGGCTGGCGCCGCCCTCGTTCGACGACGGCGGCGCCACCGTGTCCGCCGCCCGCGAGTACACGCTGGAGGGCGTGGTCGCCAAGCGGCGCACCTCGCTCTACCGGCCCGGTACGCGCAGCCCGGACTGGATCAAGGTGAAGCTCGAGCGCACCGGCGACCTCGTGGTCGGCGGCTACCGGCCGGGAGCGCGGGCGCTGGGCGCGCTGCTGGTGGGCGTCCCCGGGCCGAACGGCCTGGAGTTCCGCGGACGGGTGGGCGGCGGGATCTCGGCGGCCTCGGAGCGGGAACTGCTCGCCGTGCTCGGGCCGCTGATCTCGCCGTCGTCACCGTTCGCCGCCGACCTGCCACGGGAGGATTCGCGCGGCGCCGTGTGGGTACGGCCGGAGATCGTGGTGGAGTTGAAGTTCTCCGAGCGTACGGCCGATCTCCGGTTGCGCTTCCCCCGCTTCCTGCGTCTGCGCACCGACAAGGCCCCCGACGAGGTGTTCGATGAATGACCGGGTTCGCGTGCGGGTCGACGAGGTGGAACTCGAACTGTCGAACCTGCAGAAGGTGCTGTACCCGGCGGCCGGGTTCACCAAGGGCGAGATCATCGACTACTACACGCGGATCTCGCCGCATCTCCTGCCGCATCTGCGGGACCGGGCGCTGACCCGGATCCGGTATCCGAACGGCGTCGACGGCGTCAACTTCTTCGAGAAGAACCGGCCGGGCGGCACCCCCGACTGGGTGCGGTTGGCGACGCTGCCGGTGCCCGGCTCGACCAAGGTCGACCGCGAGACCATCGACTTCGTCGTCTGCGACGACCTGCCGACGCTCGTGTGGCTGGCCAACCTTGCCGCGCTGGAACTGCACACTCCACAGTGGAAGGTCGACGCGGCCGGGCCCGACCTGCTGGTCGTCGACCTCGACCCGGGGCCGCCCGCCGGCCTGGCCGAGTGCTGCGAGGTCGCCTGCCTGATGCGCGAGCGGCTGGCGCTCGACGGGATCGACGCGTATCCCAAGACGTCGGGCAAGAAGGGCATGCAGTTGTGCTGCCCGGTGTCGGGCAACCAGACGTCGGAGGAGGTCAGCGGCTACGCCAAGCGGGTGGCCGAGGAATTGGCCGCCGCGCACGGGCGGCTGATCACCGCCCGGATGACGAAGAGCCTGCGCCCTGGCAAGGTCTTCATCGACTGGAGCCAGAACGCGGCGGCCAAGACCACGGTGGCCCCGTACTCGCTGCGCGCCCAGCCGATGCCGACGGTCAGCGCGCCGCTGACCTGGAACGAGGTCGAGGCCGGGCACGTCGTGGCGACGGACCTGACCGCACCCGCCGTACTGGACCGGGTCGACGACTGGGGCGACCTGCTGGCGCCGCTGCTAGAGCGCGGCCCCGAGGTCCCCGGGTAGCACGTTCCGCGCCGGGTCCACGGCGGGTACGCGCGTGAGCTTGGCCGGGTTGAGCTGGTCGAACAGGGCGGTGATGCGACCGTCGGCGATCGCGAACGTCGAGACGAGCCGCTGCGGCGGTTCGCCGAACTCCAGCAGGAAGCCCAGCGATCCGTTGACCAGCACGGGCTCGGCGCGCATCGATCCCGTCCGGGCGGTCTTCTCGAAGATGCCGAACACGAACCGGGCCACCTTGTCGGAGCCCTCGACCGCGCGCAGGCCCGCCGAGACCACCCCGCCACCGTCGCCGACCGCGATGACGTCGGGCGCGAGCAGGGCGAGCAGTGCGTCCAGGTCGCCACCGCTCACCGCGGCGAGGAACGCGTCGGCCACCCGGCGTTGCTCGGCGAGCGTCGCGGTGTGGCGCGGGCGACCCTCGGTGACGGCCCGGCGGGCCCGGGTGGCGAGTTGCCGGGCGGCCGCGCCGCTGACCCCGAGCATCGCCGCGATCTCGTCGAACGGCACGGCGAACACGTCGTGCAGCACGAACGCGACGCGCTGCTCGGGCGTCAACGTCTCCAGGACCACGAGGAGCGCGAACGTCACCTCGTCGGCCCGCACCGCGACGTCCTCGGGCGACGGGTTCCCCGACTCCGGCAGCCGTTCCACGATCGGCTCGGGCAGCCACGGCCCGACGTACGCCTCGCGGCGCACCCGGGCCGACCGCAGCACGTCGAGGCAGATCCGGCCGGTCGTCGTGGTCAGCCAGCCGCGCAGGTCGCGGATCTCGGCCCGGTCGGTGCCGGCGTAGCGCAGGTAGGCCTCCTGCACCGCGTCCTCGGCCTCGGCCCGGCTGCCCAGCATCCGGTAGGCGACCCCGATGAGGTGGTCCCGGTGCTCCTCGAAAACCTCGGTCACGACAGGCCCCCCGGTCGACGTCATCCCGAATGGACGGTAGACGCGGCCAATTTGTGACGCGTCTCCGGGCCGTTCATTCGGACATTAAGTCAGAATCACTACATGTCGGGCAGTTCGCCTTCGATCGTCGACGGGTTCACCGCGACGGCGGTCGTGGCCGGCCTCGCCGCCCTCAGCGTGTCGACGGCCGCCGCGACCTCGGTCGTGCGCCGGGAACGCAGCTACCATCCGCGCGCCCATGCCAGCCGGTTCGACGGGTGCCGCAACCCGCTCGGTCGCGCGCTGCGGTACGGCTGCGCCGGCCTGTCGGTCGGTGTCCAGGTCGGACCGCGCGGGCGCATCCACGTCGTCGACACGGGCGAGCCGCTCAGCCGGCTGGTGCTCGACCCGTTGCACGCCCGCGTCCGCGCCAAGGGCCGGGTGTACGGCGACGACGCCCGCTTCCAGCCGTTCACCGTCGTGCTCGAGGCGGCCGAGGGCGTCGCGCCGTCGCACGTCGTCGACGTGCTGGACGACGAACTGGCCGGCTACACCGACATGCTGAGCCGGTGCGTCGCCGGCACGGTGCAGCCGGGACCGGTGCTGGTCGCGCTCGCCGCCGCGCCCCGCGCGATCCTCGACGCCCGCCACAACCGCCTCTACTTCGGCGAGGGCACGCTCGCCGACGTCGACCGGCGGGTGGCCACCTCGTCGGTGCCGCTGGTGGGGGAGCACGTCGCGTGGCGGTTCGGGTGGGACGGCCGGGAGGAGATGCCCGCGGAGGAACGCCATGTGCTCACGACCCTGGTCCGCCAGGCGCACGCCGAGGGCAAGCGGGTGCGCATCTTCGGCGTCCCGGAGACGCGCCGCGCGGTGCGGCAGGCGTTCTGGCGGGAGTTGCACGACGCCGGCACGGATCTCGTCGGCGCCCGGGAGGTCGGCGCGCTGCGCCGGTTCCTGCGCGGCCGTCCGGCGCACCGCTGAATGGCACAAAAGCCCTAGAAGTGACCGCTCAGGTGAACACGAAGTGAACAGAGAATGGCCAGCTAGCGACCGGGAAGGGGCGAACAGCGAAAGGATTCGCGTGAACGTACAGTGAGGCCCGGAAGATCGCCCGCCGCCGCATTCGGCGCAGTACATACGAGGTGGCCGCCGTGCGCCTGAGACTCCGTCCCAATGACGACTCGTTCTACGAGTTCTTCACCAAGGCCGCCGAGAACATCGTCCGCGGCACCGAGTTGCTCACCGAACTGGCGATGCCCAAGGCCGACGTGCAGTCGGTGAGCGAGCGGCTGGTCGAGGTCGAGCACGACAACGACGCGCTCACCCACGAGCTGTACAACCGCATCAACTCGAGCTTCGTCACCCCGTTCGACCGGGAGGACATCTACCAGCTCGGCTCCCAGCTCGACGACGTGGTGGACCACCTCGAAGCGGTCGGCAGCCTGCTGTACCTGTACGGGTTGACCAGCCTGCCGTCGCTGCCCCGCGAGATGCACGAGATGGTGGCGATCCTCGACCAGCAGGCCCGGCTGACGGCGAAGTCGCTGCCGGGGCTGAAGGCGATGAAGGGCCTCAAGGACTACTGGGTCGAGTGCAACCGGCTGGAGAACGAGGGCGACCGGGCCTACCGCATGCTGCTCGTGCGGCTGTTCTCCGGCGAGTACGACGCGCTGACCGTCATGAAGATGAAGGAAGTCGCCGACGAGCTCGAGGCGGCGTGCGACGCGTTCGAGCACGTGTCCAACACCGTCGAGACGATCGCGGTCAAGGAGTCGTGAGCGAGCACTTGTGCGAGCGAACCATTAGCTCAGTGCGTCGCGAACGCATCGCGGAGCGAAGCGGAGCGATCGCGTGAGCGCTGAGCTCATCGGGGTCATCGCAGTGATCGCGGTGGCCATCGCATTCGACTACACCAACGGCTTCCACGACGCGGCGAACGCGATCGCGACCTCGGTGTCGACCCGTGCGCTGACCCCGCGGGCCGCGCTGGCCCTGGCCGCCGTCGGCAACCTGCTCGGCGCCTACTTCGGGCACGGCGTCGCCGAGACGGTCGGCGGCGGGCTGGTGAGCCCGCCGGAGGGCCAGAGCCTCGCGTACCTCGGCGTGGTGTTCGCCGGCGTCGTCGGCGCCATCATCTGGAACCTGATCACCTGGTACTTCGGGCTGCCGTCCTCGTCGTCGCACGCGTTGTTCGGTGGGCTGGTCGGTGCGGCCCTGTTCGCCGGCCTCGGCAAGGTGCACTGGGACGTCATCACCAAGAAGGTCCTGGTGCCGATGGTGGTCTCGCCGGTCGTCGGTCTGATCCTCGGCTTCATCGTCATGCTGGCGCTGCTGTGGATCGTGCGGAAACGCAACCCGGGCAAGCTGAACCGTGGCTTCCGGATCCTGCAGAGCTTCTCGGCGTTCGCGATGTCGGTCGGGCACGGCATGCAGGACGCCGCCAAGACCATGGGCATCATCGCGCTGGCCCTGTACGTCGGCGGCTTCCAGGACGACCAGAAGCACATCCCGTGGTGGGTGTTCATCACGTCGGCGACGGTGCTGGCGCTGGGCACCTACGCCGGTGGCTGGCGGATCATCCGGACCCTCGGGCGCAAGGTGATCGACCTCGGCCCGGCCGAGGGCTTCGCCGCGGAGACGGTCGCGAGCTCCGTGCTGTACTTCAACTCGCTCGTGCTGCACGCCCCGATCTCCACCACCCACACGATCACGTCGTCGATCATGGGGGTGGGTGCGACGAAGCGGTTGCGAGCGGTGCGGTGGGGCGTCGCCGGCAACATCGTCGGCGCGTGGATCCTGACGTTTCCCGGCGCCGCCATGTTCGCCTGCCTCGCCTACCTGATCACCCACCCGCTGTTCAACTAGGTGACGACCGTTACCTCTTTCCACAGGCCGCGCGGGTGGCAGCGAACCCCCTCGACGGTCGGGGCGGCGGCCGCGTCCTCGATCGAGGAGACGACCTGGCGGGGCGCCTTCAGCAGCGCGTCGACCAGTTCCTTCTTCGGGATGTGCGCCCACCGGTCGATCGGACGAACGGACAACAGCGAGGTGACGTCGCGGAGCACCTCGTCGGCCACCTCCACCGGCGTGCCGTTGTGGCTGCCGTGATGGCTGATCTTGTACAGCGTGGTGCGGCCGAGCAGCGACCGCACGTCGGCGTCGTCGAGCAGCGGCCGCCAGGCGCCCCACTGGGCGTCGCCGGGGAAGAGGAGTAGGGCGTCGCCGACCTGCAGCAGGAAGATCACGCTGGTGTTGTTGACGGCCCGGTCGAGCAGTGACGCCGCGGTCAGCGTGTCGACCGGTTCCTCCTTGAACGATTCCCGCAGCTTGTCGTCGACCGCCAGGTGCTCGTACCGGCGCTTGAAGTCGTCTGCCGACACCGCATAACCGGGGAAGAGGTCGGCGCCGGTGGCCGGGGTGCTCAGTTCGCCCGCCCGCAACCAGCGCTGGTTCTTCGGCGGATCCATGACGGCGAGGTCGCGCGGATCGCGGGGCGGCCCGAGGAAGTAGACGCAGCCGCCGCGCACCCCGGGCAGCGGGTGCGCCTTCGCGCCCTGCGCCGAGACGTAGCGGCGCTTCGGCCGGCCGGCGAATCCGTTCTGCAGCACCCACATCGCGTCGTCGTTGCTGAGCGAGTTCATCACGAACGCGGCCCGGTCGTCCTCGCCGCCGGTGGCGAAGTGCCCGTGCAGGCTGAGCGCGGCGGCCTGCTGGCGGTTGCGCAGGTTCACCGCGTCCTCGTCCTCCGGATCCTCGACCCACGGCAGCCACACCTCGCCGACCTCGACGTCGTGCCACCGCTCGTTGTCGAACCCGGCGATGTGGTCGCGGTGGCGGTGGGTCGCGACCACGACGTCGAGGCGGGCGCGGCTGTCGGAGTCGGCCGCGATCGTCGCGATGATGTCCTCGACGATCGAGTCGAGGTCGTGCGTGCTCGCGCCGTGCATGTGGACGCCGCAGTCGACCAGCATCCGCCACGGCCGTCCGCGCTTCGGCACCGTCACGAGGAACGCGTCACCGAAACCGACGTTGTACATCCGGACGGTCGCGGTCACGGCACACCCCTCCTAGACTGCGCTGTCGATACGGGCGAAGTTGAGCGACTGGGTCACCCGTGACCCGGTCTCGACCCAGGGGACGAGCAGGTCGTGGCCGTCGAACTGGGCGACCCACTGGCGCGTCGCCACCAGCCGGGCCACCCCGGCGTCGGTCGCGTCGGTCGCGGTCGGATCGGTGGGGACGGCCTTCGTGATGACGTGCCGCACCCGGCCGGTCGCGTCGGCGACGACGGTGGCGCCGCCGCGCAGCGGCACCCCGCCCAGCGCGGAGCTGAACTTCTGCTGCACGTCGACCGGCGCGCTGTGCAGGTACCGCACGGCGACGTCGACCCGCAGCTGGCCGTTGGCGCCGTGCCGGAACGCCGCGTGGAACCCGTCGACCTTGATCTTTCCCGGCCCGGCGAGCCCCAGCTTCTTCAGGTTGGCCAGCGCGTACTGGTGCAGTTTCGCCGCCGCCCAGGCCGGGTCGAACACCGGACGGGTGGTGGTGGCCTGCGCCTCGCCGCGCCGCTCGCGGAAACCGACGGCCGTGTCGAGCACCAGCGCGTTGATCACGTCGCGGTCGATCGGCGGCAGCCCGAGGTCGGCCGCGTCGGGCCATGACAGCGCCTCGTCGGCCAGCGACGACACCGCCGACGGGTAGATGCCGCGGCGCCGGAAGCCCTCGATGAGCGCGGCGCGCAGGCCGTCTTCGTCGGACGGGTACAGGTCGCGGTCGGCGGTGACGATCGACCGCAGGAAGTCGCTGAACGTGACGTCGACCGGCGGCAGGTACTGGAACGACCGGATGCACATGGTGAGGATCCGCTGCGCGGCCGTGCGCGCCTCGGCCGAGACCCGGCGGACCAGGTCGGGGTGCAGGGCACCCTTCGGCAGGACGCCGGAGCCAGCCGTGGCGATGCGCAACAGGTCGGCGATCGCGGTCTGGTACGCGGTGAAGAACCCGTCGAAGATCGCCGCGACCAGGATCGATCCCCGCCGGTGCGGCTCGAACGTGCGGTTGATCAGCGCCGGGTCGGGCGGCTGGCCGATCGCGCTGCGCAATGCCTGGCCCATGCCGCTGCCCTCGCCGAACTGCTCGGCCAGTTCCACCAGCGGCGTGTTGGTGGTGAGGTCGGTGCGGTTCTGCTGGATGTACCGGTCGACGATGTCGGGCAGCGTGAAGTGCTGGAACAGCGCCACCGCGTCGGCGAATCCCTCGTGGAACGCGTAGACGTCGAGGTTCGTGGGCTCCTTGTACCGCTCGCGCAGCCGGTGCACCAGGGCATGGGTCGCCTCGTGCACGATGATGTCGTGCGAGAGGCAGGTGAACACGGTCTGCCCCGGCAGGTTGCGGCCCGGGTTCTTCTCGTCGGCGCGGAAGTACCCGAACTGCAGCGTGCCGTCCATGTCGGGGTCGAACATCGCGTTGCGACCGCGGAACGCGTGCGGGAATGCCCGTAGCCGCTTGTCGCCGCGCCACCGGAACCGCCGCCCGAGCGCCCGCTCGAAATTCTCCAGCAGGGCACTGGTGACCGCGTAGACCATCTGCTGGTGGAAGCGCGGGTCGCGTTCGCTGGGGTGCAGGCCGTCGAGCAGCAGCACCCGCGGATCGTCGAGGTCGACCGGCTCGTAGTAGCAGCCGGTCGCGCTGTCGTAGTCGATGACCTGGATCAGTTCGCCGCTCGGGCCGGGCCGCAACGGCTCGTACGGCACCGAGATCGTCGTGGTCTCCTGGCCCGAGAGCCGGGCCACCATCGGGTCGAACGCGAACACCTGCAGCGGTCGCCGGTCGGGCTCCGGATAGCGGGTCAGAGCCGCTTCGGCGACCGCTGGGGTGGTCATCCCTTCAGCCCGCTCACGGCGCTCTTGATCAGCTCGGTGAGCTTCTCCGAGTTCGGGTTCTCCAGCCGCGTCGAGCCGTCCTTGTTGATGAACAGCACGGTGCCGCGTCCCAGGGACTTGTCTTTTGTGATCTTGATCTGTTCCTCGCGGGCATCGATCACCATGCCGGGCTTCATGTCGTTGAGGAAGCTCTTCACGGCCTTGGCCAGCGCGACCACCGCGACGGCGCCGAGGATGATCGGCACCACCGCGAATCCGTGTGCGGGACCGGCCGGGATGGCCGCGTCGGCGCCTTCCTGCTTCAGTCGGTACAGCGCCTCGTCGGCGTCGGGGTCGCTGGGTTCGAAACCGTCCCAGCGGAATTCAACGATGGACTCATCGGCCATGACCGACAGCGTATCCATCCGGTGCCGGTCCGTAGGGTCCCGGAACCGACACTCAGCTGGGTGCTTCCGAGGCCACGACCACCGAGTCGGGCGGCGCCTCCCGACGCTTGAGGACCAGGAACCGCACCGCCGTGTTCAGCACGGCGATGATCGGCACGGCGACGAGCGCACCCGTGATGCCGGCCAGGATCACGCCGGCCGCGATGCCGACGATCACCGCCAGCGGATGGATCGCCACTGCGCGCCCCATGATCAACGGCTGCAGGACGTGGCCTTCGAGCTGCTGCACCGCGATCACGATGATCAACGCGATGAGCGCCGGCAACGGCCCCTGCTCAACGAGCGTGACCAGCACCGCGATCACCCCGGAGAGGGTCGCGCCGATGATCGGCACGAACGCGAACAGGAACACGAGCGCGGCCAGGGGGATATACAGGCTGACGTCCAGGAAGTACAGCCCGATGCCGATGCCGAGGGCGTCGATGAAGGCGACCAGCACGGTGGCGCGCACGTAGGCGCCGAGCGTCGCCCAGGCGGCGATGCCCGCGTCGTGGACCTGCTCCTCGGCCTGCTTCGGGAAGATGCGTACCAGGAAGCGCCAGATCTTGTCGCCGTCGCGCATGAAGAAGAACGTCGAGAACAGCACCAGGAAGAACGCGGCCAGCGCCTCGATGGTCGCCGTGGCGGTGGACTGGGCGGTGCTGACGAACCGGTCCTGGTTGTCGGTGAGCCAGCCCGTGGCGGTGTTGATCCCGTTGTCGATCTGCTCGGTGTCGAGGTTCAGCGGGCCGTCCTGCAGCCAGTCGCGCACCTGCTCCGCGCCTTCGGCGGCGTTCTTGGCCAGTTCGTCGAACTTGTCGACGATCTGCGTCACCACCAGCGTCAGCGTGCCGATCACCGCGAGCAGGCCCGCGACCAGGACCACTCCGGCGGCCAGCGACGGCGGGAACTTCGCCCGGTTCCGCAGGAACCGCACCGGCGGCGAGAGCAGCGCCGACAGCAGCAACGCGATCGCCAGCGGGATCACGACGTGCGACAGCCGGCCGAGCATGTAGACGACACAGACCAGGGCGGCGGCCAGGATGATCAGCCGCCACGAGTAGGCGGCGGCGATCCGGAGTTCCTTCGGTACCTCGGAGTCGTCGCGGCTGGAGACGGACGGCGCCGTCGCGATGGGCGGCTCGGTGCGGATGCCGTCGTCTTCCGGCTCCTCGATGCCCTGCTTGGCGACGATCTCCGGGCCCCCGAGCGATTCCACGGTGGCCTCCTGCTCGCGTGCGCGCATGGTCGCCCGGGTCGCGGAGTAGACGCGACGGAGGCTTGACCCCACTTGCTGCAACCGGCCCAACTCAAACCCCTTAAGACCTGCGGATTCTCGCCGCGTTCACCGTAGCGTGCCAACGAAAGGCGGCGGTGTACCGTCACTGCCGTGAGTCACCCTGACGAATCCGGCGAAGACGGACTTCCGATCCGCCTTCTCCACGACCGAATTCTGGTCCGTCTCGAAGGCGCCGAGGGCGAGCGCCGCTCGTCGGCGGGAATCGTCATCCCGGCGACCGCGTCGGTCGGCAAGCGGTTGTCGTGGGCCACGGCGGTCGGGGTCGGTCCGAACGTCCGCATGGTCGTGTCGGGCGACCGCGTGCTCTTCGACCCGGACGAGCGCTCCGAGGTCGAGTTGCACGGCCGCGACTACATCCTGCTCCGCGAGCGCGACGTGCACGCCGTGGCGGCCCGCCGGGTCGAGAACGACTCCACCGGGCTCTACCTGTAGGTCGGGTACCCCCCGTACCCGGGTATCGGCGGCGGTGCCATCGGCGCCAGCCGCACCGGCACCGGCACGACGGGTTGCTCGGGTGACGCCACCGCACGCACCACGCCGTCCGGGAACGCGACGTGGTACTGGTAGCCGTCCCACATCGCCTGCGGCGCGGCCGGATCGCGTCCGGTGAACACCCGCCGGTACGCCATGATCGACTCCAGCAGCCGCCGCTCCTCGGCGACCGTGGCGTTGATCTCATTCGGCCTGGTTCCGAGGCCGCGGTGCATGCGGTCGCGCAGGAACGCGAGCCGGGTGAGGTCGAACTGGTAGGCGTTCATCGCCTTGGCGCCCTCCGGCCCGGCCACCCGTTTCGCCCACTGCCGGGCCGACAGCCGCCGCCCGATCGTGACGAGCGTGGCCACCTCCGGTGGCGACAGCCAGCCGGCCCGCACGTATTCGGGCAGGATGCGCTCGGCGAGGCGGCCCTCCGCGGCCCGCAGCCACAGCGAGTAGCCGACCATGCCGAGGAAGATCGGGATCATCACGGCGAAGTAGCCGTAGAGGAAGATCAGCGGCTCCTCGGTGGTCTGCACCAGCACCGACATGCCGTTCCACGCCCCGTGCAGGATCATCGCGGCGAGCAGGCCGGCGATCGGGGCCAGGATCCGCACCGTCTTCGACGGCGACCGCACCGCGAGGCCGAGCCCGATCGCCGACATCGAGGTGAACAGCGGATGGGCGAACCCGCTCATCAGAATCCGGGCGAAGAACAGCACGACGACGCCCTGCGCGCCGCCGAGCGCACCACCCTCCTCGGCGTTCTGGGCGTAACCGAGCCCGCCCAGGTACAAAATGTTCTCGGCGAACGCGAAGCCGGTGGCCGAGAGGCCGCAGTAGACGATCGAATCGATCGTGCCGGAGAACGCCCGCCGGCGCCGCCAGAACAGCAGCAGCGGGCCGGCGAACTTCATGATCTCCTCGATGAACGGCGCGCCCACCACCGTCACGAAGTGCTCCGACAGGTCGTTGCGGTCCAGCAGAATGGCGACGCCCGTATTGACCAGGTACGCCACGAACGTCGCGACGCAGGCGCCCCACGCGAAGCAGAAGGCCAAGTACTTTACCGGCTCGGGCTCGTACCGGTCGAGCCACAGGAACGCGTAGACCAGCAACGGCACCGGAATCACGGCGCTGACAATGCCGACCGCGAGCGCCGCCGCCCCAATATTGACGCCGACGATGATCAGCAGCGCCAACCCGCACAACCCGACGAACGCGCAGAGGCTGATCAGCTGCAACAGCCGCTTCCACTGCATCGACTTGGGTGGCGGCGGCGCGGCCGCCCAGGCCTGTGCCGCGGTGTCGAACGCCGGCCCCGCCATCTGCGGCACGACGCCGGTCGCCGACCCAGGCTGCCCCGACGCGGGCGCACCGGGGTACGGCTGGCCCGATGCCGGTGCCCCGGGGTAGGGCTGGCCGGACGCCGGTGCCCCGGGGTAGGGCTGGCCGGACGCCGGTGCGCCCGGGTATGGCTGCCCCGACGCCGGTGCCCCGGGGTACGGCTGGCCCGATGCCGGTGCTCCGGGGTATGGCTGCCCCGACGCTGGCGCGCCCGGGTACGGCTGGCCGCCCGTGTGTTCACCCGGGAACGGCGCGCCCGAGGCCGGCCCGGCCGACGGTGGCCCGGACGAAGGCCCGCTGGCCGGACGCTCCCACGGAGACTCGGGCGAGGGTGGCCCACCCTGGTGCGACGCCGGCGGCTGAGTCATGCCCGCAAGCCTACCGACGACCCCTGGTCATCGCGTTCCCTGATCGACGAGGCTCACCGCCCTAACCGATCCGGGCGAGCCACTCGTGCGACGCGACGTCGAACGGCTCCGTCCGGTTGCGCACCGCCGTCGCGAGCCAGGCGAACGACGCCTCCGCGGCCGCCACCACGTCGGCTGGGTAGTCGTACTTGACGCGGTGCGCGGCGAACTCGTCCTCGTCGAGAAGTTCGACGGCGCCCCACCGACGGCGACGCACGTCGAGGTCGAGGTCGATCATGGTCACCTCGTCGGTGCTCGGCCACTGCGGCACGGTGGTGATGTCGCAGTAGATCTCGGTGCGGTGGGGTTCGGCGTTGAACGAGGCCGTCCACCACGCGTCCCGGGGCATCAGGATGACGAACGGCGTCTTCGGCGGACCCTGGTCGTCGGCGCCCCGGAACATCGGAACGTCGCCGCCGATGCCGACCCACACCCCGTACCCGTCTTCGCCGAGCCGGACCGCGGTGTGGTTCCAGTGCAGCGACCCGTCGTACTTGCGGTACGTCACCCGCATGGGCTCTCCTTCGGGCGTCATGCCGGACCGGCGGCGAGGTCGACGATCTGGCCCGGCGGCAGGCGACCGGGTGCGGACCGGGCATCGGTGGTGGCGTAGTAGGCGCGATGGGTCTCGGCCGCCCAGGCGGCGTGCGCGCGGCCGGGGTCGTCGTCGAGGTCGCCGGCGGCCGGCAGGTTCGCCACGCCCGCCGCCTCGACCTCGGTGAGCGGAAGCACCCGGACCGCCGGCAGCGCGGTGAGCAGACCGAGCCGGGCGCGGGCGGCCTCCTCGCCGCGGACGGTGGCGTGCGCGGCGAGGAGCGCCACGGCGGGCACCCCGACGAAGAGGTGCTGCGCCGCCGTCTCGACGATGAGTTCGGCCACCCGCGAGTCACCCCGGGCGAACGACACCATCCCGGCCTGGTCGAGCACCACGCCGAGACGGCCGATGCCGCCGGCCGTGACGGTCATGCCGGCTCCCCACTTCGTGGTGAGCCGCCCTGGCCGGGAGGGCTCTGCTGAATGGTGCCCTCGCACAAGTGCTCGGTCACTCCGCGGCGCCGAGCGCCGACAACGTGCCGCGGACGCGTTCCCGGCCGGCGGCGGTGACCTCGAACCCGACCGCCCGCAGCACCGCCTCGGTGGCGACGGCCCGGTTCATATGTGCCCGTAAGGCGTCGGCCACGACGGCGGAGGCGTTGGGGGCGGTGTAGAGGTAGGCGGCAACATCATCGGGAAGGCTGACGGTTACCCGTTTGGTCATACCTGGATCATACGCGAAGGCCATGCCAAGTACGATCAGCCCGCCACACCGCCGCGCGCAACCCGGAATCCCGGGCCTGTGGATAACGTGTGTCGCCTGTGGATAAACGATTTCCTGTCGGTGGGAGCCGGTACGGTGCCTGACGTGACCGCCGCTCCCGTCAAATCCAAACCGACCACCGTCCGGCCCCGTCGATCCGACACCACGCTCGCCAACCTGTTGGCCGCAGCGGTGGGTGCCGTGCCCGGTGGCGCCGACCGGCCGGGTCAACGGGCGATGGCCGAGGCGATCGCCGACGCCGAGCGGTCCGATCGGCACCTGCTGGTACAGGCGGGCACGGGCACGGGAAAGTCGCTGGCCTACCTCGTCCCGTCCCTGCTGGTCGACGGTCCGGTCGTCGTCTCGACGGCCACGCTCGCGCTGCAGTCCCAGCTCATCGACCACGACCTGCCGCGGCTGGCCGACGCGGCCGAGCCGTTCCTCGGCCGGCGCCCCTCCTTCGCCGTGCTGAAGGGCCGCCACCACTACCTGTGCCTGGCGAAGCTGGACGACAGCACCGAGGAGGAGCCCGACGGACTGTTCGACGCCGGGTCCGGGCAGGGCGGTAGCGGCGGCGTGAAGTGGCTGGGCGCCGCCGGCCGGCTGGCCAAGCAGATCGGTCGGCTCCGGGAATGGGCGCTGGAAACGGAGACGGGTGACCGCGACGAGCTCGACCCCGGCGTCGACGACACCGCGTGGCGACAGGTGTCGATGCCGGCGCGGGAGTGCGTCGGCGCCCAGCGTTGCCCGTTCGGCACCGAATGCTTCGCCGAGGCGTCCCGGGTGCGGGCCCGGGAGGCCGACATCGTGGTCACCAACCACAGCCTGCTGGCCTTCGACATGCTGGCCAACCGCCACATCGTGCCGCCGCACCGGCTGCTGGTGATCGACGAGGCGCACGAGCTGGCCGACCGCGTCTCCTCGGCGGCGCAGGCCGAGCTGACGCCCGACGCCGTCGAGCGCACCGCCCGTCGGGCCCGCAGCCAGATCGGCGCCGACGACCACGACGCGCTGTCGGAGGCGGCCGACATGCTCGCGATCGGTCTCGTCGAGGCGGCGCCGGGGCGCATCACCACCGGCCTGCCACCGGCCCTGCGCGACGCGCTCACGCTGCTCGACTCGGCGGCCCGCCGCGGGTTCGACGCGATCGGCGACACGAAGGCCGACGACTCCGATCCGGTGCGCAAGCAGCAGGCGAAGACGGGCCTGGCCGAGCTGTCCGACACCGCACAGCGGTTGCTGGCCGAGGCCGATCACGACGTCGCCTGGATCGACCGCGACGACCGCGGGCGGAAGGCGGTGGTGGTCGCGCCGCTGTCCGTCGCCGGAACCCTCGCGTCGCACCTGTATCCCGACCGCACCGTGGTCGCCACGTCGGCCACGCTCGCGCTCGGCGGCCGGTTCGACACCATCGCCCGCAGCCTGGGCCTGCGCGACCCGGCCGGCGGGGCCGGCAACGACGAGGGCAAGGCCGCCGACGCCCCACCGTGGAGCTCGCTCGACGTCGGGTCGCCGTTCGACTATCCGAAGCAGGGCATCCTCTACGTCGCCGCGCACCTGCCCCGTCCCACGCAGTCCGGGCTGTCCGACGCCGCCGCCGACGAACTGGTTGACCTGGTCTCCGCGCTGGGTGGCCGCACGCTGGGGCTGTTCTCGTCCCGGCGCGCCGCCGAGCGGGCGGCCGAGGTGGTGCGCGCCCGCACCGGCCTCACGGTGCTGTTGCAGGGTGAGGAGGCGTTGCCGATCCTGGTCCGGCGGTTCCGAGACGAGCGGGAGAGCTGCCTGTTCGGCGTCATGTCGCTCTGGCAGGGCGTCGACGTACCCGGTGACGCCTGCCAGCTGGTCGTCATCGACCGGCTGCCGTTCCCGCGTCCCGACGAGCCGCTGGCGGCCGCGCGATCGGCGGCCGTCGACGCCCACGGCGGCTCGGGCTTCGCCGCGATCAGCGTGCCGATCGCGGCGGTCCGGCTGGCGCAGGGGGTCGGTCGGTTGATCCGCTCGCGCACCGACAAGGGCGCGGTGGCCGTCCTCGACTCGCGGCTGGCCGCCCCGCGTGGGTACGCCACCTACCTGCGTGACTCGCTGCCGCCGCTCTGGTACACCACCAAGCCCGACGTGGTGCGGGCGGCCCTGCGGCGGCTGGCGGCACCCGCGGAGCCGGCCGGGAACTCCTAGCGACGACAGTTTGACTATGACGGGAACTACGCCGCCCACCAGCGCGTACCTCAAGTCGACCAGCCCGGGCCGAGAATAATGAGGAGACGGGCATGAATTCCGCCGGTGTAATGCAGAGGCGTGGATTCCTGGCACTTGTACTGCTGGGCGCTGTGCTCCTGACCGTCTACCTCGTACACGCCCGCTTGGGCGGTGGATCCGGCCGCGGTGAGGCGAAGGCGGCCGGCGCGGTCTCCGCGGCCGAGCCGTCGGCGTCGTCGTCGCCGAACGGACCCGCCTACAACGCCGGCGGCGGTGACGGGTACGGCGCGCCGGCTGCGTCCACGCCACCGCCGGCCCCCGGTTCGGCGTCGGCCGGCGCCACGCCCGTCGGTTTCAAGACCACGTCGCTGACCGGCAAGGACATCAGCAAGATGGGCAACGTGGTGGTCGACAGCGCGGGCTGGACCACCTACCGCTTCGACCTCGACACCGCGAACCCGCCGGCGTCCACGTGCTACGACGCGTGTCTGCGCTCCTGGCTGCCGATCCTGGTCGACGGCACCCCGACGGTCATCGGCATCGACCCGGCCAAGGTCGGCGCGATCGAGCGGCCCGACGGCGGGCGCCAGGCGACCATCGGCGGCTGGCCGCTGTACCGGTTCATCGGCGACAACGGCCCGGCCAAGTGGAAGGGCCAGGCGGTCAACAATTCGTGGTGGGTCGTGCAGTCGACCGGTCAACGGAACGTGAGCTGTCTCCCGGCGGGAGCGGTCGCACCGCAGGGATGATCGTCGCCGAATCAACCAGGTTAACGGGCACGTAACACGCCTGATCACACCGGGGGTGCGACAAACGGGGTCGCAGGGCGGTTCCGGTGCAAGTTGCACAGCGTCCATTCTTAAGTGACTCAAAGTTATGGAAGGCCCGGCTCCGAGCGGAGCCGGGCTTTCGGCGTCAACGGGCGCTTTTCCCTGTCTTAAGTTCGACACAGCAGTCCGATTTGTCCCTCAGAAGTGGCGTATCCATTTCACGGAAAGGTTCGACGAGCGCGATTCGACGACGTTCGACGGACGACGAACATGACGCGACGAGAGGAGGCGATCTTGTCAGTCTCAGCGGTGGCCACCATCGAGCCCGCGACGCGCACCCCGCGTGACCGGGATGAGCTGATCCGATCGCTGTACGCCGAGCACGCCGGCCCACTGCTGGCCTTCACGCTCGGTCTTACCGGAGGCGACCGGCACAAGGCCGAGGACGTTGTCCAGGAGACGCTGGTGCGGGCCTGGCGCAACGCCGACAAGCTGCACATCGAGGAGGGCACGTCACTGCGGCCCTGGCTCGTGGCGGTGGCCCGCCGGATCGTCATCGACAACCACCGGCGGCGGAAGGCTCGCCCGACCGAGGTTGACGACGCCGTCCTCGCGACCCTGCCGGCGCCCGACGAGATCGAGCGGATCACGTCGTCGGTGGCCGTGCAGCGGGCGCTGCGTTCGATCGGACCGGCGCATCGCGAGGTGCTCTTCGAGATGTACTTCCGCGGCGGCAACGGCGAGCAGGCCGCGGCCAGGCTCAACGTGCCGGTCGGAACGATCAAGTCCCGCGTCTACCGTGCGCTGCGCATGCTGCGCGCCGAGTTGGAACAGCAGGGTGTGATCAAATGACATCCGTTCACGTCGATGTGGCCGCGTACGCCATTGGTTCGCTGGATCGCGACGACGCGGACGACTTCGTCGGTCACCTGGACAACTGCCCCACCTGCCCGGCCGAACTGGAATGGCTCTCTCAAATCGTGCACCTGATGACAACCACCATGTACGCGTACTCGGAGGCGTCGTGAAGCGCATCCTCGCCGTCGTCGCGCTGGGACTGATCAGCGCCGGCCTCGTTCTCGGTGCCTCGCCGGCACAGGCCGAACCTGGCGACGAAGATGCTCCGAAGAGTTTCGTCCTCCCGGATAACGCCAGCACCGCCGACTTCGATGAAGCCGACATGGTGTTCCTGGACAAGGTCAAGCAGGCCGGACTCTGGGAGATCCCGATGGGTGAACTGGCCGAGCAGAAGGGCCTCAGCAAGCGGACGAAGGAGGTCGGCAAGCTGATCGCCGCCGACCACCGGGTGCTCGACGACGACGTCACCCGGGTCGCCGCGCGATTCGGCCACCCACTGCCCTCTGCGGCGAGTCTCCAGCAGCAGGGGTGGATGGACGAGATCAGGGGCGCGAGCGGCAAGAAGATGGACGAGTTGTTCGCGCAACGCCTCCGGTTCGCGCACGGCGTGGTGTACGGCGCCATCGCCCAGGTGCGCGCCTTCAGCCGCAACCCCCTGATGCGCGACTTCGCCAAGCAGTGCGAGCTCTTCGTGCACCGGCACATGTCGTTGCTGGAGAGCACCAACGAGGTCGACATGGGCGCCATGCCCCCGCCCGTCGTGGCGAAGGGCAACGATCGGGCGGAAGGCTTCAAGAAACAGCCGTTGATGATGATCGCGTTCTTTGCCGTGACCGGTGCCATAGGCATTGCCGGTGTCGTTCGAGGCCTTCGCGGCACCGTCTGATCCAGGGGACATCGCAGACAGATGGACATCGATCCAATTCACTACCTGGCGGCCACGCTCGGGTTCGCCTCGGCGTCGCTGCTGTGGCTCGCGCTGCTGGCCGGCCTCGCACTGTCGCGCGGCTGGGCGATGACGAAGATGAAGCACACCACGATGCTGACCATCCACGGTCTCCTGGCGACCCTGGGCCTGACGCTCGCGGTCGTGCACGGCTTCTCCCAGCTGACGCCGACGACCGGCACCGTCGAGCTCATCGACGTGGTGGTGCCGTTCACCAACGACATCGACCCCTGGGGCATCGGTGCGGGCGTCCTCGCGATGGAGGTCATGATCGCGGTGGCGGCATCCATCGGGATCCAGAAGAAGCTGGGCTTCCACCGGTGGCGGGCGCTGCACGGCACCGTGTTCGGTGCCTACACCGCGATGACGGGGCACATCCTGATCTCCGGTGCGGAGACCGGCTACACCTGGGTCGCCATCGTCGTGGTGCTGCCCTGGCTCGCGGTGATGGTCCTCTGGCTCACCGGCAACGGCGCCAAGGCGTTCAAGAACCGGTTCGTCGGCCGGCGGAACAACCGCACGGCGACCATCGAGGTCAACCCGGTCTACTGCGCCCGGTTCGGTTTCTGCGAACAGGAGGCTCCCGAGCTTTTCGCGCTGCGCAACGACGGTGGGCTCGCGTACCACGCGATCGTCGACGAGGACAAGCTCGAGGCGGCCATCGCGGCGGCCCGCGCCTGCCCGGCCCGCGCGATCGCGCTCAGCCACAGCGGCGGCGGTGACCCGCGGTCGATTCCGCTGCGCCTGGTTGCGCCGACCGATCCGCCGGTGAGCCCGGCGCCGCGCAACTGGCCGCCGAGCGACCACACGTACCACCGCAACGGGAGGCGTTGATCTATGTACGTCGACTTCGACGTGCGTGACCGGATCCTGATCGTCGGCTCCGGCGCGTCCGGCCTGTCGTGCGCCACGGAACTGCGCCGGATGGGCTTTGCCGGCGAGATCGTGGTGATGGGCGACGAGCCCGAGGGTCACTACGACCGGCCGGCGTGCTCCAAGGGCATCCTGTCCGGGCAGAAGCGCCCGAGCGACGTCATCACGCCGCTCGATCCCGACCTCGACGTCATCTGGCGGCTCGGCCGCCGCGCGGTGTCCTGTGACCTGGAGCGCCGGGTCGTCGAGGCGCACACCGGTGAGTCGATCTTCTTCGACGGCCTGGTGGTCGCGACCGGCGCCCGCGCCGTCGTCCCCAACGACTGGCCCGACGACCAGCCCGGCATGCACGTGATCAGCGGGCTGCAGGCCGCCTGGAACCTGCGGCGTGACCTGCGCACCGTCAAGCGGGTGGCCGTCGTCGGCGGCGGGGTCACCGGGTGCGAGGTCGCCTGCGCGGTGAAGGACATGGCCCGCCAGGCCGTCATCATCGAACCCCGTCCGTTCGTGATGGGACGCGCGGTGGGCAGCGTGATCGGCCACATGGTCGCCGCCTCGCACAAGCGGCACGGCATCGAGATCGCGTCCGGTGGCCGGGTGACCGGCCTGGAGTACAACCGGAACCAGTGGCACCTGACGCTGAAGGACGGGTCGACGGTCGACGCCGACATCGTCGTCGGCACCATGGGCGAGCGCCCCGACCTGACGTGGCTCGACGGCACCGGCATCGACACGAGCGACGGCGTCCTCTGTGACGCGTCGCTGCGCGTGCTGGACACCAACGGCGACGCCGTCGACGGGGTGGTGGCCTGCGGTTCGATCGCCCGGTGGCCCAACCCGCGTGGCAACGGCAAGCCGCAGAAGGTCGGCCAGTGGATCGCCGCGCAGGAACAGGGCATCGGCGCGGCTCGCGCGCTGATGGCGGGCGGACGGCCGGTCCCGGCCGTCTCGATCCTGCCGCGCTTCTGGACGCACCAGGGCGGCCTGCGCATCGAGGTCTGCGGTGAGGTAGACCCGAAGGCAGACATCGAGGTGCACGAACTGCGCCCGGGCAAGAAGGACCCGGCGAAGAGCGGCGTGCTGGCCACGTACACGCGCAAGGGGAAGCTGATCGGCTCCGTCGCGGTCAACGCGCCGCGGCTGTTCACGAACACGGCCCGCATGATGCGGCTCGACGAGCCGTCGGTCACCGTGCTCCCGCCGTTGCCGGCTCCGGTGTCGCCCGGTGTCGGTCCGCTGGAGGCTCCCCCCGTGCGGCTGGCCCTCGGTGCGGCGCCCGAGCCGGCACCGATCCCGGGCCAGTTCGCGCTGCCGTCGTCGGCAAACTACGGCGGACCCGAGCCCGGCTACGGCCCGGAGCCCGCGTACGGCCCCGAGCCGGCCTACGCCGGTTACGGCCAGGCCGGATACGACGCGGCGTACGACCGCGCCGGCTACGAGGCGACATACAACCACGCCGGCTACGACCCGATGTACGAGCGGGCCGCCTACGCCCAGGGCTATGAACAGGGCTACGGCCAACCCGACTTCGAGCGTGGCTACGGCCCGGCGCCCTACGACCCGGGCTACGAAGAGCGGTACGCCAACACCGGCCCCGACGTCACCTACATGCGTGGCACCGACGAGACCGGCAACCTGCCGGCGATCCGGGCAGACAGTGGGCACCCGCTGGTGCAGGAGTACCAGTACGGCAAGACGCGCGGCTTCGGCCCGCCGCCCCGGTCGGCCAACGGCCCGGCGGCCGGTTCGGGCTACGGCCCGACGTCCGGACCCGGCTTCGGCGCCGGCTTCGGCAGTGCGGCGTACGCCACGCCGGGCTACGGCCAGTCGGAGTACGACCGACCGGCAAGCGCCCGTCCGCAACTGGCCATCGGCGCCGGCCCCGAACGAAGCCCCTACGAGGGCTACGACCAGGCGGGCCACGGTCCCGGCTACCAGAACTACGAGTCCGGCGGCTACAACCGGGGCTACAGCCAGGCTGGCCAAGGCGGCTACGACCACGGCGGTCAAGGCCACAGTGGCTACGGCCAGGCCGCCGATGACCGCGGCGGCTATGACCGCAACGGCTACGACAGCGGCGCCTACGGCCAGGCCGGCTACGGCCAGGGTGGGTACGGCCAAGGCGATGACCGCGGCGGTCACGACCGCAACGGCCACGACCGTGGCGCCTACAGCCAGGCTGGCCACGGCCAGGGTGGCTACGGCCAGGCCGGCGATGACCGCGGCGGTTACGACCGCGGTGGCCACGACCGTGGTGCCTACAGCCAGGGCGGTTACGGCCAGGGTGGCCAGGGCCAGGGTGGCCAGGGCCAGGGTGGGTACGGCCAGAGTGGTTACGGCCAGGCTGGCGATGGCCGCGGCGGTTACGACCGTGGTGGCCACAGCCAGGGTGGCTACGGCCAGGCCGGCGATGACCGTGGCGGCTACGACCGTGGCGGCTACGACCGTGGCGGCTATGACCGCAATGGCTACGACCGCGGCGGCTACGAACAGGGCGGCTACGACCGCGGTGGCTATGGCCAGGGTGGTCATGACCGCGGCGGCCACGACCGGGCCGGCGATCACGGTGGCTACGACCGCGCTGGCCATGACCGCGGCGGCTATGACCGTGGCGGTTACGGCCAGGGTGGCCAGGGCCAAGGTGGCTACGACCGCGACGATTACGGCCAGGGCGGCTACGGCCAGAGCGGTTACGACCGGGCCGGCGACCGCGGCGGCTACGCCCAGGGTGGGCAAGACCGTGGCAGCTACGGCCAGGGCGGCCATGACCGCGGCGGCTACGCCCCCCAGGGCGGCCAAGACCGTGGCGGCTACGGCCAGGGCGGCCACGACCGCGGGGGCTACCCCCCGAGTGGCCATGACCGCGGGGGCTACTCCCAGGGCGGCTACGACGGCGGTGGCTACGACCGGGCCGGCGACCGCGGCGGCTACCCCCAGGGCGGCTACGACCGCGGTGGCTACCAGCGGAGCGCTTACGATCGCGGCGGCTACGAGCCGCCCCACGACGACCGCTACTGGCAGCCCCGCCTGGCGCACGTCAGCTGATCACCCGCGCGATCTTGGACTCCTGAAGGGCCTGGAGCACCGCGAGGAGTCCAAGATCGCGCCGAGAGGCTAGTACGTCACGCCGATCTCGGCGCGTACGCGGTCCAGCGTCGTCAGGACGGACAGCGTTTCGGCGTGCGGCATTACCGGGCTTTCGACCAGGCCGGCGCGAAGACAATCGTGGACTTCGGCCGCCTCCAGGTGGTAGCCCGTACCGTCCACCGGGAAGTCTCGTACCTCGACGGAGTCGCCGCGGTGCAGGATCACCTGGCGGGTCATGAAGAACTTCGCCGGTAGCTCGATGAAGCCTTCCGATCCGCTGATCACCGCGATGGTCGGAGTCTGGCCGACCAGCGAGCACGTCAACGTTGCCACCGCACCCGACGCGTACCCGAACACCATCGCCGTGTTGCGGTCGGTCTCCTGCGGGCCGAGGTCTGCCCAGGCCCGGATCTCGTCGGGCGGGCCGAGGAACAGGTGCGCGATCGTCACCGGATAGATTCCCACGTCGAGCGTGGCGCCGCCGCCCAGCGCCTTGGCGTGCAGACGGTGGGTCGGGTCGTCGGGCGCGGGAAAACCGAAGTCGGAGTGGACGCTGGTGACGCGCCCGATCGCGCCGTCGCGGACCAGGTCCAGGGCGTGGCGGACGGCCGGGATGAAGCGCGTCCACATGGCCTCCATCAGGAATACCTGGCGGACCCGGGACAGTTCGACGAGCGTCGTCGCACCGGCGAGGTCGAGCGCGATCGGCTTTTCGGTCAACGCCGCCTTACCCGCGTTGAGGACCGTCGATGTGGCGGCCACGTGGGCGGAGTGTGGGGTGGCCACGTATACAACATCGACGTCCGGATCGTCGACAAGTCCCTGCCACGATCCGTACGCCCGCGGGATCCCATGCGTGCCGGCGAACGCCTCGGCGGCCTCGTCGCTGCGGGATCCGACGGCCACCACCTCGGCGTCCGGAAGGAACTTCAGATCGGTGACGAACGTGGCGGCGATGCCGCCGGTCGCCAGGATTCCCCAGCGGATGGGATCGGTCATGCCCAAACGCTAGCGGATCTCGAACCAGTCGGGCCTGGCCTGCGTGGGGCAGGTATAGGGGCGCTAAACGCCCCATCGGGCAGCCGTTGAGCCCATGTTGAGCGTGCGCTGAGGCAGCCCGGTCAGGGTTGACGTACTGACCCCGGAAGGCACCCTTCATGACCGTTACGACCATGGACCAGTTCACCGTCTACATTCACGCCGACGATCCGATTCTCCGCGCCGGGCTGGCCACGCAGCTTCGCCCGCGCTCCGAGGTTCGCGTCATCGACGCGCCCGATCCCGGGCGCACCACCGTCGCGCTGGTCGTTGCGGACCGCGTGGCCGAACCGACGCTGCGCACGCTGCGTTCGTTGCAGCGCCTCGGCGCCCGGCTGGTGCTCGTGGTCGCCGAACTCGACGACTCCGATCTGGTGGCGGCCGTCGAGGCCGGGGTGGCCGGCGTGGTGCGCCGCGCCGAGGCCAGCCCCGACAAGCTCGTGCAGGTGGTGCGGGCCGCGGCGGCCGGCGACGGCGCCCTGCCGCCCGACCTGCTCGGCCGGCTGCTCAGCCAGGTGGGCAAGCTGCAACGCCAGGTGCTGTGGCCCCGCGGCCTCACGTTCGGCGGGCTCGCCGAGCGCGAGATCGAGGTGCTCCGGTTGGTGGCCGACGGCCTCGACACCGCCGAGATCGCCACGAAACTGTCGTACTCGCAGCGCACGATCAAGAACATCCTCCACGACATCACGAGCCGGCTGCACCTGCGCAACCGCTCGCACGCTGTCGCCTACGCACTGCGGCACGGGCTTATCTAAGATCGCTGGGTGGATCTGGAATTTCCGCTGCCCGGGCGCATGGTCGAGCAGGCGCGGCAGTTTGCGGCCGGGGAGCAGCAGCCGGTCGAGGCGCGCCTGGCGAGCACGGTCGTCCTGGTGCGGCCGGCCGAGGCCGGCTACGAGGTGTTCGCGATCCGCCGCGTGACCACGATGGCCTTCGCCGCCGGCATGTACGCCTTTCCCGGCGGTGCCGTCGACGCGCGCGACTTCACCGTCGAGCTGGATTGGGCGGGTCCGCCCCCATCGGCGTGGGCGGCCCGGCTCGGGCTCGACGAGGCGGCCGCCAAGGCCGTGCTGTGCGCCGCCGTGCGCGAGGTGTTCGAGGAGTCCGGCGTGCTGCTCGCCGGTCCCGATCCGGCCTCCGTGGTCGGCGACGTCAGCGGTGACGACTGGGAGGCGGCCCGGGTCGCGCTGATCGACCGCAGCATCGGGTTCGCCGAGATGCTCGCCGGGCGTGGCCTGGTGCCCCGCACCGACCTGCTCGCGCCGTGGTCGCGTTGGGTGACGCCGGAGTTCGAGCCGCGCCGTTACGACACCTACTTCTTCGTCGCCGTCCTGCCGGCCGGCCAGCGCACCCGTGACGTCGGCGGCGAGGCGGCGCTGATCCGCTGGGCCACGCCGTCGGACCTGTTCGACGAGTCGCTGCCGATGCTGCCGCCGACCCGGTCGACGCTGCGCCAGATCGGCGACCACCACACGATCGCCGCGGTGCTCGACGCGGCCGAGGCCCGCGACGCCGCCACGCCGGTCCAACCGCGGGTCGAGTTCACCGAAGACGGGAACGGCACGCTGATCGTCCCCGGTTAGCGGGGCAATCCCGGCATATCGGGTATTTTTGTCGATATGCGGTACATGTGGTACTGGCAGGGTCTCCGCTGGGCGCCCGGAGGCCTTCTCCTGCTGACCACCGCCACCGTCACGGTCGTGCCCATGCCGTGGCCGGTCCGCTGGGTCGTCTGGCTCGTGGCGGTGGTCGGCTCGGCCCGGATGCACAGCCTCGCCGGGCGCTACTACGCGCGCACCTTCCCGAACATCCGGCCGGGCCGGCTCACCCACGGCGGCATCCTCGCCAGCGGCCTGCTCATCGCCGCCCTGGTGATCGACACCGTCTGGACGCCGCCGGTGCTGGTCACGGCCGTGGTGGGCGCGGCGGTGCTGCTCGGCTACGGCCTCGCGACGGGCGGCGGCCGGCCGCACCACGTCGGCGGGATGGCCGTGCTGATGGCCCTGGCGCCCCTACCGGTGATCGGCGTGGTCGACGACGCGCGGCAGCGCGTGCTGCTGTGGCTCTTCGCGTGCGGGGTGCTGTACCCGGTGCTCGCCGTGCTCGACCACCGCGAGCTCACCCTGAAGCGCCGCCAGTGCGCAGGTAGGTTACGTCGGACGACCATGGTGTGAACCCGAGCTTGTCGTACAGCCTCATCGCCCGCGGGTTCGACTCGTCGACGTAGAGCATCGCGGTCTCGACGCCCCGGTCGCGCAGCGACACCAGGCCGGCGATCGCGAGCGGCCGCCCGAGCCGGAGGTCGGCCGCGGACGGGTCGACGCCGAGCACGTAGATCTCGCCCAGCCCGTCCGGGTGGATCTTCGTCCAGTGAAAACCCAGAATCGTGGACCCGCGCACGGCGAGCAGGAACCCCGACGGGTCGAACCACGGCTCGGCCATCCGCTGTCGCAGGTCGGCGAGCGTCATCCGGCCCTGTTCGGGGTGCGTGGCGAAGGCCCGCGCGTTGACCCGCAGCCACGCCTCGTCGTCGTCGCCCGGCACGAACGTGCGGATGCTCACCCCGTCCGGAAGCTCTACCGGCGGAAACGCGGCCGAGAGCGGCCGACGCAACCGGTGCAGCACGCGCGTCCGCGCAAACCCGAATTCCCGCGCGAGCGCCGCCGCCGCCGGATGATCGCCGTGCGACCACACCTCCAGCCGGCCGCCGGCAGGATCGGCGGCGGCCACCGCCGCCCGCACCAGCGCCCGGCCGAGGCCGTGCCCGCGCCGGTGCGGCGCGATGATCAGTTCGGCCGCGCCGTCGTGGTCGAGGTGCGCGTAACCGTCCCGGCCGCCGTTCAGGAGCAGGTGGACGCCGGGAAGCGCGAGCCTGAGCACGGTCTGTTCGGACAGCGGCGGCGTGCCGTCGACCGCCTCCGCTTCGGCGGTGAGTTCCGCCACAGCGGTGAGCTGGTCAGGGGTCAACCGGTCGGCGTGCGTTACCTCCACCCCGGCAGTTATACCCGTGCGGGCTCCGAATCAGGCAGGGCGCGCGTGGGCGGGACCACGAACTTGTAGCCCACCTGGCGGACGGTGCCGATCATCGACTCGTACTCCGAGCCGAGCTTGGCCCGCAGCCGCCGCACGTGGACGTCGACGGTGCGGGTGCCGCCGAAGTAGTCGTAGCCCCAGACCTCGCGCAGCAGCTGGTCGCGGGTGAAGACCCGGCCGGGGTGCTGGGCGAGGAACTTGAGCAGCTCGAACTCCTTGTAGGTGAGGTCGAGCGGGCGGCCCTTGAGCTTGGCGGCGTAGGTGTCGGGATCGATGGTCAGCTCGCCGGCCTTGATCAACCCGCTGGTGC
This sequence comes from Virgisporangium aurantiacum, assembly GCF_016863635.1. Classification (GTDB taxonomy): domain Bacteria; phylum Actinomycetota; class Actinomycetes; order Mycobacteriales; family Micromonosporaceae; genus Virgisporangium; species Virgisporangium aurantiacum. The sequence continues at coordinate 143,475 of NZ_BOPG01000009.1, read as the reverse complement.
TGGCGGTGGCGGCGTTGAGCCGGCCGACCGCGAGACGCAGGCGGGCCTCGACCTCGGCCGGACCCGCGGTGGCGAGCAGAACGTCGTCGACGCCCCAGTCGGTGTGCAGGGCCACCAGCCCCGCCTCGGTGACGACCGCCACCAGCGGCACGCCGAGCCCGGTGGCCCGCAGCATGCGGCAGGTGGACCTGGCCTCGGCCAGTTCGGTGCGGGCGTCGACCATCACGGCGTCGGGCGTGGGGCCGTTCATGAGCGTGCGGACGTCTCGCGGTGCGGTCCGCACGGTGTGTGGCAGCAGGTCGAGGGCGGCGAGCACCGACGGTGCATCGGCCCGAGTCGTCAGCATGAGAATTTCCACGCGACACCTCCGTCCCCGGGAGTTTGGGCGGGTCTGTTCGATCGGCCCGGCGTCAATGACGGGTGGCGGGAGCGGGCCACGTGCTCGCTCGTTCTGACGTAGAGGATAGTGCAGAGCCCGACCTTTCTGTTTCGGTAGTTCGTTCCAATCCGTTCGCGGCCCGGTGTTCAAGATCACGAGGGTCTGGCACCATCGGTGCGTGCCACCGTCCGAACTACGCGCCGACGACGGCTATGCCGCCCTCGACCCCGACGACCTGCCCGGCCCGGACGCGGGGGAGGGCGACGACCGTCCGCTCGTCCAGGCGCCGGTGCGGCGGCTGGTCTCGCTCGGTGTGGTCGGGCTCGCCGGGTTGCTGACGCTCGCGCTGGCCGTGGGCGTCCAGTTCGACCACCAGGCGTTCGCCCTGGTCGTCTTCGGCGTCCAGGTGCTGTTTGTCGTGGTCTGGACGATCGCCGCCCAGCCGCCGGCGCCGAAGGTGGTCGGCCTGGTCGGTTTCCTGGTGGCCATCGGGGCCGACTGGTTCGCGTTGACCGAGCGACCCCCGTCGCTGGCGCCGATGGCGTACGTCACCGCGGGCGGGTTCGTGCTGGCCGTGATCGGGCAGTTGCTGCGCCCGGCCGGACGGGTGCGGGTCACCGAGTCGCTCGGGTCCAGTCTGATGGTCGTCCTCGGCGTGGTCGCATACGCGACTCTGATCGTGCTCAGCCGGGTGCCGCTGGGCACGCAGGTGATCAGCGCCTGCGTGGTCGGCGCGGGCGCGGCGCTGCTCGTCGCGCACCTCACCGATCTGGCCGCGCCGATCCTGCGGGTCGCGCCGGCGGTGCCCCGGGGCGGGATCGGCGTGATCGTCGGCGCGATGGTCGGTACCGGCGTCGCGGGCCTGGTGGGCTACCTTCTGGACGGGTTGCAGACGCTTCCGACCGCTTTCGCCGGCCTGGCCGCGGCGGTGATCGCGCTGATGATCGACCTGTCGGTGAACTACGCGGACGCCGGGCGGCGACTGGCCGGTGCGGTGCCGTCCTGGTGGCTGGTGCGCCACATGCAGGGCCCGCTGACGGCGTTCGCTCTCGCCGCCCCGGTGGCCTACGTGGCCAAGCTGATCCTGGCGTGAGGGTTGTAACTTTTGACCTCTGGGTAACGCACCGGCGGGCCGATCGGCCCGCCGTTTGACGATTCAAGGTGAGGGGTCAGGCTGTGGGACGAGGACGCAAGATCGGCATCGCGCTGCTGGTCATGCTGGTCCTGCTGCTGGGCCTCGTGATCGTCGCCGACCGTGTCGGCGCCGGCGTCGCGGAGGACAAGCTCGCGGAGCAGGCCGCCATCGAGTTGAAGAACAACGGCGCCACCACGGCGAGCGAGCCGAAGGTCGAGATCGGCGGGTTCCCGTTCCTCACCCAGGTGCTGGGCGGCAACTACGAGCGCATCACGATCACCGCCGACAAGCCGCAGAGCGACGACATCAAGCTCGAGACCATGACGATCGTGGCCACCGACGTGAAGGCGGCGGCGAGCGACCTGCTCAACGGCCGCGGTCCGGTCACCGCGAGCAAGATCAGCGGCACCGCCACGATGAGCTGGGACACCGTCCGGTCGCTGATCACGCTGGCCAACCTGCCGGTGCCGTTCGACCCGGCGCAGCTCGAGGTGAAGGTCACCAACAACAACGTCGAGCTGCGCCTGCCGATCGCGCTGGCCGGCTACAACACCAAGCTCGTCGCCAAGGGCACGATCACGGTAGCCGAGGGCAAGGTGAACCTGAAGCTGAGCGACATCCAGGCCGAGGGCGTCGAACTGCCCCGCGCCGCCCAGTCGCTCCTGAACACCATCAAGAACCGGCTGACCGCCACGATCCGGACGCCGAAGATGCCGTACACGCTGACGATCCAGAACATCGAGACCGACGCCAACGGCGTGCGGGTGACGGCCACGGCCGCGAACGTCGAGCTCGTCAGCTGACGCCGTGTCCAGCCACTAATGGGCAGGGTGACCGGGGTCTCGTGGCCGATTGTCACGGGCGGTCGCGATGCTAGGCTTCTCCGCTATGAGCATGCTGCTCACCAAACGCCGCGTGGTCGACCTGTGCCGCGTGGGCTCCTGCCTGTGTTGCCGTCACTGACGACGGCTGACGTTTCGGGCACTCCGAAAAGCGGCTAGCCGCCGTCATCACCCGTATCGCCACAGCGCATCGCCATGCGCGGCCGGGTGTTGCTCCGGGCCGCGCGGCACGTCATCGCACTACCGCCGCATCAGGGAGAGACAGCATGAGTCGGGAAGACGTTCTGGTCACGGCCGATTGGGCCGAGAAGAACCTCAATGCCGGAAACGTGGTGTTCGTCGAGGTCGACGAGGACACCACCGCCTACGACGGTGGCCACATCCAGGGCGCCGTGAAGATCGACTGGAAGACCGAGCTGCAGGACCAGGTCCGCCGCGACTTCGTCAACAAGGAGCAGTTCGAGGCGTTGCTGAGCCGCAAGGGCATCGGCAACGACGACACCGTGGTGCTGTACGGCGGCAACAACAACTGGTTCGCCGCGTACGCCTACTGGTACTTCAAGCTGTACGGGCACGGCGACGTCAAGCTGCTCGACGGCGGCCGCAAGAAGTGGGAGCTCGACAACCGCCCCTACACCAAGGACGTTCCGAACCGGCCGGCCACCAGCTACACCGCGCAGCAGCAGGACCTGTCGATCCGCGCCTTCCGCGACGACGTCGTGAAGTCCATCGGCGTGCAGAACCTCGTCGACGTGCGCTCGCCCGACGAGTACGCCGGCCGCCTCCTCGCGCCGGCCCACCTCCCGCAGGAGCAGGCGCAGCGCCCCGGCCACGTGCCCACCGCGCTGTCGGTGCCGTGGAGCAAGGCGGCCAACGAAGACGGCACGTTCAAGTCCGACGACGAGCTGCGCAAGATCTACGGCGAGGCCGGTCTCGACGACAGCAAGGACACGATCGCGTACTGCCGCATCGGCGAGCGCTCCTCGCACACGTGGTTCGTGCTGAAGGAGCTGCTGGGACACCAGAGCGTGAAGAACTACGACGGATCGTGGACCGAGTACGGCTCGCTGGTGGGCGTCCCGGTTGCCGTCGGCGACGAGCCCGGGAAGGCGTGATCACCATGACCACTCAGGACGGATGCGGCGCGCCCGACCAGGCCGCCCCGCTGCCGGCGTCGGTCGACGTCGAGAAGGAGACCGTGATCACCGGCGTCGTGCAGGCCGGTGACACCCCGGTCGGCGGCGCCTACGTGCGGCTGCTCGACGCCAGCGGCGAGTTCACGGCGGAGGTCGTCACCTCGGCCGCCGGCCAGTTCCGGTTCTTCGCCGCGCCCGGCACGTGGACGCTGCGCGCGCTCAGCCGGCAGGGCAACGGCGGCACCACCGTCGCCGCCGACCGCGGCGTCAACGAGGTCGCGCTCGCGGTCGCCTGAGACAGGCGGCCCACGGAAGCCAAACGGCGCCCGTCACCCCGTGGGGTGACGGGCGCCCTGGCATAGTTGCGGCCGTGAAACTTCGGAAGCCGCGCCTGTGGATCACGATCGGCGCCGTGCTGTGGGCCATCTTCCTGGTCGCGGCCGGCACCTGGTCGGCGCGTAACGGTGAGCCCACCGTTCGCGAGCAGACCACGATCGTCGAGGCGCTGCCCACCGTCGACCGGGCGGTCGCCGCGGTGGTCACGGCCGCGGCCGGGCCCCGGGCGGTCGTCGGTGTCGGTGGTTACGAGCGGACGGAGTCGGCCTGCGACGCCGGCAACCGGACGGGCGAGCGGTACCACCGGGTCGCCACCGTCTTCGTCACGCCGGGCACCGAGGGCGACCTGGTCGACCGGGTGGCCGCCGCCCTTCCGCGCGACTGGGACGCGCTGGTGCGGCGCGGCGGCGACCTCCACGAACTGCGGGCCGACGCGGGTTTCTACGTGCGGGTGACCGGCTCGGTCGTGGCACCGGGCGAGGCGCGGTTCACCGCCGACACCGGGTGCCGGATCCGCGGCGGCACGCTGCCGCAGCCACCCGCCGCGGGCAGCCCGCCCAGCGCGGCCGACCTGCTCGCCCGGCTCGGCGTCGCGGGCGCCGGGCAGGCGTCGTTCGCCGTGCGGTGTGCGTCCAGGAGCGAACTGAGCGCGATCACCGTGAGCGCGCCGAGGCCTTCGGGGCCGTTGGCCGGCGCCCTGCCCGCCGGCGTGGAGCCGATCGTGAAGCGGGAGGACCTGCTCGTGTTCACGGCCGGCGGGGTCGGGTACGCGGTGCGGCTGCGCGCCGAGAACGTGCAGGTGACGGCGGCGAGCGGGTGCCAATGAAGAGGCTCAGTAGACCAACGCCTGCGCGTTCTCGGCGGTGATCTCCTCGACGAACACGGCCGCGCCGGCGATGCGCACGCCGGCGATGACGTCGGCGGGCGTGATGTCGCGGCGGGCGGCGCACTGGGTGCACAGCGTCACCGAGCCGGCCGCCAGGATCGCCGCCAGCAGGTCGGGCAGCGGCGCCGCGTGCGGAAGGGTGAATTCGGCGGCCCGGCCCGGCAGCGCGAACCAGGCCGACTCGCCGGTGAGCCACAGCGACACGGGCACCCCGGCGGCGGCCGCGGTGGCGGCGACGGTGAACGCCTGTGAGCAGCGCTCCGGCGCGTCGGTGCCGGCGGTGACCTTGACGACCAGGGTGCGAGTCATCAACCCAGATTAGGATCGTTTCCGATGTGGACCGTCGTCGGGTTCGTGCTCCTGCTCGTCGCGGGCTTCGGAGCGCTGGCCGGAAGTCTGGTCTACTTGGCTGTCCGCCTGTCGAGAGGGAAATGGTGAGCATCGACCGTCCGCCGTGGGAGGGTGTCGCGCCCGTCGACCCGTACCCGTACGAGGAGACCCACGACCTGCGGCACGGGCCCGATCTGCACCCGGCGCTGCTGGGGCTGCTGCCCTACGTGGGCCTGTGGCGCGGCCGGGGCCGCGGCGGGTACCCGACGATCGACGACTTCACCTACGCGCAGGAGGTGCGGTTCAGCCACGACGGGCGTCCGTTCCTCGCCTACGAGTCGCGCACCTGGATCCTCGACGACGAGGACAAGCCGGTGCGGCCGGCCGCGCGCGAGGTCGGCTGGTGGCGGGCGCGGGAGAACTCCGACGAGATCGAGGTGCTCATCACCGAGCCCACCGGCGTGATGGAGCTGTACTTCGGCACGATCGACGGCTTGAAGATCGAGATGGCCACCGACGCGGTCGTGCGTACGCCGACGGCCAAGCCGGTGGCCGGTGCGCACCGGCTCTACGGCATCGTCGAGGGTGCGCTCGCCTACGTGATCGAGTTGGCCGCGATGGGCCAGCCGCTGCAGTCGCACCTGAGCGCGCGGTTGGAGCGCGTCGGCGGCTGAGTTCTCGGGCCGCGGCCGGAGCTACGGCGTCACCAGGCGGTAGCCGACTCCGCGGACGGTATCGATGGAGAGGCCGCCGCCGGCGTCGCGCAGCTTGCGCCGCAGCCGTTTCACGGCGGAGTGCAGGATCGAGTTGTCGCCCAGGTAGGCGCCGCCCCAGACGGTGCTGAACAGCCGTTCGTACGGCCACACCCGCACCGGGTCGCTGCCCAACTGCACCATCAGTTCGATTTCCAGCCGGGTGAGCGGCAGCGCCGCGCCCTGCCACCGCACCTCGTGGTCGTCGATGTCGATGACCAGCGACGGCTCCTCGTCGCGCGTCGCGAGGCCGGGCAGCACCGGCTCCCGGGCCGTGCCGGTGAGCATGGCGCGCAACGCGTCGAGGTCGGGACACATGAGCACGATGCCGCCGCCGTCGAGCTGACGGGCGACCCGTTCGCGCACGCCCGGATCGGGTGACACGCACACCAGCAGGGGCAGCCCGAAGCCGGTGACCTCCTCGAGGCTCGCTGCTGTCATGAGCACCACCCGCCCTGCCGCCCCGTTGATGAACCTCAATTCGACGTTCGCCAATGACAGCCAACCCTTTTGATGATCTATTGGCAACCCTTGCGCGCCCGTGTCGCGGACAGAAAGGGTTCGCCCGGACAGGGTGCCGCCCGATTCGTGCCATCGAACTGCCCATCGGGCGCCATTGATCGCTATCTACCTCGCCAGGAACATGTCGGTCAGGGACGACTCGGTGTAATCGGGCCGTTCCGAAGTTCTCCGCGGATTCGGAAATCCCGGCGCGGAGACCCCAGGGGAGGAAGCATGCAGTTCGCAACGGGCAGGCCGGGCAGCCTGCCACGCGGCCCAGCCGCGGCCGGCGCCGGCAGGGGACAGCCGGACGCGCGGCGGGGGTCGCGACTCCGGCGGTTCGCCGCCGCCGGAACGGCGCTCGTCACGAGTGTCATGACGGTCGCGGTCGTCGCCTCACCGGCCGCCGCGGCCACGGCCAGCATCGACAAGCAGGTACTCGACGAGCTGGCGAAGAACGGCACCGCCCGGTTCATGGTGGTCCTGAACGAGAAGGCGGAGCTTTCCGGCGCGGCCGGCATCAGCGCGAAGGTCGCCAAGACCCAGCACGTCTACCAGCAGCTGACCTCGACGGCCACCCGCAGCCAGGCCGGCCTGACGGCGCTGCTCACCAAGAACAACGTCCAGTTCACGCCGTACTGGATCTCCAACGTCGTCGCGGTGACCGGCGACCGGAGCGTGCTCGACGCGGTCGCCGCCCGGTCCGAGGTCAAGAAGATCACGGCGCCGAAGTCGGTGCCGATGATCGAGCCGACCGCGAAGGTCGACGGCGGACCGGCGACGATGGCCGCCGAGTGGGGCGTCACGAACATCAACGCCCCGCAGGTGTGGACCGACTTCAACGTCCGGGGTGAGGGCGTCGTCGTCGGCAGCATCGACGGCGGGGTCGACTACGACCACCCGGCGCTGGTCGGCAAGTACCGGGGCAACCTCGGCAACGGCACCTTCGACCACAACTACAACTGGTGGGACCCGTCGCACAGCTGCGGCAACCCGTCGCTGGCGCCGTGTGACGACACCGATCACGGCACGCACACGATGGGCACGATGGTCGGTGACGACGGAGCCGGGAACCAGGTCGGCGTCGCGCCCGGCGCGAAGTGGATGACCGCCCGGGGCTGCGAGACCAACTTCTGCTCCGAAGAGGCGCTGCTCGGCTCCGGCCAGTTCATCACCGCACCGACCGACCTCAACGGGAACAACCCGCGGCCGGAACTGCGTCCCGACATCGTGAACAACTCGTGGGGCGGCAACTCCCACGACGACTGGTACCTCGACATCGTGAACGGGTGGACGAGCGCCGGCATCATGCCGATCTTCGCGAGCGGCAACGCGGGCCCGGCCTGTGGCACCGCCGGCTCGCCCGGCGACTACGACAACTCGTACAGCGTCGGCGGCTACGACATCAACAACAACATCTACAACAACTCCAGCCGGGGCAACGGCACCCAGCTGAAGCCGAACATCTCGGGCCCGGCCGTGAGCGTGCGGTCGAGCATCGACGGCGGCGGCTACGCGGCGTTCACCGGAACCTCGATGGCCGCACCGCACGTGGCCGGCACGGTCGCGCTGATGTGGTCGGCGGCGCCGGCCCTGAAGAACAACATCGCGGCGACCCGCCAGATCCTCGACGACACCGCCCGCGACGTGAACTCGCTCGGCTGTGGCGGCACGGTCGACGACAACAACAACTTCGGTGAGGGCCGCGTCGACGCGTACCAGGCCGTCGTCAACTCGCCGCGCGGCCCGAACGGGCGCGTGGTCGGCACGGTGACCGACGCGGCGACCGGCGCACCCATCGCGGCGGCCACGGTCGCCAGCGGCGACGCCACCGCGGTGACCGGCTCCGACGGCCGGTACTCGCTGAACCTGCCGGTCGGCGAGCACACCATCACCGCGTCGAAGTACGGCTACGGCACGAAGTCGGTGACGGTCAACGTCTCCGAGGGCGCGGTCGTGACGACGAACTTCGCGTTGTCGGCGACGCCGTCGGTGACGGTCAGCGGACGCGTGCTCGACGGCTCCGGCCACGGCTGGGGTCTCTACGCCAAGCTGACGGTGGCCAACAGCCCGATCGGCGCGATCTTCAGCAACCCGATCACCGGTGCCTACTCGTTCACGGTTCCGGCCGGCGCCACGTACGACGTGACGGCGACCGCCGTGTACCCGGGCTACACCGCCAGCACCGTCCAGGTGGTGGTCGGCAGCACGCCGGTCACGAAGGACATCACGCTGACGGTGGCCGCGGCCTGCACCGCGCCGGGCTACGGCAAGGACACCTTCCTGTCCGAGACGTTCGACGCGCCGACGATCCCGGCCGGCTGGTCGACGGTCAAGCGCAACGCCGGCGGCGCCCAGTGGGAGTTCAACGACCCGGGCGGCGACGGCAACCTGACCGGTGGCGAGGGCAACTTCGCCGACGGCGACAGCGACGAGGCCGGTGCCGGCACCACGACCGACACCGACCTGATCACGCCGACGGTGAACCTCACCGGCGTCTCGGCACCGGTGCTCACGTTCAACAGCGATTTCCGTGACCTCGGCAGCGAGGACTTCACGGACGTCGACGTGTCCGTCGACGGCGGTACCACCTGGACCAACGCGTACCACCAGGTGGACAGCCGGCGCGGGCCCAAGGTGGAGACGGTTCCGCTGCCGGCGGCCGCCAACCAGGCCAACGTCAAGCTCCGGTTCCACTACTTCGGCACGTTCGACTGGTGGTGGCAGGTCGACAACGTGCGCGTCCTCAACGACGCGTGCGAGCCGCTGCCGGGTGGCCTGGTGGCCGGCTTCACGACCGACTCGCTGACCGGCGGTGCGCTCACCGGCGTCGTCGTCGCCAGCGACGAGCGGCCGACGGAGCAGGGCGTCTCGGTGGCGACGCCGGACGACCCGAACATCCCGGACGGGTTCTACTTCCTGTTCTCCAGCCTCACCGGGGCGCACTCGTTCACCGCGACGAAGACGGGCTACGCGGCCACGTCGAAGTCGGTGGCCGTGGTGGCCAACTCGACCGTCCGGGCGGACTTCGCCCTGGGCGCCGCGCGCGTCACCGTGACGCCGACCGCGGTCGAGAGCTACCAGACGCTCGGGCAGACCCGGAACTTCAACATCACGGTCCGCAACACCGGTAACGCCCCCGCGCAGGTCGAACTGTTCGAGCGGGACGGCGGGTTCGAGATCCTGAAGGCCAAGCAGGGCGCGGCCCTGCAGCGGATCGCGATCCCCGGCGGCATGTCGCCGGGCCGGTTCAACCCGAACGCGCCGAGGCCGATCAGCCAGCCGCAGAACCAGCCGTGGGTGGCCGACGCCTGGACGCCGATCGACAACCAGCCCGCCGCGGGCGCCGACCAGGCGGCCGCGTGGCTCGACGGCAAGGTCTACGCCGTCGGTGGTGCGAGCACCGCCGCCATGACCAACGCCTTCGTGTACGACCCGGCGGAAGGCGCGTGGGCCGAGCTGCCCGACCTGCCGACCGCCCGGGAGAAGCCGCAGGCGGCGGCCGTCGACGGCAAGCTGTACGTGTTCGGTGGCTGGAGCGTCGCCGGTGACCCGGTGGCGAGCGTCGACGTGTTCGACCCGGCGGCCAACACGTGGAGCACGGCGTCGGCGCAGAACCCGTCGCCGGTCGCGGCCGGTGGCGCCGCGGTCGTCGACGGAAAGGTCCTGCTGGTCGGTGGCTGCACCACCAGCGACTGCGACACCACCGGTGACACGGTGCTCTTCGACCCGGCGAGCGGGTTCACCGAGGTCGCGGCGTACCCGCACCCGGTGTCGTGGATCTCGTGCGGTGGCATCAGCGGCAAGGGTTACTGCGCCGGTGGTCTCAACGGCGAGGTGACCTTCACCGACGGCTTCGCGTACGACGCGGGCGCCAACTCGTGGTCGCCCATCGCCACGATGCCGGAGGACCGCTGGGCGGCGGCCGACGCCGCGGCCGGTGGCCAGCTGGTGATCGCGGGTGGCGTCACCGACGGTCGCAGCACGCTGACCAACGGGACGATCTCGTACGACCCGGCCTCCAACAGCTGGGCCACGCTGCCGAACGCCAACGTGGCGACCTACCGCGCCGCGGGCGCGTGCGGTTTCTACAAGATCGGTGGCTTCGAGTCGGGCAACATCGCCAGCGCGACCGCGGAACACCTCGGTGACCTCGAGAACTGCTTCGAATCCAGCGAGGTTCCGTGGCTGTCGGAGGACCCGCAGACGTTCACCCTCGCACCGGGCGCCAGCCGCACGGTGAAGCTGACGCTCGCGGCCACCACGGCCGCCGGGGTGACCCAGCCGGGTGACTACTCCGCGCAGCTCGGTGTCCGGGTGAACAGCCCGTACCCGGTCGCGTCGGTGGGCGTCAAGATGCACGTCCTGCCGCCGGCGAACTGGGGCAAGATCAGCGGAACGGTGACCGGCCAGGGCTGCGCCGGCGCGGTACCGCTGCAGGCCCAGATCGAGATCGGGCTGTCGTCGAACCCGGAGATCTCGTACCCGTTGCGCACGAAGACCGACGGTACGTACGCGATCTGGCTGCCGAAGGGCCGCTACGACGTCATCGTGTCCAAGGACGGTTGGCGTTCCCAGGTCAAGCGGCACGTGGTTCAGGCCGGCTTCGCCGAGGTGCTCGACTTCTCGCTGAAGCCGTTCGTGGCCTGCCCCAGCCTGGCAGGTGGTGTGTAAGCACTGAAATTCAGGCAGCGCCCGGGATCCGATCTGGATCCCGGGCGCTGCCCTTTTCGCTACGGGGCTCAGGCGACGGTGCAGGTCACCTCCGGCGTGCCGTTCGACCCGGTCCACGAGGCGAGGAAGCCGAAGGTGGCGGTGGCGCCCGGTGCCAGCGACGCGTTCCAGCCGGCGGGCCGGGCGGTCACCGTCGTTCCGGACTGGGTCAGGGTCGTGCCCCACGACTGGGTGACCTGCTGTCCGTTGGCGTAGCGGATCGTCACGGTCCAGGTCGAGGTGGTGCCGGTCGTGTCGTTGCGGACCGCGACCTCACCCTGGAAGCCGCCCTGCCACTGGCCGGCGACCTTGTACGTCGGCGTGCACCGGCCGGTCGGCGGCTGCGAGGTCGACGGCGACACCGAGGGTCGGCTGGAGGACGGGCTTCCCGACGGCCCGGGCGGGGCGATGCCGTCGAGCAGGCGAGTGAGCGGGGTGTAGTACTTGGCGGCCATCTTCCGGAAGCCGGCGTCGTTCGGGTGGACGCCGTCACCGGTGTCGGTGGTGATGTTGAACCCGGTCCACTGGTCGACCACGACGATCGGCGACTGGCTGGTGGTCAGGCCGTTGGCCCAGCCGGGAATCGCGGCGTTCAGGTTGACCACGGCCTGCGTGCAGGCGGTGCACGCGGGCGGACCCATCGGCAGGATCTGGGCCACGATGATCTTCATGTTCGGGTTGTTGGCCCGCATCTGGTTGACGAGCGTGGTGTAGGCGCCCAGCACGGTGCTCACCGGCGTCTGGCCGCCCCACATGTCGTTGGTGCCCAGGTGCATGATCACGATGTCCGGGTTGGTGGCCGCCAGCCACGGCGGCAACTGGTTCTGGCTGGCGATGCCGGTGGCGAGGAAGCCGCTGTGACCCTCGTGGTTGTCGTCGTAGGTGAAGCCGCAGCCGTCGCCGCGGGCGGTGCCCACGAAGTCGGTGTTCGTGTAGCCGGCGGCCTGCAGTTGCTGCCACAGGTAGGCCCGCCAGCAGCCGGGCGCGGCGGTGATCGAGTCGCCGAGGGCCATCACCTTGGCGGGTGCCGCGGCCGGCGAAGCGGGCTGCTGAGCCACCACGAAGCCGAGCGCCGAGACGAGCACAGCGAGGAACGCGTACAGGATGGATTTCCGGAGCGCCATACCGACACCAATCGAAGGGGGTGAATTGGGCGGCCAGTATGAGTTTCGAATGAAATCGATGACAATCAACTGAACGTCCCCGCTTCAGTACCAGGTGCGGCCTCCCGGCACGAGCACCTGCGTCGGCGCCGGCAGTTCGGGGGTCGTGACGGAGTGCCCGTCCGGGGCGAGAACGCCGGCCCGAACCGGTTTCCGGGTCACCATGTGTAGCCCGGTTCCGCCGTACGCGACCGGCTCCCAGCCCATCTCGTAGGGAATGCTCTTGGCGTCGATCAGGGCGCCGGAGGCCAGGTTGAACTCCAGCAGCGCGAGGGCCCGTCGATCCGCGTTCCGCACGATCAGCCCCAACATGCCGTCCGTCGACAGGAGGGCCGGGCTGGTCGGGTCGTGCTGGATCGACAACCCCGGCTGCAACATCGCGCGGGAGTCCACGGTCAGCAGCGGACGCACGTCGCCCGTGGCCGGATCGGCCAACTGCAGCGGTTGCTGCTCCGTCCACGCGGTGCTGGGGGCGAGGAGGAGTTCGCCGCTGGGCAGGACGGCGCACGCGTACAGGTCGGCGGGCGGCTGGTAGGTGACGATCGTGAGATCGCGCAGGTCGACGCGGGCGTACTCGGACCTGCCATTCCCCCGCGGACCCCACATGACCAGCCAGCGGTTGTCGGGCGACCAGGTCATCGGCGACCACAGGCCCGCTCCAAGCCGCGGTTCGAACGGCGTCGGCGGTTCGTCGCTCCGCAGGTCACGGACCTTGTACCCGCCATCCCCGCTGAACGGCGCCACCAGCAGTTCGCCGTTCGGCGACAGCGACGGCACGCCCAGGTCGCCGAGGTGGTCGAGGCTGTACTCGAGGCCGCCCCACTCCATCTGGAGCACCATGCGGCTGCACGGCGTCCGGCAGTTCAACCGGTACGCCAGCCGGGCCGGACCGACCGCCGCGGTGGGCAGGTCGGCCAGCATCGGCGCCGACGCCAGGACCGGCTCCGACCGGCCCGGGAACGGCGGCCAGTCCGGGCCGGGACCGCCGACCGGCGCCCAGGTGACGGCCGCGGCCAGGGCGAGCGCCGTGGCCACGAGGGCGGCGCCGCCACCCGTCCGGCGGCGCCGGGACGCGCGGGCCGCGGCCAGCGCCCGGTCCGGGTTCGAGTAGTCGGGGACGTCACGGGCCAGGTCGTCGAGCAGCTCACGCACCATCACGTCACCTTCCCGAGGTCGGCCGCGGTGGCCCGCAGCCGGGACAACGCATCCGACGTGGTGCTCTTCACCGTTCCCGCGGAGCAGCCCAGCGCCTGCGCTGTCTCCTCGACCGTGAGGTCGACGTAGTAGCGCAGCACCACGACGGCGCGCTGCCGCGCCGACAACCGGTTGAGCGCCTGAACCAGCACGAGCCGCCGGTTGACCTGTTCGGTCTCGTCGACGCCGGTCGGGTGTTCGCCGACGGTCACCGACACGCAGTCGGCCCGGCCGACACTCTCGTACCGGCGGCGGCGCCACCAGGTCGTGCGCTCGTTGACCATGATCCGGCGGACGTACGGCTCCGGGTCGCCGCCGGCCACCAGGCGGGGCCACCGGGCCGCGGCGCGGGCCAGCGCGATCTGCACCAGATCCTCGGCGAGCTGGTGGTCACCGGTCAGCAGGAACGCGACCCGGGACAGCGCATGGCCGCGCTGCAGCACGAACTCGCGGAAATCGCCGTCCCGATCCACACCCATCTACACGCCGCCGGGGCGGCCGGGGTTGGGTCAGAGGGGAAAACCGAGAAGCTTCGCGATCCGGGCGGTTTCGGGGCTCGGGCCCAGGGGGACGCCGTCCAGCGCGCGGATCTCGGCCGGCCCGCGTACCGACGAGGTGAGCCAGACACCGTCGGCGGTGTGCAGGTCGGCCGGGCGCACCAGCCGCTCGGTGGCGGTCCAGCCGAGTTCGCCGGCGTTCGCCAGCAGGTAGGCGGCGGTGGTGCCGGCGAGGATACCGGTCGAGGCCGGTGGCACCGTGCAGAGGACGCCGTCGGTGAGCCAGACCAGCGTCGACGTCGGCCCCTCCAGCGCGTACCCGTCACCGGAGACCCAGAGCACGTCGTCGGCCCCTTCGGCCGCCGCCCAGCGCTGGCACGCCATGTTCACCGCGTACGACAGGGTCTTGGCGCCGGCGAGCAGCGCCGGAAGGGCGCTGCGCGCGTCGACCGGATAACCCAGCGACAGCGTGCGGACCGCGACCCCCTCGCGGCGTCCGCGCAGCTGCCCCGGCTTGATCCCGGTGAGGGTCACCCACACCGTGGGCGGTCCGCCCGACTCCGTCCCGCGCGAGCAGGCCAGCCGGAGCGCGCCCTCGGCGTCCCGCGGCCACTCGGCGATCGCCTCGGCCGCCAGGCCCGCCAGCGCCGACCGCGCCGGCAGCGCGATCTCCAGCAGCTCGGCGGACCGGGCCATCCGGTCGAGGTGCGCGTCGAGCTGCCACAGCGACCCGGAGCGCAGGTGGATCGTCTCGAAAACGCCGTCGCCACGGACGGCGGCGAGGTCGTCGGCGCGGAGCACCGGGGTGTCGGCCGGGACCACGCCACGACCCAGGACGGCTACGACAGTCACAAGTCCAGCAGCCTAACCACCGAGGAATACCATCGGCGGCCTTGGGGCCGGCGCTGCCTGGACTGAGGAGCGCAGGGAGCGCAGCGACTGGAGCGACGAGGGAAGGCGGCGCCTCAGAGGCCCCAAGGCCCGCGCTCGCGGATGCGAGCGCATTATTGCAGGGTGGCTTCGGACACTTTGGCTCAAGTGCTACGCGAACGTGGTCTCCGCCTGACCGCGCAGCGTCAACTCGTCCTGGAAGCGGTCTACGACCTGGGGCACGCCACCCCTGACCAGGTGCACTGCAAGGTCGCCGAGACCGCCGCCGGCGTCAATATCTCCACCGTCTACCGCACGCTGGAACTGCTGGAGGACATCGGGCTGGTCACGCACACCCACCTCTCGCACGGCGCGCCGACCTACCATGCCGCGCTCGAGGAGCAGCACGTGCACCTGGTCTGCCGGGGCTGCGGCCGCATCGACGAGGTGCAGCCCAGCGCCCTCGACGAGGTGTCCGCGCGGCTGAAGGACGACCGCGGCTTCCAGCTCGACGTGGGCCACGTCTCGTTCTTCGGCAAGTGCAAGAGTTGCGCGGGAGGATAGCGGGATGAGCACCGCGATCGACATTGCCGCCCTCGATCCGGCCAGCCGTGACGCGGGGGCGGTCGCCCACTACGGCGACCCGGTCCGCGAACAGCGCCTCCTCGAAGAGGGCGTGGGCCTGGTCGACCGGTCGCACCGCACCGTCATCGCGGTGCCCGGCGACGACCGGCTCTCCTGGCTGCACAGCCTCACCACCCAGCACCTGGAGAAGCTGCGGCCGGGCCAGGGCACCGAACTGCTCGTGCTCTCGCCGCACGGCCATGTCGAGCACCACGCGATGGTCACCGACGACGGCACCACCACCTGGCTCGACACCGAGCCGGGCAACGGTGACCTGCTGGTGTACCTGGAGCGGATGCGGTTCATGATGCGGGTCGAGCCGGTCGACGTGACCGCCGACTGGGCGGTGCTGTCGCTGGTCGGCCCCGGTACCGACGACGCGCTCAAGTCCCTCGGCGTCGACGAGGAGCTCGACGAACCCGACACCCTCGACGTTCCCGGCGCGAAGTTCGCACAGGGCACCCAGCCGCCGCGCCCGTCGACGATCTACCGCGTCGCCTCTCTCGGCGACAAATCAGCAACAGTGGCGAAGTTCGGCGCGGGCTGGGTGCGACGGGTCGGGAACGGCGCCGACCTGCTCGTCCCGCGTGCCGAGAAGGACCGGATCGACATTCCGCGGGCGGGGCTCTGGGCCTACGAGGCCGTGCGCGTGGCGGCCAGGCGTCCGCGCTACGGGTTCGAGACCGATCACCGCACCCTGCCGGCCGAGGCCGGGTTCACCGCGCCGGCCGTGCACCTGGAGAAGGGCTGCTACCGGGGTCAGGAGACGGTGGCCCGGGTGCACCACCTCGGCCGTCCGCCGCGCAAGCTGGTGCTGCTGCATCTCGACGGGATCGCCACCGACGAGCTGCCGGCCCCGGGCACGCCGATCACGCTGAACGAGCGCGCGGTCGGGTTTGTCGGCACCGCCGTGCGGCACCACGAGCTCGGCCAGGTCGCGCTCGCGCTGGTCAAGAACAACGTCAAGGACGACGCGCAGTTGCGCATCGGCGAGTCGACGGCGCAGATTGACAGCTGATGGCAACCACCTTGATCACCGTCGCGCCCACCGGCGCGGAAGTCAGCAAGCGTGACGCGCCGGCCCTGCCGGTCACGCTCGACGAGCTGGTCGTCGCCGCCAAGGAGTGCGAGGCGGTGGGCGCCAGCGTCATCCACATCCACATCCGCGACGACGAGGCGAAGCCGACGCTCGACCTCGGCCGCCTCAAGGAGACGACGAGGGCGATCCGCGAGGGCACCGGGCTGATCGTGCAGCTGTCCTCCGGCGGCGCGGTCACCGACCCGGAGGAGCACCGCCTCGCCGTGCTCGACGCCGCGCCCGACATGGCCTCCTGCACGATGGGCACGGTCAACTTCGGCGACGACGTGTTCATGAACCGCTGGGCGTTCATCGTCGAGTTGCACACCCGCATGCAGAGCAAGGGCATCGTGCCCGAGTACGAGATCTTCGACCTGGGCCACCTGGCCGCGCTGGAGCGCCTGCTCAACAAGTACGGGCTGCCGGCCGGCGGGCACGTGCACGTCGACTTCGTGATGGGCGTGCCCGGTGGCATGCCGGGCACCGTCGAGGCGCTCGTGGCCTGCAAGGCCGCTCTCACCAACCTGCCCGAGGGCACCACGTTCTCGGCCACCGGCATCGGACGCACCACGCTCCCGGTGCTGATGGCCTCGCTCGCGGCCGGCGGGCACCTGCGGGTCGGCATGGAGGACACCGTCACCTACGCCCGCAGCCAGCCGGTGGAGAGCAACGCCCAACTCGTGGCGCGGGCCGCCAGCTTCGCCCGGTTGGCCCAGCGCCCGCCGATGGCTCCGGCCGACGCCCGTCGCCTGCTCGGAATCGCACGTGGCTGACGCGTACCAGGGCGGCGAACTCGTCGCCGAGGTCCTCCGGTCGGGGTTCGTCGAGAGCTGGCATCACGGGTCGGTCGCGGTGCTCGATGCCGCGGGCGCGGTGGTCGCGTCGGTCGGCGACATCACGGCGCCGGTGTTCCCGCGCTCGTCCAACAAGCCGCTCCAGGCCGCCGGGATGCTGCGCGCCGGGTTCGAGCCGGCCAGCGCCGCCGAACTCGCGCTGGCGGCGGCCAGTCACCGTGGTGAGCGATTTCACGTGGACGCGGCGCGCGCGATGCTGGAGCGCGCCGGGCTGCCCGAGACGCGGCTGCGGTGCCCGGCGACGACGCCGTTGAGCGATCCGTGCGGCGAGTTCAGCCGGGCCAGCAACAACTGCTCCGGCAAGCACGCCGCGATGCTGGTCACCTGTGTCGCGGCCGGCTGGCCGGTCGACGGTTACTGGGAGCCGACGCACCCGCTGCAGGTCACGATCCAGGAGACCGTCGAAGAGCTGGCCGGCGAGCCGGCCGGTGGGGTGGGCGTCGACGGGTGCGGTGCGCCGGTGCTGGCGCTGTCGCTGCGTTCCCTCGCCGACTCCTACCGCCGGCTGGTGGAGACCGGTGACCGGGTCGCCGACGCGATGCGGGCGCACCCCGAGTACGTGTCCGGCACCGACGCCCAGGCGTACGACACGGTGCTGATGCGCGCCGTACCGGGGCTGCTGGCCAAGGGCGGGGCCGAGGGCGTGCAGGCGGTGGCCGTCCCGGGCGTAGGTGCCGTCGCGATGAAGATCGACGACGGTGCGAAGCGCGCGCTGATGCCCGTCCTCTCATGGGCTTTTTCGAAGCTCGGCCTCGACGCGCCGACGCCGGCCGAGCCGGTGCTCGGCGGGGGCGATACGGTGGGGGTTGTCCGCTCCGTCCTGTGACGTCTTTAACGGTAGCTAGCGTTTTGCTTGCAAGAGCTAGCACCGCGAGCTAGCGTCGGTGGCGTGAGTGACGAGACGGAGAAGCCGGAACCGGGCGAAACTCCGCGCGATGTCGGCGGGTTCATCCGCGACCTTCGCCGCAACGCGCGGATCTCGTTGCGGCAGCTGGCCCAGCAGGCCGGCGTCTCCAATCCTTACCTCAGCCAGATCGAACGTGGGCTGCGCAAACCGAGCGCCGAGGTGCTCGCCCAGCTCGCCCACGCGCTGCGGGTCTCCACGCCCGCCATGTACCTCAAGGCCGGGTTGCTCGACACGAAGGACAACCCGGGCGTGCTCGCGGCGATCGCCACAGATCCCGATCTCACCGTGGCGCAGAAGCAGTCGTTGACCCAGATATACGAAACATTCCGCCGGGAGAACGCCCGGTCGAAGGAGGAGAACACGGATGTCGACCCAGTCAGCTAACACCCGTCGCTACCCGAACCCGCTCTACGCGGCCGCCGGTGCCGGCGACCTGGCCTACCAGCAGCTGCGTCTGCTGCCGGCGAAGGCGGTTGAGCTCGGCGGCCGTGTCGTGGCCCTGCGCCCGGTCGTCGCCGACGCCGTCACCAACGTGGTGGCCGAGCCCGCCCGGCGCGTCGACGTCGACAAGCTGCGCGACGCGGCCCTGCGCAACGCCGAGGTGCTGCGCACCCAGGCCGTCGCGGTCTACAACGACCTGGTCGCCCGGGGCGAGAAGGTCGTCGGTGGCCCGTACAAGGAGCTCGAGCCGGCCGGTGACGTGGTGCCGTCGGTCGTCGCGGAAGACGGCGAGCCGGCTCCGGCCACCACCACCGGTGCCACCGCCGCCGGCGGCCCGGGCACCGGCAAGAGCCCGGCCAAGGCGGTCAAGAAGACCCGTCCCGCGGCCGTCAAGCAGTAACAAATAACACCTAGGCACCCGTTCCTCCGGCCTGTTGGGCAAACCGGGGGGACGGGTGCCTAAGCTTCTGTACATGGTTGATGCCGCCCCGCTGTTCTACATGGACGTGCGCTCCTCGATCGACTACGCACTTCTCGTGGTGGCGCTCATCATCGAGGCGTTCGCGTTCATCAACTGTCTCACCCAGCGCTCCGACTCGTTCGGGGCGATCGGCACCCTGTCCAAGGGGCTGTGGCTGGTGATGACCGGCGGCGCGCTGTTCGTCACGGTGCTCTCGCTGTCGGCGCTCAGCCTGCTGGGGTTCATCGCGCTCACTGTCGCGGCCGTTTACCTACTCGACGTGCGTCCCGCACTGCGCGACGCCGCGGATGGACCGTCTTCCTGGTGACTTCTGATTTTCGCTGGCCACCTCCGCCCGACGGGCGGCCGGATCAGCCGTCGAACAATCGCGGCCCGCGCGGCGGGCGGCCGACCCTCCCGCTCCCGCCCACCACGCTGGTCGGCACGCCGCACGGCGTCGAGCTGGAGATCTTCGGGACCGGTCCGCCGGATCCGGTGACCGTGTTCGCGCACGGGTTCGGCCAGGGGATCGGGGAGACCCGCCCGCTGGGCAGCGGCGTGCAGGGCCGGAAGGTGTTCATGCATTTCCGCGGCCATGGCCGCTCGGGTGCGCCGGCCGGGCCGTGGACGTACCTGGATCTCGCCCGTGACCTGCGGGCCGTCGCCGACCTCACCGGGGCGACCCGGGCGCTCGGGGTGTCCCTCGGCGCCGGTGCGCTGGTTCGGCTGCTCGCCGACAATCCCACCCGGTTCGAGCGGGTGGTGTTCTTCCTGCCGGCGGCGCTGACGTCGCCCGGCCCGGACGCCGGCGAGCGGTTCGAGGCGCTGCTGGCCGCGGCCGAGGAGCAGGACCCGGGCGGTCTGGCCGAGGTGATCTCGCTGGAGGTGCCGCTGCAACTGCGGGCGACCCCGACCGGGTGGGCGTACCTGCGGCAGCGGGTGGAGCAGATCGTCCACTTCGGGTTGGCGCCGGAACTCGCGTCCCTGGCCGACGAGGCGCCCCTGACGTCGGTGGACGCGCTACGCGCGGTGACCGCCGAGGCCCTGGTGATCGGCTGCAACGACGACGACGTGCACCCGGCTTCGGTGGCCGTCGAGCTCGCCGACCTGCTGCCAAAGGCCGACCTGCACCTCTACGACAAGCCGAACGTGATGTGGAACGAGCGCGCCGACGTACGCACCCGGATCGCCGATTTCCTGAATCGTTAGGGTGGGCCCATGGGTGTCACGCATCACGGCCGTACCCACCGGCTCGACCTTCTCGACCCGACGCTGCGCGAGTTCTCCTGCACCGTCCTGGCGTCCGACCCGGAGACCGGGATCGTGCTCGACCGGTCGGCGTTCTACCCGGGCGGCGGGGGCCAGCCGCCGGACCACGGCGTGCTGCTGTGGCAGGGCGTACAGACCCGCATCGTCGGCACCCGCAAGGGCGACGACCTGTACCTGCTCCCCGCCGAGGGTGACCCGCTGCCGCCGGTCGGCTCGGCGGTGACCGGTGCGATCGAAGACGAGCGGCGCTCGCTGCTGATGCGCACCCACTCCGGGCTCCACGTCATGTGCGGGGTGGTCTTCCGCGACTTCGGCGCGCTGGTGACGGGCGGCAACATGGAGCCGGGCACGGCCAGGATGGACTTCAACCTGCCCGAGGTGCCGTCGGACTTCAAGACGCGGCTCGAAGACCTGATCAACGCCGAGGTGATCGCCGACCGGCGGGTCGACGTGCGGGTGCTCGAACGCGACGAGGCGTTGGCGCTCCCCGACATCATCCGCACCCAGTCGAACCTGATCCCGGCCGACGAGCAGGAGATCCGCATCGTCGACATCGTGGGCCTCGACGTGCAGGCCGACGGTGGAACGCACGTCGCGTCGACGTCGCAGGTGGGCAAGGTGCAGATCGTCAAGGTCGAGAGCAAGGGCAAGGCCAACCGCCGCGTGCGGCTGCGGTTGATCTAACCGGTGCGCAGGGCCTGGAGGAGACGCGGGTCGCCGGCGACCTCCAGCACGTCGTACGGCACCCGGCCGTAGAGCGCGAGCAGCAGGTCGCTGGCCGAACCGGTGGCCTGGGCGCGCTCGTGCGGGTGGTCGTCGTCGAGCAGGGTGTCGGTGTCGAGGAGCGCGATCCCCTCGCCGCGCAGCCGCACGTACCAGTCCTGGCCGACGTCGGCGGCGTGCAGCGCGGCGATCCCGCGTACCCCGTCGGTGGAACCCTTGCGCTTGCCGCCCGGCAGCAGGCTGTCGATGACCTCCGTGATGCCGTCGACGGCGAGCTTGGCCTCGATCGGCTCGGCCGGTCCGCTGGCGACCTGCGCGTCCCACCGGTGCACCGCGGTCTCGATCGCGAGCCGCCGGTGCCAGTACGAGGCGACCTTCGACTGCGGCATCGGGTTCCAGGCCGGCAGGTCGGGGTCGACCTGGTCGAGAATCCGGATCACGTCGCTGAAATGCCGGTCGAAGTAGGTCAGCGGGTGACCGGACTCCGCCTCGATGTGGGCCGGCTCCGGCTTCGACACCACGCCGCGGGAGATGTGTTGCGTCACCCGCTGGTAGACGGCGCCGACGTGGAACGCGAGTTGCCGCAGTTTCCAACCGGGGCAGGTGGGAACGTCGGAGTCGGGGTCGCCGGCCTCGATCGCGGTGTGGAGCGCGGCACCTTCCGCGCGCAGGGCGGCGAGCCAGGAGTCCTTGTTGCCGTGTGGTTTGCTCATCGCATCCTCGCCCCCTACGCGGCTGTCCGACCGCGGTTACCCGCGGTAGCGCGTCGTGGGAACCCAGCGTAGAGGATCCCCGCGCCACCAGCCGCCGGTGACCTTGGTGCCCCGGCGGTTCCGGCCGGAAACCTGCCGCTGGTCGGACGTCATTACACTCCCCGACGTGACCGTGACCTTCGCCGAACTGACCACGATGCGGGTCGGTGGGCCGGTGGCCGAACTGGCCGTCGCCACCTCCGCCGCGCACGCGGTCGACCTGGTGCGCGAGGCCGACGCCGCGAAGCGGCCGGTGCTCGTCATCGGCGGCGGGTCCAACCTGGTCGTCGGCGACGTCGGCTGGGACGGCCGGGTCGTCCGGATCGCCACGACGGATCTCGACATCGACGGTGACCTGGTGCGCGCCGGCGCGGGCGTCGACTGGGACGTGCTGGTCGAGGCGACGACCGCCGACGGGCTGGCCGGGTTGGAGGCGCTGTCCGGCATTCCGGGCTCGGTGGGCGGCACGCCCGTGCAGAACGTCGGCGCCTACGGTGCGCTCACGTCCGACGTGCTGGAATCGGTGTCGGTGTTCGACCGGGAGACCGGCGACGTCGAGTCGTGGGGGCCGGAGCGGTGCGGGTTCGGCGTGCACCGGCAGTCGGTCTTCAAGCACACCGACCGCTGGGTGATCCTCGAGGTCACCTACCGGCTGCGGCGCAGCCCGCAGTCGGGCCCGGTGAAGTACGCGGGCCTGGCCCGGCACCTCGGGATCGCCGAGGGCGGCACGGCACCGGTGGCCGACGTGCGGGCCGCCGTGATCGAGGTGCGTCGCAGCAAGGGCATGGTGCTCGACGCCGACGACCACAACACGTGGAGCGTCGGCTCCTTCTTCCTCAACCCGGTGCTGCCGGAGTTGCCGGCCGCGATCCCGGCCGACTGCCCGCGGTACCCCGACCCGGCGGGCACGAAGGTGCCGGCCGCGTGGCTGATCGAGCGGGCCGGGTTCGCGCCCGGCTACGGGCGCGAGTTCGGCACCGGGACGGTCGCGTTGTCGACCCGGCACACGCTCGCGGTCACCAACCGGGGCGGTGCCACCACCGCCGACGTGATGAAGTTCGCGGCGCACGTCCGGGAAGGCGTCGAGACGCGGTTCGGCGTCCGTCTGACGCCGGAGTGCCACCTGGTCAACTGCTCGTTCTGACGGCGTCCCACGGCACGGTGAGCTCGCCGAGACGGCGGGTGTCGGCGACCGGCCAGCCCGCGTCCTTGACCAGCCGCACCGCCCGCAGCCAGCGCTGCCGCACCCCGAACGACGCGTAGGGCGCGGCGGCGGCCCAGGCCGAGTCGAGCGCCCGCAGCAGGTCGTGCACCGGGTGGCCGGGAACGTTGTGGTGGATCAGCGCCTTCGGCAGGCGCTCGGCGAACACCGCCGGACCGTCCAATGTGGAGAGACGGGCGGCGAACGTCAGGGTCTGCGGGCCGTCGCGGTCGAGGCAGATCCAGGACGCGAGCCGGCCGGGCTCGTCGCACGTCCCCTCGACGACCGCACCGTCCGCCGCCAGCGCGCCCACCATCGCGGCCCACGCACTGTCCACATCGGACTCGTCGTACTGCCGCAGGACGTTCATCGCCCGCGCCAGCACGGGTCGCAGCCCGGCGAGTTCGAAACCGCCGCGGGCGAACGTGAGGCCGGGCGGCTCGGCGGAGGCCGCGGCAAGAGCGACCCGGGCCGGATCGATCTCCAGCCCGACCACCCGCACGTCGGGCCGGACGGCGCACAACCGCCGGTACAACTCGACCGTGGTCACCGGGTGCTCGCCGTACCCGAGGTCCACCACCAGCGGATCCTCCGCCGACCGCAGCAGCGGACCGAACCGGGCGGCGATGAACCGGTCGACCCGCCGCAGCCGGTTCGGCGCGGTGGTCCCCCGGGTCGGCCGCCCGACGGGACGACTCACTTGATCCGATGCACCTTGTGCTGCGCGGCCTGGGCCAGCGGACGGATCACGAGCCGGTCGATGTTCACGTGGTGCGGACGCGTGACGGCGAACGCCACCACGTCGGCGATGTCGTCGGCCACCAGTGGCTCGGCGACGCCCTCGTAGACCGCCGCGGCCTTGTCGGCGTCGCCGCCGAAGCGCTTCACCGCGAACTCGTCCGTGCGGACCATGCCGGGGGAGATGTCGATGACGCGCACCGGCCGCCCGCTCAGCTCCAGCCGCAGCGTGTCGGCGACCGCCTTCTCGGCGTGCTTGGCCGCCGTGTACCCGCCGCCGCCCTCGTACGTGACGAAGCCCGCGGTGGACCCCATCATCACGATCGTGCCGGCGCCCGACGCCACCAGCAGCGGCAGCAGCGCCCGGGTGACGCGCACCGTGCCGACCACGTTGATCTCGTACATGGCCCGCCACTGCTCGACGTCGGCCTGCTCCACCGGGTCGGCGCCGAACGCCCCGCCGGCGTTGTTGACCAGCACCGTCAGCGGCGCGTCCAGCCCGCTCACCACGTCGGCGAGCGCCGTCACGTCGGTGTCGGACGTCACATCGCACCGCACCGGCACCGCGCCGGTCTCGGTGGCCAGCGCCTCCAGCCGGTCGATCCGCCGGGCCGCCGCCACCACCGTGAAACCCTCGGCCGCGAGCCGCCGCGCGGTCGCCGCGCCGATTCCGCTCGACGCGCCCGTCACAACCGCCACGCCCTGAGTCATGACCGAATCCTGCCAGTGCCCGCTGTTGCGCCGCACATCTGACAAGCCTCATTTCGGTTATTGGCCCGCGTTGGGGGAACATGTTTGGTTGGTGACCCGAACGAATGGAGCGGCTGTGCGATTGCCTAGACGTGTGGCGACCCTGTCGGTACACACCTCGCCGCTCGATCAACCGGGCACGGGTGATGCGGGCGGGATGAACGTGTACATCGTCGAGGTGTCGCGCCGGCTGGCCGAGGCGAACGTCGAGGTGGAGATCTTCACCCGCACGACGTCGAGCGAGCTGCCGCGCTGCGTCGAGATGCATCCCGGCGTCACTGTGCGGCACATCACAGCCGGTCCGTACGAGGGGCTGAGCAAGGAGGAGCTGCCGGCCCAGCTGTGCGCGTTCACCGCCGGTGTGCTGCGGGCCGAGGCCACCCAACCGCCCGGCTGGTACGACCTCGTGCACTCGCACTACTGGCTGTCCGGGCAGGTCGGCTGGCTCGCCACCGACCGCTGGGGGGTGCCGCTGGTGCACACCGCGCACACCCTGGCGAAGGTCAAGAACCTGATGCTGGCCGAGGGCGACACCCCCGAGCCGAACGCCCGGGTGATCGGCGAGGAGCAGGTCGTGGCCGAGGCCGACCGGCTGATCGCGAACACCCCGACCGAGGCGCGCGAACTGCTCGACCTCTACGACGCGTCGCCCGAGCGGGTGTCCGTGGTGGCGCCGGGTGTCGACCTCGACATCTTCACGCCGTCGAAGGACGCCGGCGCCCGCGCGGCCGCCCGCCGCGCACTCGGCCTGCCCACCGACGGGTACGTCGTGGCGTTCGTGGGCCGGATCCAGCCGTTGAAGGCGCCGCACGTCCTGCTGAGGGCCGCCGCCGAACTGGCAGCGACGGATCCGGCGGTGGCCGAGCGCCTCACGATCGCGGTGTGCGGCGGCCCCAGCGGCACCGGCCTGAGTCGGCCCACCGAGCTGATGGAACTCGCGGCGTCGCTCGGCCTGGCCGGCCGCGTGCGGTTCCTGCCGCCGCGCCCGCCGGGCGAACTGGTCGACGTCTACCGGGCGGCCGACGTGGTCGGCGTGCCCAGCCACAACGAGTCGTTCGGGCTGGTGGCGCTGGAGGCGCAGGCGTGCGGCACGCCGGTGGTGGCCGCCGCGGTCGGTGGGCTGGTCACCGCGGTCTCCGACGGCGTGTCCGGGGTGCTGATCGACGGGCACGACCCGGCCGACTGGGCGCGCGTCCTCGGTGATCTTCTCCGCTCGCCGCGCCACCGCGCCGAACTGGCGAGCGGCGCGGCCGCACACGCGACCCGGTTCTCCTGGAACGCGACCGCGACCGGACTGCTCGCGGTCTATCGCGACGCGATGTCCGAACATCGCGCACGGTTCGCGCTGGCCGGCGTTTCATGAAGACCACACGGGACGACGTGAGCAAGCTGATCGAGCGGGCCTGCGCCGAACGCGAGCTGCCCTGCGAGCCGACCGGCGAGCACTCCTACGTGGTGACGCTGCCCGGCCAGAACAAGCTGAAGACGGCCTGCAACCTCATCGTCGGCGAGCACGCCCTCCGGGTGGAGGCGTTCGTGATGCGCCAGCCCGACGAGAACCGCGAGGAGCTGTGGGCCTGGCTGCTGCAGCGCAACTCGCGCATGTACGGGGTCGCGTTCTCGATCGACGCCGCCGGTGACGTATATCTGACCGGACGCCTGTCGTTGCACGCCGTCACCGACGACGAGCTCGACCGGCTCCTCGGCGCGGTGGTCAGCTACGCCGACGAGAGCTTCAACCCGATGCTGGAGATCGGGTTCGGTACCGCGATCCTGCGTGAGTGGAAATGGCGGGTATCACGCGGTGAATCCCTGGCAAATCTCAAAGCATTCGAGCATTTCGTCGAGCGCCACCTCAATGACTGAGGTGTGTCGGAATCGCCGTGTTTATATACCGGCGACGCGCCGTCCTTCTCGGTAGGACGACCGACTATGACTGGACTTACAGTCGGTTGTCGTTGTTGACAGGCCGACCTACAGTCTTAGGCGGGTCTTAGACCGACCAGGGGGTGGGGAGTCGACAGGCCCGTACAGCGGGTGCGGCCGGGCGGGGCGCCCCGCTGGCGTAGGCGGCTGACGGGTGGTGCGTGCTGGGGGTGTGCGCCACCCGCGGCCGCCGTTTCTGTTTGTACACCCCAGTGTTCAAGCCCCGGTGGCTATTCGGCCCCGTAGCCGCGATTACAGTGAGCGGCATGGGCACGCTGGTACTGCTACGGCACGGGGAATCCGAGTGGAACGCCAAGAATCTGTTCACCGGCTGGGTCGACGTCGACCTGACGGCGAAGGGTGAGGCCGAAGCCCGCCGGGGCGGTGAGTTGCTGCGCCAGCACGATCTGCTGCCCGACGTGGTGCACACGAGCGTCATGAAGCGGGCCATCCGCACCGCGGAGCTGTCGCTGCTCGCGGCCGACCGGCACTGGATCCCGGTCAAGCGGCACTGGCGCCTCAACGAGCGCCACTACGGTGCGTTGCAGGGCAAGAACAAGAAGCAGACGCTGGAAGAGTTCGGCGAGGAGCAGTTCATGCTCTGGCGCCGCTCGTACGACGTCCCGCCGCCCCCGATCGCCGACGACGACGAGTACTCGCAGTTCGGTGATCCTCGTTACGCCACGCTCCCGCCGGAGCTGAAGCCGCGCACCGAGTGCCTGAAGGACGTCGTCCTGCGGATGCTGCCGTACTGGTACGACGCGATCGTGCCCGACCTGCTCGACGGGCGCACGGTGCTGGTCGCCGCGCACGGGAACTCGTTGCGGGCGCTGGTCAAACACCTCGACGGCATCTCCGACGAGGCGATCGCCAAGCTGAACATCCCCACCGGGATCCCGCTGCGGTACGACCTCGACGCCGGCCTCAGGCCGGTCACCGTCGGCGGAGAGTACCTCGACCCGGAGGCGGCCCGGGAGGCCGCCGCCGCGGTCGCGAACCAAGGCCGCTGACCAGGCAACCTTCGGGCCCTACCATCGCGGTGTGAACTGGGACCGCGTGACCACCCTGTTTGCCGGAAAGGGCCGGCAGATCCCGCATGCCCGCCTCCCGGAAGCCGGGCCCGAAGGTGGAGATCCGATGCCGCCCAACCTGGCCCAGTCCAGCCTCAACTCGCTGACCGTCGGCGTGCTGGTGCTGGACGGCGACGACCACCCGGTGCTCGCCAACCCGGCGGCCCGGGAGATGGGCCTGATCCGCTCGTCGTCCGACGCGCACACGATCGTCCGCACGCTCGCCGGCCAGACCCGGCGCAGCGGGGTGACCCGGGTGGTCGAGCTCGACATCCCGCGCGCGAACAGCGACGCCGAGCCGCTGGGCGTGCACGTACGGGCGATCGACATCGGTGGTGGGTACGTGGCCGTCGAGGCGGCCGACGTCACCGAGGCGCACCGGGTGGCCCGGGTCCGGCGTGATTTCGTGGCCAACGTCAGCCATGAGCTGAAGACGCCCGTCGGCGCGCTGCAGCTGCTCAGCGAGGCGCTGCAGGACGCGCTGAGCGGCGGCGAAGCCGGCGACAGCGTGCCGGACGAGGAGGCGGTGGCCCGGTTCGCCGACCGGATCCGGCACGAGTCGGCCCGGCTCAGCCGCCTGGTCAGCGAGTTGCTCGAACTGTCGCGGCTGCAGGGCGCCGACCCGCTGCCGGAGCCGGAGCCGTGCTCGGTCGACCGGATCATCGCCGAGGTGATCGACCGCAGCCGTACCGCGGCCAACGCCAAGGAGATCGAGATCAAGGCGCTCGGGGAGCGCGGCCTGGTGGCGTACGGCAACGAGGGGCAGCTCGTCACGGCGGTGGCGAACCTGGTGGAGAACGCCGTCGCGTACTCGCCCGAGGGCACCCGGGTCGACGTCGAGTCCGGTGCGACCGACGAGGCGGTGTGGATCGCGGTGCGCGACGAGGGCATCGGCATCGAGGCATCCGACCTCGACCGGATCTTCGAGCGGTTCTACCGGGCCGACCGGGCCCGGTCCCGGCAGACCGGCGGCACCGGCCTGGGCCTGGCCATCGTCAAGCACATCGCCACCAACCACGGGGGGCGGGTGGACGTGACGAGTACGGTCGGAAGAGGGTCGACGTTCACATTACGGTTACCTTCCCGTTCATCTGAGCAGGGATGATCGCAGCCGGATCCGGGGTTTCGGAAGGAGTCGGCGTGGCACGTGTGCTGGTGGTGGAGGACGAGTTCTCGTTCTCCGATGCACTCTCGTACATGCTGCGCAAGGAGGGCTTCGAGGTCTCCGTCGCGGAAACGGGTACGGAGGCGCTCACCGAGTTCGACCGCACCGGCGCCGACATCGTGCTGCTCGACCTGATGCTGCCGGAGATGTCCGGTACCGAGGTCTGCCGCCAGCTGCGGCAGAAGTCACAGGTGCCGATCATCATGGTCACGGCGCGGGACAGCGAGATCGACAAGGTGGTCGGCCTGGAGATCGGCGCCGACGACTACGTTACGAAGCCGTACTCACCACGCGAGCTGGTGGCGCGGATCCGGGCCGTCCTCCGCCGGCATTCGAAGGACGCCGGAACGGAGACGGGCCCGCCGACGCTGTCGGCCGGTCCGGTGCGCATGGACGTCGACCGGCACGTGGTCACCGTCAGCGGTTCCGCGGTGCAGCTTCCGCTGAAGGAGTTCGAGCTGCTGGAGCTGCTGCTGCGCAACGCCGGCCGGGTGCTCACCCGCGGGCAGCTCATCGACCGCGTGTGGGGCGCCGACTACGTCGGTGACACCAAGACGCTCGACGTCCACATCAAGCGCCTCCGCTCCAAGATCGAGCCGGAGCCACCGACGCCGCGTCACATCGTCACCGTGCGTGGTCTCGGATACAAGTTCGAGCCGTAGATCGCCAACACCTGACGGTTCGTCCTTTTGGGCCGAAAGTCTGATTGTCGGGATGCCGCCCGACCGGTGAAGGTAGCCTCTGGGTCTCTTTGACCAAGGCCAACCGAGCGATGGGGACGGCATGGACTTCGACTTCGGCAACTTCTACTGGACCACCGCCGACACCGTGTCGGCGCTGGTAGCAGCTGGTGGCGCGATGATCGGCCTGTCCATCGACAGAATTTACCGGCGGCTGGCCGCCATCAAGCGCGGGGCCTGAGTTTCAGCTGCTGCGGCGGTGACGCCGGGTGCGGTGCCACCAGGCCCAGTTCGGCCCGCTTCGCGCAGAGTTCGGCGAGCTTCGAGAACGCGGGCTTGCCGATCAGCGCGGTGAGCTCGGGCTCGTACTCCAGGTACAGGTGCTTCGAGCCGACGTGCGCCTCCGGTGACGACGTGCACCACCAGTGCAGGTCGTGGCCGCCTTCGCCCCAGCCCCGCCGGTCGAACTCACTGAGCGTGGTGAGCAGGATCTGTGACCCGTCGGCGCGCTTCGACCAGTCCTGATCGCGCCGGATGGGCAGCTGCCAGCACACGTCGGGCTTGTACTCCAGCGGGTGGACGCCGTCGCGCAGGGCCTGCCCGTGCAGCGCGCACCCGCCGCCGCCGGGGAACGTCGCGTCGTTGTGGAACACGCACGGGCCGTTGGAGCCCTGCGTCGCGGTGCGCCGGGCGGGGGTCTCGCCGTCGATCGTGTCCATCTCGGTCCAGTTGCTGAACCCGCGACGGTAGTGCTGCCAGGTGAGCGGGGTGAGCCGCTTGACCGCCTTCTTGACCCGCTTCTCGTCGTCTCCGTCGGTGAAGAACGCCCCGTGCGAGCAGCAGCCGTTCGCGGCCTTGCCCGGGACGATGCCGTGGCAGCCGCGGGCGAAGATGCACGTCCACCGCGACAGCAGCCACGTGAGGTCCGCACGGATCACGTGGTTCTCGTTGGCCGGATCGGTGAACTCCAGCCACTCCCGGGGAAAGTCCAGGTCGACCTCGAGACTGCGCGGGTCGTCGGGGTCGTCCACCGAGACGGAGATTTCCATCGCCACAGCGTACGTCCACACCCGCTCGCGATTACGTTAGGCGTATGCGTCTCGGGGTCCTGGATGTCGGCTCGAATACGGTGCATCTGCTCGTGGTCGACGCGCACCACGGCGCGCATCCGTGGCCCGCGTATTCGGAGAAGGCCGAGTTGCGGCTGGCCGAGCGCATCGGGTCCGATGGAGAACTGACCAGATCGGGCGCCGACGCGCTGTGCGAGGCCGCGGCGAAGGCCCGCGACGCGGCCGAGAACTACAAGACCGAAGACCTGCTGGCGTTCGCGACCTCGGCGGTGCGCGACGCGTCGAACTCGGCCGAGGTGCTGCGCCGGGTCCGCGCGGAGACCGGCGTCGAGCTGCAGGTCCTGTCCGGCGAGGCCGAGGCGATCATGACGTTCCTCGCCGTGCGGCGGTGGTTCGGCTGGTCGGCCGGGCGGCTGCTCGTCCTCGACATCGGTGGCGGATCGCTGGAGATCGCCGGCGGCATCAACGAGGAACCCGACCTCGCGATGTCGCTGCCGCTGGGCGCCGGCCGCCTCACCCGGGAACGGGTGAAGGTGTCCCGGATGGACGACGAGGCGCCCGACCCCGAGCGGGTGGAGGCGCTCGTCGAGCACGTCGACAAGCGCATCGCCGCGGTCGCCTCGAAGCTCAACGACGCCGGTTTCGACCGGCCGGTGTGCACGTCCAAGACGTTCCGGACGCTGGTGCGGCTGGCCGGCGGTGCCCCGTCGGCGGCCGGTCCGCGGGTCCGCCGCACGATGACCCGACGAGCGCTGGCCCAGGTGCTCTCGTTCATCCGGCACATCCCGGCCAGCAAGCTGGCGGCGATGGAGGGGGTCAGCGCCGGCCGGGCACACCAGATCCTGGCCGGCGCGGTGGTCGCCGAATCGGCCATGCGCCAGCTCGACATCGACGAGATCGACCTGTGCCCGTGGGCGCTCCGGGAAGGCGTGATCCTGCGCCGGTTGGACGTTCTCGAATCGGCTTGAGGGGCCGTTCAGGTCGCGGTCTGTAGGCTTGGCCTGTGAAGTCCCGGGTGCCCGTTCTCCTGTCGAGCTCGTCGGTCTTTCCCGAGCCAACGGCGGCGGCCTTCGAGCTGGCCGCGGGCCTGGGCTACGA
This sequence comes from Virgisporangium aurantiacum, assembly GCF_016863635.1. Classification (GTDB taxonomy): domain Bacteria; phylum Actinomycetota; class Actinomycetes; order Mycobacteriales; family Micromonosporaceae; genus Virgisporangium; species Virgisporangium aurantiacum. Next base: position 111,935 of record NZ_BOPG01000009.1, on the reverse strand, counting down.
CGGGCTCGAAATCATGGTCTGGACCGACCGGGTGAGTCAGGACGCCGGGGCGCTGCGCGGTCTCTCCGACCACTACCGCATGCCGATCCTGTCGATTCACGCGCCGTGCCTGCTGGTGACCCAGCGGGTGTGGAGCCCGAACCCCTACGAGCGGTTGCGTCGCAGCGCCGAACTCGCCGAGACGCTCGGCGCGCCGGTCGTGGTCGTGCACCCGCCGTTCGCCTGGCAGCGCGAGTACGCCCGCGACTTCACCGCCGGCCTCGCCCGGCTGCGCGAGGCGCACCCGAGCGTGAAGTTCGCCATCGAGAACATGTACCCGGTTCGGGTCGGCAAGCGGCAGATCGTGCCGTACGCGCCCGGGTGGGATCCGACGGTCGCCGGGTTCGAGCACTACACGCTCGACCTGTCGCACTGCGCCGCCGCCCGCGGCGACTCGATCGACATGGCCGACCGGATGGCCGGCGGGCTCGCCCACGTGCACCTCGGCGACGGCACCGGCGAGGGCCGCGACGAGCACCTGGTGCCCGGTCGCGGCACGCAGCCGTGCGGCCCGCTGCTGTCGTCGCTGGCGGGCCGGGGCTTCACCGGCTCGGTGGCGGTCGAGGTCGCGACGCGCAAGGCCGCCAGCCGTGGCGAACGCGAGGCCGACCTGGCCGAGGCCCTCCGGTTCGCGCGAACGCACCTGGGCACGACCGTCACCGCTTAAGGCCGGCTAAGCGTCGACCATCGCGAGCGCCTTCTTGCGCGCGCGGTGTGCGGCGACGTGCGACCGCGTCGCGCAGCGCTCGGAGCAGAACCGCCGGCAGTTGTTCGACGACGTGTCCAGGTACACGTTGCCGCACCGCTCGTCGGCGCAGACGCCGAACCGGGCGCTGCCGAACTCGCACAGCCACACGGCCAGCCCCCAGACGCCGCCGGCCACGTACTCGGCACTCACCGAGGCGCCCCGCCCGGTGACGTGCATGTGCCAGTCGGCGGTGTCGTGCCCGGAGATGCGGGGCTGCACTGGGAACGACACGAGGAGGGTGTTGAGCTCGGCGACGGCGTCGGCGTCGCGCCCGGCGGAGCCGTGCTCGAACACCTCGCGCAGCCGCTTGCGGGCCCGCCGCAGGGAGTGGAGGTCGCGCTCGGTGGCCTCCTTGGCCTCCCAGCTCTCCGGGCCGAACATCGCCACCATGTCCGCCATATCGGTCAATGGCGCATTCACCAGGTTGACCGCAGTGTGGGCGTAAGCCTCGAAGTTCACGCGCCAACGGTAACCACTATTCATTGCGTAAGCGATACGCAACCAAGTGTCCCTTACCGACGTGTAACACCAGCTAAACGCGCTCGCGAGTTAGCAGGCAGGTACGCTCCGGGCATGCTGCGCAAGGTGATTCTTGCCGCCGCCGGCTCCCACCGGGTCGAGCGGCTCGTCGAAAGTGCCCCGGTCAGCCGGAATGTGGTGCGTCGCTTCATCGCCGGCACGGGGTCGGACGACGCGTTGCGGTGCAGTCGCGAACTGGTCGACAACGGCCTCGCCGTGACCATCGACCACCTCGGTGAGGACACCACCAACCCGGCGCAGGCCGAGGCCACCGCGAACGAGTACCTGACCCTGCTCGACGCGTTGCACGCCGCCGAACTGACCCCGGCCGCCGAGGTGAGCGTCAAGCTCTCGGCGCTCGGCCAGGTCTTCGACGACAAGCAGGCATACGAGCACGCCCGCAGCATCTGCGCCCGGGCCAGCGAGGCCGGCACCACGGTGACCCTCGACATGGAGGACCACACCACCACCGACTCCACCCTGGAGATCCTGCACAAGCTGCGGGTCGACTTCCCGACGGTGGGAGTGGCGGTGCAGGCGTACCTGCGCCGGTCCGAGGCCGACTGCCGCGACCTGGCCGTCGACGGCCTGCGGGTGCGCCTGTGCAAGGGCGCCTACCGGGAGCCCGAGTCGGTGGCGTTCCAGACCCGGCTGGAGGTCGACAAGTCGTACGTGCGGTGCCTGAACGCGCTGATGGGTGGCACCGGCTACCCGATGGTCGCCACCCACGACCCGCGCCTGATCGCGATCGGTGAGGACCGGGCCCGCTGGTTCGACCGCAGCCCCGACGAGTTCGAGTTCCAGTTGCTGCACGGCGTGCGGCCCGACGAGCAGCTCCGGCTGGCCGGGCTCGGGTACACGGTGCGGGTCTACCTTCCGTACGGCACCGAATGGTACGGCTACATGATGCGTCGGATGGCCGAGCGCCCGGCGAACAGCGCGTTCTTCGTCCGGGCGCTTCTGTCTCGCGGCTGAGGGATCCGTCCGTAAAAGTCCCGCGTACCCAGGGGTGTGAATTTACGGATCCGGTCGGCCCTGGCCGTCGGTGCGGCGCTCGTGTTGCTGGGCGGACCGGCGGCCGTCGCGACCGGCAGGTTCGGACCCGCCGGGCGGGCCGCCGGGATTCCGGCCGCCGCGGGGGCGGCCGCACCGGACGGTGACTCCGACCCGGCCGCCGCGCGGGCCACCGAGGCCATCACCGCCGCGACCGGCGTGCAGGTCGCGGCCGTGAACCGCGGCGACGCCACCGCGTTCCTCACGCCCGTCGAGCAGCCGTTGCAGGAGGCGATGCGGCGCCGGTTCGAGGCGCTGCGCGCGGTCCGGGCGACCGACTTCGCGGCGCACCTGGACGGGCCGCCGAAGCCGGAGGCCGGTGGCTGGCGGGTCACCGTCGAGCTGACGTTCTGCGCGGGCGCGCCGGGGTGCGGCGCGGCTCCGGTGCTCGTCCCGACGCTCTGGACGGTGAACGGGGAAGGCGCCCATCTGGCCGAGTGGGGGAGGTCCACCCGCTACGGACCGCGGCCGTGGGAGGTCAGCGAGCTTCAGGCCGCGATCGGCAACCGGGTGGTCGTGGCGGCGTCGCCGCGGTACGCGTCCCGTCTTCAGGCGACGCTGCAGGCGGCCGAGAAGGCCGCCGAAAAGGCCGACCGCTACGCACGCTGGCGCCCGCCACCCTCGCGCTACGTGGTCTACCTGGCCGGTGCCGACGAGTGGTCGACCTGGTACGGCGTCAAGCAGCCGGCGTGGGCCGCCGGGTACGCCATGCCGATCACGCCCCAGCACACCGAGATCGTGCTCAATGCCGCCCGCATCGACGGCGGCGAGGCGCTCAACACGTTGACCCACGAGTTCTCGCACGTGAGCACGCTGGCCGGGGTCCGCCGCAACTACACCGACAGTTGGCTGCTCGTCGAGGGCATGGCCGAGTACGTGACGCACGTGGGCAAGCCGACCGGCACCTACCCGTGGCTGGGCGGCACCCGCGCGTACGTCGGCAGCGGCAAGTGGCCCGGCACCGCGGCGCTGGCCGCGCCGGCCGAGACGGCGAGCGTCGGCGACGCCACCGGCCGGTACGGGGTCGCGTACTTCGCGGTGCGCCGGCTCTCCGAGCGGTTCGGCGAGGACAAACTGCTCGCGTTCTTCGCCGCCGTGGCGCGGGACGGACGACCGGCGGAGCAGGCCGCACCGGAGACGTTCGGGGTGCCGTGGGCGGACGCCGCCGCGGACTGCGATCGATACGTCCGATCCGTCGTCGGCTGAAGTTCTTCTCAGGTACGGCGCACTACCATTCGCGGGGTGCGACGTCCTCCCTCGGTCGTGGCCGCCTTCCTCGTGATCGCGGCGGTGCTGGTCACGGCCGCGTCCTGTTCCGACGACTCCGACGACGTCGGCCTCGGCACCGCCGGCCGCGCCGACGTCACGGAGGTCGTCGACGCCCCGGCCACGGTCACCGCCCGCGCGGTCGCCACCCTCAGCTCACCGGCCGAAGGCACGCTGGGCCTGCTCGCCGTCGAGCCCGGTGCCACGGTCGCGCCCGGCCAGGTGCTCGCGGTCATCGATTCGCCGAAGGCGCAGCAGCAGCTCGCGACGGCGGAGGAGGCCCTGAATGCCTTGAGCCGCGGCGGTTCCTCGGTGGGCGGGGTCAAGGATCTGTCGGCCGCGCAGGGCCGCACCGATCAGGCGGCCGCCGCGGCCTTCGCGCAGGCGCGCGAGGCCGCGAACAAGATCACCGATCCGGGGACGCGCACCGCGCTGCTCACGCAGGTCGACGCCGCCGAGGCGGCCTACAAGGAGTCGTCCGCCTCGGCCCGGGCCCTGATCACGTCGGTGCAACGCGGGCTCGCCAGCGTCAGCCAGGCGATGAACGCGTTGACCGCCGCCCAGCGCACCCAGGCCAAGGCCGCCTACGACCTGGCGAAGTCGACGGTCGACGCGCTGACGCTGCGGGCGCCGGTGGCCGGCGTCGTCCAGTTGGGTGGCCCGGCCACCACGGCCGGACCGTCGATCACCGATCTGCTCGGCGGCAACGCGGCGGCGCTCGGCGCGGCCGGTGCGGCGGCCGGCGCGGCTCCGCAGGCCGCCGCCACCGGTCCCGGAATCGACCCGGCGCCCGCCGTCGGCACCCGGGTGAGCGCCGGTACCACGATCCTCACCGTGGTCGACCTCACCGGGCCGGGCCTGCTCGCCGAGGTCGACGAGACCGACGTGCTGCTGGTCACGCCCGGCATCAAGGCCACCGTCGAACTCGACGCCGCGCCGGGCGCGCGGTACGAGGCGACGGTGCGCTCGGTCGACCTGCTGCCCAGCGCGTCGGCGCAGGGCGGGGTGTCGTACCGGGCGCGCCTGGCGCTGGGCGCCGGCACGTTCGCCGACGGGCGGGCGGCGCCGGCACCGCGTCCGGGGATGAGCGCGGTGTCCCACCTGTCGGTGCGGTCGGCCGACGACGTCGTGGTGGTGCCGGCGGCGTCGGTGTTCAACGCCGACGGGCGCGACCAGGTGTGGGTGGTGCGCAACGGCAAGGCCGAGCGGATGCCGGTGACCGTCGGCGTGGCGGGTACCGACCTGGTGCAGATCACCGACGGGGTGAACGAGGGCGACCGCGTCGTGGTGCGCGGCGCCGACCAGGTGCGGGCCGGCCAGAAACTATGAACGCGGCCTTGGTGGCACAGGACCTCACCCGCACCTACGAGCTGGACGGGGTCACCGTGCCCGCCCTGCGCGGCGTGACGCTCGAGGTGCCGACCGGCGGGTACGTGGCGCTGCTCGGGCCGTCCGGTTCGGGCAAGTCGACGCTGATGCACCTGCTCGGCGGCCTCGACCGGCCCACCAGCGGCACGCTGCGCATCGGCGGCCGCGACGTCGCGGACCTCGACGCCGGACAGTTGGCGAAGCTGCGCAACGAGACGATCGGGTTCGTGTTCCAGGCGTTCCACCTGCTCGCCCGCACCACCGCCGTCGACAACGTGGCGCTGCCGCTGGTCTACCGGGGGGTGCGCACGGGGGAACGGCGTCGCCGGGCCGCCGCGATGCTGGGCCGGGTCGGCCTCGGTCACCGGCTCGACCACCGGCCCAACCAGCTCTCCGGCGGCGAGCAGCAGCGGGTGGCGATCGCCCGCGCGCTGGTCACCGAGCCGGTGGTGCTGCTCGCCGACGAGCCGACCGGCAACCTCGACCAGGCGACCGGGCGGGCGGTGCTCGACCTGCTGGAGGAGATCAACGCCGAGCGCTCGGTGGCGCTGGTGATGGTCACCCACGACCGGGAGGTCGCGGCCCGGGCGCGGCGACAGATCGAGATGCGTGACGGCGTGGTCGTGAACGATTCCGAGGCCTCGTGAGGGTCGGCGAGGCGTGGCGGGTGGCCCTGGGCGCGCTGCGGGCGAACCGGCTGCGCAGCGGCCTGACCATGCTCGGCGTGATCATCGGCGTCGCGGCGGTGGTGATCCTGGTGGCGATCGGCACCGGCACCAAGCGGAAGGTCGAGCAGCAGGTCGAGGGCCTCGGATCCAACCTGCTGGTGGTGGTGCCGGGCCGGGTCGAGTTCGGCGCGGCGCCGGCCGTCTCCCGCCTCGGCATGTCCGACGTCGAGGCGGTCACCCGCATCGTCGGCGACCGGAACCGGGTGGCGGCGAGCGTCGCGTCCGGCGAGACCGTCCGGGCCGGCACCAGGGACATGTTCACGAGTGTGCTGGGCACGCTGGAGACGTCCACCAATGTCTTTGTCCGGGATGTGGCCCGCGGTAGCTACCTCACCCGCACCGACGTCGACACGCAGCGGCGGGTCGCGGTGCTGGGCGCGACGGTGGCCCGCAACCTGTACGGCGACCGCGACCCGGTCGGGCAGCAGATCAACATCGCGGGGGTGCGGTTCCGGGTGATCGCGGTGTTCGCGCCGCTGGGGCAGAGCCTCGGCGTCGACCGGGACAACGAAGTACACATCCCGCTGACCACCGCGCACCGCGTCTTCGGCACCACGCGCATCGACGCGCTGGCGATCCGCGCGCCCAACCGGGACACCATCGACGACCTGGGCAAACGCATCGTTACCGAGCTTTCGCGGCGGCATCCGGAGACCGAGTTCAGCGCGGTGACGCAGGAGCAGATCCTCGGCGTGCTCGGCGACATCCTGGGCATCCTCACCGGCGTGCTGGCCGCGATCGCGGGGATCTCGCTGCTGGTCGGCGGCGTGGGCGTCTCGAACATCATGCTGGTGTCGGTGCGCGAGCGGACGCGCGAGATCGGTCTGCGCAAGGCCGTCGGGGCGAGACCCCGGGACATCGGGACGCAGTTCCTGCTGGAAGCCGTGCTGCTGACCTCGCTCGGCGGCACCATCGGCATGGCGCTCGGTGTGGGCACGTCGCTGCTGGTGTCGGCCCTGTCGCCGATCCCGGCGGCGATCACCTGGTGGTCGCTGGCGCTGGCGTTCGGCGTCTCGGCGGCGGTGGGGATCATCTTCGGTGTGGTGCCCGCCCAGCGCGCGGGTCGGCTCGATCCCGTGGTGGCTCTGCGCACCGAGTAGACACGAAATGTGGTGAAAAGCCGCGCCCGTCACACCAGTCCGGCTACCTTTCTAGTACGTAGACGGACGGGTACGGAGGAGTCATGACCGCAGCACCTCAAGGCGACGCCCGGATCGAATCCAGGTCCGAGGCTCGCAACGACGAGCGGCTTGGCGACGTCCGCTTCCTGACCGTCGCGGAAGTCGCGTCACTGATGCGCGTGTCGAAGATGACGGTGTACCGCCTCGTCCACTCGAACGACCTCACCGCCGTGCGGGTGGGCCGGTCGTTCCGGGTGCCCGAGCACGCCGTGCACGCGTACCTGCGCGGGGCGTTCCGCGAAACAGCCTGACCAGTTTCCCTATCCGGTGGCAGGCGGGCTACCCTGGAGCGCGCAAACTATTTCGTCGTGCCCGGCGTCAGATGCCGGCGAGTACGCGCGTACGCGTTAAGGGGAACATTCGTATGGGCTCGGTCGTCAAGAAGCGCCGCAAGCGTATGGCCAAGAAGAAGCACCGTAAGCTGCTGCGCAAGACCCGCGTCCAGCGTCGCCGTCTCGGCAAGTAACAGATAGCCGGAGCCCGTGAGCGACGGGAAACCGAGCAGCAGACGTCGCGCTGACAAGGTCGCCGCTGTCGGCGACAAATCAACCGTTTCGGCGCGCGGCACCTCGTCCCGTCGTAAGGCCGCACCCAAGGCCCCCAAGCCTGTCGTGCTCGTCACCGGCGTCGGGCGGTATCTGGGCGCGCGGGTCGCGGCCCGGCTGGCCGGTGACCCCGCGATCGGCCGGGTCATCGGCATCGACGCGAACCCGCTGGCCGATGTCGACATGGCGGGCGTGGAGCTGCACGAGGCGCAACTGCGCACCGGTGAGCTGCTGAAGCTGTTCGGTACCGCCGACATCACCGCGGTGGTGCACCTCGCCGTGGCCACCGCGCCCGATGGGCAGCGCGGTGGCCGTGCCGCGATGAAGGAATCCAACGTCATCGGCACGATGCAGCTGCTGGCCGCCTGCCAGCAGGCGCCGCTGCTGAGCAAGCTGGTGGTGCGGTCGTCCACGGCCGCGTACGGTGCGTCGTTCCGCGATCCGGCCGTCTTCACCGAAGACACCGAACCGAGAGACGTGCCGCGCGGCGGCTTCGCGCGCGACGTCCTCGACATCGAGGGCTACGTGCGCGGCTTCTGCCGTCGCCGGCCCGACGTGGCCGCCACCGTGCTGCGGTTCGCGCCGTTCATCGGCCAGCAGGCCGACACGCGGCTGTCGCGGTACTTCTCCATGCCGGTGGTGCCCACCGTGCTGGGTCGCGACCCGCGGCTGCAGTTCGTGCACGTCGACGACGCGCTCGAGGTGCTGCACCGGGCGATCGTCGGCACCCATCCCGGCACGTACAACGTCGCCGGCCGCGGCGTCCTCACGCTGAACCAGGCGATCCGCCGCGCCGGCCGGATCGCCGCGCCCACGCTCGAACCCGGCCTCAGCGGGGTCGCGGCGTTCGCGAAGCGGTCGGGCATGCTCGACTTCTCGCTCGACCAGCTCGACCTGTTCGTGCACGGCCGGGTCGTCGACACCTCGGCTCTGATCGAGGAGTTCGGGTTCGAGCCGCGCACCACCGCCGAGGCGTTCGACGAGTTCATCCGGGCACAGCAGCCCGGCCCGCTGCGGCCGCAGCGCCTCCGCGAGGCCGAGAAGCTGGTGCTGGAACAGATCCGCCGCGTCCGCGGCGCAATTAGGCAGAGTAGTAGCGATGACTGACATCTGGGACGAGCGGGTCGCCGGCGTGATCGCCGCCCTGCGGCACCGGCTCACCGGCGACTACGAGGTCGACGAGTTCGGCTTCGACAAGCACATCACCGACTCGGTGTACCTGCCGCTGCTGCGCCCGTTGTTCCGTAACTGGTTCCGCACCGAGGTCTCCGGTACGGAGAACATCCCGGTCGACGGTGGCGCGCTGATCGTCGCGAACCACTCCGGAACGATCCCGCTCGACGCGCTCATGCTCAGCGTCGCGGTGCACGAGGCGGCCGAGCGCTACCTCCGCCTGCTCGGCGCCGACCTGCTGTTCCGTATGCCGGTGCTGTCGGAACTGGCCCGCAAGGGCGGCGGCACGCTGGCCTGCGGCCCCGACGCGGAGCGCCTGATGGGCAACGGCGAACTGGTCGGCGTCTTCCCGGAGGGGTTCAAGGGCGTCGGCAAGCCGTTCACCGACCGGTACAAGTTGCAGCGCTTCGGCCGCGGCGGCTTCGTGTCGGCGGCGCTGCGCACCGGTGTGCCGATCGTGCCGGCCGCGATCGTCGGTGCCGAGGAGAGCTACCCGATGCTGGCCAACGTGAAGCCGCTGGCCAGGCTGTTCGGGCTGCCCTACTTCCCGGTGACGCCGACGTTCCCGTGGCTGGGCCCGCTGGGCATGGTCCCGCTGCCCAGCAAGTGGCTGATCGAGTTCGGCAAGCCCATCGAAACCAGCCACCTCAGCGACGACGTCGACGATCCACTGGTGATCTTCAACCTGGCCGACCAGGTGCGCGAGACCATCCAGCAGTCCCTCTACGAACTCCTGGAACGCCGCCCCGACCCGTTCTCCTAGGTAAGTTTGCCGAGGTCGAGGGCGAACCACTCGACGGCCTCGTCGGAGCCGGTGGACCACCACACGGTCGAGCCGCGGGCCTGTACCGTCGCGACGGCGGTGGCCAGCACCGCCGAGCGGCCGGTGGAGACGTCGAACAGCATCAGTTTCAGCGTGCCGGTGCCGGACGACGTGGTCTGTGCCAGCACCTCGAACCGGTCGATCAGGGCCACGTCGAGCACCGCCGACGAGATGGTGCCGGCCGCCATCCGTTTGCGGTCGGAGCCGTCGGGGCGCATGACGTCGGTGCGGGCCGGTTGGCCCGCCGCGCCGAGGATCATCACGCGGCACCACACGGGGCCGCAGTTCACCAGTTCGTTGGCCGCGCCGGAGACGGTCCGGCGCTCGCCGGTGACCAGGTTGCGCAGCTCGACCGAGCCGCCCTGGCTGCCGCCGGCGCTGGTGAGCCACGGCCACGCCGACAACGCATAGGCGCCGTCGACCGACTGGACGGCGACCCGCCCGCCGCCCAGCGGCACCGACCTGACCTCGGTCGACTGCGTGCCCTCGCCGGCGGCGGCCCAGTGCACCCGGCCCTCGATGATCACCACGTCGTACTGGGAGTTGAAGAAGATCACCGCGCCGGTGTCCGCCGTCAGCACCGACGCGCCGCCGGCCCGCCACGACGCGCGGTACAGCACCGAGGTGGCGGCGGCCGCGTCGCTGTTGGAGGAGACCATGAACACGAGGTCGTCACCAGCGGTGGCGAAGCCGTTGAACTGCGGGTTGTCGCCGGCCGGCCGGCGCAGCACCTCGCGCTCGGCCGAACCGGACCGCACGATCAGCCGCAGGTGGGCGCCGTCGCCGGTGAGCGCGGTGCCGACCGACGTCGCCGGGTCGAGGTGGAACAAGGGCGTGTACGCGCGGCCGTCGCCGAGCCGGCCCGGCGACCGCACGATCGACGCCGACGGCCAGAGATCGGTCACGGCGGTCTCGGCCGTGGGCGGTGGTGGTGGCGCGGCGGGTTCGGGCATGGTCAGCAGCCGGCCGGCGGCCAGCACGGCGACAACCAGGCCGACCGCGCCGGCCACACGGGAACGGTTGGTCACAGGGCCTTGCGCACCGCGTCCGCTACGAGGGTTCCCCGGCTGCGCCGCCGCCGGTGCAGCGAAAGCCCGGCCACGGCGGCACCGGCCAGAATTCCGGTGCCCAACGCCGCCGGCACCGCGACCCGCGCCGCCTTGCGGCCGGTGCGGAAGTCGCGGAGTTCCCAGCCGCGCCGGCGCGCCTCGCGGCGCAGCGCGGAGTCGGGGTTGACGGCGACGGCGTGCCCGACGATCGACAGCATCGGGGTGTCGTTCACCGAGTCGCTGTAGGCCGAGCACCGTTCGAGGTCGAGCCCCTCGGCGGCGGCCAGCGCGTGGATCGCCTCGGCCTTCGCCGGGCCGTGCAGCATGTCGCCGACGAGGCGGCCGGTATACTCGCCGTCGCGGATCTCGGCGACCGTGCCGAGCGCGCCGGTGAGCCCGAGCCGCTGCGCGATGATCCGGCCCAGTTCGACCGGCGCGGCGGTGACCAGCCACACCCGCTGCCCGGCGTCGAGGTGCAGCCGGGCCAGCGCGTGGGTGCCCGACCAGATGCGGTCGGCCATCAGCTCGTCGAAGATCTCCTCCGACAGCCGCTCGAGCTCCTCGACCCGCCAACCCTCGACGAACGCCAGCGCCGCGGCCTTCGCAGCCGTGACGTCGCCGCCCTGCTCGGCCGCGATCACCCGGAATTTCAACTGTTTCCAGGCGAAGCGGACCATGTCGCCGGTGGTGACGTACTTGCGCCGGGCCATGCCGCGGGCGAGGTAGTAGATCGACGCGCCCTGCATCATCGTGTTGTCGACGTCGAAGAACGCGGCGGCGCTGGGGTCGGCGGGAACGGTGAGGGCGGCCTCGACCTCGGCGGCGGCCCAGCCGGCGGCCGTGGTGATCAGCCGCTTTCGGGGCTCGGACCGGGTTCGGCGCCAGGAACGCTTCGTGTTGGCAGGCAGCTGAGTCATGTGTTCTCGGCCTCCCTTCCGCACGCGAGCCTAACCGAGCCGTCACCCGTCCCGAGCCGGACAAGATGAACGGCGCCCGGCGAAATGTCGCCGGGCGCCGTTGTGATCGGTGAACTAACCGAACAGGCCCTCGACGGCCCGCTTGATGCTGTCGATCACGCCGCCGTCGTCGGACTCGCTCTCGCCGGCGTCGGGCGTCGCCGAGGCGCCGGCCTCGGCCGACTCCGAGGGGCCCGTCACCGCGTTGCGTCCGCCCACGGTGGGGGCACCGGTCGCGGGCGGTGCCGGCCCGGTCGGCTTGGCGGTCGCCTCCGGGGCCTTGTCGGGCCCGCTGCGGGAGGCCGGTGGTGCGGCATTTCCGCAGACGACCGGCAGCGCGCCGAGTTCGTCGGTGGGCACCTGCAGGTCGGGACACTTGATGGTGTTCTGCAGCCCGCTGGCCCGCTCGCTGATCCGCTTGAGCAGGTCGACCGACTCGGTGGCCCGCACCTTCGCCGGACCGTCGAGCCGGTTGGCCAGGTTGGCCAGGATCGGCTGCTGGTCGCGGGTGAACTGCTGGACGGCCTGCAGGCCGGCCACCTCGCCACGGTCGACCGCGGCGGTGGTGAGCAGCCGGGAACCCTCCCGCATGCCGGTGTCCATGTCGTCGAGCACCGGGTCGAGCTTGTTCACATCGCCGCCCAGCGCGCCGGCCTCGGCCAGCCGCTTGCGGGCGAACTCCAGGTTCAGCTGGCCCCGGCTCACATCGGAACCGGCGAGGGCCAACTGCGCCTGCTCGGCCGACCGCTTGACCTTGTACAACGTGTCGCCCGGCATCGCGTCACCGCTCGCGGCGGAGACACCGAATGCGCCGAACGAGCCCGCAGCGATCGTCGCGATGATCGCGCTGCGGGTGCGGCCGCTCGGCAACAGGTCGCCGAGCTTGCGCCGCTGCGGTGACTCGACGTCGGGCTCGGACGCGGTCGCGCCGATGCCCTCCCGTTCGATGCGGGCCATCAGGCTCGCGCGCAGTCCGGTACGGAATTCGGGATCCACCTCGACGACCAGCGGTAGAGTCGTTACCCGCTGGCCGATGGTCACCATTCCGGTCAGGTCGCTGTCCCCGTCCGACCAGGAATGATGCCGGCGGGCGCCGGCCGCTTCGTCGAGCAGTTGGGCAAAGCGCTCGGCGCGCCGGCTGGGAAACACTGGCGTGATCACCGGGAGCACCCCCCTTCGCTCTGATTGACGTCAACGGCGCGGAACGGGCCGAGCGGGCAGAACCCAAGCGGCCAGGACCGGCGGGCGCCTGGCCGCCGGTCGTACCCGTTCCAACGGAGCCGAAAGGCTGGGGTTACGGCGGACCGTTCCCCGAACGAGTGGCGCGTGACCGGCGTCACCGCCGTCGTCATGACTTGAAGCCCTCCGGGAGCAATCGGGCCAGCGCTCGCACCGCGCGGTACTGCAGCGCCTTGATGGCGCCCTCGTTCTTGCCCATCGCCTGCGCCGTCTCCGCCACCGAGAACCCGTGCAGGAACCGGAGCACGATGCACTCCTGCTGCTCGGGGTTGAGCTGCTTCACGGCGGTGAGCAGGGCGACGTTGGTGATGTGGTCGACCACGGCCGCTTCCGGGCTGCCCTCGGGGCCCCGGTCCTCGCGGTCGGCGTCGAGCACGTCGCCGGTGGTCACCTCGAGCCGGTAGCGACCGGACTTGAAGTGGTCGGCGACCAGGTTGCGGGCGATCGTCACCAGCCAGGCGCCGGGGTCGCGGCCCTGCCAGGTGAAGCTGCCGATGCGCTTGAGGGCGCGCAGGAACGTGTCGGCGGTGAGGTCCTCGGCGAGTTGCCGGTTCCCGACGCGGAAGTAGATGAAGCGGAAGACCGTGTCGAGGTAGCGGTCGTAGATCTGGCCGAACGCGTCGGCGTCGCCGGCCTGGGCGCGTTCGACCAGCACCCACACCCCGGCGGCGGCGTCGGTGGGGTCGGGCCGCGTCTTGACCGCCGCGGGTTCCGGCTCCGGCGGCTCCGGCTGGGCGGGCACCTGCGATCCCCCGCGGCCCGGATCCAGGCCCGTATGCCCGTGGCCCAGGGAGTCGGAATGGTCTCGCTGCGGATGCGGGACCGGCGACGGCTTGCCGCCGAGGCGAGCATCCGCCGCCTTCGAGTTCCCGCCGGGGGTGTACGGCTGGGACTGGTCGCCGACGCCGGGTCGGTTACGGGTGCGGGGGACGCCGTTGCCGCGCTGGATGCCCGTGGACATCATGAGGCCGGCGTTTTCGAGCCCGGCCTTCCAGGCGTCGGCCATGGCGTACCGCAGGGTGTTCAGGCCTCGGGTGAGGACGGAACGGGCAGCGAGCACCTCGGGGCTTAAACCCGTGACGCCCGCCAGGCCCGTCGTGGACGGGATCGACGTCACAGATCCGCCTTCCGGTCGCTTGCAGGATCGATCGAGAGGTAGAAATCTCCCAACAGCCTCAAGAGGTCAGCTTCCGGTAAAAAACATGGCATTGCGGCCTCCTCGGTCTGAGGGGGATCGGAACACAACAAAAGGGGTGAGCCGACCCGCCGATACTAGGGCCGTAGTCACCCCCGTGTGGGAAGTCCGCTACACGGAGGCCCATCGTGAACATCTGCCGCTGTCCGTCGTCGCACATCGGGTGCGATTCGACCTTGCGACACGCCGCATTGTCTTGGTGACACGCCGTTTCATGAGCGTTCCGCTAGGTCCTGATCACGCTTCGAATTTGGGGTCGCCCGAGCGGGTGAGTCGGAAGGTGGACCGGCGTGTCGGTTTCTAAATAAGCGGCAATTCGGACAAAAGGTAATACTGGTTGGATCTGACTGTCCGGCGGACCCCAGCGGTGTGCCAGACTCGCGACCGTGCCCGAGGTACGCAACGTCGCAGACCTCGTCCGCCGTGCCGCGGACACCCGTCCCGACCATCCCGCCCTGCACTGGCACGACCGGGTCATCACCTGGGCCGAGCTGAACCGTCAGGTCGACGAGCTGGCCGCCGCGCTGTCGGCGCTCGACCTCGGTGGCGGCCGACCCGCGGTCGATGGAGCTCAACATCCGCCCCGCGTGGCGATTGCGCTACCCAACGTGCCCGAGTTTGCCGTCGCGTTGTTCGCCGCGCTGCGCGCGAACCTCTGCGCGGTGCCGGTCAACCCCGGCTACACCGCCCGCGAGCTGGCCCACCTGCTGAGCGACTCGGGCGCCGCCGTGCTGATCGGCACCCGCGACGTGCTGGCGATCGCCGGCGAGGACGCCCCGCCGCACACGTTCGCGCTCGGCGCGCTGCCCCGCGGCGATGTCTCAAAGACTGCACCGGTTCCCGAGCCGGTCACCGGTGGCGAAGACCTGGCGGTGCTGATCTACACGTCGGGCACCGCCGGCACGCCCAAGGGCGCGATGCTGAGCCACCGGGCGCTGCTCGCCAACCACGAGCAGCTCGCCGCGCTCGATCCGCCCCCGGCCGGCCCGGACGACGTCGTCCTCCTCGCGGTTCCGCTCTTCCACGCGTACGGCCTGAACTCGGGGCTCGTGGCCGTGGCGTACCACGCCGCCACCGGGGTGCTGGTCGAGCGGTTCGACCCCGCCGACTCCCTCGCGCTGGTCGCGCGGCGCGCGGTCACGGTGGTCGCCGGGGTGCCGACGATGTACGTCGCCTGGTCGCTGATGGGGGAGCGGCTGGCCGACAGGTTCAAGAGCGTGCGGCTGGCGGTGTCCGGAACGGCGCCGCTGGAACTGGCCACCGCCGAGCGGTTCACCGCGGCCACCGGCCAGCCCATCCACGAGGGGTACGGGCTCACCGAGACCGCGCCGGTGGTCGCGTCGACGATCGTCGGCACGGCGTCGGGGGGCAGGCGCAAGCCCGGCTCGATCGGCCGGCCGATCCCCGGTGTCGAGGTCAAGCTCGCCCTCGCCGGCGGCGGCGAGGTGCTGGTCGACGGGCCGCTCGACGATGACGACTACGACACCGACAGCCCCGGCACCCCCGGCACCGACCCGGGCGAGGTGCTGGTGCGCGGTGCGAACCTGTTCTCCGGCTACTGGCCCGACGGGCGCGACGGCCCCGGCGCCGACGGCTGGTGGCACACCGCCGACGTCGCGTACGCCGACGCCGACGGCGACCTGTTCCTGGTCGACCGGTTGACGGAGCTGATCCTGGTGAGCGGCTTCAACGTCTACCCGCACGAGGTCGAGCAGGTGCTGTGCGCGCACCCGGCGGTGGCCGAGGCCGCCGTGATCGGGGTGCCACACCCGTACACCGGGCAGGCCGTGAAGGCGTTCGTGGTGCGGTCCGGCGAGGTCACCACGGACGAACTCGTCGCGCACGCCGAGAAGAACCTGGCCCGGTTCAAGTGCCCGGCCGCGATCGAGTTCGTGTCGGACCTGCCCCACTCGGCGACGGGCAAGGTGCGCAAGGGCGAACTCCGGAACGGCGTCGCGTGAGGATCACCCTGTACACCCGGGCCGGCTGCCACCTCTGCGACGACGCCAAAGCGGTGCTCGATCGGGTTCGCGAGCAGACCGGCGAGGGCTACGCCGAGGTCGACATCGCGACCGACCCCGAGCTCACCGCCGAGTACGGCGACCGCATCCCGGTGATCCTGCTCGACGGAAGGGAGCACGGCTACTGGCGCGTCGAGGAGCACCGGCTGCTCCGTGACCTTGTTGGATAGCCTTGCCGACCGTGGCTCACCTCGTCTGGGACTGGAACGGCACCCTGCTCAATGACCTCGAACCGGTGGTCGAGGCGACGAACGCGGCATTCGCCCTCGTGGGCGGGCCGGTGGTCGACGCCGACGAGCACCGGCGCGACTTCCGCCGCCCGATCGTCGACTACTACGCGTACGTCCTCGGCCGTCCGATCGACGCCGCGGAGTTCGTGCGGCTCGACCGCGTGTTCCACGACACCTACCGGACCCGCCTGGTCGACTGTGCCCTCGCCGACGACGCGATCGAGGCGATCAACGCCTGGCCCGACACCCAGTCGCTGCTCTCGATGTTCTTCCACGACGAACTGGTCCCGGAGGTCACCCGGCGCGGCCTGGTCGACCGGTTGGCGAGGGTCGACGGCCTGCGCGCCCAGGTGGGTGGCGGCCACAAGGCCGAGCACCTGAAGGAACACCTGGCCGCCCTGGACGTGGCCGGGGAGGACACGGTGCTGATCGGCGACTCGATCGACGACGCGCATGCGGCCGACGAGGTGGGCGCGGCGGTGGTGCTCTACACGGGCGGGTTCACCGATCCGGAGGTGCTGCGGGCCAGCGGTTACCCGGTGGCCGACACCCTGATCGAGGCCATCAAACTGGCTCAGCCCTTGAGGTAGGCGAGCACGGCCAGCACGCGACGGTGCTGTTCGTCGTCGGGCGGCAGGTCGAGCTTCGTGAAGATGTTGCGCACGTGCTTCTCGACCGCGCCCTCGGTGACCACCAGGTGCCGGGCGATCGCGGTGTTCGAGCGGCCCTCCGCCATCAGCCCGAGCACCTCGCGTTCGCGCGCGGTGAGGCTGCGCAGCGGGTCGCCGCGGCGGCGGCGGGCGAACAACTGGGCGACCACCTCGGGGTCGAGGACGGTGCCGCCACCGGCGACGCGGGCGAGGCCGTCGAGGAAGTCGGCGACGTCGGAGACGCGGTCCTTCAGCAGGTAGCCGATGCCACCCTTGCCGTCGGCGAGCAGGTCGTCGGCGTAGGAGACCTCGACGTACTGGGAGAGCACGAGCACCGGCGTACCGGGCACCTTGCCCCGGGCCTCGACCGCCGCCCGCAGCCCCTCGTCGGTGTGCGACGGCGGCATCCGCACGTCGACGATCGAGATGTCGGGCTTGTGCTCCAGCACGGAGGTGACCAGCGACGGACCGTCACCTACCGCGGCCACCACATCGTGTCCGCTCTCCACGAGCAGCCGGACGAGCCCTTCCCGCAGGAGGACGGCGTCATCGGCGATCACTACACGCACGGCAGCTCCGCGAGCAGTCTGGTGGGTCCCCCATCGGGGCTGTCGATCGTGAGTACACCACCGGCCGCACGCACCCGGTCGGCCAGGCCCGCGAGTCCGTGCCCCTTCGAGACGTGCGCACCGCCGACGCCGTTGTCGCGGATCTCGATGAGCAGGTAGCCGCCGTCGCGCTCCAGCGACACGTTGCACTCGGTGGCGTGGCTGTGCTTGGCGATGTTGGTGAGCGCCTCGGCGATCACGAAGTATGCGGCGTTCTCCACCGCGGCGTCGAGGCGGGGCCGGGCGTCGGTGGTGTTGTCGAGACCGGGCCAGTCGACCTCGACCGGCACGATGCTGCGCCCGGCGAGCGCCGAGACGGCCGCGACCAGGCCACGGTCGGCCAGGATCGGCGGGGCGATGCCGCGCGAGAGCGCGCGCAGTTCGGCCAGCGTCTCGCGGGTCTGTGCCAGGGCTTCGTTGACGGTGGCGCGGGCCGCGTCGGGGTCGATGTCGAGCTGGTGCTGGGCCCGGCCGAGGTCCATCGCGAGGCGCACGAGCCGCTGCTGCGGTCCGTCGTGGATGTCGCGCTCGAGCCGGCGCAGCGCGGTCGCCTCGGCCGAGACGGCCGCGGCGGTCTGCGCGCGGGCCTCGACCGTCTGCTCCTCCAGGTCGGTGATGCGGTCGCGCAGCCCGGCGACGGAGTAGAGCATGCCGCGGGCGGGTAGCGCCCGGAGCATCGCGGCGCCGCGGGCGACCGGCGGCAGCGTGATCAGAAACACCAGGCCCATCGAGAACTGGACGGTGACGTTCACGAACATCGTGTCGGGCAGCCCGAGCAGTTGGTGGAACTGCTGGTCGTCGGGGCCCTGCGGGATCGCCCAGGCCCAGATCGGGTAGGAGACGCCGCCGAGCGCGCCGGCCCACCAGGTTGCCAGCAGGATGAACGAGGCGAGCGAGGTGCCGAACGCGACGATGCCGTGCCCGAGGTCGAGCCAGTTCTGGCCGTCGGTGAGCGGGGTGACGATGCGCCGCCACCAGCCGGAGTCGGGCGGCGGCTGCTTGTAGTTCACCCGGGCTGCGGGCACCTGGAGGACGCGGGCGAGCATGGCGCGCTCGCCGTTGGCGAACCAGCGGGCCAGGTACATCGCGGCGAACAGCACGGGCAGGCCGAGCAGCGTGACCACGTTGGCCGCGCCGACCATGAACGAGCAGAAGAGCACGACGAAGCCGACCAGCCCGTACGGGAACGCGACCAGCACGTAGAGGGTGTCGGCGAGCATCCGGCCGAGCCACGTCGGGCGGTGGAGAGCGGGTGCGGTGGGCATCGGGAACGGTGCGGGCCTGGTCATGACTCGACGGTAGGCATGTGTCCGTATTCCCCCCATCCGGTGACCTGCCCAGTTCCCGGTAGTGCTGGCCTTACCGTACCGGTGGACGTGCCCCGCGCGGTCGCCCGCACCGCCGTCCGGAATTTCAAAAAAGAGGCGTTTTTCCTCCGCATTAGTCGGATTTGCGCATAATGGATGGAGGCGCTCACCTGCGCCTGAAGGGTCGAGAATGAAGGGCACTTTTGTGCCGCGGGGGCATCTCTCGATCTTCCAGTGTGCGGGTGGGCGCCGTTTTTGTGACGAGGTGGAGGAGTTGTCCCTCGTAGGGCCGGGCACCGCGGTTCAAGATCGCGATTTGTGCACGGCTTCACAAGTGCCTAGGCTGGCAGGCGCGTCGAGCTACCAATCGTGTGGTAGTGCTCGTCCAAATCGGAGTACACCGGTACGCACCGGTCAGATTCTCGGAGTCTCATGAGTCAGCGCGCAAACGGGTCAGGGTTCGCCACCGGTGGTCCGGAGTTTCCGGACCTGCCCGAGGCGACCGTGGCTCGGCTCCCCGAGTACCTGCGTGCGCTCCACAACCTCGCCGACGACGACCAGGACACCGTCTCCAGCGAAGGTCTGGCGGCCGCCGCTGGCGTCAACTCGGCGAAGCTGCGCAAGGACCTCTCCCACCTCGGCTCCTACGGCACCCGCGGGGTCGGTTACGACGTCGGGCTGCTGATCGAGCAGATCGAGCAGGTGCTCGGCCTGCACGAGTCGCGGGCCGTCGCCCTGGTGGGAATCGGTAACCTCGGCCACGCGCTGGCCGGCTACGCCGGGTTCGCCACCCGTGGCTTCCACATCGCCGCCCTGTTCGACGCCGACCCGTCCCGGGTGGGTGAGCGCGTCGGCGGAATGAGCGTTCGCGACATCGCCGACGTGGAGGCGGTGGTGGACGCGGAACGCATCTCGATCGGGGTCATCGCGACGCCGGCACACGCCGCGCAGCGGGTCGCCGACCGTTTGGTCGCGGCGGGTGTGACGAGCATCCTGAACTTCGCGCCGTGCGTACTGGTAGTGCCGGACGGCGTCGATGTTCGCAAGGTCGACCTTGCCATCGAACTGCAGATCCTGTCGTTCCACGAGCACCGGAAATCGGCGCTGACGGCACTTCCGGCTAAGGCGGTGGGGCAGTGAACGTTCTCGTGGTCGGCATCTCCCACCGGACGGCGGACGTCGGTGTGCTCGAGCGGGTGACGCTCGCACCGGGCGAACTGCCCACGGTGCTGGCGCTCCTGCTCGACCAGCCGTACGTGCGGGAGGCGCTGGTCGTCTCGACCTGCAACCGGGTCGAGGTCTACGCGGTCGTCGCGTCCTTCCACGGTGGCCTCTCCGACGTCGGCACGGTGCTCGCCGAACGGGCCGGCGTGCCGGTGTCCGAACTGGCCGACCGGCTGTACGCGCACTACGGCAGCGACGCGGTGAAGCACGCCTACCGGGTGGCCGCCGGCCTCGACTCGATGGTGGTCGGCGAGAGCCAGATCCTCGGCCAGCTCCGCGACGCCTACACGGCGGCGGCCGAGCACGGCGCCACCGGCCGGATGCTGCACGAACTCGCCCAGCAGGCGCTGCGGGTCGGCAAGCGGGTGCACGCCGAGACCGGCATCGACCGGGCCGGGCAGAGCGTGGTCACGGCCGCTCTCGACCTCGGCCTCGGCGGCGGGCCGGCCACCGGCAAGCGGGCCCTCGTGCTCGGCGCGGGCGCGATGGGCGCGCTGGCGCTGGCCACGCTGCACCGCGCCGGCGTCACCGATCTGCTGGTCAGCAACCGCACGGCGGCCAGGGCCGTGCACCTCGCCGCCACCTACGGCGCCACCGTCGCGCCGGTCGACGACCTGCCCGCCTTGCTCGGCGAGGTCGACATCGTGGTGTCGGCCACCACCTCGCCCGGCCAGGTGATCACGTCGGTGCCGCCCCGCGCGAAGCCGCTGCTGATCCTCGACCTGGCGGTGCCGCACGACGTCGACCGCTCGGTCGGTCGCCACCCCGCGGTCACGCTGATCGACATCGACCGGCTGCGTGACAGCGGCGCCACCGCCGGCGCGGGCGACGTGGCGCTCGCCGAGGACATCGTCAACGCCGAGGTCGACGCGTTCGTCGCGTGGCACCGCGGCTCCGACGTGGCACCCACCGTCGCCGCGTTGCGGTCCCGGGCCGACGACCTGGTCTCGGCCGAGCTGCGGAGGCTCGGCTCGCGCGGCGGCCTCACCGACGCGCAACGGGCCGAGGTCGCCAAGTCGATGCACCGCATCGTCCAGCGGCTGCTGCACGAGCCGACCGTGCGGGTGCGGCAGCGGGCCGGCCAACCGGGCGGTGAGCAGTACGCGAATCTCCTGCGGGAGCTGTTCGACCTGCCCGAACCGCTCGACGTGCCGGGCGCTCTGGAAGCGGGTCCTGAATGATCAAGCTCGGTACACGGGGGAGCAAGCTCGCCCTCGCGCAGTCGACGCAGGTCGCGGAGGCGCTCACCAGGGCCACCGGACAGCAGGTCGAACTGGTCGAGATCGTCACCGCCGGCGACAGGTCGAACGCACCGGTGGCGGAACTCGGCGTCGGCGTCTTCGTGTCCGCGCTGCGCGACGCGCTGACGGCGAAAGAGGTCGACTTCGCCGTCCACTCCTACAAGGACCTGCCGACCGCGCCCGCCGACGGCCTGGTGATCGCCGCGGTTCCGCCGCGCGCCGACAGCCGCGACGCCCTGGTCGCGCGCGCCGGCAGGACGCTGTCCGATCTCGGCACCGGCGCCACCATCGGCACCGGCGCCGTCCGCCGGATCGCCCAGTTGCACGCCCTGCGGCGGGGCCTCACGCCGGTCCCGATCCGGGGAAACGTCGACACGCGGATCCGCAAGGTCCTCGACGGCGAGCTCGACGCCGTCATCCTGGCGCGGGCCGGCATCGTCCGGCTCGGCCGCACCGACGAGATCACCGAGACCCTCGACCCGCTCACGATGCTGCCGGCCCCCGCACAGGGCGCGCTGGCGGTCGAGTGCCGGTCCGATGACGTCGAGACCGTCGCGCTGCTGGCGGCGCTCGACGACGAATACTCCCGCGCGGCCGTCCTGGCCGAGCGGGCGCTGCTGGCCACGCTCGAAGCCGGTTGCTCGGCTCCGGTCGCGGCCCTGGCCGAGGTCGCCGAGGGCGACGACGGGCCGGAGATCTATCTGCGCGGTGCAGTGTTCAGCCCGGACGGGACGAATACCATCCGGCTGTCGCGCACCGGTACGCTCGCTGATCCCGCGGAGGTGGGCCGTGCGCTGGCCCGCGACCTGCGCGAGGAAGGCGCCGATCAGTTAATGGGAGACCAGGAATGACCCGCACCCGCAAGTCGGTGGGCCGCATCTCGTTCGTCGGGGCCGGTCCGGGTGACCCGAGCCTGCTCACCCGCCGCGCGTTCGCGGCGCTGACCTCCGCCGACCACGTGCTCTACGACCGGGACGTACCCATAGCGCTGCTCGACGCGATCAAGGCCGACGCGGAACCCGACGCCCAGTTCAGCCCGGCCGAGGGCGGCCCCGGTGACGTGGCCAAGGTGCTCATGTCGGCGGCCCGGTCCGGCCTGCGCGCGGTGCGGCTGGTCGACGGCGACCCGTTCGCGGTCGAGCCGGTCGTCAAAGAGGTGCAGGCGGTGGCGCGGACGGCGGTGCCGTTCGAGGTGGTGCCGGGGGTCGGGCACGCGGCCGGTGTCGCGACGTACGCGGGCGTGCCGCTGAGCGGCGTGCGGGTCACCGCCGACGTCGTCGACGTGCAGGAACTGGACTTCGAGGCGGTCGCCGCCGGGGTGGCCCGCGGGTCGGTGTCGCTCTCGGTCGACGCCGGTGATCTGGGCGCGCTGCGCGACGGCATGATCGCCGCCGGCGTCGACCCGACGACGCCGGTCGCGCTGACCGGCGACGGCACCGGCGACACCCAGTACACGTCCACGACCACGGTCGACGGGCTGGTCTCCTCCGCGCTCGGCGCGGCCGGCCGCCTGGTGGTGCTCATCGGCGCCGCCATCCCGTCCCGCGACAAGCTCTCCTGGTGGGAGAACCGGCCGCTGTACGGCTGGAAGGTGCTGGTGCCGCGCACCAAGGAGCAGGCCGGCGTGATGAGCGACCTGCTGCGCTCGTACGGGGCGATCCCGTGCGAGGTGCCGACGATCGCCGTCGAGCCGCCACGCACGCCGGCGCAGATGGAGCGCGCGATCAAGGGCCTGGTCGACGGCCGCTACGCCTGGACGATCTTCACCTCGGTCAACGCGGTGCGCGCCGTCTGGGAGAAGTTCGCCGAGCACGGCCTCGACGCCCGGCATTTCGGTGGCGTCAAGATCGCCTGTGTGGGCGAGGCGACGGCCGACGCGGTGCGCGCGTTCGGCATCCAGCCCGAGCTGATCCCCGCCGGTGAGCAGTCGAGCGAGGGCCTGCTGGCCGAGTTCTCGCCGCACGACGAGGTGCTCGACCCGGTCGGCCGGATCCTGCTGCCCCGCGCCGACATCGCCACCGAGACGCTCGCCGCCGGCCTGGTCGAGATGGGCTGGGAGGTCGACGACGTCACCGCGTACCGCACGGTCCGCGCGGCGCCGCCGCCGGCCGAGATCCGCGACGCGATCAAGACCGGCGGGTTCGACGCGGTGCTCTTCACCTCGTCGTCGACGGTGCGGAACCTGGTCGGCATCGCCGGCAAGCCGCACGCCCGCACGGTGGTCGCGGTGATCGGTCCGAAGACGGCCGAGACCGCCGTCGAGTTCGGCTTGCGGATGGACGTCCAGCCGCCGCACGCCTCGGTGCCCGACCTGGTCGAGGCGCTGGCGACGTACGCCGTCGAACTGCGCGAGAAGCTGGCCGCGATGCCGGCCAAGCAGCGGCGCGGATCCAAAGTGCAGGGTCCCACCGCGCTGCGTTTCAGATAGGATTTCATCGATGTCTTTTCCGCAGGTTCGCCCGCGGCGGTTGCGTACGTCCGCGCCGATGCGCCGGTTGGTCGCCGAGACCCGGATCCACCCGGCGCAGCTCGTGCTGCCGATGTTCGTCAAGGAAGGGCTCACCGAGCCCCGGCCGATCGCGTCGATGCCGGGCGTCGTCCAGCACTCGCGTGACTCGCTGCGCAAGGCCGTCGTCGAGGCGGTGCAGGCCGGTGTCGGCGGGCTGATGCTCTTCGGCGTGCCGACGTCCAAGGACGAGGTCGGTTCGGGCGGCTGCGACCCGGACGGGATCCTGAACGTCGCGCTCCGCGACGTGATCGCCGAGGTCGGCGACGCGACGGTCGTGATGAGCGACCTGTGCCTCGACGAGTTCACCTCGCACGGCCACTGCGGAGTGCTCGCACCCGACGGGTCGGTCGACAACGACGCGACGCTCGCGGTGTACGGCGACATGGCGGTGGCGCAGGCCCGCGCCGGCGCCCACATGCTGGGCACCAGCGGAATGATGGACGGCCAGGTCGGCGCGGTTCGGACGGCGCTCGACAACGAGGGCTTCCAGGACGTCTCGATCCTCGCCTACACGGCGAAGTACGCGTCGACGTTCTTCGGCCCGTTCCGCCAGGCGGTCGAGTCGTCGCTGCAGGGCGACCGGATGACCTATCAGCAGGACGGCGCGAACGGCCGGGAGGCGATCAGGGAGACGCTGCTCGACCTCGCCGAGGGCGCCGACATCGTGATGGTCAAGCCGGCCCTGCCGTACCTCGACGTGATCTCCGACGTGCGGGCGGCGGTCGACGTGCCGGTGGCTGCGTACCAGATCTCGGGCGAGTACTCGATGATCGAGGTGGCCGCCGCCAACGGCCTGATCGACCGCGAGCGCGCCATCCTCGAGACGCTTACCTCGATCCGCCGGGCGGGCGCCGACATCGTCCTCACCTACTGGGCCGTCGAGGCGGCGGGGCTGGTTAGCCGCCGCTGAGCCGGGTAGGTGATCCGGTATGCGTATCGGATATTTCCTGTCCAGCGAGGAGTACACCCCGGCGGAGCTGATCGACCAGGCGAAGCTGGCCGAGGAGGCCGGGTTCGAGGGCCTGTGGATCTCCGACCACTTCCACCCGTGGGTCGACGCGCAGGGGCAGAGCCCGTTCGTCTGGTCGATGATCGGCGCGCTGAGCCAGGTGACGCGGTTGCCCGTCACCACGGCCGTCACGGCACCGATCATGCGCATCCACCCGGCGATCATCGCGCAGGCCGCCGCGACGAGCGCGGTGCTGCACGAGGGCCGGTTCGTCCTCGGCGTCGGCACCGGCGAGGCGCTCAACGAGCACATCTTCGGTGACGCGTGGCCGCGCGCGGGCGTGCGCCTGGCGATGCTGGAAGAGGCCGTCGCGCTGATGCGCGAGTTGTGGGACGGCGGGTTCGTCGACCACGACGGCGAGCACTACGTGGTCGAGAACGCCCGCATCTACACGCTGCCGGCCGAGCCGCCGAAGGTCTACGTCTCCGGGTTCGGGCCGAAGGCGATCGACCTGGCCGCCCGGATCGCTGACGGGTTCGTCAGCGTCCAGCCGAATGCCGACCACGTGAAGCGGTTCCGCGACAACGGCGGCGGCGGCAAGGTCGTGCAGGGCGGGTTCAAGGCCGCGTTCGCGCGTTCGGTGGACGAGGGTGCGCGCATCGCCTATGAGAAGTGGCCCAACTCCGGGGTGCCGGGCGAGCTGTCGCAGGTGCTGCCGTCGCCGCGGCACTTCGAGCAGGCCGCCCAACTGGTGACCCCGGACATGGTGAAGGAGTCGTTCGTGTGCGGCCCCGACGCCCAGCCGCACCTGGAGATGATCGGCACGTACACCGACGCCGGCTTCGACGAGGTCTACGTGGCGAACTCCGGGCCGAACTACCGCGAGCTCTTCGACCTCTACAAGCGCGAGGTACTGCCGAAGCTAGGCAAGTGACGGGCCGAGCTTGCGCAGGAGGTCGGGCACGTCGGCCTCGTACTCGCGCCACTCGCGGTCGGGCTGGAAACCCAGGTCGGCGTTGACCTTGAGCATCGGGTCCTTCTCCAGCGCGTGCCACGTCTGCACCTCGGCGAGCTTCGGCTCGGCGGCCCGCAGCTCGAACAGCATGCGCGCCTTGATCGCCCGGCCGATGCCGTTG
This sequence comes from Virgisporangium aurantiacum, assembly GCF_016863635.1. Taxonomy (GTDB): domain Bacteria; phylum Actinomycetota; class Actinomycetes; order Mycobacteriales; family Micromonosporaceae; genus Virgisporangium; species Virgisporangium aurantiacum. The sequence goes on along the minus strand of NZ_BOPG01000009.1, from coordinate 86,178 downwards.
CCGCGGTGCTCCGGCACGACGATCGTGTCGTACTGGTCGGCCCGGCCGGGCCGCTGCCGGGGCACCACCACCTCGGTGAGCCCGGCGACGTCGCCGCTGGACTCGTGGACCGCGAGCACGATGTACGGCTTGAGCCCGCGCCCGTTCAGCGTGGCCAGGCTGGCCCGCAGCCGCTCCGGATCATAGGAGCTCGGCCGCAGGTCGAGGTCGCCGTCGCCGTCGTCGCGGACCGACTCCTTGGCGGCCGCGTACGCCGCGAACAAATGCTCGGGCGGGCCGCCCGGGTAGTACTCGACCCGGTAGCCCGCCCCGATGCCCTGGGCCATCCCGCCGAGCTTCAGCCAGTCGACCGACGCCAGGTCGAGCACGTTGCGGATCTCCGCGTACGCCCAGCGGAAGCCGTGCCGCTCGTAGAACGCGATCGACGGCGTGTCGCCGATCGCCTCGACGCCGAGCGACGGGATGCCCTCGTCGTGGGCGCGCCGGGCCACGGCCAGCAGCAGGGCGCTGCCGATCCCCTGGCCGCGGGCATCGGGGTGGACGATCAGATCGATGACACCGATGTCGTCCATCAGCAGGACGTTGGCCTGGCCGAGCAGCCGGTCGTCGAGCGGGTCGGGCGCGATCCAGCACGCCCGCCGCTCGCCGGGCATCGTGCAACACAGATACTCTCGGTAACCGTCGACCTGCCATCGCGGATCATCCGGAACGTCGACGTCGCCAGCGGCATTGAGCAGGTCGATCACCGCGGCCACCTCGGATTCAGGCGCTGTTGCGGGACCCCACTCCTGAACCATCACCCGTACAGCTTGCCGATCGTCGGCCGATCGCGGAAGAGTCACGACCAGACAACTTACGGTGTCGGTCGATCATGATCTCCGTCAGGCCCGGCTCTTGATCCCGTAGTCGTTCGCCGCGTTGAACACATTGGTCGCATAAACTTCGACGTTGTTGTATGCCAGGATGGCCGCTTTCCAGCCCTGAGCTGTGGCGAGGTTCCGGCCACCGGAGCACAGGTAGTTCGCCGAGGCGAGCGCGGCGTCGTCGATGTCGTGCGGGTCGGCCACCCCGTTGCCGTCGGCGTCGACCGACCACTTTTTCCACGTCGACGGGATGAACTGCATCGGGCCGATCGCCCGATCCCACACCTCGTCGCCGTCGAGCACGCCGTCGTCGGTGTCCTGGATGGCCTTGTTGTTGTTCGTTCCGTCGAGCGCCGGACCGTAGATCGGCGGGCTCGACTTGCCGTCGTTGTTCAGCGTGGCGTTGCCGAGCTGCCCGTGATTCGACTCGTTGCGGCCGATTCCGGCGAGCGTCGTCCAGCGCAGGTTGCAGCCGGGGTTACTCTGCGCGACGGTCAGCTCGGCCGACGCGTACGCCTCCAGTGCCACCAGCGGGATGTTGGTGCGCACCGCGAGCGGCGCGGCCCAGGCCGCCAGCGTGTCGGCGGCGTTCTGCTGGCCGGGCGGAACGGCCGACGAGTCGTCGTCGGGCAGCCCTGGGTCCTTGCCGTCCGCCGGCGCCTGGCCGGGCAGCTCGGCGCCCTCGGACGGCACCGAGCCGTCGTCGGACGGCTCCGTGATGACCGGTTCGTTGCCGGTCACCTGCGGCAGCCAGGCGCCGCCCGCGAACGCGACCGCGACCAGGAGCGCCATCATCAGGCCGGGCAGCACCATCCGGCCGGCCGGACGGCGGGCCCAGGCCTTGGTGGCCCGGCCGCTCCGGGCGGCGCCGCTGCCGACGGCGGTGAACACGCGGGTCGGCGCGAGCCGCGACCGGCGGTGCGAGCGCACCGGTGGCCGGCTCGGCGTCCACAGGTCTTTTTCCCGCTGGGTCCGTTTTGTGAGACTCACCTTTTTAGTCAGATTTACCGGCGTACGCCGGACCAGGCTGACCTTCGGGATCGAATTTTTGACCAGGCTGACAGGCGCGCCCTCCCCAACACGCTGTTTGGGCGCGGACGGGCGGATCAGCGGGGGCCGGTCGATGCTCGCCACCCGTCGAGTATTACCGATGCGGCGGCCTACCCTGTATGCCATGCCCCGTTACGACTATCGCTGCCGCGCGTGCGGTGACACCTTCGAGCTCAACCGCACGATGAGCGAGGCGAACGCGCCCGCGCCGTGCCCCGCCGGCCACGACGACACGGTGAAGCTGCTGTCGACGATCGCGCTCACCGGCCGCGGCGGCGGATCGGCGCTGCCCGCACCGGGCGGCGGCGGTGGCGGCGGTTGCTGCGGCGGCGGGTGCGGCTGCGGCTGAAGCCGGCCTGACGTTCGGCAACCGCAACCGAACGGTCGACATCGCGCGTGCCGCGACCCTCGTTTCCACGTTGCGTCCGCTGCCTGAACGTCCGATGCACGGCGACGCGACCGGTACGGCACGATGATCGCGCGCCTGGCACGGAAGGCGGAGGTTCTGGTGTCGGTAGCGATGCACCTGCCCAGCGGGCTGGTGACGTTCCTGTTCACCGACATCGAAGGCTCAACCCGGTTGGCCCGCATGCTCGGTGCGCAGTACCGCAGCATGCTTGCCGACCATCGCGACGTGCTGGGCGTGGCGTTCGCGGGCGCCGGCGGCGCGCGCGTGTCGGTCGAGGGCGACTCGCTGTTCTACGCGTTCCGCGACGCGGCCGCCGCCCTCGCCGCCTGCGTACAGGCCCAGCGCGACCTGCTGGCGCGGGAGTGGCCCGGCGGTCACCCGCCGCGGGTGCGGATGGGCCTGCACACCGGCCCGGCCGAGCCCTACCACGGCGAGTACGCGACGCCCGTGGTCCACCGGGCCTCCCGGATCGCCTCGGCCGCCCACGGCGGACAGGTCCTCTGCTCGGCCGCCGTCGTCGGCGCGGTCCGGCTGCCCGGCGTGACATTCGCCGACCTCGGGCTGCACCGCCTGCGCGGCTTCGACGACCGGGAGCGCCTCTACCAGGTCGTCGCGCCCGGGTTGGCGCGCGAGTTCCCGCGTCCCCGGGGCGTGGCCGCGGTCGCGCACAATCTGCCCGTCCCCGTCACCGATTTCATCGGCCGCGGCGCCGAGCAGCGCGATCTCCGCGCGCTGCTCGAACGCCAGCGCCTGGTCGTGGTGCTCGGGCCCGGCGGCGCCGGAAAGACCCGGCTCGCGGTGGAGCTCGCGGCCGGTCTCGTGGCCGACTATCCCGACGGCGTGTGGTTCGCCGACTTCGCGACCGCGGCCGACGCCGACCTGGTCGAGGTCTGCCTGGCCGACGCGCTGGGCCTGCGGCCGGAACCGGGCCGGCCGGTGCTCGACACGCTCGCCGACCACATCACCGGCCAGCGGCTGCTGCTCGTGCTCGACACCTGTGACGCGTTCCCGGCGGCGGTGGCGGCACTGATCGGCCGGCTGCTCGCCCGCGGGCCGGGCGTCACCGTGCTCGCCACCAGCCGCGAACCGCTCGGTCTGCTGGGCGAGCTGATCTGGCGGATCCCGCCGCTGGGTCTGCAACCGGTCGGGTGGAAACGGCCGGGCGACGCGGTGACGCTGCTGATCCGGCGCGCGGAGGCGGCCCGGGGCGGCCGGCCGGTCGCCGCGTCGGAACTGGCCGACCTGGCCCGCGTGGCGGCCGCGATGGACGGGCTGCCGCTCGCCCTGGAACTGGCCGCCGCCCGGCTGAGGGTGTTCTCGGCGGCGCAACTGGCCGCCCGGGTACACGACGTGCTCGCCGTCACCGACGCCGGTGTCTCCGCCGCGTCCGTGCCGGCCCGGCACCGCACGATGGACACCACCGTCGACTGGTCCTACCGCACGCTCCCCGCGGCCGCGGCCCGCCTCCTGCGCTGGCTGTCGGTGTTCGCGGGGCCGGTCGACCTGGCCACGGTCGAGATGGTGCTCGGCGCCGACCCGGTCGGACCGGTGACCACGCTCGTCGACAAGTCGCTGCTGCAGGCCGACGGAGCCGGATTCCGGATGCTCGACCCGATCCGGTCGTACGCGGGGCGGCGGCTGGAGCAGGCCGGTGAGGAGCGGATCGCCCGCAACCGGCACGTCGCCTGGTGCCGGCTGGCCGCCCGGCAGGCGTACCTCGACGCCGACGGCCGGCCGGTGACGCTGTCGCTGCGCGCGCTCGACCCGATCGCCGACGAACTCCGGGCCGCCCTGCGCTGGACGGCGAGCGAGGGCAGCGCCCGGGCCGGGCTGAGCATCGCCGGCGCGCTCGACCAGTGGTGGCGCGAACGCGGGCTGGCCCGGGAGGGCCGGCGGTGGCTGCGGCTGCTCTACGACCGGGTCGTCGGATCGGGCGAGTCGGTGCCGGACGCCGAACTGGCCGGCGCCTACCACGTGCACTCCGTGCTGGCCGGCGTCGACGGCGAGTACGCCGAGGAAATGGAGTTCTCCCGGCGCGCCGAGGACGCCGCGTACCGGGCCGACGACCCCGCGCTGCTGGTGCGCATCCTCTCCGGGCGGGGAGCGCCGCTGCTCGACGTCGGCCGGATCGACGCCGCCGAACGGGTCTGCCGCGACACCATCTCCCTGGCCACCCGCGAGGGGGTCGCCGGCGACGCGTTGTTCGCCGTCTACACCCTCGCCGAACTGCTCTGGCTGCGCAGCGACCTGGACGCGGCGGCCACCCTGCTGGCCAACGCCCGCCCGCTGGAGGCCGGCCGGCCGGTGGAGCGTGGCCGGCGCACCGTCGACATGATCCTCGGCCTCGTCGCGCTGAAGCGGCGTGACCTCGTGGCCGCCCACGAGCACCTGGTGGTGGCGCTGCGGTCACGGGTGGTGAACGGGTTCCTGTCCCGGGCCGGCGAGACCCTCGGCGCGATGGCGGTGCGGTGCTCGCTGGGCGGTGAGCCGCTGCTCGCGGCCCGCCTGTTCGGGGCGGCCCAGGCGGCGCGCGCCCGGTTGAAGACGAGCAGCGGCATCCTCGGTCCGTACTGGGTCGAGCACGAGGCGGCGGTGCGCGGGGTGCTCGGTGACGCGGTGTTCGACTCGGCCTACGCCGCCGGTAGCGCGTTGACCATCGAGAAGGCGGCCGCGGTGGCGCTGGCCGTCGAGCATCCCGACCTGGCCATGAGCTCCGCACGGTTTACCACTGCCTGACCGTTGGGCGGGCACCGCTAGGGTGGCATCGTGCCTCTGGACCTCCGCACCCGGTGGGCGGCGCGCCCGCGGTCCCTGGTGACTCGGGTCCGTTCCGTGAACTGGCGGCCGATCCTGGTGGCGTTGTTCGTCGCCGTTCTCCTCGGCCTGGCCGGTGGATCGGTCGGGCAGTGGCTGGGCTGGCGCACCGCCGGTGCCCTGCCCACCGACGCCGAGGCGGAGGCGATCGCCCGCCTGGCGATCAACGGGCCGGTGCCCGAGCCGGAACGGCGCGACGAGTTCTTCGGCTACGACCCCGACGGCACCTACGGTCCGGGCTACGTGCGGTTCGTCCTGCCGGCCGATCCGGCCTCGGCGTCGTTCCCGTGGCTGGCGAAGGACGTGCGGGTCCGGCTCGACACCGCCGGGTGGGCGGTCGACAAGACCTGGGCCGGCGACGGCCCCGACGCGAAGAGCGACCCGTCCCGCCGGTCGTCGTCCGACCGGGCCGAGCGGGTCGACGGGCTGATGTTCGTGGCCGACAAGGGCGACTGGCGGGTGCGTTACCTGGCCGGCCCCGGCGACGAGGCCCGGCTGGAGATCGTGCGGCTCGCACCCATCGCGGTGACCGCGGGCGGCGCGCTGGGCGGCCTGCTCTCGGCCGTCGCCGGCTGGCTGATCGGGCTGCGGGCGACCCGCCGGTTCGGCCACCTCGGCCCCTTCGGGAAGCGCGCCGCGCGGTGGCTCGTGCTGGCGTCGGTCGTGGGCATGCTGCCGTTGCTGCTGCTGACGCTGATCCGGCTGGTGGCCGGCCACGCGCAGTTGAGCAGCCCGCAGATCCCGCTGTGGACGGCGTTCGCCCAGCCGCTGCTGATGCCGCTGGCCGTGGCCGCGGTGATCCTGCTGGGGGCGGCGGCGGCCGTGGTCGTCGGCGCCCGCCTGCCCGAGCCGGCGCAGCCGGCACCCGTCAGCGCCCGACAGGCAGAGCCGGCGACGCCGGCACCCGCCGTCGCCCGCCAGGCCGAGCCGGCGCAGCCGGAGCAGCCGGCACCCCTTGAGCCCGCCCTCGAAGGTGAATCCGAGGTGAACGGAGCATTGCGCGAGGGCGACTGAGTCTCCGAGGATCGACGGAACTCTGACATGGGAGTACTCATGGTCGATCTTCAAAGACGAAGTGTCCTCCGTGGAGCGGTCGCCGCGGGCGGCGCGCTGGTGGCCGGCCCGTTCGCCGGTTTCGCCGCGCGGGCCGACGCACACGGCCGGCCGCCGGTCGAGCGTCCACCCCTCGGCCCGATCCCGGACGAACGCGACGGCACCGTGCGGCTCTGGCTGCCGCCCGGCTTCAAATACCGCTCCTTCCACGACACCGAAGCCCCGGTGACGCTCGACGACGGCACCGCGCTGCCCGGCCGTCACGACGGCATGGCCGCTTTCCGCGGCCCGCGCGGCAACTTCATCCTGGTCCGCAACCACGAGATCAACGGCGCCACGGCGGCGTTCGGCCCGGGGACGCCGTACGACCCGATGGGACCGGGCGGCACGACCACGGTCGAGGTGACCCGCTACGGCCAGGTGGTCCGCGGCTTCACCAGCCTCAACGGCACCCAGATGAACTGCTCCGGCGGCCCGATGCCGTGGGGATCGTGGATGACCTGCGAGGAGACCGTCAACGGGCCCGACGTCGGCCCCGACTTCACCGGCGGGTCGAACGTCGCGCTGACCCAGCGGCACGGGTTCGTCTTCGAGGTGCCCGTCAGCGGGAGGTCGGAGCGGGAGCCGGTCACCCGGGCCGGCCGGTTCGCGCACGAGTCGGTGGCGTTCGACCCGCACGAGGGCGCGCTGTACCTGAGCGAGGACAACTTCGGTTGGCCGTCCGGCTTCTACCGGTACGTGCCCCGGCGCAACCCGATGCGCACCGGCCGCCTCGACAACCAGGGCCGGCTGCAGATGCTCAAGATCAAGCGTCGGAACAACCTCGACCTGTCGATCACCCAGCAGCGCGGCGCGCGGTACCAGGTGGAGTGGGTCGACATCGACGACCCGGCGCCGACGTTCCCGTACACGCCCGGAACCCCGGCGACGACGCCGAACGACACGGCGCTCACCTACGTGTCGCGGCAGGGCTGGGCGCAGGGCGCGGCCTACTTCTCCCGGCTGGAAGGCACGATCTACGACCGGGGCACGGTCTACTTCACCTCGACGCAGGGCGGCGGCCCGGCGGAGACGTCGCTGGGCCCGATCGCCGACGGCTACGGCAACGGGCACGGGCAGGTGTGGGCCTACCACACCCGCTCGCGCACGCTGAGCCTCGTCTACGAGTCACCCGGGGCGGACGTGCTCGACTTCCCCGACAACGTCACCACGAGCCCGCGCGGCACGCTGGTGGTCTGCGAGGACAACACCAACGACAACTACCTGCGCGGCCTCACGCCCGACGGCGACCTGTTCGACATCGCGCTGAACCGATTGGTGAGTTCGCTGCCCGGCAACGCGCCGCGGTTCAACGACGAGTTCGCCGGCTCCACGTTCTCGCCCGACGGCCACACCCTGTTCGTGAACATCCAGGCCAGCCGCGGGATGACGTTCGCCATCTGGGGCGACTGGCGCAAGATCGGCGTTTAGCTACAGGATCGTCCAGGTGTCGCCGCCCCCGAGCAGGGCAGCCAGCTCTGTCTCGGGGTCGCCGGCCATCTTCGACCTCGCCGTGTCCAACTGCTCGCGGACGATGGTGTCGTACGAGCTGCGGGCCACCTTGCGGAAGACGCCGATCGGCGTGTTGCGCAGGTCTTCGCCGGGCAGGCGGGAGAGGGCGAACGCGTACGCGGGCTCGTCGACCGTCTCGTCGTGCACGACGATCTCGCCGGCGTCGACCGACTCGGTGGGCACCACCCGCAGGCCGAAGCCGCCGGGCGGGTTGATCACCGACCACTGCTTCTCGACGCCGAACGTGAGCGGCTGCCCGTGCTCGAGCCGGATCGTGTAGTCGTCGCGGGTCGCCGGCTCCTTCAACGTGTCGAACGCGTTGTCGTTGAAGATGTTGCAGTTCTGGTAGATCTCGACGAACGCGGAACCCTCGTGCTCGGCCGCCGCCCGCAGCACCGACTGCAGGTGCTTGCGGTCGGTGTCGAGCGTGCGGGCGACGAACGTGGCCTCGGCGCCCAGCGCCAGCGAGATCGGGTTGAACGGCGAGTCGGCCGAGCCGACCGGCGTCGACTTCGTGACCTTCCCGATCTCGGACGTGGGCGAGTACTGGCCCTTGGTCAACCCGTAGATCTTGTTGTTGAACAGCAGGATCTTGAGGTTGACGTTGCGCCGCAGCGCGTGGATCAGGTGGTTGCCGCCGATCGACAACGCGTCGCCGTCACCGGTGACCACCCACACGCTCAGGTCGGGACGCGACACCGACAGGCCGGTGGCGATCGCCGGCGCCCGGCCGTGGATCGAGTGCATGCCGTACGTGTTCATGTAGTACGGGAACCGCGACGAGCAGCCAATGCCGCTGACGAACACGATGTTCTCGCGCGGAATCTGTAGTTCCGGCATGAACGACTGCACCGCGGCCAGGATCGCGTAGTCGCCGCAGCCCGGGCACCAGCGCACCTCCTGGTCGGACTTGAAGTCCTTCATGGAGAGCTTGAGCGGGATCTCAGGCATTCTTCACGACCTCTTCCAGCATGGTCTCGAGCTCGGCCGCGGTGAACGGCAGGCCGCGCACCTGGTTGTAGCCAAGCGCGTCGACCAGGAACCTCCCCCGGATGACGTGGGCCAACTGGCCCAGGTTCATCTCCGGGATCACCACCCGGTCGTACCGGCGCAGCACGTCGCCCGTGTTCTTCGGCATCGGCGCCAGGTGCCGCAGGTGCGCCTGCGCGATGTTCACGCCGCGGGCCCGCAGCGAGCGGCAGGCCGCGCCGATCGGCCCGTACGTCGACCCCCACCCGAGGACGAGCACCTCGGCCTCGTTCGACGGGTCGTCGACCTCCAGGTCGGGCACCTCGATCGCCTCGATGCGGGCGGCCCGGGTGCGCACCATGAAGTCGTGGTTGGCCGGGTCGTACGAGATGTCGCCGGTCTTGTCGGCCTTCTCCAGCCCGCCGATGCGGTGCTCCAGCCCCGGTGTGCCCGGCACGGCCCACGGCCGGGCCATCGTCTCCGGGTCGCGCAGGTACGGCAGGAACCTGCCGTCGTCGCCGTTCGGCTCGGTGGCGAACTCGACCCGCAGGTCGGGCAGCTCGGCGACCTCCGGCAACCGCCACGGCTCGGAACCGTTGGCGATGTACCCGTCGGAGAGCAGGATCACCGGCGTGCGGTGGGTCAGCGCGATGCGGGCGGCCTCGATCGCGGCGTGGAAGCAGTCGGACGGCGAGTTCGGCGCCACCACCGCGACCGGCGCCTCGCCGTGCCGGCCGAACAGCGCCATGTTGAGGTCGGCCTGCTCGGTCTTGGTGGGCAGGCCGGTCGACGGGCCGGCCCGCTGCACGTCGACGATCACCAGCGGCAGTTCGAGCGCGACCGCGAGCGAGATCGTCTCGCCCTTGAGTGCCACTCCCGGCCCCGACGTGGTGGTGACGCCGAGGGCGCCGCCGTACGAGGCGCCGAGCGCCGCACCGATCGCGGCGATCTCGTCTTCGGCCTGCACGGTGGTGACGCCGAACCGCTTGTGCTTCGACAGCTCGTGCAGGATGTCGGACGCTGGCGTGATCGGGTACGCGCCGAGGAACACCGGCAGCTTCGACCGCACGCCGGCCGCGACCAGGCCCAGCGCGAGCGCCATGTTGCCGGTGATGTTGCGGTAGTGGCCGGGCGGCATCTTGGCCGGCTTGACCTCGTACCGCACCGCGAAGTCCTCGGTGGTCTCGCCGAAGTTCCAACCGGCCTTGAACGCGGTGGCGTTGGCCCTGGCGAGCTTGGGCTTCGAGGCGAACTTGCGGTCGAGGAAGTCGAGCGTCGACTCGTACGGCCGGGAGTACATCCAGGAGAGCAGCCCGAGCGCGAACATGTTCTTCGCCCGCTCGGCGTCCTTCTTGGAGATCTCGTGGTCTTCCAGCGCCTTGACGGTCATGCTCGTGAGCCCGACCGGGTGCACCGTGTATCCGCTGAGCGAACCGTCGTCGATCGGGTTGCTCGCGTAGCCGACCTTGGTGAGGTTCCGCTTGGTGAACTCGTCGGTGTTGACGATGATTTCCGCACCACGCGGAAGATCGGGCAAATTGGCCTTGAGCGCGGCGGGGTTCATCGCCACGAGGACGTTCGGGGAGTCACCGGGCGTCAAGATATCGAAGTTCGCAAAGTGGACCTGGAAGCTCGACACCCCGGGCAGCGTGCCGGCGGGTGCGCGAATCTCCGCGGGGAAGTTCGGCAGGGTGGAGATGTCATTACCCAGTTGGGCCGTTTCCGACGTGAACCGATCGCCGGTGAGCTGCATACCGTCGCCTGAGTCGCCAGCGAACCGGATGACGACATGATCCAACTGGCGGACCTGTTTGGTCACGGGACGTAGACCTCCTCATGCCGACACCCGGGGGGTGGTCGAGGGCCGGCGCGGCGGGATTCGGGGTATCGGCGGCGGTGCCGGCCCCGCGTCAGTGATTCACTGCCAGCGTACGTCGGCGGGCACAACCGAGAGTGCCGCGTATGAGCTAGATCGCGGAATCGGGGACCCCCGTGGTCGGCTCCTCCCAGCGGCGGCGCATGGGCAGGATCACCATCGCCGCAACCGTCGTGAACACCCCGACGATCGACACCAGGACCGGGAGCACCGACAAAGGTTGACCGATTCTTGACCCGACGCGGTCGGGGTTCGGACCGCCGGCCGGCGCGGATTCGGCCACGGTGACGGCGGGGTCACCCTGATCGGTGGTTCCGGCCCGGTCGTCGGGACGCCCGTAGACGAGGACCGAGTAGGACGCCTGCCGCTCCGCCGGGTCCTGCCCGGCCGGGGTCAGAGTTCCGTGGACGCTGCCCAACAGTGGCGCCTCGGCGCGGGCCGCATGCGTCACCACCAGGGCGAACGTCAGCGTCAGCCGCTGGCCGGCGGGCACCCGGCCGACCTGGCAGCGCTCCCGTTCGGCCGATATCCGGACCCGGGTGACGCACTCCGCCGGCACGGTCGCCACCTCCACACCGGGCGGCGTCACCACGTCGAGGGTCCCGTCGGCCTGCACCGGTCCGGTGTTCGCCAGGCGCACCTCCAGCCGCGAGGTCTCGGTGGCCGCGTTCGGGTCCACCGGGTCGGCGGGGAGGAACGGGTCGCTCACACTCAGGTCGATGTCCGGGTCGGCGGGCCGGGTGGAAAGTCGAGGCCGAACGTCGTCGCGTCGGTGGCCGTCCGGTCGTCCGGTCCGGTACCGGTGGCCGCGCGCACCTGCACCGTTCCGGTGGGCGGGTCGCGCCACAGGCCCGGCGCGACCGTCACGTCGACCGTGATCGTGACGGTGGCCCGCGGCGCGATCGGGCAGACCACCGACAGGCCGTCGGCATCGCACCCGGGCGCCGCCGAGCGCACCAGCGTGACACCGGGCGGCAGCGTCACCCGGGTGGTCGCGGTCACCGGCGGGATGCCGGTGTTGCGGACCCGCGCGGTGAGCCGGTACGTCTCCGCCGCGCCCTGCCAGTAGCCGGCGCCGATCGGGAGGTCCTCGGCCGTGACGGCGACCGCCGGCGGCGGAGGCGGCGGGTCGGACGGGCTCGTGCTGACGGTCGGATCGGGATCGGGCGCGGGCGCGGCGCGTCCCGGATCGGGGTTGATCGAAACCGCGGCCGAAAGGATCGCGATCAGCCCGCCCACGACGGCGGCCACAAGCCGCCCTCTTGCCATGGGGGCACGATAACCGTCGGGTCGGTACGCTGCGAGCGTGACGGGTTACCTGGGGTCGTACGCGACGCTCGGACTCACCCTCCTGGGTGCCGTGGTGGTGTTCGTCGGTGCGTTCACGGCGAACCGGGTACTGCGGCCGAACCGGCCGACAGTGGGTCCGGGCAAGTTCGACACGTACGAGTGCGGGCTCGACCCGGTCGGCGGCGACTGGGCGCAGGCGCAGATCAGGTACTACGTGTACGCGTTCCTCTATGCGCTGTTCGCGGTCGAGAGCGTGTTCCTGTTCCCGTGGGCGGTGGTCTTCGACCGGCCCGGGTTCGGCACGGCCGCGATCGTCGAGATGGCGATCTTCGTGGCGGTCCTCGCGCTGGGTCTGCTGTACGCGTGGCGCAAGGGCGTACTCCGCTGGACCTGATGGGTGGTCGGTTTCACACCCGGAACGTCTTCGTGCCACGATCGGGACATGACGTTGCTGTACGTCCTCCTCGGCGCACTCGTGGTCGGCGCGGTCGCATTCGGGGTCGCGGTGCTGGTCACCGGCTCCGATCCGGGCCTGGCCGCCGACGTTCCCGAGGGATCCTCGGTCCCGTTGCCGGGGCACCGGCCGCTGGCCGAGCAGGACTTCCAGGCGCTGCGTTTCGACACGGGCCTGCGCGGCTACCGGATGTCGCAGGTCGACTCCGCGTTGCGCCGGGCCGCGTACGACGTCGGATACAAGACGGAACTGGTCGCGGTGCTGGAGGCCGAGGTGGCGGCGCTGCGCGAGGGGCGCCAGGACGACGCCGACGAACTGCAGAAGGCCCGCCTGGCCGCGCTGGGCGAGGCGGACAAGCGGGTCGCCGAGGCCGCGGAGGAGCCGGCCGAGGACGAGACGCCCGAGCCGGTCGACCTGACGAAAAAAGAGGATTCCACGGTCGGTGAACGCTCGTGACCTCGGACGGGTCACAACCCGCGCCCGGGCTCGGCGATGCCGCCAGCCCGGGAATGGGTGAGGTCACCGCGACGGTGATCGTCAACGCCCCGGCCGAGCGGGTCTACCAGGCGTTCGTCGCCTGGGAGCGGCAGGGCGAGTGGATTCCGTTCACCCGGGTGCGCATCGTCTCCGGCGACGGTGGCGAGGGCTCGGAGATCGAAGCGGTCACCCGGGTCGGTCCCGCGGTGCTCCGCGACGAGATGAAGGTCGTCAAGCTCGACCCGCCACGTACGGTGCGGGTCGTCCACTACGGCAAGGTGCTGCGGGGGCCGGGCGTGCTGCGCTGCACGCCGATGGACCGGGGCCGCACCCAGGTGGTCTGGCACGAGTGGTTCCACCTGCCCGGCGGCACCGCCGGCAAGGTGGCCTGGCCGCTGGTGTGGCCGGGCTCGAAGGTCAGCCTGACGACGGCGCTGAAGCGGTTCGCCAAGCTCGTGGAGGCCGGCCGGCTGCCGTAGTTCCTGTCGTACCCCGTGGCTATCTTTCTCGGGTGAGCGATCTGGTGGTGGGTTCAGACGGGCTGGCCCGGTGCGGATGGGGCAGCTCGTCAGACCTGTACATGGCCTACCACGACGACGAGTGGGGCCGTCCGGTCCGCGACGACGGGCGGCTCTTCGAGAAGATCAGCCTGGAGGCGTTCCAGTCCGGGCTGGCGTGGATCACGATCCTGCGCAAGCGGGAGAACTTCCGGGCCGCGTTCGCGGGGTTCGACCCGGTAGCCGTGGCCGAGTTCGGCGAGGCCGACATCGAGCGGCTGCTGGCCGATACCGGCATCGTGCGCAACCGGCAGAAGATCGAGGCGACGATCCACAACGCCCGGGTGCTGGCCGACCTGCCCGTGCCGCTGAGCGACCTGCTGTGGTCGTTCGCGCCGTCGCCGCGGGCGGCCCGGGTCGCCTCGTTCGCCGACATTCCGGCGGTCACCCCCGAGTCGAAGGCGATGGCCAAAGACCTGAAAAAGCGCGGGTTCCGGTTCGTCGGGCCCACCACGTCGTACGCGCTGATGCAGTCGATGGGCATGGTCGACGACCACCTCCTGGGCTGCCACGTTCCCGTGATGTGATGTACGGATGGCGCATTGGGCGGTGGTGTTCCCGGCCGAACGGCTCGACGAGGAGCGGCTGTTCGCGAACGAATCCCTGCCGTTGCCTTCTCCCGGCCCCGAGGCCGGCGACGTCGTGCTGCTGATCGCCGGGTCCGAGCTTTTCGGGATCGGGCGGGTCCGCACGGCGGGGGAGGTGCGCTACACGCACCGGCTGCTCGACGAGCCGCTGCCCGTCGGCGACCTCAAGCTGGACGGGCCCGGCGTCCATCCGCTGGAGCCGTCGGTGTTCGAGGCGTCGGCCGGCGTCGTCGACCCGTACCTGCGCACCGACGGGCCGAAGCGCACCTGGCTGGTGAGCATCGACATGCCGATCGAGGCGGCGAGCCCGGCCGAGGCGGCCCGCCTGTTCTGGTCGTACGTGTACGAGTTGGGGCCGCAGGAGCTTCCGGCGTTCGTCAGCCCCACCGGCAACGAGCTGGCCATGCAGGCGTTCGTGCTGGGCGTCGAGGCGAACCAGGACCCCGAGGAAGACGACTGATCCACAGAGCGTCCACAGAAAGGATGCCGACGAAAGCGGCATAACTGTACGTGCCGGGCAGCTTTCCCCAACCGGGTCATCGTCCGGCGTTACGGTCAGGGGCATGGCGACCCGTTCGGATCTCGCTCATCTGCTCCGCCGGGCCGGGTTCGGCCCGCGTGCCGACGAGGTGGACGCGGCCGAGAAGGCCGGCGTCACCGCCACCGTCGACGCCCTGCTGGCGCCGCCGGCGCCCGACACCGGCGCGGCCCGCACCCCGCCGCCGACCACCGCCGATCCGGTGGCGGCGCTGCCCAAGGAGGCCACCCGCGAGCAGCGCCAGGCCGCCCAGAAGCAGCAGCGCGAACAGGTGACGGCGCTGACCGGCTGGTGGGTCGACCGCATGGTGCAGGCGGATCACCAGGCCCACGAGAAGCTGACGTTCTTCTGGCACGGCCACTGGGCCACCTCGGTGCAGAAGGTGCAGTTCCCCCAGGTGATGCTCGCCCACCAGCAGAAGCTGCACGCGCTGGGCCTCGGCGACTTCGGCGTCCTGGTGCACACGATGGTCAAGGACCCGGCGCTGATCTGGTGGCTCGACGGGCACAAGAACACCGCCAAGGCCCCGAACGAGAACCTGGCCCGCGAGCTGATGGAGCTGTTCACGCTCGGCATCGGCAATTACACCGAGGCCGACGTCAAGGCCGGTGCGCGGGCGCTCACCGGGTGGGCGGTCGACCGGTCGAAGAACCTCGCGGTGGTCAACGCCAAGCGCTACGACCCCGGCGAGAAGACCATTCTGGGACGCGCGGGAGCATTCGGCACCGACGAGTTCGTCGACATCCTGCTCGGGCAGGAGGCCGCCGCGAAATTCGTGACCGCCCGCCTCTGGTACCGGTACGCGTCGCCGTCGCCCGTTCCCGCCGACACCCACCAGCGGCTCGTCGGCGCCTACGGCAGCGGCCGGAACATCACCGCCGTGCTCAAGGCGCTGTTCACCGACGCGGCGTTCGCCGGCACCCGGGGCCAACTCGTGAAGCAGCCGGTGGAGTGGGCGGTCGGCGCGATGCGGCAGTTGGGCGTGCGACCGGGCGAACTGCCGGCGGCCGAGCGGCAGCAACTGCTGCGCAGTCTCCGGGAACAGGGCCAGATCCCGTTCGACCCGCCCAGCGTCGGCGGCTGGCCGGCGGGCACGGCGTGGCTGACGACGTCCGGCACCCAGTGGCGGCTCCGGGCCGCCGATCTGCTGGCCGCC
This sequence comes from Virgisporangium aurantiacum, assembly GCF_016863635.1. GTDB lineage: Bacteria > Actinomycetota > Actinomycetes > Mycobacteriales > Micromonosporaceae > Virgisporangium > Virgisporangium aurantiacum. The sequence continues at coordinate 70,534 of NZ_BOPG01000009.1, read as the reverse complement.
AAGGCGTCACCGGCAGTCACCGACAAGCTCGCCGCCGTCCCGGCGGCCCAGCGCCCCGACGCCCTGGCGAACCTGCTGGCGATCGACGGCTTCACCGACCGCACCCGGGCGGTCCTGACCGAACAGCCCGCCCGCATGCTCGCGCTCGCGCTGGCCAGCCCCGAGTACACGGTCCAGTGAAGGGAGCCCGGACATGGACCTCGTGACCCGCAGGAAGTTCCTCGTCGCCAGCGGCGTCGTCGGTGGCACGGCGCTGGCCGCCGGCGCGGGCGCCTACACGCTCGGCCAACTGCTGGAGACGACGTCGTGGAAGCCGATCGGCGGGCCGCGCACGCTCGTGCTGATCACGCTGTACGGCGGCAACGACGGGCTGGCCACGGTGATCCCGTACGCGGATCCCGCCTACGGGAAGGTCCGCGGCGAGCTCTCCTACACCGGCGAGCAGGTGTTGCGGCTCGACGACGCGATGGGCCTGAGCCCGTCGCTGAAGAACTTCAAGAAGCAGTTCGACGCCGGCCGCCTCGCGATCGTCCGCAACGTCGGCTACCCGAAGCCCGACCGGAGCCACTTCCGCTCGATGGACATCTGGCAGACCGGGCAACCCGCGCGGCCGGGTAGCACCGGCTGGCTCGGCCGCTGGCTCGACACGGTGCCCGACGGCGACCCGCGGCACGCGGTGACGTTCGAGCGGGTCCTGCCGCCGGTGCTGGCCGGCGCCACCCGGGCCGGTGCGGCCGTCACCACCACCGGATCGTCGCTGCCGAAGGGCTACCAGCCGGCGGTGCTCACCGCACTGGGAAAGGCCACCGACGAGAGCCCGCTGCAGGCCCGGGCCGCCCGTGCGTTCGCCGACCTGGTGCAGGTCGACCGCATGGTGCAGGACCTGCCGGAGGCGCCCGACGAGCAGACCGGCTCACCCGGCACCGGCACCGGCGGCCGGACCGGCCTGGCCGCCCAGCTGGAGGTGATCTCCCGCTGCGTCGAGGCGGGCGTGGCGACCCGGGTCTTCTCGGCGTCGCTGGGCGGGTTCGACCTGCACGCCGACGGCCGCGAGGCCCAGGAGAACCTGCTCACCGAGCTCGATACGGCGGTCGGCGGGTTCGTCGACCGGATGTCGCGCTCCGAACGCGGACGCGGCGTGGTGGTGGCGATCTACTCGGAGTTCGGCCGCCGGGTGCGGGCCAACGCGTCCGACGGCACCGACCACGGCACGGCGTCGGACGTCTTCCTGCTGGGCGCGCCGGTCAACGGCGGCCAGTACGGCGAGCCGCCCAACCTCACCGACCTCGACGACGGCGACCTGAAGTTCACCACGGACTTCCGCGACGTCTACGCGTCGCTGCTGGCCGGCGTGCTCGACACGGATCCGGGCAAGGTGCTCGACGGCTGGAAGGGCACCGTTCCTAGGCTCCTGTGAACTGTGGCCGTTGCTTGTTGACGAAGGCCGTGGTCGCGGCGCGGTGATCTTGTGTGCCGCCGCACGCCGCCTGCGCCTCGGCTTCCACGGCGAGGGCGTCGGCCAGCGTCGCCGTCGCAGCCGCGGCCAACTCGCGCTTGATCTGTCCAAGGGCGACGGTCGGACCGGACGCCAGCCGCGCGGCCAGTTCCTGTGCTCGGGGCAGCACCTTTTCGTCGTCGTCGACCAGGTAGCTGAGCAGGCCCAGGCGGTGCGACTCGGCGGCGTCGACCGGCTCGGCCAGCATCAGCAGCTCGGTGGCCTTGGCGTGGCCGACGATGCGGGGCAGCGTCCAGCTCGCGCCGGAGTCGGCGGCCAGGCCGACGTTGGCGAACGCCATCAGGAAACCGGTCTTCGGCCCGCCGACCCGGAAGTCGGCGAGCAGGGCCAGCGACGCGCCGGCGCCGGCGGCCACGCCGCGCACCGCGGCGACCACCGGCCGGTCGAGGCCTGTGAGCGCGAGCACCAGCGGGTTGTAGTGCTCGGTGACCGTCGACAACGGGTCGGGCCCGTCCAGCGCCGCGACGTGTTCGCGCAGGTCCTGCCCGACGCAGAAGGCCCGGCCGGCGCCGGTGAGCACCACGGCGCGGCAGGTGCGGTCGGCCGCGATCTCGTCGACGGCGGCCTTGAGCGCGAGCTTCAGCGGGACGTCGAGGGCGTTCAGGGCGTCGGGCCGGTTGAGCGTCAACGTGGTGACGGCGCCGTCCTTCTCGACCAGCAATGTCATGATCTCTCCTTTTACGCGGGCACCGGCGGGCGCTGGGCGTTGTCGAGGCAGCGGTCGACGAACCGGTCGGCCGGTGGCCGCAGGCGCGTGGCGTGGTGGTCGAAGAACCCGGCGGCGGTGGTGCCGGGCCACCGGTCGGGCAGCAGGACCGGCGGCAGTTGCGGGTCGCGGAAGAGGAACGTGCGCCAGCGGTGGACCAGCGTGAACCGGGCCAGGTAGGCGGCCTCGTCGTCGGCCGGCGGGTGCTCGACGAGCTGCCGCGCGTCCCGGACGAACCGCTCGTAGGCGGCCGCGAGCTCGGGGAGGTTCCAGGCCCGTCGCACGAGTGCGGCGGCGCCGGGCAGGCCGCCGGAGTGTCCGGCGGTGAACCGCTCGAATCCGATCCCGGCGTCGTCGAGCAGGTGCTCCACCTCGTCGGACGGTCGCGGCGCCACCCAGGTGCCCCCGTCGATGCTGCCGTAGCCGAGGAAGCCCAGCGTCGCGGCGAGCCGTTGCCGCTCGGCCCGGGCCGTCGGCGCCTCGATGACCAGCAGATCGAATTTTCCGTCCCAGGCCAGCCGGCCGGTGCGATAGATGCGGGCACTGGAGTCGTCGAGCCGGCGGGTGGCCTTCGGGGTGAGCAGGTAGCCCGGTCCGCTCGAGAGCCGCAGCGGGTGCAGCCAGCCCTGCCGCACCATCCGCGAAACGGCTGTTCGCACTGCTGGGGCGGCAATGCCGAGGGGCGCGAGCAGGCGCACGAGAGCGGCGACCGGAGCGCGACCGCCACGCGGACGCAGGTAGTCGCCGTACAGGTCGAAGAGGGCCGACCGTGCCTGCATGGGCGCTCATTGTGACAGTTTCGCCGGTCACGTGCCATATCACTGTCACAACGAAGCCGCGTCGGTTTGGGTCTTGGGGCCATTATCAGCGAAAATCAAAAGTTGGCACGTAACCGACGGGCTCACGGCTCGCCGGAAAGTGGCACGTCGCATGTGGGTGCGGGCCTGCGAGGGGAACCGCCGCGCCTGGGTGACTTAGCTCGACTGGCTGATGTGAGGGGAGACAAGATGGCGGCCATGAAGCCGCGGACGGGTGACGGTCCGCTGGAGGTCACCAAGGAGGGCCGGGGCATCGTCATGCGGGTGCCGCTGGAAGGTGGCGGCCGACTGGTCGTCGAGATGACTCCGGATGAGGCGAATGCGCTCAGCGAAGCGCTGAAGACCGCCACCGGCTGATCTCGGCTCGAACCGCGGCTCGTACGGGGATACGTGCCGGCGCGCCTTCGATCTGCGATGGTGCGCCGGCCGTCCGTCTGTCGGCTGTTTCGTTGTTGGGCCGGATCCGAACGTTCGTCGCCCGCCGTGGCCCGGCGGGTGACCACTGCCGCCCGGAATCGGGCACGGGAGAAACCTGATGCTGGACCTGCGCTTCGCGCGCGCGGTACCGCGTTCCGCCACGGTGGTGGCGCTGGCCGTCGCCAAAGCGGCCGCACCCGAGGATGACGCCGAATCCGACGAGACGGGCGATCTCGACGTACTCGGCACCCCACCGGCCGGCGTCGACGCGGACGAACTCGCCGCGTTCCTGCGCGAGGTCGAGCACAAGGGCAAGGCCGGCTCGGTGCAGACCTGGGTGCGGCCGCTGCAACCGGTGACCCGGCTGCTACTCGCCGGCGTCGGCACGGGCGACGAGGCAGGCTGGCGCTCCGCCGGCGCGGCGCTGGCCCGCAAGGCCAAGGGCGAGGAGCGGCTGGCCGTGCTGCTGCCGCCCGACTGCGGCGAAGCCGAGGTGCGCGGCCTGGCCGAGGGCCTGTGGCTCGCTTCGTACCGCTTCAGCCTGACCAGCGACGACGATGACGGCCCGAAACTGCGCTGGGTGACCCTGGTGACCGGCGCCGAGGCGAGCGTGGCGGACGCGCTGGAGACGGCCCGCACCGCGGCCCGGATGACCATGCTGGCCCGCGACCTCACCAACACCCCGAGCGACCGCAAGACCCCGGAGTGGATGGCCCGCCAGCTCGTCCGCGAGGCCCGGGACCTCACCGGCGTCACCGTGACCGTGCGCGACCCGGCCCAGCTGGCGGCCGAAGGGTTCGGCGGCGTGCTCGCGGTGGGCGGCGGCTCGGCGAGCGGCCCGCGGTTCGTCGAGATCTCGTGGCGCCCGCGCGGGGCGAAGCGGCATGTGGTGCTGGTGGGCAAGGGGATCACCTTCGACACGGGCGGGGTCTGCATCAAGACCCGCGACGGCATGAAGCTCATGCGCAAGGACATGGGTGGTGGCGCCGCCGTGGCGGCGGCGACGTTCGGGGCGGCGGCCCGCCGGCTGCCGGTGCGGATCACCGCGCTGGTGCCGCTGGCGGAGAACATGGTGAGCGGTGCGGCGATGCGGCCCGGCGACGTGATCCGCCACTACGGCGGCATCACCACCGAGGTGCGCAACACCGACGCCGAGGGCCGACTGATCCTCGCCGACGCGCTGCAGTACGCGGTGCGGCGCCTGCGCCCCGACGTACTGGTGGACCTGGCCACCCTCACCGGCGCGCAGAGCGTTGCCCTCGGCAAGCGCACCGCCGCGCTGTTCAGCGACAACGAGGCGCTCGCCGAGGAACTGACCGCCGCGGGCGCCGACGCCGGCGAACGCATGTGGCGGCTGCCGCTGCACGACGACTACACCGAGGCCCTCGACGGCGACGACACCGACCTCGTCAACTCCACCGAGATCGGCGGCGGCGCGATGATGGCCGCGCTGTTCCTGCGCGCGTTCACCGGCGACTACCGCGACCGCTGGGCCCACCTCGACATGTCGGCACCGGCATGGTCGGACAAGACGGACGGCGACCTCTCCAAGGGTGCGACCGGCTGGGGCGTCCGCACCCTCCTCCGCTGGCTGGAGACCCAGGCCGCCAGCTGACTCACGCCGCCTGATCCGCCATCCGCGACTGCCGCTTGCGGACGCCGAGCGCCGTTCGGCACAGGTACGCCCACCAGCCGACGTACGGGCCGTACCGCGCGCGGAGCTCGGCCGGCGACGGCGCCCCCGATCCGTAGATCTCGGCCGCGACCGAGGTGAACTGGGCCATCTCCAGCGGGACGTCGTCGGGCCGGCCGAGCACCCGCAGCAGGATCGCGTTGGCGGTGAACGTGCCGATGCCCCGGACGCCGAGCAGCATCGCCCGCGCGTCTTCGTACGGCGCGGTGCGCAGGGCCAACTCGTCGAGCCCGGCGACGCCGCCGAGCACCTCGGACAGGCGCAGCGCCCGCTGGGCGTTGCCGGCGAACGTGAACAGCCCGTCGGGCCCGAGCTCGACCAGCTCGGCTAGGCCGGGGAACGCCACGTACGTCTCGCCCTCGAACGTGATGCGCCGGCCCAGCTCCGACGCGATGCGGGCCTTGCGCGCGGTGGCGAACCACTGGGTGGACCGCTGGGTGAGCGCGAAGTACGTGGCACCCTCGGCGAGCGAGGTGAACCGCACCTGGTGCAGCCCGGCGACGTACGGCAGCAGCTCGGCCACCGGCGGATCGTCGGCCGCCAGGGCGAGCAGCGGCCGGAGATCGTCGCCGAGGCTGAGCCAGGCGCCGACCCGGTGTTCGAGCTGCCGGGCGCCGGTGGTGGAGAGCGGATGCTCGGAATGGACGGCGAGCCGAACGCCGGGCCGGCCGTCGGGGCGCTCGCTGACCTCGACCACGACGGCCGCCCGTGGCTCGTCGGGATGGACCAGCCCCTTGCGGACGCGATCGACCATGATCGACTGGTCGCCGGCGGACGGGCGGAAGCCGGACATGGCGGCGAGCGACGCCGGCAGGGAGTACGGGGGGACGGCTGCGAGGAGCGCGGTGTGCGCGAGTACGGGGCTCATGCGTCCAGGTTCGACAGGGGGTACGACAAAATGCACGCGTCAGCGGCGTACCGCGCAGGCCAGCCCGTCGGGCGTGGGGAGGAAAGCCGGTAGCCAGCCGTCCTCGTCGCGCAGGGACTTCAGGACGTCGCGGAGCGCCACCGTGCCGGGATCGCGGGCGGTGGGGTCGGTGAGCCGGCCGTTGCCCCAGGCGTCACCGAGAACAAGCAGTCCGCCGGGACGCAGCAGGCGCCCGGCCGCCACCGTCGCCGCCGCGTACTCCAGCCGGTCGTGGTGCACGAACACCAGGTCGTAGACGCCGTCGGCGAGCCGGGGGAGCACGTCGCGGGCGCGGCCGGTGATGATCCGGGTACGCGACTGGGCCAGGCCCGCCGCCGCGAACACCCGCCGGGCCACCCGCTGATGCTCGGCCTCCACGTCGATCGTGGTGAGGACCCCGTCGGGACGCATGCCGCGGAGCAACCAGAGCCCGCTCACGCCCGTCCCCGTGCCGATCTCGACCACGGCGCGGGCCGCACCGGCCGCGGCGAGCAACCGGAGCGCGGCGCCCGCGGCCGGGCTGACCGACGCCAGTCCGAGCTCGTCAGCGTATTCACGGGCGGCCGTGAGCAGCGGATCCTCCGCGACGTAGCCGTTGGCGAAGTCCCGGACGTGCGCCTCGAACCGCGCGGTGATCGCGCACCTCCTCCCGTCCCGGGCCGAGCCTAGTGAGCGTTCGTGGCAGATGGGGTGCGCGCCCACGTGCAATGCTGGACAGGTGTCACCGGCCGGCGGTGGCATGCCGGTCGATGAAGGAGCCCCGATCGTGACGGACGGATCGCCCTGGCGGCGCGACGCTGGGCAGGCCCGTGAGGTGTGGTGGTCCGACGCGTTGACCGATCCGTGGCGGGATCCGCAGGCTTCCGCGGTGGTCTACGCGCCGCCGCAACCCGGTGCCGCACCGCCCGTTCCGCTCGAGACGCCGCCGCCCCCGCCGCGTCGCGGCATCGGCCTGATGCTGATGGTGTCGGTGATCACCGCGCTGCTGGCCGGCGCGCTCGGCGGCACGCTCGGTTACGTGTTCGCGCTGCGGGGCGGCGGTGGAACACCCCTCGGCGGCGGGTCCAACCTCGGCGGCAGCCCGCCCGAGGCGGCCAACCGGGCGCCCGAGTCGCTGGCCGGTGTGGTCAAGAAGGTCCTGCCGAGCGTGGTGACGATCCGGGCCCGGGCCGGCAACTCCGGCAGCCTCGGCTCCGGCTTCATCGTGTCGAACGACGGGTACGTGCTCACCAACGACCACGTCGTCGGCGGGCCCAACGGCGGCGCCACGATCACCGTCACCTTCTCCGACGGCCGCACCGCGCCGGCGCGGCTGATCGGCACCGAGACCGAGTCCGACGTCGCGGTCCTGAAGATCGATCAGACCGGCCTGCCGCCGGTCGAGTTCGCCGACTCCGACACGATCCAGGTCGGCGACCCGGTGATCGCGGTCGGCGCGCCGCTGGCACTGTCGAACACCGTCACCTACGGCATCGTCAGCGCGACCGACCGGCCGGTGGTCGCGGGCGAGAGCAGCAGCCCGCGGTACTACGCCGCGATCCAGACCGACGCCGCGGTGAACCAGGGCAACTCCGGCGGCCCGCTGTTCGACGCGGCCGGCCGGGCGGTCGGCATCAACTCGGTGATCAAGTCGCTGTCCACCGACCAGCAGACCGCGGGCAACGTCGGCCTCGCCTTCGCGATCCCGATCAACCAGGCGAAGCGGCAGGCGCAGGACATCATCGAGCGGGGCAAGGCCCGCCGTACGGTGCTCGGCGCGTCGACCGATCCCGCCTACAACAGCCCGGCCGGCGGCGTGAAGCTGGCCAACGTCACCGCCGGTGGGCCGGCCGAGCAGGCCGGGCTCAAGGCCGGCGACGTGATCCTCCGGCTGGAGGACGACCCGCTGGAAGACCCGGAAGACCTGGTGGCCCTGGTCCGCAAGTACCCGCCGGGCGCGGTGGTCAGCGTCAAGTTCCAGCGCGGCGGCGCCGACCAGAGCGCCTCGGTGACGCTGGCCGCGGACGCCAACTAGGTCGTAGGCTTCAGCACGTGTTCGAGAACCTCGGTGGCCTCGAGATCATGGCGCTGATCCTGCTGGCGCTGTTCATCATCGGCCCAGACCGGTTGCCCAAGGCGATCTCCGACACCATGGGCTTCTTGCGGAAAGTGCGGGGGATGGCGCGCAACGCCACCAGCGACCTCTCCCGCGAACTCGGCACGAACATCGAACTGGAAGACCTGCACCCGAAGACGTTCTTGCGCAAGCATCTGCTCAGCGAGGCCGAGGAAGAGGCGCTGCGCAAGCCGTTCCAGGAGGCGTACCGCGAGGTCCGGAAGACCACCGACAGCGCGTACAACGAGGTCAAGAGCACGGCCGACGCGTTGAACCTCGACAAGGACAAGAGCGAGACCACCCGTTCGGTCACCGGCGCGACCGCCGGTTCGGAACCGGCCCCCAAATCGGCCGTCCGGTACGACGACGCAACATGACGTAAGTCGCTTGCGCTTGTTGTCGTAAGATTGCGTCCATGACGCGTCGCCTTGCTGAAGTGGCGAAGAAGGTCGGGGTCAGCGAGGCCACGGTCAGCCGGGTGCTCAACGGCAAGCCCGGTGTCTCCGAGAGCACGCGCGAGGCCGTGCTCACCGCGCTCGACGTGCTCGGCTACGAACGGCCGACCCAGTTGCGCGGCGACCGGGGCCGCCTGGTCGGCCTGGTGCTGCCGGAGCTGCAGAACCCGATCTTCCCCGCGTTCGCCGAGGTGGTCGGTGGCGCGCTGGCCCAGCAGGGCTTCACGCCGGTGCTGTGCACCCGCACGGCGGGCGGGGTCACCGAGGCCGAGTACGTCGAACTGCTGCTGTCGCACCAGGTCAGCGGCATCATCTTCGCCGGTGGCTTCTACGCGCAGGCCGACGCGCCGCACGCGCACTACGGTCGCATCGTCGAGCGCCGGCTCCCGGCGGTACTGATCAACGCGGCGATCGACCAGCTCGACTTCCCGCGCGTCTCGTGCGACGACGCGGTCGCCGTCGAGCAGGCGCTCGGCCACCTGCTGGCCCTCGGCCACACCCGGGTGGGCATGGTGCTCGCGCCGCCCGACCACATCCCGTCCCGGCGCAAGGAGATCGCGTTCCGCGAAACGGCGACCGCCGCCGGCATCAAGCTCGACGACGACCAGTTCGAGCACGGCATGTTCTCCATCGAGAGCGGCCAGGCCGCCGCCACCCGCCTGATCAAGCGCGGCATCACCGGGATCGTCTGCGCGAGCGACCCGCTGGCGCTCGGGGCGATCCGGGCCGCCCGCCGCACCGGTCGTTCGGTGCCCGGCGACCTGTCGGTGGTCGGCTACGACGACTCGGCGTTCATGAACTGCACCGATCCGCCGCTGACGACGGTCCGCCAGCCCATCGAGTCCATGGGCCGCGCCGCGGTCGAACTCCTGGTGGCCCAGATCGACGGCGCCGCCATCTCGACGGACGAACTCCTCTTCGAGCCCGAACTGGTCGTCCGCGGCTCCACGGCTCCGGCCCGCTAGCCCCTCACGTCCGTCGATCTTGCAGTTGTGGTGCCAGGCTCGCCCTGTTTTGCGACGCTTTGTAGGCCACCACAACTGCAAGATCGACGGCTGGGTAGCGCATGTGCGCCGCGCTGGTCGGGGGTTGCGGGCTGAACAGCAGTGCGGTGCGGGGTTTTGTGGATTTCTTGCGGGGATGTGTTTACTTCTTGTGGGGACGCGGCCTAGCCTTTTGGCTAGGCCGGACCCAGAGAGCAGGTACTACGTGTCGACTCAGGCATGGTGGCCCGGTGCGGCCATCTACCAGGTGTACGTGCGCAGCTTCGCCGACGGCAATGGCGACGGCGTCGGCGATCTCGCCGGCCTGCGGTCGCGCCTGCCGTACCTGGCCGAGCTCGGCGTCGACGCCGTATGGGTGACGCCGTGGTACCCGTCTCCGATGGCCGACGGCGGCTACGACGTGGCCGACTACCGCGCCATCGACCCGGCGTTCGGCACGCTCGCCGAGGCGGAGAAGCTGATCGAGGAGGCGCACTCCGTCGGCATCCGCATGATCATCGACATCGTTCCGAACCACGGGTCCACCGACCACGCGTGGTTCAAAGCGGCGCTGTCGGCGGGGCGCGGCTCGCCCGAAAGGTCGCGCTTCATTTTTCGGGACGGGCGTGGAGCGGACGGAGCTGAGCCCCCGAACCAGTGGGAGTCCATCTTCGGCGGGCCGGCGTGGACCCGCACCGCTGACGGCCAGTGGTACCTGCACCTGTTCGATCCCGGCCAGCCCGACTTCAACTGGCAGAACCCCGACGTGCACGCCGAGTTCGAGGACGTGCTGCGGTTCTGGCTCGACCGTGGCGTCGACGGCATCCGGATCGACTCCGCCGCCGTCCTCATCAAGGACTTCGACCTCGAACACCCCGAGTCCTACACCGACCGCGACGGCATCCACGAGATCTACCGGAGCTGGCGCCGGGTCACCGACTCGTACCCCGACGACCGCGTGCTGATCGGCGAGCTCTGGCTGCCCGACCACGAGCGGTTCGCCGCGTACCTGCGCCCCGACGAACTGCACACCGCGTTCAACTTCATGTTCCTCAGCGCTGCCTGGGATCCGGCCGTGCTGCGGTCGTGTGTGGACGCCACGCTGGCCGCGCATGCCCCGGTGGCGGCGCACGCCACCTGGGTCCTGTCGAACCACGACGTCACCCGGCACGTGACCCGCTACGGCCGGCCCGACACCACGTTCTCGTTCGGTGGCAAGCTCTTCGGCACCCCGAGCGACCTCGAACTCGGCACCCGGCGGGCGCGCGCCGCGGCGTTGCTGGCGATGGCCCTGCCCGGCGGCGTCTACGTGTACCAGGGCGAGGAACTGGGCCTGCCGGAGCTGGAGACCGAGATTCCCCACGAGCTGCGCCAGGACCCGTTCTATCAGCGGTCCAACTACACCGACCCGGGTCGCGACGGCTGCCGCGTGCCGATCCCGTGGAGCGGCGAGGCGTCACCCTTCGGCTTCTCCCCGGCCGACGCCCACGACCCGCCGTGGCTCCCGCAGCCCGCCGACTGGCGCGCGTACACGGCGACGGCGGAGGCGGCCGACCCGGACTCGATGCTGAACCTCTACCGGGCGGCCCTGAAGCTCCGCCGGGCCGAGGACGCGCTGGGCGCGGGGGAGATCACCTGGCGGGACGACGCCGCGGAAGGCACCCTGTCGTTCGACCGCGACCCCGGCTTCACCTGCGTCGCCAACCTGAGCGCCGACGCGGTGGAGCTCCCGCCGCATACCGAGGTACTGCTGACGAGCATTCCGCTGGAAGACGGCAAGCTTCCGAGCGACGCCACCGCCTGGCTACGGCGCTAGCGACCGGCCGGGCGGAGGCCCAACCGCTTGCCCACCAACGAGTCACGCCGGACGGCCAGGGTGTCGGCCACCGCCGTCAACGCCTTCGCCGCCGGCGACTCGGGGTCGGCGAGCACGATCGGGGTTCCGGCGTCACCCGTCTCGCGGACCTTCGGCTCCAGCGGGATCTGGCCCAGCAGCGGGACCTTCGCGCCGATCCCCTGGGTGAGGGAGTCGGCGACGGACTGGCCGCCGCCCTCGCCGAAGACGTTCATGCGGGTGCCGTCGGGCAGCTCCAGCCACGACATGTTCTCGACCACGCCGATGATGCGCTGGTGGGTCTGCAACGCGATCGCACCGGCCCGCTCGGCCACCTCGGCGGCGGCCTGCTGCGGCGTCGTGACCACGAGGATCTCCGCGCTGGGCAGCAACTGGGCCAGCGAGATGGCCACGTCGCCGGTGCCCGGCGGCAGGTCGAGGAGCAGCACGTCGAGGTCGCCCCAGTAGACGTCGGCGAGGAACTGCTGCAGCGCGCGGTGCAGCATCGGCCCGCGCCACACCACCGCGGCGTTGCCCGGGGTGAACATGCCGATCGAGATGACCTTGATCCCGAGGGCCGCCTGCGGCGGCATGATCATGTCTTCGACGCGGGTCGGCCCGCCGTCGACGCCCAGCATGCGCGGCACCGAGTGCCCGTAGATGTCGGCGTCGACCACGCCGACCGACAGGCCGCGCTTGGCCAGCGCCGCGGCCAGGTTCACGGTGACGCTCGACTTGCCGACGCCGCCCTTGCCGCTGGCCACCGCGTAGACGCGGGTACGCGACTCCGGCTGGGCGAACGGGATCACCGGCTCGGCACCACCACCGTGGCCGTGCCCCTCGTGGCCGCCACCACCGCCGCCGCGCAGCCGGGCCTGCAGCTCCTGGCGCTGCTCGGCGGTCATCGCCCCGAAGTCGATGTCGACGGCGGTGACGCCGGCGACCGACGTGGCCGCGGCGGTGATGTCTGTGCGCAGCTTGTCTTTGAGTGGGCAGCCCGACACGGTGAGCAGGATGCCGATGTGGGCCACCCCGTCGGGTCCAACCGACACCGACTTGACCATGCCGAGTTCCGTGATCGGGCGCCGGATCTCCGGGTCCTGGACGTTGGCCAGCGCGGTGGTGACGGCCTCGTCGAGCGTTGGTGCAGGGGCTGACATTCCAGCCATGCTACCCACCTACCGACGGGGCGCCGGCTCGTCCAGGACCTCGTCGTCGTCGTAGCCGTCGGCCGCGGCGTCGGCGTCGGCGATCGGCTCGGAGAGCGACGTGCTGGCGGCGCGCACCTGCTTGCGTATCTCCTTGCGGTCGGCCTTGCTGCGGCGGTGCGCGGCGTCGTCGAGTTCCTCGGCCATCCGGGACAGCTCGCCGCGGAGGAAGTCGCGGGTGGCGACCTCACCCATCGCGATCCGCAGCGAGGCGATCTCCCGGGCCAGGTACTCGGTGTCGGCCTTCTGGGCCTGCGCCCGTCGCCGGTCCTCCTCCATGGTGAGGCGGTCGCGGTCGGCCTGACGGTTCTGCGCCAACAGGATCAGCGGCGCCGCGTACGAGGCCTGCAACGACAGGATCAGCGTGAGGAACGTGAACGTGTACGGGTCGAACCGCATGCCCTTCGGGGCGACCGTGTTCCAGACGATCCAGGCCAGGATGAACACGGTCATGTAGACGAGGAACCGGGCCGTGCCCATGAACCGGGCGATGCCCTCGGAGAGCCGGCCGAACGCCTCCGGGTCCCAGCGCGGGAGCGAGATGCGACGCGGGTCGCGCGGCTGGTCGAGCCGCTGCCGGTCGGAAGCACGGTCAGCCATGGGAGACCCCGAGGTCGCTGGAGGCCACCACGCTGTCGCGGTCACGCCAGTCGCGGGGCAGCAGATGGTCGAGGACGTCGTCGACGGTGACGGCGCCGACCAGCCGGTCCTTCTCGTCGACCACGGGCATGGCGACCAGGTTGTAGGTGGCCATCCGCTGGGTGATCTCGCCGAGCGGCGCCGACGGCAACAGCGGGTCGAGGTCACTGTCGATCATGCCGCCGACCAGCGCCGACGGCGGCTCACGCAGCAGCCGCTGGAAGAACACCACGCCGAGGTACCGGCCGGTCGGCGTGGCCATCGGCGGCCGGGCCACGAACACCTGTGCCGCCACGGCGGGTGCGAGCTGGGGCTCCCGGATCCGGGCGAGCGCCTCGGCGACGGTGGCGTCGGGAGCGAGGATCACCGGCTCGGACGTCATCACCGAACCGGCCGTGCCCTCGGTGTAGGCGAGCAGTTGCCGCACCGGCTGGGCCTCGTCGGGCTCCATGAGGTCGAGCAGCGCCTCCTGCTCACCCTGGGGCAGCTCGGCGAGCAGGTCGGCCGCGTCGTCGGGGTTCATCTCCTCGAGGATGTCGGCCGCGCGTTCCGGTGCCAGCGCCGCGAGGATCTCGATCTGGTCCTGCTCGGGCAGCTCCTCCAGCACGTCGGCGAGCCGCTCGTCGTCGAGCGCCTCGGCCACCTCGAACCGGCGCTTCTCGCTCAGGTCCTGCAGGGCGTTGGCCAGGTCGGCCGGGCGCAGGTCGTGCAGCACCGCGAGGAGGCCGGCGATGCCGTGGTGGTCGCCGACGCCGGTGAGGCCGCGCAGTTCCGACCAGGCGACCTGGCGGAGCTGGCCGCGCCGGGTGAGCCGGCCGGTGTACTCGCGGATGGCCACCCTGGTCAGCGACCAGTTTCCGGCCCGGTCGAGCTCCATCGCGACGTCGGCGACCGCGGCGGCGGCGTCCGTCGCGACCACCGTGACGCGGCGGTCGAGCAGTTGCTCCAGCACGAGGAGTTCGCCCTGGCGCTTCTCGAACCGGCGCAGGTTGAGCGTGCCGGTGCCGAGCACCACCGCTTCCGGCTCGATCGCGTCGACCCGGCCGATCGGCAGGAAGATCCGCCGGCGCATCGGCATCTCGGCCACCAGGCCGACCACCCGGGGCGCGCCGGCGGCCCGGGGACGGGCGACCGCGTCGCGCACCCGCCCCACCTGGTCGCCGTTCGGGTCGAAGACGGGGATGCTCGCGACGCGGGCCAGGAAGATCCGGGTCGCGGTCGTCACCTCAACAGCCTAGGGGACGCCCGGTTACAGGGTCGGCTGCTGTGCCGCGTCCTCGATGGCGGTTGCCCTGGACGCGCGGGCCGCGCCGATCATGACCACCGCGACCCCGACGGTGAGAATCGCGAGACCGGGCACGCTGCGCGCATCGGGAAGCTGGTCGATCAGCAGCCAGCCGAGCAGCGTGGCGCCGGGGACCTCCAGGAGCAGCAGCACGTTGACGGTCGTGGCGGACACGCGCCGCAGCGAGTAGTTGACCATCGTGTGGCCGAGCAGTTGGGGGAACACCGTCGTGCCGACGATGGCGAGCCACGTCATGGCCGGGAAGTCGACCATCTCCGTGCCGGTGGCCAGGCACACGACCAGCAGCGCGAGCGCGCAGACCGAGTAGACGGTGGAGGAGTAGACGGTGGTGCTGACCACCGTGCGGGCCCGCTCGCCCAGCGCGAAGTACACCGCGCCGGCCACGCCGCCGATCAGCGCGAGCACGTCGCCGAGCACCGCTCCGCCAGTCAAGGAACCGGAGACCGCGAAGTCGGCGCCGGTCGCGAGAACCGCGCCGACGACCGCGATGGTGATGCCGATCCAGGTGACGCGCGGCAGCCGGGTGCCCTGCGCGGTGGCGATCATCGCCGACCAGATCGGGGTCGTGCAGACCAGCGCCGTCGCGGTCGCGACGGTCGTCAGCTTGGCGCTCGGCACCCACGTCCCGAAGTGGACGGCGAGCGCGAGCCCGCTGAGCCCGCACACCCCCAGCGTGCGGCGGTCGCGGGCGACCAGGTCGGCGAACTGGGCCCGGCCCCGGGTGGCGGCCGCCGGCCCGAGCACGGCGAGCGACAACGCGTTGCGCCAGAACGCCAGCGCGAGCGCCGGTGCCGCCGCGTACGCGATCAGCGGAGCGGACGTCGACACGCTCACCACCGCGACGCACAACGCGAGGACCACCGGAAAGCCGAGCCGGGACACGGTGCCCCATCGTGCCATGTTGCACAGAGTCGCAATTCAGACACGTTTGGTAGAAATCGAGGGCTGGGTACGTAGCGACAACTGTGAGTGACTTTCTGCTGACAGCGCGGCCCCGAGCCGTTGTCTTCGACTACTTCGGCACGCTGACCAGGGCCGTCCGGCAGGGCCCGGCACACGCCGAGATGGCCCGTCGCCTCGGCTGCGAACCGGAGCAGTGGCTCGACCTGATGTCGCGCACCTTCTACATGCGGGCCAGTGGCCGCCTCGGCCAGCCGGTCGACGTCCTCTACGGGCTGGCCATGGTCCTCGGCGCGCGACCGTCCCGGCACGCCGTGCGCTCGGTGCGCGGCGAGCGCGTCGCGACGGTCGGCGCCGACGGGCCGCTGCGGCCGGACGCCGTGCCGGTGCTCACCGGCCTGCGCCGGCGCGGCCTGCGCACCGCGCTGGTGAGCGACTGCTGGTACGAACTCCCCGAACTGTTGCCCGAGTTGCCGGTGTTCCCGCTGCTCGACGCGCGGATCTACTCGGTGCGGATCGGCCGGTGCAAGCCGCACCCGGCGATGTTCCTGGCGGCGTGCGACCGGCTCGGGCTGTCGCCCGCCGACTGCCTGTACGTGGGTGACGGCGGCAGCGAGGAACTCAGCGGCGCCGTCGCGGTCGGCATGCGCGCGATCCGCCTGGCCGCCCCGGACCTCGCCGGCCACCTGACGTTCCGGCCCGACACGGCGTTCCAGGGACCGTCGGTGGACTCGCTCAGCGACCTGCTGCCGCTGATCGACGGGCTGCTGACCGCTTCTGGTGGCGATCTTGGCCGGCCCGGCGAGAGAATCGACGTCTGATCCCGATCCTCCGGTATGGAGGAGGGCACCATGATCCCCTCTCGTTCCGCTGTCGACGTCGTGGTCGAGCCCGCCGACGGCGCCGCCCTGGTGCACCTCGCCGCGGCGGTGGTGCAGGCCCGGCTGGCTGGCCGGCCGGTGCCCGAGGAGACTCCGGGCCGCGCGGTCCTGGCGCTACCCGGCGCGTCGTTCGTCACGCTGGAGGCGGCCGGCAGGCTCCGCGGGTGCATCGGCACCATCGAGGCCGCCCGGCCGCTCTACCTCGACGTGATCCGCAACGCCGAGCGGGCCATGCGCGACCCGCGCCTGCCACCGGTCGAGGCGGCCGAGTGGCCGGCGCTCGACATCAAGGTCGCGGTGCTGACGCCCGGAGGCCCGATCCCGGCCGGTTCGCGGGCCGCGTTCGTGGCGGCACTGCGCCCCGGCGTCGACGGCGTGCTGATCACCGACGGGCAGCGCCGGGCCACGTTCCTGCCCGCGGTGTGGGCCAAGATGACCGACCCCGAGCGGTTCGTCGACGCCCTGCTGGCCAAGGGCGGCTGGCCCCCCGGTGACTGGCCGACCGGCCTGACCGCCTCGACCTACACCACCGCCGAGTACCGCGACCCCGCTCCGCGCGATCCGCTCTAAGCTGTGGCGATGGCGCATCCGCTGGTGGGCGAGGTCGGCAAGAAGGCGGCCGTGGCGTGGCTCAACGGAAGGCTCGCCTGGTGCGCCTGGTTCGACGACGCGCTCTACGTCGTGAGCGGGCCCGGTGAACAGGATCTGGGCGACCTCCTCGGCGGCGTCGAGGTCACCCTGCGGGGCGACCACGGCGGCCGGGTGGTCACCTGGGCGGCCGTCGTGTCCCGGGTCGAACCGGGCGGCGAGGAGTGGGAGAAGGTCGCCGCGCAGTTGGCCGGCAAGCGGCTCAACGCCGTCGGCACCACCGACGAGGTGGTCGCGCGGTGGGCGTCCGAATGCGGTGTCTACGCGCTGCGGCCCGGCGCCGACGCGACCACCGGAACCGACCTACCGGGCGGATCGCTCGCCGAACCGCCGCGCCCGACCCCGGCGGCCCGGGAGACCAAGCGGCCGTTCCGCCTGCACCGCGTCCGGCAGCCCAGACGTTAGGGGCTGGCCCAGCCGATGCCGACCGCGGCCAGGCTCGCGTCCCAGAGCCGCGCCGCTGTCTGCTGGTCCGTCGCGTGCGCGGCCGGCGTCTTCAACGTGCGCTTGACGTAGAACCCGCCCGGCTGAAGCTCGTTCGGTTGCGCCGACGCCAGCCACACCAGCGTGTCGGCGCCCTTCGCCGGGCTGATCAGGAACGGGTTGATCGAGAACAGCGGCCGCATCAGGGTGCCGGACGAGAACCGGCTACGCACGACGCCGGGGTGGAAGCTGACCGCGGTGACATCGGGCCAGCGGCGGTTCGCCTCCTGGGCGAACAGGATGTTCGCCGACTTGCTCGCGCTGTAGGCGGCCCAGCCCGTGTTCGCCGACAGGTTGGCCGGGTCGATCCCGCGGCTCTTGTGCACGTCGGACGACGTGACGACGAGCCGTCCGCCGCGCAACTGCTCCCTTACCAGGTGCGCCAGCAGGAACCCGCCGAGGTGGTTGACCTGCACGGTCTCCTCGTGACCGTCCACCGTGGTCTTCTTGCCCAGCACGACCAGCCCGGCGTTGCTGGCCAGCACGTCGATGCGCCGCAACCGTTGCCGCAACTGGTCGGCGAGCAGGTGCACGTCGTCGAGGCGGGTGAAGTCGGCCTCGTACGACAGCGGGCGCGGCCCGCCCGCGGCGGCGACCTGGCTCACGGCCTCGCGCAGCCGGTCCTTGTCCCGCCCGACTATGACGATGCCGGCGCCGCGCGCGGCGAGGGCCGTCGCGGCGGCGAGACCGATACCGGAACTGGCCCCGGTGATGAGAATGACCTGACCCGTGAGATCGCGCGCTGCCCCAGCCACGCGCCGAGGCTACCTGCGCCGCGGTCACCGGGCAGCGTCAGGTACTGGCGCAAGATAGACAGATGCGCTCCCGCCGTTCGTGCCTGGCCGTGCCGGGCTCCAGCGTCAAAATGCTCGGCAAGGCCCAGGGACTACCGGCCGACCAGGTCTTCCTCGATCTCGAGGACGCGGTGGCGCCGCTGGCCAAGCCGGCGGCGCGGAAGAACATCGTGGCCGCGCTCAACGAGGGCGACTGGGCGGGCAAGGCGCGCGTGGTGCGGGTCAACGACCTCACCACCGAGTGGACCTACCGCGACGTGGTCGAGGTGGTCGAGGGCGCCGGCCCGAACCTCGACTGCGTGATGCTGCCGAAGGTGCAGGACGCCGCCCAGGTGCAGTGGCTCGATCTGTTCCTCACCCAGATCGAGAAGGCGGTCGGCCTGGAGGTGGGCCGGATCGGCATCGAGGCGCAGATCGAGAACGCGGCCGGGCTGGTGAACGTCGACACGATCGCGGCCGCGTCGCCACGCCTGGAGACGATCGTCTTCGGACCGGCCGACTTCATGGCGTCGATCAACATGAAATCGCTGGTCGTGGGCGCATTGATCCCCGACTACCCCGGTGATCCTTATCACTACATCCTGATGCGGATCCTGATGGCCGCCCGGATGCACGACCTGCAGGCCGTCGACGGCCCGTTCCTGCAGATCCGCGACGTCGACGGGTTCCGCGCGGTGGCCAAGCGCTCGGCCGCGCTCGGTTTCGACGGCAAATGGGTGCTGCACCCGGGCCAGATCGAGGCGGCGAACGAGATCTACGCGCCCGCGCAGGAGGACTACGACCACGCCGAACTGATCCTCGACGCGTACGAGCACTACACGTCGGAGGCGGGCGGGCGGCGGGGCGCGGTGATGCTCGGCGACGAGATGATCGACGAGGCGTCGCGCAAGATGGCGCTCGTGATCGCGGCGAAAGGCCGGGCGGCCGGCCTCACGCGCGGATCACGTTTTGAGCCTCAGTAGGTGGAGTACGGGCTCGGCTCGTAGGTGCTGGCCGTTCCGACCGCGATCACGACCAGGATGACGTAGAGAGCGACGCCGATCATCGAGAGCGCGAACACGATCCAGCCGACGATCACGCCGGTGAGCGCCATGCCGTCGCCGTCTTCACCGCGCTCGCGGATCTGCTTGCGGGCGACGTGACCCATGATCGCGCCGACGATCGCGGGGAAGCCGCAGATGACGATGCTCGCCAGCGACACCACCATCGACGCGATGGCCAGACCGTTCGTCTGGCGGACCGGCATGGGCGTGGGGTAGCCGTACCCGTACCCCGGGCTGGCCGGAACGGCCGAGGCGGGGTAACCCGGGTACCCCTGGTAGTTCGGGCCCGGGTCGGAGTAGGGCTGGTTGTTCGGGTTCGGCCACGACTGGTCTGGCCAACCGCCCTGCTGCTGCCCATACGACATGTCAATGCCTCGCGAATCGAAGGAGTCTGCGGGCCAGCGTAGCCCGCCGGCACCACCTACCGGTGTCCCCCGTTGCGCCAGGCAATTGCACTGCGGGTGTTTCGTACCCGTTGTCGTTGCTCCGGCTCCGAACGCCAGGCAGGATCGGGCCTATGGTTTCCGACCCTCGAACCAGGCGACCCAACCTGCGTTCCGTCCCCACCGGCAGCAACGTGGAAGGTGGTGCCGGCGCCACGAGCCCCGACGAGGCCTTCGGCGACTCGTTCCCGGAGCGTCTGACCGGTCGCACGGCCCTGGTCACCGGCGCGGGCAGCCCCGACGGCATCGGGTACGCCACCGCGCGGCGGCTGCGGGGAATGGGTGCAAACGTGGCGATCGTGTCCACCACGCGGCGCATCCACGAGCGGGCCGGCGAGCTGGGCGTCACCGGGTTCGTGGCCGACCTCACGGTCGAGGCCGAGGTCGGCGCCCTCGCCGACGCGATCACCGAGCAGTTGGGCACCGTCGACATCCTCGTGAACAACGCCGGGCTGGCGAGCAAGGCCAGCCCGGAGGTGGTGCGCCCGGTCGCCCAGTTGAGCTACGAGGAGTGGCGCACCGAGATCGACCGCAACCTGAGCACCGCGTTCCTGGTGAGCCGGGCGTTCGTGGGCGGCATGACCGAGCACGGCTGGGGCCGCATCGTCAATCTCTCCGCCACCGCCGGACCGGTCAACGCGCTGCCGGCCGAGGCCGGCTACGCGGCCGCGAAGGCCGGCGTGGTCGGGCTCACCCGGGCGCTGGCGATGGAACTGGTCGCCGACGGCATCACGGTGAACGCGGTGGCGCCGGGCATCATCCACACCGGTGCGTCGACGCTCGTCGAGCTCAAGCAGGGCTACGGGACGCCGATGGGGCGGCCGGGCACGCCCGACGAGGTGGCGGCCACGATCGCGTTCCTGTGCTCGCCCAGTGCGTCGTACATCACCGGGCAGATGCTGGTGATCGACGGCGGCAACAGCGTCCGCGAGGCCCAGTACCAGTACTGACTAGCGGCGCGAGAGGTTGTACGAGGCCCGCACCACGGCCGTGCAGGTGTCTTCGACGTAGTCGATGCCGGCCGCCTCGGCCATCCGGCGGCCGTCTGGCGAGAAGATGCCCTGCTGGAGCCACACCGCCTTGGTGCCGATTTCGATCGCCTGCCGCACCACGTCGGTGGCGTCGGCCGACGGCCGGAACACGTTCACCAGGTCGACCGGTTCCGGGATCTCGGCCAGCACCGGGTAGCACCGCTCGCCCCAGATCTCCTCGACGTACGGGTTGACGGGTATCACCCGCCACCCGTGCTTGAGCAGCTGGTACGGCACCGCGTGCGCGGTCTTCTCCGGGTACCGCGACGCGCCGACGACCGCGATCGTCAACGCGTCGGAGAGGATGTCGCGGGCGCTTCTCACGTCGCCAACATTACGTCGCCACCGGCTCCAGGCGCCCGAGGAGAGCGCGGGCGGCGGCGAGCACCTGCGGCCGCTCGTAGGTGATCGCGTACTCGAACCGGCGGTGCCGGTCGGCGCCGGAATCGCCGAGGTCGCGGGCCACCAGCGCGGCGCTGAAGTACGGGCCGACCACGATCACGTTCCACTCGTCGCGGAGCGGATCGTCGGCGCCGAGCGCGGTGCCCCGCACCCCCGGCACGGGCTCGGCGCCGAGCCCGACGCCGAACGCCGCCACGAACGGCGACTCCTTGGCCAGCACCGAGTACCGGTGGGCGGTTGCCGGCGTGAACCGGACGGCGTCCTGGAAGCAGGTGAGCAGCACCGGCGGGTCGATGGCGTCGGCCGCCTTCGACTCCAGGTACCGCGTGGTGGTGAGCAGCGCCCGCTTGGACGTGCGCGCCGCCGGCCGGCCGCCGGCCACGATCTCGAACGGCGTTCGCGCGGAGGCGGCGGCGTCGGCCGGCGCGGGCATCTGCAGGGGACGCGTGGGAGCGGGCCGGGTCACGTACGGCAGCGCCGGTGCCAGTTGCGCCGGGCGGCCGAGCAGCCAGCCCTGCCCGAGCGTGGCGCCCATCGACCGGGCCAGCGCGAGGTGCGCCTCCCGCTCGATGCCCTCGGCCAGGATCAGCGCGCCGGTGCGCTCGGCGTGCGCGATCACCGCGTTGACCACCTGGGCGGTCTGCGGCGAGTCGGGGTTGTGCAGCAGCCGCAGGTCGAGCTTGACCACGTCGGGATGCACGAACGGCATCAGCGCCAGCGAGGCCGGTTCGGCGCCGACGTCGTCGAGCGCGACGCCGTGGCCGGCGGCCCGGTGCCCGGCGGTGGCCATCAGCAGCGCGGCCGGATCGGCGGCGACATCGCGCTCGGTGAACTCCATCATCACGCGGTCGTGCGTGCGTACGAACGCGGACAGCAGATCGGGCGGGCACGGCTCGCGCAGCGTGCTCGGCTCGACGTTGACGAACAGCACCAGGTGCGGGCTCAGCCCGGCGGCCGCGGCGCCCTGGTGGGCCTTGGCCCGGCAGATCCAGTCGAGCTCACCGGCGCGGCCGATGGCGCGGGCGGCGGCGAACATCGCCAGCGGATCCTGCCAGCGCGTGCCGGCCGGGCCGCGGCTGAGCGCCTCGTACCCGATGACCTCGCGCGTGTCGAGCCGCACGATCGGCTGGAACACCGTCCAGACGGCGCGGTCGTCGATGACCTGCGCGACGTCGGAGTACGTACGCGGGGGGTCGATGACCCCGACGGTGCCTGACGATGTCGACATGGTCTCCTACTCGGTTGGCGGAGCGGGCTAGAGCAGGGATAACTGGGTGTGACTCGGTTGTGGTTCACCACCTGATGCGGGTGGCATCCGGGCCGCCCGGGGCGTTTTCGGTGCCAGGCCGTGCCGCCGGGCGGCGCGGTGGACGCGTTCGCTGAGCTCGTTCTGATAGGCCGACGCCAGATAGGACCCGCGCACGTACAGCTCCCGGTACCGGGGCAGCAGGTGCGGGTGGTGCCGGCCGAGCCAACCTAGGTACCAGTCGCGGGCACCGGGACGCAGGTGCAGCGCGAGCGGCGTGATGCTCGCCGCGCCGGCCGCGACGATCGCGCGGACGGTGCTGTCGATCTGCTCGTCGGAGTCGCTGAGGCCGGGCAGCACGGGCGCCATGAGCACGCTGACCGCGAAGCCGGCGGCACTCAACCTGGCGACCACGCCGAGGCGGCGCCGCGGGCCGGGCGTGCCCGGCTCGACCGTGCGCCACAGCGCCTCGTCGACCGAGCCGACCGAGACGGCCAGGCCGACCTCGGTGTGCTGCGCGGCCGACACGAGCAGGTCGAGGTCGCGCAGGATCAGCGTGCCCTTGGTGAGGACGGAGAACGGGTTACCGAAGTCGCGCAGCGCCGCGAGGATGCCGGGCATGAGCCGGTAGCGGCCCTCGGCGCGCTGGTAGCAGTCGACGTTCGTGCCCATCGCGATGTGGGCGCCCCGCCACCTCGGCGCGGCCAGTTCCCGCCGCACCAGCGCGGGCGCGTTGACCTTGACGACGATCTTGGAGTCGAAGTCGTGCCCGGCGTCGAGGTCGAGGTAGGTGTGGGTGTTCCGGGCGAAGCAGTAGACGCAGGCGTGGCTGCAGCCCCGGTACGGGTTGATCGTGTACTCGAAGAACATGCGCGACGAGGCCGGCACCCGATTGATGATCGACTTTGCCTGGACCTCGTAGAAGGTCATCCCCCGGAACTCGGGTGTGTCGAACGTTCGGACGGTGGCGCCGGGAACGGTGCCGGGGAGAGCAAGCTGAGGCTTGCTCTCCCCGGCATGATCGCCGCTCGGAGGAGGGTCGAGCAGCAGTTGATCCCAACGCACCGGGGTATTCGAACACGTGTGCGAAGGAGTCGCAAGTCGCCTGGCCGGAGGCCCGCCTACTTGTTGCTGTGCTCCTCGGCGTTGGCCTTGACCTCGGTCATGTCGAGGCCGCGCACCTGCTCGATCAGCGACTCGAGGGCCCGCTCCGGCAGCGCGCCGGCCTGCTGGAACACCACGACGCCGTCGCGCACGGCCATCACGGTCGGGATCGAGCGGATGTTGAACTCACCGGCGAGCAACTGCTCGGCGTCGGTGTCGATCTTGCCGAAGGTGATGTCGGGGTGCTTCTCGGAGACGCGCTCGAAGATCGGACCGAACTGACGGCACGGCGGGCACCAGGTGGCCCAGAAGTCGAGCAGAGTGATCCCTTCACCGCCGGCCGTCTCAGCGAAGTTCTCGGCGGTAATGGTGACGGTTCCCATGGAGTGCTCCGATTCTTGAAGAAGTCATGGGCACAAACGACCCCGACCGCCATCAGCATTCCCACGGTGCGCGGACTCACTCCCGCAGGTGCCTCGTTTCGATGGACAATGGCCCGGTGACCGCTACCTTCCTCTACGACGGCGACTGCTCGTTCTGCTCGTCGTGCGTCCGGTTCATCGAGCGGTTCATCCCGACCCGGGCGACGATCACGCCGTGGCAGTTCGCCGACCTCGACGTGCTGGGCGTCACCGAGGCCGCGGCCACCGACGCGGTGCAGTGGGTCGAACCCGGCCGGCCGGTGCTGGCCGGGCCGGTGGCGATCGCCCGGCTGCTGCGCACCAGCCCGCGCCGCGTCTGGCGGCCGGCGGGCATGCTGCTGGGCCTGCGCCCGGTCACCTGGCTGGCGTGGCCGGTCTACCGCTGGGTGGCGCGCAACCGTCACCGGTTGCCGGGTGGCACCGCCGCCTGCGCCGTCCGGCCGCCGGCCACCAGCTGACGCACGCGAGCGATCGGGCGCACGTTCTCCAGGGGCAGGAAGCTCGTCATCGCGGCCAGGTGCGGCAGGAACGAGATCGTGATCGTCGCCATCACCATCACGTGGAACGCGTAGAAGCCGCCGATCGCGCGCAGCCGCCACTTCCGCGGCAGGAAGAACACCAGCGGGCTCAACAGCTCGAACGCCATGATCCCGAACTGGCTCACCACCATCAGGTTCGGGATCTTCACCAGTTCGTCGGCGAACCACGTGCCGCGGCGCACCACGGCCCGGGTGAGCGTGGCGCCGGTGAGCCAGCCGATGCCGCCGAAGCGCAGCTTCGCCCACGACGCCAGGAAGTACGCCGCGATCACGCCGAACTGGGTCATGCGCAGCGCCCAGCCGCCGCGTTCGGTGAGCGTCCGGTCGCCGTGCCGGGCCGGGCCGGCCGTCGGCAGCACCGCCAGCGCGACGAGCAGCCCGAAGCGGTCGTGGTCGACCTTGCCGTAGCTCATCGCGATGATCATCCACTCGAAATAGAGCAGGAAGATCGGCCAGCCGAGCAGCCGGTGGGCCCGGCCGCTGGCGGCCACCAGGGCCGCGGCCAGCAGGATCCAGAAGATCGAGAGGACGATGACGCGCGTGGGCACCGGCAGGTGCAGCACCCGGGCCACGAACAGCGGCCGGTACAGGTCGCCGGGCACACCGGCGTGCGCGCGCACCCAGCCGGTGAAGAACGTGATGTCGGCGGCCACGAACAGGTACACCACCGTGCGGAACGCGGCGATGCGGCCCTTCGGCACCGGCTCGGTGAGCCACCGGATCACGCGGTCCACTCGGCCACCACCTCGTCGGTGTAGTGCCCGGTCGGCCCGGACCGGCTGATCTCGTGATGCCGCAGCACCACCGCCACCCGGGCCACCTTCGGCGCCGACGGGTTGTGGGCGCGGTAGGCGTCGGCCAGGCCGGCGAGCGCGGCGGGTTCCCGGCGGAACCGGTCGAGCTGACCCTCGACCTCGGCCCGCCGGACGCCGCTGTTCGCCTCGGTGAGCACGATCGTGCGCCCGTCGACGTCGACGACCTGGGCCCGGGCGATCGAGATCGGCTTGCTCCACGCGTCGGTGGTGGCGAACATCCGGAACGGGCCGAACGGGAAGTGGTCGTCGGTGCCGAACAGCGTGCCCGCGAGCAGCACCGCGAGGCCGACGGCGGTGATCACCATCCGTAGGGTGCGACCGCGCGGCGAGAGCAGATCGTGCCCGGTTGTCGACCCGATGGGCGGTTCGCCGGGCGATTCGGGGTCGGTGGTGGCCTGGGTCATCGCGCGCACCCTATACCGCCCGTGTGCGATACGTGCGAATGCACGTGCACGGGATTACGGAAAGTAGCTGCACGTGCATTTTCCGCGGCATCTGGGAGCGTTTCCACACTCAAACGAAGATCTCTGTTTGGTAAATGTGACGCCCGTCTCTTCACGTACCGTCGCGGAGCCGCCAAACTAGTCGCTAACAGAGCGTGGGCGGCGGGTGCCGGGGAGGGCCCCGCCGCTCATTGCGTCCGGGGTAAAACATCCGGGTACCTCCTCTTCAGGGAATAGCGGGCATATGCTCCACCTGGGAGGTCACCATGTGGAGCCAGCCCACGCCTACCAACGCCGGATTCCGGCTGGGATTCGCCACGTCGCTGGCGCCCGGCGACTGGGCGCTGCTGGTCCGCCTGCCGTCCCGCGTGCTCGCGGCGGTGCTGGCCGTACCGATCGATCCCCCGCCCGTCAGCGCGGGCCTGGCCGGCCTGGCCACGATCGCGCACGCCCGGGTGGCGCCCGCGGGGCTCGTCCGCGAGGTGGCGACGGCGATCTTCGCCACCGTCGAACCGCCCGCCGACACCGGCTACTGCGTGCAGGACGAGTGCGTCCGCGCGGGTTTCGTGCTCGCCCAGCGGGTCCCGTCCGCCGAGGCGGAGGCGTACCGGGCCTGGGTGCGGCGCGTCGGTGAGGCGGCGGCCGAGCCGATGGCAGACGATCCGGTCGGCACGTCGCAGGCGTGCCTGCTCGACGACTTCGAGCAGGCCCTGGCCGGCTGAACCGCCGGGGCGGGCGCTGTACCTTGCCTCCATGGAGGCCCCCGTGGAGGAACAGGTCGGCGTCGGCCCGTGGGAGGGGCCCTGGCCCACCGATCCGCGCTTCGACCCGGAACTGCTGGCCGGCGGCGACCGGCGCAACGTCGTCGACCGGTACCGGTACTGGCGGCACGACGCGGTGGTGGCCGACCTCGACGGACGCCGGCACGACTTCCACGTGGCCATCGAGAACTGGCAGCACGACTTCAACATCGGCACCGTCGTACGCACGGCGAACGCCTTCCTCGCGCGTGCGGTCCACATCGTCGGCCGGCGGCGGTGGAACCGGCGCGGGGCCATGGTCACCGACCGCTATCAGCACGTGCGGCACCACGAAACGATCGAGGCGTTCGTCGCCTGGGCGGCCGCGGAGGGTCTGCCGGTGCTCGGAATCGACAACCTGCCGGGCTCCAAACCGCTGGAGCGGCACGCCCTGCCACGCCGGTGCGTGCTGCTGTTCGGCCAGGAAGGACCCGGTCTGTCCGGCCCGGCCCGGGCCGCGTGCACCGAGTTGTATTCGATCGCGCAGTACGGGTCCACAAGATCGATCAACGCCGGTGTCGCGAGCGGGATCGCGATGCACGCGTGGATTCAGGCACACGCGGATCCACCCGAATAGGTTGACGCGCAGTGGTTCGGCAACGCACCGTAGTGGGATGGGCGTCTCGGTGAGCTGTCCACGATGCGGTGGTTCGGTGCGACCGCCCGACATGATGCACACCGAATGGCGGTGTGACGTCGACGGCGCGGTGCTCCCGTTGCACGTTCCTGTGCATATCGGCCCCGAGATCGTGGAGACGGTGCGGGGCCGCATGGCGGCCTCCGACAAGACAGCGCCGCTGTGGTGTCCGTGGCCACTGCCGCCGGGCTGGGTGGTCACCGGCGTCGGCTGGGTCGGCGACGACCGCAACGGGGTGCGCGGCAGCATCGTCGCCTGCAGCGGCCCGGCGCCCCTGCACGGTGGCCCGGCCGATCTGCTCATCATCGCCGAGGAGCCCGGTGTGGGCCTCGGTACGCGGCTGGCCGGCATCCCCGGGGCCGACCCCGGCCCGTTCGTGGCGAGCGAACTCAACGGCACCCCGCACGCGAAGGTGCGGGCGGCCGGCTGGCCGGCGTCGTTGTGGGCGGTGAAGTCGGCCGAGGACCGCTGCGCCCACGTCGGTGAGGCCAAGGGCTGCTGGCTCTACCTGGTGGCCTGGCCGGCCGGTGCGGGGTACCTGCTCGCAGAAGATCTCACGCTCGTCGACCTCGTCGACACGCTGCCTGGCCAACTGGTGTACGGAGCGCCCTCGCCGTATCTTCACGGTGCGGTGTAGATGCGTCGGACCGTTTGTCGCGAGCACAATTCACCCAAAGGCGTCCGACTGATACGCTGAGTGTCCGCGGCGGTACATCCGTCAGCCGTGGGGAGGGATGGGACCGGGGATGGTCAAGAAAATCCTCACCTGGGGCAGTATCGCGTTCCTGGTTTTTTTCGTCGCGTACCGGCCCGAGTCGGCCGCCCAGGTAGCCAAGTCGATCGGCAGCGGGCTCGCCGATCTCGCTGACGGGTTCACCAACTTCTTCACCAGCCTCGTCAGCTAGCTATGGCTGATCAGGGCTCGCGCGGAGACGGCGAGGACCCTCCGTTCTTCGACCGCGACACCGAACCGATCCCCCGGGCGCGATTCCAGGGCGAGCGAGGTCGGCACGCCGCCGCAGACGAGCCGGCCGGTAACCCCGGCGCCGACTTCGATCCCGTCGACCCGCCGTCGGCCTCCGCCGAGGTGCCGCCCGACGCGGAACCCCGGCGAGACCGTCCGCGGCCCAGCCCCCGGCGCACCGGCGGCCACGGGGAACCACCAGCCACGCCGGTCAGCCCGGCGGTCGGCAGCGCGTCGGCACCCGATCCCGCCCGCCGCGGCCGTGGCGCCTTCGACGATGACGACGACCTCATGCCCGCCGGCGGCTACCGCGGCCGCGGCGCGTCGTTCGACGACGAGCCGACGGCGTTCCAGGACTTTCCCGACTTCGACGACGATCCCGCCCGGTACGGCGCCCGCCAGTCGCACGTCGACGGCTCGTTCGTGGTCGGCGAGCCGATCACCGAGGAGGAACTCGGCGGCCTGCGCGGCGGCAGCACGCCGCTGGTCACCAGCCGGCGGGTGGTGCCGCTGGAAGACGAAGCGAGCACGCTCGTGCAGCGGTACCTCTTCCCCACCGAGAAGTTCCGGGGCGAGTGGAAGCGGCACCCGATCCAGCTTGCGAAGGAGGTCGGCATCGCCGCGGGCGTCACGATCGTCGTCGGTCTGCTGGCGGGATACCTGTCCCGCATCGACGCGGCCAACCAGATCGCCGGGTTCCTCGTGCTGGCCTGGCTCGGCGTCATCGTGTGGGCGGCCTGGAAGATCGTCGACTGGTGGTTCGACCGGTTCATTCTCACCAACAAGCGGGTGATGGTCGTCTCCGGCGTCGTCACCCGGAACGTCGCGATGATGCCGCTACAGCGCGTAACCGACATGAAGTACGTCCAGAGCGCGCTCGGGCGGCTGCTGAACTACGGCACGTTCGAGTTGGAGTCGGCCGGTCAGGATCAGGCGCTGCGCAGCATTCCGCATC
This sequence comes from Virgisporangium aurantiacum, assembly GCF_016863635.1. GTDB lineage: Bacteria > Actinomycetota > Actinomycetes > Mycobacteriales > Micromonosporaceae > Virgisporangium > Virgisporangium aurantiacum. Next base: position 41,407 of record NZ_BOPG01000009.1, on the reverse strand, counting down.
TGCCCAGCCCGAACGAGCTCTACCTGCGCATTGTCGAGGAGATGTACGAGCCCGAGGCCGTCGAGGCCCGGCTCGCCGGTGCGCAGGACGTCATCGACGACGGCACCTGAGTCACATCCCGAACACAGTCGACAATGCGTCACAACCAAACACCCCCCTTCGAGCGTCTGATATTTGGGCGTGCTCGGATGGGGGAGGGGTCGCGGTGGCGGACCGGATCGATGAGCAGTTCCGCGAATTCGTATCCAGCCGTTCGGCCGCACTGCTGCGAACGGCGTACCTGTTGACCGGAGACTGGGCGAATGCCGAAGACCTGTTGCAGACCGCGCTGACCAAGACCTACCTGGCGTGGCTCCGGCTCGGCACGATCGACGCGGTCGAGCCGTACGCGCGGCGGGTGCTCGTCACCACGGCCACCAGTTGGTGGCGGCGGCGGTGGCACGGCGAGAAACCGACCGGCTCGCTGCCGGAGACCAGCGGCACCGACGGTGCCGACGAGCGCGCCGAGCGTGACCTGCTCTGGCGGTTCGTGCTCGGGCTGCCGCCGCGGCAGCGGGCGGTGCTCGTCCTGCGCTTCTACGAAGATCTCACCGAGGCCGAAACCGCCCGCCTGCTCGACATCTCGGTGGGCACGGTCAAGAGCCAGGGCGCGCGGGCACTCGCCGCGCTGCGCCGCCGGATGGCCGAAGAGGGCCTGGAACCGGCCGCCAGCCGGTTCGGGAGCAAGGAACTCGCTCCGGGTGGTGCCGTGCGGTGACCGCCCTGGAAGACGCCCTCAGCGCCGCGTTCCGCGAACGCGTCGACCGGCCGGGACCCGACGTCGGTGCCCTGGCCGAGCGCGCGATCGCGCGGGGTCGGGCGTACCGGGTGCGGCGGCTGAGCGGTCTCGCCGCCGCCGTGGTGCTGTGCGCGGTCGTCACGGCCGGGTTCGTGGTCGTGGTCGGCGGCGCGCCCAAGCCGCTGGACTACAGCACCGGCACCGATCTGGCCGCGCCGGGCGAGTACGTCGCCGTGTCGTCGCCGATGCCGCCGTCAAGTTCCGACCTGCCCGTCGACTACGTGCAGGAGCAGTGGCTCTACCTGCGCAGCGGGCGATCGGTCCGGTTGCCGAGCGGGAACGTCACCCAGGTGCAGCGCGCCGGCGACGGCTTCGTCGTGGTCGAGCAGGGTCGAGAGGATGGCGACCAGCGCGCCTGGTACGTCAACGAGCGCTCCGGTGCGCCGATCATGGTGCTCGACAACGTGCGCTCGGTGGCCGTCTCGACCGACGGGGAGGGCCGGATGGCCTGGCTCGCCGGATCGAAGATGTACTACCGGGAGACGGCCGTGCCGGTCGCGCCGATCGCGGCCACGGTGCAGCCGGTCGAGACCGATCGGCCGGCGGCCGGCCGCCCGGTCGGGTTCGTCGGTGACGCGGTGCTGCTCGCCGATTCCGGGCCGGCAGAGCCGGGGTCGACCGGCCCGGAGCGGCACGACCTGTGGTTCCCCGACCGGGGCGACTACGTGCCGACGTGGGCGACGTTCTTCGCCGTCTACGGGGGGCGGGCCAGTTCCGAGCTCGTCGTCGCCAAGCGCGTCGAGAAGCGGGTGTGCCTGGGGCTCGCGCGGATCAACACCCTCACGTTGGACACCGAGGCGTGCCACTACATCGACCGGGCGCCGACCCGCGGCTGGGTGTCGCCGTCCGGGCGGTGGCTGGTGGTGGCCGACGAGCACCAGGCGCAGATGGTCGACCTGCTCGCCGGGTGGCGCACGGGTGCGCAGGTGAAGTGGAGCGTCGACCGGGTGGGGTCCGACGCCGCCTGGCTCGACCGCGACACCGTCGCGCTGCACACGTCGACGGGCGTCGTGGTCCTCTCGCCGTTCGCGCCCGACAAGGCCGTCGAGTACAAGGTCCCCGGGCTTTCGCTGATCGTCAGCCAGTAGCTTTGAGCGGGTGCGCATCGACCTGCATACCCATTCGTCGGTCAGCGACGGCACGCTGGCGCCGGCCGACCTGGTGCGGGCCGCCGCCGGGGCCGGCCTCGACGTCGTCGCGTTGACCGACCACGACAACACGGCCGGCTGGGACGCGGCATCCGCGGCGCTGCCGCCCGGCCTGACGCTGGTTCGCGGGGCGGAACTGTCCTGCCGCTGGTACGCGGTCGATCCGCCGATCTCGCTGCACCTGCTCGGGTACCTGTTCGATCCGGCGCATCCGGAACTGGCCGCGGCGCTGGCCGGCGTGCGGGAGTCGCGGGAGATCCGGGCGAAGCGGATGGTCGAACTGCTGCGCGCCGACGGGGTCGACGTGAAGTGGGACGAGGTCGAGGTCGACGCGGCGGGCGGCAGCATCGGCCGGCCGCACATCGCCCGCGCGCTCGTCCGGCTCGGGCTGGTGCCCACGGTGCGGGCGGCGTTCGAGTCGGAGTGGCTCGGCGCGCGGTACCGCGTCCCAAAGAAAGATCTTGATGTGTTCGAGGCGCTCGCGCTCGTGCGGGCGGCCGGTGGGGTCACGGTGTTCGCGCACCCGCGGGCGACCGTGCGCGGTCGCACCGTCCCCGACGAGCTCATCGCGGAACTGGCGGCGGCCGGGCTCGACGGCCTGGAGGCCGACCACGAGGATCATTCGCCGGCCGAGCGGGAACACGTTCGTGGGCTGGCCGGCGACCTCGGGCTGCTGGTCACCGGATCGAGTGATTTCCACGGATCGAACAAGACCGTGCGCCTCGGCGCCTGCACCACCGCACCCGACCAGTACGAACGCCTTTTGGCGGCGGCGTCCTGATTTCTTGTCGTACCTCGGTGGCAGGATGGCCACGTGCAGCAACCCGGTCTGTTCGATGCCCCGCCCCGGCTCTTCACGTGCACGCCGAGCAAGCTCGGCGCGTACGAAGACTGTCCGCGCCGGTACCGGTTCACGTACGTCGATCGGCCGTCGCCGCCGAAGGGTCCGCCGTGGGCGCACAACTCGCTCGGCGCCAGCGTGCACACCGCGCTGAAGAACTGGTACGGGCTGCCGGCCGAGCGGCGCACGCCGGCGGCGTTGCCCACGCTGCTGAAGGCCACCTGGGTCAGCGAGGGGTATCAAGACGGCGAGCAGGAGCGGGCCGCGTTCCGGCGGGCGCTGGGCTGGCTCGAGTCCTACCTGGCCGAGGCCGATCCGGCCGACGATCCGGTCGGCGTCGAGCGCACGGTCGCCACCCGCACGCCGGTGCTCGCCCTCTCGGGCCGGGTCGACCGCATCGACCGGCGCGGCGACGAGTTGGTGATCGTCGACTACAAGACCGGCCGCTTCCAGCCCACCGGCGACGACGCGCGGGGCTCCCGGGCGTTGGCGCTGTACGCGTACTCGGCGCAGCGCACGTTCCGCCGGGCGTGCAGCCGGGTCGAGCTGCACCACCTGCCCAGCGGCACGGTCGCCGCCCACGAGCACACCGAGGAGTCGCTGGCGCGCCACCTCCGGCGCTCCGAAGCCACGGCCCAGGACGTGATGGCCGCCGAGAAGCGCCGCGCCGACGGCGACCCGATCGACGAGGCGTTCCCGCCAGCACCCGGGCCGCTGTGCGGATGGTGCGACTTCCGGCGGAACTGCCCGGAGGGGAGTTCCGCGGCACCGGCGAAGGAGCCCTGGGCCGCGCTGTCGCAGGGTTAGGCGCGGGCTGTTCGCGTGCGGCCATGCTGCGGTCGGCGGGCTGGCCGCGTGCGGTCGGCGGCGGTCGGCGGCGGTCGGCGGCGGTCGGCGGGTGTCGGCGGGCGGGTGTCGGGGTCAGACCGGGTGGCCGGCGGCGCGGGCTCTGGCCATCGCGCCCTTGTAGATCGGGCCCTCGATCAGGCGGCGCGGGATCGTGCTGAGGCTCGCCCGGAGCAGCCGGATCAGGAGGGAGGCGGCCGGATCGGTGGCGGCGATGCCGGGGAGGCCGTACCGCTGCCGGGCCCACGCCGGTAGCAGGCCGAGGGAGAGCGCGGCGACGCCGGTGTAGACGCCGCGCAGCGGCGTCCAGCCGAGGCCGAACGGCATCGGGGGCACGGCCATGAACAGCATCGACTCCACCGTGTCGCGGGTGGTGGCCAGCTGCGGCTGCATCTTCTCGTAGTACGCGGCCACCTCGGCCTGGCTGGCGGGCACCGTCGCCGGGTCGAGGCCGACCAGTTCGGCGGCGCGTAGTTGCTCGCGGTAGTACCCGTCGGCTTCGTCGTCGGTCAGCTTCACGCCGGACCGGCGGGCGACGTCGAGGAACGACTCCTGCTCCACCACGTGCACCCATCTCAGCAGGTCGGGATCGTCGAGGCGGAAGCGCTCGCCGGTGCGCGGGTCGGTGGCGTGGAGCTTGCTGTGGATGTACCGCACGTTCCGGCCGGCCTTCTCGGCGTCGGCGGTGGTGCCGTAGTTGACGGTGACCACGTAGGTGGCCGTGGTCTCCAGCCGGTGCCAGGGGCGGGTGCGGAAGTCGGAGTTCTGCACCACGCCGGCCAGGGCGCGGGGGTGCAGCGACTGCAGGAGCAGGGCGCGCAGGCCGGCCACGATGAGGATCGGCTCACCGTGCACCCGCCAGGTGACCGAGCCGGGGCCGAACAGTCCGAGGTCGCCCATGGCTTCCACGTTATCCCTGGCAGTTGGCGCAGAGACCCCAGTAGGTGACCTCGGCCTCGTCGACCAGGAATCCGGCCGCCTCGATCGGGTCGAGGCAGGGAGCGGCGCCGGTGGCGCAGTCAACGTCGGTAATCTGCCCGCATTTGCGGCATACCAGGTGATGATGGTTGTCACCGACCCGTGCCTCGTACCGGGCCGGGCCGCCGGCCGGCGCGATCCGCCGGGCCAGCCCGGCCGCGGTCAAGGCGCCCAGAACGTCATAAACCGCCTGGACGGACACCGACTCGAGCCGCTCGCGGACCTGGGCGGTGATTTCTTCGACGTCGAGGTGGGCGCGGCACTCGGTGAGCACCGCGAGCACAGCCAGTCGCGGCCGGGTGACCCGTAACCCGCGGTCGCGAAGAAGGCGCTCGCCGTGCATCTCGCAATCGCATCACGAAGGTCACCGGACCGACAAGATTTGAACCGCTCTCACCGATGATCCGTAGGCTGAATTGATTGCGCGATCAACGACGACCGAGGAGGCCCCCGTGTTCGAGGAGTTCAACGGAATTCCCATGCACCCCCTGTTGGTGCACGCCGCCGTCGTCTTCGTCCCGCTGCTGGCCCTCGCCGCGATCGGGTACGCGTTCGTCCCGCTGATCCGGCCGCACCTCCGGTGGATCCTGGCCGCGTTGGCGGTCGTCGCGCCCGGGTCGGCCCTGTTCGCGAAGCTGTCCGGCGACGCGTTCTTCGACCGGGGCCTGGCGCGGGGCAATATCACCGAGGGCTTCATCCCGGTGATCGAGGAGCACCAGTCGTTCGGGACCATGACCCTGTACTGGACCATCGCGCTGGGCGTCGCCACGCTCGCGCTGGTGTACGTGGTGGCGCCGCGGATCGCCGCCGTCGGTACCGCCGTCACCAGCGGACCGGCCTGGCGCACCAACCCGATCCTGAAGTGGATCCTCGCCGGGGTGGTGACGGTGCTGGCAGCGGTGTCGATCTACTACGTGTTCCGCACCGGCGACAGCGGTGCCAAGGCCGTCTGGGACGGCAAGTAGCTAGAACAGCGCTCTCGCGCAGAGGACCAGCAGGAGCACCAGGCAGAGGGCGCCGACCACCAGGCCGATGCCGGTGGTCAGCGTGCGGGCGGCCTGTTCCTCCACGTCGATCCGGTCGTGGTCCTGCTCGGGGAGCGTGCCCGGCGGCGGTGGTTCGGCCACGATCGGCGGGCGCCACGCGGCCGGTGGCGGGTTCGAGCGGGGCGGGCCGGCGTACTCCGGGATTGCCGGGGTCGCCGGCCCCGCGCCGTTCGCGGATCCCCCACCGGCTGATCCGCCGGCCGATCCGCCGGCCGCGCCGGCAGGGCCGGCTGATCCGGCTGCGCTGGGCGAGCCGGCGCCGCCGGCCGAGCTCGCTGAGCCGGCAGGGATCGCCTGGCCAGCGGGTGGGCGGGCCCACACCTTGTCTTCCGGCCGGGGTGCCGGCAGCGGACGCGGTGGTGGTTCGGAGGCGGCCGGCCCGCTCGGGGTCTGGTTGCCCGGCTGGCCCGACGGGCGGCGCCAGGCTTCGTCGTTCGCGCTCATCAGCGCCAACCTATCGCGGCGCTACTCTGCACACGTGGGCATGTACGACGAGGACCGTGAGGTCCAGCTGACCGAGGAGTTCGTCATCCTGCCGGATCAGACCTCCGACGACACCGACGCGGGTTGGGGCGAGCACGCCCAGCGCAACGACGACCGGCTGCTGGCCGAGCGCCCGCCCCACTGGGACTAGGCGGCGGGAGCAGGGCTCTTCGACGACGAGTCGGACTTCGCCGACGACTTCGTCTCGGTCTTGGTTTCGGTCTTCGTCTCGGTCTTGGACTCCGACTTCGACTCGGAGCCGGACTCGGACTTCTCGGCCGGCTTGCTCGACCCGCCGGACTTCCCGCCGTTGCGGGAGTCGGTGCGGTAGAAGCCGGAGCCCTTGAAGACAACGCCGACCGCGGAGTACACCTTGCGGAGCCGCCCCTCACACTCCGGGCACTCGGTGAGCGCGTCGTCCGAAAACGACTGGACCGCTTCGAGCTGGTGGCCGCACGCGGTGCACGCGTACTGGTAGGTCGGCACGAAAACCCTCCACAGGCTTGCACACGGTACTGGCACTCCGGGACTTCGAGTGCCAATGGTGCGTCATGAACCGCCCAATCGTCCAGTCGGGTCCGGGTGCGGGCCGGGAGCGGCTCACGAGATCCAGTGGACGCCAGCGGGCGTGACGTACCCCTGCACCGGCCGGTCGTGCGGCTCCATCGGCACCTCGGCCACCACCTCGGCCTCGTCGACCACCGCCAGCGCGGGTACGACGCCGGCCACCCGGGCCAGCACCCGGTCGTAGGAGCCGCCGCCACGGCCCAGCCGTCCACCGCGGGCGTCGACCGCCAGCGCGGGCACCACGAGCAGGTCGGCGCCCAGCACGGCCTCGACGCCCAGCCGGGTACCGGTGGGCTCCGACAACCCGAACCGCCCCGGCGCCAGCGTGCCGTCGAAGACGGCCCAGTCGAGGTCGTTGTCCGTACGGACCACCGGTAGGAGTAGGCGCGGTACGCCGGTGAACGTCTCTACGTCTCCTGGCTCTTGCCGAAGCGGGACGAAAGCCGCGACCACTCCACGCGCGAGCGGTGCGAGCGCGGCGGCGATCGCGGTGTCGCGACGCCGCCGCTCCGGGCCGGGCACGGCCAGGCGAGCCGCGAGCAGCGCCGCACGCATGGGTGGTTTGGCCGGCGCAACCCCCGATGGGCTGAAATTTGACACAACGCTCCTTACTGTCCGACTTCAAGGCCTCACACTTTGTGACAGCATCGGATACAGAGGACGAACAGCCCCACGCCCCCGGGGAGGAGAGGACCGTGACGCTGCGCGCCCGGTTGACCGTCACCTTTCTCGGGGTGGTGCTCGGGCCGGTGCTGCTCGCTGCCGTGTTCGTCGGTATCACGGCGACCGAACTGGCGCGCGACCGGGCCGACGACCGCCTGGCCGCCGCCGCGAGCGCCGTCCGCGCCGAACTGGGTGCCCGCTGCGACCGGCTGGAGTCGGCCGCCACCGCCGCGGCACTGCTCGCGGCCGAGGGGCGCGCGCCGGTGGTCGCGGCGGGCGCGACGAGCATCGTGGTGGTCGACGCGAGCGGTGCGGTGACGGCGGTCGCCGGTCCACCCGCGCCGGCGGCCTGGGCCGACTGTGCCGCCGGTGGCGGCGGTGTCGGTGGCGGTGCGCCGGGCGTCGGCGGTGTCACCGCCTTCGGCGTCCGCGTCGAGCGGCGCGACCAGGCCGGCACGCTGCTCGGATACGCGCAGGCCACGGCGCCCGTCGACGACGCGCTGCTGCAGGCCCTCGCCGCGGCCGGCGGGGTCTCGGTCCGTGTCGGCGGTGCCGGTTCGACCGGCCTGAACCGTCATCTCGAACCCGGCGACGGCCAGCCGCTCGACCTCCTGATCAGCACCGCACCGACCTCGCTGAACCGCCTGTACGCGCTGCTCGGACTGGTGGTCGCCGCGGCCGCCGTGGTGGCGCTGGCCGCTGCCTGGTGGCTCGCCCGGTCGACCACCCGGCCGCTGGCCGACCTGGCCCACGCCGCCGAACGCGTCGCCGCCGGCGACCTCAACACCCGCGTGCTGCACGTCGGCCCGGACGAGATCGGCCGGCTCGGCGACACGTTCAACCGGATGACCCAGGAGATGCGCGGCTACGTCCGGGCCCTGACCGCCAGTCGCGACCAGTTGCGCAACCACCTCGCCCTGCTCGGCGACACCCTGAGCGGCACCCACGACGTCGCCCGGATCCTGCACGTCACGCTGCACTCGGCGCGGTCGGCGACCGGCGCGCAGGCCGGCGTGGTGCTGCTCCTGGACCCGGCGACCGGGATGCTGGTGGCGCAATGTGCGGTGGGTGCGGTGCCGGGGTCGCCGGCGCTGGCCGGGCTGCGGCTCGCGCCGGGCGAAGGACTGCTCGGCATGGTCGCCGACAACGGCGTGCCGGCCTGCGGCCGGTTCCCCGATCCGCGGTCCTCGCCGGCCGAACCCCGGGGCACCACGTTCGTCGCGGTGCCGGTGGCCGTCCCGGAGCCGGTGACGCCGATGGAGGAGGCCATGACCGAACCGCATCGTGGCGTCCTCGCGCTCTACGACCGCGTCGGCCCGGACGGTTTCGACGAGACGGACGTCTCCACTTTGACGACGTTCGCGGCGCAGGCGGCGATCGCGCTGGACAACGTGCGACTGCACGAGGAAGCCCAGCGGCTGTCGCTCACGGATCCGCTCACCGGCCTGTTCAACTACCGGTACCTGCGCGAATCGCTGCGCCGCGAGCTGGAACGGGCGGCCCGGTTCGGCCGCACGCTCGCGGTGGTGGCCCTCGATCTCGACCATTTCAAGGACGTCAACGACACCTACGGCCACGCCGTGGGCGACCTGGTGCTGGTCGAGATCGGCCGCCGGATCCGGGCGGTGACCCGGGAGGTCGACGTGGCGTTCCGGCGCGGTGGGGAGGAGTTCGTGGTGCTGCTGCCGGAGACCGACACGGCCGGCGGGTCGGCGCTGGCCCGCCGCCTGGCCACCGAGGTACGCGGCACGCCGGTGCGGGCCCGCGACCACATGATCAACGTCACGGTGTCGATCGGGGTGGCCGTGTACCCCGAGCACGGGGCAACCGGGCCCGCCGTGCTCGAGGCCGCGGACATCGCGCTCTACGCGGCGAAAGCGGCGGGACGGGACGCGTGCCGCACCGCCGACGCCCGCCGTCCACCCGGTCTGGCGATCCCCGCTCGGCGTCCGGAGGTGCCTGTCGGCGATCCAGCAGTACCGGTTACCGGTGTGTCCCGCGGTGTGCAACCGGCACAGCGGGTTCTCGGCGGTTAGCCTTTCGGGCATGCCACAGACCACGACCTCCGGCCGAGCAGTCAAGGCTGTCATCCCCGCCGCCGGTCTGGCCACCCGTTTCCTGCCGGCGACGAAGGCCGTCCCCAAGGAACTGCTGCCGGTCGTCGACCGTCCGGTGCTCCAGTACATCGTGGAGGAGGCCGCTGCTGCCGGGATCACCGACGTCCTGCTGGTCACCGGGCGGGGTAAGACCGCCATGGTCGACCACTTCGACCGCCGGCCAGACCTGGAACAACGTCTCGCCGAGAAGGGCGACGACGAGCGCCTGGCGGCGGTGAAACGTCCCAGTGAACTCGCGGCCATCCACTCCATCAGGCAGGGGGAGGCACTCGGCCTCGGGCACGCGGTGTCGTTCGCCGAGTCGCACGTGGGTGGCGGGGCGTTCGCCGTGCTGCTCGGCGACGAGTTCATGGACGACGCCACGCTGCTGAACGAGATGCTCGACCTGCAGGCCCGCACCGGCGGCATCGTGATCGCGCTGCTGGAGGTCGGTAAGGACGAGGTGAGCCGGTACGGGATCTGTTCGGTTTCCCGGGCCGAGGGCAATGCGGTGGAGATCACCGGCATGGTCGAGAAGCCGTCGCCGGAGGACGCGCCGAGCAACCTGGCGATCATCGGCCGGTACATCCTGCCGTTCGAGATTTTTGACGCGCTTCGCCGAATCGGCCCGGGCAGTGGCGGGGAGATCCAGCTGACCGACGCCATGGCGTTGATGCTCAAGGAGGGCGCACCCGTGCACGGCATCGTGTACGGCGGGGTGCGCTACGACACCGGCATGCCGCTCGGCTACCTCCAGACGGTGGTGGAACTGGCATGCCAACGGGCCGACATCGGGCCGGCCTTCAGACAGTGGCTGGTTGAGTTCGTCGGCAAGGAACTGTGACGGAGAACTGTTGACCTTGCTCGCCGAGACGCGCACGCCGCTCGTCAGTTACCTGGCGTCGGTTCTGCGCGCCGTACGGCCGCTGCCGCCGCTGGACCTCGAGCTCAACCAGGCGTACGGAAACGTCCTGGCCGAAGACGTGCGCTCACCCGGGCCGTTGCCCGCGTTCGACCACGCCGCGGCCGACGGCTACGCCGCCCGGCTCGACGACCTGCTCGACGCGTCCGGCCACCGGCCGGTGCGTCTCAACGTGATCGGCGACCTGGTCGCGTCGAGTTGGCGGCCGGTGCGGCTGACGCCCGGAACCTGCTTCTCGATCGCGGCCGGTGCCGCCCTGCCCGGCAACGCCGACATCGTGGTGCCCACGAACGACACCGACGGCGGCATGGCCGTGGTCGAGGTGTACCGGGCCGGTAAACGCGGCAGCGGCCTGCGTCGGGCCGGTGACGAGTTGCAGAGCGGGGAACTGCTGGCCCGCTCCGGCACCTACATCACGCCCGCGCTGGTGGCGATGCTGGCCGCCGCCGGAATCGGGCACCTGGTGGTGCGTCCGAGTCCGCGCGTGGTGCTGCTCGCCACCGGCGACGAACTCGTCGAGGTCGGCCGCACCAGCCAGCCCGGCCAGGTCGTCGACGCGAACTCGCACGCCCTGACGGCCGCCGCGGCCGAGGCCGGTGCGCTGGCATACCGCATCGGCATCTGCGACGACGACCCGGAGGGCCTGCGCGGCCTGCTGGAGGACCAGACGCTGCGGGCCGACCTGATCATCACGACCGGCGGGACCGGAACCGGCCCCGGCGACATGGTGCGCCGGATCCTGTCGCGCCGCGACGTCGAGTTCACCGACGTGTCGCTGTACCCGTCGGGCTCGCTGGGCTTCGGGACGGTCGGCGGCGCCGCCGGGGTGCCGGTGGTGTGCCTGCCGGGTGACCCGGGTGCGGCGCTGGTCGGGTTCGAGGTGCTCGCGCGTCCGATCATTCAGGTGCTGGCCGGCGCCGACCCGGTGTTCCGGCCCAGCGTGAAGGCGCACCTGCTGGAGACCGTCTCGTCGCCGGCCGGCCTGCGCGAGTTCCGGCCGGCGCACGTCGCCGAACGGCGGGGCGGCGGGTACACCGTGGCGCCGTTGGCCGGCGGCCCGTATACGCTGTCAGGATTGGCCAAGGCGAATGCCCTGATGGTGCTCGGCGAACGGGTGGTCACCGCCGCGGCCGGGTCCACGGTCGACGTTCTTCTGCTTGATCGACGGCGGTAAACGATGCTGTTTGGCGCGGGTGCGCCGGGGTGGCCGGTGGTGCTCACCGACGGTCCGGTGGTGCTCCGGCCGTACCGGCGCTCCGACGCGCAGCCCTGGGCCGACGTGCGCCGGCGCAACGAGAAGTGGCTGGCGCAGTGGGAGCCCACTCCGTACGGCTCGTGGCACGACCTGAACTCGCCCGGCTCCTTCCGCGCGGTCTACGCCGACCTGCGCCGGTCGGCGCGGCAGGGCGCGGCCATGCCGTTCGCGGTCTGCTACGTCGAGAACGGCGAGGAGCGGCTGGTCGGGCAGCTGACCCTGGGCAACATCGTGCGGCGGGCGTTCTGCTCGGCGTACGCGGGTTACTGGGTCGACGCGGCGGTCGCCGGTCGCGGCGTGATCCCGACGGCGCTGGCGCTGTCGGTCGACCACGCGTTCCGCGCCGGCGGGCTGCACCGCATCGAGGTGAACATCCGGCCGGAGAACAAGGCGTCGCGACGGGTGGTGGAGAAGCTCGGCTTCCGGGAGGAGGCCTACCACCCGCGCTACCTGCACATCGACGGCGCCTGGCGCGACCACATCGGCTACGCGATGACCACCGAGGACGTGTCGGCCGAAGGTGGCCTGCTGGCCCGCTGGCACCGGGTCCGCACACCCGCTTAGGGCCTTCGGTTATGCCCTGTTTGGGCGACTTTGAGCGGTTTCACATGCGCTTTGTTCCTTGACGATGCAACGGGTGCGCGTGGCGCGCCCGATTTGCGTCACCGGACCCTTAACCTCGGTGATCGTTGGGTTCATGCGCTGGCGGTGCGGGATCGCCGGCGCTCGGTTGAGAGGGGTGAGGGTGCCGACCTCGGTGCTCCTCGCCGTCCTTGCCGCGGCCGGCCTTCTCGCGCTCGCCCCGGCGCTCGTTCGCCGGTACGACGCCACGGAACGCCTGGTGGCGGAGCGGGCGATGTCGACGGCGCGGGTTCTGACCCGCGCCGGTTGGCAACATCCCCGACGCCGCCGCACAGTACCGGGCCGCCGCCCGATGAACCCACCCCGGGTCCTCGCCCGCCAGGTAGCCAGCGCAGCCGCGTTCGCCGCCGGTGCCGCGGTCTTCGCCGCCCTTCCGTCCCCGGTGCGGACTGGCGCCCGCCGTCCCGTTGCGGTTGCTTCTTCTGCTCGTTCTGCGTCTTCTATGCGTTCTGCGTCTTCTATGCGTTCTGCCTCTTCTGCGGGTGCCCGCCGTGCGGCCCGGTTGCGCACGATCCGCCGCCGCCGGCGGACCCTGCTTCTCCTCGTTCTGTTGACGGCCGTGTTCTCCGTGCTGGCTTGTCTTGCCGCCCCGGGCTTCTGGATCGGGGTCTCGGTGACGGGGTTCCTGCTGGTGGCGTTCGTGGTCAACCTGCGGAACCGTTCGCTGTTGGAGCAGCGGCACCGGCGGGCCGAGCAGCAGTACGAGGCGTGGGTCGAACGTCGGCAGGCCGCGGTGCGGCGCGAACAGGCCCGGCGGGCGGCCCAGCGGCGGGAACTGTTGGAGCGGCAGCTGGAGGCCCGCGAGGAGGCCCGCCGGCTGGGCCGCGACCTCGGCGGTGACACCGGCTGGCGCCGGGCCGTGAACGAGTGAGGGGGAACCCGTTCGCGGGGTGGCCGCAGGGCCTGTTAGCCTTGTTGCCGGTCCGCTGATCGTTGTGATGTGGGCTTTAGGGGCTGTGGCGCAGACCGGTAGCGCACCTCGTTCGCATCGAGGGGGTCAGGGGTTCAAATCCCCTCAGCTCCACATAATCGTGGCCCTGACCAGCAGAAACGCCGGTCAGGGCCTTAAGTTTGACTATGCGATTTTGAACCACCCCCCGAAAACCCCCCACAACGCCTGGGCGCGGCCACGTTCGTTCGGCCGGAATGGGTCTGTCCGCGCTGCGGGCCGTCAGGCGTTCATCCGTGCGTGTCTACGCGGCCCGGGACGGCCCACGGTCGCGGCGCTCGACCGCCGGTCGTCGGGCTCGCGCCGAGCTGTTCGAGGATGTGGGAGCTGTCGGGGGCGAGGGCGGGTTTGACGATGTAGTGCTTCTTGGTGATCTCCTTGCTGCCGTGCCCGAGCTGGGCGGCGGCGTCTTCGGTGTTGGCCTCGTTGTCGATGAGGGTGGCGACGGTCTTGCGGAAGGTGTGTGGGGTGACCCATTCGAGGTCGGTGTAAGCGCGGGCTTGGCGCCACTGGCGGCGCACGTTGTGTGGGGACAGCCAGGTGTCGCGTCGGGAGGCGAAGATCGCATCGTGGGGGTTGTCGGCGGCGGTGAGCTTGCGGGCCAGTAGCATCCCGACCGCGAACCGGGGCAGGATGACGGTTCGGTAGCCGGCGTCGCTCTTGGTCCAGTTCTGCCGGAAGAAGCCTTTGCCTTTGAGGTAGACGATGGTGCCGCAGATGGTCAGGGTCGGGTGTTCGGCGGCGAGGTCGGTGTCTTCCCACCGCACGGCCAGGATTTCACCGATTCGGGCGCCGGTGGGCGAGCATGAGGTCGACGACGTCGGCCAGGTCGCCGGTGTGCCGAGGTCCCGGCTTGCCCGGGGTGGGCTGTTGCCACTGGCGGATCGCCGCACGGACGCCTTCGAGGTTCTCGGGTTCGAGGGCGGGGTTCCAAAACCCGTCTCGTGCCCGATGAGCTGGTTGTTATGCGGCTCGTTCGTACTCGGTGATGAGACCTCCGAGGATTGGGCGGCGCTTGATCCGCTGGTTAGGTCAAGTCAACGGGCGGGCGGTCGGGTCGTGGCGGCTGGAGATCGAGGGATCGGTGCGGGCGTCGGCGGTTGTAGTGACGGACGTACTCGTCGAGTGTTCGGCGGAGGTGCTGCTCGCCGACGATGAGCAGGCGGTCGGTGACCTCGCTGCGTACGGTGCCGACGAATCGCTCCGCGTAGGCGTTCGCCTGTGGGCTGCGCGGTGGGATCTTGCAGACGGTGATGCCGGCGTCGGCGAGCACGGCGTCGAAGGTGTCGGTGAACTTGCCCGCTCGGTCCCGGATGAGGACCTTGAACTGGTCGGCGCGTCCGCCGAGCTCCATCAGCAAGTTCCTGGCTTGCTGGGCGGTCCATGCCCCGTCCGGGTTGGGAGAGACACCGAGGATGTGTACGTAGCGGCTGCCGACCTCGAGGACGAAGAACACGTACAGGCGCTGCAGCGTCAGGGCGCAGTCGACGTGGAAGAAGTCGCAGGCCAGCATGGTCGAGGCTTGGCTGGTCAGGAAGCGCCGCCACGTGGTGTGGTCGCGGCGCGCTGGTGCCGGCGGGATGCCCAGTCGTTTGAGGATCCGGCGGATGGTCGAGGCACTGATCCGGTGGCCGAGGCCGCGCAACAAGCCCTGGACGCGCTGGTAGCCCCAGCCGGGATTGTCCCGGGCCATCTGCTCGACCAGGTCGGCAACGGCCGGGTCGAGCGGCGGCCGGCCGGTCCGGTTCAGGAATGTCCAGTGCCGGGCGACCAGCCGGCGGTGCCAGGCCAGGATAGTGGCCGGGCTGACGAGCCGGTGCGCCATCAGGTGGCGGGGGAGCAGTCTGAGCAGGGCAGCGAGGCTCGCGCGGTCAGTCCCAGTCCAGCTGTGGCCTGGGACTGGTCCGACGCAGGATCGCGTTCTCGTGACGGAGGACCAGAATCTCGACATCCTTGGCCGAATTGCCGCGGGTGAGCAGCGCCAGCCATTCGGTGGTGCGGCGGAACGCGAGGTAGAGCAGGCGTAGCGACATGAGCAACGATCCTGCCGCAGGTCAGGCGCCGTGGACGCCGCTCGCCAGCTCAACGACGGTCCGACGGGTTATGACACCCCACAGGTCACCGGCGTGCTGCGGTTTGATGCCACACCCGGGAAGTGCTGTATCTGGTCAACCGGCCCGGCAACGCACCCAGCCACTGCATCGACCGAAGCACCGCACAAGGCCAGACCAGCCGGGAAATCCGCCGCTCTCCCAAGCGCTACCTCGCCCGCGACTCCTACCGACACATCATCCGCGCTATGAGTCGGTCTATGCATTCCAAATAGTGAACCAACATGGCGCTGTGCTGATCGGCGTCAAGGCTCCAAACAGATCATGACCTCTGATGGGTTGCGACCCCTTCACCTTCGTCATCGTCGCGATTCAGAGGCGCATAGGCGCTGTTCGGGTCCGAAACTTCGCTCGGCATGAGATCGTCTTCCTCGAGATCTATCCGCTGGATCTCGCCGCGACAATCCCTAAACTCGATCCATTTCAACATCGCCCACCCATCTGGTGCATCATTGCCCCGAATTGTCCTAGCTTGGGACGGCTGTCGCAAACGGGGCATCGTTCGCCTGGCTAATCTAAGTAGACCCCATTCAGCGAAGCCAGGCCCCGTCGGAGAGGCCATCGGTTGATCGGACCACGTCAACTCGTTTCGCGGGCTGTTTGAGTTAGTCGACGAACTGTCGGCAGGCAGTGAGATAAATGGAATAGGCCCATCTGAGGTCCCCTCGCGTTCGCGCCGCCGCTGTTGGCCACGGCTGCGCGTCGGGCGTTGCGCAACGTCAGCAACGAGCTGAGACCTTCGCTGCCGCGCTGTCGTAGCAGCGTGGTGAAGCCGGGACAGCCTGATCCCGGGAGGCGCCGGTGAGGGTGGGCAAGCGCCCTGACAACGACGGAATGTGCTGGTACTGCCAGACGGCACGGGTCCGGCAAGCGAGACGGGACGGTGTAAGTGAGGAACCGGCGTGTAGTGCCGCTCAAGAGTGCCACCAGTTCGAACCTGGCGGATATGGGCTGGAGTGCGGTGCGGACCTGCACCGCTTCGGTGCGGGGGACTCGTTGGTCGGCGGGTGGGGTCGGCTGGGAGGCCACGAGGAAGGTCTGCGGCGTACTCGTGGCGATGTCGCATACGTGCTCGGCGGCCTCACCGTACAAACCACAGCACTCTGCAACGCGGTCAGGCACTTGCCGGCGCGGTCCGCGCCTTCCGACATCGTTTCGAACGACACGCCGACCCCTGGCCCCTTGATCAACCTTCTGGTCGGCCGGAGACTCCTTACCCGGTCCCGGCCGACTGATCAACGCCGACAAGCCAGGCACCGCCGCGCCCAAATCCCGGCGATCCGATGAGCGCCGTCCCGACGTCATGAGCGCCGCGCCGACACGGTAAATGGGAACGGCGTCTCGCGTTCCCATTTACCGGCAGCGTCGCCGTCCCGCTCACGCCGAACGTCGGGCAACACCCGGCTGTACGTCGCTACGGCGAAGGTCTCGGCGGCGTCGACTCAATTGATCGAGGCACTCCACTGCACAGCGAGGTGGAAGCGGTTGACTTATCGGCGACGAGAATGGCCGGCTACGCGGCTGTAGGTCGATCAATGTTGTAAGGCCCCCAATCGCTGACGCTCACACTTCACGAAATCGAGCAGCACGCGATGCGACCGAATACGCAACAGGGTACGCTAAGTGCATGTCGCGCATCCAGACAGTTAACATAGGCGTACCTCGCCCAAACCCCGCCAAAAGCGTCGGCACCACCGCGATAGATCGTAGACCAATTGACGGACCGATCTACGTACGGGCCCCTGGCCCAAAGGGCACGGGTCTCGGCAGCGGAATCGTGGATGACACGGTCTTCGATTACGCGCATCACGGCGGTGACGATCAGGCTGTTTATGCCTACGCCAGAGAGGATCTTGATGCGTGGGAGTTGACTCTACAACGCGAACTCACATGTGGCATGTTTGGAGAAAACATTACCACTGTCGGCGTTGACCTGACCTACGCGGTGATCGGCCAGCGGTGGCGAGTAGGTGAACAGGTGATCCTTGAGGTCTCTGGCCCCCGAAAGCCTTGCGGCACCTTTGCCCATTGGATGAACGAGGACCGATGGGTTAAGCGGTTCATCGCCCACGGTGCACCCGGCGCCTTTCTTCGCGTCATCGAAGAGGGCGAAATCAAACCAGGCGACCGCGTCGAAGTAATTCATACACCGACGCACGATGTCACCATTGACCTAACGTTCCGCGCTCTTCTCGTCGATCCGGACCTCCTGTCGTCACTTCTTGAAGCCGATGCGCTACCCGAATCGATCAAGGAGCTCGCCCGAAGAAGAGCCAGAATCTCTTCGCGCTCGACTTGCTGAGGAGGTTTCGAAGTCCGCCGATCGGTTCGCTCCGCGGGTAAGCATGTTGGAATCAACGCCGCCTCCCGGTCAATGAGTGACTCCTTAGCCGCAGAGCCGTAACCACGGTAGCAACGTGGTCACATCCGGCCCATCGCGTCCTACCGCATCAGGCTAGGCCTGCGCCGACATATTTGGATTTCCTCCATCGCGCGAAAGTCACCGACTGCGCGGCATCAAGCTTGCTCACTCGACACCACGTACTGCGGGTACCTCGGGCGGAGGAAGCCGATAGCGATTCACGAAACGCGGATGCACCCACAAGTACCGATCACGAAGCCGAACACGCTCGAGGCCACCGAACGATGGGTCATTCTGCCGCAAGAACGCGTGAAGGGTGCGGAGGAGCGAACCATCCGCACGAACATCTCTTCCGTATTGAGAGGAAGAGGCAGCGTCGACCCGGCTCTGCAATCCCGGGACCTCGTTAAGTGAAGTCAGTGTCGACTCCATCGCTCGATCGACGGCATCCTTCGCAAGGCCGGACAAATCGATCTCCGGAATGAGAAAGCCCGCCGGTAGAAGCGACTTAATGACCATGGACGTCGCCTTGATCCATGGGGCGGCCTTAACAAGCCAATCCCTAGTCACTTCGATCTCGTAGAGTCCTCTACCACCGCCGCCATCGAGCACGTGAATAGGTAGGCGCGAATGCTCACACCATAGCGTTACCCGAACCTTGCATTTAGCGAATCCACCGCGCAAAAGCTTCGGCTCCAACACGGCGACGGTTATGAGTCTCGGGCCGTCCCGGGCCTCCTCATCAAGCGCGAGAATCAAGTTGGTATAGCGCTCCTCAGCTTGACTGAGCGCGCGCTGTGTCGAGAACTCTAAGTCACCCACGGCCTCCAGCGTTTGACGCCCCTGCGTTACTACGGCGCTCTGAAGTTCAGCCAGCCTCGGACCGATAACTGCATCTATAGCGTCGGCAAGGTCACTGCCACGGGACGTGGCTGGCTCGCTACCTTCTAACAGGGAGTCGATCTGGAGCCACGTACCGCAACGGGAGCATGGGAAAGCGGAGTGTCCGTGAGAGCGGCTAGCTACGAGGTGCTCGACATCAAACAGCCCAGCGCCGGGCGTCCGGTCTCCACATTCGTCCTGACACGGGACCATGATCCGTACGGCCAGGCCCTTCCAGAACTTCTCCACATGCCTGCGCACGTCCTCTGTGAGGCGATGCAACAAGAATTGCGGATAGGCCGCGCGGACCTCAACTGTGATCTTGTTGCCAGAAATCGTAAGCAGAGCCCGGCCGTTGTACTCGTCGTCGAGCACCATTCCGCCCTGCCAATGAATAGACCGTTCGAAGTCGTTCCGGCCAAGAGACAAGCTGTGCAAACGGACTATCAACTGGTACATTAGCCCTTCTGGTGCCGTTGGCTCGCCGCCTGCCGAGTCAACGACCTCACACACAAGTTTGCTTGCCTCAAGTTCGCGGCCATACTCTGTCCATTGCGTCATGCTGGGCATTTGCGGCGGAACCAACTGGGCCACCAGGCTTGACGGTCCTACCCCATCCGATCGATCCGGTATTCGATACGAAATATCGAATTTTTCCATCAATTGTAAGAATGCCGGATAGAGATGCGGCGGATACCGCTGCGAGCGGGACGCGTCGTTCCATAGACGAGGCAGCCTGCGATGCTGGAGGAGCCCATGGACGCGCGCCGTCTCCGGATCGTCCAAGACCAGGCTGATCGCGGTACTCAGCCAGTCTGGTTTCAGGATGACGACGTCTGAGAGACCAACATCCTCCGAGTAGTAGATCCAATACCCGAGTGCGCTTGCGATCCGCGCCATCGACCGTGCCTCGACTCGGGGAAGTCCGTGTTCGCCGGCGATCCGTTCGTAGGCCGGGTAGGTAAGATAGGGCGAACCACCCTCGTGAAGCGCATCGCGCAGCTGTTTCCAACTGCGTGGATACCAGCGCCCCACATGCGGCAACTGCTCGGCCGTCAACCCTACTGAGTGTCGGAGCTCATCGATACCGAGTCCTGTACGGCTATCGATGTAATGGAACCCGCTAATCATATCCCCAAACTGGTCCCGAAGGCTCCTTTCGTCGACATGGAGGTTGCGTTGGTCGTGTTCGGCATGCGTCGCGACTACGAGCACACGAACATCAGTCCCAGCGCGATGCCGAATTAGCCGGATCCAGTACTCAACGAAATTCCGTTCGGGACCCATGCGGGGATTCCACACAACCAGATAGACGGCAGGCGCCGTGAAGAAAAGCTGGTGCGTCGGCCGCAGAACGGCCTGACCGCCAAAATCCCATCCATTCAGGCTAATCGACACGCCCCGCACGGATACGACGAGTGGCTTGACCTCAATGCCGTGAGTCATAGTGCGATCAGGAATCCATTCCTCATCACGCAGAGTCGCCAGTAGGCTGCTCTTGCCAACGCCGCCTTCACCGACGAGAATCAGCTTCGCTTCGCGCATGAACTCGCCGTCTCGTTCCAGGTTTCGAAGAAACGCACGTAAGTCATCGGTGCTTTCCTCGTACGCGGCTCGCAATTCTGGTGCCAGCGGATTCCGTTCCAAATCTATATGGGCGCTCTCAAGTGCGGCCAACGAAAACGGAACTGTGGCCAGGCTATTTCGAGCCGCGTACAGATGGGTTAGCTCTGTTAAATTCCCGATACAGGCGGGCAGAATTGTAAGTAGATTTCCTTCGAGGTCGAGCTTGCGAAGTGACCCTAGATCACAGATCCAGGTTGGCAAGTAGGAAATTCGATTGTCACTCAAGTAGAGGGTCCGAATCGACCGCAGGGTTCGCAACGACTCCGGTACCGATTGCAAGTTGTTGCCACTGGCGTCCAGGCGTTCGAGAGCCGTGAAGTCGGCGAGCCAAGGGGGCAGTGTCGCGAGTTCGTTGTTGCTGAGATCCAGACTCGTAAGGCCGGAAAGACTTCGGACCTCCTCGGGCAGCTCGGTCAGCCCAAGTCCGGAGAGGATCAGTTCGGAGCTACGGTCCGCCGCCGCGCTGGCTATCCGATCGTTAACGGACACCATGTCAATCCCCTGCTGTAGATTGCTGCTATGCGACGACAATTCATGAGCATCAGACTCCGCGAACGTTTCCGATGACTACCGCGACCGACAGGCTCAAGCCGTATCGGGCGCCGCTGATTGCCGGCAGCGCCGACCAATTCGCAGGACTTAGTCTTCACGGGATCTCGACATTTCATGCACAACAACCTTCAGCGTACTGGCGGCGGCCGCAGGATCTTCGCCACTTAGATCAACAATCCGGCGTGTTGGTAGAAGATCACTCCCTATCTGCGGGGCGCTCGCTCCCGGCATGACTACGGTTAGCGAAATTGCGTCATGTCTCACGAGTTGTGAAAGAGCTGCCTCAACGTCAGCAACACTTCCGGCAGAAGCTTGGCCAGCATTCCCGATACAAATTGCAACGCAGCCGATCTCAGGCGCGGACCCTTCGAGGCTCAGCTGCCAGTAGCGTCCTGGCGCAACACTCCATTCGTCGAGCCACACTCGAAGGCCTTGCCGTTGCAGTTCAAGGGCAAAACCACGTGCCTGGTCCCGGTCATCTTCGGGAAATAGCAAGGCGACGTCATATCTTTGCTCAAACCGCGCATTCCTGTTCGCGGCGAAGATTCGCACTCGGTTTTCAATCCAGGCGATCACGGCGCCTTTGTCTTTAAACTCCCGCTCGGTCTGCCGGAATAGGCTCCAGAACTCACGTTCGAATATGCTCGCGGTATCGGGCTCCCGTATTGTGACGGTTGAGATTCGGCCCGCACGTGGTACACCCCGATTCCGTCGATCGGACCGGATTCGGACCTCATCCCCCCGCACCTCGAAGCATATGTTTATGGCCTCGGGTGATAGGCACAGCGTGTAATTGTCCTCCAATAGAAGTCGACGAAGACGCTCCAGTTGCTGCGCCAATTCAGCCTCGGTAAGCGGCATCTGGTAATAGTCCGGCGACGCCAGGTATTCCTCAAGAACGAAGCGGTCCACGATGTCGATTCGCTTGTGCGTCTGCAAATGGTCGAGCCACGTCTTCTCGCGATCCAGTGATCGTTCGGCGATGGCGTCGATGGCCTCGTCCGCGGCACCTTGAAGCTTATAGAACCGCTGGATTGCGTCTAGCGAGTGCGCTACCGGAGGAAGGTACGTAACGCACGATAGGATATTGGTCCTCGGATACGCAATTCGTCGCGAATCGCGGAGCCGCCTCGTTGCGTCTTCATTCTTTCCCCAAACCGCGGCCATCGTTGAAGCGACATCGTCGATCGACCGCTCAACCACTATCGGGCTGGCGAACGCGCTATCCCGACGGCGGGATTCGAAATAGGGAGATATCGTCGCGTTCAAGAACACGGCGACCTCGTCGTCTTGCGCCGTTACACCCCAGATCAAAGGGCGCATCTGCTCGACAAGTAGTGCAGCCGACCATCTCGGCTCAAGGTATAGCAGCGTCTCCGGATGTTGCAGATTGTTCGCGAGCGTCTCTTGAACGAGCGGCAAGCGGTCGTCTTCTACGTCAAGACAACTTAGGGCCACAAGTTGGTCGCATTGAATTGCGGAACGGTGGGTTTGTTCCCCCAGCCGCGCGGTGTCGTCCGCGAGTGCATCGTCTATTACTAAGAAAGCTACGGTCAACTCCGAGCCGGATGGTGGGTGGCTGATCAAGAACGTGGTACTGCTCATTGATCCTGGACGTGGCAGCTGATCGACTCTCAGGTGTGGATCGAGCATTTCGACCTCGCGCAGCCAGTCGGACAGGGATCTCTGAAGTTGATCCACCGAGAACGAGCGAAGATGACTAGTCACGTGCGGATCGGCTAGTGGCACCGACAGCAGTGCCAGCATGACTTCGCTTCTCATAGACGTCCACCCGTCATTCCCATGTTCCGCCTTGTCAATTTACGAGCCGGCTGCCTGCCTACACCAATCGGTATCGGGCGAGAGCCTCTCGTGTCTCCTCATCCTCTAGCAAGCCAACCTGGCGAAGAATCCGGATAGTCGGTTGTGCGCCGGACAGAATCGCGCTGTAAGTCGAGTCCATGTGCATTATTTCGCTCACGATCCGATATGGATCTGGAAAGTGGCTCGGAAATCGCTCCAGAATCGTGCGGAGTCCCAGCTCGTCCGGCGCCAGAAATGCATGTATGACTGCCGGCAACATCGGGCCGAACTTCTTGCGAAGCGGAACGGGGAGTTTCGGCCAAACATACTCAAAGAGCTGTTTGAAGTATGCATGATGGCGTCCCTCATCGGACGCGTGATCCCTCGCGAGGTCTCGCACTGCAGTTTGGACTTTGCGATCTTGAGGCAATCGCGTCAGCGTTCCGGTAATCAAGGTCTCGGACACGACAACGAAGAACAGCTTGATGAAGGGTTGAAAAGCGGGCAGGTTGTCGTGATACAACTGCCTCAGTTGTCCGAGGAATTGTGGATCCTGCGGCACGGGTGCGACGCGCGTCTCTTTCACGACTGCCGCTATTAGTGAGTGAGACATCTCAGCATGCCCGGCCTCATCCGTATATATCCGGAGCGCATCATCCTTCATCTTGGATGGCAGCCACGGAAGGAACTGAGGCGACCGCAGCATTACACAGACCTCGTTGACCGGCCCGGTTTCAAGGCGAACCGTGAACTCGAGATATGTATATAAGTTATATACTAGAATCTCTTTAATGATACCTGGGGGCGCGGCTGCGACTTCAGGATGGGTGAGCAGCGTGGACAATTCCGGGCTAAAGTACTGGAGATTCGGATCGAACGGCTCGACTCGATGTGGCTTGGATCGGACCCAAGCCTGGTCATCCCACATTTCGAAACGGGACTTATACCGATCATCGTAGGGACCTGCCATTCTTTCCTCACTGAGGTAGATTCGTGGCCAACGTCGGAGTGTCGGATGCTAAGTCACAACGCGTAGCATCCTGTTCTTACCTCAGAGTGGGCACATCTGCAAGCTCCCAACGCACTGACGGTGATCGTATGATTAGACACTTGAGAGTCCGCCTTGCGAAGCCGTGACGAACCGGTGAGCTGGTACAAGATCGGGTCGACGTTAGTTGAAGATCCAGAACGTGAATTGATCAAACGAACTGGAAGGCGTTGGTACGATCTTCGCGATGCTTGGCGGGGAGTATTCGCGGACTCTTTTCGTGTCCGCGATCAGAAGCGACCCGCTTCGATTTTGGCGGCCTTCTTTCTCACGCTACGCACGTTCGACGCGCTTCAGCCGCCAGGTACTTCTTCACCGTCCGCCCAGTTCAGGCGGGTCACACGAGCGATCTCGGAAACGCTGGCGCCAGCCTCGTGCAACCCCGGAACTGACGTACATCCAGCCACCGCTGCTCGTCCAACGCCCATCGCCAGCCGGCCCCAAGCCAACTCGATCATGGCCGGGGCAGCGTCACGCCCAGCACCTTACGTGGGACGGATAACCAATGCACGCTCTGCACGGTTCACCCGTGCTCAGCTCTGCACTCCAAGCCATACCCGGACAGGAATCCCGCGCGGACCTGGCGTTCGTTTGGCGCGTGGCGTTCTGGCTGATTACCAGGCTGGTCTTCACGCACCGCCGGGCACTCGCCATCGGCACAAGGGTTGGCCAGCGCGGCGGGGGTAAGCAACGGCGGTAGCTAGCCAGTTCACCCATCGGACAGACGGCGACGGATCAGCAGCCGCCAGTTGCGGCCGGTAGATCGGCAGGTGCGGTGATCGCCACCTATGCCCGTCGTATTCCACTCTCGCCGACGCAGCGGCGACCGGATCGGTGACTGTGCGGCCCGAGCCTCGGTTCCGGGAACTCGGCATCGGGCCCGGCCAGCTACAGGCAACTCCGCCGATGTCAGCACCGCCGCGCCCGCGCGCCGCAATGAGCCATCGTTGGTCCTACATGCCATTCCGAGCTGGACTACTGATCTGGGAGGCCAGTTGCAACGCGACGAGGGTGAGGTCGCCGCGGATCTGAAACCTAGCTTGGAGTTGGAGCTACTCGTTCAAGCTCGGATAGCCGTTGTTCAGGAGTCGCCGTGGGGTAATCACCGTCAAAGCATGCGCGACACAGTCGAGATTCCGGCTGCTCGGTTGCGCGGACCAATCCGTCCATCGAAACATGGCCAAGCGAGTCGGCTCCGACCGCTCGACGGACCCCATCTACATCCAGACCCGTCGAGATAAACTCGGCCTTCGAAGCCATGTCGATCCCGTAGAAACATGGCCACTTGATGGGAGGAGAGGAGATCCTCGCGTGAACCTCGATCGCTCCGGCGGCCCTAATCATCCTAACGATCGAGCGTAGAGTGTTCCCACGTATTAAGGAATCGTCAACGACCACCACACGCTTTCCTTGAATGATCTCGCGAATTGCATTTAGCTTGAGCCGTACACCTAATTGACGAATTGATTGTGTTGGCTGAATGAACGTGCGTCCAATGTAGGAGTTCTTTATGAGGCCGACGCTATATGGGATACCTGATTCTTGAGCGTAGCCGATTGCTGCAGGAATACCGGATTCTGGAACGCCAATCACGATATCGGCGTCGGCCGGGTGTTCCCGCGCTAAGGCCTGTCCAAGTGCGACGCGGCTTGCGTATACATTTCGGCCGGAGATGACCGAATCCGGTCGCGAGAAATAGACATACTCGACCAGGCAACCCCTCGGCTTCGGATTCGCAAACCGCAAAGAACGCAAACCATGGTCGTCTATTGCCAGGAGCTCACCAGGCTCAATCTCACGAACTGCACTCGCCCCTATCGTTTCCAACGCTGCTGTCTCGCTTGCAATCGCCCAGCCTCGTTCAAGACGGCCAAGAATGAGGGGTCGCACACCGTGGGCATCCCGCGCGGCGTAGAGGGTATCTTGGTCCATGAATACAAAGCTAAAGGCACCCTCCAACCTGGGAAGAAGCCGCATTGCTGCTTCGGTAACAGAGAGATCAGGATAGGCACTGAGCAACGCGGAAACGACCGCCGTATCAGTGGTCGAAATGGGGCCGCGATGTTGTGTCAGCCCGAGTGCCTCAACCTCACGCCGAAGCTGTGCCGTGTTGACTAGGTTACCGTTATGGGCGAGTGCTACGGATGCGCCGGCCGCTCCATCCAAGCCAGGAGGAGTTTCGCTTAACGTAGGTTGCGCGTTCTCCCACGATGAAGCGCCCGTGGTCGAGTACCGAGTGTGGCCGATTGCAATGTGACCGCGAAGGCCCGCTAGAATTTTCTCGTCGAAGACCTGAGCAACTAGCCCAACATCCTTGAAAACGAGGATTCCTTGTCCGTCGGAGACCGCGATGCCGGCGGCTTCCTGCCCACGATGCTGCAAGGCGTATAGCCCGAAGTAGGTTAACTTGGCGACATCCTCGTCGGGCGCCCAGACCCCGAAGACGCCGCAGTGATCCTGCGGTCGTCGATTGTCTGGATCCAGGTCCTGATTCAGATGTCCGTCGCCTCGGCGCACTACAGCTCCCAGCTGTCCTTGTCGCTCGCAATGTGTGGCCTGACCCCGTGGGTCAACAGTATACGTCTCACGGAACCCGGCTCCGTGTCCAGCCACGCCGAAGGCACTCACCGCTTCGAGTGAGACACATAGCGCGGGCGTCCGGCGGCGTCTGCGAAGTGGCCCAGTCTGGGACTGGGGGTTCCATACTCCACCGCCCGATCTGGTTGGTGCGGGCACCGAGCGAGGGCTACGACCCACTTCCGGAGACACATGCCCACCAGTGACCGTGATCCTGGCACGGCACGGCCCCATCGACACCCCCAGCTAGTGCTCTGACCGGAACGTTGAGGGTGTTGGGTCAGGCGACTGCTCGTGTGGCGGTTTGGCCCCAGCGGCGTTGGCGTTCGGAGCGGATGCGGGCGCGTTCGCGGCGTTGGGCTGCCAGGACGTCGGGGTGGCGGGCGCGGGTCAGGACGGTGTGGTTGGGGTGGTTCGACCCGGCGATGACGAACGCTCGGAGCGGCCCGAAGTTGGCCTCGATCGGGTTCGCCCACGAGCAGTAGGTCGGGGTGAAGCACAGTCGACCCGGTTGCGGGCCGCCCATGCCCTGATCGCCGCGCCTTTGTGCGCGGACAGGTTGTCCAGGATGACGTAGATCGGCGCGCCGTCCGGGCGAGCGGCGCGGATCGACTTGAGTGCCGCGAGGGTGTTCGCCGCTGATTTCTTACGGCGGACGATGCCCCACATGGTGTCGTCGCCGACGGAGTAGCAGCCGTGGAACTGCCGCACGCCGTGGAGCTTGTGGTAGTTCGCCGGCGGCCGGTCGGGCCGGTTCTTCGGTGTCCAGGCGGCGCCGGCGTACGGGCGGATGGTCAGCGGTCCGAACTCGTCGAAGGCGAACACCCGGTCCGGGAACCGCGAGGTCACCTCTTCGATGCGGGCGAGTTTCGCTTCCCGGTGCGGGTCGTTGGATTCCTTCCACGTCTTGGTTCGTTGGAAGCTGATCTCGTGCTTGTGCAGCAGTTCCCGCAGCCGTTCCCGGCTGACCTTGACCCGGCGCAGGCCGCGGTTGTGGGCCAGCCAGTCGACGAGTTTGCGCAGGCTCCAGCGGGTGAACGGCGCCCCCAACTTCTCGGGGCGGGTGGTGGCCGCCACGATGATGAACCGCTCATCGCTGTCACTGATCAGGCGGGGACGGCCACCCGCCCATCGAGGGTCCAGGCTGGCCAGGCCCGTCTCGTTAAACCGATGGATGACCTGACGGATCGTGTCCTCGTCGGCCTGGACCAGCCGAGCGATCGCCGCGACGGTGTTCCCACCGGCCGAGGCCAGCACCACCATCGCCCGCCGCAGGCGAATCGGCGACCCGGTTCCACGGCGGACGATCTGCTGTAGTCGCTGACCTTCATGATCACTCAGGCGACGCACCCGAACTGGTTCTGCCACCCCCACACCATCAACCGCCGCGACACCACGACCACGGACGCCGACCGGCGTGTCAACGAACCCGGCCAACGTTTCCGGTCAGAGCACTAGCCCGTCGCCAGTGTCGCGGTCGAAGCCAGGAGCAGCGTAGCTTGGCCTACGACGCTGCGGCACCGCCACGACCGTACACTGGCTGCCTGGCGGCGAGATGATACAGAACGTCGACCAGGGCCCGCGAGCCGGTGGTCATCGCCGACCAGAGCGGCCAGACTCGGCTCCTCCGACGGCGGACGGTGCCGGATCCGAGTCAGCGCACGCTCAGCGTCGGTGACCAGCGCACGCTCGATTAGGTCGCTGTCGTAGATCAGCACAACTGCGGTACGCCGATCTCGAGCCTCGATACGACTACGGGCCGCCGGAGGTCCAGAACCCCGCCGTGCCGGTGGCCCCCGATCCCCCCAAGCGTGTACTGGTAGCGACAAATGCCGACCAGTTTCTTCAAGGCCGCACATCTCCCGGAGCTGCTTCGCCAGCTCCGGGCAGCGTCCTCATCACCGGCGTCGGCGGCACGGCGAAGGACGGCGATGGCCTCTGTAGGGTTGCCTGCGCTCGTAGCAGGCCGGCCAGTTCTCGCGTGGCGTCTTGGCCGCCGGCCTCATCACGACGACGGCGTTCATTCAGACTGCCTTGCTCACGTAGCAGTACGGCCAGCTCCCGGGCTGCTGCCAGATCGCGGCCATCAGCACGGCGCCGGAGCTTACAGATGTGGTGCCGAAGGTCGCGCACCGGCCGGCCGGATTGCCACGCAGTCTGTCACCGGCTCAGGTTGATGCTCTGCTGGTCTCCTGCGACCGCACCAGCGCGTCCGGTCGCCGCGACTTCGCGATGCTGACGCTGCTGTCCCGGCTCGGGCTGCGTTGTGTGGAAGTCGCCGGACTCGACCCGGGACGACGTCGACCGGCGGGCCGGGGAGTTGGTGGTACGGGGCAAACGCCAGCGCCGGGACCGGCTGCGGCTGCCGGTCGACGTGGGTCAGTGCCCTGGTCGACTACCTGCAAGCCGGCCGGCCCGCCGATGTGCTGGACCGTCAGGTGTCCGTCCGGATCCTCGCCCCGGCGCCAGAGGTTGACCGCTGGCGGGTCACCCAGCGGTGGCCGCCGCTTCCCTCCGGACTGGGCTGGGCACGATCTACGGCGGTCGGCTGCGGCCGGGGTCGGGCAGTCCGCCACGAACGGCCCGCGTGTCCCGCCCGTTGAGCGACCGATGGATCGCCTGCCGGACGGTGGGCGGCATCGCACGGACCCTGCCCTCCAGGTAGCGGTGCACGGGCTCGGTGATCCGCGCGGACGATCCCGGCCGGTGGATCCGAGCAAGCCCGCGCCCGATGCACATCGGATTCCCCACCGCCTACATGCGCTCGTAGTACGGGGCGAGCTTCGTGACGATGAACGGCAACTTGTCGGTGACGTCGACGGCGACGAACAGCCGCTCCGGGACACCGGTCTGCCGATGCATGAAGGTGAAGACCACGTTGCGGACCCGGCGGACCCCGCTCAGCCGGGACGATCGCACCTCGACGCTGGTGAGAGTGCTGTTGTTGGCGTGCGCCTGGGCCGCACGCCCGAGCCCTGGCGCCCCGATCCCGGGGAGCCCGTCCTGCAGTCCGAGGATGAGACACCGCTGGAGGACTACGCTGGCAGTTCGGCCGGGCCGGCGCGTACCCCTGGCTGATGAGTCAGCGCGTCGTGCCGTGGTACCTGGCACGTGCCGACCGCCGCCCGGGTCATCGTAATCGTCATCGTTGGATTCAGCTCCGCCCGCGACGTGCCGGCGGAGCCCTCGATGCTGATCGCCGCGCAGCATGACGGCCGCCACCAGGGTTCGGCGTGAGTCGTGCGGACCGCCGCCGCGACTCCGCCACGGCGCAAGTGGCGGTGTCCAGCAAGACCGCCGGGCACCGAAACGGGCCCCCGTTTACCTCCCGAAAACCCGCGCCAAGCATTGACAATCAGTGACAAGAAGCGATCACTCTGACCTTGCGTTCCAGCAG
This sequence comes from Virgisporangium aurantiacum, assembly GCF_016863635.1. Taxonomy (GTDB): domain Bacteria; phylum Actinomycetota; class Actinomycetes; order Mycobacteriales; family Micromonosporaceae; genus Virgisporangium; species Virgisporangium aurantiacum. The sequence continues at coordinate 11,775 of NZ_BOPG01000009.1, read as the reverse complement.
GTCAACAACTGAATTCGACAACGAACGACAAGGTTGAGACCGTGACTGTCGGTAAGAGGGGGTCAGGGGTTCAAATCCCCTCAGCTCCACCATTGTTCGCTTACTTGAACCCGGGTCGATCAGGCTCGGGTTTCTTGCTGTGTACCGGAGTCCAACATCGGTCAACGATGGACGAGCCGGCGGCCCGCGCTCATATTTCTTGTCTCCGCCCGGTTTGCGGATCTGTTCGAGTTCTTTCCCGCACGCGAAAGGTGAGTCCAGGATCTGGAATTGGTCAAGGTTAACGGCCCGTCTGGGGGTGGTGGGGCACAGCGACCTGGGCGCACGCTGAACGGCGTGGAGGCCATCAGGAGGGCGTCACGGCCGAGGGTGGCCGTGATGGTGGTGGTTGCCACGGTGGGGTTGGGCTTGAACCTGCGGGCCTGGATTCTGTTCGGACCGCAGTTGCACGACCGGTTTGAGGTGCCGCCGCGGGATCAGGTGCTCCTGGTGGGATTGCCGCTGCTCGTCGGGGCTTTCGTGCGTTTGCCGGTCGGAGTGCTCACCGATCGGTATGGCGCCCGGGTGATGTTTCCGGTGGTCAGCCTCGGTACGGCGGCTTCGGTGGTGGGGCTGGCCGTGGCGGAGACGTTTCCGGCGGTGGTCCTTGCCGGCGCCGCGACCGGCATTGCGGGCGGCGCGTTCGTGGTCGGCGGGGCGTTGCTGTCGCGGAGCGTGCCGTATGGCGGTCGGGGTCTGGCTCTGGGCGTGTTCGGGCTCGGGCCGGTGGTGGCGGTGGGGATCTCGGCGGTTTCGCGGGCCTTCGATCCGGACGGGCGGTCGGCGGCGCTGGTGCTGGGCGGGTTGCTGGTGGCCTTTGCCGGGGTGGCGGCAGGCCTTGTGCGCGATCCGGGCGGAGGGCGACGTCGGGGTTCGGTGATGACGATGGTCCGGCTGGCGTCGACGACGTCGTTGTCGATTTTGTACGCGCTCGCGCTGGGCGGCATCGTGGCGGTCGCCGTCTATCTGCCGGTCTACCTGACCATGGTGCTGGACCTCACCTGGTTCGCCGCCCTGGCGGTCACCGGAGCGGTGGTGGGGCTGGCGGCATTCGCGCGGCTGGTGGGTGGATGGTGGACCGATCGGCGGCCCACGGCGCGGCTGTTGACGGTCTGCTATGCCTTTGCCGCAGGCCTGTGCCTGCTGCTGGCGGTGCGGCCGACGGGCTGGTGGCTGACGATTCCGGTGATCACGGCCATCGCCATCTGTGATGGCATTGCCAGCGGTGCCCTGCTGGCCCTGATCGGCAAGGCGGCCCGGGCGGACAGCGTCGGTGCGGTGATGGGGGTGACCGGTGCGGTGGCGGCGCTCGGGTCGCTGCTGCCGGCCGCATTGTTGATCGCTGCGGATCACGCCGCCGTGTCGTGGTTGCTGCTGGCGGCGGCGCTGCTCGGGGTGGCGCTGTACGTGCGGGCGCGTGACCTGCGGATCAGCATGGGGCTCGCCGTGCACTTCGAGCCCGCAGCCGGCCCGACGGTGATGACGGTGGCGGTCGTCGACGAGTCTGACACCCGGTGGGGTGTCGCGGCGGTGGTGAGTCGGCTGGCCGAGCTGGCGACCAGCGACGAGCTGGTGGTGGTCTACGGATCGGACGCGCCGCAGCGGTCGCGGCTCAGCGGCAACGCACTGGTGGCGGGGCTTCGTGACCGGCTGCCCCGGCACGGCGTGGTGGGCCTGCAGGCCGCGCTCTACCGCGGGGCGCAGGACCGGCTGGCCGGCATTCTCGGCGACTTCGTCGCTGTCGGTGACGTGGCCGTCGCCGTCACGCCGGCGGCCGACCAGCGCCACGTGGCCGCACGGCTCTGCAGCCGGCTGCGGGCCGATCGGCTGCTGCGGGTCTCGTACAGCCTGGCCGACGGCGCGGGGCTGCACGAGGTCTGGAAGCGGTAGCGCCTCACAACCAGCCCCGCTCGCGGACCCGCCAGCCCAACTGGATGCGCGACTGGGAGCCGGTCGCGGCCATCATGTGCTGCACCCGGCGGACCACCGTGCGCCGGCTCATGCCCAGCCGGGCGCCGGCGGCCTCGTCGGTCATCCCGGCGACCAGCAACGACAGGAGCTGGCGGTCGTGCTTGTCGACGGCCTCCAGCGGACGCACCTCGGCCGGTCCGGTGATCACCAGGGGACTGGCGGTCGTCCACACGCCCTCGAACAGCGCGACCAGCGCGTCGAGCAGGCCGCACGGGTGCACCAGGAGCGCGGTGTCCTGGGCGGCGGCGGTCCACGACAGCGGCAGCAGGGCGAGGGCGCGGTCGGCGATGGCGAGCTTGGTGGGGACGACGGGGGCGAGGCGGGCCTGTTCACCGGCGAGCACGTGCTCGCTGACCGCCGCCATGAACCCGGGCTCGGCGAGGGCCTCGGTGGTGTACACGGCGCGGTAGGTCACCTCCCCGCCCCGGGCCAGCTGGGTCTGGTTGACCTGCGCGGTTGCGGCGTAGGGCGGGGCCACGAGGACGCGCATCTCGCTACGGGCCGCGTGCTGCACGCGCTCGAACGCGCCGCGCACGCCGCCCCGGCCCTGCACGATCTCGATCAGTTCCCCGGTGCGCCGGCTCGTCGACCGGGCCCGCGACTCGGCCGACAACTGCTGGGCGGCCTCCCGGACCCGCTCCAGGTCTTCCCGCCGGCGCTGGATGAGCTGATCGAAGGCAAGATCCGGGGGGACCGGGACGATGAGATCGGACGGCGGCGGCGTCCGGTGCACGAGGCCCTTGCGGTGCAGGCCGGCCACGGCCCGGGCGACCCGCGTCGGCGCCTGCTGCGTGCGGTTGGCCAACTGCTCGGCGGTCGCCGCGCCCTTGCGGAGCAACGCCAGATAGACCGATTCCTCGGCGGCGCTCAGCCCCGCGGCCTCCAGCATGCCGACCTCCTTGGCTCAGTTGCGCCACGGCGCAGGTGCGCCGCATAGATGATCTTCCGAGCGGCGGCTACCAAGTGTGACACTGCGCGGGTTATCGCCGGCAAGACCAGGGGAGACGTTGTGAGGTCGCTACGCAATGTAGTTGCGGTCCTGGTGATGGTGCTCTCCGTCGGGGTGGGGCCGATCGGCGCGCACGCAGCGCCGGCGACGCCGCGGGACCCGGCCGGGCCGTCGATTACGCGCGTCGTCACTCTCCTGACCGGCGACGTCGTCCGGCTGACCACGCTCGCCGACGGGCGGCAGGCGGCCGCCGTGGATCCGGGCGGGCCGGGTGGCCGGTACGGCTACCAGCTGACGACCCGCGACGGCGACACGTACGTCATCCCGAACGAGGCGGTGCCGTACGTGCTCGACGGACGGGTCGACGAGGCGCTGTTCAACGTCACCGATCTGGTTGCCGCGGGATTCGACGACGCGTCCCGGTCCACCCTGCCTTTGCTCCTGGGACACGGGCCCGGCGCCGGCGCGACCGCCTTGCGCGCGACGGCCGGGCTGACCCTCCGGACCGAGCTGGCCAGCATCGACGCCTCGGCGGTGACCGCCGAGAAGGCCGGCGTCCGCAGGGTGTGGGAGCTGGTCACCCGGACCGGGCTCGCCTCGGGCGTGACCAAGGTCTGGCTCGACCGGAAGATGCGCGCCGCGCTCAGCGACAACATCTCGGCGATCGGTGCGCCCGCGGTGTGGGCCAGCGGCTACGACGGTTCCGGCGTCACGGTGGCCGTCCTCGACACCGGCTACGACCCGAAGCACCCCGACCTCGCCGGCCGGGTCGCCGGCGCCGCCGACTTCACCGGCGAAGGGTCCACTGTGGACAGTCACGGGCACGGCACGCACGTGGCCGCGACGCTGGCCGGTACCGGCGCCGCGAGCGCCGGCGCGCGTCGTGGCGTCGCGCCCGGTGCCCGGCTGCTGGTCGGGCGGGTGCTCGACGGCGCGGGCACCGGTGAACTGTCGTGGGCGATCGCCGGGATGGAATGGGCGGTGGCACAGGGCGCCCGGGTGGTGAACATCAGCATCGGCGGCGGCCCGAGCGACGGGACCGACCCGGTCAGCGCCGCGGTCGACAGCCTCACGAAGAGCTCCGGCACGCTGTTCGTCATCGCCGCCGGCAACTCCGGCCCGGACGAGGGGACCGTGGAGACCCCGGGCGCGGCGACCACCGCGCTCACCGTCGGCGCCGTCTCCAACACCGGTGACCTGGCGTCGTTCTCCAGCCGCGGTCCACGGCTCGGCGACGGCGCGGTGAAGCCGGAGATCACCGCGCCCGGCGTGAACATCGTGTCGGCCCGGGCCACCGGCACCGGCGTCGGCGAACTGGTGGACGCGTCGTACACGTCGATGTCCGGGACGTCGATGGCCACGCCGCACGTCGCCGGGGCGGCGGCCCTGCTGGCCCAGCAGCACCCCGACTGGCGGTCCGGCGAGCTCAAGGCCGCGCTGGTGGGCAGCGCCCGTCCGGTGGACGCCACGCATCCGACCGCGACCGGCACCGGCATGGTCGACGTTGCCGCCGCCGTCCGGTCCACCGTCCAGGCCGGCCCGGCGTCGATCGGGTTCGGGCACGTGGAGTGGACCGGCAAGCGCCGCCAGCCGCTGTCGACGCAGGTCAGCTACCGCAACACGGGACGTACACCGGTGACCCTCGACCTGACGGTGGCGGCCCGCGCGCCGGGCACCCCGCCGGCGGCGCTGGGCGTCAGCCCGTCCCGCCTGACCATCCCGGCCGGCGGCCGGGCCGACGCGACGGTGCGGCTGGACCCCGACGCGACCAAGGGCGGGACGTACACCGGCCAGGTCGTCGCCACGGGTGGCGGCGGCACCACGCGGGTCCCGGTCGGGTTCATCGTCGACGGTCCGACATTTTCGGTGACCGTCTCGGCGCTGGCCCGGGACGGGCGGGCGCCGGGCTCGTTCAGCCAGGCGCAGCTGTGGAACCTCGACACAGGTGAGCTGCAGCGCGGGATCATCGGCACCGAGCCGGCGACGCTGCGGGTGCCGGCCGGCCGGTACGCCGTGATGGTCTTCGTGTTCACCGTCGACGCCGCCGACTGGGCCCGCGAGGCGACGCTGCTCGGCCTACCGCAGGTGGAGATCAACGGCGACCGCACGCTGCGCTTCGACGCGCGACAGGCGCGGCCGCTGAAGGTCGTCACCCCGCAGGACGCGCAGCCGCGTAACGTCACCATGGCGTGGCAGCGGACGCTCGGCCAGCAGTCGATCATCACCGGGTTCGGGTTCAATCCGCAGGTCACGACCCGCTACTCGGCGGCGCCGACCGCGCCGGTGACGCTCGGAACGTTCGAGTTCTCCGCCCACGTCGACCTGGCCGAGCCGCAACTGACCGTCGACGGAATCAATCCGCGGCCGGTCGAGGGGGCCGCGCTGCTCGACGGTCGCCTCCGGACCGACCTGGTCGACGCCGGCGACGGCACCCCGGCCGAGCTGGCGCGGGCCGGCGCCCGCGGCAAGGTGGTGCTGGTCCGCGGCGTCGACGGCGAGGACGCCGGTGACAAGATCCAGGCCGCCGCCGAGGCCGGCGCGAAGCTGGTTCTGCTGCGGTCCGACGCCGACACGTTCTTCACCATCGGGACGTCGTCGCGGGCGCTGCCCGCGTACACGCTGGAGCACGCCGACGCCCGGCAACTGCTCGACCGACTACGCGGCGGCCGGCGGGTCACGCTCGACCTCACCGGCGTGCCCGACAGCCCGTACACCTACCAGCTGCTGCTGGCCGCGCAACGCTCGATCCCGGCCGACCTCACCTACGACACGCGGCGGATGTCGTTGGCCACCGTCGAGGCGGAGTTCCACGACGCGGGCGCCGGTGGACGGGCCGCCGACACCCGGTACGCGATCACGCCGACGGCGCTCGCCGCGTACTCGGCGTACCACGAGGTGCCGACGCCGTTCCGCCGCACCGACTACCTGAACACCGACACCGCGGGTGGCCAGGTGACCTGGCGGCACGAGGCGGCCGTCGACCTGTCCGGCTGGTCGGCACGCGGCACGATGACGAACGTGGGCCGCACGTACCGCGGCGGCGAGCGGGTCCGCGAGGTGTGGTTCCCGGCGATCGTGCGGCCGGCGGTGCCGGCCACCGGGGCCGACCTTGCCTACGGCGCGCCGGTCAACCGGGCCAACGACGCCATCCGGGTCGCGATCCCGCATTACGCCGACGGCTCGGCGAGCACGTACGGCTGGCCGGCCTACAGCTCCGACGAGGTGCAACTGAGCCTGCGGCGCAACGGCGTACCCGTCGGCGCGACCACGCTGCCGAACCTGCAGGTCACCGTGCCGCCCGACGCGGCCACGTACGCGTTGCACATGTCGGTGCGGCGCACGGCGGACTGGTGGGCGACCTCGACCGCGACGGAGTCGACGTGGACGTTCCGCTCGGCCCGCCCCGCGCCGGGCGTGACGGACGTGCTGCCGCTGCTCCAGCTCGACTACATGCTCGGCACCGACCTGCGCAACACCGTCGCGGCACAGCGCCGGTACCCGCTCGTGGTGCGATCGGGGTACCAGCCGGGCGTCCGCGGCCGCGGGCCGATCACGGTGCGGATGGAGATCTCCTACGACGACGGCAAGCACTGGACGCGCGTCGACGGCCACGGCTTCAGCGGGGTCCAGGTGTTCATGATGCCGGCCGCACCGCAGGGCGCCGCTTTCGCTTCGATCCGGGCCACTGCCACCGATGCCCACGGAAACCGTCTCGACCAGACGATCCAGCGGGCGTGGAAGGTGGGCCGCGGCTGACCGACAGGCCGGTCCGGTCGCGGTGAAGGGCGGCTCCCCAAGGTGGCGGGGAGCCGCCCTTCGGCGCGGTATGACTCAGCAGTCGACGTTGTGCGACTTCAGGTACTCGCGGACGGCGTCGGGGTTCGGGCTCGTCGGGCTGTCGCTGACGTCGTTGCCGTTGACCTCGTCGATGTACCAGCCGTTGCCGGTCAGCGACCCGGACTTGGACGCGGCGTGCTCGAGCTCGACCACACACGTGGTGCCGTCGGCGTCGGTGTTGACGGTCCAGTCGAAGTCGTAGGCGACGATCTCCGACTTCGACTCGTTCTTCTTCTTTTTCTTGTTGTAGACCTTCTTGGTCTCCTTGTCCTGCGTCACCTTGACGTGGTCGAAGCCCGCCTTCTTCAGCGAGTCGGCGTACTCGTCGGCCGACGAGGAACAGCCGGACAGCAGCAGCGCGGCGGTGGCGGACAACGCGAACAGGACGTATCGAGGGCGCACGGAAATCCTTCAATCAAGCGGGCCGGAACGCGAGAAGAATGCACGACCGGCGGACGGTCACAGTCTGTGCCGCCCGGGGTGTGGCCTCAATTGGGTAGTCGGCCCGCGTTCGACCTGTTCGAACAGCCCGGCCGCCCGATCGGCCGAGGCGCGGGCCCACCGGTTGGTGCTCAGCAGGCTCAGCGCCACGATTCCGACGCCGAGCCCGGTCACCATCCACCACACCCCGCGTGCCACGGAGCCGCCACCCATGATCGTTCCGGCGATCGCGACGCCCAGGGTGATGCCGGTCTGCCGGCCGGAGGAGGCCACCGACGTCGCCACGCCGGCCATCGAACCCGGCATCCCGGACACCGCCGTGTTCGTGATCGGCGCGTTGATCGTCCCCTGAAAAATGCCGAACAGCAGATAGGTCCCGAGCACCGCGACCAGCGGAGACGCCGGCCCCAACCAGAGCGACGCCACCCCGCCCAGGGTCAGCGCCGCGCCCGACACCACCAGCGGCAGGCGGGTGCCGCGGGCGCTGATGATGCGGCCGGTGACCGGCGCGATCAGCACGATCATCAGGCCGAGCGGGATCAGGCACAGCCCGGCCGCGAGCGCGGAGAAGCCGCGCACCTCCTGCAGGTACAGCGTGGTGACGAAGAGGAACGCCCCGAACGCGCAGAACGCCCACACCGCCATGAGGATCGCCGCGCTGAACGGAATACTGCGGAACAGCCGCAGTTCGAGCAGCGGATCGGCCCGGCGCGGCTCGTACAGCAGGATTCCGACCGTGCCGAGGACGGTGGCGCCGAGCAGCCCGATGATCACCGGCGACGTCCAGCCCAGGTGGGGCGATTCGATGATCGCGTAGACCAGGCTGCCCAGTACCAGGATCACCAGCAGCTGGCCGACCGGGTCGACCCGCCGGGCCCGGAGCGCCCGCGACTCCGGGACGACCACCAGCGTGCCCACCGCCGCGCCGACCACGATCGGCACGTTGATCCAGAAGATCGCGCGCCACCCGAGGCTGTCGACCAGCGCGCCACCGATGATCGGGCCGAGCGCCAGCGCCAGGCCGGACATCGCGGCCCACACGCCGATCGCCCGGGCCCGCTCGGCCCGGTCCGGGAACGTGTTGACGACGATCGCCATCGCCACCGGGTTGAGCATCGTGCCGCCGACCGCCTGCAGCACGCGGGCCGCGATCAGCCAGCCGATGCTCGGCGCCAGCCCGCACAGCAGCGAGCCGACCCCGAAGACCGCGAGGCCGGTGAGGAAGATGCGCCGGCGACCCACCCGGTCGGCCGTCGAGCCGGCGAGCACCAGGAAGCTCGCCAGTACGAGCGTGTACGCGTCGACCGTCCACTGCAGTTCGGACACGGAGGCGTCGAGGTCACGGCGGATGTCGGGCAGCGCGAGGTTGACGATGGAGATGTCCATCGCGACGATCACGAGGCTCAGGCAGCAGATCGTCAGCACCAGCAGCCGACGGCGCCGGCTGAGCGCCGGCGCCTGCTCCGCCCGGTTGGCGTCCGGGGCCGGCCTAGGCTTCACACAATGAGTGTTGACGACGGAGCGGTCGCGGGGGTTGGGGCACGATGAAGATCACAGTGGACCGCATGAGCGTCGCCGCCGGTGACGACGCCGATCCGCACGCCGTGACCATCGACGTGCCGCCCGATCGTCCGCTGGCCGAGGTGGTCCGGGACCTGCTGGAACGGCGTTACCTGGCCACCATCGCCGGCGGGCGGGCCACCTGGATCCTGGTGACCGGCGCCCGTCCGCTGGCGGTGGTGGCGCAACAGTGGGACGAGCCGCGTTACCTGGTCGACGCGGCCCAGCCGATCGGCTCGTTCGGTGCCGCCGACGGTGGCGTGTCGCTGCTGTTCCGCTACTGGTTGCAGCGCGACCCCGACCACGTCTTCAGCGAACTCGCCGCGGGCCGCGAACCGCCTCGGCGCTAGATTCTGCGCCACTGGCCGTTCGCGAGGAGATTCGTGAGGATGCGGCGGGCATGTGCCTCGGAGCCGTACTCCGTGAGCGAGACCCGGCCGGCGTGCCGGGCCTCGATCTCCCACAGCGGACCGGCGGGGTTGACCCGCAGGTAGAGGTCGCGGCGGCCGGTCTGGGCCGGCACGTTGGTGAACCAGTGCTCCAGCGTCTTCGGTGCTTCCACCCGACCGACTATCGAACATCAGTTCGAGCAGGTCAAGCCGCCACTCGGGCCAACGTAGCGCAGATGTCCTCGGCCGTCGGCGGGTTCACGATGACCGTACGCACACGGGTACCGGAGCCGGAAACGGTGACCCGCACGGACATGAATCCGCCGCCGGAGAACAGCAGCCGGTTGGCCGGCCGGTCGTTCGGGCCGAGCAGGGCGACGATCCGGGTGCCACTCAGGATCGTGGTCCGCTCGTCCGGGTAGGCGTAGTAGCCGGTGCCGGACAGGTCGCGGCGCACGGTCCGGCCGGTCGCGACCGCGGTGAAGTCGGCGATCATGGTGCCGGTCTCGACCGCGAACACCGGCCGGCCGCCGTCGGCGTACCAGGTGTGGCGGGTCAGGTCGGTCACCGGGAACTCCACCCGCACGTCGAACGCGCAGACGGCGCCGGCCGGCAGCGTCAGCGCGGTCGGCACCGGGTGGGTCACCACCGGCGCGCCGTCGTGGGCCCGGGCCGGACCGGGCGCGGCGAGCACCAGCAGGGCGGCGAGAAGAACTGCGACAAGGCGTCTCATGGTGGTCACCCTGGTGGCGGTCGCTTACAGGCCACTTACATCGCCGGGGGACGATGGGACGCATGCTGAGCGTGCGGGTTCTCGGCCCGCTGGAGGTCACCTGCGACGGCGAGCCGGTGCCGCTCGGCTCCACCCGGCAACGGACGCTGCTCGCCGCGCTGCTCTGCCGGCCGAACGCGGTCGTGCCGGCCGACCTGCTGCGGGACGCGGTGTGGCCGTCGACCGGGACGGTGAACAACCTGCAGGTGTACGTCCACCGGTTGCGTCGCACGCTGCGCGACCCCGCGCGCATCGAGTACCGGACGCCCGGCTACCTGCTGCGGATCGGGCGCGGTGAACTCGATGCCACCCGCTTCGAGGACCTGGCCGACCAGGGTCGCCGCCGGGAGGCGCTCGGCCTGTGGCGGGGCGACGCTTTCGCGGGTCTCGACGATTCGGCCTTCATCGGTGACGAGGTGAGCAGGCTGACGGCGTGCCGGCGGCGGGTGGAGGCCGAACTCGCCGGTCGAAGCGTCGCCGCGGTCGACCGGGCTGGCACTGTGCCCGTAGCAAATATTGCCGCGACCGCCCGGCGCCTGGCCGTGGCGGGTGACCACCGACGCGCGATCGCGGCCGCGCGGGCCGCGTTGCGGACCGACGGCCGCGCGCAGCCGTTGCATGAACTGTTGGGGGTGTGCCTGCGCGAGCAGGGCCGGTATCCGCAGGCGCGTCGACACCTGTCGATCGCATTGACCCGGTCGATCGCCGCGGGCGACCCGGCGGCGGAGGCGCGGGCGTTGCAGTTGCTCGGAATCGTGGCGCGCGAGGAGGGCCGGTTCGCCGAGGCGGCGCGGCTGCTCGACCGGGCCGGTGCGCTGCACCGCGACCTCGGTGATTCCCTGCACGAGGCGTGCCTGTTGCTCAGTAGCGGCGAACTGTTGCTGCGTTCTTCGTCTTCTTTGCTCTCGTCGCTTTCGCTGCAGCGGGCGCGGCGGGAGGTGGGCCTTGGGCTGGAGCGGTGCCGGGAGTTGGGGAGCGGCTTCGGCGTGGCGTACGGGATGCGGCTGCTCGGCGAGGTGGAGGTGGCGTCCGGGCGGCCGGGCCGGGCCGTTCCGTTGTTGCGGCAGGCGGTCACCCTGAGCGCCGCGACGCGGAACAGCTTCCTGCTCGCGGTGGCCCTGCGCGCGTTGGTGCGGGCGCACGACGGCGCCGGCCACCCGGCCGATGCGGCACGTGCCCGGGCACGCGCCGACACCATCTTCGCGGCGCTGGGAGGGTCACCTTGACGGGCTTGCGCTCGGGCTCGCTGATGCGCTCGGGCTGCCGCTGCTGCTCCCGCTTGGCGACGGCTGGGCTTCGGCGGCGGCGCAGACCTTCCAGACGCCGTCCTCCTTGCGCAGGTACATCGTCGTCGCGGGCACGGGCGGACGGGCGACGCGCACGCTGGCGACGTCGCCGGTGACGCGTATGTCGGAGATCTCGACCGGCGGCGGCGACGAGGAGGTGTCCGGTTCCGGGTCCTCCGCCTCGCCGACGCCCTCGGTGAACGTCTCGGCCTCTTCGGCACAGAGCGCGGCGACGATCCCACCCCGGTCGTTCCGGTCGACGGCCACCGCGAACCGCGTGAGCACCCGGCGGATCTGAGCCTCGTCGCTGTTCCCGAGCGCCACACCGGTGTCGCCACCCCGCCCCACCAGAACCGCGACGATGACGACGGCCGCGATCAGCAGGAGTGCGACGCCGGCGGCGCCCAGGATGAGCCCGGTCCGGCGGGGTGGCCGCGCCGGCTGGGGCGCTCCCGGGTAGGGCGGTCCGGACGCGGGTGGTGGGCCGAGGAACGGCGGTCCGGATGCGGGTGGCTGGCCGGGGTAGGGCGG
>NZ_BOPG01000008.1 GCF_016863635.1 Virgisporangium aurantiacum | reverse complement strand
CGGTGGCCCGGATGCGGGTGGCGGGCCGGGGTACGGCCGGCCGGCGGGCGGCGGCCCGGGGTAGGGCGGTCCGGATGCGGGTGGCGGGCCGGACGGTGGCGGGCCTGCGGGCGGTGGCGGGCCCTGGTACAGCGGGCCGTCGGCCGGCGGTGGCGGTGGCAGCTGTGCGCCCGCGGCCGGCGGAGGTGGCGGCGGCGCCTGCGGAGGGGCCGGTGGCGCCGGCGGTGGTTGGCCGGGGATCGGTGGTGGGGGAGGCGGCACCGGGCCCTCAGGCGGGCCGAACGTCCCGTCCGGTGGTTGCTCGGGCTGCTGTTGTGGATCGTGTGCGGGAATTGTCATCTTGTCTCCCCCCGTCGGCGAATTTAAATCTTCCCCTATGCCGATAGGATGACAATCTGTATCACGGCTACACACGCGGCCGGAGGTCAGCGGGGGATGAACACGAAGACTCGGGAACGGCGTCGAACGATTATGGCCAGGTTTGTCGCACTGGTCGTGGTGTGCATGTCGTTGTTCCTGCCCGGCCCGCGGGCGGCGGCCGCGCCGCAGGAGATGTGCTCCGCGCAGATCGCGGCGGCCGAGGCGCTCGCGGCGCAGATCGCCGCCCACAACGCGGCACCGCACGTGTTCGAGCTGCCGCGGCAGGCGGCGGCGTACGCGGCCTACAACGCGGAGGCCGCCGCGCTGGAGGCGCGTAAGGCGCAGGTCCAGGCGGCGCTCGCGGCGTGCGCGGCGGCCATGTCGGCGCTCGAGAGCGCCAGCAACTCGTCGCTGCCGTTGCGGCCGGTGCCCGAGACGACGCGGGTGGCGCTCGAGAACGCGATCAAGAATATTCCGGCGAACTACACGCCGCCGCCGGCACCGGCGTCCGGCAAGGCCTGGCGGGTGCCACCCACGTCGGAGATCAAGCCGGTGTACGACATCCTGCGGGCCGGCAACCCGGGGAACGTCGGCAACGTGCGGCTACAGGGCCAGCCGCGTCCGCGCGTCGGCGATCGGGATCCGGCGTACGCGAACCGTACGATTCCGCTCTCCCGGTCGGGCAACGGCCCGGCGGTGTCGCCGGACCACATCATTCCGCTGTCGGAGATCGTCAGCATGCCGGGCTTCCACCGCCTGACGCCGATGAACATGTACGCGGTCACGCGCGCGCCCGTCAACCTGCAGTGGATGTCGAGCAAGGCGAACTGGTCGAAGTCGTCGAGGAGCGTGGCGAACATGTCCGGGGTCGACCCGGCGTGGCAGGCTGCCCAGGTGCAGTTGGAAATCCGTACGCGGCAACAACTGCAGGATCTGATCACGAAGCTGCTGGCTTCCCAGGTCTGACGGAGCGTGGCATGACCGACTTCGACACCGCCGATCTCGACGTGTCGGTGGAAGCCTGGGCGTTGACGTTCGTCGAGCCCGGCGGACCGGCGCCGGACCGCCTGCCCCCGTCGTGGCGGCCCGTCCTCGAAGCGGCCGATCCCGGTACGCGGCGCGACGCCGCGCTGGCGTTGTGGAACCCCGACCTGCTCGCGCTGATTCCGCAGTTCGCCGACGCGCTCCGCCACCACTTCCTCGACGTGCGGGTGGGCGTCACCGACGAAGGCATCCCAGCGCTGGCGTACGTCGCACCGGGCCTCTCGCCGGGCGAGTTCCACGTGTGGGTGGGGTACGCGCCGGAGGCGTTCGGCGAGGAGCCCCAGTTCTGGAGCAGCTTCGCCCCGCCGCTGCAGACGTTCCTCCGCACGGTGCATGCCGGGTTCACGTGCGAGACCCGGACCTCGTTCGGCCCGTGCCGGCCCGCGTACATGGAGACCGTCGCCGAGCAGGCCGACTCCCCGGACGGCATTCCGGGCTGGGAGGACGAGGTCGACATCCCGTCGACCCGGCTCCTGATCATCACCGAAGACGGCGGCATCCTGCATTACTGCGTCTCGCCGGACCTGAGGCCCGATCAGCTCGCGCTGGTCGAGCCGGGCGAGGCCGAACCGGTCGACCTCGGGCCCGCGCTCGACAAACTGCTGATGTGGCGGCTGGAGAACTAGCGGGAGTAGAACTCCACCACCAGTTGGGTGTCGCAGATGACGGGGACCTCGGTGCGGACCGCGGGACGGAGCACCGTCACCTTCAGGTTGGGGAGATCGGCCGACAGGTACGGCGCTGACCTCGCCGGGGCGTGTGCTCCCGCGGCGGCCACCTGGAACGGCGTCTTCTCGCGGCTGCGCTCGGCGACCTCCACGACGTCGCCGGCGCGGGTGCGGAACGACGGCTTGTCCACCCGCCGGCCGTTGACCACGATGTGCTGGTGGCTCACGATCTGCCGGGCCTGGTAGATCGTGCGGGCGAGGCCCGACCGGAGCACCACCGCGTCGAGGCGCTGTTCGAGCAGCGCGATCAGGTTCTCGCCGGTGGCGCCTTGGCGGCGGGCGGCCTCCTTGAACGCGCGGCTGAGCTGGCCCTCGCTCAGGTTGTACTGGTGCCGGAGGCGCTGCTTCTCCATGAGCCGCACGGCGTAGTCGCTCTGGTTGCGGCGGCGCCGGCCGTGGACGCCGGGCGGGAACGGGCGCTTCTCGAAGTACTTCACGCACTTGGGCGTCAGCGCGATGCCCAGGGCTCGCGAAATTCGAACTTTGGGCCGGGACTGGTTCACCGACGAACTCCTCTAAGGTTAGGCTTGCCTAACTCATCCTAGAGGAACGGAGGGCGCCCGTGTCGATCAGCCTCGTCGAGATCGCCCGCACCCTGGCCACCGGTCACGTCCTGGGCGTGGTGCACGTCAACGGGCACCGGGGCCGGTTGCGGGTGCGGCACGCCACGCCGGCCGACGGCGCCCCGCTGCTGCTCACGCGGTCCACCGGCACGCTGGCGGCGGCGCTGGTGCCGCCGCCGGGCGAGTGCGACACGGCGGTGGTCCTGTCGGTCGACGGCCACCGGCCCGATCTGCCCGGTCGGCTGTGGCTGAGCGGCTGGGCGGAACCGTTGGCGGGCGAGGCGGCCCGGGCGGCGGCGTTGGAGTACGCGGCGGTCAATCCCACCGAGGACCTGCTCGGCGTCGGTCGCGGGCACGCGCTGTACCGGGTCGAGGTCGGCGAGGTCCGGCTGGCGTTCGGGTCGAGCCTGGTCGAGCTCGACGTCGACGAGTTCCGCGCCGCGTCACCGATCGCTTTTGATCATTCAATGATGGGCTAACGGCATGTCGAGGCCATGGAGGGCTTCGGCGTCGGCGGTTCCGGCCAGGGTGGACGCGGCGGGGCGCGGCCGCCCGAAGTAGAAGCCCTGCGCGACGTCGCAGCCCATCAGGCGGAGCAGTGCGGCCGACTCGAGATCCTCGACCCCCTCGGCGACCAGCACCAGGCCCAGCGAGTGGGCCAGTTCGATGGTCGAGCGGACGATCGCCGCGTCGCGGTCCTTCGTCGCGATGTGCCGCACGAACGAGCGGTCCAGTTTGAGCTCCTGCACGGGCAGGTCGCGGAGGTAGGCGAGCGAGCACTGGCCGGTGCCGTAGTCGTCGATCGAGAGCTTGATGCCGAGCGCCGACAGCGCGTGGAGCGTCCGGTTCGAGCGTTCCGGGTCGACCATGATCATGGTCTCGGTGAGCTCCAGGATCAGCGCGTCGGCCGCGACCCCGGCCTCCATCAGCGCCGCTGCCATGTGGTCGACCAGGCCCTCGTCGAGCAGCGACGTCACCGACAGGTTGACCGAGACGGTCGCCGCCGGGTCGGTGTCGCGCCACTGCCGCACCTGCACCAGCGCCGACCGCAGCACGTGCCGGGTCAGCGCCGGCATCAGCGAGTTGTTCTCCGCCGTCTGCACGAACCGGTCGGCGCCGAGCAGCCCGCGGACCGGGTGCTGCCAGCGCACCAGCGCCTCGGCGCCGACCACCCGGCCGGCCAGGCTGCACTTCGCTTGGTAGTACACGACCAGCTGTTGCGGGTCGGTGTGCAGCACTTCGCGGAGTTCGGCGATCAGTTGCAGCCGTTCGCGGCTGTTGTCGTCGCGGTCCGGGTCGTAGCGGGCGTGCCCGGTGTGGTTGACCTTCGCGTCGTACATCGCCACGTCGGCGTGGCGCATGAGGTCGGTGCGGTCCAGCGAGTCCACCGGCGCGCAGGCGATCCCGATGCTCGACTCGACCTGGAGGGAGAGCCCGGCCACCGAGATCGGCGCGCTGATCGCGGCGGCGATGTGCTCGACGCACACCAGCACGTCGAAGTCGGCGTCGCGGCCGGGCATCAGCACGCCGAACTCGTCGCCGCCGAGCCGGACCAGGATGTCGCCGGCCGTGATCGTCGTGCGCAGCCGATCGGCGACGGTCAGCAGCACCTCGTCGCCGATCGCATGGCCGAGCGAGTCGTTGACCTCCTTGAACCGGTCCAGGTCGATGAGCAGCAGGTACGCGAACTCACCCGGGCCCAGGCCGGCCAGTTCCGTCTCGATCGTCTCGTAGAGCATCCGGCGGTTGCCCAGCCCGGTCAGCTCGTCGGTGCGGGCCTCCAGCCGCACCCGGGCGATGTCGACCACCGCGAGGAACCCGTCGATGATCCGGCCGGTCGCGGCCACCAGCGTCGCGGCCGCGACCAGGACCACCGGCAGCGGCAGCGGCCGCACCGACGCGAAGACGAGCACCCCGATCGCGACCAGCACCGACAGCAGCGGCGCGGTGAGCATCCACGGGCTGTCGACGCGCACGTCGGACCCGCGCTGCGGCCGCCACACACCGATCGCGACGACCGCGAGCCCGGTCGCCCACAGCGCGTCGAGCGGCGTGCCGACCACGTAGTCCCCGAGCGCGACCCGGTACGTGTAGACGGTGTCGGCGACCGCGAAGATCACCAGGCCGGCGCCGATCCAGCCGTGGAAACCGGGCGCCCCGCCGCGCAGGACCAGCACGCCGATCACCATCGCGACCAGCGTCGCGTCGCCGACCGGGTAGGCGGCGGCGATCACCAGGTGCAGGACGTCGTCGGTGCCGCGGGTCGTGCCGGACACGACCGGCACGGCCACCGCGCCGGCGAGCGCGGCGGCGCCGAGGAACGTGACCAGCCCGTCGAGGATGAGACCGCGGCCGACCTTGCGGTTGCCGGCCCGGACGCCGAGCAGCAGGCCGAGCGCGGTGAGCGGATACATGACCAGGTAGCAGACGTCGGCGGCCGACGGCGACGGCATCGGGTCGAGGCCGGATATCCAACTGTCGTAGAGGATGTCGCCGAGCGCGTACGTGCCGATGCCCAGGGCGATGGGCCAGCTCCAGGGCCGGTCGGCGGGCCACCGGACCCCGCGTAGCGTCACGATGATCGCCGAGACGACCAGGGCGCCGTCGCCGAGCACACCGTCGCGGACGGTGTCGGCGATGATCCTGACGGGTACCAGGAGCAGGACGACGTACGCGAGCACCACGACGACCTGGACGCACAGGAGCGCCCTGATCGCGCGTGCCCAGGTCACGCCGCCGGCCAACCGCAACACGCTGCCTAAATCGGTCGGCGCCGCGCGATTCTGGACGGTTTCGTCATTGTGGTGGCGGAAAAAATCGCGAGACTGATCCTGTGACCCGAGTGACGCACCATCCCCGGCTTGCCTGGGACGGCGCGATGATGTTCGTCGGCGCCGCCCACTTCGACGATCTTTACGGCTGGCTCGCCCCGATGTTGGGCGACCTCCTCGGCGCCGACGCGCTGCGCGCGCTCGCCGAGACCCGCTACCAGCTGACCTACTCCACGCGCACCGACGCCCAGCCCGTCGAGGCCGGGCGGTGGCGGGTGCGGCTGGAGGGGCTGCTGGACCACGACCCGGCCCTGGCCGACCCGCTGGCCGAGCTCATCTACGAGACGCGCATCCGCCTCCGCGAGCTCGTCCCGCCCCTCGGCGTGGCGGGTTGACCGATTTCGCGTCCTTCGAGCGGGCCGGCTGGGCCGAGAAGGCGGCCGGCTACGACCGCCTGCTCGGCCGCGTCACCGCCCACGTGACGAACGACGTGCTCGACGCGGCGGGCGTCTCCGCCGGCAGCCGGTTGCTCGACGTGGGCTGCGGGGGCGGTGCCGCCTGCGGCGCGGCGGCCGAACGTGGCGCGATACCCGTCGGGGTCGACCTCGCGCCGGCGATGGTCGAGCTGGCCCGGGAGCGGTATCCGGAGCTCGACTTCCTGGTCGGTTCCGCATCGGACCTTCCCGTGACCGGCCCGTTCGACGCGGTGATCGGCAACTTCCTCGTACACCACCTGGCCGAGCCGGAGGCCGCGGTCGGCCGGTTCGCCGAGGTGCTGGCGCCCGGCGGGCGGTTGGCCCTCACCTCGTGGGACGAACCGCACCGGAACCGGCTGGTCGGCGTCCTCGCGGAGGCGATCGCCGCGGTCGGCGCGCGACCACCGGCCGGACTTCCGCCCGGCCCGCCGTTCTTCCGCTTCGCCGACCACGACGAGTTCGCGGCGCTGCTCGGCGGCGCCGGGTTCACCGGCGTCTCGGTGGTGACGATCGCGTTCCCGCACCGGATCGCCGGGCCCGACGAGCTGTGGAACACGCTGATCTCGGGCACGGTGCGCACCGCCGCAGTGGTCGAGGGCCAGCCGGACGACGTGCGGGCGGCGATCCGGGCCGAGTTCGACCGGCTGGTCGCCGAGCACGGATCGTCCGTCCCGGTGTCGGTCACGCTGGCCGCCGGCCGGTCATAGGACGCCGGCCGGTCACAGTTCGAAGCGGCTGCCCACGGCGTTGGGGGTGAAGGCCGCGGGCATCGCGGCCGCGAGCGCGTGCTGGGCCTGCCACGACGTGCAGTGTGCGGGCACGACCACGGCCGGCGCCTCGGCGGTGAGCAGCTGGACGCTGGGTGCCACCGTCGGCCCGGGGCGGAGGTGGAAGCCGCCGAGTACGGCATGGAGGCGGTCGACGCCGGTCAGTCGCTTGGCGTGGCGCACGATGTTGACGATGCCGGCGTGGCCGCAGCCGGTCAGCACCACCAGGCCCTTGTCGCGCACGTGCAGCACCACCGCCTGGTCGTCGTGCACGAGCTGGTCGGGCACCCACTCGCCGTCCCGGTACGCCTGGTGGGCCGGCGGCATACCGGTCTCGAACGGGGTGGTGCGGTCGACCTCGCCGGTCACCAGCAGCCGCCCGTCGAGCAGGAACGAGGGCTGCCGGTCCTCGACGACCGTGAAGCCGGCGCCCTCGATCGCCGGCCGGCTCGGCGTCGGGAACTCGAATATCCCGTCCGGGCCCTTGATCCGCCGGCGCAGCCAGAAGTCCGGGTGCAGCAGCACCGGCAGGTTGGCCCGGCCGAGCCGGCGGGCCAGCCCGTCGAGGCCCATGACGTGGTCGAAGTGACCATGACTGAACACCACGGCCTCGAAGGTGTCGGGCGGGATGCCGAGCCGGTCGAGGTTGCCGATCAGGCCGTCCGGGGTGATCCCGGTGTCGAACAGCACCCGCCTTCTCCGGTCGCCGTCGACCAGTTCGACGAGCGCGGAGAACCCGTGCTCGGCGCGTAGGAAGTCCACCGCCCTGCCGCCGAGGGACATCCCGTTCGGCACCACGGGCAGCGGGCCGGCCGTGCCGGCGAGGCCCCAGCGCCGCACCAGGCCCTCGTCCGGCAGCAGCGCGTCGGACGAGTTGTCGATCAGCGTCGTGACGTGGACGCCGTCGACCGGTTCCAGCGTTATCCGCATCCGGTCATCATGCGCTGTCCTCGAGGTGTTGGAACTGTTCGTCGCTGAGACGGACGTCGATCGCGGGCACGATCGTCTCGAACTGCTCCCAGGTGCGCGGGCCCATCAGCGCGAACGCCTGCGGGTCGCGCCGCTTCAGCAGCCAGGCCAGGGCGACCTGGTTGGCGGTGGCGCCGAGCTCCTTCGCGACGGTGTGCACGGCGTCGAGCGCCTTCGCGTTGCCGTACAGCGGCCAGAACCGGTGACCCTGGGGATCGGGGCTGTCGTAGAGGTTCGCCAGGATCGGCGAGTAGGCCACCAGCGACACGTCGCGGTGATCGCGCAGGTAGTCGAGCATCTCCTCGCCGGCCGACGACGTGTGGTTGGTGCCCGGGTGCTGCGGCAGGTAGCTGTACCGCTGCTGCACCGCCACCGGCGACGGCCAGCCGTTCTGGGCGGCGAGTTGCCGCACGCGGTCCAATCGCCAGGTGCGGACGTTGCTCCAGCCGATGAAGCGGGCCTTGCCCGCGGCGACCACCTCCGCGAGGGCGGCGAGCGTCTCCTCCAGCGGCGTCTTCCGGTCGTCGACGTGGACGTAGTACAGGTCCACGTGTTCGACGCCCAGCCGCTTCAGGCTGCCGTCGATGCCGCGGCGGACGGTGTCGGCGCCGGCGCCCTCGAACCGGACGTTCGCCCAGATTTCCTCGCCCTGCAGGCCGGAGGCGTGCAGTTCGGGGACGTTGACCGGCAGCCCGGAGACCTTCGTGGCGAGGAACGTGCGGTCGCGGTTGCCGTTCCGCGCGAGCCATTTCGCGAGGAGCTGTTCGCTCTCGCCGCCGCTGTACTGCGGGCCGCCCCACCACATGTAGCAGTCGGCGGTGTCGAGGAAGTCGCCGCCGGCGTCGGTGAACGCGTCGAGCATGCGGAACGAGGTGGCTTCGTCGGTTGCCGTACCCATCTGCATGCAGCCAAGCCCGAGCTGACCCACCCGGACGCCGGTGTTACCGAGTTCGATCTTCTCCATGCCATCGACGCTAGGTGTTAGAGCGCACTCGAACGCAAGGAGACGGCGACCAGACGGTCGCCGTCTCCTTGCGAAGCTCAGCCCCGGCTGCCCTTGGCGCCCGGGTTGACCGTGACGCCCTCGGCCATCCGGAACAGGTCGGCGTCGCTGATCTTGAGGTTCACCGGTACCTGGATGGCGAGCACGTAGCCGTTCGGCTGCGCGATCATCAGCATCGTTCCGCCGTCGTCCTGCGGCACGAGCTGCGCCTTCCGCCCGTCGATGGTCAGCGGCCACGACGCGGATTCGCCCCCGCCGTCGGCGTTGAGGATGAAGCCCAGCTTGTACTGGAAGTCGCCGGGGGACGACGCCTGGCCCGGCAGCCGGAAGATCATGTCGCTCGCGTTGACGGTGTCGAGCTCCACGCCCTGCGGCAGCTCCTTGAACGAGAACGGCGCGGTGACCGTCGACTCGACCCGCGTGAGCCCGTTGGCGTAGGCGATCACCTTCTCGTCCGGGATGTTCCCGGCGACGATGACCATCGAGGTGCCGTCGGGCTCGGTCCAGGTCAGGATCGTTCCCGGGTGCGCCCGGTCGGTGGGCTTGCCGAGCTTGCCCGATACGCCGCGGACCTGCACGGTGGCGTCCTGGCCCGCGGTGACGAAGTCGCCCGGATCCGAGCCGATGTACAGCGTCAGCATCGGCTTGCCGTTGCTGTCGCCGTCGGGGGAGTGCATGATCATCGGCTTGCCGTCGAAGAGGGGTGCGGCCGGCGCGAGCCCGTCGATCACGCCGGTGGGCGCCGTGAACGGCACCTTCGGCACGGTGAACGTCGGCGGGCCGAGCACGGCGGTGGTCGGCGGCGGCGGGGTCTGCGTCCCGCCGGGACGCGACGGCTCCGGGCTCGGCGGGGTGGTGCCGGTGCCGACGGGCTTCGTCGCGGCCGGGCCGCCGGCCTGCTCACCCGGGCCGTCGCCGGGCAGCAGGCCGGTGACCACCGGCACGCCGGCGACGCCCAGCAGCACCGCCGCGACGCCGGCACCGGCCGTGCCGACGCGGCGCCGCCGCCGGATCAGCCGCGAGCGGGTGTGTACGCGGGTCAGCAGGCCGGCACCGGCCGGCGCCGACTCCGCGTGGTCGGACAGCGTGTCCCGCAGCAACATGTCGACTTCGGTCACTGTTCTCTCCTGGTGGTGATGTTCTTGTCGCTCAGAGTGGCGCGCAGGCGGGCCAGCGCCCGCGACGCCTGGACCCGCACCGTCACCGTCGAGCAGCCCAGCAGGGCCGCGATCCGGTCGTCGGGCAGGTCTTCGTAGAACCGCAGCACCAGCACGGCCCGCTGCTTGCGGGGCAGGGTGGCCAGCAGGTTCCACATCTCGTCGCGGGCGGCCAGCGAGTGCTCGCTGCCGTCGGCGGCGGTCTCCGGCACCTCGGCGACCGGCTGCTCACTGCGCGCCGACCGCCGCCGCCACCACGAGATGTTCTGCCGCACGAGGGCCGTGCGGACATAGAATTCGGCGCCTTCCGCCCGCTCGATGCGGTTCCACCGTTGATGGACCCGCGCGAGTACCTCCTGCACGAGATCCTCGGCGCGGTGCCGGTCACCCGTGAGCAGATACGCGAAGCGGAGCAGCGCCGGACCCCGGTTGACCACGAAGTCGTCGAAACTGTCGTTCCTGGCCTCGGTCAAAGCGCGTCCCTTCGTTTTCCGGTCTCGACTGGTACACGCCGGGAGCGGCTCGGTTTGTTACCTCCGGGATGAGGGGAACGATCAGGAGATGGCGGACTGGATCAGCAGCGTGATGGATGCCCTCGGGCCGTTCGGCGTGGGCATCCTCATCGCGCTGGAGACGATCATTCCGCCGATCCCGTCCGAACTCGTCCTCCCGCTGGCCGGTTTCCGGGCCCGGGAGGGCGCGATGAACGTGATCCTGGTCTGGATCGCGGCGACCGCCGGCGGCCTGGCCGGCGCCCTGGTGCTCTACTGGCTCGGCTGGTGGCTCGGGTACGAGCGGCTGCACCGGCTCGCCGGCCGGCCGTGGTTCTTCGTGGCCAGCCAGAAGGACGTCGACCGCGGTTGCAAGCTGTTCGAGAAGAACGGCAGTTGGATCGTGGCCGCGTCGCGGTGCGTGCCGGTGCTGCGCAGCGTCGTGTCGCTACCGGCCGGCATGACCCGGATGCCGTTGGTGAAGTTCACGGTGCTCACCTCGATCGGCACCGGCGTGTGGAACGCCGCGTTCATCGCCGCCGGGTGGTTCCTGGCCGAGAAGTGGCAGGAGGTCGACCACTACATGGGGCCGGTGAGCCTCGTTGTGGTCGGGCTGATCGTGGTCGGTCTGGCGGCCCTGGCCTGGCGGCGGAGTCGCGAGAAGGTCAGGGCCTAGATCCAGCCCTCTTCCCAGGCGGTGTGCGCGGCGGCGTGCCGGGTGCTGACGCCGAGCTTGGTCATCGCCGACGACAGGTAGTTGCGCACCGTTCCCGGTGCGAGGTGCACGGCCGTCGCGATCTCGGTGACCGCCGCGCCGGTCCGGGCGGCCCGCAGCACGTCGAGTTCCCGGATGGTCAACGGGCAGGCGTCCTCGGTGAGCGCGCTCGCGGCGATGTCGGAGTCGACGTACCGGCGGCCGGCGTGCACGTCGCGGATGATCTCGGCGAGCCGCCCGGCCGGCGTGGTCTTGGGCACGAACCCGGCGACGCCGGCGGCCAGGGCGCGGCGCAGCACGGCGGGTCGGGAGTGCCGCGTCACCAGGATCACCGGGATGCCGAGCGCCGCGCGGATGCCGGTGGCGGCCTGCAGCCCGTCACCGGGTGGCATCTCCAGGTCGAGCACCGCGACCTGCGGCCGGTGCGCCAGCGCCAGGTCGACGGCGGCGGCGCTGGTCGCGGCCTGGGCGACGACGCGCAGGTCGGGCTCGAGTTCCAGGAGGGCGGCGAGGGCGCCGCGGATGAGGTCCTCGTCGTCGGCCAACAGCAAAGTGATCAACGGGACGCCGCTCCGTCCCTGGTGACAACGGGCGCGGGCACCGGAACGTGGGCCGGCAGCATCGCCGTCACCTCGAATCGGTCTTCGCCGCGTCGCCAGGAGAGCGAGCCGCCGGCGGCCTCGAACCGCTCGGCGAGGCCGGCGAGGCCGCCGCCGGAGCCGGCCGCCGACGGCGTGAGCGGCGCGTCGTTCGCCATCAGCAACCGCACCTCGGCACCGTCCCGGACCAACTCGATCTCCGCGTTCGCCGCCCGGCTGTGCCGGATGACGTTGGTGGTGGCCTCCCGCACCACGAGCCCGAGCAGCCGTTCCGCGGCCGGTGCCAACGCCGGCGGGTCGGCGTCGGACCGGGTCGCGCAGTGCACCCCGGCGGCCGCCAGCACGCGGGTCGCGTTGGCGATCTCGACGGTGAGGTTGACCGTCCGGTAGCCGTACGCCACCTCGCGGGTGTCCCGCAGCGCCTCCCGGGCCAGCGACTCGATCTCGCGCATCTCGGCGACGGCCCGGGCCGGGTCGGCCTCGACGAGCCGCGCGGCCAGTTCGCTCTTCAACGCGATCACCTGCAGGCTGTGCCCCTGGATGTCGTGCAGTTCGGCGGCGAACCGTAGCCGCTCGCCGGCCACCGCGGCCTCCCCTTCGAGCTGCCGCGCCCGGTCGGCCTGCGCCGCCACGTCCCAGAACCACACCTGCGCGGCGACGGCCGCACACGCCGCCGTCACGGCGAACGCCCCGACCACGACCGCGGGCAGTACCTCCTGGCCGGCGTTCGCCGCACCGGCCGCGCCGGCCCCGGCGGCCAGCACGGCTCCGGCGACCGCGGTGCGGAACCGGGGTAGCCCGCTGCCGGCCATGACCGCGGCGGTGAACAGGGCCGGCAGCAGCAGCCACGGCGCCGGCGGCCCGGTCGACGGCGAATACAGCGGCGCCGCCACGACGGGGGCGATCAGCGCGCCGGCGGCCGCGCATCCGAAGGCGACGCGGACCCGACGGGTCATCGGCGGCGGGCCGCCGGCCGCCACCGAAGCGATCATGAAGTGGGCGGCGACCGCGCACGACACCACCAGCGCGGCGGCCAGGACCAGCAGCACCGGCACCGCTGCCGACCGGTGCCAGAACAGTTCCATCGCCACCGGGAGGAACACCACGCCGTCGAACAGCAGCAGCGTCCACAACGTCATGTGACGCAGGTACCGCAGGCGGGCGGGGTAGGGGGCGGCGACGGTCACGCCGTCATCATCCGCCCTCGGGCGGGTTCGGGGCCAAGCCCCTGACCTGGGTTCATGACATCTGTCATGAGAGGTCGTGGAGTGCGCACACCGGGCGGTGCCCGCACGCACTACCGGGCGCACGGCGTCACCGAGAAGCTTTTGAGCCATGACGACGGACCCGGTTCTGCGGTGCGCTGGCCTGCGCTGCCGCTACGGCGACTACGAGGCGGTGCGCGGGGTCGACCTCACGGTCGGCCGCGGTGAGCTGTTCGCGCTGCTCGGCACGAACGGTGCCGGCAAGACCACGATTCTCGACACGCTGCAGGGTCACCTGCGGCCGAGCGCCGGCGAGGTGCGGGTGCTCGGCCTGGACGTCCACCGCGAGCGGCACCGGGTGGCGGCCCGCACCGGCGCGGTGATGCAGGAGTCCGGGTTCGCGCCCGGCCTGACCGTCACCGAGACCCTGACCATGTGGCAGCGCCTGTACGGCTCCTCGACGGCGCCGGCGACGCTGCTGGACGAGGTCGACCTGACCCACCGGTCCCGGGTGCGGGTGGGTGCCCTGTCCGGCGGGGAGAAGCGCCGGCTCGACCTGGCCGCGGCCCTCGTCGGCGACCCCGAACTGCTGTTCCTCGACGAACCGACGACCGGCCTGGACCCGCAGTCGCGGGAACGGGCGTGGGAGGTCATCCGGCGGCGGGTGCGGGCCGGCGTCACGGTCGTGCTGACCACCCACTACCTGGAGGAGGCGGAGGAACTGGCCGACCGGCTGGCGATCCTGCACGCCGGCCGGATCGTCACCACCGGGACGCTCGACGAGGTGGCCGCCGGCCAGCCGGCCCGCATCCGGTGCTCGCTGCCGGCCCGCCTGCACGGCGCGATGGTGCCGGGCCTGGTCGGCGAGCAGGTGTGGACCGGCGTCGGCGATCTGGAGATCCGCACCGGTGACCTGGTCGGCGACATGCAGCGGCTCTCGACCTGGGCGGAGCGGCTCGACGCGCGCCCGGAACGGTTGCGGGCGGCGCCGCCGTCGCTCGCCGAGGTGTTCAAGGAGTACAGCCGATGAAGCCCTGGGCCCTGCTTGCCGTCGCGGAACTGAAGTTGATCACCCGCAGCCCGCTCGCCGCGGGGACCGCGATCCTCGCCCCGCTCGCGATGGGGTTCGTCCTGATCGGCAACGGGCAGCTGCCCGTCGGCATGGTGGTGTCGATGCAGCTGGTGGGGCTGCTCGGGTTCACCCCGTACGCGGGGGCCACCACCACCCTCGCCGCCCGGCGGCAGCAGCTGGTGCTCAAGCGGCTGCGCACGTCGCCGGCGTCGGACCGGGCGATCATCGCCGGCCTGCTGGTGCCGCTGGCGACGCTCGTCGCGGTGCAGGCGGTGGTGCTCGTCGCCACCACGATCGCGGTCACCCGGTCGTGGCCGCACGCGTGGTGGCCGATCGGTCTCGCGTTGGTCGGCGGTACCGCGCTGGCGCTGGCGCTGGCGTTCGTCACCGCCGCGGTGACCTCCGGCGCCGAGATGGCCCAGCTGACCACGCTTCCGTTGTTCGTGGCCCTGTTCGGCGGCTCGATGTGGGTCCTGGCGACCGCGCCCGGCGAGGTGACCTGGGTGATGATGGCCGTGCCCGGCGCGGCGGTCGCGCAACTGGTCAGGTTGGGCTGGGAGGGGACCGCGCTGTCGTTCTCGACGATCGCTCCGCCGCTGGTTGCGACAGCGGTGACCGCGGCCGTGTCCGCCTGGCTGGCCGCCCGGGTCTTCCGCTGGCAGCCCCGTTCGTGAAAATCTCCCGGACGTAACTGTTGCCGAAGCGGAGTGATGTTGACCGCCGTGGGGTACATCGCGATCACCGTCAGCCGCCGGAGGACCGGATGTTGAGTGAACGCGAGCGGCACCTGCTCGAGCTGATCGAGGCCGATCTGGCCGCCGGCGACAAGCGATTCGCCGCCGCGATGCGGGCCGGCCGCCCGAAACCACCCCGCGAGTACCGCCGCACGTGGACCGTCGTGCTGGCGGTGCTCGCCGTCCTGGGCGTGGCCGCGGTGATCCTCACCGGACACTGGGCCGCCGTCCTGGTGCTGGTGGCGATCGCGGTGGTCGCGCTGATCCGGTTCGTGCGGCGTCGGCTCGACTGACGCCTATTTGTGCCGGAAGTGGATGAAGAGGCGCCCGAAGTTCTTCGAGTCCTTCTCCACCCGGTGGTAGAGCGCCTTGATCTCCTTCTGGTCGAGGAACCGCAGCACCCGCTTCTTCAGCTGGCCGGAGCCCTTGCCCGGGATGATCTCGACGAGGGTCGCCTTCTTCTGCACCGCCTCGTTGATGATCGCGTTCAGCGCGCGGTCGATGTCCTGGCCGCGGTTGAAGATGTCATGCAGGTCCAACTTCAGCTTCACCGGCCCGAGGCTAGCGTGGGGAGCCATGGAATACGTACGACTGGGCAGCAGCGGACTGAAGGTCTCCCGCGTCGCGCTGGGGATGATGAGCTTCGGTGACCCGGACCTCCGCCCGTGGAGCCTGCGGATCGGCGACGCGGAGCCGATCGTCCGGCGCGCCGTCGAAGCGGGGGTCACGTTCTTCGACACCGCCGACGTCTACAGCACCGGCGCGAGCGAGGAGATCACCGGCGCGCTGCTGGCGAAGCTGTTCGCCGGCCGCGACGACTACGTGCTGGCCACCAAAGTGTGGGGCGAGATGGGCGCCGGCCCCAACGACCGCGGGCTGAGCCGCAAGCACATCATGGCCTCGATCGACAACTCGCTGCGCCGTCTCGGCACCGACCACGTCGACCTGTACCAGGTGCACCGGTGGGATCCGGAGACGCCGGTCGAGGAGACGCTCGAGGCGTTGCACGACGTGGTCAAGGCCGGCAAGGCGCGGTACCTCGGCGCGTCGAGCATGTACGCCTGGCAGTTCGCGAAGGCGCAGTACACGGCGTCGGCGAACGGCTGGACCCGGTACGTGTCGATGCAGAACCACTACAACCTGGTGTACCGGGAGGAGGAGCGGGAGATGAACCCGTTCTGCGTCGACCTCGGCGTCGGGCTCATCCCGTGGAGCCCGCTGGCCCGGGGGCTGCTCACCGGGTCACGCTCGCGCGGCGGCGGCAAGCACACGCTGCGCGCCCGCAACGACCAGTTCGGCGACAGCCTGTACTCCGACGACGACTTCGCCG
The DNA here is from genome assembly GCF_016863635.1 of Virgisporangium aurantiacum. GTDB lineage: Bacteria > Actinomycetota > Actinomycetes > Mycobacteriales > Micromonosporaceae > Virgisporangium > Virgisporangium aurantiacum. The sequence continues at coordinate 85,727 of NZ_BOPG01000008.1, read as the reverse complement.
TGGTCGACGCCGTCGACGAGATCGCGGCCGGCCGCGGTGTGCCGTCGGCGCAGGTGGCGCTGGCGTGGCTGCTGCACCAGCCCGGCGTCGCGGCCCCGATCTTCGGCGCGACGAAGCTTCCCCACGTCGACGACGCCGTGGCGGCCGTGGACCTGGCCCTGGACGGGGACGAACTCAAGAAGCTGGCGGCGCCGTACCGGCCGCACGAGATCAGCGGTCACTAGTCGGGCTGCAGGCCCTGGCGCTTGCGGACCCGCTGGCGCTGTTGCCACAACATGCGATCGGTGCTGCGGCGGCCGTCGGTCGCCGCGGCGGCCGCGCGTCGCTCGTCGGTCCAGAAGCCGAGCACGCGGTCGTACCACTCCAGGGCCGCGGCCAGGGCGCCGTGGTCGGTGAGCAGTTCGCCGACCAGCTGGCACGGGCCTTCCGTCAGGGCCGGGTCGTCGGCGAGGCGCACGAGTTCGGCCTCGGCGCCGTCGCGGTCGGCCTCCTGCAGGAAGACGCCGAGCAGCTCGGCCCGCGCGAAGCAGCCCGCCTCGCCGCCGCCCTCGATGACGGTCTCCAGCAGCGATCTGCATCTCTGAAGGTCGCCGGCCAGCCACCATTGGTTGGCGGCCTCGATCAGCAGTCCGCCGGCGGTGGTGCCGGAGGTGGCCCCGGCAGCTTCGGCTTCGAGTGCGGACGCCTCTTCGGCGTGCTGGATGGCTTCAGCGCGCGGCATCCAGGGAACTTAGCGGCGTTGTCGACCTGCTGGGCGGATTGTCACGGCGTGTCATTCGCCCAAGTCAGACTGATCCCCGACGAATGTCGAAACGAAGCTAAACCCACCTCCGGCCGAGGAGCATGCGATCCCACCACGCCTCGTACGGAATCGATTCACCGACGTAGATGGGATGGAAGTACGCGAAGAACGCGGCGACGACCAGGACGTAGATCCCGATGACCACGGCGCCGATCATCCGGCGGTCGGGTGCGCCGGTGCCGGGCGGACCCGGTGGGCCCATGATCGAGCCGAGTACGTACACGACGGCGAGCACGAGGAACGGCAGCGCCGGCAGCGCGTAGAACACGAACATCGTGCGGCCGCCGTCGTAGTGGTACCAGAACCAGGGCAGCAGGCCGGCGGCCACCATGAGGCCGATCACGCCGGCCCGCTTGTCGCGCTGGGCGACGCCGAACCAGGCGAGCCCGGCCAGGGCCGGGATGAACGACCACCACAGGATCGGGTTGCCGAGCAGCAGCACCTCGGCGGCGCAGCGGTCGGAGTCGCAGGGCAGTTCGGTGCTCCAGTAGAACGCCACCGGGCGGCCCATCAGCAGCCACTGCCACGGCCACGACTGGTAGTCGTGCTTCTGGACCAGGCCGGTGTGGAACTTGTACGCGCTGACGTGGTAGTCCCACAGGTTCTTCAGCGCGCCGAGCACCGGTGTCTCGTCCTGGCCCGTCGCCGCCAGGCCGTGCCGGTTCCAGCCGTGGTCGGTGGCGAACCACCCGGTCCACGCGGCGATGTAGACCGAGAGCACGAGGACGCCCATGCCGGCCGTCCAGCCGACGGCGTTGAGCGACCCGTACAACCACGGCATGCGGGCGCCGACGGCGCGACGCAGGCCGATCTCCCAGATCACCATGATCAGGATGACCGCGGGGATGAAGAACGCGCCGCTGAGCTTCACCGAGCAGGCGCAGCCGAGGAAGAACGCGGTCGCGATCCGCCACCACGGGATGCCCAGTCGCGGGCTGTCGCCGAGCTTGAGCACGCCGCTCTCCAGGGCGGCGAGCATCCGGCGGCGGCGCTGGTCGCGGTCGAGCAGCACGCAGCCGAACGCGGCGAGCACGAACGTCATCAGGAAGATGTCGAGCAGGGCGGCCCGGGAGAGCACGAAGTGCAACCCGTCGAGCGCCATCAGCAGGCCGGCGACGCAGCCGAGAATCGTCGACCGGAACAGGCGCCGGGCGATGCGCACCAGCAGCAGGATCGACACGATGCCGAAGACCGCGGCCGAGATCCGCCACCCGAACGAGTCGTACCCGAAGATCCATTCGCCGACCGCGATGCACCATTTGCCCAACGGCGGGTGGACGACGTAGTCGCCCGAATTGTTCTCCGGCTTCCACTCGACGCCGTACCGGAGCAGCTCGTCGGCCTCGGTGGCGTAGTAGATTTCGTCGAAGATCTTGGCGTCGGGATGGCCGAGGTTGGCCAGCCGCAGGATCCCACCGATCAGTACCACGAACGCCGTGGCCAGCCACGACATCGGGTCGGCGGCCACCGTGGCCAGGCGCCCGCGCACCGTGGCCGGTAGCTCGGCGACCTCGGCCGCTGGCGGCTCGGGCGCCTCGTCGACGGCCTCCGGCGATTCGTCAAGAGGTTCGATCGCCGTGGCCGTGGTGTCGGTGGTCACCCGCCGATCGTAGGCTGCTCACATCAACGCGTGGGTGAAGGAGTGACCGGGTGCCGCTGATCATGCTCGGCGCGCCCCTGGGCAACCCCGGCGACGCGTCCACCCGCCTGCGCGCCGCGCTGCAGGAAGCCGACGTGATCGCGGCCGAGGACACCCGCCGGCTCGCCCGGCTCGCCGCCGATCTCGGAATCTCCATAACTGCGAAAACGGTCTCCTACTTCGAGGGCAACGAGGAGCGGCGCACGCCCGAACTCGTGGCGGCGCTGCGCCGGGGCGAGACCGTCGCGGTGATCACCGACGGTGGCATGCCGTCGGTGTCCGATCCCGGCTTCCGGCTGGTGCGGGCGGCGCTGGCGGAGGGCGTCGCGCTCACGTCCGTCCCCGGCCCGAGCGCCGTGACGACGGCGCTGGCACTGTCGGGACTACCGTGCGACCGGTTCTGTTTCGAGGGTTTTCCGCCGCGTAAGTCCGGCGAGCGCCGCGCCTACCTCGACGACCTGGCCGACGAGCGGCGCACGCTGGTCTTCTTCGAGTCGCCGCACCGGATCGCCGACACGCTCGCCGACCTGATCGCGGCCTTCGGCGACGACCGCCCGGCGGCGCTCGCCCGCGAACTCACCAAGACCCACGAGGAGGTGCGCCGCGCGCCGCTGGGCGACCTCGCGGCGTCCGTCGCGACGGACCCGCCGCGGGGCGAGATCACGCTGGTCGTGGGCGGGGCAGTTCCGGGCGCCGTCGTGGTGCAGGGCGCCGGTGACCTCGCGGCCGCGGTCGCCGCGCTGGAAGCAACCGGGACGCCGCGCAAAGCCGCCATCTCCGCCGTGGCGAAGGCACACGGCCGCCCGAAGCGCGACGTGTACGCCGCGGTGGTCGCCTCGCGCTGACCCGAGTGGGCGAGTTCGCGGAACGGGTCGATCGATCAGCGGCGCGTCAGTAGGTGGCCGCGAGCATCGCGGCCAGCAGGAGCAGTGGGCCGCCGAGGCTGAGCAGGGCCGCGATCCGCCGGGCCGGGCGGGTCGGTAGGCGCCGGACGGCGGTGGCGCGGACGATGCCCAGGCCGCACAGCAGGATCAGGGCGAACCCGACCAGTGCCCGGCTGTTCGGGTCGACGTCGACGTAGGCGCGGATGCCCCGGTCGGAGGTCATCCTGGCCGGTGCCGTCTGGCCGACGACGGGGGCGTCACCCATCACCGGGACGCCGTCGCGGACGAAGTCCTTGCTGGTTCCGGTGAACGTGCCGAGGCAGCGGCCGTCGGTGCACCGGGTGACGGTGACCACGCCGGGCTGGGAGTGCCCGACGGCGAGCCACAGCGGTTCGGCCGTGACCCAGGCGAAGAACGCCGACACCAGGGCCAGCAGCACCAGCGCGACCAGGCCGGCGGTCGATCCGGCGTGCGGGCCGCGTCGACCCACCCGGATTGGCGACGACGGGGGACGCACCGGCCGGCGCCCGGTGACGGCCACCGCGCTCAGCGCGCGCAGCGAGCCGACTTCCGGGTCGGTGGGCCGGTCGGAGGTGGGCCGGCCGCGTTCCTCGGCCCAGCCCTCGCTGACCAGCGGACGCCGCGGCTCCCTGATCGGGCTCCGGCGGGGCTCATGCGACTCGATTGGCTCGAACGGCTCCTCGGCCAGGTCCGCGGCGTCGAGGTGCACCTCGAGTTCGCGTGTCTCGTCGTCAAGATCGGGGGCGGCGTGGGCCGGCCCGTCGGTCGGCTGGTCGGCCGGTCCCGGCGATTCACCCAACCAGTCCGGGGTCCAGGCCGTGGTGGAGTGATCCCTGCTCATTACCCCATTGCACTACAAATGTTCCGTATGCGCAGTTAGATCCCGGCTGCGTGTTGGCACGGCCGCCTCTTAGGCTTGGGTCCCATGAGTCACGTTCTCGCCGCGGTCGCCTGGCCATATGCCAACGGACCGCGCCACATCGGTCATGTTTCCGGCTTCGGGGTGCCCTCCGACGTGTTCAGCCGGTACATGCGCATGGCCGGCCACGACGTGCTCATGGTCTCGGGCACCGACGAGCACGGCACGCCGATCCTCGTCCAGGCCGAGAAGGAGGGCGTCACCCCCCGCGAACTCGCCGACCGTTACAACCGCATGATCGTCGAAGACCTGCACGCGCTGGGTCTGAGCTACGACCTGTTCACCCGCACCACCACCCGGAACCACGCGCAGGTGGCGCAGGAGCTGTTCAGGGTCGTGCACCGGAACGGTTACATGATCGCGAAGGTCACGCAGGGCGCGATCTCGCCGTCCACCGGCCGCACCCTGCCCGACCGCTACATCGAGGGCACCTGCCCGATCTGCGGCTACGACGGCGCCCGCGGCGACCAGTGCGACAACTGCGGCAACCAGCTCGACCCGATCGACCTGATCAACCCGCGCAGCCGCATCAACGGCGAAACGCCGAAGTTCATCGAGACCGAGCACTTCTTCCTCGACCTGCCGGCGCTGGCCGACGCGCTGGGCGAGTGGCTGCGCAGCCGCACCGACTGGCGGCCCAACGTGCTGCGGTTCTCGCTGAACCTGCTCGACGACCTCAAGCCGCGGGCGATGACCCGCGACATCGACTGGGGCATCCCGGTGCCGCTGGAGGGCTGGGAGGACAACCCGGCCAAGCGGCTCTACGTGTGGTTCGACGCGGTGATCGGCTACCTGTCGGCCTCGGTCGAGTGGGCGCGCCGCCAGGGTGACCCCGAGGCGTGGCGCAAGTGGTGGACGCCCGAGGTGTCGCAGTCGTTCTACTTCATGGGCAAGGACAACATCACGTTCCACTCCCAGATCTGGCCGGCCGAGCTGCTCGCCTACAACGGCGAGGGTGCCAAGGGCGGCGAGCCCGGCGTGATGGGGAAGCTGGCGCTGCCCACCGAGGTGGTGTCGAGCGAGTTCCTCACCATGGAGGGCAAGAAGTTCTCCAGCAGCCGCTCGGTGGTGATCTTCGTGCGTGACTTCCTGTCCCGCTACGACGCCGACGCGCTGCGCTACTTCATCGCGGTCGCCGGGCCGGAGTCGAACGACACCGACTTCACCTGGGCCGAGTTCCGCCGCCGCAACAACGACGAGCTGGTGGCCGGCTGGGGCAACCTGGTCAACCGGTCGGTCTCGATGGCGCACAAGAACTTCGGCGCGGTGCCGCCGGCCGGCGAGCTCACCGAAGATGATCAGAACCTGCTGGCGGCCGTGCGCAACGGGTTCGACAGTGTCGGCAGGCTCATCGAGCGGCACCGGCAGAAGGCGGCGATCACCGAGGCGATGCGGATCGTCGGCGAGGTCAACAAGTACGTCTCCGACCAGGCGCCGTGGAAGCTGAAGGACGACCGCGACCGCCAGGGCACGGTGCTGCACGTCACGCTGCAGGCGGTCGCCGACTGCAACACCCTGCTCGCCCCGTTCCTGCCGTACTCCGCGCAGAAGGTGCACGAACTGCTCGGCAACAAGGACCTGCACACGCCGATGCCGGAGATCCGCGAGGTCGACGACCTCGACGGCGGCCCGGCCTACCCGATCCTCACCGGCGACTACACCGGTGGCGCGCGGTGGCGGTCGGTGCCGATCGAGGTCGGCCGGGAGCTGGCGGCGCCGAAGCCGGTGTTCAAGAAGCTCGACGAGTCGATCGTGGAAGAAGAGCTGGCCCGACTGGGCGGCTGAGACAAACAACGATGCACGAGGTCGAGTTCGGCGTTGCCACGATCGAACCGTGCCCGTTCCGGCCCGGCTCGTGGGTGCTGCGCGTCGACGGCGTGGCGCAGTCGTACGTCGACATCATCGAGCCGGAGCATCTGGAGTTCCCGTACATGCGGCGGGTGGCGGCGGTGTTCGACACCGTCGCGCCCGCCGGGCGTCCACTCAGGGTTCTGCATCTGGGCGGCGGCGCCTACACGCTGCCGCGCTACCTCGCCGTCACGCGGCCGGGCTCGCCGCAGGTGGTGGTGGAGCGCGACGGCAAACTCGCCGCGCTGGTCGAGCGCCTCGTGCCGCTGCCGGCTGGTGCCGGCATCGACATACAGATAGATGACGCCCGCAGCGTGGTCGAATCGACCCCGGCGGCCTCGTACGACATCGTGGTGGCCGACGCGTACGAGGCCGGTCGGATGGTCGGCAGCGTGGCGACGGTGGAGTTCGTGGCCGCCGCGTACGAGGTGCTCGCACCGGGCGGCGCGTACATCGTCAACGTCACCGACCTGCCGCCGCTGGCGTTCTCCCGGCGCCAGGTCGCCACCGTGTCCTCGCTGTTCCCCGACGTGTGCCTGATGTCCGAGCCGGGCCTGCTCACCGGCAAGCGGTACGGCAACGCGGTGATCGCCGCCCGGCGCGCGCCGAAGCGGTTGCCGGTGACCCGGCTGGTCCGCAACACCGGCGGCGCCGTGCTGCACGGCGAGGGCCTCGCCGAGTTCATGCGTGGTGCCCGCCCGCTGGTCGACGCCGACGTGGCCTGAGGGATCCTGAACGCGATGAACAGACGTAGCGGCCGTCGCGAGGGCGGCTTCCCGCCGGTCCCGCCCGCGCTCCCGGTGCCGGTGGTCGACAGCCACACCCACCTCGACATCGTCCTCGACACCGCAATCACCGGATCCGGGGCGCCGCCATCGGTCGCCGCCGCGGTTGAGGCCGCGCGGTCGGTCGGGGTCGATCGCCTGGTCCAGGTCGGTGTGGACGTGGAGACGTCGCGCTGGGGTGTCGCGACGGCCAACGAGTATCCGGAGATCGTCGCGACGGTGGCCGTGCACCCGAACGCGGCGCCGCGACTGTCCGATGTGGACGCCGCCCTGCGCGCGATCGACGAGCTGGCGGCCGATCCGCGGGTGCGTGGCATCGGCGAGACCGGGCTCGACACGTTCCGCACCGGCGACGAGGGCCGCAAGACGCAGGAGGAGAGCTTCCGCGGGCACATCGAGATCGCCAAGCGGCACGGCAAGCCGCTGGTGATCCACGACCGTGACGCGCACACCGACATCCTGCGGGTCCTCGACGAGACCGGTGCCCCGGACGTGGTGGTGATGCACTGCTTCTCCGGCGACGTCGACTTCGCCCGCGAGTGCGTCCGCCGCGGGTTCGTGCTCAGCTACGCCGGCGTCGTGTCGTTCGCGAACGCCACGTCGTTGCGGGTCGCGGCGGCCGCGACGCCGCTCGACCGGATCCTGGTGGAGACCGACGCGCCGTACCTCACGCCGGCGCCGCACCGCGGGCGGCCGAACGCGCCGTACCTGATCCCGCTCACCGTGCGGGCCCTGGCCGAGGCGACCGGCACCGCCGTCGAGCCGTTGTGCGAGGCGATCTCCGCCAACGGCGAGCGGGTCTTCGGACCATGGTGAAGGCACCGTGAGTTCCCTCCTGGGCCCGGCCGACATCCGGACGCTCGCCGCCCGGCTCGGGGTGCGGCCGACGAAGACGCTCGGGCAGAACTTCGTCCACGACCCCAACACGGTGCGGCGCATCGTGCGCGCCGCGGAACTGGCGCCCACCGACGTCGTGCTGGAGGTCGGCCCCGGGCTGGGGTCGCTGACGCTGGCGCTGCTCCCCGAGGCGGCCCACGTGCACGCGGTCGAGCTCGATCCGGTCCTCGCGTCCGCGCTCGCCGCGACCGTCGCCGACCGGGCGCCCGACCACGCCGACCGGCTGACCGTCCACAGTGGAGACGCCAAGCGGGTGGCGGCGGCCGACCTCGTGCCGGCGCCGACCGCGCTGGTGGCGAACCTGCCGTACAACGTCGCGGTGCCGGTGGTGCTGAACCTGCTCGCCGCGCTGCCGACGCTGGCCTCGGGGCTGGTGATGGTGCAGAAGGAGGTGGCCGACCGGCTCACCGCCGAACCCGGGTCGCGCACCTACGGCATCCCGACCGCCAAGCTCGCCTGGTACGCCGACGCCCGTCCCGCGGGCCGGGTGCCGCCCGCCGTCTTCTGGCCGGTGCCGAACGTCGACAGCGGGCTGGTCAGGTTCGTCCGGCACGACCCGCCACCGGGCGACCGGGAGCGCACGTTCGCCGTCGTCGACGCCGCGTTCGCCCAGCGACGCAAGACGCTGCGGTCGGCGCTGGCCGGCTGGGCCGGCGGACCCGACCGGGCGGAGAAGGCGCTGGTCACCGCCGGAATCGACCCCGGCCTGCGGGGCGAGGCGCTCACGATCACCCAGTTCGCCGCCATCGCCGCCGCCGCTCCCGCCGCGCCCGCGGGCAGCGGGTATGGTCGGCGTTCGTGACCGAGCGAAGCGAGGGCACCATTCAGCCCAGTGAAGGCGAATCGCTCGCGAAGCGAGCGGATCGCCTGTACGGGCGCGCCTCGCGGAGCGAGGCACGCCCGTGACGGAGCCGCTGGACGAGGCCGAGCGCGAGCGTCCCCGGCTGGGGCGGGCCGCGCCGGTCCGGGTGCGCGTGCCCGCGAAGATCAACCTGCACCTGCGCGTCGGTGACCTGCGTCCCGACGGCTTCCACGAGCTCAGCACCGTCTACCACGCGGTGAGCCTCTACGACGAGATCACCGCCCGGTCCGGCGACACCCTCACGCTGACGATGGAGGGTGAGGGTGCCGGGCACCTGCCCCTCGACGAGTCCAACCTGGCCATCCGGGCGGCCCGGCTGCTGGCCGAGCACACCGGGCGGCCCCCGTACGCCCGGCTGCACCTGCGCAAGAACATCCCGATCGCGGGCGGGCTCGCCGGCGGCAGCGCCGACGCCGCCGCCGCGCTGGTGGCCTGCGACGCGCTGTGGAACACCGGGCTGACCCGCGACCACCTCGCCGACATCGCGGCCGAGATCGGCTCCGACGTGCCGTTCCTGGTGCTCGGCGGCACCGCGCTGGGCACCGGCCGGGGCGAGCGGGTGTCGCCCGTGCTGGCACCCGGCCACACCTGGCACTGGGTGCTCGCGTTCGCCGACGACGGGCTGTCGACGCCCGAGGTCTACGCCGAGATCGACCGGCGCCGGGCCAACGGCATCGCCGACGCGGTGGCCGGCGAGGCCGACATGCTGCTCGCCGCGCTCCGGCAACGCGATCCGGAGATCCTCGCCGCCACGCTCGTCAACGACCTGCAGGCGCCGGCGCTCGCCTTGCGGCCCGAGCTGATGCGCACGCTGATGGCCGCCGACGACGTCGACGCGCTCGCCGGCGTCATCTCCGGTTCCGGACCGACGTGCGTGTTCCTGGCCGCCGACTCCCGGCACGCGGCGGCGATCGCGGCCAGCCTGGAGCGGTCCGGCGTCTGCCGCTCCACCGCCACCGTGACCGGGCCGGTAGCGGGGGCCCGGGTCGTCTGATGGTCAACGTGATCAACCTGGACCGCGTGTCCAAGGCCTACCCCGACTCGGCCCTGCTGGAGTCGGTGTCGCTCGGGCTCGACGAGAACGACCGGGTCGGCGTCGTCGGCCTCAACGGCGCGGGCAAGACCACGCTGCTGCGCCTGCTCGCCGCCGACGACGAACCCGATACGGGACGCGTGACGCACCGTCGCGACCTGCGCGTGGCCACCCTGCCGCAGCAACTGGTGCTGCCGGCCGGGGCGAGCGTGCGCGACGTGGTGATCGGCGCCGCCTGGCTGCCGGCCGGCTTCGCCGCCGAGCACGAGTGGGCCGGCGACGCCGCCGTGCGCACGGTGCTCGACGGGCTCGGCCTCGACCGGCTCGGGCTCGACTCCACGGTCGGGCCGATGTCCGGCGGGGAACGGCGGCGGGTCGCGCTCGCGGCGCTGCTCGTCCGCGCGTCCGATGTTCTTGTTCTCGACGAACCGACCAACCATCTGGACCTCGCCGGTGTGCGCTGGCTCGCCGACCACCTCGCGCGGAGACGCGGCGCGCTCGTCGTGGTGACGCACGACCGCTGGTTCCTCGACGCGGTGTGCACCACGACGTGGGAGGTCGGCGGCGGAACCGTGCGCGCGTACGAGGGCGGCTACGCGGCGTGGGTGCTGGCCCGGGCCGAGCGCGAGCGGGTCGCGGCCGCGACTGAGGCGCGCCGGCAGAACCTGCTGCGCAAGGAGATCGCGTGGTTGCGGCGCGGGCCGCCGGCGCGCACGTCGAAGCCCAAGTTCCGGATCGACGCGGCCAACGCGCTGATCGCCGACGTTCCGCCGGCGCGGGACACCGTGACGCTGCACAAGCTGGCGACGGCGCGGCTCGGGAAGCAGGTGTACGAGCTGTCGGACGTGTCGGTGGCGTTCTCGGCGCGGCCGATTCTGTCCACTGTGGACTGGCTGGTCGGGCCGGGTGACCGGATCGGGCTGCTCGGTGCGAACGGCAGCGGCAAGTCGACGCTGTTGCGGGTGCTCGCCGGGACGGTTCCGCCGGATGCCGGTTCCGTCCGGGTCGGCTCGACGGTGCGGCCGGCGTTCCTGTCGCAGGAGCTGGGCGAGCTGCCGTTGGGCCTGCGGGTGCTGGAGGCGGTCGAGGAGATCGCCCGGCGGGTGGTGCTCGGCAAGCGGGAGATCTCCGCCGCCCAGCTCGCCGAGGAGTTCGGGTTCACCGACCGTCGCCTGTGGACGGTCGTCGGCGACCTCTCCGGTGGCGAGCGGCGCCGGCTGCAACTGCTGCGGCTGCTGGCCGTCGAGCCCAACGTGCTCCTGCTCGACGAGCCGACCAACGACCTCGACATCGACACGCTGGCCGCGCTGGAGGACCTGCTCGACTCCTGGCCGGGCACGCTCGTGGTGGCGTCGCACGACCGGTACCTGCTGGAACGCGTCTGCGACCGGATGATCGGCATGTTCGGCGACGGCCGGCTGCGCGACCTGCCGGGGGGCGTCGACGAGTACCTGTCGCTGCTGGCGCCCGCCGCGGAATCGCCGGCCGCTTCGCGGGCGGCGCGGGCCGACTCGCGGGCGGCGCAGAAGGAGCTGGCGCGGCTGGAACGGCTGGTCGACCGGCTGACGCAGCGGGAGGAGAAGCTGCACGGGCAGCTGGCGCTCCACGCCACCGACTACGAGAAGGTGGCCGCGCTCGACCAGGAGCTCCGCGACGTCAAGGCCGAGCGGGAGGCCGCGGAAGAGGCCTGGCTGCACGCTGCGGAATGAATCTCGACCCGGCGCCGCGCGGTGGCGCCGGGTACGCAAGAATCTGAACCATGTACCTGGCACACATCCCGATCAACCACCACCTGCGGGGCCTCTACCGTGCGGTCGCCGGGCTGAGCGGCCTGTACCTGGTGGCGCTGGGGATCTACGGCATCGTCGAGACCAGCGGGCTCGAGCTGTTCGCCCAGGACGACCTGCCCGAGGTGTGGAAGCAGCAGCTCAACCCGGCCAGCGCCGGCATGCTGCTGGTGCTCGGCGGCATCGTCGTGATCGTCACCGCCCTCGGCCGCAACCTCGACCACTTCGGCAACTTCTGGATCGGGCAGATCCTGATCCTGTCGGCGCTGCTGTCGATGGCGGTGGAGCGGACCGACGCCAACGTGCTCGGCTTCAACATGACCTCGATCATCGTGGTCATGGTGGTGGGCGTGTTCATCCTCACCGCCAGCATGTACGCCAAGGTCGGGCGGTCCGAGCAGCACCACGAGTCGCCCGAGCGCGTCCACGCCTGAGGGCCCGACGGCCGGTAGCTCCTACCGGCCGCTCGTCCGCCTGGTCACCAGGCCCGGCTTCGCCTCCAGGTGCGACAGGCCGTTCCACGCCAGGTTCACGAGGTGCGCCGCCACCGTCTCCTTGCGGGGCTTGCGCACCTCCAGCCACCAGCGACCGGTCAACGCGACCATCCCCACCAGCGCCTGCGCGTACAGCTCGGCCAGCTTCGGGTCGTAGCCCCGCGTCTTGAACTCCGCGCCCAGGATGTGCTCCACCTGGTGCGCGATGTCGTTGAGGACGCTGGAGAAGTTGCCGGTCGCCGACATCACCGGCGACTCGCGGACCAGCACCCGGAACCCGTCGGTCTCGCCCTCGATGTAGTCGAGCAGGGCCAGTGCCGCCTGCTCCAGCAGCTCGTGCGGGTGCCCCGCGGTCAGCGCCGTCGCGATGTGGTGCAGCAACGCCCGCACCTCACGGTCGACGACGACCGCGTACAGCCCCTCCTTGCCACCGAAGTGCTCGTACACCACGGGCTTGGACACCTTCGCGCGGGCCGCGACCTCCTCGACGGAGGTGGCGTCGAACCCCTTCTCCGCGAACAACTGCCGGCCGATCAGGATGAGCTGTTCCCGGCGCTGGGCCGAGGACATCCGCACCCGGCTGTTCTTCGGTGGGGGCACCGCCTTCGGTGGCGGGATGCCGGCCGTAGGAGGAGGTGCGGGTTCGCTGGACTCGCTCTGGTACCCGTCGGTCACTTACTCATCGTGCCAGTGCCGGCGAGCCGTTTCGCATCCAACCGGTCCGCCTTGGGCCAGCGGACGTTGGATACCCACCCCAGCTTCTCGAACAGCCAGATCACCCGGGCGTTGATATCGATCTGACCTTTGTCGACGCCGTGCCGGGCGCAGGTCGGGTCGGCGTGATGCAGGTTGTGCCAACTTTCGCCGAACGACAGGATCGCCAGCGGCCAGAAGTTCGACGCCTTGTCGCCCTCGCGGGTCTCGAACGGACGTTCGCCGTAGACGTGGCACACCGAGTTGATCGACCAGGTGACGTGGTGCAGCAGCGCGATCCGCACCAGGCCGGCCCAGAAGAAGCCGGCCAGGGCGCCCTGCCACGACCAGGTCACCAGGCCACCGATGATGCCGGGCAGCGCCGCCGACGCCGTCACGATCAACGGGAACGCCTTGTCGATGCGCCGGATGTCCTTGTCGGCCAGCAGGTCGGGCGCGAACCGGGCGGGGTTCGACAGGTCGCGGTGGAACAGCCAGCCCACGTGGGCGTACAGCAGGCCCTTGGTGAGACCCCAGAAGCTCTCGCCGAACCGCCACGGCGAGTGCGGGTCACCCTCGCGGTCGGAGAAGGCGTGGTGCCGGCGGTGGTCGGCCACCCACTGGGTCGGCGATCCCTCGATGGCCAGCGAGCCGGCCAGCGCCAGCGCGATGCGCAGCGGGCGGACGGCCTTGAACGAGCCGTGCGTCAGGTAGCGGTGGAAGCCGGTGCCGATGCCGATGCCGCCCACGACGTAGAAGAACAGGAACATCACGACGTCGACCCAGCTCAGCCCCCATCCCCAGGCGACGGGGACGGCGGCGACCAGCGCGACGAACGGGATCGCCACGAACGCCCACAGCGCGATGAGGATGCCGCGGGACTGCTTACCGGTGGTCAGGGCCTTCGGCCCGGCATCGGGCGCGGGCGGCGGCGGGGTCGGTTCGAGTACGGCGGTCACTGGCACCTCGCTGAGTCCTGGGTTTGGGTACGGGTCGACCGGTCAGCCGGTCGGGGTGGACCGAGGCTGGCCTGAGATGTGGAGAACTGGCCGGATGTGTGTGGCGGCGGTCTGCCTGCCGTGCTTGTGGGCCCCGTGGTGCTGGCATGTCGTGGTCGTTGCGGGCCCTGCATGTCGCGGCGGCCGTCCCCGCGTGACGTGGGTTTCAGGACCCCGCCACACCGGCTACGCCTACGTCACCGTAACCTACGCAACCGTAGCTTTCCAAGAACCCGACATGCCACGTTTCGTCGTACGTGCGTTCTAAATCCCGGTCGCCCGAGGGCCACCCTTCCTACCCGGCTTTGCATCGACCAAACGGGTAAGGCTTCGCTTCGTCGGAAGAGATTCGATACGCTTACGACCTCGTTCGGCCGTGGTGTAATTGGCAGCACAGCGCCCTTTGGAGGCGTTTGTCAAGGTTCGAGTCCTTGCGGCCGAGCTTCACTTTTTGTCTGAATCGGTTAATCCGTCCGGGTCGCCGATGGGCAGCCACTCCCGAGTCGCGCATTCCGCGCTGGCTACCATGGCCGAGGTTCCTGCTGGCTCAGTCGAGGGAGCGCGCATGCGCACCGTGATCGTCCTCGCCGCAGGCGTGGGGAAGCGGATGAAGTCCGACCTACCCAAGGTCCTGCACCCCGTTCTCGGCCGTACCCTCGTTGGGCACGTGCTGGCTGCGGTCGACACTGCATTGCCCGGGTCCCGCGTGCTGGTGGTGATCGGCCGGGGGGCCGAACGCGTCGCCGAGCACGTGGCCGACGTGGCCCCGAGCGCCGGCACGGTGCTGCAGGCCGAGCAGAAGGGCACCGGTCATGCGGTGCGCGTCGCGCTCGAAGAGGTGCCTGACAGCGCCGGTCCGATCATCGTGCTCAACGGTGACCTGCCGATGATCACCCCGGACACGCTCCGGGCGCTGGTCGAGGGTCACGAGGCGGCGAAGGCGGGAGCCACCCTGCTCACCGCCGCCGTGGCCGATCCCATGGGTGCCGGCCGCATCGTCCGGACCGCCGACGGGGCGGTGGCGCGCATCGTCGAGAAGCGCGACGCGTCCCCCGAGGAACTGGCGATCAACGAGATCAACGCCGGCGCGTACGCGTTCGACGGCGGGGCGTTGCGGGAGATGCTCGGCAAGATCTCCACCGACAACGATCAGGGTGAGGAGTATCTCACCGACGTGGTCGGGCTGATGGTCTCCGGCGGCTGGCCGGTGCGGGCGTACCGCACCGACGACCCCGACGAGACCATGGGCGCCAACGACCGGGTGGAGCTCGCGACGCTCCGCGCGGTGATGCGCGACCGGGTCAACGCGCAGTGGATGCGCGCCGGTGCCGGCATCGTCGACCCGGCCACCACCTGGATCGACGTCACCGTCCGGATCGAACCCGACGCGACGATCGAGCCGAACACGCACCTGCGCGGGGCGTCGCACGTGGCAGCGGGGGCAACCGTGGGGCCCGACACGAGCCTGATCGACACCACCGTCGGTGCCGGCGCGGCCGTGGTGCGGGCGCACGCCGTCCAGGCCGAGATCGGTGCCGGCGCGAACGTCGGCCCGTACGCCTACCTGCGGCCGGGCACGGTGCTGGCGCCCACCGCGAAGGTCGGCACGTTCGTGGAGACGAAGAACGCCAAGGTCGGTGAGGGCGCCAAGATTCCGCACCTTTCGTACATCGGTGATGCGACGATCGGTGAGCATTCGAACGTTGGCGCCGCAACGGTTACCGTCAACTATGACGGGGTACGGAAACATCACACCGTGATCGGTGCGCATGCCCGGACCGGTGCTGACAACATGTTCGTTGCACCGGTCGAGGTCGGCGACGGCGCCTACACCGCGGCCGGCAGCGTGATCGTCAACGATGTGCCACCGGGAGCGCTCGGCATCGCGCGCGGGGTCCAGCGGAACATCGACGGCTGGGTCGCCCTGCGGCGGCCGGGTACCCCCGCGGCGAAGGCCGCTGAGGCGGCCGGTGCGGACGCGACCGGATCCAACGAGCAACAGACGGGCTGACCAGATGACGGTGACGGACGTGCCCCGGCAGGACACGGGCGCGAGTCGGGGAGCGAGCCGATCGATGAGCAGCATTCAGGCCGAGAACCGTAAGTCGCTGATGCTGTTCAGCGGGCGGGCGTTTCCGGAGTTGGCCGAGGAGATCGGCGGCGTGCTCGGCGTCCAGCCGACCCCGATGGACGCGTACGACTTCGCCAACGGCGAGATCTTCGTGCGGTACCGGGAGTCGGTGCGCGGGTGCGACGCGTTCGTCGTCGAGTCGATGTCGTCGCCGGTGAACAAGTGGATGATGGAGTCGCTGATCATGGTCGACGCGCTCAAGCGCGGCTCGGCCAAGCGCATCACCGTCGTCCTGCCGTTCTACCCGTACGCGCGGCAGGACAAGAAGCACAAGGGACGCGAGCCGATCTCGGCGCGCCTGATGGCCGACCTGTACAAGACGGCCGGTGCCGACCGCATCCTCACCGTCGACCTGCACACCGCGCAGGTGCAGGGCTTCTTCGACGGCCCGGTCGACCACCTGTTCGCGATGAACCTGCTGGCCGAGTACGTCGAGGAGAAGTGGGGCGACCGGCCGATCACGGTCGTCGCGCCCGACTCCGGCCGGGTACGGGTGGCCGAGCGCTGGACCGACCGGTTGGGCGGCTGCCCGCTGGCGTTCATCCACAAGACGCGTGACCCGATGAAGCCGAACCAGATCGTCGCCAACCGCGTGGTCGGCGACGTCGAGGGCCGGGTCTGCATCATCGTCGACGACATGATCGACACCGGCGGCACGATCGTGCGGGCCGCGGAGATCCTGTTCGACGAGGGCGCCGCCGACGTGGTGGTGGCCGCCACGCACGCGATCCTGAGCGACCCCGCCACCGAGCGCCTGCACAACAGCAAGATCAGCGAGGTCGTCGTGACGAACACGCTGCCCCTGCCGGAGCAGAAGCGGCTCGACAAGATCACCATGCTGTCGATCGCGCCGCTGCTCGCCCGGGCGATCCGCGAGGTCTTCGACGACGGTTCCGTCACCACGCTGTTCGGTGGCCTGAGCTAGCCCGGCCCGTCCGATTCCTTCAAGCCGGCCGGCCGCGCGGCGAATAGCGTGGACGGCATGGCACCTACCTTCGATGTGATCAATGTCGTCGTCGCCGACATGGGCAAGGCGCTCGCGTTCTACCGGCGGCTCGGCCTGGACATCCCGGCCGACGCCGACGGCGAACCGCACGTGGAATGCGCATTCCCCGGTGGGCTGCGGTTGTGCTGGGACACGGTCGCGACGATCGTGAGTTTCCACCCCGGCTTCACCATGCCGACCGGGCCGGGCCGGATCGGCCTCGCGTTCCGGTGCGACTCGCCGGCCGAGGTCGACAGCACGTACGCCGACCTCGTCGGTGCCGGCTATTCGAGCGAACTCGAACCGTTCGACGCGTTCTGGGGCCAGCGGTACGCGACCGTCCTCGACCCCGACGGCAACGGCGTCGACCTGTACGCACCTACTGGCGGCTGAGCCGTCCGAACGGGACGCCGGCCAGCGCCCGCACCTCGCGGGTGAGATGGGCCTGGTCGGCGTACCCGGTGGTCGCCGCGACGAGAGCGGCCGGCACCGAGGCCGGCATCGCCAGGGCCCGCTGCATCCGCCGGATCCGGCCCAGCGTCTTCGCCCCGTAGCCGAACGCCGCCAGGCAGCGCCGGTGCAGTTGCCGCTCGCTGAGCGCGAGGTCGGCCGCGATCTCGTGGACGCTGCGTCCGGCGTCGATCCGTTCGACCACGCGGGCCGCCACCGGGTCGGGACCGGCCGCCTCAAGCCGGGCGCCCGCCACCCGTTCGAGCGCGCCGGCGATGTCGCCGGCCGCCGCGGCGTCGGTGATCCGACGGACCTCCGCCGGCGACCACACGTCGGCCAGCGGGACCCGTTGGTTGACCAGTTCGGTGGCCGGCACCCCGAACACCGCCGGGCCGACGCCGGGCGGGAACCGCAGCCCCACGTACGAACCGCCGACGCCCACCGGCCCGACGAACGCCTCCCGGTCGGGGCCGGCGATCAGCAGCCCGCCGTCGTGCCAGATGAGGTCCATGCAGCCGTCGGGCAGGATCCGGCCGGGCGACGTTCGACGCGTCCGGCGCCGCCACACGACGGCCCCGGCGACGCGCGACGCCCGCTCGCGGTATGGAAGATCCGCCACCCCACCAGCATCCACCGACCGGTGGACCGCCGCCATGTTGAGCCCGGTTTCTCGCCCGGGGCATGGCTCGGGTAGGCTAGTGCGGTTGCCACGGCGAGGGTGCCCCGTGGGCCAAAGCATCTGCTTGGTTGGATCGGCTCGGTCGGCACCGTGATCGACGCGGTGCTCCGGGCGATGCCGGTTCGACGGCCCGCCACGCACCCCTCTCCCGAGCACCGCTGACCGTACTCGAACCATGAACACCGCAACAGGAGTCTTCCCGTGTCCGAGGTAAAGATCAGCGCCGAGGTTCGCACCGAGTTCGGCAAGGGTGGTGCCCGCCGTACCCGCCGGGCTGGCCTGGTGCCCGCGGTGCTGTACGGCCACGGCGAGAAGCCCCGCCATATCGCCCTGCCCGCACGCGAGTTCGCAGCCGCGATCCGCCACGGCGGCATGACCCAGGCGTTCGCCATCGAGATCAGCGACGGTTCGTCCGCGCTGGCGCTGCCGAAGGCCATCCAGCGTGACCCGGTGCGCGACACGTTCGAGCACGTCGATCTGCTCATCGTGCGTCGCGGCGAGAAGGTCACCGTCGACATCCCGGTGCTGCTCACCGGCGAGCCGGCGAAGAACACCCTGGTGATGACCGAGCACGACAGGCTCTCGGTCCTGGCCGAGGCCCTGCGCCTGCCCGACAACATCGAGGTGTCGATCGACGGTCTCGAAGCCGGCGCCAAGGTGACGGCCGCCGAGGTCAAGCTGCCGACCGGCGTCGAGCTCGCGGCCGACCCCGACACCACGATCGTCGTGATCACCGCGGCGCCCACCGAGGAGCAGATGGCCGCCGCCGGCGGCGAGGCCCCGGCCGAGGCTGCCGAGGAGGAGACCGCCGAGGCCCCGGCCGAGGCGGCCACCGCGGAGGCGTAAGAGCCGAAATTCGACTGACGAGAGCCTGCGTCCCCACGTACAAGGGGAGCGCAGGCTTTCGGTCTACCGGGAGAAGAAATGACGTCGGACGCGCCCTGGCTGGTGGTCGGGCTCGGCAATCCCGGGCCCGAGTACGCCAAGCACCGGCACAACGTCGGCTTTATGGTCGTCGAACTGCTCGCCGGCCGGATGGGTGTCACGTTCAGCCGGAGCCGCAAGGCGGTGGCGCTGGCGGCCGAGGGCAGGCTGGGGTTGGGCGGGCCGCGGTTGGTGCTCGCCAAGCCGCTCACCTACATGAACCTCGCCGGTGGCGCGGTGGTCGGGCTGGCCAACTTCTACAAGGTGCCGGTCGAGCAGATCATCGCCGTCCACGACGAACTCGACCTGCCGTTCGCGACGCTGCGGCTCAAGCGCGGCGGCGGCGAGGGCGGGCACAACGGGCTGCGGTCGATGTCGAAGTCGCTGGGCAACCGCGACTACCTGCGGGTGCGGTTCGGCATCGGCCGGCCGCCGGGTCGGCAGGACCCGGCCGACTTCGTGCTCTCCAACTTCTCCGGCGCCGAGTCGAAGGAACTCGGGTTCCTCGTCGACCGCACCGCCGACGCGGTGGAGGCGGTGGTGGTGGGCGGCCTCGAGCCCGCCCAGAACACCTACCACGCCGGCTGAGCACCGGTGGTGAAGGTGACTCGGATGAGTGTCATGGTGAGGAAGTTGCCCGAGCCGTGACGATTGACGGCATCCTGGCGTTGTAACCGCGTACGCACCTTATGTCCGAATGGTGCTTACATGCGGACGACGTAAGGGGGCTTTGTGTCGGTCGACGCCGGGCGGGAAGGGAGATCGGTCCGCCGGCCGTCGCCGCGCAGTCGGCGCCGTGTCGCGGGCCACGGAAGCCACCAGGGGACCCACCGTCGCGGCGAGACCGCGGCCGAGGTTGCCGCCGGGACCGAGGTTGCGGCCGAGGTCGCACCCGACGTTGCGAACGGCGCTGAACGCGCAAGCTGTTCGAGTGGCGACCCAGCGGTGGGCGTAGCCGATGATCTTGATCTTGCCGCGGCCCCGCAGCGACGCCGCGGCCCGGCCCTGCGGCGGAGCCCGCGCCGTTGGGAGATCCACTATCTGATCCGGACGATCGCGCTGGATCTCGCGGTCGGGCTCATCGCGGCGGCGCTGGCGTTCGACCTGCGGTTCGGTGACGTGACGCCGTACAACGAGGGCTATCTCGTGCTCAGCGGGCTGCTGCCGCTCGGGCTGCTGATCGCGCTCGCGGTGAACCGGGCCTACGAGCGGCGGCTGATGTTCGTCGGCACCGAGGAGTACCAGCGGGTGCTCGGCGCCGGCATCGCGGTGACGGCGACCGTGGCGGTGGGCTCGTACTCGCTCGACATCGACCTCGCGCGCGGCTATGTGGTGATCGCGCTGCCGGTGGCGACCGCCGCCTGCATCGTGACCCGGTTCCTGAACCGCAAGGCGCTGCACTCGGCCCGGCGGCGCGGCGAGTGCCTGCGGCGGGTGGTGGTGGCCGGGCACGAACTCGCCGTGGTGGGGCTGACCCGGCAACTGCGCCGCGAGCGGTACCACGGGCTCGACATCGTCGGCGCCTGCCTGCCGCCGCAGCACGACGGGCAGGTCGGCGACCTCACCGTCTACGGCACGTTCGACGACGTCGCCCGCGCCGTCGCCCAGGCCGGCGCCGACACCGTGATCGTGCTGACCTGCCCCGAGTTCGACGGCGAGTCGCTGCGCCGGCTGGCCTGGCAGTTGGAGCGCGACGACATCGACCTGATCGTCGCGAACAACCTGATCGACGTCGCCGGGGCGCGCACCACGATCCGCCCGGTGGACGGGCTGCCGATGCTGCACGTCGAGCACCCGACCCTCAGCGGCGCCCGGCGGGTGGCCAAGTCGGTGTTCGACCGGGTCGGCGCGGCGCTGCTGCTGCTGGCGTTCTCGCCGGTGCTGGCGGCCGTCGCGCTGGCGGTGCGGCTCGACTCCAAGGGGCCGGTGCTGTTCCGGCAGACGCGGGTCGGCCGGTACGGGCGCGAGTTCCAGATCTACAAGTTCCGCACCATGCACACCGACGCCGAGCGGCGGCTCGCGGAGCTCCGGCACCTGAACGAGCAGGACGGTGTGCTGTTCAAGATGCGGGACGACCCGCGGATCACCCGGGTGGGCAGGCATCTCCGCCGGTTCTCGGTGGACGAGTTGCCGCAGCTGTTCAACGTGGTCGGGGGCACGATGTCGCTGGTCGGACCGCGTCCGCCGCTGCAGAGCGAGGTGGCCGCGTATCCGCGCGACGCCCGGCGGCGGCTGGCCGTCCGGCCCGGGATGACCGGGTTGTGGCAGGTGTCCGGTAGATCCGACCTTCCGTGGGAGGAAGCCGTTCGGCTCGACCTCCGTTATGTCGAGAACTGGTCGCTCTCGTTGGACCTGGTGATCCTGCTCCGCACGCTCACCGCGGTCTGGCGCGGAGCGGGAGCGTACTAGAGACGTGTTGCCCGCCACGTATTCGGCAGCGCCGCCGAAAACGACCGGCATACTAGGTGACTGGCCCAACGAGTCCCCGCGAAAGGCCTGAAATGACCCGCAGCAGATACCGCGTGAGCCATCTCGACGCCCTCGAGGCCGAGAGCATATTCGTCATGCGCGAAGTGGTCGCCGAGTTCGAACGGCCGGTGCTCCTGTTCTCCGGCGGCAAGGACTCGATCGTGATGCTGCGGCTGGCCGAGAAGGCGTTCGCGCCCGGCCGGGTGCCGTTCCCGGTGATGCACGTCGACACCGGGCACAACTTCACCGAGGTGCTCGCCTACCGCGACAAGCGGGTCAACGAGCTGAACATCCAGCTGATCGTGGCGTCGGTGCCGGAGGCGCTCGACAGCGGCCTGGTGCGCGAGTCGGCCGACGGCATGCGCAACCGCATCCAGACGCCGGTGCTGCTCGACGCCGTGGAGAAGTACCGCTTCGACGCGCTGTTCGGCGGCGCCCGCCGCGACGAGGAGAAGGCCCGCGCCAAGGAACGGGTGTTCTCGTTCCGCGACGAGTTCGGCCAGTGGGACCCGCGCAACCAGCGTCCGGAGCTGTGGTCGCTCTACAACGCGCGGGTGGCGCCGGGCGAGTCGATCCGGGTGTTCCCGCTGTCGAACTGGACCGAGCTCGACGTGTGGCACTACATCGCCCGCGAGCGGATCGAACTGCCGTCGATCTACTTCGCGCACGAGCGCGAGGTGGTCGACCGCGGCGGGATGCTGTACGCCGTCCACGAGCACCTGCCGCTCCGGAACGGCGAGACCGCCTTCACGGAGACCGTGCGGTACCGCACCGTCGGCGACGCGTCGTGCACGGCCGCCGTGCGCAGCGACGCCGACACCGTGGAGAAGATCATCGACGAGGTGGCCGCCACCCGCATCACCGAGCGCGGCGCCACCCGGGGCGACGACAAGGTGTCGGAAGCGGCCATGGAAGACCGCAAGCGGGAGGGCTACTTCTAATGACGGCCGCTGTTGAGGCTCCGCCCATGGATCTGCTGCGGTTCGCCACCGCCGGCTCCGTCGACGACGGCAAGTCGACGCTCATCGGCCGGCTGCTCTTCGACACCAAGACCATCTTCGAGGACCAGCTCGAAGCGGTCGAGCAGGTGTCGCGCGCCCGTGGCGACGAGTACACCAACCTCGCGCTGCTCACCGACGGCCTGCGGGCCGAGCGGGAGCAGGGGATCACGATCGACGTCGCGTACCGGTACTTCGCCACGCCGCGGCGGAAGTTCATCATCGCCGACACGCCCGGGCACATCCAGTACACGCGGAACATGGTCACCGGCGCGTCAACGGCCGACCTGGCGCTGATCCTCGTCGACGCCCGGAAGGGTCTCGTCGAGCAGTCGCGCCGGCACGCGTTCCTGTGCTCCCTGCTGCGGGTGCCGCACCTGGTGCTGTGCGTCAACAAGATGGACCTGGTCGACTACGACCAGGCGGTGTTCGACCGCATCGCCGACGAGTTCACGTCGTTCGCGGCCAAGCTCGACGCGCCCGACCTCACGGTCATCCCGGTCTCGGCGCTCAAGGGCGACAACGTCGTCAGCCGGTCGGCGAACATGCCCTGGTACGAGGGCCCGTCGCTGCTGCACCACCTGGAGCACGTGCACTTCGCCAGCGACCGGAACCTGGTCGACGTGCGGTTCCCGGTGCAGTACGTGGTGCGTCCGCAGTCGAGCACCCACCCCGACTACCGCGGCTACGCCGGCCAGGTGGCCAGCGGCGTGCTCAAGCCCGGCGACGAGGTGATGGTGCTGCCCAGCGGCCTCACCACCAGGATCACCGCGATCGACGGCGCGGCCGGGCCGGTCGACGAGGCGTTCCCGCCGATGTCGGTGACCCTGCGCCTCGCCGACGAGATCGACATCGCCCGCGGCGACCTGATCTGCCGGCCGAACAACGCGCCGGAGGTCGCCCAGAACGTCGAGGCGCTGATCTGCTGGATGGACGAGTCGCGGCCGATGCGCGTCGGTGGCAAGTACGCGATCAAGCACACGACCCGCAGCGTGCGCGCCGTCGTGCGCGGGCTCAACTACCGGCTCGACATCAACAGCCTGCACCGCGACGAGGCCGCCACCGAGCTCAAGCTCAATGAGATCGGACGCGTGAAGTTGCGCACCACCGTGCCGCTGCTGGCCGACGAGTACCGCCGTAACCGCACCACCGGCGGGTTCATCGTCATCGACGAGACCACGAACCGCACGGTGGGTGCGGGAATGATCATCGAGGCGTCGTAGGTCGAGCGGTACGCCTACTATCGGGGCATGTCCGGCGTGCCCTCGGGCAGTACCGAGGCCGGGTCCGCTCACATAGCGGAACCCGGCCCGTTCCGTACGGCGCTCGCGCGCGTCGTCCTCCCCGCCCTCGACGCGCTGCGGCGGCTGGTCGTCAAGCTGCTCGGCGCCGACCACACCGCCGGTCGCGAGCGCATCTCCAACGTCGAGTTCCGGGAGCTGGTCGCGGCGAACACCGTGCTGCCCCGGGAGGAGCGCCGGCTGATCGACGAGGTGCTCTCGGCCGGCGCGCGGCACGTCAACGAGCTGATGGTCCCGCGCACCGAGGTCGTCTTCCTCGACGCGGCCCTGGCCGTCGACGCCGCGCTGGGCCTGGTGCGGGAGGCGCGGCACTCGCGGTTCCCGGTGATCGACGGCAGCCCCGACGAGGTGGTCGGGTTCGTGCACCTGCGCGACCTGACGATCCGTCCTTCCACCGACCCGTGCGGCTCCGTCGGCGATCTGATGCGCGAGGTGAAGCGGCTGCCGGCCAGCAAGAAGGCGCTGATCGCGCTGTCGGAGATGCGCCGGGAGGGGCACCACCTCGCCGTGGTGGTTGACGAGTACGGCGGCACCGCCGGCATCGTGACGCTGGAGGACCTGCTGGAGGAGCTGGTCGGCGAGATCCACGACGAGTACGACGCCGCGCCGGAGCCGCAGCTCGAAGGCGGACCGTCCGAAGTGGACGGTCTGCTCAACCTCACCGACTTCGCCGAGCGCGCCGGCCTGCCCCTGCCACCCGGCCCGTACGAGACGATCGGCGGGTTCCTGATGGCGCGGCTGGGCAAGTTGCCGTCGGTGGGTGACGAGGTGCGCATCGACGGCTGGCAGCTCACCGTCGCCGAACTCGACGGCCGGCGGGTGGCGCGCGTCGGGCTGGCGCGTACGACTACGTAGGCGGCACGACCGCCGGGCGGGGAAGCGACGACCAGCTGCGCCCGTCGGTCGAGAACAGCGGCGGGTCGCCGAGCGCCGCGAACCCGTCGGGCACCACCACGATCGGCCCCGACGGCCCGTTGGCCGGCCGGTACGACGCGCCGAGGTCGCTGCTCTCCAGGAAGACCGCCCCCGGCCCCTCCTCGACCCACACCAGCAGCGACCCGTCCCGGCGCACCACGGCGCCCAGCCGCCGTTCGACCACGTCGCCGCCGGAGGCGAACGCCGGCCACGGCATGTCGGTCTGCAGCGGACGCCAACTGAGCCCGCCGTCGGTGGTCAGCCGCTGCTGGATGCCGGTGGACGTGCGCAGGAACAGGTACGCGGTGTCGCCGTCGCCGGTGGTCAGGATCGGGTCGCTCATCCCGGGCCGCAGGCCGAGGGAGACCACCGTCCAGTTGGTGCCGAGATCGTGACTGACGGCGACGGAGACCTCGCCGGTGGTCGGATCGGTGCCGGTGACCCACCAGCCGTCCTTCGGCGCCACCGAGGTCACCAGGACGAGGTCCCGGAGGTTGGGCTGGATCGGCACCCGCAGCGCCCGCGCGTCGGACTGCCGGACGAACGAGATCTCGCCGTACCGGGTCAGCTGCACGGCCTGGTCGCCGGCCGTCGGCACGGAGTGGTCGTTCGGCTCGGGCGCGATGTCGAGGCCGCCGCCGCGCAGGTCGATGCGGCGGTACTTGCGCTCGCCGTCGCGGCGGATCCCGGAGAGCAGGAGCGACTGCGGGGTGACCGCCTGCAGCGTCACCTCGTCGAGCGGATCGGTCGGATCGTTACGCAGTTCGCCGACCGCGATCGGGGCGCGCTGATCCTGCGCGGTGGCGGCCAGCGGCACCACCTGGAGGCTGCAGGTGCTCACCCGCTCGGCCGGCCGGCACACGTCGACCGCCGCGTACAGCGCGCCGACGCGGGTGCCGGCGATCGCCCGGATCGTCGCGACCGGGGCCGTCGACGGGGACGGGGACGGCGCCAGGTCGGGCCGGTCGGGACCGACCTGCTGGTCGGTCTGCACCGAGGGACCGCCGGGCGCCGCATGCCAGCCCGCCACACCGGCGGGCAGCAGGGTGACGATCGCCGCGATCGAGATGACCAGCTTCCGCCGCAGGTCGCGCCGCCGGACGCGGCGGGCCAGCCGGGTGACCCGGTCGAACTCGGGCAGCCGGGTGGCCGTCTCCACGTCGGAGCGGAGCGCCTCGAAGTCGGGCCCGCTGACGAAGGCTTCCTCGTCCGGCGCGGTCATGATGGCTTCGCCTCGGTGGCGTTCTCCGACTTCGCCGGTGTTCTCGGTGGCGGCGGGGCCGGGCGGGCCTCGGCGTGTTCGTCGAGCAGGGTGGCGAGCATCGCGCGACCGCGGGACAGCCGCGCCTTGACCGTGCCGACCGGAACACCCAGGGTCTCGGCGACCTCGTGCACCGACAGGTCGGCCAGGTGGTGCAGCACGATGGTCTCGCGGGTGGGCCGGGACAGCTGCTGCAGGGCCGCGACCAGCGCGACCCGGTTCGGATCGAGACCGGGCACGCTCTCCGGCTGCCGGGCCACCCGGCCGGTGCGCACCAGCGTGTCGAACAGCCGCCGGCGCCGGAACCGGGTGCGGGCGAGGTTGATCGCCACCGTGCGCAGCCAGGCCTCCGGATCGGCGACGTCGAGGAACTGCCGGGGCCGGGCCAGGGCGCGCGCGTACGCCTCCTGTACCAGGTCTTGCGCATCGGAGTAGTCGCCGGTGAGCCCGTACAGCGCCGCGACGAGCCGCCGGTAGTGCGCGGAGTACGCCGCGCGAACGGCCTCCTGAGCCTCCCGCTCCTCGGGGCTGGTTCCCATGTACTCCATCCTCGGCTCTGTTGGCACCTGCTTGGAAGACCGGCGAGGCGGCTGTCCGGTTGCGTACCTCCCGTGCGTCTGCACGCGCGTCCGACTGCAACAATGACGCCCATGTCCGAGGCTCGACCGCGGGTGCTGTCCGGCATCCAGCCCACCGCCGACTCCTTCCACCTTGGCAACTATCTGGGAGCGGTGCGGAACTGGGTGGCGATGCAGGACACCCACGACGCGTTCTTCTGCGTCGTCGACCTGCACGCGCTCACGGTGGGGCCGGATCCCGCGCAGCTCCGGGCCCGCACCCGGGCGAGCGCCGCGCAGTTGTTCGCCGCCGGGCTCGACCCCGACCGGTGCACCCTCTTCGTGCAGAGTCACGTGCCCGAACACGCCCAACTGGCGTGGGTGCTGAACTGCCTCACCGGTTTCGGCGAGGCCGGCCGGATGACCCAGTTCAAGGACAAGTCGCTGAAGCAGGGCGCCGACCGCACCACCGTCGGGCTGTTCACCTACCCGGTGCTGCAGGCCGCCGACATCCTGCTGTACCAGGCCGACGCGGTGCCGGTCGGTGAAGACCAGCGGCAGCACCTGGAGCTGACCCGCGATCTCGCCCAGCGGTTCAACACCTCGTTCGGCAAGACGTTCACGGTGCCGGCGCCGCACATCGTCAAGGACACCGCGAAGATCGCCGACCTGCAGGATCCCGGCGCCAAGATGTCGAAGTCGGCGTCGACCCCGAACGGGCTCATCGAGCTGCTGGAGCCGACGAACCGCATCGCCAAGAAGATCAAGAGCGCGGTGAC
Organism: Virgisporangium aurantiacum; assembly: GCF_016863635.1. Lineage (GTDB taxonomy): Bacteria > Actinomycetota > Actinomycetes > Mycobacteriales > Micromonosporaceae > Virgisporangium > Virgisporangium aurantiacum. Next base: position 58,616 of record NZ_BOPG01000008.1, on the reverse strand, counting down.
GGACACCGGCCGCGAGATCGTCTACGACCCGGAGAACAAGCCCGGTGTGTCGAACCTGCTGACGATCTACGCCGCGCTCACCGGCCGCACCCTCGACGATCTCACCCTCGCCTACGACGGCAGGGGCTACGGCGACCTGAAGAAGGACCTCGCCGAGATCGTCGTCGCCTTCGTCGAGCCCATCCAGCAGCGCACCAGGATGTATCTTGACGACCCGGCCCAACTTGACAAGTTGCTGGCCATCGGCGGAGAAAAGGCACGCTCGGTGTCGGCGCCCACGTTGGCGACGGCGTACGAGCGCGTCGGTCTCGTCGCGCCGGCCACGGCCTGACAGCCGCTGGTCGTAGGGGGTCCGTTGGCTCGGGGGTCGGGTATGAAGAGGCGAATTTGCGAACAACGATCGGCATCGCTATCGACATCCCCGAACCGTGGGGCAGCCAGCTCACCCGCCGGCGGCTGCAGGCCGGCGACGCCGCGGCCACCCACATACCGGCGCACCTGACGCTGCTCGGGCCCACCGAGGTCGACACCGGCGTGATCGCCGAGGTCGCGGAGCACCTCACCGGTGTCGCCGGCGGGCACGAGCCGTTTCCGGTGCACCTGAGCGGCACGGGCACGTTCCGCCCGCTCACCGAGGTGGTGTACGTCGCGGTCGCGTCGGGCGACGAGGAGTGCAAGCGGCTGTGGGCCGCGGTGCGGGAACTCGACGCCGTGCGGCGCCCGCTGCGCTACGACTACCACCCGCACGTCACGGTGGCCCACGACGTCGCATCGGAGGCGCTCGACGAGGTCTTCGCGGATCTTGCCGACTTCGACGCGAAGTTCACGGTTGCCGGCTTTACTCTGTTCGAGCACGGTCCGGACGGGCGCTGGCGCCCACATCGGGAATACTGCCTGGGTGACGGCGCCGCGCCGCCACCCGCGTCACATCGTCGACGGTAGGACACATGGTGATCGTCGATCGGATCGAGCGAGCCATCGTCGCGAGAGCCGACGCCGTACGCGCCCGTTCGCGTCCCATCGACCACATCTTCCGCGCCTACGCCCGGTACGACGGGATCGACGGAACCCGGCTCGCCGCGGCGACCGCCTACTACGGCTTCTTCGCCGCGTTCGCGCTCGGCGTGCTGGCGTTCGCGGTGGTGGGTTGGGCGATCCCGGGTTCCAGCAAGGCCGGCCTCGACGCCGTGCAGGAGTACCTGTCGGGCAACCTGCCGCAGCTCGACGCCGACTCGCTCACGAAGGCCAGCGCCCGGATCGGGGTCCTCGCGATCTTCGCGTTGATCATCGCGGGGGTCGGCTGGATCGAGACGCTGCGCTCGTCGCAGCGCGCGCTCTGGTGCCTGGAGCAGCATCCCGGGCACCCGGTGGTGCGCTGGCTGCTCGACCTGGCGGTGCTGGCCGTGCTCGGCGGGCTGCTCCTGGTGTCGATCGCGGTCTCGTCGGGCCTGCGCGGCGTCCTGCTGGGGCTGCGCGACCAGGCGGAGGACGTGCTCGTCCCGGCCGCCGCCGAAGGCTTCGTGACGTGGACCGACGCCGCGATCGCCGCCGGCGTCGACCTGGTGCTGGCCTGCTCGCTGCTCGCGGTGGTGCCGCGGCTGCGCATGCCGTTCCGGCGGCTGATCCGGCCGGCCCTGCTGGTGGTGGTCGGCCTCGGCGTGCTCAAGGTGATCGGCCGCTGGTTCATCACCCGCACCCAGCACAACCCGGCGTACGAGAACTTCACGGCCGCCGCCGCGGCGGTGGGCCTGCTGCTGTTCATGTACTTCTTCCACCAGATCGTGCTGTTCGCCGCCGCGCTGGCCGCCACCAGCAACCGGGGCGTGGTCTACGACATGAGCCGCCGCCCGAAGCGCATGGTCCCCGACCCGGAACCGAACGCTCCGACGCTTACGGAATGATGTCGGCGTGGGAACTCTCGTGACCTTGGACCTGCCCGACGACTCGCCGGCGCTGTCCCTGCCCTGGATCATCACCTTCGGCCCGGCCGACGACGAGGAGGAATGGGAGCCCGTCGTGTGCGGGCCCTACGAGCGGGCGCACGCGCTCGCGCTCGCCGAGGCCGTGCTCGCCGACGAGGAACTGATGGCGGTGGTCGAGCCGCTGCAGCCGGCGCTCACCGTCGACCAGATCCGCGGCGAGATCGCGGCGTCCCGGTTGAACGCCGACGAGGCGGAGGACGACGAGACCGAGGACGAGCACGACCATGACCACGATCACGACCACGGCGACGAGGTCGTGACGCCGAGCACCCCGCCGTCGCCGGAGGAGATCAAGGCCGCGTTCGCCCGGATCGCCCGGCAACTAGGGGAGTAGCGCCTCCTGGGCGTCGGCGAACCAGCCCCACAGGTGCATGCGGGGCGGCACCGGCGCCCAGCCGTTGATCACCGCCATGAGCTGCCAGTACCGCTCGGCGCGGGGCTCGTACCCCCGCCGGGTGGCGGCGGCCAGTTCGCGCCGGTAGGCGTCGTCGGGTGTTCTGCCGGCCCGCTCCGCGTAGGCGGCCACGATGTCGTCGACGACGGGCCGCGCGGCCGGGTCGGTGGCCACGACCCCCGCCGCCACCAGCGGCTCGATCCGGCCGAACGCCAGCTCCGACAGCTCCATCGCGACCATCGGGTCGGTGGGCATCACCTCGTCCGGTGCCTGCGAGGTCTTCATCCACGAACCCATCTCGCGCAACTTCGCCCGGAACGACTCGTCGTGGATCAGTTCGGCCAGCTCCAGCCAGGCGTCGAGTTGCTCGTCGGTCGGATCGTCGGGCAGGTCCGGCGCCACCCCGCGCATCATCTTCGTGAAGTCGTTCTCGACCGGCCCGGAGCCGTAGTCGAAGATCGAGTCGAGGAACTCGCCGAGCGCCCGCCGCCGTTCCTCGTTGGTCGCCTGTGCGATCCGGTTCATCCGTTCCACCTCTGCCGGTCGAAGGTCGCCGGAGCCCCGCCCGGCCAGTGACCGCAGCGCCGCCCGCTGCACCTTGAGCAGCCGGATCTGCGTGGCGAGCACGTCGGCGTGCGCCGAGGCGACCGCGCGCAGGTCGGCCCGCTGGTCGAGGATCCGGCGGATGGTCGCCAGGTCGAGCCCGAGGTCGCGCAGCGAGCGCACGAACTCGAGCCGGGCCAGCGCGCCGGCGTCGTAGCGCCGGTAGCCGGCCGCGGTCCGCGACGCCTCCGGCACCAGCCCCTCGTCGGAGTAGTACCGGATCGTCTTGACCGACAGCCCGGTCCGACGGGCCAGCTCCCCGATGTTCACGACTCCAGGGTGAAGTCTCCCGTGGGTGGAGAGTCAAGGATCGCGCGGACACCGGCCCGGTACCGCTCCAGGTCCACCGTCCCGGCGCCGGTGAGGAGTTTGAGCAGCCCGTAGCCGAGCATCATGGCGGCGAGCGCCGGCCCGACCGCGCCGGGATCGGCGTCTTTCGGCAGTTCGCCGCGGGCGACCGCGCGCCCGGCGATCCGCACGTAGACCTCGGTGATCTGGCCGTAGACCCGCGCGATCAGGTCGCGCAGGGCCGGATCGCGCTGGGCCTCCGCCCACACCTGCACGGCGATCGGCAACGCCCCGTCGGGGTTCGCGTTGGCGTCGACGACGCCGACCGCGCCGTCCATCACGTCGACCAGCGAGCGCTCCGGGTCGGCGGCGATCGACTGCAACTGGGCGGTGATGCCCTCGGCCAGTTGCGCGGCGACGCCCGCGATCAGGTCGCTCTTGCTGGGGAAGTACCGGTAGACGGCGCCGACCGAGAGCCCCGCCTCGCTGATCACCTGCTGCATCGAGGTGGCGTGGAAGCCGTTGGTCACGAAACAGCGGCGCGCCGCGTCAAGGATCTGTTGGCGCCGGGCGGCGAGGTGTTCGGCGGAGACACGTGGCATGGATCCCAAAGTAAAACGAACGATCGTTCTTGACAACCCAAACTCACCGGGCGGAGAATTCCCTCATCACTTAAAAGAGGGATCGTTCGTTTTAGGAAGGAGCTCATCATGAGCGAGCACGATGCGGTCACCCCCCGCCGGACCCCACCCGTCGCCGTCGTGCTGGCGGCGGTCGTCGCGGTGCAGGCGCTGCTGATGCTCTGGTTCGCGTGGCCGGCCCAGAAGGCCGAACCGCGTGACCTGCCGGTGGTGGTCGCCGGCCCGCAGCAGGCCGCCGACGCGCTCGCCGCGAAACTGGGCGCGGCGCGCGAGGGCGCGTTCGACGTCACGACGGTGGCCGACGCGGCCGCCGCCGACGCGGCGCTCACCGACCGCACGGCGTACGCGGCGTTCATCGTGAGCCAGCCCGTCGCCTCACTCGGCGACAAACCAGCCGCTGCCGGCGTCGAGGTGCACGTCGCCTCGGCCGCCAGCCCGGCCGTCGCCACCGCGTTGTCGCAGCTCGCGGCCCAGATGCAGGCACAGTTCGGCCAGCCGGGCGGGCCGGCCGTGAAGGTCGTCGACGTCGTGCCCACCTCGGCCGACGACCCGCGCGGCGCGGGCTTCGCCGGGTCGTTCCTGCCGCTGATCCTCACCAGCATCGGTGCCGGCGTCGTGGTCGCGCTGCTGGCCCGGTCGCGGCCGGTCCGGGTGGCGGCGATCGTCGGTTACGGCGCGGGCGCCGGCCTCCTGGCCGCGGGTCTCATGCACTGGACGGGCGTGCTGGCCGGCTCCTACCTCGGCGGTGCAACCGCGATCGCGCTGCTCACCGGCTCCATCGCCGCGACCGTCGCCGGCCTGTACGCGCTGCTCGGCCGGCCCGGGATCGCGCTCGGCGCGGTGCTCGCCTTCGTGGTCGGCAACCCGCTGTCGGGCCTGGCGACGGCTCCCGAGATGCTGCCGCAGCCGTGGGGCGAGATCGGGCAGTTCCTGCCGGTGGGCGCCGGCGCGACGCTGATCCGGTCGGCTTCGTACTTCGACTGGGCGGGCGCAACGCGGAGTGCGATCGTCCTCGCGTCCTACGTCGTCGTGGGTCTGATCCTGGTGGCGACGGCCGGTGCCCGGCGCCGGCGCCCGGCCCCGGCGGAGGCCGCGCCCGAACTGGTGGCCGCCTGACCCCGTCTGTGGAAGCCCGGCGCCCAGTTGCGGCGCCGGGCACACCCATATACTCCGGCGCGTGGACGACCTTCTGCTGCACGTGTTGCGGTACATCCATCTGGTCGGGTTCGCGGCGCTGTTCGGCGGAACCCTCGCCCAGTATCTGACCGGCACGCTGCGGATCAATCCGGCGATGCTGTGGGGGTCGATCATCCAGCTGGCGTCCGGCATCGCCCTTGCCGCACCGTTACGCCCGGAAGGTGAGGAACCGCCGGTCGCGAAACTGGTGGTGAAGCTGCTACTCGCTGTCATGATATTCGTGATGGTCTTCTTCTCGCGGCGACGTGCGCAGGTCAACAAGGGTCACTTCCTGGCGATCCTCGGGCTGACCCTCGTCACCGCGGCCGTCGGCACCTTCTGGCGGTGACCGGTCGTTCAGGTCTCCTGGTCACGGCCGGATAACGCCGATCTCCCAACCCTGCAGCATTCGTCGGATCCGGGGCCGGTCGGGCGTACGCTGCGCTGCGTTGGGTCACCGCGTAAGTAAGTGGGGCGGTGCATTGGGGAAGGAGATCGTCTTGCGCCGAGTGCGTGGGATGAAGATGCTCGCGTTGGCCGGAGCCGCGGTCATCACGCTGGGCATGACCGCCTGCGGGGGAACCGACGACGATGGGTCGGACGGGGGCAGCGGCAGCAACGACAAGACCGTGAAGGTCGGTCTTGCGTTCGACATCGGCGGCCGTGGTGACAAGTCGTTCAACGACGCCGCGGCGTTGGGGCTCGACAACGCCATGAAGGAACTCAAGATCGAGGCCAAAGACCTCGAAGCGGCGGCGAACGAGAGCGAGAACGACAAGTTCGAGCGCCTCAAGCTGCTGTGTACCGGCGGTTACAACCCGGTCATCGCGGTCGGCTTCGTGTACGCGGGTGCCGACCCGAAGACGGGTCCGCTGGCCAAGGCCGCGCAGGAGTGCCCGGACACCAAGTTCGCGATCATCGACGACCAGAGCGTCACCGCTCCGAACGTGACCGGTCTGGTCTTCGCTGAGGAGCAGGGTTCGTTCCTGGTGGGTGCGGCGGCAGCGCTGAAGACGAAGACCGGCACGGTCGGTTTCGTCGGCGGCTGCGACGTGCCGTTGATCCACAAGTTCGAGGCCGGCTTCAAGGCCGGTGCCGCGGCCGCGAAGGCCGGCACCAAGGTGCTGAGCAACTACCTGTCGACCCCGGCCGACAAGTGCTCGGGCTTCAACGACCCGGCCAAGGGTGAGACCCAGGCCACCGGCATGTACGACCAGGGTGCCGACGTGGTCTACCAGGCCGCCGGCGGCTCCGGCTCCGGCGTGTTCAAGGCCGCCAAGGCCAAGGGCAAGTGGGCGATCGGCGTCGACTCGGACCAGTACAACACCGTGCAGGCCGACCTCAAGGACGTCATCATCACGTCGATGCTCAAGCGGGTCGACGTGGCCGTCTACAACTTCATCAAGGACCAGGCCGCCGGCAAGTTCACCGCCGGCAAGGTCGTGTTCGACCTGAAGGCCGAGGGCGTGGGCTACTCCACGTCGGGCGGCAAGATCGACGACATCAAGGCCCAGCTCGACAAGTACAAGGCGGACATCATCGCCGGCACGATCAAGGTGCCCGAGGCGTAGGTAGTAAAGAATTCCGACGGCGGGGGGCCTCGTGCCCCCCGCCGGTCGCATTCCTTTGGAAAGATGCGATCCCTGCAAAGATCGCCCCCTGCCCTGGAGTGACAGATGGCCGAATCACCCGGCGACCCCTCGGCTGGGCGCGTAGCGGTTGAACTGCGCGGCATCACCAAACGCTTTCCCGGCGTCGTGGCGAACTCCGACATCCACCTCCGGGTCGACCGGGGCACCATCCACGCCATCGTCGGCGAGAACGGCGCGGGCAAGTCCACCCTGATGAAGATCCTGTACGGGATGTACCGCCCCGACGAGGGCGAGATCCTCATCGACGGGAAGACGTCGACCCTGCACACTCCGCAGCAGGCGATCGCCGCCGGCATCGGCATGGTGCACCAGCATTTCATGCTCGCCGACAACCTCACCGTGCTGGAGAACGTGGTTCTCGGCGCCGAGAAGGTGGCCGGCATCGGCGGCCGGGCGGCCGACCGGATCCGCGAGATCTCCGCGCAGTACGGCCTGGGCGTCGACCCCGGCCCGCTGATGGAAGAGCTCGGCGTCGGCGCCCGCCAGCGGGTCGAGATCGTCAAGGTGCTCTACCGCGGCGCCAACATCCTCATCCTCGACGAGCCCACGGCGGTGCTGGTGCCGCAGGAGGTCGACGAGCTGTTCGGCAACCTGCGCCAGCTCACCCGCGACGGCCTCACGATCATCTTCATCTCGCACAAACTGCACGAGGTGCTGTCGGTCGCCGACGCGATCACCGTGATCCGGCGCGGCACCACGGTCGCCTCGGTGAAGCCCGGCGACGTCACCGCGCGCGAACTCGCCACGCTGATGGTCGGCAGCGAGCTGCCCAGCCCGGAGACGCGCGAGTCGACGGTCACCGACGAGGTCGTGCTCGACGTCCGCGACCTGTCGGTCTACACCGACACCGGCCGCACCATCATCGACGACGTCAGCCTGCGGATCCGCCGCGGCGAGGTGCTCGGCATCGCGGGTGTCGAGGGCAACGGCCAGGCCGAACTGGTCGAAGCGATCATGGGCATGCGCGCCTCGACCGGCACCGTGACGCTCGATGACGCCGACATCACCACCTGGGGCACCCGGCAGCGCCGGGTCAAGGGCATCGGCTACATCCCGGAGGACCGGCACCGGCACGGCCTGCTGCTCGACGCGCCCCTGTGGGAGAACCGGATCCTCGGCCACCAGACCGAGCCGCCGAACTCGAACGGGTTCCTGATCACCTCGGGGGCCGCCCGGCGCGACACCGAGCGCATCGTCGCCGCGTACGACGTCCGTACGCCGGGCATCGAGGTCTCGGCCGGCGCCCTGTCCGGCGGCAACCAGCAGAAACTGATCGTCGGTCGGGAGATGAGCCACGAGCCGAAGGTGCTGATCGCGGCCCACCCGACGCGCGGGGTCGACGTGGGCGCGCAGGCTGCGATCTGGGACCACATCCGGGCCGCCCGGCGGGCCGGCATGGGCGTCCTGCTGATCTCGGCCGACCTCGACGAGCTGATCGGCCTGTCCGACACCCTGCAGGTGATCTACCGGGGCAGGTTCGTCGCCACCGTCGACCCGGCCGCGGTGACGCCCGAGCAGCTCGGCCTGGCGATGACGGGCGCGACCGACGACCCGGTGCACGCGGGTCCGTCGCTGGAAAAGTCGCTGGAAAAGAAGACCGAGGGGGAGCAGGCATGAAGGGCCGGTTCGATCCGGTGCGGATCCTCCCGCCGATCGTGGCGCCGATCGTCGCGCTGCTGATCTCGGTGCTGGTCTCGGCGCTGGTGCTCACGCTCGGTGGCCACGAGGTCATCTCGACGTTCCAGGCGATGTGGGAGTACGGCACCCGCCCCGGAACCATCAACGGCATCCTGAACAAGACGGTGTACTACTACCTCGGCGCGGTCGCGGCCGCGATCGGGTTCCGGATGGGCCTGTTCAACATCGGCATCGAGGGCCAGTACCGGCTCGCCGTGCTGCTGGCCGGTGCGCTCGGCGGTGCGTCGTTCACCCAGGGCCTGCCCGGTCCGGTGCGGATCGTGCTGATGATCCTCGCCGCGATGGTGGTCGGCGCCGCGTGGGCGAGCATCGCCGGCCTGCTCAAGGTCACCCGCGGCGTCAGCGAGGTCATCTCGACGATCATGCTGAACTTCATCGCCGGTGGCCTGTTCGCCTGGCTGCTCACCACCGACCTGCTCGGAGTGCGGGCGCCGGGCAGCAACTCGGTGACCACCCCGATCCTGGAGAAGGACGCCTGGATCCCCGGCATCCTCCTGATTCCCGGCACCAACGCCCGGTTCTTCGGGTTCGGCATCATCGCCGCGCTGGTCGGCGTCGGGTACTGGTTCATGATCGAGCGGACCCGGTTCGGGTACGACCTGCGGGCCACCGGGCACAGCCCGTCGGCCGCGGTGGCCAGCGGTGTCGACGCCAAGCGGATGGTGGTCGTCACGATGATGCTGTCCGGCGCGGTGGCCGGGCTGATCGGGCTGCCGGAACTGCTCGGGCAGACGCACGCCGTCGCCGAGAACGTCGGTGGGTACGGGTTCACCGGCATCGCGATCGCGCTGCTCGGCCGCAATCATCCGATCGGAATGATCCTCGGCGCGATGCTGTGGGGCGCGCTGGAGAACTCCGCGCAGATCCTCGACCTGAACGACATCCCGCGCGAGACGGTGACGATCATGCAGGGCACGGTGGTGCTGGCGGTCGTCGTCGCGTACGAGTTGGCCGCCCGCATCGGTCGCCGGATCCAGCAGAAGCAGGTCGGCGAGTCGACGGGTACGGCGGCGGTTCCGCCGACCCCGCCGACGTCGCCGGCCAAGGAGGAAGTGGCATGACCGCGGATTCGCTCCTCACGCCGGCGCCGGGTGGTGCCGCGGCCGGCACCGGTGACCCCGGGCCGAAGAAGCGGCGGCTGAGCCTGCCGATGATCCTGCTGATCACGTCCGGGGCGATCTTCGCCGGCGTCATCGCGTTGTCGCTGGTGCGCGTCATGACCGGCGCGAACGACCTGACGTCCAGCGGCGCCACGCACGCCGCGTTGCAGGCCGCGGTGCCGATCGGCCTCGCCGGCCTCGGCGGTCTCTGGGCCGAGCGGGCGGGCGTCGTGAACATCGGCCTCGAAGGCATGATGATCTTCGGGACGTGGTTCGGTGCCTGGGGCTCGTTGAACTGGGGCTGGGCCGTCGGCCTGATCGCGGCGGTGATCGGTGGCGCGCTGGGCGGTCTGCTGCACGCCGTCGCCACCGTGACGTTCGGCGTCGACCACATCGTGTCCGGTGTCGCGATCAACATCCTGGCGCTCGGCGTCACCCGCTACCTGTCCTCGTTGACGTTCGCCAACGAGGAGGGCGGCGGGGTGAACCAGTCGCCGTCGGTCGAGCAGCCGCCCGACCTGTCGGTGCCCGGCGTCACCTGGCTCACCGAAGGGCTGGAGAGCAAGCACTGGTTCCTGGTCAGCGACCTGGCCGGGATCGTCCGGGGCCTGCTCACCGACGTTTCGGTGCTCACGATCGTGGCCGTGGTGCTGGTGCCCGTCACGTTCTACCTGCTCTGGCGCACGTCGTTCGGCCTGCGGCTGCGCTCGGTGGGCGAGGCGCCGCACGCGGCGGAGACGCTGGGCGTCAACGTCTACCTGTACAAGTACTACGCGGTGGTCGTCTCCGGCGCGATCGCCGGCCTCGGCGGCGCGTTCCTGTCGATGGTCGCCGCCGACATCTACCGCGAGGGCCAGACCAATGGCCGCGGGTACATCGGCCTGGCCGCGATGATCTTCGGCAACTGGCGGCCGGGTGGCCTCGCGGCCGGTGCGGCGCTGTTCGGCTACACCGACGCGCTGCAGCTCCGCGGCGGTACGACGTCGATCCACGCGCTGCTGCTGCTCATCTCGGGCATCCTGCTGGCGGTCGGCGCCTGGCAGGTGTACCGGCGCAAGTTCGTGATCGGTGGGGTGGCGATCGGGCTCTCGGTGCTGGCCGCGATCTCCTACTTCTTCACCGACCAGGTTCCGGTGCCGTTCGTGCAGTTCACGCCGCACGTCACCACGCTCGTGGTGCTGGCGCTGGCGGCGCAGCGGCTGCGGCCCCCGGCCGCCGACGGAATTCCGTACAGACGCTCGACCTGATCTTGAACGGGTCTACGATCACATCCATGAGTCCGGACTGGGTCGCCCTGCGCGCCGCGGCCGTCGCAGCGATGCGGCGGGCGTACGCGCCGTACTCGAACTTCCCGGTGGGCGTCGCCGCCCTGGTCGACGACGGGCGGGTGCTCAGCGCCTGCAACGTCGAGAACGCGTCGTACGGGCTGGGCCTGTGCGCCGAGTGCGGCCTGGTGTCGGCGCTGCACGCGTCCGGCGGCGGCCGGCTCGTGGCGATGGCGTGCGTCGACGGCAACGGCGAACCGCTGATGCCGTGCGGCCGCTGCCGCCAACTGCTGTGGGAACACGGCGGGCCGAAGATGCTGGTCGACCACGTCAGCGGCCCGGTGACGATGGAAGACCTGCTGCCGTACGCGTTCGACGAGATCGACCTCGGCAAGGTCGGGCAGCCGGCGGTCGACTCGACCAGCCGGGTGCCGGCCGTGCTGTCGAACCGGGTGGGCAGCGGCACCGCGTTCCTGCACCCCGACATCGCGGGTGGCCAGCAGGTGTGGACCGGTTACTGGAGTGCCGGCCGGCCCGGCGACCCGGAGGGCTCGGCGTCGGTGATCGAGGAGGGTCCGGTGTGGCCCGACACGGCCGCGGCGGTGGCCTGGGGTCGGGCCCGTACGCCCCGTGTGGTGGTGATCGACGGCGAGGGCCGTACGTACTGGGCCGGCGCTGGTGCGCGTCCCGAAGAATTTTCTGAAGAGTGGCGCCCATGATCGAGCGGAGCGAGATCATCATTCAGCACAGCAGCGGCGATGCGCTCGCGGAGCGAGCGGATCGCCGCGGAGGCCACCCCTCGCGAAGCGAGGTGCGGCCGTGAACGTGATCGATGTCATCCGGACGAAGCGCGACGGCGGACCGCTTACCGACGACCAGATCGACTGGGTGATCGACGCCTACACGAAGGGTGTCGTCGCCGACGAGCAGATGTCGGCGCTGGCGATGGCGATCCTGCTGCGCGGCATGACCGGCGCCGAGATCGCCCGCTGGACCGCGGCGATGATCGCGTCCGGCGAGCGGCTCGATCTGTCCACAGTGGACCGGCCGACCGTCGACAAGCACTCCACGGGTGGGGTCGGTGACAAGATCACGCTGCCGCTGACGCCGCTGGTGGCCGCGTGCGGTGCCGCCGTGCCCCAGCTCAGCGGGCGCGGCCTCGGCCACACCGGCGGCACGCTCGACAAGCTGGAGTCGATCCCCGGGTTCCGCACGAAGCTGTCGAACGACGAGTTCGTGCGCCAGTTGCAGACCGTCGGCGCGGCGATCTGCGCCGCCGGCGAGGGGCTGGCGCCGGCCGACCGCAAGCTGTACGCGCTGCGCGACGTCACCGGAACGGTCGAGGCGATCCCGCTGATCGCGAGCTCGATCATGAGCAAGAAGATCGCCGAGGGCACGGCCGCGCTCGTCCTCGACGTGAAGTTCGGCTCCGGCGCATTCATGAAAAAGATCGAGGACGCACGTGAGCTCGCCCGCACGATGGTCGACCTGGGCAAGGCGCACGGGGTGGTCACGCGGGCCCTGCTCACCGACATGAACACGCCGCTGGGGCTGGCCGCCGGGCACTCGATCGAGGTCGAGGAGTCGCTGGAGGTGCTGGCCGGCGGCGGCCCGGCCGACGTGGTCGAGCTGACGCTGGCGCTGGCCCGCGAGATGCTCGCCGCCGCCGGCATCGACGGCGTCGACCCCGCCGACGCGCTCCGCGACGGTCGCGCGATGGACGCGTGGCGCGAACTGATCACCGCGCAGGGCGGCGACCCGTCGGCGAAGCTGCCGCAGGCGCCGGAGACGGAGGTCGTCCGCGCCGACCGCGACGGCTATGTGACGACGCTCGATGCGTACGGGATCGGCGTCGCGGCCTGGCGGCTGGGCGCGGGCCGGGCGCGCAAGGAGGACCCGGTGTCGGCGTCCGCCGGGGTCATGCTGCGGAAGAAACAGGGCGACGCGGTGCGCGCGGGCGACGTCCTGATGGAACTGCGCGCCGACGAGGCCGGCCGGATCCCGTCGGCGTTGGAGGTCGCCGCCTCGGCAGTGACGATCTCCGATACCGCGCCCGACGCATCTCCGCTGGTCCTGGAGCGGTTGGACTGAATCGTAACCCACATATCGTGACCCTCAGTAGTTGATCGTTGTCGCTGCGCCGATCGGTCGTTAGAGTTCTTGGTATGAGGGCCCGTTATGACCGCCACCGCGCCTGACCCGTTACCCGTCCGCGAGGCGAATCTTCGCGTGCTGGAGCGGCTCGGCCTGCCGGTGCCGGCGGACAATTTCCCGATGGTCTGGGATCCCGGCGACGAGATGGAGCTGCGCCCACGGGCCGAGCTCGAGGCGCGGGTGGCGGTGCTCAACATCGTGTTGGCCCGCAGCTTCGGGATGCCGCCCAAGATGGCCATGGAGTGGTTGCTCGACGCGCACCTGGTCGAACGCCTCACCCGTCCGGAATGGCATTTCGTGGTCGCCGACAAGGGCGACCAGTTTTCTTTCGCCCTGCACCTGGAGGCCGTGTACGCCCTGGGCTGGGTGATGGGCCTGACCCGCGACCTCGACCCGTGCCGCGCGTCGGCCAACGGCCTGGTGCAACGCCTGCCCAACCTGGCGGAGGGCGAGACGTTCGCGTCCTGGCGCGGCCGCACGCTGACCGCCCCCCGCGAGCCCGGCGAGGTGGCCAGCCAACTCGACCTGCACTACTGCCTCGACTGGGCCTACCTGGAGGCGGAGCGCCGCAACCTCCCCCTGCCCGGCGAGGTCGACTCGAACGCGATCGGCCAACGGCGCTGGGCCCTGGAATGGGCGGTCGTCTTCCACGGCCCGTACCACGACGCCCCGCTGGCCTGGGAGGAAATCGACCTGAGCGTCTGATCAGCGCTTCCGGCCTCTCCGGAGCAACCCGTTCGACTCACTCAGCGATCTCGACCTCCTGCTGTACCAACAGGAGGGAGTCATCAGCAGACGCCAGGCGGGGCGCTGGCTCAGTTCCGGGGCCATCCGCCACCGTCTCGTCACCGGGACGTGGCGGCAGGCGCACTGGGGCGTTGCTGCCCGGTCGCCTGCGTGACCACGACCCGCCGCCGTTCGCGGTGGTTCACCGCACCCGACTGCTCCGATCCGACGAACTCCATCGAGCGACCTCGCCACCGTGCACCGTGGCCGGACGTGCGGTCGTCGACGCCGCGCAGTGGGCGGCCTCCGACCATGAGGCGGCCGCGCTCGTCGTTGCGGCGTTTCAGCAGCGGCTGGTCGGAATCGACGACCTGACCGTGGCGTTGGCGCGGCAACCACGCGCCCGTCGGCGGCTTCTGGTCGCACACGTCGCCCACGATGCCGCGGGCGGTGCCCACTCCCTGCCGGAGATCGAGTATCTGCGGCTCTGCCGGCCGGCCGAGGGGTCATTCGGCGTGGTGCCATACCGAGAGGTGGACGGCCGCGGTGACCGGGCCTTCGTAGGCCGGGGTGGGGTGGTGGAAGGCGCCCGGGCCCATGCCGGCCACGGCGTGGGCTTCGGCGGCGGAGAGGTGCAGGGTCGTCCGGAGTTCGTGGTCCTGTTCGCGGACGAACCAGGGGCCGAGGGTGGCGAAGAGGCGCTCCTCCTTGCGTGGATCGACGCCGATCGCGAGGCCCAGTTCGCGGAGGTGATCGGGGGCCGGTGTCACCACTGCCAGGCGTCCACCCGGTCGGAGAACGCGGGCGAACTCGCGGCCCGCACGAGGCGCGAAAACGTTGAGGACGACGGACGCCGCGCCATCGGCGACCGGGAGACCGCGCCACGCGTCGGCGCGCACGGCGCCCATGCGCGGATGGGCGCGCGCGGCCCGCCGGAGCGCGGGTTTCGAGACGTCGACGGCCAGGCCGAGAGCGTCGGGCCGGGCTTCGAGCAACGATTTCAGGTGGACGCCGGTGCCGGCGCCCACGTCGACGATCAGGCCGGAATCGTAGGTGGCGGTGGCCTCGGCCAGCCCGGCGGTGATGAAGCCGAAGTGACCGGCGGCCAGCACCCGTTCGCGGGCGGCGACCATCTCGGTGGTGTCGCCGGGATGCGTCACCGGGCCGGCGCTGAGGTCGACGTAGCCCTGCCTCGCGACGTCGAAACTGTGGCCGCCGCGGCACCGCAGCACGGATTCGGCCGGGTCCATGGCCTCGCCGCACACCGGACAACGCAGCCGGGCGACTATCCGAAGGTCCACCCGGCCATCCTTCCCGACGGGTCTAATGTCCTTGCATGGCACCCACATACGAGGAAATCCGGCGCGCGCCGAAGGCCCTTCTGCACGACCATCTCGACGGCGGGCTGCGCCCGGCGACCGTGGTGGAACTGGCCGCGGAGATCGGCCACGAACTGCCCGTGGCCGACCCGGACGAGCTGGGCGGCTGGTTCACCGCGGCCGCCGACAGCGGTTCGCTGGTGCGGTACCTGGAGACGTTCGCGCACACCGTCGGCGTCATGCAGACGGCGTCGGCGCTGCACCGGGTGGCCGCGGAGTGCGCGCTCGACCTGGCCGCCGACGGTGTGGTGTACGCGGAGGTGCGGTTCGCGCCCGAACAGCACCTCACCCGCGGGCTCACGCTGCCGGAGGTGGTGGAGGCGGTGCTGGCCGGGTTCGCCGACGGCTCGGCCCAGGCCGCCCTCGCCGGCCAGCCGGTCCGCATCGGCACGCTGCTCACCGCGATGCGGCACGCGGCGCGCTCGATGGAGATCGCCGAACTGTCGGTGCGGTACCGCGACGCCGGTGTGGTCGGCTTCGACATCGCGGGTGCCGAGGCCGGGTTCCCGCCCACCCGCCACCTCGACGCGTTCGAGTACCTGCAGCGGGAGAACTTCCACTTCACGATCCACGCCGGTGAGGCGTTCGGGTTGCCGTCGATCTGGCAGGCGATCCAGTGGTGCGGCGCCGACCGGCTCGGGCACGGCGTGCGCATCGTCGACGACATCGCGGAGGCCGACCGGTCGTTGGGCCGGCTCGCGGCGTATGTTCGCGACAAGCGGATCCCGCTGGAGCTATGTCCGTCGTCGAACGTGCAGACCGGTGCGGCGGCCTCGATCTCGGAACACCCGATCGGGCTCCTGCGTGATCTTCGGTTCCGGGTGACCGTCAACACAGACAACCGGCTGATGAGCGGCACATCGATGACGAAGGAGATGTCTCTGCTCGCCGAGGCGTTCGGTTACGGGTGGGCCGAGCTACAGTGGTTCACCGTCAACGCCATGAAGAGCGCATTCATCCCGTTCGACGAACGGTTGGCGTTGATCAATGAAGTGATCAAACCCGCTTACGCCAAATTGATCGACCGGATCGATATTGCTACTTAGGCAGCCGCGGGGTCGTTAAAGCGCACATTTTGTCCACGCCGAGCCGGTGGATCGGGCCAACATACGGCGGGTACGGCATCAGCCGGTTGGCCGGTTCTTTACGCTGGGTGCTGGGCAATATGGTGCTTTCGTCCAATTTAAGGACTTTGCAGTGGGATGTTTGGGACGATTCGCCGGCCTTCAATGCGGGACAAACCGCCTGAACGGTAACGGTTCGCTCGACCCGACAGACTCTCCACAAACACGATCGCACCTTGCACGGGCTTTCTTTGGAGCACCGGACATGGTGGAATCTCGGAGGTTCGGCCTGATCGGGTCGGACGGTCGCGGGTGCCCATTGTGCGGGTCCCGTTACGGAGGGCGGTGAGGTGAGCGAACGGCCAACGACGGAGGGCTCCAAGTTCTCGCGTCTGCGCAAGCCGGTAGGCCGCCTCCGCGACCTGCCCATCTGGTCCAAACTCGGCCTGATCATGATCGTGCCGACAATCGCCACGATCGTCGTCGGTACCACGGGTCTGGTCGAGAACATCTCCTCCGCCAACGACGCCGACCGCACGCGCACCCTCGCCCGGCTTTCACTACAGGCCGGCGCGGTCATCCAGGAACTGCAGAACGAGCGCGCCGCGAGCGTTCTCTTCGTCGGTTCCCCGGAGGCGACGCGCGGCACCACGCAGGAGTCCTACGACAAGCAGATCCCGCTCACCGACAACGCGATCTCGCAGTACAAGCAGAGCCGTCGCGCCGTCGGTGACCTCGGCGGTGACCCGCAGCGGGCGTTGAACGAGGCCGACGAGTACCTCGGCGACCTCGGCGGCCTGCGTGAGCAGGTCAAGAAGGTCAGCGTCCTGTCGCAGACGACGATCGCGTCCAGCTACCGCGCGGTGATCTCCGAGCTCACCCAGGTGCGCGAGACCGCCATCCGGCTCACCACCGACTCGAAGTTGAACACCGCCCAGCAGGCCGCCGCCGCGGTCAGCGACCGTAAGACGGCGATCAACGACGAGCGGGTGGTCATTCTCCGTGTGCTCGCGAGTGGCACGGCGAACGGCGAC
This sequence comes from Virgisporangium aurantiacum, assembly GCF_016863635.1. Taxonomy (GTDB): domain Bacteria; phylum Actinomycetota; class Actinomycetes; order Mycobacteriales; family Micromonosporaceae; genus Virgisporangium; species Virgisporangium aurantiacum. The sequence goes on along the minus strand of NZ_BOPG01000008.1, from coordinate 41,460 downwards.
AACGGTCTCACGCTGGCACTACGGCGCGAGTACGACAACGCCCAGGCAGCGGAGGACGCGGCCAGCAACCGGTTCGACGCGACCTCCACCGCGGCCGAGCGGGAACTGCTCTCACAGACCCTCACCGGTAGCGACCTGCGCAAGGCGTTCCTGTTCGAGGGCGAGATCGAGAGCGCCACCAACGGCACCGGTCCCAACTTCGCCGCGCCCGAATGGGACGCCGCGATCGCCACCGAGGTCAACCTGCTCCGCGAGGTCGAGTTGACGCTCGACGAGCGGGTCGTGATCGCCGCCACCGGCGTGCGTGACGACCTGCGCCAGACGGTGCTCGTCCAGACCGGTCTGCTCCTGAGCATGCTGCTCCTGGCGATCCTGTTCGCCTGGTTGGTGGCCCGCTCGATGGCGCGGTCGCTGCGTGAACTGCGCCACGGCGCGCTCACCGTCGCCCAGTACGGCCTCCCACAGGCCGTCGCCCGGCTGCGGGAACCCTCGCTGGCCATCGGTGCCTCGCCCGACCACATCGCGCGGCAGATCGCCGAACCCCTGCCGGTCCGCAGCCGCGACGAGTTCGGGCAGGTGACCGAGGCGTTCAACGCGGTCCACCTGGAAGCGGTGCGAACCGCCGCCGAGCAGGCGCAACTGCGGTCCAGCGTCGCGACGATGTTCGTCAACCTCGCCCGCCGTTCGCAGATCCTGGTCGACCGGCTCATCGGTCACCTCGACCGGTTGGAACGTGGCGAGGAAGACCCCGACCGGCTGGCCGAGCTGTTCCAGCTCGACCACCTCGCCACCCGAATGCGGCGGAACGACGAGAACCTGCTGGTTCTCGCCGGTGCCGACTCCTCGCGCGTGCAGCGCGAGCCGGCCCCGCTGATGGACGTGCTGCGTGCCGCCCAGTCCGAGGTGGAGCACTACACCCGCATCGAGTTCGGCATGATCGACCGCGACGTCGAGATCGCCGCGCACTCGGTCAACGACATGGTGCACCTGGTCGCCGAGCTGCTCGACAACGCCACCGCGTTCTCACCGCCCGATTCCGCGGTGGTCGTGGAGGCGCGCCGGGTCGGTGAGCGGTGCGTGCTCCTCGTCGAGGACCGCGGCATCGGCATCTCGCCCGACCAACTGCGCGAACTCAACGAGAAGCTCGGAAACCCGCCCGCCGTCGACGTGGCCGTCTCCCGCATGATGGGCCTGGTCGTGGTCGCCCGGCTGGCGGCCCGGCACGCTGTGCGCGTCGAACTGCGTGCCGCCCGCGAGCGCGGCACGGTCGCCGACATCACGTTGCCCGCGAGCGTGCTGGTGCAGCGGCTGGCCGGCGGCCGAGCCACCGGCGAGCTGCCGGTGGTCGGTGGCGGTGCCGATCGGGCACTGCAGCCGCCGCCGTCGCGTCCCGCGATGGGCATGCCGTCCACGCTGTCGATCGAGGGTGGCGACCGGCCGGTGGGGCCGCGCGAGCGCGCGCAGTCGGCGTTCGCGTCCGGTTCGGCGTTCTCGCCGGGCAACCCCACGGCTCCGACCCGCGGGTCCGGTCCGTCACCGCTGGGTCCGTCGTCGCTCGGTCGCGGTCCGTCCGCTCCCGAGAGCCCGTCCCGTCCGCTCGCTCCGAGCTCGGGTGGGCCGGCGCAGCCGCAGGCCGGCCGCTCTCCGGGTATCCCCGGTGCGCAGCCACCGGCCTTCGGTGGCGGCCAGCCGCCGGCGTCCTCGGCCTTCCAACGGCCCGCAGCCAGCGGTGCCCCCAGCGGTCCGGGTGGTCCCGGTCGGCCGGGTGCGCCCGCGGGTGGTGGTCGTGGTGGCCTTCCGCCGTGGTCCGACCTGACCGGTGCGTCCTCCGCCACCAACGGCAACGGCACTCACGGTCCGGGTAGCGGTCCGGGCGGTCCCGAGCAGGGGCTGCCGCAGCGGCGCGCAGGCGACAACTGGGGCACCCCGAACGAGCCGTCCGATCCCGGTGGGGCGATCCCGCGCCAGCGGCCGGCCGATCTTCCGCCGCAGCAGGCGGCCGGTGCTCAGTCGGCCGGGCTGCCGACCCGTCCGACGACCCCGGCCGGTCCGCCGGCGGGTGGTCCCGGTGGGCTGCCGACCCGTCCGTCCGGCCCGGCGACGCCGGCGGTCCCGACCAGTGGCGCGCCCGGTGGGCTGCCGTCCCGTCCGTCGGCCCCGGCCGCGCCGGCCAGCGGTGGATTGCCGTCGCGTCCCGGTACGTCCGGTCCCGGTGGGCTTCCGGTCCGCCCGTCGGGTGGCCAGCCGCAGCCGGCCCAGCCGGCAGCCGCCGCGCAACCAGCACCGCCGGCCTGGCCGCCGGCGTCCGGTGCGCCGACCGCGCCGCCGGTCCCGGGTCCCGGTGCGCCGGGTACCCGCGCGCCCGGCGGTTCGGGCTCCGGTGCACCCACTCAGCCGCCGGCGTCCCGCGACGACAGTGGTTACTCGCCCGCGCTCGACATGACCGCCGAGATTCCACGGGTGCGTGACGACTGGGCACCGCCGCCCGCCGGCAACGGTCAGTCCGGTCAGCCGGGCCAGCCCGGTGACGAACTCGCCGCGCTGCCGCGTCCCGACCAGACGATGGAGCTTCCGCCCATCTTCCGGGACGTGGAGTCGGCCTGGTTCCGCACCCGCCGGCCGTCGCCGATGCGTGCGCTCACCAACGGCTCCAACGGCGCCACGCCGGAGGCAACCGGTGGCACGTCGGCACCGGCCCGGCCGTCCGACAGCTCGGTCAGCGGCCCGCCCGCGCCGACGCGTCCGGTGTCCAGCCCACCCGTGACGGGTGCGCCGGCCTCCGGTCCCATGTCGGCTCCCAGCCGGGGCACCGGGCCGTCGGCAGCGCCGACCGGCGCACCGTGGTCGCCGTCGTCGGCGGGTGCACCGTCGGGTGCGTCGTCGTCGCCGCTCCCGCCGCGTACGCCGTCGTCGCCACTGCCGCCGCGTACGCCGTCGTCGCCGCTCCCGCCGCGCACGCCGGCGCCCGCCGCGGCGTCGAACACCCCGCCCGCCGAGACGCGCGAGCCCGCATCGGCATCCACCGATAGGTCAACGCCGGGGGAGTCGGTAACCTGGCGTACAGCCGCCGACGACGGATGGCGTGCGGCTGAGGCTCTCGGTGAGGAGCGGGACTTCAACTTGACGGAGGGTGGCCTGCCGAAGCGGGTGCCGATGTCGCAGCTCGTGCCGGGAGGCGTCGAGCGTGGCGCCACGGCGGCGCATCGGCGCAGCCCCGAAGCAGTGCGTGGCCTGCTCTCCGCGTACCACCGCGGTGTCCAGCGGGGGCGCAGTCAGCAGAGTCCCTCGTCCACCGACTCACGAACCCCGCAACCAACGCAGGCCGGGCCTTCTAATCCGCAGGGCAAGGAGCGCGAAGCATGACATCGACGCAGGACCTCGGTTGGCTCCTGGCCAACTTCGCCGACCGTGTGCCCGGTGTGGCCCACGCGGTGGCGGTCTCGGCAGACGGGCTGCTCCTGGCCTCGTCACGAGACCTGCCACGCGACCGGGCAGACCAACTCGCCGCGATCTCCTCGGGCCTGGTCAGCCTGACCCAGGGCGCGTCGCGCTGCTTCGAAGGCGGAGCGGTGCTGCAGACGGTCGTGGAGATGGACAACGGGTTCCTTTTCCTCATGTCCATCTCCGACGGTTCCTCGTTCGCGGTGCTCGCCGCCCGCGCATGCGACGTGGGCCAGGTCGGGTACGAGATGGCGCTGCTCGTGGACCGGGTGGGTGACGCGCTGACGCCAGCGCCCCGCCCGGCCGCGTCCATGATGGGCTGAGCGGTAGACATTGACTACCACGATCGGGGCTGGTGGGGAGGTGAACGGCGAAATGGCCGAACGGGATGAGCCGACGGGTGCTCTAGTGCGTCCCTACGCCGTCACCCGAGGCCGCACCCGGCCGCGGGTCGACATCGCCATCGAGGCGCTGATCGAGACGACGGTGCGAGGGCGGACCGCGAATTCTCGCCCCGGTGGTAACCAGGGCCAGGAGCAGCAGTACATCGCAACGATGTGTGACAACCGGGTGCAGTCACTGGCTGAGATCTCCGCCCGGCTGCATCTTCCCCTTGGGGTGGCCAGGGTGCTCGTCGCCGACATGGCGGCGGAGGGCTTGGTCTCAGTACATGAGCCGACCTCGTTGGACGACAACGAGGCGGTGGGCACGGAATTGCTGGAGAGGGTGCTCAGTGGACTTCGGAGGCTCTAACATGGCTCGCCCGGCTTCCGGGCGGGTCACGTCGGCGAAGATCGTCATCGCCGGGGGATTCGGTGTGGGTAAGACCACGCTTGTGGGCTCGGTCTCGGAGATCACTCCGCTGACGACCGAGGCCATCATGACCTCGGCCGGTGTCGGCGTCGACGACACCCGTCAGGTGCCCGGCAAGCTGACGACGACCGTCGCCATGGACTTCGGCCGGATCAGCATCGACCGCGACCTCATCCTGTACCTGTTCGGTACCCCCGGCCAGACCCGGTTCTGGTTCATGTGGGACGAGCTGGTGCGGGGCGCGATCGGTGCGGTCGTCATGGTCGACACCCGGCGGCTCGCCGACTGCTTCGCCGCGATCGACTTCTTCGAGCACCGGCGGCTGCCGTACCTGGTGGCGATCAACTGCTTCGACGGCGTGCAGTACCACAATGCCGACGACGTGCGGGAGGCCCTCGCGGTCTCGCCCGACGTCCCGGTGGTGCCGTGCGACGCGCGTAGCCGTGAGTCGACCAAGCAGGTGCTGATCTCGCTCGTCGAGTACGTGCTCTCGATGCGTCGCTCGCGGGCCGCAGCACCGGCGTAAACGCCGCTTCAATCGACGCGGGCCTCCCTCTCCGGCCCGCGTCGATTGCTATCCGGGGTCGGTTACGCCGCGTAGTCAAGGAGAGACAAATCGCGCGTATTGCCTAAAAACGAAGCCCGGTCCCTTCTGGGACCGGGCTTCGGCGTTCGTGGATCCTAGCGACGGGCCGAGCGGTAACCGTAGTCGTTGACCGGCGCGGCGGCGAACTCCTCGTCACCGGACGCGTCGCGGCTGAAGTCCCAGCCGACCGACGACTCGCGGCCCGGACGACCGCCGACCGAGAACCCGCCGACCTCCTGGCCGCGCCGGTAGCCGTTGAAGTAGGCACCGGTGTGGGCGGCGATCGCCGCGGCGTCGCGCACGATGCGCAGCGGCCGCTCCTCGATCTCGGGGGTGGCGGACGCCGCCGCCGAGCCGGGCACCAGGTTGCGCTGGGGAACCCGGCGCGGAAGGCCGGCTGTGGTCTCGGCGCCGACGGCCGGGCGGGCCGCCTGCGACGCCGCCTCCCAGCCCGTGTCGGCCGCCGTGACCCACTCGCGTTCCTCTTCGGCCTCGGTGCCGTCGATGAACCACGCCGACCGGCAGGCCGCGAAGATCAGCAGATCGTCGTCGTCGGCGTTGGTCTCAACCGGCGCCTCACCCAGGTGGTCGACACCGACGCTGGCGCTGGCGGACACCCGGGTGTGCCGGTTGGCCTGCTCCGAGGCGGACGGCACGAGCCGCAGCGTCGGCGGGTCGAACCGGTCGTCGTGAGGGTCGTTGAGCGGGCGGTTGCCCGACAACGCGGGATCGGCCAGCGGGGCCGGCTCGACGAGGCGCAGGGTCGGCGGCTCGACCGGCAGGTCGTCGGACTGCCACGGCGGCTTGACGCGTCCCTCGCGCTGACGCGGTACGTCGGCGGCACCGGTACCGGACACCAACGGGTACGAGCCGCTGGCCTCCTCGTCTGGCTCGCCGTTGAGCGGCCAGTTGCCGCGTGACCCGGGTGCGTGCACCTCGGGCGAGAGCCGCGGCATCGGCGGCGACGGCTGGTGGTGTGCCGGCGGTTGCGCGCCGAACCGCTCGTCGGTGGTCACCTGGCTGAACGGCGCGGGCGGCTGCGGTATCGCCGGGAACTGCCCGGTGGCGGGTTGCCCGGCGAACGTGGACGTGTTGTCGGACCCGTAGGTCGGCTGTCCCGCGAACGTCGAGGTGTTGTCGGAGCCGTAGGTGGGCTGCCCCGCGAACGTGGACGTGTTGTCGGACCCGAAGGACCTGTTCGGCTGCCCGGCGAACGTCGACGTGTTGTCGGACCCGAAGGTCGACTGCCCCGCGAACGTCGAGGTGTTGTCGGACCCGAACGCCGGCCGGCTCTGCCGCGTGCTCGGCGGGATCGCCGTGGGCATCGACGACGGGACGGGCCGCCGGGGCAGTTCGGTGGTCGGCTGGCCGCGCTCTTCGTTGTTACCGGGGTCGACCGGACGGGCAGCCGGCACCTGGATCATGCCGGAGCCGGGGAACGACGCGGCCGGCTGATAGGGGGCCGGCGACACCGGCTCGGGCTGGTACGGAGCCGTCTCGCCCAGGCCGCTGTTGCCGTTGCCGTTCCCGTTGCTGTGACCGTTGCCGAAGCCGTTCGACACGACCCGCAGCGGCGGCGGTTGAGCCGGCGCCTGCGGCGCGCCGAACCCGGCGCCGAGGTGCCGGGGGGCCTCGTAGGCCGGCTGCTCCACCGGACGCACCGGCGGGGCCATCCGGTCGGCGATGACGCCGACGAGCGCCTCGCTGGCGCCGTCGAAGCAGCGGACCGAGGCAACCGCCTGCTTGACGGTCTCGGCCACCGCCGAGGTCATGGCGCGGGTGACACCGGCGCGCCGGGGCGTCTCGGCGATCGCGACCCGCAGCGCGGTAACAGCTTCGTCGAGGATCTCCCGCTCGGCGACCCCCGCGTCGACGAGTGCGGCGACGACCTCGCCTTCCTGCACCCGTCCGGCCGAGGCGTTGACGAGTTGGCTGGGCTCCGGCAGGGCCTGCAGCACCGCGAGCGACACCGGCTCGGCCGGGTCGGCATAGGCGCGCAGCGCGGCCGGGTACAACTCGCGGAGCACCTCGCGCAGCGTTCCGGCCGCCTGCTGCCGGCCGGTGACGATCGCGGCGTGCGCCGTGAGCAATGGCTTGAGGTTGAACATCTCCGGCGGCGTGGCCTGGGGGACGGCCTGCAGCACGCCGGCCTGCAACGCGCGCGCCAGCCCGATCGCCCGGCGCTCCGCCGGGCCGGACCGGATCTCGTCGGGCGAGCCGTCGTCGGCGAACCGCTCGGCGAAGTCGTCGGCCGAGTCGGGACCGGCGTAGGCCATGTAACGGCCGGCGGCGGTGAGTAACTGGGTGACGGCATGATCGTTGTTGGCAGTAGCGACCGCCACCGCTGCCGGACCATCACCCCGCTGGGCGAACAGAGCACACAACTCCGCGTACCCGCCGGGGTCGTCGGTGATCTCGCATATGTCGAGCAGCCGGCCGGCGTCGTCGACGATCGAGACCGTCAACCAGTTCTGCGCCTCCGGTGCGAGCGCAGGACCGTCTGCCGACGCCAGTCCGCAGTAGACCCGAACGAGCGTCACCGCGTGCTCCTCCTCCCGGGACCGAGTGCATGAGCTCTTTCAACCTGGCCGGTGCGTCCCCCCACCAACCAGGCCTACCCAGGAGGCAGGGCCAAACAACAGCCACTATTCACGGTTGTGACCCTGCTGACGATCACCCGTTACGGCGCAATGGCATGCTCACCGAATGATGCTCCCTGGTTAGGGGTCACTCGCGCCAGTCCACGACCGATGAGATCTTGCCAATTATCGTGCGCCAGCCTAGCGCGGTCTGTTGCGTGACGATTTTTCGCAGTTTGCGCCGTGCGAAGAAGCCACGAATTCCGCCACTGCTATCGGCCTTGCGCACCGCTTCGTCGAGATCGTCGAGTGGCGTTCCCGGGCCGAGTGCGGTGATGACCGCTTCGAGCCGGGTGGCGTACGCGATGTCACGGGTGATCTCGCCGGCCTGAATCAACAGCGTGTAATCGAGCGAGTCCGCTCCGCCGCGAAGATTGTCGACGACGAGGTCGAGCTCGTATTTGTCGGCGGGGTCGGGAACGATGTGGTCGGCCGTGATCCGCTCGCGTAGGTCGGCCCAGGTGTCGAGCTGAGCGAGATCGTGGTCGTCGCTGGCCTTGACGTACTCGACGAGCTGGTCGGCGGTGCTGAAGACGAAGACCTTGCCGCGCCGGCCGAGGAAGACCGGAACCTCCTCCGCGGCGGGCTTCACCTCGACGTCGTCATCGTCCTCGTCGTCGTCAGCGTCGTCGTCATCGGAATCGTCGGACGCGGTCGGCTCGTCGTCCTCGTCTTCGTCCTCATCGTCTTCGTCTTCGTCGTCTTCATCGTCGTCATCGTCCGCTTCCGCGTCGATGTCGTCGTCGTCCTCGTCTTCGTCGTCGAGGTCGTCGTCGTCGTCCTCGTCGGCATCGTCGTCGTAGTCGAGGTCGTCGTCGCGGTCGCTCTTGGTGCGGGTCTTCGTGACCGGACCGGCCTCCAGACCGAGGGCGGCGACCAGTTCCTCCTCCGCGACGAGGTCGGAATCGGCCTCGTCTTCATCGTCGAGGAAACCGGCGAACTCGTCTTCACGCTCGTCGACCTCGACCGCCGCGAGCTCGTCGGACATCCGGTAGGCCCGCAGCGTGTACCCGACGCCCTTGGGCAGGGCCAGCTCCACCGGCGCGACCTTGACGTCCGACCAGAACTCGGCGGCGGCCGCCGCGAGTTCGGGATCCTCCTCGTCGAGCTCGGCTTCGTCGGCCTCGTCGGCTTCGACGTCGGCCTCGACCGGATCGATGTCGACCTCGTCGTCGATGTCTTCCAGCTCGGGCGGGGCCTCGACCACCGAGTCCTGCTTGCGGAGGGCCGGCTTCGTGGCCGCCACCGGCGCGTCGGCCGGCTTCGCGACCTCGGCGGGCTCGACGTCGACCGGCGTCACATCGACGGGCTCGACATCGACCGGCTCCACGGTGACCGGTTCGAGGTCGACCGGTTCGTCCACCACGGGTGGCGGGGGAGGCGTGGCCTTCTTCGCGGGAGTCGTCTTCCGGGCGGCGGGAGCCCGCTTCACGGGTGCGGCCTTTGCCGGCGGCGCGGCCTTCGCGGCGGCGGCGCCAGCTGCGGTGCCAGACACGGCCTTCGCGGCGGTGCCAGGTGCGGCTTTCGCGGCGGTGCCCGATGCGGTGCCAGGCGCGGCCTTCGCGGCCGTGCCGGGCGCGGTGCCCGATGCGGCGCCAGGTGCGGCTTTCGCAGCGGCGGTGCCGGGCGCGGCTTTCGCTGCCGCGGTGCCAGCGGCCCTGGCCGGCGTGCTCTTCGCCGTGGACGGCATTGCCTGCCCCACGGCTGGCGTGGTCTTCTTCGCCGGAGCGGCCTTTCTCGGGGTGGTCTTGCGGGCCGGCGTCCGCTTGGCCGGGGCGCTGGTGGCAGCGGCGTCCGAGGGTTGGGCGTCGGCCGGTTCGGCGTCGGCCGGTTCGGCGTCGGCCGGTTCGGCCCCGGCAGGCTCGGCGCCCGCCACCGGCTCGAGGCCGGGGGAAGCAGGGGCGGGAGAGGCCGGGTCGGGGGCGACCGTGGCCGCGGGGGTCTCGCCCGCGGCGTCGGCTGTCGTCGGGTCGACGGGGTCGACCGGCTCGACCGGGGGCTTACCGGTGGCTTTCGCCGCCGGTCGGCTGGAAGCCGGCCGTGCCCCGCGGGGGCCAGTGTTGCGGGAGCTGCTCGATCCGGACCGCTGGCGGGCCACGTCGACCTCCGGGTTGGCATACGTCGCTACAAAGCGATGACCACCCTAGCCGGGCGAGCTGCGTCTCGTTACACCCCCTTGGGGTGCCACACCGTCTTGGTCTCCAGGAAGGCGGTCATGCGCCCGGTACCGGGGTCGTCGGACCAGTCGACGGGCGCCGGGCGCAGGACGCGCTTCAGGTTCTCGGCGGCGTCGCGCTCCAGGTCAGCGGCGAGCGACGCGTCTTCCACGCCGGCCAGGTCGAGCGCGTTGACGTCCATGTGCGACGCCAGCCACGGCGCCATCTCGGCGACGCGGCCCGTCAACAGATTCACCACGCCACCCGGGAGATCGGACGTCGCGAGCACCTCGGCCAGCGTCACCGCCGGCAACGGGTTCTCCTCCGCGGCGAGCACCACCACCGTGTTGCCGGTGACGATCGCCGGCGCCACCACGCTCACCAGCCCGAGCAACGGGTCGGCCGGCGCCACCACGCCCACCACGCCGGTGGCCTCCGGCGCCGAGATGTTGAAGTACGGGCCGGCCACCGGGTTCGCCCCGCCGTAGACCGTGGCGATCTTGTCGGACCAGCCGGCGTACCAGACCCACCGGTCGATCGCCTCGTCGACCGTGGCCGCCGGCACGCCGTACGCCACGAACTGCTCGCGCCGGCCCTCGAGCAGCTCGGCCACGCGGTAGAGGATCTGGCCGCGGTTGTAGGCCGTCGCCCTGGCCCAGCCGGAAGAGGCCGCCCGGGCCGCGCGCACCGCGTCGCGAACATCTTTACGGGACGCGAGAGCAGCGTTCGCCACGAAGTCGCCTGCCGCCGACCGCACCGGATACGACCTCCCCGACTCGCTCCGGGGGAACGCCCCACCGATGAACAGTTTGTAGGTCTTGCGAACAGCAAGACGGACCGACTCAGGCAAGGTAGGCCTCCAACCCGTGCCGGCCGCCCTCGCGCCCGTAACCCGACTCCTTGTACCCACCGAACGGCGACGTGGGGTCGAACTTGTTGAACGTGTTCGCCCACACCACGCCGGCCCGCAGCTTGTCGGCCATCGACAGGATGCGGGAGCCCTTCTCCGTCCACACGCCGGCCGACAGGCCGTACGGCGTGTTGTTGGCCTTCTCGACGGCCTCGGCGGGCGTGCGGAACGTGAGCACCGACAGCACCGGTCCGAAGATCTCCTCGCGCGCGATGCGGTGCGCCTGCGAGACGCCCGTGAAGATCGTCGGCGCGAACCAGAAGCCCCGGTCGGGAAGTTCGCACGGCGGCGACCAGATCTCCGCGCCCTCGGCGGACCCGGCCTCCGACAACTCCTTGATGCGGGCCAGCTGGGCGGCCGAGTTGATCGCTCCGACGTCGGTGTTCTTGTCGAGCGGGTCGCCGACGCGCAGCTGCGCCATCCGGCGTTTCAGGGAATCCAGGACCTCCTCGGCCACCGATTCCTGGACGAGCAACCGCGACCCGGCGCAGCACACGTGTCCCTGGTTGAAGAAGATCCCGTTGACGATGCCCTCGACCGCCTGGTCGATCGGCGCGTCGTCGAACACGATGTTGGCGGCCTTGCCGCCGAGTTCGAGGGTGAGCTTCTTGCGGCTGCCGGCCACCGACCGGGCGATCTGGCGGCCCACGTCGGTGGACCCGGTGAACGCGACCTTGTCGACGTCGGGGTGCTCGACCAGCAGCCGGCCCGTGTCGCCCGCGCCGGTGATGATGTTGACCGTGCCCGGCGGCAGCTCGGCCTGCTGGCAGATCTCGGCGAACAGCAGCGCGGTGAGCGGCGTGGTCTCGGCCGGCTTGAGCACCACCGTGTTGCCGGCGGCCAGCGCCGGCGCGATCTTCCACGCCAGCATCAGCAGCGGGAAGTTCCACGGGATGACCTGCGCGGCCACGCCCAGCGGCCGCGGTGACGGCCCGAAACCGGCGTACGGGAGCTTGTCGGCCCAGCCGGCGTAGTAGAAGAAATGCGCGGCGACGAGCGGGATGTCGACGTCGCGCGACTCGCGGATCGGCTTGCCGTTGTCGAGCGACTCCAGCACCGCGAGCTCGCGGGCGCGTTCCTGGATGATCCGGGCGATCCGGAACAGGTACTTCGCGCGATCGCGCGCTGGTAGGCGTCCCCACGATGTTTCGAAGGCGCGGCGCGCGGCCGCGACCGCCAGCTCGACATCCGCGGACGCCGCCGCCGTGACCTCGGCCAGCACTTCCTCGGTGGCCGGGTTGACGGTCTTGAACGCCTCGCCGCCCTTGGAGTCGACGAACGCGCCGTCGATGAACAGGCCGTAGGACTCGCGGACGTCGACGACGGAGCGGGACTCGGGTGCGGGTGCGTACTCGAAGGCCATGATCAGTCCAGGGTGACGTAGTCGGGGCCCGAGTAGCGGCCGGTGGCCATCTTGGCCCGTTGCATGAGCAGGTCGTTGAGCAGCGTCGACGCGCCGAAGCGGAACCTGTCGGGGTGCAGCCACTCGTCGCCGGCGGTCTCGTTGACCATGACCAGGTACTTGATCGCGTCTTTCGCGGTGCGGATGCCGCCGGCCGGCTTGACGCCGATGGTGGTGCCGGTGAGCGCCTTGAAGTCGCGCACCGCCTCCAGCATCACCAGCGTGACCGGCAGCGTCGCGGCGGGCTGCACCTTGCCGGTGGACGTCTTGATGAAGTCGCCGCCGGCGAGCATGCCGAGCCAGGACGCGCGGCGCACGTTGTCGTAGGTGGCCAGCTCGCCCGTCTCCAGGATGACCTTGAGATGGGCGGAGCCGCAGGCCTCCTTGACCGCCGCGATCTCCTCGTAGACCTCCAGGTAGCGGCCGGACAGGAACGCGCCCCGGTTGATCACCATGTCGATCTCGTCGGCGCCCGCCTTGACGGCGGCCCTGGTGTCGGCGAGCTTGATCTCCAGCGGCGCCTGACCGGACGGGAACGCGGTGGCGACCGACGCGATATGGATCTTGCTACCGCGCAGCGCCTCGACGGCCGTGGCCACCATCGACGGGTACACGCAGATCGCGGCCACCGGCGGGCAGTCTGCGTCGGTGGGATCGGGCCGCCGGCCCTTCGCACAGAGCGCCTTGACCTTGCCGGGCGTGTCGGAGCCTTCGAGCGTGGTGAGGTCGACCATGCGGATCGCGAGGTCGAGCGCCCACGCCTTGGACGTGGTCTTGATCGACCGGGTACCGAGCATCGCGGCCCGCTGCTCCGCACCGACCTGGTCGACACCGGGCAGGCCGTGCAGAAACGCGCGTAACGCGGTCGTGGACCGGGCGACCTCGGCCAGGGGAGGCACCGTTGCCGTCATGCGCCGAGCTTATCGGCTTTCCAGTAGGTTGAGCGCCGTGGACGTTCTTGTGGTCGATCACCCCCTGGTCCGGTCCCGGCTGACCGACATGCGTGACGCGCGTACCGATTCGGCGTCGTTCCGGGCAGCCCTGCACGAACTGACCACCATGCTCGTGTACGAGGCCGCGCGGCTGTTCCCGGTCGAGGAGTACGCGATCATGACGCCGGTCGGGCCGACCGAGGGTGCCCGCGTCGCCAACCCGCCGCTGCTCGTGCCGGTGCTGCGGGCCGGGCTGGGCATGGCCGACGCGGCGTTGGCGCTGTTGCCGGAGTCGTCGATGGGGTTCGTGGGGCTGGCCCGCGACGAGGAGACGTTCGAGCCGCGCGCCTACCTGGAGTCGCTGCCCACCGACCTGGCCGGCAAGCCCGTGCTGGTGCTCGACCCGATGCTCGCCACCGGCGGCTCGCTGGTGCACTGCTGCCGGCTGATCGCCGACCGGGGCTGCACCGACATCATCGTCGTGTGCGCGCTGGCGGCGCCGGAGGGCGTCGCGCGGCTGGAGGGCTCCGGGCTGCCGTTGCGCCTGGTGACCGCGTCGATCGACGAGGGCCTGAACGACAAGGCGTTCATCGTGCCGGGCCTCGGTGACGCGGGCGACCGCCAGTTCGGCGGCATGCCCCGTTTCCACGAGTAGAGCTACGGGCTGATCAGGCCCAACGCGGCCGCCACCTCGGCGCGGAGCGCCGACAGGGCAGCGGAAGCGCGTTCCCGGGCGGCGGGAACGTCGCCGTCGACGACGTCCTCGACGACCTCCAGGTAGGCCTTGAGCTTCGGCTCGGTGCCGGACGGGCGCACCACCGCCCGCGCGCTCGCCGTGCGCAGCGTCAGCACGTCGGCGTCGGGCAGCAGGTCGTCGGTGTCCGAGACCGGCTCGTCGAGCAGCGAGGCCGGCGGCCGGCGGCGGATGCGGGCCATCGCCCGGGTGATGTCGGCGAGGTCGGTGACCCGCACCGACAGCTGGTCGGTGGCGTAGACGCCGAACTCGCGGGCGAGGTCGTCGAGCCGGTCGGCGAGCGTGCGCCCCTCGGCCTTCAACCCGGCGGCCAGCTCGCACACCAGCAGCGCCGCGGAGATGCCGTCCTTGTCGAGCACCAACGACGGGGCGACGCAGTACCCGAGCGCCTCCTCGTACCCGAAGACCAGGTCGGCGCCGGCGCGCACGATCCACTTGAACCCGGTGAGCGTCTCGCCGTAGGCGTGGCCACGAGCGGCGCACAACGCCTTGAGCAGCGCCGACGACACGATGGTGGTGGCGTAGCGCCCCGCCGCGCCGCGCCGCATCAGGTGGTCGGCGAGCAGCGCGCCTACCTCGTCGCCGCGCAGCATCCGCCAGCCCTCGCCGGCGGAGCCGGCAGTGCCGGCGCTGCCGGCCGGGATCGCGACGGCGCACCGGTCGGCGTCGGGGTCGTTGGCGATCGCCAGGTCGGCGCCGGTCTTCGACGCGAGCGCCGTGACCAGGTCCATCGCGCCGGGCTCTTCCGGGTTCGGGAACGCCACGGTCGGGAAGTCGGGGTCGGGCTCGGCCTGCTCCGGCACGGTTGCCGGCGCCGCGAACCCGGCCTTCTCCAGCGCCGCGGCGAGCACAGGCGCGCCGACACCGTGCAAGGGCGTATACGAGACGGTGAGAGCACGCGGACCGTCGCCCACCAGCGCCGCCACCGCGGCGACGTACGCCTCGATCAGAGACTCCGGGACGACCTCGCCCTCGTCGCCCAGCGGCACCTCGGACAGCCGGCCGACCGCCCGGATGGCCGCCTCGATCTCGGCGTCGGCGGGCGGCACCAGTTGCGCGCCGTCGGCCAGGTAGACCTTGTAGCCGTTGTCCTGGGGCGGGTTGTGGCTCGCCGTCACCATGACGCCGGCCGCGGCGCCCACCGTGCGCACCGCGTAGGCGAGAACCGGCGTCGGCAGCGGCCGGGGGAGCACCAGCGCCGCCCGCTTCGCTCCGGTGGCGACGCGCGCGGTCTCGGCGGCGAACTCACGGGACCCGTGCCGCGCGTCGAACCCGATCACCAGCGGACCCTCGACGCCGCGGGCGGCGAGCCAGGCCACCAGCCCCGCCGCCGCCTGCCGCACGACGGCCCGGTTCATGCCGTTCGGCCCGGCCCGCAGCGGGCCACGCAGGCCGGCCGTGCCGAACCGCAGCGGCCCGGCGAACCGGTCGGCGAGGTCGGCTTCGTTCCCGGACGCGATGGCCGCGCGAAGCTCGTCGCGGCTGGCCGGATCGGGGTCGTCGGAGAGCCACCGGTCGGCGGCGGAACGGAGATCCACGGTCAACTTCCGAGGCGGTACGACCGCACCATCTCGTCGTAGATTGCCTTGCTGTCGGCGAACTTCCCGCCGGGGACGGTCAGGAAGAAGTGGAACACCTTGCCGTTCTGGACGGTGAACCGCCAGATGCCGTGCCGGGCGGTGGCGCCGTTGCCGCAGGTGTACTCGAGCTCGGCCGCGCCCTGGCCGGCGAGCTTGATGTCGGCGCTGTCGCGCAGGCCGACGCGCTGGTACGGCGCCTCGCACGAGCCCGTGTTGTTCTTGAGGTAGCCCTCGGCGACGCCCGCGAAGCTCGCCGCCGTTCCGCCGGTGGGCTCGATGTTGAACCGGATCCGGCGGTTGTTGTCCTGCGGGTCGAGGTAGTCGATGTAGGAGCCGTTCGTCGGCTTCCGCTGGGTCCAGTCCTTCGGGACGTTGACCGTGAAGCCGCGCGAGTCGTGGTACTCCTGCGTCGCGAACGCCGGGCCCGACGGCGTGGGCGAGCCGGTGGCCCGCGCGTGCCCGCTGCTGCCGCCCGGCCACAGCGCGATGACGCCGATGAGGCCGATCACGAGCACCAGCGCGACGCCGGCGGCGACCGCGATCTGGACGCCCCTGGGCTGGCGGCGGAGCGTCTGCGCGGCCGGGCCGGCGAGCTGCGCGACGGCGGTGACGGCCGTGCTCGCCGCCGCACCGACGGTGCCCTGGCTGGCCTCGGGTCCGCTGGCCCGCGCGTGCCGGCCGCCCGGCAGGCGGGTGGCCGTGTACTCGGTGGGCGAGCCGACCGGCTGGGTCGGGATGGCGCCGAACGGCACGCCGGGGTGCCCGGCGCCGCCGACCGGCTGGCCCGGGCCGCCGCGGGGCAGCACGTCGACGTCGAGCCCGGTGACCCCGCTGCCGGTGTCGCTGTCGTCGAAGACGGGGATGCTGGCGCTGGTCTCGTCGCGGGCCGCCCGGCGGCGCTGGACCGGCGGCGTCGACGGCGGCATCGGCCCGGGCAGCGGGCCCGGCCCGCCGGAAACGGGACCACCCGGCAGGCCCGACACCGGACCCGCGGGCTGCGGGGTGTTCGGCAGCTCGCGGCGGCGCCGCGCGTCGTCGATGGTTTCGCCCGGCGCGAGCATCGCGCGGCCGCCGATCTGTCCGCTGGCCGTCGGCGCGGGCGGCGGGGTGAACGGCGCCGGCCGGACGACCGCGTACGGGTCGGTGAAGTGCGTGGTCGGGTTGCTGGCGAGCGGGCCGACCAGGAGCTCCCGCAGCACCGAGCGGGCCGTCTCGACGTCCCACCGCCGGTCGGGGTTCTTCTCCAGCAGCCCGTAGAGGACGCCGGACAGCGCACCGGCGCGCATCGCCGGCGCCGGGGCCTCCTCGACCACCGCCCGCATCGTCTCGAACGGGTCGGGCTTGTCGAACGGGGGCCGGCCCTCGACCGCGGTGTAGAGCGTGACCCCGAGCGAGAACAGGTCGCTCGGGGGCCCGAAACTGGCGCCGACGGCGCGCTCGGGCGAGATGAAGTGCGGCGACCCGAGCACCATGCCGGGCGAGGTCAGCTCGGCGTCGGTGGGCATCCGGGCGACGCCGAAGTCGGTGAGCACGCACCGCCCGTCGGAGCTGATGAGGACGTTGGCCGGCTTCACGTCGCGGTGCAGCACCTTGGCGGCGTGGGCCACCTCCAGCGCGCCGAGCAGCGCGATGCCGATCTTCGCGACCGCGCGCGGCGCCAGCGGACCGTCTTCGACGATCATCTCGGCCAGGCTGCGGGCGTTGAGCAGTTCCATGACGATCCACGGCCGGCCGGCGTCGGTGACGACGTCGTAGACCTGCACCACGGCGGGGTGGCTCAGGGCGGCGGCGGCCCGCGCCTCGCGCAGCGTGCGCTGGTACATCTGGTCGCGGTCGGCCGGTGCGAGCCCCGGCGGCAGCACGACCTCCTTCACGGCGACGTCGCGCCGGAGGACGGTGTCGGTGGCGCGCCAGACCGTGCCCATGCCGCCGTGCCCGATCGCGGTGCGCAGCGCGTACCGGCCGCCGATGACGGTGCCCGGAGCGCCACGCTGGGACGGCACGGGGCCGCCCGGTGTCGCGGGTAAGTCGGGCCCCGAACCGGGGGTGGAGCCGGCAGCCGCCGACGCCTGATTCGGGGATCCACCCGCGCCGACCTGACCCGCTGAGTTCGGGCCGGCCGGGGAACCGGGGGCGGGCAGGGGTTCACCGTGCCACGTCATCGTCACTGGCTCGCGCACCGTCGCAGGAGGGGGTCATTGGGACGGTTCACCCTAACCCGCGGAAGGCCTCCCAATGAAGGAAGGAGGGCCGTGGGGTGTCGGTCTTGTCCCAATCGTGAGGTACGAAATGCAGGCGGCGGCGCAGGCGCCATACTCGGGAACTCCATGTCGCAAACTTCCGGAAATCGAGACAAAAGACACTCGACGGGCGGAAGATTGAACTGGCTCCAATCGGGAAATGCTTTATAAGAGCTTCGTTGACTTTGAAGTTTGTCTTAATGGTCGTCCGACGATGCGTCCATTGGCGGAGCCGTCGGCGTCTAGAAGTCGTATGCCGTCGGGTCGTCCAGCCGACCCCGTCGGCGGCGGAGGTGACGGACGATGTGTGCGCCGGTCAGACACGGGTTCGTGCCAGTCTGCGGTCAAGGTCATCACCCTGCGTCCAGCAGGGGCCATCCTTTCTGTCTTGATCCGCGAATAGCAATGACGGCGAGTAGTGGCGAGAAGACCGCGCCGTGACCCGGGAACCCGTCACACGTTGTAGGAGGTGTGTGGCACATGTCGGTGCCGTGGAATGCGACACTGGCTGCGCCTACGCCCTCAAACAGCCCTCACCAGGCGAAATGTGACACAGTGCGATCCACTGGTCACGAGAATGATGTTGCGCTCCGTTACCAAGACGGGGCTACGCTGTCGGAGACGCGCACGGGGCGCGTTGCTCACATAGACCGAGAACGAGAACTCACCGTGACGAGTGCTCTGTCGTTACCGAGTAACAGTTCGTTGACGTCGTCCTGGCCGGAAACGCCAGTCGGCGCCGACCCGCTACCCGGCCAGCTCGACCGCTGGCTAGCCTCCCGCGGGGCCGAACTGGTAGCCGTTCGCCGTCACATTCACGCTCACCCGGAGCTGTCTCACCAGGAGTTCGAGACGGCGGCACTGGTGGCGCGGGAACTGAAGCTGGCCGGCCTTTCACCGAAGATGCTGCCCAAGGGCAACGGCGTCATCTGTGACATTGGCGTCGGCGATCACGTCATCGCGCTTCGCGCCGATCTTGACGCGCTGCCGCTTCCCGACACCAAGGACGTGCCGTACCGGTCCACGGTCGAGAACGTGACCCACGCCTGCGGCCACGACGTGCACACCACCGTGCTGCTCGGAACCGGTCTCGCGCTGGCCAAGCTGGCCGAGCGCAACGAGCTGCCCGGCCGGGTGCGGCTGCTGTTCCAGCCGGCCGAGGAGAACATGCCGTCCGGCGCGCCCGAGGTCATCGCCGCCGGCGGGCTGCGCGACGTCGCCGCGATCTACGCGCTGCACTGCGCGCCGCTGCTGCCGGTCGGGCTGGTCGGGGTGCGCTCCGGCCCGTTCACCGCGGCCGCCGACAAGATCGAGGTCCGGATCACCGGGCGCGGTGGGCACACTGCCCGCCCGCACCTCACCTCCGACCTGGTGCACGCGCTGGGCCGGGTGATCGTCGACGTCCCATCGCTGCTCGACCGCCGGGTCGACGCCCGCGCGGGTGTCTCGATGGTCTGGGGTGCCGTGCACTCCGGCGACGCCGCCAACACCATCCCCGGCGAGGGTGTGGTCCGCGGCACCGTGCGGGTGCTCAACCGGGACGCCTGGCGCGAGGTGCCGAACCTGCTCACCGAGCTGGTGCACAGCGTCGTCGCCGGCACCGGCGCGGAGGTCGAGGTCAAGTACACCCGGGGCGTGCCGCCGGTGGTCAACGACCGGCTCGCCACCGCGATCGTCGCCGGTGCCGCGGGTGCGGCTCTCGGCCCCGAGCGCGTGGTCGAGGCCGAGATCAGCATGGGCGGCGAGGACTTCTCGTTCTACCTGGAGCAGGTGCCCGGCACGATGATCCGGCTGGGCTGCGGCATCCCGGGGTCCGACCAGAAGTTCGACATCCACCAGTCGGCGTTCGACGTCGACGAGCGGTCGATCGGATACGGCGTCCGGGTCATGGTCCACACGGCGCTGGCCGCTCTCTCCGCCGGAGCGTTCTAACTCTCGTCGGTGGCGGCTGCGCCCGCAGGTACCGGCTGCGCGCGATCGTTGCGCGCCGCCGACCGGCGGAGCAGCACCACCAGGATGAGCACCGGCACGCCGAGCATGATGAACCACGGCAGCAGCGCGCCGACGACGGTCAGCAGCACGTTCAACGACGCGGTGAACGAGTCCCAGCCGCCCTTGAAGCCGGCCAGGAACCCGGAGTCGTCCTCTTTCTTCGGCTCCTCGACGGGGCCGTTGCGGGTGAACTGGGCCGTGATCGTCGACAGCGCGGTGAGGCTGGTCAGCTTGTTCAGCCGGGCCTTCAGCGACTCCAGTTCGGCCTCGCGCTTGGCCACCTCGGACTCCAGCGACACGATCTCGCCCAGCGTCGTCGCCCGGGCCAGCAGGGCGCGCACGCGGTCGACGCTGGCCGTCGCCGTCGCCACCCGCGACTGGACGTCGACCACCTGCTCGGTGACGTCCTCCGTCTTCACCTCGCGGTTCAGCTCCTTGCCGAGCTTGCCCAGCGACGTCATGACGTCACCGAACTTGGCCGACGGCACCCGCAGCGTCACGGTGGCCTCGGCCCGGTCGCCGGCGCTGGTCCGGTTGTCGCCGCCGACCACACCGCCGGCCGTGCGGGCCGCGGCGATCGCGGCGTCGGCAGCCTCGTTGACGTTGGCCGGCTCGACCGAGATGTGGCCGGTGTAGATGATCGACCGCTCGTCGGGCGGAAGCTCCACCGGCGCGCGGGCCGGTGCGTTGGTGCCCGCCGCGTTCTCGCCGGTGCCGCCCGCGGCGTCCTTCGCGGCGTTCGGATCGCCCGGCTGGGCCGCCGGAGCGCCGGCGGTGCTCGCCGAGTCCTTGTCGGCGCTGCTGCCGCAGCCGGCGGCGACGAGCGCGGCCAACAGCCCGATGCTGAGTGCTCCGGCGACCCGCCGCAGCGATTGCCTGCCTGTCATCTATGCCTCCGGTAGGTTTCAGTTTCTGGCCACTGGGACGTGCGGGTGGAGCGGGTCGGTTCCACCCGGTAGGTCACGGTTGAACCGCGTGGAGGTCACGAATGCGGCTGACCAAGTACTCGCATGCCTGCGTCCGGTTGGAGCGCGACGGCGCGGTGCTGGTGATCGACCCGGGCACGCTGTCCGAACGGACGGCGCTCGACGGTGTCGACGCGGTGCTCGTCACGCACGAGCACTTCGACCATCTCGACGTCGAGGCGCTCACCGAGGCCCGGGAGAAGCGTCCGGACCTGCGGATCTTCACCCATCCCGAGGTGGCGCCGAAGCTCGGCGACCTGGCCGGCGCGGTCACCGAGGTGCAGCCCGGTGACGACTTCGAGGCGGCCGGCTTCGCCGTGCGCACCTACGGGGGACTGCACGCGGTGATCCACTCCGACCTGCCGCGGATCGCCAACGTCGGCTTCTTCATCGAGGGCGTGTACCACCCGGGCGACTCGTACGACGTGCCCACCGACGCCGAGGTGGAGACGCTGCTCGTGCCGGTGTCGGCGCCGTGGTCGAAGCTCGCCGAGGCGGTGGAGTTCGTGCGGCTGGTGGCGCCCGGCCGGGTCCACCCGATCCACGACGGGCTGCTCAACGACGTCGGGCTGAAGGTGTTCGACACCATGATCGGTAACCTGTCCGGCCGCGACTACGTGCGGCTCGGCACCGGGGAGGCCGTCAAGTTGTGACGCTCGACGAGGTCGCCGCCGAGCTCTACGCGCTGCCGCCGGAGGAGTTCACCGCGGCGCGCGGCGAGGCGGTGGCGGCCGCCCGCAAGTCGGGTGACCGCGAGCTGGCCGGCCGGATCGGCGGGCTGCGCCGCCCCACGGTCGGCGCGTGGCTGGTGAACCTGCTGGCCCACCAGCGCCCCGACCTCGTCGGGGAACTGCTGGCGCTGGGCGAGCAGATGCGCTCCGCCCAGCGGAACCTGCGCGGAGACGAGCTGCGCGAGCTCTCCACCCAGCGGCGCGCCATGGTGTCGGCGCTGGCCCGGGAGTCCCGGGCCCTGGCGGTCGCCGCCGGCCGGGGCGTGCGGGCGGTGCTGCCGCTGGGCGAGGTCGAGAACACGTTGACCGCCGCACTGGCCGATCCGGAGGTGGCCGAGGAGGTCCGGCTGGGGCGGCTGGTGAAGCCGATCGAGTACGCGGGGTTCGGCGAGCAGCCGCGTCCCCAGCTCCGGCTGGTCCACGGCGGCGCCGCCACCAAGGACCCGCCCAAAGAGGTTCCGAAGGAAGCTCCCCGCGATTCCGGAAAGCCGGCACCCGCGTCGGCACCGGCGTCGGAGAGCGGCGCCAAAGTGTCCAAACTCGCGGACAAACGGCGGTCCGTTCCCCGTCGGGACGTGGCCGAAGACGCCGAACTCGCGGAGTTTGAACGCCGGGCCGAGGCCGATCACGAGGCCGCGCGGCAGCGCGCCGCCGAGCAGGAGGCGGCCCGCAAGGTGGCCGCCGAACAACGTCGCCGGCAGCAGACCGCGCACCGCGAACTGCTGGCCGCCCGGACCGCGCTCGCCGAGGCCGAGGCCCAACGCGCCGAGGCGGAGAAGGCCGTCCGCGCCGCCAAGCGCCGGGTGGAGCAGGCGCTGGCCGCCGTACAGGCCGCCACCGTCGACCCGGGCTAAAGATCGTCGTCGTCCGCCAGGCCCAGGCGGCGCCGCGCGACCATGACCAGGAGGACGGCCGCGCCGATGCCGATCAGACCGGCACCGATCAGCGCCACCGGCAGCAGCGCGAACGAGTCGACCACGCCCGGCTTCGCCTTGTCGGTACCGCGGCCGCCCATGGCCGTGTAGCCGAGCGTCACGGCGAGTCGGATGTCGCCGGCGGCCGGGTCGGCGGAGGAGTCGGCGTCGGGTGGGCGGACGGCCACGGTGGCCGGTAACGCCAGCGGCGCGTTGCCGGCCGCCGCCTCGTTGACCAGCGACGCGTTGAACGGGCGCTCGGTGTCCTCGCCCAGCCCGACGGTGCAGTTCGTGTCGGCGGTGAAGATCAGCGGCGCGGGCAGGTCGGCCGAGGACTGGTCGCCGGCCGCCAGCACCAGGCGGCCGGTGGAGCCGTCGGTGCACGACACGTCGACCACGATCGGGGCGGCGGCGGTGGCGGAGCCCTCCACCTGCATGTTGATCCGTAGCTCGGCGGCACGCACCGGCTCGTAGGTGGCGGTGCAGTCCACCGTGGGCGTGGCCGCCCGCACGTCGATCGTCAGCGCCCGGGTGTCCGGGCCGCCCGAGGTGCCCGGACTGCAGCCGAGCGAGGTCAGCCGCCAGGCCGAGTCGACGGTGGTCAGCGGCGCCACCGGAATCACGAGGTAGGTGCCGAACGGCAGCGACCCCGGTAGGTCGCCGCTGGCGGCCGCGGCGTCGCCGGCCCGGGTGGTGGTGGCCGACGCCGACCAGCCCGGTTCCGCCGTCGACAGCGGCAGCAGCGCGAACCCGGCCGTGGCCACGGCGCCCTGGGTGATCACCCGCAGGCCGGCGCTGCCCTGCTTGCGCACGAGCCGCAGCACGCAGTCGGTCACCACGCCCGATCCGACCGCGACCTGCACCGCCCGTCCCTGCACGGTGACGGGCGAACCGTTGCAGGTCGCCGCGCCGACGGTCCACAGGTCGGTCTCGGCGGCCGGCGGGTTCACGGTCAGCCGGTACTGGCCGGCCGGGAGGGACCCGAGGTCGGAGCCGGTCGCGACGGCCGCGTTCCCGTCTCCGGTCGGGGTCGCGGAGACGACGCGGAGGCCCGGTGCCGAGCCGCCGCCCGTGCCGCCGGTGCCGGCGCTGGGACTGGACGAGGTGGTGGCGGCCGACGCGACCACGATGCCGAACGTGCCGCCGCCGCCCTCGCTGAGCGCGCGGATGGTGAGCCCGGGCGGTGCGGCCGGCGGGGTGACCGCGTAGGAGCAGGACGCGTTCTCGCCGCCGATCAACGTGATGTCGGCCTGGCCGGTGCCGACGTCGACCACCTGCCGCGACGCCGAACAGCTGACGTCGGCCAGCCGCCACCCGGGCGGAAGCACCGGCCGGAACCGGTAGGTCTGGCCGGACAGCCGCACGAACGACGCCGAGCTGCTGTCGGTCGTCAACTGGAACGAGCCGCTCTGGCTCAGGTTCGACGTGAACGGGACGCGCTGCGCGTACCCGACCGCCTTCGTGGTGCGCAGCTTGACGGCGAGCGTGCCGGTCGGCGCCGCGTTCCGGACGTAGTAGGCGAAGCAGAACACATGCCGGGTGCCCGGCAGGTACCCGATCCACTGCGCGTTGCCGCCGGTGCGGCCGTCGATGGCGCAGCGCAGCACGGCGAACTGGAACCCGTTCGGCACCGGCGCCGCCGGCGTGCCGCCCTGCACCCACAACTCCCGCTTGCCGGCGAGGTTCATCTGGGTCTCGCTGAGCGGGACGGTCACCGCGCCACCGAGTTGACCGGTTCCGGTGCGGCCGACCGCGTCGAGGAGCGGGGTCTCGGCCAGCGTGGTCACCGGGGCGCCGGCCGCGGTGACCGACGACATGGCGCCCTTCTTCTCCCGGCCGCCGCCGAACGTGAAGGTGATCCCGGCCAGCGGCTCACAGCCGCTCTGGTCCTCGACCAGGGGGTCGACCGGGTCGCCGGGCTTGTACGGGCTGTCGCGGCCGGGCCGGCCCGGGCTCTCGCCCCGGTCCTCGCGTACCTGGTTGGCCACGACCTCGGCGTAGGAGCCGCAGCCGCGTGCGGCGAGCGTCACCTGGTAGGTGGTGGCGGCGGACCGGGCGAACGGCTCCGGATCCTCTGCGCGGGCGGGTGCCACCGGGACGGTCAGCCCGACCGTCACCAGCGCGACCGTCGCGGCCAGCCGCCGCGCAATCATAAGATCACCCCGATTCGTCCCTTTTCGAGTATGGCCGTCGGCCGCCTATGCTGGGCGTCGATCGAGACTCGAAAGGGGAACAGCACGTGCTCGAACTGCAGGTTCTCGCTGGTGACCCCAGCGCCGAGGAGATCGCGGCGGTAACGGTGGTGCTGTTGTCGGGTTCCGGTGCCGATGTGGCCGGCGAGGTTCCGGCGCCGGTGTCGCGGTGGCGGGCGAGCGCGATCC
The DNA here is from genome assembly GCF_016863635.1 of Virgisporangium aurantiacum. Lineage (GTDB taxonomy): Bacteria > Actinomycetota > Actinomycetes > Mycobacteriales > Micromonosporaceae > Virgisporangium > Virgisporangium aurantiacum. The sequence goes on along the minus strand of NZ_BOPG01000008.1, from coordinate 17,024 downwards.
CCGGCGCGGCCGGCCGGCCCGGCCCGGGTGCGTGGCGGGCGTCGGCCCTCCCGGCCCAGCGGTGACGCGGCTCGTCCTCGCCTCGGCGAGCCCGGCCCGGAAGGCGTTGCTCACGGCCGCCGGGTTCCGGCCCGAGGTGATCGTCAGCCACGTCGACGAGACGACCGTCGACTCCCCGGACGCGGCCGAACTCAGCGGCACGCTGGCCCGCCTCAAGGCGGAAGCGGTCGCGGCCCGGCTCACCGGGCCCGGTCTGGTGCTCGGCTGCGACTCGGTGCTCGCCTTCGACGGCGAGATCCTGGGCAAGCCCGCGTCACCCGACGAGGCCACCCGCCGCTGGCGGCAGATGCGCGGCCGGCACGGCGTGCTGCACACCGGTCACTGCCTGATCGATCTCGGCACCGGCAAGCGGGCCGCGGCGACGTCGGCCACCACCGTCCACTTCGCCGACGTCACCGACGCCGAGATCGACGCCTACGTGGCGACCGGCGAGCCGCTGCAGGTCGCCGGCGCGTTCACGATCGACGGCCGGGGTGGCCCGTTCGTCGCCCGGATCGAGGGTGACCACGGCACCGTGGTCGGGCTGTCGTTGCCCCTGTTCCGGACCCTGCTCGCCGACCTCGGGACCAGCCTTACCGATCTCTGGGCATAGGGTTCGTTCATGTCCTTCAGAACCCTCAACCTCACCGACGAGCTGCACGCCTACGTCGTCGCGCACAACCCGAACACCGACGAGGTGGCCGGCGCGCTGATCGAGGAGACCCGCCGGGTGCTGCCCGACAACGCCGGGATGCAGATCGCTCCCGAGCAGGCCGGGCTGCTCACGATGCTCACCCGACTGGTCGATGCGAAGGTCGCGGTCGAGGTGGGCACGTTCACCGGTTACTCGGCTCTGTCGATCTCGCGGGGGCTGGCCGACGGCGGCAAGCTGATCTGCTTCGACATCTCCACCGAGTTCACCGACATCGCCCGGCGGTACTGGGACCTGGCCGGCGTCACCGACCGCATCGAGCTGCGGATCGGGCCGGCGCAGAAGGGGCTGGCCGAGCTGCCGGCCGACCCGGTGGTCGACATCGCCTTCATCGACGCCGACAAGTCCAGCTACCCGACGTACTGGGACGAACTGGTGCCCCGGATGCGTCCGGGTGGCCTGCTCGTGATCGACAACGTGCTCCGGCACGGGCGCGTGCTGAACCCGGAGACCACCGACGACCAGGTGATCGTCGGCTTCAACACCATGGTCCGTGACGACCCGCGGGTCGACTCGATCCTGCTTCCGGTGGCCGACGGCATCACGGTCGCCCGGGTGCGCTGAAGGGTTCGCTGATGGGCACCGGGTGCCGCATGAGCCGCAGCACCACTACGGCCGCCGCGGCGAGCAGCAGGTAGACCAGGAGAAACGCCCGGTGGGTGCCCACCTGGTCGGCGGTCCAACCGAGGGCGAGCGGAGCCAGCCCGAATCCGATGGCCATCGCGTACGCGCTGCGCGCGGCGGCGAGGTCGGGCTGGCCGTCGCTGTGGTCGACGGCCAGCGCCACCGCCAGCGGGTAGTGCAGCGAGTTGCCGATCCCGCACACCAGCAGCCCGGCGATCGCCAGCCACGCCGTGGTGGCCAGCCAGAAGATCGTGAACCCGGCCGCGCTCACCGCCAGCGCGACGAGCAGCACCTGCAACGGCAGGAACCGCAGCAGCAGCCGCACACCGGCCAGCCGGCCGAGGAACATCCCGCCGACGATCGCGGCGAGGGCGGCCGTCGCCACCCCGGGCGAGACGTTCGCGTGGCCGCGCAACTCGTCGCCGGCCCACAGGTTCAAGCAGACCTCGACCGAGCCGGTGACGACCATGCTCGTCCAGGCCAGCCAGTACGCCGGTGGCAACCGGCCGGTACCCGGTCGATCGACGGATGCCGCAACGGCGGCGGCCCGCAACGCGTCACCGGAAAACCAACCGACCGCCGCGACCACCGCGATGGCCAGGACCACCGCGGCCAGGCCCGGCCGCCAGCCGAAGCCGGCGGCGACCGCGCCGCCGATGATCAGCGGACTGACCGTGCCGACCCCGGCCGCGACCGCGTTGGCCTCGCTGATCGCGGCCGCGCCGGCTGGGCCGTGATGACCCGACAGCGTCGCGACCACGCCGTTGACCAGGATCGACCCGGCTGTCGCGGCCACGAACACGGCGGCCATCGTGGCCGGGAACGGACGCGCGGCCCACAGCGCGAGGACGCCCACCGCCATCCCCGCGATGCCGGCCCACATGACCCGTGGACGCCCGAACCTCTTGACCAGAAAGGGAAACGCGGCGCCGCCGACCAGTGCCGCGACCGCGAGCGCCGACCCGTGCAGGCTCGCCACCGCGCGGCTGGTGCCCTGCTCGTCGCGCAGCAGGGGCACCACCGGCCCGAACCCGTAGATCCAGTAGCCGAAGATGCCCAACTGCGCGTAGGTGACGAGGGTGAGCCGGTCCCGTTGGAGCTGGAGGCGTTGCACTGGGACCAGGCTATCTTTCCCGCTTATCTGATACTGCGGGCGAACTCACGCGCCGACCAGGTTGCGGCGGCGACCGCGAGGGCACCGACGATCACCAGGGCCTTCCACACGTCCGGGTCGCCCGGGTGGCCGGCGAACAGGGCCCGGGCGGCGTCGACCGCCCACGAGAACGGGTTCCACTGCGCGATCGTCTGCAGCCAGCCCGGGCCCAGGCTCAGCGGCAGCAGGATGCCCGAGAGCAGGAGGAGCGGGATGACGAGGGAGTTCAGCAACGGCGCCAGCGCGTCCTCGCTGCGGACCAGGAGCGCGACCCCGTACGAGAACGCCGAGAAGAGCAGCCCGATCAGGGCCAGCATCGCCATGGCCAGGGCCAGGTCGGTGATCTTCACGTCGAGCCCGAACGGCAGCGCGATCAGCACGAGGATCAGCGCCTGCACCAGCAGCGACACGATGTCGCGCAGGCACCGGCCGAGCAGCAGGGCGAGGCGGCTGACCGGCGTCACCCGCATCCGTTCGAGCACACCGGCGCGCAACTCGGCGATGAGCGCGAACCCGACGAACATCGAGCCGAACATGGCGAGCTGGATCAGCAGGCCGGGCACGAACGCCTCGTAGCCGCCGACCCCTGGCATCCTGTCGAGCAGCGGGCCGAAGAGAAGAAGGAAGCAGAGCGGCTGGAAGATCCCGACGAACACCCAGACCGGGTTGCGGAGGACGAGGACGCATTGGCGGGTGAAGACCAGCCAGGTGTCACGGATCATGATTGGCTCCCTGTATCGCGGAGTGAGCGGCCGGTGCGGGCGAGGAAGACGTCGTCGAGGCTGGGGCGGTGCAGTTCGATCGCGGAGATCGTGGCGCCGGCGGCGTCGACGTGGCGCATGATCTGCGGCATCGCGGTGGCACCCGCGTCGACCACCAGCCGGAGGCCGTTGTCGCCGCTGCGTTCCAGTTCGCGGACGTAGGGCTGGCGCTCCAGGTCGGCGGCGACGGTGGTGGGGTCGTCGGCGAGGTCGAGGGTGACCACGTCGCCGGCCACCTGGCGCTTCAGCTCCGCCGGTGAGTCGACGGCCACGATCGTGCCGTGGTCGATGATCGCCACCCGGTCGCAGAGCGCGTCGGCCTCTTCCAGGTAGTGGGTGGTGAGGAAGATCGTCATGCCCTCGTCGCGGAGGCGGCGCACCTCGTTCCACATGTGCGCGCGGCTCTGCGGGTCGAGCCCGGTGGTGGGCTCGTCGAGGAACACGACGCGGGGCCGGTGGATGACGCCGAGCGCGATGTCGACCCGTCTCCGCTGGCCGCCCGAGTACGTCTTGCAGTGGCGGTCGGCGAACTCGGTGAGCTGGAAGGCGTCGACCGCTTCGTGCGCGCGCCTTCTCGCCTCGGCCGGGCCGATCCCGTAGAGCCGGACCTGGTAGGCGAGCTCCTCGCGGGCCGACACCTCGTCCCAGGTGCCGCCGCCCTGCGCCACGTACCCGATGCGCCGGCGCACCTCGCCCGGCCTTTGACGCAGGTCGATGCCGGCGACCAGCGCGCTGCCGCCGTCGGGGCGGATGAGCGTGGCGAGCATGCGGAGCGTCGTGGTCTTGCCGGCGCCGTTCGGGCCGAGAAACCCGAAGATCTCCCCGTCGCCGACGTCGAGGTCGACCCCGCGCACGGCATCGACGGTCGTACGTCCGCTCCGGAACGACTTGCGCAGGCCGGAGGTCTTGATCATGGAGCACCATCCTTGTCGGGCAAGTGACATCACTATGACGTCATCCTGTTAGCCTGTGACGGTAAGCCCGCGGCGCTGGTTAGTCAAATTTGACTATGAAATTGGGTGCACGACGCCCAGGGATGCGGTGCGGTGAATCGAGCCGGCGCTAGCCGTTCATCTCCTTGCGCCACTCCGTGAACTGGGCCTCCAGGGGCTCACCCGGGTCGCCCTCGTGCTGGCCCTCGCCCGCCTCGATCCGGGCCAGCACCCGCTCGCACCAGGCGATCTCCGCCTCGATCCGCACCGCCGACAACTCCATCAGCCAGCTCACGTGCACCGGTTTCTCGGGCGTCATCTCCCGCATCGCCAGCTGGGACTGGTCGGCGTAGCCGCGCAGCACGGCCATCCGGTTGCGGATCGCCAGCAGGGCCTCCCGCCGGGGCAACGCCGGCAGGAACGACATCGCCGCCAGGAACGGGTCGTTGGGCTGGTGCAGCTCCCACCAGTACTTCCGCAGCAGGCGGTGGAACTCCTCCTGCCCGAACCGGGTGGTGCGGTACATGGTGCGGGCCGGCCGGCCCTCGACCTGTTCGCTGCCGACCTCGTCGAGCAGGCCCTCCTCGGTCATCTTGCGCAGGCCGTGGTAGATCGAGCCGGGCGCCATGTTGGCCCAGTCCTCGACGTTCCAGCTCACCAGCTCGCGGCGCACCTGGTAGCCGTGCACCGGTTCGAGCCAGCGGACTAGGCCCAGGATCACCATGCGCGTCACCGACATGACATCACCCTACCCATTCAATTTTGACTAACGAGTGACGTCACAAGAGCACCGCTTCAAGGTCACAGGGATTTCCCGGGGCGGCGTCACTAGACTCCCGACCAGAAGTGGCCGGGAGGAGCACGTCCGTATGCGTAAGGTACTTGTGGCCAACCGTGGTGAGATCGCGGTGCGGGTGGTGCGGGCGTGTCGAGACGCGGGGCTGAAAAGCGTCGCCGTCTACGCCGACTCCGATCGCGACGCCCCGCACGCCGTGCTCGCCGACGAGGCGTACGCCCTCGACGGTGACACCGCCGCCGACTCGTACCTCCGCATCGACAAGCTCGTAGAGATCGCCAGGAGGGCCGACGCCGACGCGGTGCACCCCGGCTACGGCTTCCTCTCCGAGAACGCCGACTTCGCCCAGGCCGTCATCGACGCGGGCCTCACCTGGATCGGGCCGAGCCCGCAGGCGATCCGCGACCTCGGCGACAAGGTGACCGCCCGGCACATCGCCAAGCGCGCCGGCGCGCCGCTCACCCCGGGCACGAACGACCCGGTCAAGGACGCGGACGAGATCGCGCAGTTCGCCCGGGAACACGGCCTGCCCGTCGCGATCAAGGCGGCGTTCGGCGGGGGCGGGCGCGGGCTCAAGGTCGCCCGCACGATCGAGGAGATCCCCGCCCAGTTCGAGAGCGCCGTCCGTGAGGCGGTCGCCGCCTTCGGCCGGGGCGAATGCTTCGTCGAGCGCTACCTCGACAAGCCCCGCCACGTCGAGGCGCAGGTGCTCGCCGACCAGCACGGCAACGTGATCGTCGTCGGCACCCGCGACTGCTCGCTGCAGCGCCGCCACCAGAAGCTCGTCGAGGAGGCGCCGGCGCCGTTCCTCACCGACGAGCAGCGCGCCACGATCCACGAGTCGGCCAAGGCCATCTGCAGGGAGGCCGGCTACCACGGCGCCGGCACGGTCGAGTACCTCGTCGGCGCCGACGGCACCATCTCGTTTCTGGAGGTCAACACGCGGCTGCAGGTGGAGCACCCGGTCACCGAGGAGACCGCGGGCATCGATCTGGTGCGCGAGCAGTTCCGCATCGCGTCCAATGAAAAGCTCCGCCTCAGCGCCGACCCCGCCCCCCGCGGACATTCGATCGAATTCCGCATCAACGGCGAGGACCCGGGCCGCAACTTCCTGCCGGCGCCCGGCACCGTCACCGCGCTGCGGCTCCCGCAGGGGCCCGGCGTGCGCGTCGACAGCGGCATCGAGGCGGGCAGCGTCATCGGCGGCAACTTCGACTCGCTGCTCGCCAAGCTGATCGTCACGGGCGAGACCCGCGCCGAGGCCATCGAGCGCGCTCGCCGCGCCCTCGATGAAATGGTCGTCGACGGCATGGCCACCGCGCTGCCGTTCCACCGCGCGATCGTCCGCGACGAGGCGTTCACCGCCGAGCCCTTCACGATCCACACCCGCTGGATCGAGACCGAGTTCGAGAACACCATCGAGCCGTTCGTGGGCGCCGCGTCCACCGAGGTCGAGGCGGAAGAACGCACCACCGTCGTGGTCGAGGTGGGTGGAAAGCGGCTCAGCGTGAGCCTTCCCGCCACCTTCGGACGGAGTACGGGCACAGCCGCCGCCGGGACCCGCCGCCCGGCGGGGCGGAGATCGTCGGGCGGCACCCGCGGTGGCGCGGCGGGCGGTGACGCGCTCGTCAGCCCGATGCAGGGCACGATCGTCAAGCTGGTCGTCGCGGAGGGCGACGAGGTGGCCGAGGGCGATCCGGTGGTGGTCCTGGAGGCCATGAAGATGGAGCAGCCGCTCGCCGCGCACAAGGCCGGCGTGGTCACCGGCCTGTCGGCCACGGTCGGCGAGGTGATCACCGCGGGTGCGGTGATCTGCGAGATCAAATGATCTCTTCCTCCGGCAGGCGGTTGCTCTCGGCCTGCATCGCGTCGTACTGGCGCTGAGCCTCGGGTGTCACCGGCACCGCCACCACGGCGGTGCCGTACGCGACGATCTCCACCCACATGCTGGTGATGTCGCGGTTGTCGAAGCGCATGCCGAGGATCGCGTTGGCGCCCCGGCGGCGGGCGGCGACCATCATCTGCTCGATGGCCCGGGCCCGGGTCTGCACGAGCACGTGGGCCATGTCGCCGCGCTCGCCGGTGGCGGGCGAGCGGATACCGGCGGCGTACGGGTTCCGGGTGGACGCGGTGACGCCGAGCACCTCACCGAGCACCACCCGCACGTCGTACCCGGGCAGGCTGTCCGTCGTCACAACGAGCACGTCGTGAGCCTAAGGCGGACAGCCCGCCCGCGCTCGATCACCCCTTGAGTGGTACCTCGCAGGAGTCGACCAGTATCTCCAGGGCCACGTCGGCGGGCTGCGCGGCGCGTCCCCTGATCGCGACCGCACCGGCGCCGGCCTCCTGTTCACCGATCACCGCGACGTGCGGGACCCGCCGCTCGGCCGCCTGCCGCACCCGCAGCCCGAGCGACCCGTGTGCTCGGCACTCGGCCCGCAGGCCGCGGGCGAGCGCCCGGTCGGCAAACTCCCGGGCGGCGCCGACCTGGCGGTCGTGCACCGGCAGCACGACGACCTGCACCGGCGCGCACCAGTCCGGCAGCCAGCCGTTGTGGATCTCCAGCAGGTGCGCGACCAGCCGCTCCATGCTGCCGAGCAGGCTCCGGTGGATGATCACCGGCCGTTGCTCCCGCTGCTCACTGTCCACGTAGGACAGCCCGAACCGCTCCGGCTGGAAGTAGTCGATCTGCACGGTCGACAGGGTCTGCTCGCGACCGGCCGGGTCGGCGATCTGCACATCGATCTTGGGCCCGTAGAACGCGGCCTCGCCCGGCGCCTCCTCGTACGGGAGGTCTCCCAGTCCCTGCCGCAACATGTCGGCGGCCTTCAGCCAGCCGTCGTGCGCCGCGTACTTCTCGTTGCCGTCGCTCGGCAACGACAGCCGGTACCGCAGCGGCCGCATCCGCACCGCCTCGTGGGCCCGGTGCATCAGCCGGAAGACCCGCCTGACCTCGTCGACCGCCTGTTCCTCCGAGCAGAAGATGTGGGCGTCGTTCAACGAGACGGCCCGCACCCGCGACAGTCCACCGAGGACGCCCGAGCGCTCCTCCCGGTACATCGGGCCGATCTCGGCCACCCGCAACGGCAGGTCGCGGTACGACCGGCCGCGGCTGGCGAACACCATCGCGTGGTGCGGGCACAGGCTGGGCCGCAGGAACAGTTCGGCACCGCCGTCGGGCATCGGCGGAAACATGTCGTCGTGGTAGTGGGCCAGGTGCCCGGATTTCTCGAACATCTCGCGGCGTCCCAACGGCGGCGAGTACACGTGCCGGTAGCCGTTGCGCCGTTCGAGCTCCCGGAGATACTCCTCGATGGCCCGCCGAACGGCGGCGCCGTCGGGCAGCCAGATCGGCAGGCCCGCGCCGACGAGCGGGTCGGAGTGGAAGTAGTCGAGTTCGCGGCCGAGCCGCCGATGGTCGATCATGTCGGTTCTCCCTGTGGATGGTCGGGGCTCCTCCACAGGGCGCGCAGACGACGAGACCCCGGGGTTCGCCCCGGGGTCTCGGATGGTCTGAGGTGCTACATGCTCAGCCGTGATGACGCCGGTGACGGACCGGCGTCGTCGTGGATCGGCTGATGCGCATGGCACCAAGCCTACGGCGCGCCGGCCCGCTTCCAGAATGCGTTTTCGTCAGGAGAAGACCATGAAGCGGCCGCTCACCTCGTAGTTGCAGCGCGCGAACGACGCCGCCATCGGGGCGTTGCCCACGTCGGTGCCGTCGAACACCTCCGGCTCACCGGCCGCCGTGAAGATGTGCAGTGCCTCGATCACCAGGTCGTCGCTGTACCGGTTGCCCCGGTGCTCCGGCACGACACCGAGGTAGCCGATGGTGGCGCCCAGCGTGTTGCGGGTGCCCAGCACGATCCCGGCAGCGGCCCCGTCGGGCGTGCGGGCCAGCCGCCAATGGTCCCAACCGGTGCCGCCGGGCATCTCCATCAGCTCCTCGATGGTCACCTCGACGGCGCGGGCCAGCCCGTACCGCTCGACGTCGCGGCGGGCGTACGCGTCGAGCGAATCGGTACAGATCCGGCCGAGCACGTCGCGGGTGGTGTCGGGGTCGTCGGCCGCCGGCGTGAACCGCAGGCGTCCCGGACGGGGTGGCAGCCCGAACTCCGGAATCCACCGGACGTTCAACCGCTCCACGAACAGGTTCAGCCCGGCCTTCTCGGCGGCGGCCCGGCGATCGGCGACGTCCCGGCGGGCCGCCGGCAGGTCACGCCACGCGGCCGGCATCTGGAGGATGTAGTCGGGCCGGCCGGTAGCCGGCGCCAGCGCGGCGTACGCGGCTCCGATCAGGGCCGCGCCGACCTCGACCCGGTCGGGCCCGGTGCCCGGATCGAACCGGATCATGCTCCACGGGTGGGCGGCGTTCTCTGGCCCCCAGAACGCGGCGCGGGCCACGATCGACGAGCCGCGTTCGGCGACCCACAGCCATTCGGGCCGGTAGAGGCCGGCGGCCAACTCGTCGTCGACGGTGCGCCGGCGCTCGCCGACACCCGAGGCCGACGCCGGGCCGAAGCCGGTGAACAGGGAAGTTTCGCCCGCGGTGAGCGGATGGAAGGTGGTACGGGACACGCGTTCTCCTCAACGGAGTGGGCGTGCTCGCCTTTCCCGCGTCAGCTTTCCTGCATTGGCGGGAGGGAGCACGGCACCGGACGGGTGGACATCGGCTCACCTCCCTTCATCGGCCGGGGCACCGCAACGGCATCATTGGCGGGTGCCAGAGGGACATACTATTCACCGCCTCGCCACCCGGCACCGCGATTTGTTCGTGGGGCGGCGGGTGCGGGTCAGCAGCCCACAGGGACGGTTCGCCGACGGGGCGACGGCCATCGACCGGAAGGTGCTCACGGGCACGTCGGCGGTCGGCAAGCACCTGCTGCACCACTACGGTGACCTGGCGGTGCACGTCCACCTCGGGTTGTACGGGAAGTTCACCGACGGCACGGGCCGGCCGCCGCCGATCGTCGGCGAGGTGCGGCTGCGGATGGTGGGCAACCGGCGCTGGCTCGACCTGCGCGGCCCGGCCGCCTGCGAGGTGCTCGACCCGATGGGCGTCGACCTGCTCAAGGGACGCCTCGGCCCCGACCCGTTGAACGACGACAGCGACCCCGACCGGGCCTACGAACGGATCCGTCGCAGCAGCAAGGCGATCGCGGCCGTGCTGCTCGATCAGTCCGTGGTCGCCGGCGGCGGGCTCATCTTCGTCCTGGAAACGCTTTTCCGGGCGGGGATCCGGCCCACCGCCCCCGCGCGGACCCTGACCCCGGCGGCCTGGGGTCCACTGTGGACGGACCTGGGTGCGCTGATGCGCGAGGCCGTGGTCAACGGCCGGATCGACACCGTCCACAGTGCACACACGCCGGAGGCGATGAACCGGCCGCCGCGCGTCGACCGCCACGGCGGCGAGGTGTACGTGTACCGCCGGGCCGGGCAGCCGTGCCTCATCTGCGGAACGCCGGTGTCGACCGGTACCCTCGCCGGCCGGAACTCGTACTGGTGTGAGGAGTGTCAGCGCTAGTGGTCGCCGCCCTGGAGTTGTACTTCGACCACGTCGCCGAGCGGCGCATGCGGGTGCTGTGGGACGCGCTGGAGACCGACGGCGTGCCGACCATGCGCGGCCTCCTCGACGGCAAGCACCGTCCGCACCTGTCGCTGGTGGGTTCGACCGCGCTCGATCCGGCCGTGGTGCGCGACGCGCTGGAAGGCTTCGACATCGCGCCACCCCTGAAGTTGTCGTTCCAGTTCGCCGGCGTCTTCGTCGGGCGGGTGCTGTGGCTCGGGCCGGCGCCCAGCGTCTCCCTGCTCGGGCACCAGGCGGAGGTCTGGCGGCGGCTGGCCGTCGCGGGCGTCGCGATGTCGCCGTTGTACGCGCCGGGAGCGTGGGTGCCGCACGCCACCGTGTCGATGCGGGTGCCGCGACCGGTGCTCACCGAGGCGCTGCGCCGGTGCATCGAGACGCTGCCGATCGAGGCGACCTGTACCGGTGCGGCCGTGGCCGACCACGCGAAGGGGATCTACACGCCCCTTTAGCTGATCTCGTGCAGCATGAGCTGGCGGGCGGCCTCCGCGATCGACCCCGACACGCTCGGGTAGATCGTGATCGTGTGGGCCAACTCGTCGACCGTGAGCCGGTTCTCCACCGCCATCGTGATCGGCAGGATGAGCTCGCTCGCCTTCGGCGCCACCACCACGCCGCCGATCACCTGACCGGTGGCCGGCCGGCAGAACAGCTTCACGAACCCGTCGCGCAGGCCCATCATCTTGGCCCGGGCGTTGCCGGCGAGCGGCAGCATCACGGTGCGCGCCGGCACCTTGCCGCTGTCGACGTCCTTCTGCGTCGCGCCGACACTTGCCAGTTCGGGGTCGGTGAACACGTTGGCCGAAACGGTGTTCAGCTTCAGCGGCGCCACCGCCTCGCCCAGCGCGTGCCACATCGCGATGCGCCCCTGCATGGCGGCGACGCTGGCCAGCGGCAGCACGCCGGTGCAGTCGCCGGCGGCGTAGACGCCGGGGACGTTGGTGCGCGACACCCGGTCGACCGTCAGGAACCCGCCGTCGCCGACGTTGACGCCGTACTCGGCGAGCCCGAGGCCGTCGGTGTTCGGCACCGACCCCACCGCCATGAGGACGTGCGAGCCGGTGACCGTGCGGCCGTCGGCCAGTTCCACCACCACGCCGTCGGCCGTTCGTTTCGCGGCGGCCGCCCGGCTGCGGCCGAGGATCGTCATGCCGCGCTCGCTGAACACCCGCTCGATGGCCCGGGCGGCGTCGGGATCCTCGTGCGGCATGACCCGCTCGCGGCTCGACACGAGCGTCACCGCCACGCCCATCGCCAGGTAGGCGGACGCGAACTCGGCTCCGGTGACGCCGGACCCGACCACGATCAGGTGCTCGGGAAGCTCGCTGAGGTCGTAGACCTGCCGCCAGTCGAGGATGCGGTCGCCGTCGGGCGCGGCGGTGGGGAGGACGCGCGGCGTCGCGCCGGTCGCGATCAGGACGGCATCGGCGTCAATCGAATACTGTGAGTCACCGTCGCGCGGGGACACCTCGACCCGGTGGGTGTGACCCAGCGTGTCCTTGCCGAGCCGGGCGTGTCCGGTGACGAGATTCACTCCCGCCTTGATCAACTTGGTGCCGATGTCGCTCGACTGCGCCGCCGCGAGCGTCTTCACCCGCCGGTGTACCGCCTTCGCGTCGACGGTGACCGCCTCCAGGCCGCCCGAGCGGACCCCGAACTGCTCGGTGTCGCGGTACGCGGTGACCACGTCGGAACTGGCGATGAACGTCTTCGACGGCACGCAGTCGTGAAGCACACATGCCCCACCTGGACCTTCCGCCTCGACGACCGTGACGTCGGCGCCCAACTGGGCGGCCACGAGCGCCGCCTCGTAGCCGGCCGGCCCCCCGCCGATGATGACGACCCGATTCACCGCTGCACCCCCTCCGAGGACTACCTACCCAACGCTACGGCGGGACAAGTCAGAATCCGACACGCGCGGCAGTATTCTCCCGTATGGCCCCGCCCGGCTATCGTCATCGCCGTGCGTCTTTACGCTGCGTACGGTTCGAACCTCGACCCTGGGCGAATGCAGGCCTACTGTCCGCGCTCGCCCATGACCGGTATCGGTTGGTTGGAAGGGTGGCGCCTGACCTTCGCCGGTGATACCGAGCTCGGGTGGGAGGGATCCGTCACCACGATCGTGGAGGCGGAGGGCGAGCGGGTCTTCGTCGCCCTGTACGACGTCCATCCCCTCGACGAGAAGCAGCTCGACGAGGTCGAGGGCATCTCCGGTGAGACGTACCGCAAGCTGCACGTGCGGGTGGCGACCCTGGAGGGTGACGTCACCGCGTGGGTGTACGTCTACAACGGCTACGAGGGCGGCCTGCCGACCGCGTGGTACCTGGCCGAGATCGCCGCCGCGGCGGAGAAGGCCGGCGCACCGGTCGACTACGTCACCACCCTGCGCGAGCACCCCACGAGCACCCCGTCGCCCTAGACGGGCACCGGCTCCGTCTCCTGCAGCATCTTCGACGCGGTCTCCAGCAGCTCGACCAGTTCCTGGCGCTCGGGCGGATCGAGCACCCGGTACGCCTCGCCGGCGATGCGGTCGGTGAGCGCCTCCGCCCAGGCCCGGCGCCGCATCAGCGGCTCCACGGCCGGGTACGGCGGCTGCCAGCCGAACGCGGTGGCGCCCGACTCCTTCTCCGGGCCGGCGATGATCGCCTCCAGCGGCGTGAGATTGCTGGCCCGGATCGCCAGCAGGTGCGCGGCGCCGCGGTGCTCGCGCAGCAGGTGCGCCAGCACCGCCGCCCGGGCGCCGGGGGCGTCGTCGGGCACCGGCATCGCCCGCCAGGCGGCGAAGAGCGGCAGGCCGGCCGCCTCGGCCGAGACGACCACCCGCTCGGTGAGCTCCACCATGCGTTCCAGGGCGAAGAACGTGGTCAGGTGCTCGCGCCCCCAGCGGCAGCACTCCGCGAGGTTGTGGGCCGCGATCTCCAGCGGCGGGGCCACCTTGCGGGCGGCCTCCCACCCGTCGTGGACGGCCTCGGGCGCGATGAACCCGAGCACCCCGGCCACGGTGTCGGCCCGGACGTCGCCCAGGGCACCACCTCGACCGGCCACGTAGAAGGCCCAGCCGGTGAGGCCGAGCTGCCGGGCCCGTCGCATGGTGCGGGGGTCGTGGCTGAACGCCCCGCCGAGTTTGAGGATCGCGCGCTTACCGGCTGCCGCCGCCTGCTCCGGTGTCACGGATCCTGATTCTGCCCCGGTGCGCCGTTCCGTACCACCCGTCCAGTTACGGATCGACACCTATTGAGCACTCTAGAGTGGGATGTTGCCGTGCTTCTTCGGCGGCAGCGTCTCCCGCTTGGTGCGGAGCATCCGCAGCCCACGCACGATCTCGGCCCGCGTCTCCGACGGTTTGATCACGCTGTCGACGTAGCCGCGCTCGGCGGCCACGTACGGGTTGGCCAGCGTGTCCTCGTACTCGCGGATCTTCTCCGCCCGCAGGGCCACCGGATCGTCGGCGTCGCGGAGTTCGGCGCGGTAGAGGATGTTGACCGCGCCCTGTGCGCCCATCACCGCGATCTGGGCCGTCGGCCAGGCGAAGTTCAGGTCGGCGCCGAGGTGCTTGGAACCCATGACGTCGTACGCACCGCCGTACGCCTTGCGGGTGATCACGGTCAGCTTGGGCACCGTGGCCTCGCCGTAGGCGTAGATGAGCTTGGCGCCGCGGCGGATGATGCCCTCCCACTCCTGGCCGGTGCCGGGGAGGAAGCCGGGCACGTCGACGAACGTGAGCAGCGGGATGTTGAACGCGTCGCAGGTGCGCACGAACCGGGCCGCCTTCTCGGAGGCGTCGATGTCGAGGCAGCCGGCCAGCACCATGGGCTGGTTGGCGACGACGCCCACCGGCCGGCCCTCGACCCGGCCGAACCCGACCACGATGTTCCCCGCGAACAGCGGCATGACCTCCAGGAACTCGCCCTCGTCGAGGACCGCCTCGATCACGGTGTGGATGTCGTAGGGCTGGTTGGCCGAGTCGGGGATGAGGGAGTCGAGCGCACGGTCCGTCTCCGAAACGGACAAATCGGAGGGCGACTCGAAGACGGGGGGTTCGTCGAGATTGTTCGACGGCAGGTAGGAGAGGAGCGCCTTCACGTACTCGATCGCGTCCTCCTCGTCGGAGGCCAGATAGTGCGCGTTGCCGCTCTTCGTGTTGTGCGTGCGGGCGCCGCCGAGGTCCTCGAACGTCACGTCCTCGCCGGTGACCGTCTTGATCACGTCGGGGCCGGTGATGAACATGTGCGACGTCTGGTCGACCATCACGGTGAAGTCGGTGATCGCGGGGGAGTAGACCGCGCCGCCCGCACACGGTCCCATCACGACCGACACCTGCGGGATCACGCCGCTGGCCCGGACGTTCCGGAAGAAGATCTCCGCGTACAGGCCGAGCGAGACGACACCCTCCTGGATGCGCGCGCCGCCCGAGTCGTTCAGCCCGATCACCGGGCATCCGGTCTTCATCGCCAGGTCCATGACCTTGACGATCTTCTCGCCGAACACCTCGCCGAGGCTGCCGCCGAAAATCGTGAAGTCCTGCGAGAACACGCAGACCGGGCGACCATCGACGGTGCCGTACCCGGTGACCACGCCGTCGCCGTAGGGCCGCGTCGCATCGATGCCGAACGCGGTGGCCCGGTGCCGGGCGAACGCGTCGACCTCGACGAACGAGTCCTTGTCGAGCAGCATGTCGATCCGCTCCCGGGCGGTCTTCTTCCCCCGGGCGTGCTGCTTCTCGACCGCTCGCGCCGAACCGGCGTGCACCGCCTCGTCCAGCTTCCGCTCGAGGTCGGCGACCTTTCCCGCGGTGGTGTGGATGTCCGGAACGGCGTCAGCGCTCATGCCCGGATGTTAGTCGGGCAGGATTGCCCCGTGACCGGTCCCTACACCGACCTCGGGCGGCCGCCGCTGAACGCCGCGGCCCTTCGGCGTGCTCTCGTGGTCCCCGATGGTCTTTACACCGATCTGCGGGTGACCCCCGAGACGGCCTCGACCAACGCGGACGTCGCCGCCGCGGCCCGCGCGGGCGCCGCCGAGGGCCTGGTGATCACGGCGGAGCGCCAGGTCGCGGGCCGGGGCCGGCTGGGCCGCGGGTGGTCCATGCCGCCCCGGGCCGGCATCGCCGTCTCGGTGCTGCTGCGACCGGACGCGGTGAGCGGCTGGCTTCCGCTCCTGGTCGGCGTCGCCGCGGTGGAGGCCGTACGGCGCGTGGCGGAGGTCGACGCGGTGCTCAAGTGGCCCAACGACGTGCTGGTCGGCGGCCGCAAGCTCGGCGGGATCCTGGTGGAGGTGCACGACGGCGCCGTGGTGGCCGGCGTGGGCCTGAACGTGTCGTTGCGCGACGACGAGCTACCCGTGCCGGCCGCGACCTCGCTGACGCTGGCCGGCGCCGCGAACGCCGACCGCGACCCGCTGCTGCGGGCGCTGCTGCGCCGCCTGGCCGACGGGTACACGCGCTGGCGCGACGCGGGCGGCGATCCGGTCGCGAGCGGCCTGCGCGAGACGTACCTGGTGCACTGCGCCACGCTGGGCCGCGAGGTGCGCCTCGACCTGCCCGGCAACCGCTCGGTGACCGGCACCGCCACCGACGTCGACAGCTCCGGCCGCATCGTGGTCGACGGAGCCCCGTACGCCGCCGCCGACGTGATTCACCTGCGTTGACGCGGCCCGTGTGACGCGTGGTGACACTGTGACGGCTGTGCAGGCGCTAGCCTGGCCGCCGTGGGCTTCCCCGAAAGTGTTCTCACCAGCGACGAAGAGGTCGTGCTGCACCTGCGTCCGCACTGGCGGCGGCTGGTGGCACCGGTCGGCTGGGTCCTGCTCGTGCTGGCCGCGGTGATCGGCGGATTCGTGATCTGGGGTGGCAGCGGCGCGCTGGTGCTCGGCGTGCTCGGCCTCGGCCTGCTCCTGTGGGTGGCCGTGTGGCCGTACCTGGAGTGGCGCACGACACACTATGTCTTCACCACCGAACGGGTGCTGACCCGCGAGGGCGTGCTGGCCCGCCGCGGTCGTGACATCCCGCTGGCCCGCATCAACGACGTATCGTTCTCGCACTCCCTGCTGGAGCGGATGCTCGGCTCGGGAACGCTGACCGTCGAGTCCGCCGGCGAACGCGGCCAACTGGTCCTCGCCGACCTGCCGCGGGTCGAGCAAACCCAGACGGTCCTCTACGAGCTGGTGGAGGCCGACCGCGTCCGCCCCACCGCGGAGGATGACGCCCCAGCCCAGAAACGCCCCCCACCCCCCGGGCCCCGTTGATCTTGCAGTTGTGCACGGCCCAAAGCGGACCTAACCACCACAAAAAGGCGAGCACAACTGCAAGATCGACTGCTGCCTGGGGCGCGGGCCGGGGCGCCGAGGACGCGGGGGCGCCGAGGACGCGGGGGCGCCGAGGACGCGGGGGCGCCGAGGACGCGGGGGCGCCGAGGACGCGGGGGC